>NZ_QBUH01000001.1 GCF_003058195.1 Elizabethkingia sp. YR214
GCGTGGGCAAAACTAATAAATTTTATTAACATGACCAAATCTTTTTTCTAAAAAATTTTAATCGATTTTATAGTCTCAATTATCTCCTGCTCCCCCAAACAACTCTCATTGTTTAGGACTGCAAAAGTAGAAAAACTTCTATAATACACCAAACTTCTAAACATATTTTTTAACATAATATACGTAACTACCTGAATACAGGTGAGAAAAATTTAACATAATATTCATATTGGAAGCAATAGCCTTCTTTACATACACTATATATATCGTAGCAGATGCTTTGAAAACGGGATTTTTGTTTTATGTACCTACAGAAAACGGCTCTTTCTGGCAGCTCAAATGCTATTTTTTAGCTTTGATCTCCTCTTTATATATGATAGAAAGCAAAAATCCGGCTTAACGCCGGATCTTATATTCTATATATATTAGTAGTGGTGAACGATATATTCATTCTCGAATGTACCATCATCATAAAACTTTAATATTGCATACCCAGGAGGTGTCTCCTGATAATAAAAAGGTTTAGCAGATCGTTTATCTCCTTCTCCCCACCAGAATCCGGACATTGCACCATTACAGAAATAGTACACATCATTGTACCAGGCTCTATCTAAAAGATGCTGATGACCACTAAGACATCCTTTTACTTTATCTTTATGTTTATAGAAAAGGTCTTTTAGTGCTACATGATCTTTATGCTGCCCTCCTTCAAAGGTTCCGGTAACAGTAAGTATTGGATAGTGGGACATAATAAGTGCATATTCTCCCTGAGGGATATTCTCCAATTCTTGTTTCAACCAGTTCATTTGTTCAGGGTCCAATGTTACTCCAGAATTATTACCATCTAACATAATAAAATGCCATTTCCCTTTTTTAGCGCTATAATAACGATTAGGCATTTTAAGTCTTTTAGCTGCATAAGGCACGCCATACATTTCATCTGATTTTCCGCCAGCCCACCAGATATCATGATTTCCTACACAACTGTACATATCATAATCTGCAACTTCTTTAATACAAGTATCCCAGGCATTCCACTGATCATAGACCTCCTGACGAGTAGAATTGTCTCTGTCAACAGCCATAATAGAATCTCCGGTATTAAGGAAGAAATCTACTTTTTTTGTTTTTACTTCTTTCAGGCATTTCACAAAGCGTTCCATAACCTTAGGATCTGCCGGCAAGTGTACATCTGTTATATGTGCTACCGTCAGCACAAGTTTCTTTTTCAGATTTACATCTTTGTCTTTCTGAGTCGCCGCTAAAAGATTGGTAGCTGTTCCACCTAACATAAGCGCAGAAGCTGCAAGCGGAACTTTTGCCAAAAACTTTCTTCTTTTCATGATATCTTATTCTGTTTCTTTAATATTAGTCTTCAAAACTCCGGAAGGTATTTTACCACCCCGGTGATTGTTTAAGTTTAGGGTTAAGAATTAATTGACTTGCCGGTATTGGAAGATAGTAATATTTAGGATCAATAAATGTTCTTGGCAGTCGTCTGTCTTTTTCGAACATAATATTACCTGAAGTACCTCCTGAAAGATAGAAAACACCATCGGAAATATAAAATTTGGTTAGTTTCGCTCTGATATCCGCAGGAACATTACTCAATGGATCTTCTTTTCCAGGAGCTTCAAGAATTGCAATATCTGGTTTCCCATCACCTGTCACATCCATTGCTCCAAGCGCCGGGGTATAAATACCTTTGGAAGCTTGTCCCAATAATGCTCCGGACTTCCAACGGAATAAATCATCCAATCGTTTGTCTTCACAAGCCAATTCAACACGACGTTCACGTCTGATCTCTAAAAGAACGCCTCTATTTCCACCGTTAATATTGGGATACTGCTTTGCAAGATAGTTATCTGGTGTTGCATTGGCTGTTAGCATAGAAAGATCTGGCATTTTCACTCTTCTACGCAAAAGATTTACGGTATTATCGAGATCACCCTGCGTTAAAGTTCCTAATTCTGCTTTCGCTTCTGCATTAACCAATAATACCTCAGCATACCTGTATATAGGAAGGTCTGTATAATTTAAATCCCATCCTCCTCTTAATGACGGATCTCTCGGATAGAATTTAATCTGAAGATATCCACCAAAAGCAGGCTGAAGCATATAAGGATCTCCATTCGGAATTGTTGCATACCCCGGAGGCATAATCGTTTCTGCCATACGCGGATCACGGTTGGTAAATACTTCAGTAAATGTTTTCTTATCATAATCTGTAACTGAAGTAAAAGGCGTTCCGTCGTTCATCAGGAATTCATCTGCAAGACTTCCATTCAGCGCCCACTGCCATCCCAGTACTGTGTGGGTATTATTACTTACTCCCTGGTCTTTATTATTTTTTTGTAAGAAAATAACTTCCTTATTACCAGCAAGGCTATTACTGGCAAACAAAGCCCGAAAATCTTCGGCTCCTTTTCCTGTATTATAGATACTGAATCCGCCATTGCTGATAATATCCTGAGAAGCAGTTACAGCACGGTTCAGGAATTTTGCAGACGTATTCTGCAGCCCTAATTCATCATGATATTTTCTAAATGTACCTTCATACAATGCAACTCTGGACAATAATGTAAGCGCGGCCCATTTCGTAATCATGGTATTATTCGTTTTTGCCGGCAACACATTAGCAGAAGCATATTCCAGGTCGCCCATCACGGAATCCATTACCAATGCTCTCGGATCTTTAGCTTTGTAAAGCATTGCCTCGTCATTACTACCAATAGTAGTGGAATACCATGGAACGTCTCCATACTTTTTCACCATATTGAAATAGAAGTTGGCTCTGAAAAATTTGGCTACTCCTTTGTAATGCCTGATTAATGATTGATCGCCTTTCGCTTTTCCTGAATTTTCAATCATATAGTTAATAGACCGAAGCTGTTTCCAGTCCCATCCGTCTATATTTGCTGGTGTAAGGGAACCCCTCAGAAGGTTGTCTGTGTTACTGGCACCGGTATAAACTGATATATTGTCTGAAAACACATCGGTATATGGTGCCGAAATATAACTGTAAAAACCATTGGTATAGGTTTCTAAATCCTGAGGATTATTAAAAAAATTATCTTTCGTAACTTCTGTTATCGGGTCTTTTTGCAGAAAATCGCTTTCACATGATATTAATGACAGCCCTGTAAATAACGTCAAAACTCCTGTGGATATATAGGTATTTAGTTTCATTTTTATATGCTTAAGATATTATAGATGTTAAAAGTTTAAGTTCATTCCAAAAGAATAGGTACGTTGGAAAGGGTAAGCTGCCTGCCCCAAGGTTTCAGGATCCAGTTTTACTTTCAGATGTGATATCTCGAATATATTCTCAGCACTGAAATAGAAACGAATCTTATTAAAATGAATTTTAGAAGTTTCTTTCAGTGGCAGAGAGTAACCTATAGTCACATTCTTTACACGAACATAAGAAGCATCCTGCATATAGCGTTTATTTGGAATACCTAGCTGCTGCATGTTATCTTCTGCCGTATAAGCTCTTACTGCAGGGAAGTATCCATTAGGATTATCCGGTGTCCAATGATCTAGGTTTTGTTGTGTTACGTTAGTCCACGGCTGTGCATAAACACCCCAGAAATAAATTGTTCCTGCGCCAGGATACCAGTCTCTTTTCCCAACCCCTTGTAAGAAGATACGTAAGTCTATTCCTTTCCATTCTCCGGATAAGTCTAAACTAAATGGAAAACGGGCAGTTGTATTTCCGACTACGTATAGATCCCCAGGATTATTTACCGTCTTATCGCCCATGTCTACTTTACCATCACCGTTACGATCTCTGAATTTTGGATCTCCCGGGTAGAATCTGTAAGATTGATCATCGGTACCCATTGCGGTCTGATTAGGGTGATTTTTAATATCTGCCTCATCTTTAAAGAAGCCTTCTATTTCAGCTCCCCAAATCTCTCCAATTTCCTGGCCTACATAATATCCAGAAAGTAATTTTGCTGGATTATCAAATCTGGTAATATATGATCGGCTATCTGCAAGTGTAAATGCCACATTATAACGGAAAGGAGAACCTGCTAATTTAAACTGGTCATTCCAACCTAATCTAAACTCCCAACCTTTTGTTTTAAGGTCTCCTGCATTCACTTTAGGTTCAGATGCACCAAAAACATTAGGAAGGATTTTCCCCGGAATCAACATGTCTTTAGTATAACGGGTATACTTATCAAAGTTTAATTGTAGTCGATTATTAAAGAAGGCTAAATCTGCTCCGAAGTTTACTGTTGAAACTTTTTCCCATGTAAAATTATCAGATACAGCGTTAGGTGCATAAACTGCAATAGGACGGCCATCCCCCAGAATTTGCCCTACAGTGCCTGTAGTCATCGTTGGGATATATGGATAGGCTATTGTATTCTTATCTTTATCTATCAGATCCTGATTACCAAGAGCCCCATAAGATCCTCTGAATTTTAGCAAGTTAAGACCGATTGTGTTTTTCACTCCTGCAAAGAAGTTCTCGTCCGACAATACCCAGCCTGCAGATGCCGATGGGAAGAAGCCCCAACGGTGACCTTTCGGGAATCTGGAAGAACCATCATAACGGCCATTTAATTCCAACAGGTATTTATTCTTAAAATTATAAGCTGCTCTATAATATATCCCCTGCAATGCCCATTCTATAATCCTTTCGGTTTCTTCCATTGTCCCTGTACTCAACCCAATAGAAGGCAATGAAGTGGAAATGATATTATTTCTTTTTGCTGAAGAGTAGCCATATCTGTTATATTCCTGGTTAAAACCTCCTAATAACTGGATATAGTGGCTTCCAAAGTTTTTATGAAAATCGGTATATACATTATATACATAATACCTTCCGGTCATATTCTCGTTTCTGGCCCATGATGTTGTAGAACCTGTATAAGAGATAGGCTGCATTGGTCCTGTTTTGTAAGACACGGGAATATCATAGGAACGGGTAATTGATGATGTATTTCTGAAAGTTGCTTCAGCTTTTAAATCCCATACCTTTTTAATAATAGAAGCATTCGCTGCAAATGAGATCTGGGTTTGTCTATATTCATTTTTAGAGCGTCCGCCATCCTGCAATCTTCCCAAAATACTAGCTCCATCCTTTGTCCAGGTTCCATCAGGGTTTTTAGGTACACTTAGAGATGGCGTACGGTTTACATTCCAAAAGAAAAGATCATCTATAAATACCGGAGAATCATAATCCGAGAATGTAAAGGCTGTATTGGTAGATAAATCTAACCATGGATTGATATTAAGATCTACTTTACCTCTCATGTTATATCTGTTATAGATATCGTTACCATATCGAAGCATTCCGTCCTGGCGATAATATTCTCCTGAAAGTAAATAACCAACTTTGTCCAACTTTCTGGAAATACTTATGTTATTGGTAAAAGTAGGTGCTGTATCGTTATATGCTTCTTTCAACCAGTTAGTAGATCCGTAATATGCCCAGGAATTAGGGTCTGAAGGACTCAGAATTACACGGGGAAGATTTGGATTATTGGCAATCTGTCTGGCATATTCTCTTTCATTTTCCGGAAAGAGGTTATATAAAGGGGTTGCTGCATCATGCTTATACTGCATAACAGTCAAAGGATCTATTACCAATTCCGGCAGCTTTCCTACAGTTCTGTATGCTGTATTGGTATTTACAGATACATTCAGCTGACCTCCTTTTGCACTTTTAGTTGTAATCAATACTACCCCAAATGCTGCTCTTGCTCCATATATTGCAGCTGATGCCGCATCTTTTAGTACAGAAACGCTTTCTATGTCCGCAGGATTTAGCCTTGATAGATCCTCACCACTATAAGGTACATTATCTACCAAAATTAAAGGATTACCTCCATTTACACTGGTGAACCCTCTTACATTAAAGTTTGCTGCCGAAGTAGCCCTACCATTATCTATGGTAATATTAAGGTTAGGAATAAGGCCTTGCAAACCTGCCCCGATATTGGTGATAGGTCTGTTTTCCAGCTTCTTTGCTGAAACCATATCTACGGCGCCGGTAAGATTAACTTTTTTCTGTTTTCCAAAACCGACAACAACTACCTCATCTATATCTTTAGATCTGGATAATGTATCCGCTTTTTTGGAGTTTTCTTTCTTTAAAGGTACTTGCTGGGCGATAGCAGTGTAGGAAGTACACAGGAAAAACGCAATAGCGACCTTCAAAGAGCCTTGGGCAATAATTGAGCTTCTTCTCATGGTTTAAGTTTAATTATTAGAATTATTGTTTATTAAATTTTTATATAAATAAGCACTACTAACAGCAATTACCTCCGGCAAATGAAGACGCAATTAAGTCACTTTCTAAGCAATTTTGTAATACAATATTGACATACTTTAGTATTAAATTATCATCCTCGCAGCTCTCTGAAAAAACCTTTTTTTCCGTTTATTTTTTCTGGTTTTATTTGCACAGTGATTCACAGAAAACAATCAAAATTTATATCTTTAAAGCCCCAATATTTTTTGGAGAGCTGAAATATGGAAGATTACATTATTACTATTGGAAAGAGAATCAAACAAATACGAAAGGATAAAAAGCTTACAATTAATGACATTGCACAAAGAGCTGACGTAAGCAACGGTCTTATTTCCCGCGTGGAAAATGGACGCACTATTCCCTCCCTACCCGTATTATTTTCTCTGATTTCTGCTCTGGAAACAGATATTGCTTTATTCTTCAAAGATCTTCCTGTGCAATCCAAAAACCCTTTCCTTGTCTTTAGGAAAGAAGAAATGACGCTGATTGAAAAGGAAGAAAATGCTGAAGGTTTTATATATCAGCATATATTCAGTAAGCAATTTCCTTTTGTAGGCTTCGAATGTGTACTATTAGAAGTACATCCAAATTCAAAAAGGGAAAAGGTGGTTACCGATGCATTTGAATTTAAGTTTATAATCTCGGGAGAGTGTACTTATATCATTGGTGAAGAAGAAGTTCTGCTGAAGCAGGGAGATTCTATATTTTTTGATGGAAGAATTCCACATGTCCCTGTAAACAGAGGAAACCTCTCCTCCACTATGCTCGTTGTTTATTTCTATATTAACCCAGAATAATATGACCCAGCTCCGCCAGCGAATCCAGAATATAATCCGGATTGGCAGCTTGTAACTGCTCTCGGGTCTGTGCTCCGCTTAATACACCTATTGTAATTCCACAACCGGCATTCTTTCCTTCTTCTATATCGATTTCGGAATCTCCGGCCTTCAATACAAACTGACTATCATCTATCGCTAAATCTTTCATTGCTTTATAAATCATATCCGGGTGCGGGCGCCCATTTAGTACATCGTCTGCAGTAATCACAGCATCTATATCACGGCCATTTTCCCAACCTACCTGCTGAAGAAGTTTATTAGCGGTTTTTGAGTCATAGCCGGTATTAAGCGCTATTTTTATTCCTTTGGATCTTAAACTGTCAAACAATTCAAGTACACCGTTTACAGGTTTTACCTGCACTTCATCATATGCCAGCTCCAGAGCCTTCTGGAAATGTGTAAATATTATTTCTGCCTGCTGTTCTGTATTTTGCTCCTCTGTACAGTTTTCTAGTACATCTTTTATGGCTTGTTGTTTTTCTTTTCCTGCTCCATATTGTAATACCTCTTCCAGGCTTACATTATATCCATATTCATTTATTGCCTTCTGTACTGTTTTATACACCAGATTATCTTCATCTATTGTTGTTCCTGCCATATCGAAAACAACCAGTTTTATTTTCTTCTCCATTCTCTATCGCTTATATTACATTAAAAGTTTATTGATATTTCCTTTAGAATAACCTGCACTTCCGGTCATTCCTTTACCACCGATACCTGTGATAATATGAATTTGTCCGTCAATTGAATGCTCAAACACATCGTGGGTTTTACATTGTGAATAAACTCCGAACCATTGTCTCTGAATTTCATAAGTAGGAAGATCTACTATTTTTCGGGCTTCTGCCAGCATAAAAGCATTGATGTCTTCTTTAATATCATATCCAAGATCATCCATGTCCTTTACATCTGCATACTCATGAGAATCTCCTATTATAACTGATCCGTCTGCAGCTTGCTTGAAAAGGATGTGCACACCCCATTTCTTCTCGGGTGTATCTTTCTCTTCTCTTGATTTTATCTCATTAAAAGATGGACACTCGTGGAAGCTTTCATATCTGCGGATACTAAGTCCCGTTAGTACTGATCCGGGCAAAGTATAATCAGATGGCTGTGGCGCCGTCTGCAACATTTGCAGCTTGGTAACCTCCAGATCACTTTGTGCAAATAACTCCGGATACAGTGTTTTGAACTCGCTACCATTGCAAATGATAACATTCTGTGCTAAAAGCTTATTCCCTAAAGAAGTCAGAACTTCAGCTTCTCCACTTTGCACTGAGCAATGAATTACCTGTTGATATGTTAACAACTTTAATCCTTTCTCCTGTACCAGATAAGCCTGTAGCCTATGGATCATTGTGCGAGGCTCTACCGTAACTTCCTCCGGAAAGAACAACCCGGCTTTTATATAATCCGTACGAAGTCCCGGATATTTGGCCAAACATTCTTCTTTTGTAAGAAGCACCGACGTATAGTCATTGTTTTTATTGATCTGATACAACTCTTCTATCAAGGCTACTTCTTCATCATTGGAGGCAAAGTAGGCCGAACCATTCTGACGAACTGTAATGTCAAATTTACTTTGCAGCTCTTTGTAAATCTGCAAACTTTCTCTTCCATAGTTTTGCCATTTAGTATCCATTCCGGAAGGAACTACCTGTCCAAAATTACGGGTTGTAGCGCTTTGAGGAGCTTTATCTTTCTCCAGTACTGCTACTTTAAGTCCTTTTTCCAAAGCATGATATGCATGGAAGGTTCCCAGAACTCCGCCCCCGATTACTATAAGGTCAAATTCGTTTTCCATTTTTTTTCTTTATGTATATTTTCAGAGTTATTAAATTTACGATTGAGGTAGAAATATGAATACAATACAGCTAATAAGGCTATTGCTGACAATATATAGGTGCCTGAGCAGAAGAAATCTAACCAGGAGACTCCTCCGACGCTAAAGTTTTTGTACAACAGAACCAGCATACTTCCTAAATAACCGAAGGAATCGGCCAGGTAGATAAGGAATCCTGCATTTCCTTTAATTTTAAAAGCAGCTATAAACCGATCAAAAAACAATGCATTGAAAGGTACATAGCATATATATAATCCAAAACCTGTTGCCACCATCCAGATAAAAGCTCCGATATGATGGTACTGAAACAACAAAGTGGAAGCTGCTAATGTTACGATGCCCAGTAACAGCAAATAATGATAGATATATAATGCTTTAATATTATTCTTGATAAAATAGAGTGCTCCGAAAATAAGAAGTACAATAAGCGAGACAACGATTTCGGATTTACTATATACACTTACATCTCCTGTATAACCAATACTATCCCAAAGCTCTCTTGCGAAATTATCCCGAAAGTCTCTAAAAGCCGTAAGTAAAGTATAAAACAGAATAAGAAAACTAAAAGGCAGTGCAAACTGACGAAACACTTTCTTTCTCTCTGAACGGTTCATTGGTACACGTTCAGATTTTTCGGCAATATCCTCTGCTGTAGGCGCCGGGATTTTTTCCAGTAAAAAAATAAAAACCAGCAAGGGTAAAAGGAATAATGCTCCCGTTACTACAGGCATCCAAAATTCTGAAATACCCCAATACTGCATGACCCACATTCCGACAGACTTTACAACACCACTGGAAACTATAAAGCTTGTACAGAGAATAATACCTAATATCTCGGTTGTTTTCCGACCTTCCAGATATGAAAATACTATTCCCCAAATCATTCCCAAAGGCAAACCATTCAGGAACATAAATACTACATTATACGGAGCCGGAACGATTGCAAAAAGGAACAATGCCAGCTCTGCCATCAGAATTAATCCCAGAAAATAGAATTTGCGCTTATTGGGAGTGAGTTCCGATATTACTTTAATTCCGATAAACTTAGATGTTGCATATCCCAGAACCTGCAATAGAATAAGGACGATTTTATAATCTACACCCCAAACCTGCAAATGATCGTAGCGGGCAACTGTAAATGGCTTTCGGAAAGCATACATGCAAAAGTATGCTCCGAAAGCTGCTATTGAACTATATAAAAGAAAAGTAAATTGTTTTGTTTTATTCTCCTGTGATGATTTCATGACTATGATACGTTAGCACATTTCATAAAAATGAAGTCCTCTATACTATTGGATTTATGACTCAAAACAATAGCTTTAAAGAAATGGTTATTAGCTTTCATTTTTACTATTTGTAAATTTTATGTGTCAAAATTGATCAAATATTTACAAATAATAATTTTCTACGTATTATAAAATTGTTAATCCAATATTAAATTTTCTTATTTCAAGGAACATACAATTGCAGAATATCTACAAAAAAGAAGTAGCCGGACTTTATTCAGAAATTCATCTTTATTCTTTAAATTTGTCACTCATACCCCTTTTTTTTAGCAAAAGCCATTTAGCCATTTAAATTTTGAAGCACTGTTTATTTTTCTTAATTACAGCTATTTTTATTACATCGTGTACTAAAACAACTAGTACCAAGGGAACAACAGCACCACACTCCATCCCCAATGCAGATTATGATAAAGCATGGAAGTTTATTGACAAAGGCGATGACAAAAATGGTTTTATCTATCTGGACAAAGCAAAAGATGCCTATATAAAAGCCGGTGATAGTTTTTCTGCAGGAAAAAGCTTTGTAAACATGGCTATTATTCAGGAGCGGGTAAGCGATAATATGGGGAGTATAGAAACCAGCATTACTGCATTAAAGTTTCTAAACGAAAAGAATCCAAATCATCACAGCTTCCTTTCCAGTAATTATAATAACATGGGTGTTGCCTCCAATAGTTTAAAAAACTATGCTGATGCTGAGAAATATTACAAGAAAGCCTATCAGTTTTCTCAGGACAGGATTGAAAAGATTATGATTATGAATAATCTGGCAAACTGCTATCATAATCAGAAAAAATATGGAAAAGCAGTTTCAGTATTCAAAAAAATAAAAGACAACCTTCAGGCAAAAGACGATATCTATTATAAAGTATCCTCTAACCTGGCTAAAACCTTATGGTATGAAGATCCTAAGCACAACCCAACTTCTGCTTATCTGGAAGCTAAAAAATATTATGCAAAGGAAAAAGATGACTGGGGTCTGGATGCATCCTATGCGTATTTATCAGAATATTATCTTCATAACAACAAAGACTCTGCAATCTTTTACTCTGACAAGATGTATAATATCGCAAACAAACTAAAATCTCCCGTTGACAGACTGGAAGCCCTGCAGAATATGATTATACTGGAAAAGGGAGATCAGTCCAAGAAGCACTTTACAGAATATTATAAGCTTTCAGACAGTATACAGGAAAGTAATAATACCTACAAAAATCAATTTGCAGCTATCCGATTTGAAAGTGATAAAAACCGCATAGCAAAACTGAATCTGGAAAAAAACCTGGTACATAACCAATATAAAATAATTCGTCAGCAGGTCTTCATTTATTCTGTATCGGGTGTGCTTATACTTCTGCTGATTACCGGAATACTATGGTACAAACGAAGGAAAGCCAAACTCGAGCTTCTGGCACAGGATAAAATAAAAGAAGAACGGCTTATCCTTTCTAAAAAGGTACATGACGTGGTTGCCAACGGGCTTTATCAGGTAATGTCCAGAATAGAGTATAATGATGACTTTAGTAAAGATGAGATCCTGGATAAACTGGAGATGATGTATCAAAAATCCAGAGATATCTCCTATAATCCTTTATCTTCTTCTGAAAAGAAGTTTAAAGATCGTATCTCTGAGTTATGTTTATCTTTCCAAAATAGCTCTCGAAGAATATTCGTCGTCGGAAACGAAGATACTATATGGAATCCCCTGAAAACAGACATTCAGGAAGAAGTATTTCTCATACTGCAGGAATTTTTAGTAAATACAAAGAAACACAGCCAAGCCAACAGAGTTGTTATAAAATTCAGTTCTGAAGAAGGAAAATTTCATCTCAGATATTCTGATAATGGAACCGGACTGGATGAAAAAGCTTCTCACAATAATGGATTACAAAGTATACAACAACGGACAACTCATATAAAAGGAATATTATATATATTACCAAATGAAGGAAAAGGATTTCTGGCAGAGATATCCATACCTTAATTACAACAGATTATGTTTAGAAAAATACTTATCGCTGAAGACCATGAAAGTGCAAATCTTTCTGTACAGAAAACACTAGAGGACTACCCTGCTTCAGCTACAGATTTTGTATATTATTGTGATGAAGCTCTGGACAGAATTGAAAAATCGGTTCAGTTGAAGAATCCCTATGAGTTACTCATCACAGATTTGTCTTTTGAAGAAGATCAGAATATACAAAGGATAAAATCTGGGTTTGAGCTTATCACCCTGGCTAAAAGTGTTGCACCTAATTTAGCTGTTATTGTATTTTCTGCAGAAAAGAGGGCCGGAATTATAGATTCTCTGTTCAAGGATTATGGAGTAGATGCCTATATTCACAAAGGCAGGACAGATGTAAAAGAACTAAAGCTGGCCATAGATACTATATATAACGGAAAGAAATACCTATCAACAGATTCTCAGCAATCTTTGAAAGAGATTAATTCTTTTGAATTTTCTTCATTTGATGTAAAAGTTATTTCTCTCCTGGCAGAAGGCATTCTGCAAAAGAATATTCCTATATATCTGCAGCAGGAAAACATCTCTCCCAGCAGCCTTAGCAGTGTAGAAAAACGTTTAAATATATTGAAAGATCAGCTTCAGGTAAACAACAACGAACAGCTTGTTGCTTTCTGTAAAGATCTGGGAATTATATAAAAAACTGCTCCATTACGGTTTCCCGTAAGGTCATACAAAATTTCATTCCTATTTTTGCGGCTGAATACAAATGCAGAAAATTTAATTCTAAATTCATTTCCTATAGAGCCTGTTGTTAATTTTTTAACGACGGGCTTTTTTATTTTCAGAAATATTCTCTTTCCTGAAAGTTTATCCATTTGAAATATCTAACCAACTTATTATCAGCTTTCAGAAGATAAAAACATCAAAGTTGTTTATCCATGCACATTACAGCGGTTTTCTATTCCTATTCCTCAGTTTTAATTTAATGTAAACTCAATCTGTAAAAACAACGCTAAAAAGTGAAATAATATCCATTTACCCCGATAACCATTACTATTCTCTAAACAAACACCCATTTAAAATAAAAATAAACTACAAAGTATTGCATAATTACATTTTTTATTTAACTTTAATAGAATTAAACAATTCAGCACAAAAACACAATTCTGATGAAGTTTTATTTAAAAACAGATAAAAACGATGAAAGAACGATATTCATCACCGGGAATTTTAACAACTGGAATCCACGGGATAAAAGCTATAGCCTGCAAAAGACTAAAGACGGATACTTTATAGAAATAAGTGATGATAAATTGCCTTCCGAAGTAGAATATAAATTTACCAAAGGAGGCTGGGAAAATGTAGAGATGGATAGTGAAGGGCATTTCACTGCCAACAGAAAAGTAAAAAAACAAGCGAAAAAGGCAGAAGATATTGTTGAAGACTGGCGCCTGAATTGGGCTCCGTTCAAAGAACAATATTTCCCAAAGATAGAACTGATCTCTGAAAATTTCTATATACCACAACTGAATAAAACCCGAAAAGTATGGGCCCTTCTTCCTTATGACTATGAAACCTCTCAGAAAAGTTATCCTGTACTCTATCTGCAGGATGCACAAAATTTATTTAATGAAGAAAGCGCCTATGGCAACTGGGAAATAGATAAGAAACTTTCTCTCCTAGCGGAATATGGAATTGGTGATATTATAATTATAGCTGTAGAACATGGAAGTCAGGATCGTATTCAGGAATATGTATTCGAAGATGAAAACAAATTCGCAGTAAAAGCTGAAGGCAAGAAGTATATCCGTTTTATTACAGACACACTGAAACCATATGTAGACCAAAACTTCCGAACTCTGCCTGATAGAGAACATACAGGAATTGGAGGAAGTTCATTAGGTGCACTTATCAGTATCTATGGCGGCTTTTTATATCCTGAAGTCTACTCCAAACTGATGCTGTTCTCACCATCATTATGGTTAAATCCTAATAATAATTTCCCGATGCTTAGCTTTCACCAGCCTTATCATACCAAGGTATATATCTATGGTGGCGAACTGGAGGGCTCTGATATGGTGAAACGAATTAATCTGTTTAAAATAGCTATGAAGCGGTGGGAAGAGAGTAAGTCTATAGAGTTCGATATCAGAACCAGCATACACCCGGAAGGGAAACATCAGGAGTTCTACTGGTCTCAGGAATTTCCAAGAGCATTAGAATGGTTGTTCTTCGATAAGCTGGAAAATCCTAAGGAAAGAAAGAGAAAATACAATAAAGCAAAACAAAATGTCTGACACTACCCAACATATTTATATTTACTCAGAATCTTCATGGAAAGAAACTCGACATCTCTTTCCAGATTCTTTGCATTCATTTTTTTCAGGGAAAAAGAATGAAAGTTTCGTGTTGGCATCAGATAATGAAACTTCCTTGCTAGTAGGTATTGGAGATTCGTATACAGAAAACAACCTTACAGATATTGGTCAGAAGTTTTCTTACGATTACAGGGAAAAATTATCCGCAAAAATTACATTCTTACATGCTGATATTTTAGGTCCCCAGGAAATAGAAAGCCTTTTATTAGGGTTTTATCTAGGAACCTACCTGTATCCTTTTCAGGCGACACACCCGCTATGGGATCCTGAATTCCGATGGGGAAATATTGAGCAGTTTGATGAAAAATATACCAGAATAAAGGCTATTTGTAAAGGTCAGTTTATTTGTATGGATTGGCTGAACAAACCTGCTAACTTTAAAAGGGCACCACAGCTAAGTAATTTTATACAAGACAAAGCTCAGGAATACAACTTCACACTAACTACATATAACCGCAAACAATGTGAAGAATTGGGGCTTGGAGCATTTCTTGCAGTTAACCAAGGCAGCCACCAGGAGGCCGCTTTCACTATTCTGGAATATAAATCTGAAACTAAAGATGCTCCGACAATAGGACTGGTAGGCAAATGTGTACTTTTTGATACTGGCGGAATTTCTATAAAGCCTGCCACTAATCTACACTATATGAAAAGTGATATGGGTGGTGCTACAGCTGTTCTGGGTGCGTTGATAGCCACTGCAGAAATGAAATTACCGGTAAATATTACGGCCGTACTTCCTATAACTGACAATGCCGTTTCCAACAATGCTTACCTGCCGAGTGATGTGATTACTGCCTATAATGGCAAAACAATAGAAGTGATAGATACTGATGCCGAGGGCCGCATGACTCTTGCAGACGGGCTTAGCTATCTTTCAAAAAATTATAAAACTGATTATCTGATAGATTTGGCAACTCTTACAGGAAGTGCTGTACGCATGTTCGGAACAACTTGTGGAGCTCTTTTTTCAAACGATAGAAGTCTGCAAGTGCAGCTAGAGGAATCCGGACAGAAAACAGGACAGCGTCTCTGGAATCTTCCATTATGGGAAGATTGGGAGGACGAGATTAAATCGGATGTAGCCAATTTTAAAAATATTTCACTGAAACCTGTAGGCGATTGTATAGTTGCCGCTACTTTTTTAAAGCATTTCATCAACGAGCATCCTAAATGGGCACACTTGGATATTGCAGCCATGTGTTTCGGGAATGTAATTTATGCAAAAGAGAAGGCAGCCACTGGTTATGGTGTAAGACTCCTAATAGACTTTATAGAAAAATTGTAAAAACTAAAAACACAAGATGAAAACATTCGTTTGCCTTTCCAGCTATTATAAAGGCTATGATTTTATGGATGAATGCAAAAAGCTGGGCAATAAAGTCATCCTGATTACTTCCGAAAGCCTGAAAGAAAAAAACTGGCCATGGCATGCCATAGACGAGGTTTATTACATGCCGGAAACCCTGCCTTCGGTTTGGAATTCCGACCATATGATACAGGGCTTTGCCTATCTTATGAAGATCCACAATATAGATACCGTTATCGCTTTAGATGATTTCGATGTGGAAAAGGCTGCACTAATCCGGGAAACCTTCCGTATACAGGGAATGGGACAAACGACCTATCGATACTTCAGAGACAAACTGGCCATGCGCCAGATGGCAAAGGACAGCGGAATTAAAATTCCTCCTTTTGCTCCTGTTTTTAATGATAGCATTATTGCGAAGTTTATTGAAGAAAATCCTGCACCCTGGGTTCTTAAACCTCGATCTGAAGCATCTGCCAGTGGCATAAAGAAAATACGTTCGGCAGAAGAGCTTTGGAAAGTAATGGAAACACTTGGTGAAGACCGCATTCATTTTCTGTTAGAAGTATTCAAGCCCGGAGATGTTTTTCATGTGGACTGTTTAGTTTACAACAAAGAAATTAAATTTATTTCCTGCTCCAAATACCTTTCTCCACCTATGGCGGTATCGCATGATGGTGGTATCTTCCGAACCAAGACACTTGCAGAAAATTCAGAAGACTTTAAAAGCTTAGCAGAAATAAACCAGCAGGTTCTTTCCAAATTTGGGATTGTACATGGTGCTACCCATTCGGAATTTATCAAAAGTAATGAAGATGGAAAGTTTTACTTTCTGGAAACATCTTCCCGTGTAGGCGGAGCACATATTCCGGACATGGTGGAAGCATCTACCAATATCAATCTTTGGCGGGAATGGGTGAAAATTGAAACAGATGTTCTCAATAAGAACAAATATGATCTTAGTTACGATAGAAATTATTTTTCCGGGCTTATTATCGCTCTGGCAAAAGACAAACATCCTGACATTGCTGATTTCCAAAGAGAGGAACTGGTAAAGTCTTTAAATCTGGAACATCATATCAGCCTTCTGTATAAATCGGATTCTGCTGATAAAATAACCGAAGCATTGGATGATGCAGCAGAAAAAATCTATGCACATCATCTTAGCATTCTTCCTCCACAGGCAAAACCAACATCCTAAACACTAAAAACACAAATATGCCACAGGTAGAATACACAGACTACTACTCCCATGTTTTAGGGAGAAAAATCAATATCCAGGTGACGGGGCATTTCGGACATCCTATTATTATGTTCCCAACGTCGCAAGGAAGCCTTACTCAAAACTCAGATTTTCATCTTAACGGATCTATAGATCATTTCACTGAGAGTGGAAAAGTAAAGCTGTTTAATCTGGAAACATTGGATAAAGAGAACTTCTACAACGACAATATTTCTCCTCAGGAAAGAATATGGCGTTACGAGAACTATGTCCAGTTTCTTATCCGGGAATATATTCCGTTTATCCAGAAAACTCATCAGGTACATCGTGTAGCTATTGCCGGTTGTAGCTTTGGTGCCTATCATGCCACCAATTTTGCATTCCGCTATCCAGATGTAATCTCCCACCTTATAGCGATGTCCGGAGCTTTCTCTATCCGAAATTTTATGGATGGCTTTAGCAACGATACCGTTTATTTCAATTGTCCTGAGGAATTTATGCGGGACGATGCTTCCTGGAAATTCGGGCATATGCATATTGTCCTCAGCACCTCCGATCAGGATGTTTGTCTGGATAAAAATATCCGAATGTCCAACATTCTACGCTCAAAGGGAATTGACCACTGGTACGATGAGGCTAAATGGATTAACCATGACTGGCCTTTGTGGAGAATGGTTTTTCCAAAATTTATAAGCGCTTATTTTTCATAAAGAACAACTCTTAACTAAAATATTTAATACAGAAAACATACAATTATGGCAAAAAAAGTCGGAATACTATTTGGGATGGAAGATACTTTCCCTTGGGCATTTATAGATAAAGTAAACGAACTGGGAAAAGGTGAGATTATTGCTGAACCGGTTAAGATTGATGTGCTGGAGCAGGGTGTAGATTATGGCTATGCTGTAATTATAGACCGAATTTCTCAGGATGTTCCTTTCTATCGTGCTTATCTAAAAAATGCAGCACTTAATGGTACTTATGTTATCAACAATCCCTTTTGGTGGAGTGCAGATGAGAAGTTCTTTAACAATGCATTAATGACCAAGCTGGGAATTCCTTTGCCAAAAACAGTTTTGCTGCCATCCAATGACAGGCCAACCAATACAAGCGAAACATCGTTCAGGAACCTTACCTTTCCACATAACTGGGAATATATTTTCAATTATGTAGGTTTTCCTGCCTATATGAAGCCTCATGATGGTGGTGGCTGGAGAAATGTTTATCGTGTAGAAAGCCCTGAAGACTTGTGGAATAAACTTTCGGAAACGGAGCAACTGGTCATGATGGTACAGGAAGAAATTATTTTTGAAGACTATTATCGCGTATACTGTCTGGGCAAAAAATATGTTCATATTATGCCTTACGAGCCAAGAAATCCACATCATTTGAGATATGCTGCAAAATCTCAATATTCAGGAAAGCAATTAGAAGACTTACTAAAAACCATTCACAACTATACTATTAAAATGAATGAGGCTTTAGGTTACGATTTTAACACTGTAGAGTTTGCTGTAAGAGACGGTATTCCTTACGCTATCGATTTCTGCAACCCGGCACCAGATGCCGACAGAAATTCTGTAGGAGAGGAAAATTTCGACTGGATTGTAGAGCATGCTGCTAAACTGGCTATTGAAAAAGCTAATGAATATGTTCCGGGCAAGCCGAATATTTCGTGGGGAACCTTTGTAAAAGATTCTGTAAAATAGATCCGCTATATGCGGGCTTCTCAAACTAAAAATTAAAGACACACAAAATGCACAAATTCACAATAGGTATAGAAGAGGAGTACCAGATTATCGATGCGGAAAGCCGGGATTTGGTTTCACACGTTTCCAAAATTATAGAAAGTGGAAAGGCAATATTGAGTGAAAATCTCAAGCATGAAATGCATGAGTCCATGGTAGAAATGGAAACAGGTATTTGTCAGAATATTCAACAGGCGCGTGAGGAGCTTACCAGCCTGCGACGTCAGCTGGTAAAAATAGCACACGATCAGGGGCTTCGTGTTTCCGGAGGAGGAACCCATCCTTTCTCTCATTGGAAAGACAATATCATTACCAAAGCCGAGCGTTATAATAAAATTGTAAACGATATGGGTGATGTTGCCAGATCTAACCTGATCTTTGGTCTTCACGTACATATTGGTATTCCGGACAGAGAAGAAGGAATCCGCATTCAGAATGTAATGCGTTACTTCCTGCCCCACGTTTATGCACTTTCTACCAACTCTCCTTTTTGGGTAGGCAGACTTACGGGCTTTAAATCTTATCGTCAAGAAGTTTTTGCCAAGTTTCCTAGAACAGGTATTCCAAGTTATTTTAGCAGTGTTGCAGAGTTCGACGCTTATGTTAACCTGATGATAAAAACCGGTACTATAGATAATGCTAAAAAGATATGGTGGGATCTTCGGGTTCATCCTTTTTATCCGACGATAGAGTTCAGGATTTGTGATATGCCTTTTACGATAGATGAGACAACCTGCCTTGCGGCAATTATGCAGTCTTTAGTTGCCAAAATCTATAAAATGCACAGGCAGAATATCAGTTTCCGTTCTTACCGCAGATTACTACTGAGTGAAAATAAATGGCGGGCTTCTAAAGACGGGATACACGCAGACCTTATAGACTTTGGTAAGGAGGCCAGCGTACCTTACGCAATTCTATTGGAAGAATTACTGGAATTTATAGATGATGTTGTTGATGAACTGGGATGTCGCAAAGAAGTAGAATATGCCCGTGAAATTATAAAAATGGGTACCGGTGCCGATAGACAGCTAAAGGTTTTTCACGAGACAGGTGACATCAAGAAGGTCGTAGACTATATGATTCGTGAAACCGAAAAATCCGTACTCTAACATCATAGAACACTGAAAAACAAATTTTTACTTTATTACATTTGTAGAAAATATACAGATTATGAACCACGAAATAAGAATCGCAATACTCGACATGAACAACAATCATCCTAACCAAGGGATGAGAAATATAAAGGATATATCGGAAACTTTTAAAACAAATTCCGGATATCAGGTTAGTATTGAGATTTTTGATATTCGTCATCAATACGAAATGCCTAAAATTGAAGATTTTGATATCTTCATTTCCTCCGGTGGTCCCGGAAATCCCCATAAGGAAGGTTTTGTGTGGGAAGAAAATTACAATCGTTTCCTCAATGCTATATGGAAGCATAACAAAGAACATGAATCCAAAAAATATATGTTCCTTATTTGTCATTCATTCCAACTAGCCTGCATTTATTGGGATTTGGCAGAAGTTACCCAAAGAAAATCTTATTCTTTCGGAGTCATGCCGATCCATAAAACAGACGCTGGCGAAAAGGATTTTTTACTGAAAAATCTTCCCGAACCTTTTTATGCTGTAGATTCCAGAGCCTATCAGGTTATCCAGCCCAAAACGGAACACCTGGAGAAACATGGTATGCAGATTCTGGCACTGGAAAAAGAGCGCCCGTATGTTGATCTGGAAAGGGCTGTAATGGCTATTCGGTTTTCCGATGAAATATTTGGAACGCAATTTCACCCCGAAGCAGATCCAGAAGGATTCTTGGAATCCCTGAAAGTTGAAAAATATAAGAACAGTATTATAGAGGATTACGGATTGGATAAATATCAGGAAACTATTGACCGTATTGACGATGAAGACAAAGTAGTACTCACAAGAAAAGAAATCCTGCCAGTATTTTTGGAATTTGCCGCACAGCAGATTTCCAAAACTGTTTCCCTGGCCTAAAAACACAAATATGATATGATTCCGAATCTCAGAAAGCAGTTTAATGATGCTTTCTCACCAGAGAAATATCAAAAACTAAAAGATACCTGTCAACAACATTCATCTACAGAAATTGGATTCAGACTTTCAGAAAGTCCAATTTTTGTTGATAAAGTTTTTCAGGAAAAACTATTTAATGCAGCCGAGTCTATTATTCAGCAAATAGATTCTTTTTCTGCCGAAGAACTAAACAAAGCTATTCCTTCTCAGGCTTTGGTTCCCGGTGATGATTCCCATTATCATTTTCTGGCAATTGATTTCGGAATATGCAGAAATGAATCCGGAGGACTGGAACCTCAGCTAATCGAACTACAGGCTTTTCCTTCCCTTTTTGGCTTTCAACGCCAGTATGAGGAAGATTTAAGATCCGTATATCCTTTTCTGGATACTTTCAAAAGACGTATCCCGATAAATGATTACATCGAGAAACTAAGGAATATTATTATTGGAAACGAAAATCCGGAGAATGTAATTCTGCTGGAAATATTCCCTGAACAGCAAAAAACGGCTGTAGACTTTAGTGTAACTGAAAATTTTCTAGGCATAAAAACCATTTGCCTGGCCAAGCTTATAAAAGAAGGCCGACAGCTTTTCTACGAAGACAATGGGAGAAAGATCAAAATAAACCGCATTTACAATCGGGTAATTTTTGATGAACTGGATAATATTCCAGATCTGAAAACTGATTTTCATTTTACAGATGATGTAGATGTAACCTGGGTAACACATCCCAACTGGTTCTTCAAAATTTCTAAGTTTATCCTTCCAAAGCTAAACCATACTTATGTTCCGAAAAGTTATTTTCTGAATGAAGCTCCGGATAATTTAGGCTATAGTCAGTATGTATTGAAGCCCCTTTTTTCCTTTGCAGGAAGCGGTGTAAACATATATCCTGTACAGGAGGATATCGACAGAATTACTGACAAAGAAAATTACATTTTGCAAAAAAAGGTAGATTATGCTCCGATATTTGGGGATATCAATGGTGAATTTTCCAAAGCAGAAATCCGCTTATTGTTCGGTAAAGCAGAAGGAAGTAACAAATTAGAGTTCCTGGTAAATCTTGTAAGAATGACCAAAGCGGAAATGGTGAATGTAAATTTCAATAAGAAAGATGCAATTTGGATTGGCAGTACCATGGCCTTTTTCGAAAGTGATCTTCAGAAATAATTAAGTTAATAATCACTCACATACTTACAAACCTTATGGGCAATCAGTACCTATAAGGTTCTATATTGTAAGTAAAAAACAAGAGAGTGCCTCCCGACGGAAACACTCTCTTTTGAAAAGTTAAAATAATAATATGTGTGATGAAGTATTTATAAAGCTCTATCAAGGTGTACATAGCCACCATCAACATGAATAAGCTGTCCGGTCGTATGACTGGACTTTTCTGACAAAAGAAATACAACCATGTTGGCTATTTCCTCTGTCGTTGTCATTCTCTTTTCAAAAGGAATTTTATCTGTTATAGATTTCAGTTTAGCCTCAGGATTGTCAAAAGTCTTGATCCACTTTTCATATAATGGTGTATAAGCTTCAGCAACAATTACAGCATTTACCCTGATACTATAAGGCAATAATTCTACAGCCCAATCTCTGGTCAATCCACTTCTGCCGCCATTGGATGCTGCATAAGCTGAGGTTCCGCCCTGACCAGTTTCAGAAGTTTTGCTTCCTATATTTACAATAGATCCTTTACTTTCTTTCAAGGCAGGAAGCGCATAGTGAGCCAGAAGATAATAATGAACAAGATTCTTGTGTAATGACTGCATAAAAGCCTCATAACTTCCATTCTCCAACCCTACTCCATCATTAACTCCTGCATTGTTTACCAACCCGTCAATTCTTCCGAACTTTGTAATAATCTCATCTATAGCTTTTCTGCATTCCTCAGGCTGAGTCAACTCAGCAACTACAGCATGAGCGGTCAGATTTTTTTCGGCTAAATCATCAATAAGTTTCTGATTGTCTTCAGCACTTCTTCCGATAATAACTGGGATAGCCTTTTCCTGAGCCAATACTCGTACAATGCCTTCTCCTATTCCTTTGGCTCCACCACTTACGATGATAATTTTATTTTCAAGTTGTAAATTCATATCCTATAAATTATAAAAATCAGCAGCATTTCCGCTCAGTATCTGATGCTGTTCCTCTTTGCTAAATTTTTGTATATAATCTTTTACCAGTTGCATCCACTCTTCATAATTAGTATTCAGAAGCATTACCGGCCAGTCACTCCCAAACATTATTCTGGATGTTCCGAAATATTCGAAAATTACATCTAAATAAGGCTCCAAAGTTTCTTTTGTCCACTTTCCTTTCTCAGCTTCTGTAACCAGTCCGGATAATTTGCAATATACATTTTCGCATTTTGCCAATGCTGCAATATTCTTTTTCCAAAAAGCTATCTCTGGTCTTCTTAAATCCGGTTTGCCCATATGATCCAAAACCAACTTTTGCTCTGGAAGTTTTTCAGCAAACTCAATGACTTCTCCCATTTGCGAATAATAAACCAGAATGTCATAGGTATAATTATACGCTTTCAGCTTTCTTATATTATCCACAAACTGTGGATAAGCTAAAAAGCCTTCCGGTTCTGCCTGCACAATATGTCGCCAGCCTTTTAGTTTAGAATATTTTCTAAATGTATGTAGCTGCTCTTCGAAATTATCACTCAGGAAATCTATCCAACCTACAACTCCCAGTATTTTAGGATTATTTTCTGCAAGATCCAGCAAAAATCTGGTTTCCGTAAGGCTCTGATCTGCCTGTACAGCAACAATACCCTCAACGCTGTTACTTACCAGCAATTCTTCGAGATCAGAAGGCAGAAAGTCCTTACGGATAACTTCCATGCTATCATCGATCCAGCTATCGCGGACCTTATCGTATTGCCAGAAATGAACGTGAGTGTCTATCATTTTTTACAGACTAAATATTTTGTCCATTAACACCCATTTTTCGCCAGGCTTAGATTTGGGTAGTGCCTGCTGATAATCCCACATCAACTTTTCCCATTCCTGAACTTTCGGGTTTTCTGCATCTGCTTCAGCCTTTGCGTCGAAGGAAAAATCGTCCCCAACCTCCATTATCATGAAAAGTCGGTTATCTGTACGGTAGATTTCCATATTCTGTATTCCGGAAGTTTTGATGCTTTCCAGAATTTCAGGCCATACCTGCTTGTGGTATTCTTCATATTGACGAATTAACTCGTCGTCGTCTTTAAGATCTAAAGCTAGTGCATATTTTCTCATTAGGAATAAGCTTTTACATTTTGTTTACTTGTTCCCAGTCCTTCTATTCCTAATTCTACAACATCTCCCGGATTCAGATACCATGCTTCTGGTTTCTGTCCCATTCCTACTCCTGCAGGTGTTCCGGTTGAGATTACATCTCCCGGAAGTAAGGTCATAAACTGACTGATATAACTTACTATATAAGCTACATCAAAGATAAAGTTTGAAGTATTACCATCCTGAACCTTTTTGTCATTTACTTTCAGCCAAAGTCTCAGGTTATTTACATCTTTTATTTCATCTTTTGTGGCGATAAAAGGACCTAGTGGTGCAAATGTATCTGCACTTTTCCCTTTTACCCATTGCCCGTTTCTTTCGATCTGGAAAGCTCTTTCGCTGTAATCATTGTGCAAAGCATAGCCTGCAACATGATCCAATGCATTTTCCATTTCTACATAGCTGGCCTTTTTTCCTATTATTATAGCCAGTTCAACCTCCCAGTCTGTTTTAGTGCTGTTTTTGGGAATTATCAGATCGTCGTTAGGACCAACTAAGGCTGTAGTAGATTTAAAAAACAAAATAGGTTCAGATGGTATAGGCATATTAGTTTCTTCGGCGTGGTCTTTATAATTAAGTCCTACGCAAACAATTTTTGAAGGTCTTGCCAGTGGTGCGCCTAATCTTACATCCTGATTAACTTCGGTAAGTCCGCCGGCAGCAATTTTTTCTTTTAACTCTTCAATAGCATTCCCGGAGAAAAACTTTTCATCATAATCATTCACCAGGTGAGAAACATCGTAGTATTTCTCATCAATAATAACACCTGGTTTTTCTTGTCCTTCTGCTCCGTATCTTATTAGTTTCATTGTCTTTGTTTAAAATTAGTTATTTAATGTTGTAAAACCTCCGTCAATCGGGTAATCGCATCCTGTAATAAAAGAAGCTTCGTCACTGCATAAATACAATGCCAACGCTGCAATTTCTTTTGGATTTGCCATTCTTCCTATTGGTTGAGTTTTGGAAAGGTTCTGAAACATTTCCTCTATTCTGTCAGGATAATTCTTTTGTAAAAATCCATCTACAAAAGGTGTATGTACTCTGGCCGGAGAAATAGAATTACAACGGATATTATCATGGATGTAGTCTTTGGCTACACTCATCGTCATCGCTTTTACAGCTCCTTTTGCAGTACTATAAGCAAACCTGTCCGGGATACCTACCAATGCTGCAATAGATGCAAGATTAAGAATAACCGCATTTCCGGATTCTTTTAATTGTGGAATGGCTGCATGCAAACAGTTGTAAACTCCTTTGATATTTACATTTACTATTTTATCAAAATCTTCTTCTGAGGTATTATCTGCTTTACCAACATGGGCAATACCAGCATTGTTTACCAATATATTAATAGCACCTATACTTGTAAACAAATCTTTTATCTGTTGGTGATTGGATACATCACAAACATGAACATAGGCTTTCCCGCCCTTTGCTTCTATTTCGGATAAAGCTTCTGCTCCGTTGGCTTCACTAATCTCCAGGATATGAACTTCTGCTCCCTGCTCGGCAAATAATTCAGAAATAGCTTTTCCTATACCACTTCCTCCTCCTGTAATTACTGCTCTTTTATTTTTTAATGAAAACATTCTATATCTTTTTTAAGCGCAAAATGCGCATCGTTTTTTCTAATTCTAGCTTCTAATCTAACTTCATACTTATAAGCTTACCCCTCTTTTCCAGGGGATAAAATCATCTTGATTCAGTAAAACAGCTTTTGGTGTAATCCTTCCGCTTGCTACTTCTATACAATAATCGAGAATATCTTCGCCCATTTCTGCAATAGTCTTGCTTCCTTCTATAATTGGCCCTGTATCGATATCTATAATATCGGACATTCTGATCGCCAATGATGTATTGGTTGCTACTTTTATGGTAGGACAAACCGGATTCCCCGTTGGTGTTCCCAATCCTGTCGTAAATAATATTAAGGTAGCTCCTGAAGCTGCTTTTCCTGTAGTTGCTTCTACATCATTTCCGGGAGTACAAACTAAACTAAGTCCGGGTTTTGTTGCTTTCTCTGTATAATCCAACACATCGGCTACCGGAGAAAGACCTCCTTTTCTGGCTGCTCCAACAGATTTTATAGCATCAGTAATAAGGCCATCTTTTATATTTCCCGGTGAAGGATTCATATAAAAGCCTGAACCTACCTTATGCGCTAATGTATCATATTCAGTCATGAGTTTGATAAATTTCTCTGCAGTTTCTTTATCCACAGAGCGGTCTATCATTTCTTGCTCAGCTCCACATAATTCCGGAAACTCAGCTAGTAACACTTTTCCACCTAATCCTACTAACAAATCGGCGGTATATCCTACAGACGGATTTGCAGAGATTCCACTGAATCCATCACTTCCACCACATTTCACACCCAATACCAATTTATCCAGGCCTGCCGGCTTTCTTTCTATTTTATTAATTTCCGTAAGCCCGACAAAAGTGTCATGAATAGCCTGTCTAATTAAAGCTTCTTCACTTTGTGTCTTTTGCTGTTCGAATACCAGAAGAGGTTTATCGAAATTAGGATTTCTCTCTTTTAAATCTTTTTTAAAGTTATCTACCTGAAGATGCTGACAACCGAGGCTAAGCAAAGTAATTCCGGCAACATTCGGATGGTCTGCATAAGATGCTAATAACTTACTAAGCGTTGCAGAATCTTGTCTGGTCCCGCCACAGCCACCACTATGATTCAGGAATTTGATACCATCTACATTTTTGAAAACACGGTTCTTTACTTCCACAACCGGATTTAAAGATATATTTTCCAGATCTTCCCCTTTCTGATAAGCTTCCAGTAAATGATGGGTATAATCTTTATATTTATCTCCTACAGCATATCCCAGCTCGTTGTGCAAGGCTTCTTTAATGATATCCAGGTTTCTGTTTTCACAGAATACTGTAGGAATAAACAACCAATAATTGGCTGTACCTACCTCACCATTACTGCGATGATAACCATCAAAAGTTTTATTTTCAAACTTTGAGGTATCAGGTGCCTGCCACGCATATTCCACATCGCGGTATGCATAAGGTTCTGCAGCATGCTTGGTATTTTCTACATTCATCCTTGCTCCTTTCTTCACATCGAACTGTGTTTTTCCAACCAGAACGCCGTACATCATTACCTCACTTCCCTGTGGAAGATCCTGCATGAAGAATTTATGCTTTGCGGGAATTTTCTCTAAGGTCTCATATTCCAGTCCTTCAAAAAAGACCTTCTCACCCTGTTCAATATCCTGTAGTGCCACTAAGACATTGTCCTTTGGGTTAATTCTCAATATTTTATTTTTCATGATTATGTTCTCTGATTATTAACGAAGTTTTATCAGCAGCTAAAGCTGTCTGACTATGCTTCGGTTGGTTTCCAGCCATATTTACCAAAAGCAAATACAACAATGAAACATATAAATGGTACGATGTAGCCATACTGTATACTATGGGTAACATCCGAAATATAGCCCAATCCTAATGGCAATATTGCCCCTCCTACAATGGACATTACAATAAGAGAAGATGCTATCTTGGTATCTTTACCCAGATCTGCAATTCCCAGTGAAAAAATTGTAGGAAACATTATTGACATAAAGAAGGCTACTCCAATCAGTGCATAAATGGTAATATCACCTTTTCCGAATACTGCTACCAAAGTAAGAAGCATGCTCAGAACTGCATAGATCATTAAAAGTTTATTTGGCTTTACATATTTCATAAAGAAGGTTCCGACAAATCTCCCCACCATAAAGGCCAGACCTGCTAATCCTGAATAGAATGCTGCGTTTTTTTCCGTAATTCCTGCCGATACAACAACAAAACGTATAAAAAAGCTTAGTACACACACCTGCGCTCCTACATAAAAGAATTGTGCAACAACTGCCCAGCGAAGATGTTTATGTCTCCATGCATGAGAAATTTTAGATTTATCACCATCATCTTCATGCTTAATGTCTGGCAATTTGGTAAAGACAAACAAAAGCATTACAATGACAATAATAATTCCCAAAACAAGATATGGGCCTTTTACACTTGCTGCTTCCTGAGCAATATAAGCACTGAGATCCTGTGGGGACAATGCTTTTAGTTGTGCATCAGTCAGAGATTGTTCGCTCAGAATATATTTTCCCCCAACGATTGGCGCTATAAAAGCAGCCAGTCCGTTGAAAGATTGTGAAAAGTTTAATCTGCGTGTTGCTGTTTCTTCAGGACCTAAAATAGTTACATAGGGATTAGCTGCTGTTTCCAGAAATGCCAACCCACAGGCTATAACAAATAATGCTCCTAAAAAGAAAATGTACTTCTGGGTATTGGCTGCCGGAATAAAAAGGAATGCTCCTATTGCAAACAGACAGAGTCCGAATATGATTCCGCTTTTATAGCCATACTTACGCATAACATTCCCGGCAGGTATTGCCATAAGAAAATAGGCAATAAATATAGAAAAATCCACAAGGGAAGATTCTAAATCTGTCAGTTGAAAGGCCTTTCTCAGGTGCGGAATCAGCACCGGATCCAGGTTATGAACAAAGCCCCAGAAGAAGAAGAGACTCGTAACGAGAATCAGTGGGAAAAGATAGCCTCTCCTTCTTTCTGATAAAGCTTTTGTTGATTGCTCTGTTGTTATGTTTTGCATGGTCTATAAAGTAAAGGTCTTCGTGGTTATTAGTTTTTCGTTTTTCACTTAAATTTTCATGGTTATTAGTTTGTTAGTTTTTATTTAAGCTTTCATGGTTATTAGTTATTCATTATAAATATGTGGTGGCTGCGTGCACCGTGTGCACCAATCACCAGTGATTGTTCTATATCCGCCGTTTTAGACGGTCCTGAAATAAAAGATGAAAATCCGCCTTCTATCTCTATTATTTTATATGCATCATGCATCAGAGCTACTATTTTATCAGCTGCTAATATCACAAATAAATGTTGAGTGATAAAAGGTAATGCTCTATATTTCATTTGCTTTTCTGTAATCCAGATTGCTGCATTCTCCGCTACTCCTATACTCCCTTCGATAAGAGTCACTTCTACATTTTCCAGTTCATGCGGATCTGTTATTTCATCGCTGTCACTGTACAAATCTTCTTTTAGTGCACTGATATTAGAGATTATCCTTTTATCAGATGCTATATTCTCTCTGAGGTATGCTAAAACCTCGTCTGTATTCTCTACAAATGTAACCTGCGAACCATTATTACGGGCTGTTTGTACAAAAGACTCCAGAAGGTTTCCGGTTCCCGGTATAAATGATAAGTCTTCAGGCAATTCGTTTCCTGCAGGCTTTACTCTTTCAATTCTGGATAAAATTTCTTCTCTACTTCCCATTCTCAATATTCTTTTTATACCATTCTTTAAAGCTTTCCTCTGGCATTTCAGGCATCTCTCGATGCTTATACCATGGATTCATACCACTTTTAAGAAGGAATGGTGTGTAACGATATCCAAATTTCACTTTCTTTCTAAGCTTCTCATACTTTTTTGCATTGGAAAGTGACCTTGCCATTAGCTTCATAGAGAAGTTTTTTACCGGCTCTCCTAATCCTGAAGCAATAACCTCTTGTCTTAGTTCATACAACTGATTATGCAAATCAATCTGTACCGGACATACATTGGTACATGAGCCACATAATGTAGATGCAAAAGGTAGATCCTTGTACTCTTCAATATTTCGTGCCGGACTTAGTACTGAGCCTATCGGCCCTGCAACTGCTGTATGATAGCTATGTCCGCCACTCCGTCTGTATACAGGACATGTATTAAAACAGGCGCCGCAACGTATACACTTCAGCGAATTTCGGAATTTTTCTCTGCCTAACTGCTCGGATCGGCCGTTGTCCACAATTACCAAATGTATTTCCTGCCCATCTCTTGGTTTTCTGAAATGGCTGGAATATGTAGTGATAGGCTGTCCTGTAGCACTTCTTGTAAGAAGACGAAGAAAAACACCCAGATGTTCACGCTTTGGAACTATTTTTTCCAATCCCATACAGGCAATATGCACATTTGCCAGATGCGCCCCCATATCCGCATTTCCTTCATTGGTACATACCACAAACTCACCGGTTTCTGCAACAGCAAAGTTAACTCCCGTTAAAGCTGCCTGGCTTTGCAAAAATTTCTTTCTAAGATCCTGGCGTGCTATTTCTGTTAGCTGCTGCGGATCAGAAAGACCTTTTGGGGTATTAAGATGCTCATGGAAAATCTCACCTATTTCTTCTTTCTTCTTATGGATGCATGGCAGTACAATATGACTCGGCGGTTCTTTAGCCAACTGAACAATACGTTCTCCCAAATCGGTATCTGTTACTTCTATTCCGTTTTTCTCCAGATAATCATTCAGGTGACATTCTTCTGTAAGCATAGACTTACTTTTCACCATCTTTTTTACCTGATGTTTCTCCAGAACAGAGAGCACAATAGCATTATGCTCTGCTGCATCTTTAGCCCAGTGTACTTTAATACCATTTTCTAAAGCATTCTTCTCGAACTCTATTAAATAGGTATCGAGATTGGAAAGTACGTTCAGTTTTATTTTAGATGCAGTATCTCTCAGCTTCTCCCAGTCAGGAATAGGTTTACTCTGTCGGTCACGTTTCTCGCGGACAAACCACAACGTCTTGTTGTGCCAGTCTACACGGTCTTCATCCCGGTTAAATTGTTCTGCTAAAGCGGCGTGATTCTTCATTTTTACTTATTAATTATTCAAAATCTCCGCTATGTGCATCACTTTCACAGTGCTTTTTTCTCTTTTCAGAATTCCTTCCAGGTGCATAAGGCAAGACATATCACAAGCTGCAATATATTCTGCACCGTGTTTTATATGATCCTCTACTCTGTCTTTACCCATTTTGGATGATACAGCTTCTTCAGCAACACAAAATGTTCCGCCAAAACCACAGCACTCATCCTGTTTATCTAGTTCTATAAGCTCTATTCCTTTCACCTGATTTAATAATTGTTCAGGTTTTGAAAAATAAGGAGCTGTTAATTCGCTCATACCGGAAAGCTTTAGACCTCTTTGCCCATGACAACTTTGGTGAAAGCCTACTTTATGAGGAAAAGAAACTTCAAGATTTTCAACTTTCAATATATCTGTCAAAAATTCTGTCAGCTCATAAATATTCTCACGAATACGTATTGCTGTATCTTCATTCTCCTTTCCCTCTCCCTTCAGATGCTCTTTAATATGTAAAACACAACTTCCTGAAGGAGCTACAATAGCATCATAATCTTTGAACTGTTGAATAAAATTCCTGTCAGTATCGCATGTAAGATGCTGATAACCTGAATTGGCCATTGGCTGACCGCAGCAGGTCTGACCTGTCGGATAACTAACATCTACACCAAGCTTTTTTAATAAAGAATAAGTTGCTATCCCAACTTTAGGATACAATATATCTATATAACATGGTACGAATAATCCAACTTTCATAACAATTCAATAAAGAATCAAATATTTTTTTAAACTTTATTAACACAAATTAAGGTTTTATTTAGAAAATAAAATTTCAGTATTTTATCCAATTATTAAGCTATATTATCCAAAAAGGTTTAATTTTATGTTTTAGATACTGATATAACTAAATAATGAAGCCACAGTTCCTGAAAATCTCCTCGGATACACTCCATTCCTTCAATGCCAGAAAGGATATAATGCCCGATGTAAACAACAAATGGCACTACCATATGGTATTGGAGCTTATCTATTTCCGAAAAGGTTCGGGGACCCAGTATGTGGGCAATAGTATTGAGCGTTTTAAAGAAGGAGATGTTGCTCTTATTGGTAAAAACCTTCCGCATTACTGGCTATTCGATGCAAAATACTTTGAAAACCCTAAAAGAAATAAGGTTGAAATTTTTGTAATACATTTTGGAGAACATTTCTGGGGTGAAGATTTTTTAAAGCTTCCCGAGAATCAGACATTGAAAAAGACCCTGGCACTTAGCTCCAGAGGATTCCAGATTAAGGGGGAGGCTAAAGAGAAACTTACACAGCTCATCCCGGAAATTGTAGAAAGCGACGGAACTCTGAAAATCATACGTCTATTAGAAGCCTTACACAGCATTAGTGAATCTGCTGAATACGAATTTTTAACTTCAGCCAATTTTAAATATCATTTTGACGAGGATGAGAGGCATCGGATTTTGGATATTTATAATTACACTTTATCTAACTATACTCAAAAAATAACGTTGGAAGACGTATCTGAAATAGCTAACCTTAGCCCTAACTCATTTTGTAAATTCTTTAAATCCCGTACGGGGAAAACTTATACACAATTTGTTAATGAAATCCGGATTGGTGATGCTTGTCAGAAACTTATCGAAAATCAAATGTCTGTAAAGGAGGTTTGCTTTGCGAGTGGCTTCAATAATTTTACCAGCTTTCATGAGTGTTTCAAGAACATCACAGGCAAAAGTCCTCTAAAATATCAACAGCTTTACAGAAAATAATATTTTCCGTAACTTCTCTAACAAAACACAAATGTTATGCTGAAGATGATTGAGGTTACTGATAGAATAACACGAAAAAAGTTTCTTGAATTTCCTGTAAGGCTCTATCGGCTAGATAAAAATTTTATCCGGAATATGGACAAAGATGTTGAAGACATCTTCAATCCTGTAAAGAATAAGTTTTTTGGCTCCGGAGAAGCTTCCAGATGGCTATGCACTAACGAAAAACAAGAAACAATAGGTCGCGTAGCAGTATTCTATACTCGTAAGTATAGGCAAGATCAGCCAACAGGTGGAATTGGCTTTTTTGATTGCATTAATGATCAAATAACAGCTAATTTCATTTTCGACTTTTGTAGAGAATGGCTACAGCAGAGAGGCATGGAGGCTATGGACGGGCCTATCAATTTTGGCGAAAGAGACCAGTTCTGGGGATTACTAACTGAGGGATTTACAAAGCCTCTTTACAGAATGAATTACAACTTCCCTTACTATCAGAAGCTTTTTGAGAGTTACGGTTTTCAGCCATATTTTCAACAATTATGTTTTTCCCGAAAAACGACAAGTGAAGTGGACTCCAGCTTTATAAATGCGCATACACGTCTTAGCCAAAATCCGGATATTCATGCAGAAAGAATGCAGATAAAACACCTTGATCGCTATGCTGAGGATTTTACCCATATTTATAATGCTGCATGGGCAAATCACGGTGAAGGAAAACAGTTGGATGTAAAACAGGTAAAAATAATGTTTCATATTATAAAGCCTGTAATCAATGAACATATCTCCTGGTTTATATATGAAAAAGGAAGTCCGATTGGCATGTGGATAAATCTTCCGGATCTGAATGAATGGTTCCGATACCTAAACGGAAAATTTGGAATATGGGAAAAAATAAAGTTTTTGTTTATCCAGAAATTTGTCCCAAATAAAAAGATGGTAGGGCTGGTTTTTGGTGTTGTTCCTGAATGGCAAAAAAGGGGTATAGATGGCTATATGATATGGGAAGGGACACAGCATCTAAGAAAACACACTCATTTTGAGGAAATAGAAATGCAGTGGATAGGTGATTTTAATCCTAAAATGATTAAAATTGCAGAAAACTTAGATACAACTATCACAAGAAAACTTACAACTTATCGTTATTTATTCGACAGAAATAAAATATTTAAGAAACATCCAACGTTATAACGAAAATATATTACAATGAACTCAATTTTTATACTTTTGATCGTCTTCATTATTGCCTTTTTAGGCTTTATCGGACTTATTTTTCTAATTGCTTTTCTGGCTTCTCAAAGCAGAAAGAAAAAACAGGAAGCTGTACTTGCTACATTACCGGAAGGTGCCAAGCTTAAAGCTATTGTACGTTATAATAAGGGTAAGCAACAAACGAAAATATTAAAAATGAAAGCCTTTCAGGGAAGTGGTGTTCTTTATGTTCTGGATAACAAGATTATTTTTCAGGACACCCTGAATCATAATCCATATAGCTTTGATCTGAAAACGGCAGCAGTTAACTGGGTTGGAATTAATGCAGCGAACGGAGCTCTTAACTGGTTTAAAGTTTCGGATGAACAGACAGAATACTACTTTAATGTAGAAAGCGGAATGTTTATCTGGCATACATCTTCAGGAAAACCTACAACAGAACAAATTTGCAATAATCTAAAGTCTTTGCAATTAGAGGCTGTTTAGCCATTTCGTATAAAATTACATAAACCTTGTCAAGGTATAGATACCAAAAAGGCGGACTATAGTCCGCCTTTTATTTTTCTAAAGTATCCTTAGAAGAATTCGCTTACAATTTTCTGGATATTGTCACTTTTACCCATGGTATAGAAATGTAGTGCAGGAACGCCAAAATCTAATAACTCTTTGCATTGCTGAACGCACCATTCAATTCCGACTTGTTTTACAGCTTCATTATTCTTGCATTGTGACACAGCATTTACCAAATCTTCAGGAATATCTATTTTGAATACCTGAGGAAGCAGTTGTAAGTGTTTTTTTACAGCAAGAGGTTTTATACCCGGAATAATAGGGACATCTATTCCGGCTTCACGGGCTAGTTTTACAAATTCAAAGTATTTCTGATTATCCAAAAACATTTGAGTTACTACATAATCTGCTCCTAACTCAACTTTTTGTTTCAGCATTTTAAGATCATATTGCATAGAAGGCGCTTCCAGATGCTTTTCAGGATAACCCGCTACACCAATACAGAAACTATTGTTGAGATCATTACCTGAGATTTCTCCATGAAGAAACTTTCCTTTTCCAAGATCATTAATCTGGGTAACAAGGTCGGAAGCATAACGGTTTCCGCCTTTAGTTGGCTCAAAATACTTTTCGCCTTTCATAGCATCCCCACGTAGTGCCATTATATTATCAATTCCCAGATAAAGACAGTCTACCAAAAGGTATTCTGTTTCTTCTTTAGTAAAGCCACCACATAATACATGCGGAACAGTATCTACATTATATTTATACTGAATGGAAGCACAAATCCCTAATGTACCGGGTCTCATTCTGGAAATTTTACGTTCCATAAGCCCATTGCCTTTTTCAAGGTAAATATATTCTTCCCGGGAGGTCGTTACATCTATAAAAGATGGTTTAAACTCCATTAATGGGTCTATATTTTTGTACAAATCTCCAATTCCGTGACCTTTCTGAGGCGGAATTATTTCGTAAGAGAGAAGTGTTTTTCCTTTACTTTGAGCAATATGTTCGGTAACTTTCATAGTTTTTAATGTAATAATCTAAGGATGTAATTGTTTTAACAATATGTGATTTGATGAAATTTCTAGGCGAGATTAGGACTCAACCATTTCTTTGCAACATCATAATCGATGCCTTTGCGTTCTGTATAATCCCGAAGCTGGTCTTCTTTTATTTTACCCAGTCCAAAATATTTACTCATAGGATGGGCAAAATAATAACCACTAACACTGGCTGCCGGCCACATTGCCAGACTCTCTGTTAGTTTTACACCAATATTTTCTTCAACATTCAGAACATCCCAGATCATATTTTTTTCCAGATGATCCGGACAGGCCGGATATCCCGGTGCAGGCCGCGTTCCTTTATATTCTTCCTTGATCATCTGTTCGTTGTTCAGATTTTCATCGGAAGCATAACCCCAGTATTCTTTACGTATTTTATAGTGTAAAAATTCTGCATAGGCTTCAGCAAAACGATCGGCTAAGGCTTTCACCATAATGGAATTATAGTCATCATTTTCTTCGTTATATTTTGCAGCTACTTCATCCGCTCCAAAACCAGCAGTTACACAGAAACATCCTACATAGTCCTGAATTTCGGTTTCTTTTGGTGCTATAAAATCTGCTAAAGCCAGATATTCTTTTCCGTCGGATTTTTTAGCCTGTTGACGCAGCGTAATAAATTTGCCAATATCTTCACCTTGCTCATTTTGCAGAAAAATATCGTCTTCTACAGCATTAGCCGGGAATAGTCCAAAAATAGCTTTAGCTGTTAAACTTTTATCTTCAATCAGCTTTTTCAGAATTTTCTGAGCATCGTGAAAAAGTTCCGTTGCTTGCGCCCCCACTACTTCATCTTTCAAAATATCCGGATATCTTCCGTGAAGATCCCAGCTTCTGAAAAACGGTGACCAATCAATATAATCCAATAAGTCTTCCAATGGCTGATTTTCGATAATAGTAATTCCCGGTTTAGCAGGCTTAACAATATCTTCGGACTTAAAGTCTATTTTGTATTTATTTTCTCTTGCAAATTCCAGTGCTACATATTCTTTGTGCTCGCCTCTGTTTAAGAATTTCTCTCTAAAATCTTCATACTCAGTTTTCAAATCCAGTGTATAAACATTAGATTTTTCTTTATTCAGCAAACTGGAAACCACATTTACGGCACGGGAAGCATCATTTACATGTACTACAGCATTAGAATATGACGGATCAATTTTCACGGCAGTATGAGCTTTGGATGTTGTAGCACCACCTATAAGGAGTGGGAAATCCAGATTCTTACGTTCCAACTCGCTGGCAACGTGAACCATTTCATCCAAACTCGGTGTAATAAGACCACTAAGACCAATAATATCTACCTTTTCGTCTATGGCTGTCTGAATAATTTTTTCAGCCGGAACCATTACACCAAGGTCTATAATCTCATAGTTGTTACAACCTAATACTACACTTACAATATTTTTCCCGATATCGTGTACATCTCCTTTTACAGTTGCCATCAACACTTTTCCGGCAGCCGGACGGCCTGTATCTTTTTCAGCTTCAATGTATGGTTGTAAATAAGCCACCGCTCTTTTCATTACACGGGCAGATTTTACTACCTGTGGTAAGAACATTTTCCCGCTGCCGAATAAGTCTCCAACAACTCCCATTCCGGTCATCAGATTAATCTCAATTACGTCCAACGGGCGCTTAGCTTCTTGACGGGCTTCTTCTATATCTTCTTCAATAAATCGGTCTATACCTTTTACCAAAGCATGAGTAATACGATCCTGAAGAGGCTGTTCTCTCCATGCAAGATCTTCAGTCTTTTCCTTTCTGACAGATTTTACTCTTTCGGAAAAATCCAGAAGTCTTTCTGTTGCATCGTCCCTGCGATCCAACATTACATCTTCTATCAGCTCCAGTAGATCTTTTGGAATCTCATCATAAACTTCCAACATCGTAGGATTCACAATTCCCATATTCATTCCTGCTTTAATAGCATGATAAAGGAATACGGAGTGCATTGCTTCTCTCACCCCATCATTCCCTCTGAAAGAGAAAGACACATTGGAAACACCTCCACTTACAGATACGTAAGGAAGATTGGTTCTTACCCAGCGGGTAGCTTCTATAAAATCGATAGCATTTCGTCTATGTTCATCCATACCGGTTGCTACCGGAAATATATTGAGGTCGAAAATAATATCTTCCGCCGGAAAGTCTATTTGATTGACAAGAATATCGTATGATCTTTTAGCAATTTCTATACGGCGCTCATAATTATCTGCCTGTCCTACCTCATCAAATGCCATTACAATAACAGCTGCACCGTAACGCTTTATTTTTTTTGCCTGATCGATGAAATTGGCTTCACCTTCTTTCAAGCTGATTGAGTTCACCACGGGTTTTCCCTGAACAACCTGCAGGCCTGCTTCCAGAATTTCCCATTTAGAACTATCTACCATAATAGGAATCCTTGCAATATCCGGTTCGGAAGCGATAAGATTCAGGAACTTCACCATAGCATATTTACCATCCAGAAGACCGTCGTCCATATTAACATCCAGTACCTGAGCACCCCCTTCTACCTGATGACGGGCAATATCTAAAGCCTCAGCATATTTTTCTTCTTTGATTAATCTCAGAAATTTTTTAGATCCGGCAACATTCGTCCTTTCCCCTATGTTTATAAAGTTACTTTCTGGCGTAATAATCAAAGGCTCCAGCCCTGACAGCTTCAGATATTTCATTCGTATATTTTTTAGTTTTCCAATTTAAAAATTCAATAATTTATCAACGTTTAACTTGTTAGTAGATTACCGGATTGATATATTGTTATATTTATTAACTTCTCTAGGCTTATAGTTTTTAGCCAAATCTGCAATAGCTTTAATATGTTCCGGTGTTGTTCCGCAACATCCTCCTATAATGTTGATTAGTCCTTTGTCTACAAACTCTTTAATTTGTTCCGCCATATCCTCCGGTGTTTCATCATATTGCCCGAATGCGTTTGGTAAACCGGCATTTGGATAAGCAGAAACTGCAAATTCTGTATTGTGTGATAATACTTCAAGATAAGGTGTTAGCTGCTGAGCTCCTAAAGCACAGTTGAAACCGACACTTAGTAAATTAAGATGCGAAACAGAAATAAGGAAAGCTTCGGCAGTTTGACCTGAAAGAGTTCTTCCGGAAGCATCCGTAATTGTTCCGCTTACCATAATAGGTACACGGATATTTCTTTCATCCTGGATCTCGTCGATAGCAAAAAGTGCTGCTTTAGCATTCAGGGTATCGAATATGGTTTCTACCAATAAGATATCAGAACCTCCATCCAATAAAGCTTTAGCCTGTTGTTTGTAAGCCTCTTTAAGTTCGTCAAAGGTAATAGCACGATATCCTGGATCATTCACATCAGGAGAAAGACTTGCCGTTTTATTAGTAGGACCTATAGCTCCTGCAACAAATCGAGGCTTATCCGGTGTCTTTGCGGTATACTCATCTGCAACTTTTCTGGCAATTTTCGCTGATTCATAGTTAAGCTCTGTTACCAATTCTTCCATTCCATAATCTGCCATTGCAATTGTAGTTCCGGAGAATGTATTGGTCTCAATAATATCTGCACCAGCTTCAAAGTATTGCCGGTGTACATCTTCAATGGCTTGTGGCTGCGTTAAAGAAAGCAGGTCATTATTCCCTTTTAAAGGACTTGGCCAGTCTTTGAAGCGATCTCCTCTGAAGTCTTCTTCTTCAAATTTGTGTCGCTGTAGCATTGTTCCCATAGCACCATCCAGAATAAGGATCCGCTCGTTCAATGCTTTATATAATGCTTTTATATTACTCATATTGGTTTATTTTTGCTCTTCGATAGTTCGTAAGGTTCACAACAAGCCAAGCTCAGAGTGGTTCTTCTAATGCTTAAAGATTGTCAGTCCGAACTGGGTCGAAGCCTGAAAAAATTTCAGCAGACTAAGCTTCCAAGGCTTGTTTTAGATCCGCAATAATATCATTTACATTTTCCAATCCTACAGAACATCTTACCAATCCCGGGGTAATAGCTACTTCCAGTCGTTCCTCTTCTGTAAGTTTGCTATGTGTCGTAGATGCCGGGTGCACAATAATAGTTCTGGTATCTCCTAAGTTTGGTGATAGTGAGCATAGCTTTATATTATCCATAAAAGCTCTTCCTTTTTCAAGTCCACCTTTTACTTCAAAAGCAATAATATTTCCGCCTAATTTCATTTGCTTTTTAGCAATTTCATGACTAGGATGTGACTTAAGGAAAGGATATTTCACTGTTACGACATTCGGGTGTGATTCCAAAAACTCTGCAACTTTCAGTGCATTTTCGCAATGTCTTTCTACACGAATCGCCAATGTCTCCAAACTTTTGGATAACACCCATGCATTAAATGGAGAAAGAGAAGGTCCTGTATTTCTTGCAAAAAGATAAATTTCGCGAACAAGATCTGCTTTTCCGACAACTACCCCACCTAATACACGTCCTTGTCCGTCGATTAGTTTGGTTGCAGAATGCACCACTAAGTCGGCACCGTATTTTATAGGCTGCTGCAAATAAGGTGTTGCAAAACAGTTATCCACTATAAAGATCAGATTATGTTTTTTAGCAATTTGACCTAATACTTCCAGATCAAGAATTTCTATAGCCGGATTTGTTGGTGTTTCCGCATAAAGAATTTTTGTTTCCGGTGTTATATATTTCTCAATATCATTTACCTCATCAGCTTTGAAATAAGTAGTATTGATATTCCATTTCGGAAAATACTTTGTAAAAAGTGTATGAGTAGATCCAAATATGGACTGACAGCTTAATACATGATCTCCGCTATCTAAAAGAGGAGCCAAAGTACTGTAAACGGCTGCCATCCCGGATGAAAAGGCATAACCAGCCTCTCCTCCTTCCAGCTTCACCATTTTATCGGTAAATTCATTCACCGTAGGGTTGCTGTAACGGCTGTAAATATTCTTTTCTTTTTCTTCAGCGAAAGAAGCTCTCATATCTTCTGCATCCTGAAATATAAAACTGGATGTCAGAAATAACGGAGTTGAATGTTCGTCGTACTGCGTTCTTTCTGTTTGAGTTCTTATCGCCTGAGTTTCAAAATTTTCCATTAGGTTTTTACTTTTATAAAAACAATATAACAATCTAATAATTTACCACTGTAACAGTAATCTTAAGTTTAGATTATCCGAGTTACGAATTGGCACATTGCCATATTGCTACACTGTTATACTATATATAATATTTTATTTATTCTCACTTACTCTTAAAATATCACCAAAGACACCTCGTGCAGTTACTTCTGCTCCCGCTCCGGCTCCCATAATTACAATAGGATTTTCACCATAAGATTCTGTATAGATTTCGAAAATAGAATCCGATCCTTTTACCTGGCCTAAACTTGCAGATTTTGGTACGGAAACTAATTTCACTTCCAGTTGTCCTTTTTCTTTCTGTAAATCCCCTTTCAGTTCTCCCACATAACGCAATACATGATCTTTCGGAAGAGATTTTTTCAGCTGTTCGTATTCCGTATTGAGTTCTTCCAAACGGGAAAGGAACTCATCTTTCGCAATACTCTGAAGATTTTCAGGAATAAGATTCTGAATATTAATATCTGGGAATTCATTTACCAGATCAAGTTCACGAGCCAATATCAATAATTTTCTTGCAACATCATTTCCAGAAAGATCTTCACGTGGATCCGGTTCTGTATAACCTTTATCCATTGCTTCTTTTATGACCGTACTAAAGGAATCTTCTCTTACAGAGAAATTATTGAAAATATAACTAAGAGATCCTGAGAATACGCCTTTTACACGGGTAATATTTTCTCCAGAAAGGTGCAAAAGTTTAATTGTATCTATCAATGGCAAACCTGCACCTACATTCGTTTCATACAGATATTTCTTATTTTTATCTTTCAGTACCTTACGCAGATTTTTATAACGGTCAATCGGCAAGGTATTGAAAATCTTGTTAGAAGATACTAAGTCGAACCCATTTTCAGCCAGTAGCTCGTAGTTTTCCACAAATACACTACTGGCAGTATTGTCTACCGCAATTAAGTTCTCTAAATGATTTTCTTTAGCGTACTTTAATAATGTTTCGATATTTGCCGGAGCTGCACTTGTCTGCAATTGTGTTTCCCAGTCTTTCCCAATCCCTTTTTTATCAAGGATTAAATTTTTGGAATTGCTGATAGCAAATATTTTAATGTGTGTATTCTTACGGTTTACAATATCATGAGTAGAATTCAGGATTTGATTAATCAACGCACGCCCTACTGTCCCGTGTCCGATAATAGCTAAATGAATTTGTTTCGGATTTTCGAACAATTCACCATGAATAATATTCAGAGCCTTGCTTGTATCTTCTTTGCTTATTACAATACTAACATTAGCACCGGATACCGTATTACTTATTAATAAAGGTTCTACATGATTTTTGATCAATGCGTTGTATGACTGATTAAAATGAGACATTTTCTGTCCGATAATAGAAATCACACTTAACCCATCAATACTGTGGATACTCTGTACATCTTTGGTATCATAGTCTCTTGCAAATTCTTTACGGAGTGCCTCCAATGCTCTTGGTGCATCTTTCTCATCTACCACTACCCCCATTCCTCTCTCGGAAGATCCCTGAGAAATAATTCCGGCACTAACTCCGGCACGGTGTAATGCACTGAAAAATCTTGCATCAATTCCTACTTTCCCCAATAATCCTCTTCCTTCGAATACTACAAGTGATTTGTTTTCCTGCAGCATTAGAGATTTTACAGAAGTATTGTTCTTATCATTGGAAATAAGAGTACCTGTCTGATCTATTCCTTTGAAGGTATTTAATATCTTAAGCGGAATGTTTTTATCTATAAGAGGTAAGATCGTTTTATCGTGAAGAACATTCATTCCGAAGTTTACCATCTCGTTTGCTTCCTGGAATGACAGATTTTCTATATGGCGGGCATCTTCTACCAGCTCAGGATTTACAGAGAAAACACCATCTACATGTGTATAGTTTTCTAAGATCTCAGCATTGATAAATTTAGCCACTAAAGCCGCTGAATAGTTGCTTCCGTTTCTTCCTAATGTTGTAGTCTCTCCTTCTTCGGTTACACCAATAAAACCTGTTACAACCGGAATAGCTCCGTTGCTATAAAACTCTTCGAACGCAGCTTGTGCATTTTTCTCAGAAATTTCGTCTTTAGGAATAGCATTACCAAAACGATCATCAGTAATCAAGAAGCTTCGGGCATCTACAAACTTAGCAGAAAGTCCTTCATTGATAAGAACCTGCACCAATGTTTTAGCAGAGATAACTTCACCAAAACTTAGTACCTCATCTTTGGTTTTCAAAGAATAATCTTTTAACAACTTAACACCTGCAAAGAAGTTTTTCAGATTATGGAAATCAGTATCCAGAATATCCTGTTGTTGCGGAATTGCTTTTAACTGATTTTCCTTAAAGTTAATCCAGTCTTCTTCTTCCCACTGTCCGTTTCTGGCATTTTCCAATAACGCAATCAGCTCATCTGTCGCATTCCCTCTTGCAGAAACTACTACGCAAATATCTTCTTCATTCGCTTTTTTGTGCTTGATAATTTCCAATGTCTTTTCCAGACCTAATCCGTTTGCCAGAGACTTTCCTCCAAATTTTAAAACCTTCATGTTACTTCTTAAATATATTGTGTAAGATGTTATTCAATTGTTCGTATTCCATCAAAAAAGCATCGTGCCCATGAATCGAGTTTATGATGAAATGCTTGATGTTATTTTTTATTTTACTCAGCTCAGTATATGTTTGGTGATCTTCCGATGCAGGAAAGAATAGATCACTGTCTACTGAAACGATAAATATATTTGCTTTTATAGCCGCTAATCGCTCGAAAGACTTACTGTTTACCTTAACGGTTTCAATAGTCGAAAGAAGTTGATTCATCATACTATAAGCGGATAATGTAAATCTTTCATTAAGCCTCTCTCCATGAAAATTAAGCCAGTCTTCAGACTTTCTAAGTTCCTTATCTTCATGGATTTTATTACCAAATCTTTCGTTTAGTGATTGCGGCGTTCTGTAGCAAAGCATCGCATGAATACGTGCTTTCTGCAGTGGCTTATCGGATTGTGTAAGTAAAAAATCCTGAACCAAACATTGTGCATATAACCAATCTGAAGTTTTCCAGTCTGTAGCCACAGGGATGAAATTCTGAGCCAAAGCATTATTTAGCCCCAACATTTCCCAACCAATTCCACCACCAAGAGAACCACCGATAATAGCAAAAAGCTCATTAATATTCAGTACTTCCAATCCTTGCAGGAATAATCGTGCAATATCTTTAGTTACAAAATCTTTCGGATTGTCTATCAGAAAACCATCATATCCGTTACCGGGAATATTAAATGCCAGAATTGTATAAGTATTTGTATCTACAGGTTTCCCTTCGCCAATAGCTTCTTTCCACCAACCTAACTCTCCGGTTACTGCAGAATTTCCGGTTAGTGCATGATTAACCAGTACAACAGGAGCCTTATACAAATCCTGTCCGAAAACCTCATAGGTTAACGGAATATCGTATACCTTCCCCGATTGGGTGGTAAAGTTTTTAATATTAATGGTTTTAAGATAATCTTTCAATTTTATATTTTTTGATCCTATAAAATTGAAAATGCCCAGAAAAGGCTGAAAGAAATTCAGTAACGTTATCTATCCCAAATGGTAGAATGTAGCACCTTCTTCGACAAGCGAAGGGTTGCTAAGGCGTCATAGGGTCTATTCCCTCGGCCTTTCCTGATAACATTTTCAATCGTGTTAAAGAACTAATCTTGGCTGCAAAGATACAAACAATATGGATTTTTGCAAAAAAAAGATAAAAATACTTGTTAATTGTCCATAATAAGTAATGGGCAATAAGTAATTCTAAAAGTATAAATCACCTATTGCCCATTATTGTTTTATTACAAAATGTATTTCTATTTTGTTGAAGTTCCGTTTACCAAAACTTCCCAGGTAACTTTAATTTGTGGATCAAGCGATTTAGAAACCGAGCAATATTTTTCAAATGAAAGTTCAGCAGCCCTGTTTGCTTTTTTACCATCAATCTCTCCCTCCAGTCTGAATATTACATGAATGTTACGGAAAGGCTTAGCATCCTCTACCTGTACACGTTCTCCCTCTACATCAGCTGAAAAAGAGGTGATCTCCTGTCTTTGTTTCTTCAGAATAGAAACCATATCTATACTACTGCATCCGGCCAATGCCATCAGTACCGACTCCATTGGACTAACTCCCTGTGGATCGTCTTCAGACGTATTATCTAAAATAATTTTATGCCCTCTCTGATTGGTTAATTCAAACAGATAATTATCATCAATTCTATTCAGTTCTATTTTCATTATTTAAGATTTTTTAAAATTCTTTTGATGAACAAATTTATACATTTGTTATGGTATTTGGTATCCAAATTTTGCATACAGTTTGTAAAATTGTATCTCAGACCACACCAACAAACACAAATTATAAAAATATGGAACAGAAGCTCCAAAATCAAATTGCTATTATTACGGGTGCCAGCAGTGGTATCGGTAGTGGCATCGCCAAATGTATTGCAACCTCGGGTGCTACAGTTATTATCAATCACTCTTCTCAATCATCTAAACCTGCTGCCGAGGCAATTTTAAAAGAAATTACCGATGATGGTGGCTCCGGAATAACTTATCAGTGCGATGTAAGTAAGGAAGATGAAGTTATAAAAATGTTTCAGGATGTTATTGCACAATATGGAACTGTGGATATCCTGATCAACAATGCCGGGGTGCAGAAAGATGCGAAGTTTACTGATATGACTTTGCATCAATGGCAACAAGTTATAGACATTAATCTTACCGGACAATTTCTTTGTGCCCGTGAAGCCATCAGAGAATTTTTAAGAAGAGATATAGATCATGCAAAATCTGTAGCAAGAGGAAAAATAATCCACATCAGCAGCGTTCACGAAATTATTCCCTGGGCCGGACATGCTAATTATGCAGCCAGCAAAGGTGCTATAAGAATGCTGATGCAAACCCTAGCTCAGGAATATGGAGCTGATAAAATACGGGTAAACAGCATATGCCCCGGAGCAATCCAGACTCCTATTAACACCAATGCATGGAATACTCCGGAAGCTTATAATTCACTGATGAACCTGATACCATACAACAGAATCGGGAAACCTGAAGATATTGGAAAACTAGCCGTTTTTCTGGCTAGTGATGACTCGGATTACATCACTGGTGCCAGTATTTTTATAGACGGTGGTATGACTACGTTTGAGAGTTTTTCAACCGGAGGATAACTTTAAGTACGGGTAAGTATTATGAAGTTAGGAAAAGTATTAATAACTTTATAATTAGTGACTTGAACTAACTACTATGATGAACTATAAATAAAAACATGACACAAGAATATAACCGATTAAAAAATCCTGACTGGAAAATATGGGGCCCTTATGTAAGCAACAGACAATGGGGAACGGTACGGGAAGATTATAGTGCAAATGGTGATGCCTGGAATTATACGGGTCATGACTCTGCTGAGGCATTAACATTCCGCTGGGGAGAAGAAGGTATTGCAGGGATAAGTGATCAGGATCAGACTTTATGTTTTGCCTTAGGCTTCTGGAATCATCGGGATAAAATGATAAAAGAACGTTTCTTTGGACTAAGTAACAGCCAGGGAAATCATGGTGAAGATATAAAAGAACTTTTCTATTATCTGGAAAGCAGCCCTACGCACAGTTACATGAAGATGCTTTACAAATATCCGCAGAATGCATTCCCTTATGAGGATCTTATTACAACTAACAGAAATAGAGGAAAAGCAGAACGGGAATACGAGATTATAGATACAGGTATCTTTGATAATAATGAATATTTTGACATTACAATAGAATATGCTAAAGCCGATATTCATGATATTCTGATTCAAATCACTGTTGAGAATAAAGGACCTAAAGAAGCTCCACTGAGCATTTTTCCGACATTATGGTTCCGGAATACGTGGTGCTGGGGATATGACGATTACAAACCTGAGCTTTCAGTAGATTTTAATGGAATTAAAGTTGATCATCAGGAAATACTGATTAGAAAATTATTTACAGAAATACCTTGCGAAAGCATGTTTTGTAATAACGAAAGTAATACAGAAAGGCTTTATCAGTGGAATGATTCTGAGCCTTTTGCCAAAGACGGAATCAACCAGTATATTCTGACAAACAATACAGTAACTATTAATCCTGAGAAAAAAGGAACAAAGGCAGCTTTAAAGATTGAAACTTCTCTGCTTCCGGGTGAAAAGAAAACCTATCGTTTCCGGTTAGGTACCGAACAGGAAAATCCTTTTGCAGATTTTGATCAGATATTCGGAGACAGGGTAACAGAAAATGATGATTATTATAACCAGCTCCAAAAAGATGTAACCGACGAGGATAAGCGCAGAGTTCAGCGGCAAGCCTTTGCCGGATTGATGTGGAACAAGCAGTTCTATCATTACAATGTTTCCAAATGGCTAAAAGGCGATCCTAATGAAATCCACCCACCAGAATCCCGTTATTATATACGGAATGAAGACTGGCAAACTCTAAATAATAAAGATATTATTTCCATGCCCGATAAGTGGGAATATCCTTGGTATGCAACCTGGGATCTGGCTTTTCATTGCGTGGGACTAAGTCTTGTGGATTCTTATTTTGCAAAAGAACAGCTTTTACTGCTTACCCGCGAATGGTATATGCATCCCAATGGACAGCTGCCGGCGTATGAATGGAATTTCAGTGATGTAAATCCGCCAGTACATGCATGGGCAACTTTCAGGGTATTTAAAATTGATGAAAAGAAACACGGCAAACCAGATCTGTACTTTCTGGAATCTGTATTCCAGAAATTATTATTGAACTTCACCTGGTGGGTTAACCGTAAGGATATGAACGGGAATAACATTTTCGGAGGAGGTTTCCTTGGGCTGGATAATATTGGTGCTTTCGACCGGAACACTGTATTCCCTAACGGAGAGCATCTGGAACAGGCTGACGGTACAAGCTGGATGGCGATGTTTTCTCTTAATATGCTGCGTATTTCATTGGAATTAGCACTATACAATCCTGTATATGAAGATATGGCTACAAAATTCTTTGAGCATTTCCTTTATATTGCGGAAGCAATGAACAGCCTTGGGGATGATAAACAGGGATTATGGAATGAAGAGGATGGCTTCTTCTATGATGTTTTACAACTTTCTGACGGAACAAGTTTCGATCTTCGTTTGCGCAGTATTGTAGGGCTTATCCCTATGTTTGCGGTAGAAGTAATTGAACACCACTATCTGGAAAAGCTTCCCAATTTTGCCAAGAGAATGGATTGGGTCTTATCTCATAAACCTGAACTGGCAGCATTAGTTTCGCACTTTGATGTTGAAGGACAGGGACGCAAGCATTTGCTAAGTATCTTGCGTGGACATCGTCTGAAAAAGATTCTGGAAAGAATGGTTGACCCTGAAGAATTCCTGAGTGACTACGGAATCCGAGCACTATCTAAAGTTTATGAAAAAGAACCTTTTCAGTTGAATGCGGGTGGAAATGATTACACCGTAAAATATCTACCTGCAGAAAGCGACAGCGATATGTTTGGGGGCAACAGTAACTGGCGTGGCCCTATTTGGTTTCCGATAAACTTTCTGATTATAGAAAGTCTGCAACGCTTTCATTTTTATTTTGGTGATGATTATAAAATCGAATATCCTAAAGGCAGCAATGAAATGCATCATCTGAATGAAATTGCAGAGGACGTGAGTAAAAGACTTTGCAAAATTTTCCTTCGTGATGAAAACGGTAGAAGAGCTTTTAATGGTGACTATGAAAAGTTACAAAGCGATCCTGAATTCAGGGATTATATTCTTTTTTACGAATATTTCCATGGTGATACCGGACGTGGCGTAGGTGCATCGCACCAGACCGGCTGGACTGCATTAGTTGCTAAATTACTACAGCCAAGAACCTAATAACTCAACTCATTATAACTGCAGGTTTTGTATAAAAGCCTGCAGATCTTCTTCTTTGGCCAAACCTATTTTCTGTTTTAGCCTGTATTTAGTCATTCTTACTGTTTTAGGATCTGCTTTCAGAGCACTTGCAATCTGCAGGTTATCCATATTCAGGTAAATATAGGCGGCATATCTAAGATCCTGATTGGTCAGTTTACTCTTAGACACTTCATTCAGACGTTTGAAAAAATTAGGATGAACTTCTTGTACAATGTTTTGTATTGCACTAAAGTTGGTATCGGAAGATTGCTCTTCCTTCAGAATACGATCCAGATTAAAGTCTTTTATATCTTTAGCCTTTTCCTTCAACTCATTGATAAAGGTATTTTTTTGGTTTAGTTGAAGTGATGTTGCCAATGCCTGTTTCTGCAGCTGCTCCTGTTGTATCGCCCATAATTCCTGCTCTACTTTCATACGGGCTTTTTCTTCCTGCTCAAGCTGTAAAAGAAGCTCAGTTTCGTTTCTTTCAGCTACCAACAGGTTTTGTTTATATCTAAGGGTATAAATCAGAAAGATTATAGTGGCTATAGAAAGAAGAATAATTCCCAGATAAAGAAATTTCCGTTTATTAAACATTTTATTCTTTTCTTCCAATTGCTGTATCTGTTGGTTCTTTTGTTGTGCCTGATAAAAGACGTCCAATGTTTTGGCTGTATTCTGAGACTGTTCTTCACTATAATTTTTAATCAGATTTTTGGCATCCCTTTCATACACAAGAGCCTTTTCCGGTTGGCCTATCTTTTCATGCAGTCGCGAAAGATTTTCAAGGATCTCCATTTTATCACTCAGGAATATTTCTTTATCATTCTTTGACAAAGAATAAGCTTTTAAATAATATTCTTTTGCCAATTCATTTTTACCCATTGCCTCATATACATAGCCAATATTATTATAGGCAAATGTTGTAAACTGCTCAAAATTGTCATCATCTTTGTTCAGTGTTAGTACTTTATTGTACAATTCCAAACACTTATTATAGTCCACAGGTTTTACAGTATTAACCATTACACCATAATTCAGATAATAAGCAATTAATGATCTTTTCTGGGCAGCTGGTTCTTTTACCAGCAAAGCATATTGGTAGGATTTCTGATAACTTTCCTGTGCGGAGGCAAGAAATTTCTTTTCATTTGATAACTCATATCTTTTCCGATAATAATACCCAAGGTTATTATAGGTTGAGTTAATTAATAAATTATTTTTAGATTTTAATGCATATTGGTTTGCTTTGGTATAGTCATCTTCACCATACTTATTGAGCATCTTTTTTGTGGAATAATTATATTTAAGAAAATACAATGTTGCAAGGATGAAATTCTCATGGGGATATTTACTAAAAGTAATAATGCTTTCATTAACTGACTTTACAAATAACTCGTCCTTATCCAGCTTCTGATAATATTTAGCATAGCCCTGATCCACATAAGCTTTGTCTATAGCGTTCTTAGTTTTTGAAGCTATATCCTGAGCTTTCTCCAAAGCTTCTGTTCTTTTTACTACATCTTTTAGCAAAGCATAATAGTCCGCCAAATAGACGTAACCAATAACTTTTCTGGAGTCATTATCCGATTTTAAGAACTCTGTTTCTATAACTTCTTTTGCCTTGGCTTTCTCATTACCATATAAAAGGGTATAAACAAGTTGTTGATTAACATCCTTATCACTTTGGGCAAAATATAAGCAGGACATTAATAATAAAATGACAGATAATACAACTTTATTCATTTTTTGCAAACTCATAAAATCTTTATATACAAAAATACATATATATAAACATATAATAATTAGGTTTTTACAAAAAATGTAGACATTTTGTATACGTGAAAAAAAATTTATGTAGGCGCATTGTAATGCGAAGCAACGCAACCATTAGAAAAAATAACTGGAAATTTGTAATCAGAAACATACATGATAAAAAGAAACAAAAACACACTAGTTGAAAGAGAATGGACATTGTTGCCCATTCTTTTTCTTTTTATCACAAAAAGGGAAAAGAAAGCTTGTCTAATCTATAATGTTATAGGCCTTCATTAACCTCAGTGCATTCATTGTTTGGGTAACACCGGATTTTAGTTTGTAGTCAGATATAAGCTCTCCATTTTTTTCATCCAATTCGAAACAAAGATTGGAAATATTTTCCGGATAAGTTTCAGCCATATCTGTAAGTGGCAAATCATGGGTAGCAATAATACAAGTAAAGTCTGTATTAATATCCATTATCCTCTTCAGAAACAGTCGAGAGCCTTCCAACTTATCTGTAGAGTTTGTTCCCTTCAGAATTTCATCGAGAATAATATAAAGCGGAACCTTTTCTTCCAGCGTTTCCACTAAACTTTTTAACCTTTTTATTTCTGCATTAAAATAAGAGCTTCCATCTGATAAGGAATCGCTTGTTCTCATACTTGTAAATATATGCATCGGTCTAAAAACAAACTCTTCTGCTCCGACCGGACAACCATTCATTGCCAGCACAAGATTTACACCTATAGTTCGGAGAAAAGTACTTTTACCCGTCATATTGGCCCCTGTAACGATACAGATATTCTTAGTGTTTCCAATAGTAAAGTCATTACCAATTGCTTTTTCGGAGTCTAATAATGGGTGAACTATATCTTTACATTGTAATGAACTGATATCTTCTCTACAGACCGGATAATTGTATTGAGGATTTTTATAGGCAAAAATGCCAAAAGATATCAATGCTTCATACTCAGCGAAAGTCTCAAACCAGTTATCAATATGCTCATTAAGCAGGCTCATTAATTTTGCCAGCTCTACTGTATACCTCAGGTTCCATAGAAACAAAAGATTCGCAATTGATCCAAACAGAGGTGTATGTCCATTATCCAAATTTCTTTTTATACCGGATAATTTGTTAATACATGAAGAAGCCAACGGATGAGTAAGCTTTGTCTGAAGATTTTTATTTAATTCTGTATGAAAGGCTTCTTTCTCTATTAACTGAAAAATTTCTGAGAATCTGCTATACTGTTCTGATTTTAGACTAACAACGCTATAGGCTTTTTTAAGTTGCTTACTGTATTTACTATTGATAACAAGTAAGCTAATAATGGAAAATGCTAAAAATACCCCCAGAAAAACAGGTGAAAAATCCTTCAGAATAGCTAATGTTAGTAATAAAATATTAATTACAGGAATCACGATCAGTATTGTACTAACAAGCTTCCATGGAAAGTCCACAGACAGTTTATTTGTTAGCAGACTTTTATCTTGTAATTCAAGCGACTTGGCATTTGCCAGAAAACGTATACTCCATTCCGGTTTCTGAGACAATTCTTGAACAGCTTCCTGTCTTTGCTCAATTTCTTTGCATTGCGTAAGTGGATTGGACAGATAATCTCTTAGTGTATCTGCTCCTAAACAAGTTGATGTCTTATCTATTTTAGTAAACAGGGAGCGTTCACCGAAAATATCCAAATCTTTATTATAGGAGTGGTAATTGTTTATATCTGATCCTTCAATTTGGGTATTCGTAGAAAACTCTTCAGTTATTTGTTTGCAAACCTCAATAACCCTTTTACTATAATTGATTTTTTGCTGATAGTGAGCTGATATAAATAATAATACTAAAAAAAGTATAAATGACAGACAGGTTAAAAACAGATACAAAGTCTCTTTATCCTGAAAATACTTAATCATTGAAAAAACAGAGGCGAGAAATGTCAGAACCCTAAATATGCTAATTAAATTTTTGACCTTTTCAGAGGACTTTATATTAGTCTGCTCTTGCTCGATTGAGTTCTTTATTTCTTTCATAAATCTATTTCATCATTAATAAATAAAAACATGCTTCCATGAAAAGGAAACAAATAATGGGTATTTGAATTAATATAACTAGAGTATTCCCCTGGCTTTAATTTCCAGATATTTGTTGATAACTTCTATACTCAAATTTTCAGGAAGAGTATAGACCGAATAAATACCATATTTCTGAAGCTCCTGACGAATCAGTTTTTTCTCATACTCAAATTTTTCCGCAATAATCTGATCATAAACGTCCTGAGTTTTCTGTGCATTTTTATGATCCATCATCTTCATTACCTCAGCATTCTTAAAGAATACAACTACCAGCAAGTGGCTTTTAGCAATTCCTCTGAGATATGGAAGCTGACGTTTCAGCGCATCCAACGTCTCAAAGTTGGTAAAGAGAAGTATCAAGCTTCGTTGCGTCACTTTTCTTTTCAGATCGGTATAAAGCCTGCTATAATCTGATTCGTAGAAATTAGTATTAATATTATAGAGTGCTTCGGCTATTTTCTTTATCTGTCCCGCTTTTAATTCTGCAGCAACAGTATTTTCCATTTTTTTGGAGAAAGTCATTACCCCGGCACGGTCTTGTTTTTTGAGAATTATATGCGCTAAAGCCATAGATGCATTAATGGAATAATCCAGCAATGACAAACCATTAAATGGCATCTTCATCGTCCGTCCCTTATCTATCAGCATATATACCCTTTGTGCTCTTTCCTCCTGGTACTGATTAATCATCAACCGGTTTTGCTTTCCGGTCGCTTTCCAGTTTATACTACGGATATCGTCACCGGTTACATACTCACGAATTTGTTCAAATTCCATGGTATGACCAATTTTACGGATCTTTTTTATTCCCCCTAACAAAAATTCATTCTGCATAGCCATGAGCTCATATTTTCTGAGGTGAATAAATGATGGATAACTTGGTACCATTTGTCCATCCTGAGTTTTATATCTTTTTGCAACAAGCCCCAATGGAGAACGGACATATATATTAAGATTTCCAAACTGATATTCACCTCTTTCTTTTGGCACAAGAGGGTATTCAAAAAGGGTATTCCCGTAAGGTTTTATATCCTTATGAATTTCAAAATTACGAAGCTGAAACTGAAATGGTATCTCATCGATAACCTTTACTTTTATACTAAACGGATAATTGTTCCTAAGGTCAATCTTAGTAAGGTTTTCATCTCCATTCGATAATTTCTCTGGCAGAATCCTGTTACTTTTTACTCCGTTTTTCTCTCTGAATAGAATAAAAATATCAATACAGGTCATCAACACCAATAACAATAATCCAGCATGTGCCACCCACATTACAAACGGGAGGAAAAATGCAAAAACATATACTACTGCTATAATACCAAGCAGTAGAAAAAAAAGATTATTGATATATAGTTTTTTCATAAAATCAATCTATCAGTTATTAGTTACCAGACATTAGTCTTCAGTTGGCTTAGCTAATGAAGAAATTAAACCATTTAACATTTTTGATATTTCTACAATTTGATTAATAAGTTCAGTATAAATATTTTGATTAATAAATTTTAAATTATAAGATATAATAATTTGTGTTTCTACTTCGGCAGCGCTTCCTCTAGCAATCTTTAATACTGCATAAAATCTATATTACTACGCCTTGTACATCCTTCTGCAATATTTGAAGGGATAGAAACAGTCGCTCTTCTTAATTGATTGATCAATCCAAAACGTTCTGATTCAGGAAAAGAATCAGTTATCTTATAAATAATAGTTACAAAATTTATTGCTTTTTGCCAAACTAGTAATTCTTTAAAATTCTTCATATTACTGATTACTAACTTCTAGCTACTACCAACTAAAAGTTACCTCGGAATTTCTATGGATTCCAGTATTTGTTTAATTACCTCTTCTACACCCAGTCCTTCCATTTCACGCTCCGGAGTAACAATTACTCTATGCCTCAATACTGCTACTGCAGCTTCTTTTATATCATCAGGAGTTACAAAGTCACGACCGTTAATCGCTGCGAAACCTTTAGATGCCGTTAACAATGCTAAAGATGCCCGAGGCGAAGCCCCTAAATACAGGAAAGGATTCTCTCTTGTGTTCACGACAATTCTGGCAATATATTCCAGAAGATTTTCTTCAACAATGATATCTTTTATAAGAGTCTGATATCTTTTTAATTCTTCAGCTGTTAATACGGGTTGAACTTGTTCAGTTTTATCGTCAACTTTTAGTTGGTGCTGATTCTTGATAATCTGAACTTCCTGCTCCGGCGTCGGATATCCAACATTAACTTTGAATAAAAATCGGTCTAATTGCGCTTCTGGTAATCTATAGGTACCTTCCTGCTCTATTGGGTTCTGAGTGGCAATAACCAGAAAAGGTTCTTCCATTATATATTTTCGCCCATCCATAGTGATCTGCCTCTCTTCCATTACTTCGAAAAGTGCGGCCTGAGTTTTTGCAGGAGAACGGTTAATCTCATCAATTAAAATAAAATTAGAAAATATAGGCCCTTTCTTGAATTCAAACTCTGTTGTTTTTGCATTAAACACTGCTGTTCCCAAAATATCAGAGGGCATAAGATCTGGTGTAAACTGGATCCTGCTAAAATCTACAGCAATTGTTTTGGCCAATAGCTTAGCTGTAATTGTTTTGGCAACTCCTGGCACACCTTCTATCAGAACATGCCCGTTAGACAGCAATGCTACCAGCAAATGCTCTATCATGGAATCCTGACCAACAATTACTTTATTAATTTCTGTTTTTACTTTATCCAGACTATTCTTCAGTGCCGTCATATCAATTCTGGATTGAAATTCCGGATTTTGTGATTCTGTCGGAGTACTTTCAGGTATTGGGGTATATTGATTTTCTTCCATATTCTTATTTGTATATTTTGTCTAATATTTCGTTTAATTTAATCAGATCCTGCTCTGTTATATTTGAAGAGGGATTATTACTTCTTTGCATTAGTATAACCGCTTGCTCTATTAATTCTTTAGGTTTCCCTGTTTTCAGTTGTAATCTGTTAACAAAGACATCGTCTATGGCAGAAGTATCTATCAGGAGATCTGTACGTACTTTATTTAGAAAATAGGTAACTTTCTTCTGCATCATATCTTTTGCATCTCCTTCATTCAGATAAAGATTGCCTATACTTCTTACAAATTCCACTGAGGTATTCTCCAATGGCTTTATTATGGGAATAATACGCTGTTTTCTTTTAGCATGGAATATTATGAATACCAAGAATCCAACTAAAAATATATACCAGGCATAGCGTAATGGCGGATTTCTTAAAATAAAGCGTAATGGTGATATAGATTGCAAATTTTGATTTTCCATAAACCATAAGGTATCCCTGTCTCTCGGCAGATATGAAAACATTTCCTCTACATATTTTTCATTTCCTTTTTGTAAAAGGTAATAATTAGTCAAAACCAGTGGCTCTATGTGAATAAAAATATTTCCTTTACCTGTTTTTACTTTTACAAAGTTTGCATAGGAATGATTACGGCCTTTCAATAGATTACTTCCCAGAATCTCCGTCGTTTTTATATCAATCAACGGAATCACATTTCCATTTGGAAGCCTGTTGAGCATTATACTTCCTTTGCGGTTTTTATCTGTAAACGTCAGATAATTTATCGTGTCCGAGCTTAGCAATCTTGTTGTGAGATTTAAAGTATCCACTAAATCATATGGTATATTTTCGGAAATAACCATCACATCATTTCCTCTTTTAGCTTGCTTCAGTATCTTTATCCAAGATTGTTTATCCAGTTCTCTTTCAATAATCAATATATTGTGTAGACGCTGAAGAGAATCCTTACTATAGTAACGATAAGGTGATTCACCAATTTTTTTCAACTTCTTGTTGAATAATTGGTTAGCCTCATTATTAAACACATATAAATCGAAAGGCTTTTTATCTATCACAGAATAGGTTTTTCGCCAGTCAATCAATGGTTTTTTATTCACCTGCAATACTGCCAGAAGTCCTACAACTACAGCAAAAATAATGAGATATAACTTTAGTGTCCTATTCATATTTTTTGTTGTGTCTGTTGATATTGTTTTCTGAAAATGGCATATTCATTTTCGGTAATGCTACGCTCTCCATACCATATATTATCGAATACAAAAGAGAGCTTCTGAAAATCGGATTGCAAAGCATTACCATTAAGCATGCGGATATAATCTCTGTTTGTCTTTTCAGGATCCCACTCCAACATATTCTTATCAGTCATAAGCTTTAGCAGGTAAAGGAACTGGTATCTTATAGCAGATCGGTATTCCTTTTTCTCTTCATAGCTTTTAATTAAAGCCGGAATATCAAGTTCATGAATATTTTCTGTTATTGTTCTGTCCTCAGGATTCAGCTTTTTACTTTTCTTACTAAACACCCAGTTACCATTTCTTGCAAGAACGAACTTTACAATAAGATACAATGCAAAACCGAGAAGAACTATGGCTACAATTCTTAACAAAATATATAAAGCATCATTAGCTCCTTGTAAACTTTTACTTTGGAACAAATCATCAAATAGCTCAGCCAGCCATTTCTTGAATTTTTGCCATAAAGATTCTTTTGGCTTATTTACCGAGTAATCAAAATCGCTTCCGCTGTACTTTTCTCTAAGCTTTGCATCAAATGTTCCCGAATAAACTGCATTTTCAGTAGCATACCCTTTTTGGAGCAAAGAATCTGTTTTTAACTGTTTCTTATTTTTCATGCTCACTGGCGGCAATTCAGCAGTAACAATAGTATCTACCTTCTGCGCATGTACAGAAAGTGTAAAAAGAAAAATAATATATACAATCCTATTATTCACCAGACCCAATAGTATCGATTTCGGAAAAAGTAACACTGCGGTGTAAATCTGTTCTACTGTCATAATACATGAAGCCAGCATTTACATAGATCAGATTATTGAGTACAATAGTACATGCAATTGATACGGCATACACAATGGCAATAAGTGTCATAAAAAAGGATGAATCCGACCCAAGTGCATCTGGAGTAGTTTTTACAGTCGTAATAATATATCCATATAAAAACATCATCGGAATAAAGGCAAAAATACTTGTAACCACATTAATCAGCAAATAAACGATAAAGGTGGAGCCTATATATTTCCAGAAGCTTTTGGAAAACTGCATACGAAATGCTATACCAATGGATGCAAAAAAACCATCATTGGTATTATACATATTGAAGAGGGTGAAGTTTATAATATTAACCATTACCGGGATACAAGCCATAATCAGCAAGAAACCGATAAGAATAATCATTAGAAAAGACGAAATAATAAATGCAAAAATAAATAATGGTGTCAGGATAAAAATAGAACCCATGAAGAAGATAAAAAATTTCTTCAGATTTTTTTTCATATCCTCTATCATTTCATTCATAGTCACTTTAGAATTACCCGTCTCAGCAAGTCTCTTCATGTAGAGCACAGGAAATGAATATGAAATTAGAGACAACAGAATAATTAATATAATTGAAAGAACCGATGCCCCTATCAATAAACCTTGATTTTGTTGAAAATAATCCTGAAATAAATAGGCTTCACCATTTATATTGGATCCGAAAGCTTGCTTAAAAAAATCACCAAAACCTATTACAATTACAACAACCAGTAGAATAATAATTCCACCGTTGAGTGTAAGGTAATTTTTGAAATAATTTTTTCCATATAGTTTGAAGAAATTAAGCGTATCTGATACAAGCGCTCCAAAATCTCTTTTTTTATAAAATTGCATCATGTTTTAGTTTTTTATGGACCCTGTAAGGGAAAATAGCGTAGTAGAAGATTATAAATCCTAGTGTCCCGAAGATAATTACCAGGTCGATAATTAGTGGCATTTGCAACGCATATCTTGTTACAAAACCTTCCAAAATTCCGGCAAATATGGTAAACGGAATAGTGCTTACAAATATTTTAAACGAATTCCTAAATCCTATTTTAAATGAATTCAACCTCGAATAAGTTTTTGGGAAAAGCAAAGAAGCACCAAGTATAAAACCTGCAGTAGCCTCTATTACCATCGCTGATATTTCGAAAGCACCATGGATCCATATTCCACGCATACTATCTCCTAATACACCCTGTTGTTGAAAAAAATACTGAAAAGTACCCAGCATAATACTATTTTGCATTAGCACGAATAGTGTTCCGACACCACCAAAAATACCATAAGCATAAAGTTTGGCACCTACCCCAAGGTTATTCTGAATAATCCCAATAGCACTTCCCCAGTTAGATCCACTTCCGTAAATAGCAACAGCATTGCCTTTTTTAATATTTTCTAGGGTTTGATTGACATAATCTTCTCCTAATATCAATTTGACAAAATCCAAATCATAATGTGTAGAAATAACACCTATGGTAGTAAACATAGCAAAAACCAGAAAGGCAAGTAACAAATACTTCCTGTATTCGTACATGATAAGGGGAACCTCTTTCATGAAAAATGCTTTTAATCTATTTTGCTCTATTCTTTTGGTTTTATAGATCTTCTGAAAAATCTGTGATGAGAGATAATTAAGATATACAGTTGTCTTACTTTTAGGGTAATAAGTCTGAGAAAAAGACAGGTCATTAATCAGGTTAATATATAACGAAGACAGGTCATCAGGATTTTTTTTTATTTTTCCTAACACCACCTGCTCTATATCCAGCCATTTTTCTTTATTTTGTTTGATGAAAGCGATTTCTCTCATATATTTGCTAATGTAACAAAAAATTATGAATTCAATAGATATAAATACATCACAAAATGTAAATATCAGTTTCGATCCTGCCAGTATTGGTGAGAGAATTCTTGCATTCATAATCGACATGGTAATTAAGGTTGCCTATTTCGTTGTCATCTACCTTATTATCGCATATATATTCGGTTTTAAACTTTTAAAAATAACCGATCAGTGGTCATTGATGGCTATTTTTGCTATTATATCTCTTCCTGTGAATCTCTATACGCTTTTGTTTGAAAGTTTTATGGAAGGACAAACGCCCGGGAAAAGAATAATGAAAATAAGGGTTGTAAAAACTGATGGTTACCAGGCTAGTTTTGGTGATTATTTTATGCGCTGGTTTTTCAGGCTCATTGACATCATGTTCAGCTCCGGACTCGTAGGTGTTATAACTATGGTAACCAATAAACACAATAAACGTTTGGGTGACCTGGCAGCAGGCACTGCTGTTATTACACTAAAAAGTAAATACAACATCAACCATACAATACTCGTAAATCTTTCACAGGATTATATCGCAAGATTCCCACAGGTAATTGCTTTATCTGACAATGACATGCGGATTATTAAGGAAAATTATGTTAAAGCCAAGAATACCTTCGACCAGGGCATCATCAAAAAATTAGCCGAAAAAATACGCCAGACAACAGGTATTACATACAACACCCAAGAAATTACAGATCAGCAGTTTATTGCTATCGTTATTCAGGACTACAACTATTATACAGGTATACAATAATTTCGTATATTTAGTAAAACATGTTGTGTATGGAAAATCTAAGATTTGAAAAGGTACAAAGCCAGAACGGCGGATTCATCAGTGCCTTTAACCAGAATAATGAAGAAATAGGGAAATTGACATATACCATTCAGCCTGAAAAAAATATTCTTATTATTTCCTATGTAATGGTATTTCCGAAGCATGAAGGTAATGGATATGGGCAAATGCTCGTCGCTGAAGCTATAAGTTTCGCCAGAGAAAATAATTGGAAAATATATCCACATTGCAGCTTCTCACGAAGTGTACTGGTCAATATGAAAGATGTTAGTGATGTTTATCCTTAGAAAAGCAAAAGAGCCTGAAAAATCAGGCTCTTTTTAGTTATATAAGATCACTAGCTCTGAAGTAATTCTTCTGTCATTTCCATGTTATGGTAAACGTTTTGTACATCATCATCCTCTTCAAAACGATCTAGCATTTTCAGGTTAGCTAAGCCTTGCTCCAAACTTACACCTTTATGCATGTTAGGTATTCTTTGCAGTTCTGCATTCTGAACTTCTAATTTCATTTCTTCAAGCTTATGAGACATTGTGCCGAAGTCTTCAAAAGCTGTTGTAACCATTACGATTTCTTCGTCTTGATCTATTTCTTCAGCTCCACCATCAATCATTTCCATTTCAAAATCATCCCACTCCATTTTGATCTGAGATTTTTCTATGGTAAAAATTCCTTTTCTATCGAATAGAAAAGAAAGCTCTCCATTTTTCCCCAGGTTACCATCGAACTTGTTGAAGATAGCTCTTACATTAGCAACAGTTCTTGTAGGATTATTTGTTGTACATTCAATGAAGAAAGCCACGCCTCCTTGTCCATATCCTTCATATGTGATTTCTTCATAGGTTTCTGCATCTGCACCAGAAGCTTTTTTAATAGCCCTTTCAACATTATCTTTCGGCATGTTAGCTCCTTTAGCATTCTGAATACACCTTCTTAATGCAGGGTTGGAATCCGGGTCAGTTCCTCCGGCTTTTACTGCCAAAGCAATATCCTTTCCTATTCTGGAAAATGTTTTTGCCATTTTATCCCATCTGGCCATCTTAGAGGCCTTTCTATATTCAAATGCTCTTCCCATTTCTGAATTTATTTACGTGCAAAAATATCACTAATCAGCAAATTACACAACGTACATGCATAAAAAAACACCCCCACTAGGTGGAGGTGTTTATTATATTGAAAAAACTTTAATTATTTTTTCTTTTTGATAACTTTTTTAGAAGATTTTTTCACTCCTTTTTTTACTGGCTTAACAACAGTAACGTCATCTTTTTTGTAAGTAGCCCACTCAGTATCACCAGAGATAGCTCTTACTTCAACTTTTCTATCTTTTTGTCTTTCAGCATCAGACGCTGTAGCAGGAACGGTAGCTTCTTTAGCACCTACACCTACAGATTTCAAGTTAGCTCCGTTTACACCTCTAGCTTCAAGAGCTTTAACCACAGAAGCAGCTCTTTGTCTAGATAATTTCAAGTTGTAAGCAGCGTTACCTTTAGCATCTGTGTAACCAGTCACTAAGAAGTTTTCAGCTTTAGCTCCTTTGATAATCGTAGCAGCAGCATCTACTTTAGAAAGAGATCCAGACTGGATAGTCGCTTTGTTGAAATCGAATAAGATATCTTTAAGCTCTGTATTTACTGTTACAGATGTTGGAGGACATCCTTGGTACTCAGGAACACCTGGTACATCTGGACATTTATCATCTTTATCAGGGATACCATCACCATCTCTATCTGGCCAAGGACAACCTTGATTTTCTACTGGACCAGGTACGTTAACACACTTATCGTCTTTGTCTAACACACCGTCACCATCTGTATCTGGCCAAGGACAACCTTGGTTTTCTTTTGGACCAGCAACTTCAGGACATTTATCGTCGATATCTGGAATACCATCACCGTCAGTATCTGGACATCCTTGGAACTCAGGTAATCCTGGAGTATCTGGACATCTGTCATCTTTATCAGGGATACCATCCTTATCTCTGTCTCTGTTACCAAATCTGAATAATAGAGATGCAGAAGCTTGCCAGAAGTTAGCAACTACAGACTTATCACCTGGAGTAGTTACATAATCTCCTTGGATACCAAGACCGAAGTTTTTAGTAATCCAGAAGTTAGATCCTAAACCTGTAGATAAAGCGAAGAAATTCTTCTTTCCTGTTAGATCACCATTACCATTGTAAGTTGGGTAATAGTTAGCACCCATAGCATCTGTTCGAGGGAAAGTTAACCCAGAATAGTCATGTCTAAGGTAGTTAGCTCCAACTCTTGCATATGGATCAAACCAAGACTCTTCATTCCATAGACTGTTGAATTTGAATTGAAGACCTAAACCAGCCATCAAGAAAAATTCTTTATCCATGTCAAATTTCTTGTTTCCAACATTACCTACAGAAGCCTGTAAGTCAACAACTAAATATTTGTTGATATTTCTAGCAACAGTTAATTTAGATAATGGTGGAGTAATAGAGAAATTATTCAAATTAAATAGCCTCTTAGTCAGATTCTGAGCTCCGAAGGTATTTGAGAAATTGTTAGCTTGTGCTTTGTGGTTTTCACCATGTGCACCCACACCAATTAACCACGGATTGCTCGTAGTCTGTGCGAACGCAGTAGTGGCTACCGTAAGTGCCAATGCTGTAATTCCTAGTTTTAAATTTTTCATAGAATTAAATGATTAAATAATTGATAATGCAAAATAAATATAAAAATACGTATTAAACAAAGTTTTTTTAAAAATTCTTTCGAATTCTGCTTAGATTTCTATCAGATTCACGCTTTTTAATAGATTCACGTTTGTCAAATAGTTTCTTTCCTCTTCCAAACCCAATAAGGAGTTTAGCTCTACCTTTATCATTTATATATAATTTTAAAGGTATTATTGTAAACCCTACATCTTTTACTTTTTTCTCCAAACGGGAAAGTTCTCCTTTATGTAATAACAACTTTCGATCGCGTTTCGCCTTATGATTATAAAATGATCCCATCTTATACTCATCAATCATCATATTGACCACCCAAAGTTCACCGTCTTTCATCTGGCAAAAACTTTCCGCAATTGATGCTTTAGAAGAACGCAATGACTTTATTTCGGTTCCGTACAAAACAATACCTGCTTCATATTCTTCAAGTATTTCATACTCGAAGCGAGCTCTTCTGTTTACAATATTAACAGTTCTTTCAATTTTCATACCAAAATTTAACAAAACACTAACATTTTTCCTCGAAGACATATAATCGGGAAATCTTTCGTATTTTTGCACAAATTTACAAAAGTATATGTTAACAGTTTCAAATTTATCTTTACAGTTCGGAAAAAGAGTACTTTTTGATGACGTCAATATAAAATTCACAAAAGGAAATTGCTATGGTATCATTGGTGCTAATGGTGCAGGTAAGTCTACTTTCCTGAAAATACTTAGTGGAAAACAGGAAGCCACAACAGGTAATGTATCTCTGGAGCCAGGGAAAAGAATGTCAGTTTTGGAGCAGGATCACTTTGCTTACGACAACTTCACTGTACTGGAAACCATTATGCGTGGAAACAAAAAATTATTTGACATCAAAGAAGAGATGGATGCTTTATATGCAAAACCAGATTTTTCTGATGAAGACGGGATTAAAGCGGGAGAACTAGGTGTTGTTTATGACGAAATGGGTGGATGGACAGCAGAAACCGATGCACAAACCATGCTTTCAAACGTTGGGATTAAAGAAGACATGCATTATAAAATGATGTCTGAATTAGAAAACCAGGATAAAGTACGTGTTCTATTAGCACAAGCTCTTTTTGGAAACCCGGATGTGCTTATCTTGGATGAGCCTACCAATGACCTGGACATCGATACTATTGCATGGCTAGAGGATTTCTTAGCAGGTTACGAAAATACCGTTATCGTTGTATCTCACGACCGTCACTTCTTAGATGCCGTTTGTACACACATTGGAGATTTAGATTACTCTAAACTTAACCTTTATACAGGTAACTATAGCTTCTGGTATCAGGCATCACAATTAGCAACAAAGCAAAGAGCTCAGGCTAATAAGAAGGCTGAAGAGAAGAAAAAAGAATTACAGGACTTCATCGCACGATTCAGTTCTAACGTTGCAAAAGCTAAACAGGCTACAGCACGTAAGAAAATGATCGACAAATTGAATATTGAGGATATTAAACCTTCTTCCAGAAGATACCCTGCAATTATTTTTGAACAAGAAAGAGAAGCAGGAGATCAGATCCTTGAGGTAAAAGATCTTGAAAAAACGAAAGATGGCGAGTTATTATTCTCCGGAATTAACCTAAATCTAAAGAAAGGTGATAAAATTGCCGTTCTTTCAAAAAACTCTATGGCTATTACTGAGTTCATGGAGATTATTACTGGAAATGACACTGCAGATAAAGGTACGTTTAATTGGGGTGTAACCACGAAACAGAGTTATATGCCATTGGATAATACAGATTTCTTCAAAGAAAATATTAGCCTTGTAGACTGGTTACGTCAGTTCGTTCAAACCGATGAAGAAAGACATGAGGAATATGTAAGAGGGTTCTTAGGGAAAATGTTATTCTCAGGTGATGAAGCATTAAAATCGTCCACGGTTCTTTCTGGGGGTGAAAAAATGCGCTGTATGTTTAGTAGAATGATGCTGCAGAAAGCAAACATCTTAGTTCTTGATGAGCCTACTAACCACTTGGATCTTGAAAGTATTACAACATTGAACAACACATTGGAGAACTTTAAGGGAACTCTTCTACTTTCATCTCATGACCACGAAATGCTTCAGACAGTTTGTAACCGTATTATTGAATTAACTCCAAAAGGAGTTATTGACAGATACATGACTTATGACGAGTATCTTGACGATAAAAAAGTTAAAGAGTTAAGAGAACAATATTACGCTTAATCAATTCTATAATATAAGAGAAAATTAAAAGGATGATCAGTTGATCATCCTTTTAATTTTAAGTTTATTTCGTCAGTTTTGTTGTCGGAATTGTTACTGTACCCGGATCTTTCCATAATCCATCTTTTTCAGCTTTTTTCTTAATCACATCAGCTCTTTTTACGCTATCTGGATGTGAATTAAACATTTTCTGAAAACCACTTTGCTTATCTCCCTGCTCCGACAATAATGCTAATTTTTTGAATGCGGTATACTCCGCTACAACATTATAACCATTCTTTTTCATAAAATCATATGAATAAACATCTGCCTCAGATTCCTGTTTTTTGCTATGGGCAGCATCCATCATTTCGTTGGCCATTTTCCCTAGTTGGCTTTCGTTTAAAGTCGCCACTGTTCTGGATGTAGCAGATGCAGCATCAAGAGCTGCAGCCTTCATGTATGCACTCTTCATAGCATCTTTAGTATCTTCATTCTTCACGTGTCCAATTTCATGGCCAATCACCGCAAGAATTTCATCATCAGTCATAATATCCATTAGAGAAGAGAAAACTCTTACACTTCCGTCTGCACAAGCAAAAGCATTAATATCTTTTACTTTGTAAACTTTATAGTTTAGGTTTAATCCGTCTTGTGTTTTATGTTTTCCGAAAAGCTTATTCAATCGAATTGTATATGGATCTTTTGGTCCAGCTACCGCATTATTTTTATCCATCCATTCCACTGCTTCTTTGGAAAGATTAATAGCATCTGCATTACTAAAAGTTAGGGCCTTTAACCCTTTTCCTGCAACATCTGTGATTTTGCCCAAGCTAATTTGAGCATTTGACATTGAAAAAGCGCCCAGTATTAATGCGCCTGCAATAATTCTTTTCATTTTATAGTATTTTTAAGTTGTTCGCGCAAGATACAATTTTTAAACACCACCCAGTGATTTAAATAAGCAATTTTCTATTACTACAAAATTAATTTTGGTAAAACTATTAAGACATACACTTTTTATTTCCTATATTTGTTACCCTATGATGCAACGATGGATCTACAAACCGACCCCTTCCGAAGACGTAATAGATAGTATCAGCTCTTCGCTGGGATTTGGTTATTTAGCATCCAAAATTCTGGTTATGCGGGGTATAGATTCTTACCAGAAAGCCAGAGAATTCTTCAAGCCGAAATCGTCTGATATCCACAATCCTTTTCTGATGGTAGATATGCAGAAAGCAGTAGATAGAATTGCTACAGCTATCGAAAACGGAGAAAAAATATTAGTCTTTGGAGATTATGATGTAGACGGTACAACTGCCGTTGCATTAATGTACTTATACCTTAGCAAAATCTGTGACAAGAAATATTTAGATTTTTATATTCCGGACAGAAATCTGGAGGGTTATGGCGTTTCCACTGAGGGGATAGATTATGCAAAAGAAAATGATTTTTCATTAATCATTGCATTAGACTGCGGCATCAAGTCTGCAGACAAAGTTGACTATGCTAATAGTCTAGGAATTGACTTTATCATTTGCGACCACCACCTTCCCGGTGATGAGATTCCGAAAGCAGCAGCTGTTCTTGATCCTAAGCGAAAGGACTGTGAATATCCTTATAAGGATCTTAGTGGTTGTGGTGTTGGTTATAAACTTTGCCAGGCACTGAATACAATCTATAAAATTTCGGATCACGAATTACAAGATCTAACAGATCTTTTGGCAATAAGTATTGCTGCAGATATTGTTCCTATAACTGGTGAAAACAGAGTGTTTGCCAAAATGGGGCTCAATAAACTGCGTAAAACAAAAAAACAGGGGTTAAAGATTTTAATTCCTTACGAAAAGCTTCAGAACTTTACAATTTCAAATATCGTTTTTGAAATTGCTCCTAAAATTAATGCGGCTGGTAGAATTTCTCACGGGAAGGCTGCCGTAGAGTTAATGATTGCAGAAAATGCTAAACAGGCCCACCTCATCGCTGATCAGATTGTCAATCTAAACGATGAGAGAAAGGAATTGGACAGTAATATGACCCAGCAGGCAATTGATCAGGTTATTGAGACAAAACAAGAGGAAACATTCAGTACAATTGTTTATCAGTCTGAATGGAATAAAGGCGTAATTGGTATTGTTGCATCCAGACTAATCGAATTATATTACAAACCAACGCTCGTATTTACAGATGGTACTAATGGTGAAATGGTTGCTTCAGCTCGTTCTGTAGCAGACTTTGATCTTCACAATGCACTAGATGTGTGTTCAGATTTATTTTTAAAATTTGGAGGACACCGTGCAGCAGCCGGGTTGTCTATGGAGAAAAAGCATTTTGAAGCATTTAAAACAAAATTTGAAGAGACCGTAAAAAACTCAATAAAGGAGCATCAGAAAACTCCAAGCATTGAAATTGATGCTGAAATTTCTCTGAACGATTTAACTAATGATTTTTTCCAGTTCCATAGATGGCTGGCTCCTTTTGGCCCTGAAAACATGAAACCTGTTTTGGTAATTAAAAATGCCAGAGTAAGTGGCCATGTAAGGAAAATAGGAAAGCAAAGTTCCCATCTGAAATTTAATATAGTTCAGGATTCTTCCAGAAAAGGAATAGAATGCCTGGCCTTCAAAATGGGAGAACATGCCACTGACTTCAAAACCAAAACTTTTGATATTGCATTTACTATTGAAGAGAACCATTGGAAAGATAATCTAACTTACTATCTCAATGTAAGAGATGTTATTTTTCATTAATTTTTTCTAAAATTGCATCATGAAAAAAGTAGGTTTATTTTTTGGTTCTTTTAATCCTATTCATATTGGGCATCTTATTTTATCCAATTATATTCTGGAAAATACAGATCTGGAAGAAATATGGTTTGTAGTAAGCCCCCAGAATCCCTTTAAGTCTAAAGCCAATTTACTGGATGAATACAATCGTCTGGAAATGGTAAATCTTGCAGTAAAAAGCTATCCAAAACTAAAGGCTTCGGATATTGAATTCAGCCTCCCCCGCCCTTCTTATACGATAGATACTTTAACCTATCTACACGAAAAATTTCCAGATCATGGATTTTGTCTTATCATGGGAGAAGACAATCTGGAGAGTCTTCCTAAATGGAAAAATTATGAACAACTAATCGCCCAACATGAATTAATTGTTTATCCTCGAGTATTCGCGGAAAAGAAAAATACAGATCAGTATCTCCAGGATGTTAATATACACCTTGTAAAAGCTCCCATTGTAGAGCTATCTGCCACGGAAATAAGAGATATGATTAAGGCCGGTAAAAATGTACGTCCAATGCTACCACCAGAAGTTTTTGAATATCTGGAGGGAAGTAATTTTTATAAATAAATTAGAGCCAGAAGCATTTTCAATTACAGAGAAGCTAACAACAATCAGCTGCTAATTCTAACAACTAATCATTATCTTTGCAGCAGAATGGAATTTATCAACCGCTATTTCAGTAAATACCCCGAAGAAACAATTATCAAATGGTTTAAAAACATTTGTATTGCAGAGGCCGTTTCATGTTTTCTGCTTTATTGTATAGCCATGGTATGGAAGCGTTATGATCCGGACGGATTATTATCCACAATTTTCATTATTGTTGTTGGTAACATTCACGGTCTATTTTTTACACTATACTTACTTTTATGTCTTCCTGCCAGAAAAATTTATAACTGGGATGACGAAGATTTTGTTTTCGCACTTTTAGCTGCCCTATTCCCTTTTGCAACCATTTGGGTAGACAAATCTCTAGCAAAAAAAAACAGAGAAGAATAATTTTTTCACTTTAACATGTAACAATTTTAACCTCTCAATTGTCTAATTGATAAAGAGGTAATTTTCTGTAGTTAATTTTTATATCTGATAATCAATGAGTTAAATTCAGTATTAAAAATATTTTACTACTTTGTATTGCATAATACTAATTTATAATTATATCTTTGCCATGTAAAATATTAGATAATAAAAAATACTAAGCACTAATTAACACCTAAAATAAACTTGCTATGAAACGATTAATCTTCTCTATAGGAATTCTGGGGAGTATCCTGGTAACAGCACAGCAATCCAAAAAAGATACAGCCACCACAAAAAAGATTGAGGAAGTAACACTTACAAAGAAAGTCTTTCAGAAAAAAACAGACAGATTTGTTTATGACGTAGCAGCATCTCCTGTAGCAAAAGGAAATACAGCTCTTAATCTTTTAAAAGAAACACCATTAGTTTCTACAACAGATGATAAAACACTAAAAATTGCTGGTAAGTCTAACGCTATTATTTTTATCAACGGAAGAAAAACTCAAATGGATGCAGATGCTCTTGCGGCGTTTTTGAAAAATACTCCCGCAGAGAATATCCAGAAAATAGAAGTGATTACGATGCCTGGAAGTGAATATCAGGTAGAATCATCAGACGGAATTATCAACATTATACTTAAAAAAAGAGCTGATAACGGATTAAATGGAAATCTGAGAATGACAAATAATCAGGGACGTTTCAATAATCCCGGAGCAGGAGTTTCCGTCAATTACAGAAAAGATAAACTCGGTATAAGTTCTAGTTTTAATACAAGTGACTGGACATCATACCAAACATATCTATTAAGAAACGGTAACGAGCGTTCAACAAACCAATCACAAGGTTCTGTTAACGATCCGAATAAAAACTATGGCGGTTATCTGAATGTTGACTATGCACTAACTGACAATAGTAACTTGGCATTAAGCTATAATACCTGGTATAATAAAAGCTTTGCATCTACGTCCGACTTGTTCAATACAGTAAAATTCCTGGATGATAAGAATAAGTGGCAAAGCAGATATAATTGGACGAAAAGCTATGAAAATGCCCAATCCTATAATAATTCTGTCAATTTAAATTATGAATTAAAGACAGATTCTTTAGGAAGTAAATTAAATGTGAATGCTGCTTACCTGAACTACCACAGAGGGCAGAATAGTACCAATACAACAATAAATGCTAACCAAAATGGAGATATCATTTATAGAAATTCTGGCACGCCAGATATAATGACCAATATTGTACAAAGCACGCCCCAGATGATCAATAATTTTTCAGGAATGGTGGACTATGTACAAAAGTTTAAGAATGATTTTACACTAAGTGTTGGTGGAAATTACAATCACACCAAAACTGATAACGATACTAAATCCTATACAGACAATTGGAATGCTAAGGATAATAAATATGACAGAGTATATAACCCTAATCATTTTATTTATACTGAAAATATTTATGGTCTCTATCTGACATTGGATAAAAAGTTCTCGGATAAATTTAGCGGAAAAGTTGGTGCCCGCTATGAAATAACCAATAGTGTTGGAGAATCATCGAATGCTGCAGATCCAAGTTTGAGCAAAATCAAAAGAGATTACAACAATTTTCTTCCATACTTGAGTCTGAATTATGCAATTAACAAGGATAATAATATTTCTTATGCATTTTCAAGCAGAATGAGAAGACCTTCTTTCTGGGAGCTAAACCCTGTTAGAACTTATCTGACACAATATAACTATATCCAGAATAATCCTTTTGTAAAGGCATCATCGACTTACAATCAGGAGCTGACTTATATGTACAAAAACTCATATTATTTCATTGTAGGGCATAGTTTCTATAAGGATGTTATTACACAGGTTCCTTTACAGAGAGAAAGAACAGTAGATGTGATTAAACTTGATGCAAATAATAACCCTGTTATAGATCCGGCAACCAACAATCCTGTTACCTATCCTACTACGATTAATGAGCTTCGTTACATCCGTACCAATTTCGGAAATAAACAAGAGCTTAATTTTACTGTAGGAATGCAAAAAAGCTTCTTCAAGGGATACTGGACTACAACTCTTAATGTAGGTGTTCTAGTCAATATTAACAAAGGATATCTGGACACAGATCCGTTGAATGGGGACAAGTTCATCCCATATATTAACAACGTAAATTCAACAAGTTTAAATCTTCAGGCCAATAACAATATTCGTCTGGATAAAGCTAAAACGTGGTATGCAGGTATCAATTACTGGTTTGTAGATAAACAACAAATAGAGTTGGGACAACTAGGTGCATTAGGAAGCTTAGATCTTAGTCTGAAAAAAATATGGGGAGACTGGACCTTTATGGCTACTGTATACGACGTATTAGATACAAATAAAGTAATCATTAACGATCCAAAACTTAACGGAAGCTTTAATTATGTAAACAACTATATGTACAGACGCCAACTGGATTTATCCATCACTTATAATTTCGGAAATAAGAAAGTTAAAAAAGTACGTGATATAGAAGCTGCTACTGATGCTATAAAAAACAGAACAAAATAAATCAAACCAATATCAAACTATATTTTTCACGAAACGCGCCGCAGGCAAAGCCTGCGGCGCGTTTATTTTTATATATTATATCTTTATTTTTTCGGAAGAAAAACTTCAGCCATCATACAACGGGCACTACCACCACCATTCTTTTCTATTGTATGAAGATCCGAATGTAATATCTCGGCATGTGCTTCTATAGTTTGAATCTGCCTTGAGGTAAGACTCTTATATGCACATTCACTCATTACTAAAAATTTATGCCCTTCATTATTCCTTACTTCAAGCATATTACCCGCAAAATTCTGCATTTGTTCTTCAGAAATTTCAATTACTTCTTTATGATTTTCCGTAAGGGCTTTTTCTACCAATTCTCTTTCTGTAGTATCATCAATTGTATCCAGACAAATTACAGCATAGTCACTTCCTACACACATCATAACATTTGTATGATAAATCGGAAGTCTTTCTCCGTTTACAGACTGGAAAGAATGAAATACTACAGGTTCATAACCAAATTCAGCACACCATTTTCTGAAAATTTCTTCATCCAGACGTAATGAAATAGCTCCGTAAGCAATTTTATTTTCACGATCCAAAATCATACTCCCGGTTCCTTCCAAAAATTTGTTTTCTGCTTCAAATACTGAATAATCTTTAACAGCAGCAATGCTAAGTCCTTTTTCGGACAATTGATCTAAAATATCATTTCTGCGTTCCAGTCTTCTGTTTTCAGCAAACATTGGATATAAAATTACAGTACCATCCTGATGGAAACTCACCCAGTTATTTGGGAAGATAGAATCTGGCGTATGTGGGTCCAAGGTATCCTTTACAGTAATTACATTCACCCCTTTGCTTCTAAGCTTATCTACAAAAGCATTAAACTCTCTCAGTGCTTCAGATTGTGTTTCTTTAGATTCATCATTTACCTGAAAATAATTATTTACCGCCGTTTGTGCATTAAATCCAAATGCAATAGGCTCTATCATTAAAATCGTATCAGTTGACTGCATAATATTTATTATAGAGCAAAAATAAAAAAGTTCCGTCGAATCTCTTCAACGGAACTGTTAATAAAAGTAAAGTAAGTACGAATATTTTTAAAATGCCTGTGCAAAATCTGCTATAATATCATCTATATGCTCGATTCCGACACTTACACGTATTTGGCCTGGTTTAATTCCTGCAGCAGCTTGTTGTTCATCACTTAACTGTTCATGTGTGGTAGACGCCGGATTAATTACTAATGTTTTAGCATCTCCTACATTAGCTAAATGACTTGCTAATTTTAGAGAATTAATAAGTTTCACGGCTGCTTCTTTTCCGCCTTTTACCTCAAAATTCAGAACTCCGCCAAAGCCTCTCTTCAGGTATTTATCTGCATTTGCTTTATCTGTAAAGTTGGAAAGTCCCGGATAAATAACACTTTCTACATCAGGATGCTGCTCCAGATATTCAGCCAGCTTTTGTGCATTCTGCACAATTCTTTCCAATCTTAAAGAGAGTGTCTCTAATCCTTGTATTAGCTGAAAAGAATTAAATGGGGACAGTGCCGGACCAAAATCGCGTAGCCCTTCTACCCTCGCTTTAATAATAAAGGCAATATTTCCGAAAGGAGAATTCTTACCAAAAACATCTGTAAACACCAAGTCATGATATCCTGGAGAAGGCTCCGATAATAATGGAAATTTCCCGTTTGACCAGTCAAATTTCCCGCTGTCAACTATTATTCCTCCAACGCTGCTACCATGCCCACCAATCCATTTAGTAGCCGATTCCACAATAACAGAAGCTCCATATTCAAATGGGTTAAAAAGAAAACCACCGGCACCAAAAGTATTGTCGACAATTAACGGAATTTGGTGTTTCTCGGCTACTTTAGCAATAGCCTCAAAATCAGCTACATTTAACGTTGGATTACCGATGGTTTCAATATATAGAGCTTTAGTATTTTCATCGATCAGCGCTTCAAAATCTTCAGCATTATCATCTTTAGCAATACGGGCATCAATTCCCAGTTTTTTGAAGCTTACAGTAAACTGATTATAGCTTCCTCCATACAAATACGGTGAGCTTACAAAATTATCTCCTTGCTGAAGGATATTAGTTATAGCAATAAATTGTGCCGCATGTCCTGAAGAAACTGCCAGAGCTCCTGCTCCACCATATAAAGCTGCAATTCTTTTTTCAAAGACATCTGTGGTTGGATTCATAATCCGGGTATAGATATTTCCAAAAGCTTTCAGACCAAAAAGATCTGCGGCATGTTGTGCATCATTAAAAGTATAAGATGTTGTCTGGTAAAGTGGAACAGCACGGCTGTTAGTATCTTTATCCACTTCGTGCCCTGCATGTACCTGTAACGTTTCGAATCTGTAGTTACTCATAATATCTTGTTTTTTTAGTTATCTATTAGTTCAGACTTATCCAAGAAATGAGTAAATGCCGGAGAATAAAAAAACTCTTCCGACAAGTCGAAAGAGTTTTGAGTATTTTGTTATAAATATTTCAAAATTTTTTCAGACTTATCTTTCCCTTTTTTTGGGGTTGAATGTGGCACCTTACTTTTGCAGGTTGCCAAGACTTCACCGGGTCAATTCCCTCCGTCTTTCTGGATAAGTAAATGGATTTGCATGTAAATCCTCGACAAAAGTAGTAGATATTATTTATATCTGCAAATAAAAAATTTATTTTTCTCTCACCAAAGGCATTGTAGAACAACGTAAAAGTCCTCCCATCTTGGAAACTTCTCTATATGGAATTTCTTCTACTGTAAAATTCCACTTTTCTCTCAGGTGTTGATTCAGTCTTGTAAAGGAACCGTCTGTTACAACGATATCGTGGTCTATTGAGAAAATATTTGGTACCATTGCTACCATTTCTTCGTTATTGATAACAAAGCAATTTTCTTCGCCAAAAATATCTAACAGCAATTGGTAGTCACTTTCTTCTACGAAACCGTCTTTATAAATAACGCACTTATCTTTCCCTATAGGATTAAATGTACAATCGAGGTGCAGAATTCCTTTCTTTGGATTTTTGTCATCTTTTTTCAGATCAAGATCTATAATCCTTTTATGAGGGAAATATTCCTTTAGTATTTCTATTGCATATTCGTTAGTACGTGCTGTTTTATAACTTCTGTAGTCCTGGCTGTAGCATGTTCCTACAAACAAAAAGTCATTCCATACAATAACATCACCACCTTCTATATGAGCACTTTCCGGCAGATTGATAATATTTCTCCACGGAACTTTTTCAAATATTTTTCTGTAAGCCTCTTGCTCATCTGCTCTGTCTTCAATGATATTGGAAATAATCATTTTGTCGTCGATAACAAAAGCAACGTCTCTGGAGAAAACCTGGTTGTAATCTTTAATAATTTCGGGACGGAAAACTTCTACATTATATTTATGGAGTACTTTTTCAAAAGCATTCATCTCCGATATAATATCCTTCTCTACGGGGTAGATTTCTTTTTTAATGCTCTGATAAGATTTAGCATCATAAGAGTCTTTTAACTCCGGAGTATCTCCCATTGACTGAGGTTGTCCCAAGACAACACTTCTTAGTCTCGCCGTTTCATTTGTAATGTTTAGCTTCATAAATAAAAACTAGAAACGCAAATCTAAACAAATCAGAAATCTTCCACAAATGGAGTACTTTAGGATAATAATTCACTTTTAGAGTTATATTTTGTATTAAAAATGCTACTTGTATAAACCAAATCATGTTTAAAACAAAACAGAAGATATTTTATCTAAATTTGGATCATATTTTAACTTTATATGAATTTTTTATCCACATAAATACTTTTTACTTGGCATTTTATCGTGCTCTGCTTTCTTCTTCACTTCTTTTAAGTTCTTTAGATTCATATTTTGAGGAACCAAAATTATAACTTAATGCAAAAACTATTTTCCGAAGATCATTCCAATGTCGAAACCGATTATTCATAATTTCTTTGTGTCGGAAGATTGCTGTCTGCGCAAAACTGTCAAAAACATTATTAAAACTTAATGTTGTATTTAGTTTATTATCAAGCCAATTTTTCTGTATTGATAAATCAACTGTATAGCGGGATTTATAAATGTAAAGACTATTTCCTGACCGAGATTCAAAATGCGAAAAAACATTAGCTGTATATCCTTTAGGAAGTGTAAATGTCTGATTTATTCTTAGGGTATATGAATAAAGACTTTTCGTAAAAACTGTATCTAAATAAGGTCTGTATTCATAATTATAGTTACCTGTCCATTGTGTATTAACGTTCCACCATTTTGTCAGTTTTATCGGGAATGAAATTTCCAGAGCTGCAAAATCCTGATAAGGCAAGTTTGTCCCCAAATATTCTAAAACATTAGTGTCCGGGTGATAGACAGGATATCTTACAATAACATCATTTTCTCTTCCGACGATTAAGGAGGTGATAAAGTTTTTTTCACGAAATGTTGCCTTTAACTGGCTGGTAACGGAGGGAAGTAAATAAGGATTTCCTATCCAATAATTAAGCGGGCTAAAGTATACCCGAAAAGGATTAAGCTGTGAAAATGGAGGTCTTGTCATTCGCTTGCTATATGATAAAGACAACTCAGTCGAGTTATTTATAGCATAGCCTATATTAAGTGATGGAAGCCATTTGGTATAACTTCTGCTAACAACCGAATCCATCGTTATCGCATTAGAAATACTATTCGTATGCTCAACTCTCAAGCCACCATTAATGCTGAATTTCCCAAATTTTTGACTGTAAGAAATATAGCCTGCATAAATTTTTTCTTTGTATAAAAAGACATTACTCCTTCCTGGATCATATTCAAATTTCTGGCTAGAAGAAAGTGTATCATAACGTATATTATTATGTGTCTCCGAGGAACTGAATTTTAATCCCGCCTCCAGACTGGAACTCCCTATTTTTTTGGAAAGATCGGTTTGCAAAGTCAGTATATCTACTTTATTAAGCAAGTCTGATTTCCAGTGAGATAATTTTGCCTCCGACAGCTTATCTCTGTCAATAAAATCATCATTCTGATTGTTTTTTACTGACAGGTAATTCCCAATTGCATTGAACTCAAAATTATTTTTACTGAAAGAGTAATCCAGGATTGCGCCTGTGTTATTCTGGTGATAATTAATAGGATTTTCGCTTCCGGTAGCTGAAACTATATCAATATCATCATTTTTACGGGTCAATAATTCACCAATTCTATTTCTTTGGTCATAGCGGTCATTTTTCCTAAATGTTAGGCCAATTTTGTTATAATCATTTATTCTAAAATCTAATCCGGCTTGAAAACTATATACCCGCCAGAACATTTTCTGGTATATATTGGTTCTCATAACATTGGTATTTGCCAAATGTTGCAGTGCATTATACTTATAGGTATTGATTCCGTTATTATAACCTAGTACTAGTTTATAAGCAACTCTGCTTGTATTATAAGAAATATTCAGATTATTTTCAACAAATACTGTTTTGTTTATCTGAAGGTTTCCCGAATAACTCCCCCGTAAGCCAAGTTGATTGTTCTTTTTAAGTTTAATGTTTACAATTCCCTTTATTTCCGCATCATATCTGGAAGAAGGATTTGATATTATTTCTACAGTGTTCACCATTTCCGGAGTCAGTGTCTTCAAATAGTTCTGTAATTCCTGAGCGCTCATTACTAATGGTTGTCCGTCTACAAAAATATTTGCTGTATTTCTCCCTATCATTACAGCGTTATCTTCACCCAAGCTAACTCCCGGTGTCTTTCGCAGAACATCTATAAGATTAACAGCCGTTTTTAAATCTTTATTTCCGGAAACAGAATACTCAGGATTACCATTATTCAACTGCACGCTTTTTCTACCCTGAATTGTTACTTCGGAAATCGTAGAAACAGTTGGGTGAAGTGAAATATTCTGATTATTTGTAAAGTTTTCGATCTTCATCGGATCGAATCCATCTGCTGCAATCAAAAGATAAAAAGCAGGAGAAATATTTTGTGAAAAACTAAAAACACCCAATGAATCTGTAATCGTTTTCTGTGCAAGTGTATCTGAAGATTTAAATAACTGAATTTCTGTATTTGTCACCGGTCTTCCATTTTCTGCATGAATAATTTTCCCCCGAATAGATTGTGCAGTAATACTTACTGATAGAAGAAATAAGATAATACCCCAAAATTTTGTAGTCATAGTTTTGATTTTGATGACTCAAAAATATCGGAACGAAGTGTGGAAGCAGGCCTGGATTTTAAATATGGAAGTCCGGAATTATAATTTCAGACTTATCAGCACTTATTTTCAATTAGCTGAAGAGTTTCTGTAAAGTTGCGGTGTGGCGTTTTTTATTTTTTTGAAAGTCGAGAAAAAGGTTGATTTCGAATTAAAACCGACTTCATATCCTATCTCTTCAATTTTAAGAAATGAGTCGGAAATAATTATTCTACAAGCTTCTTCTATTCTGTATTCATTAACATAGATAGAAAAGCTTTTACCTAAATTATCATTGAGAAGCTGTGAAAGCTGATGTGTAGAGATATTCATTTTGGATGCAAGGTCACTTAGCTTCAGATTAGGATTTTTATACAGCTCTTCTGTATACATCAATTGGTCTAATCTGTTTACAAAATTATCTGCTCTCTCATCAGATATTTTTTTGTTAGAATACTTACCAATTTCCTTCAGACTTAGTGTATGATATTTGCGATTAAACAGAATAAGAAAGTTGGCATACAAAATAAATGAAAATACCAGACTTCCGCTCAGACAATAAATTTCTACTATTTCGATGGAAATAAGTTCGTATACCGAGAAAATGATAACATTACTAACCAGAACCGGGAGTATAAATTTGCTCAGATTTCTTGAATACTTTTTCGACAGGATGTAATACTGATAAACTGAAAGTAAAACAAACGCCATCCATACACCATAAACAAAAGCCCCGAAATATTGCATCCATGTAACCGGAAAAATAAGATATAGAAAGCCTACAATCCCCAAAACAATAGTTAAAGTACCAAAGTTATTTTTACATTTTCTTATATTAAACTTCTCTTGCTGAAAGGATGATAATACAAAATAATACAATGCCGGGCCTACGAAATAAAGTGCTGCAAGCCCTAAATGCGGTATAATCCTGGGCAAGTCCTGTTCAAAATAAAAGCATACAGATATTCCGACTCTAATACTGAGCATTAATAGAAGAAGCCCCAAAAAGAAGTTCGGAATATATTTTAGCTTTCTTACAAACAAAAGATAGCTCCCCAACAGCAATCCATTAAAAGCTCCTATTGTGCTAAAGAAGAATAAAATCTGCTGCCCTATAGTCATTGTACATAAGCTTATTATATATCATAAAAATACTAATTAATTGTATTCAATTTTAAATTACCGGAACTTTTATTGTTTGGGTATAAATAAAAAGAATCCCAAAATAAATTTTGGGATTCTGATTTATGATATTCTTTGAGGAATATTATCTGTTTTCCATAGGAACATAGTTTCTTTCCTTTGCACCTTGATAAACTTGTCTTGGTCTTCCGATTGGATCTCCTTTCAATCTCATTTCTTTCCATTGAGCGATCCATCCAGGTAGTCTTCCTAATGCAAACATTACTGTAAACATTTCTGTAGGAATTCCTAAAGCTCTGTAAATAATACCAGAATAGAAATCTACATTTGGATATAGTTTTCTTTCTACGAAGTAATCGTCTTCCAAAGCTACTTTTTCTAATTGCATTGCAATATCTAAAGCTTTGTCCTGTATTCCTAATTTACCTAGGATATCATCAGCTGCCTTTTTAATGATTTTAGCTCTTGGATCAAAGTTTTTATAAACTCTATGTCCGAAGCCCATTAAACGGAAGTTATCATTTTTATCTTTAGCTTTTGCTACATACTTGGATACATCACCACCGTCTTTGTCAATCATTTCAAGCATTTCGATTACTGCCTGATTAGCTCCTCCGTGAAGAGGTCCCCAAAGTGCAGAAACACCTGCTGAAATAGAAGCAAAAAGACCAGTGTGAGCTGAACCTACCATTCTTACTGTAGAAGTAGAACAGTTTTGCTCGTGATCAGCATGAAGAATTAATAGCTTATCTAATGCACCTACTACAACAGGATCTAATTCAAATTCCTCATTTGGTAATCTGAATGCCATTTTGTAGAAGTTTTCAACATAATTAAGTTTGTTGTCTCCATGGTTCAATGGTAATCCCTGAGTTTTTCTGTAAGTCCAAGCACAAAGGTGAGCAAACTTAGCAATCATTAGTTCAGCAGCATGGTCAAGATCTTCTTTAGAGCTTACATCTACAGCTTTCGGATTGAATGCTGTAAGTGCAGAAGTTAAGGAAGATAATACGCCCATAGGGTGAGCTGAACGAGGGAAAACATCGATAATTTTCTTCATCTCGTCAGCAATGAAGTTATATTTCTTTATGTTGCTTTCAAAACCACTGAATTGTTCTTTGTTTGGTAATTCGCCATTTAATAGCAAATACATTACTTCAGTGAAATTAGATTTCTCAGCAATTTGATCAATCGGATAGCCTCTGTAGAACAATTCTCCCTGATCACCATCTAGGTAAGTAATTTCGCTAATTGTAGCTCCTGTATTTTTATAACCTAAATCTAAAGTGATAAGACCAGTCTGGTCTCTTAGCTTGGAGATATCGATTCCTCTATCTCCCAGAGTGCTTTCTACGATCGGATACTCATAAGCCTGTCCATCATAGTTTAGAACAACTTTATTGTCTGACATATTATTTTGATTTATTTGTCTAAAAATACTCTATTTTGCAGAATACTGCAAGGAGAGATACTTTTAATTGTTATTTTCTATTGATCTTGAAGGCGTCAAAACCTGGATAGATTGCAGTCTCTCCAAGAGCTTCTTCAATTCTAAGAAGTTGGTTGTACTTCGCCATTCTGTCTGAACGTGAAGCAGATCCTGTTTTAATTTGTCCACAGTTTTGTGCTACTGCCAGGTCTGCAATAGTAGCATCTTCAGTTTCTCCTGAACGGTGAGACATTACTGTTGTATAACGGTTATTTTGTGCCATTTGTACAGCTGCCATTGTTTCAGAAAGAGAACCAATTTGGTTTACTTTTACAAGGATGGAGTTTGCAATACCTTCGTCGATTCCTTTTTTCAAACGTTTTACATTAGTTACAAAAAGGTCATCTCCTACTAATTGTACTCTGTCTCCGATTTTATCAGTAAGCAATTTCCAACCTTCCCAGTCATCTTCCTGCATACCATCTTCGATAGAGATAATCGGATATTTGTTACATAATTCTGCTAAGTAAGATACCTGCTCTTCGCGTGTTCTGTGCGCTCCTTTATCTCCTTCGAATTTTCTGTAATCGTAGATACCATCTTTGTAGAATTCTGAAGAAGCACAGTCTAATGCTAACATAATATCTACACCTGGCTTATATCCTGCTTTTTCAATTGCCTGAAGTAACGTATCCAGACCATCCTCTGTACCGTTGAAAGTTGGTGCGAAACCACCTTCATCTCCTACAGCTGTAGAAAGATTTCTTCCTTTAAGGATAGATTTAAGGCTGTGGAAAATTTCAGTTCCTTTTCTCAATGCATGAGAGAAAGAGTCAGCTTCAACCGGCATAACCATAAATTCCTGGAATGCGATTGGCGCGTCTGAGTGAGATCCTCCGTTGATAACGTTCATCATCGGGACAGGAAGCGTATTAGCATTAACACCTCCAACATATTTATAAAGTGGCATTCTTAGTTCTGCAGCAGCAGCTTTAGCAGCAGCCAGAGATACTCCAAGAATAGCATTTGCACCAAGTTTTGCTTTATTAGAAGTACCGTCGATATCTATCATCACGGCATCCAATAAGTTTTGTTCAAACACAGATAATCCTACTAATTCAGGTGCAAGAATCTCTCTAACATTTTCTACTGCTTTCAATACTCCTTTCCCAAGGAATTCTGCGCCGCCATCACGTAATTCAACAGCCTCATGTTCTCCTGTAGAAGCACCGGAAGGAACTGCTGCTCTTCCCATTGCTCCGCTTTCGGTAAACACATCCACTTCAATTGTCGGGTTGCCACGAGAATCCAAAATCTGTCTGGCATCGATGTAAGAAATATAACTCATTTTTAGTTTTTTTAAGTCTAACAAATTTATTAAAAACAAAATGGATAAGGAAAAATCTTATCCATTATTTTATGTATAAAGCAATAATATTTATGGTTTTACTAACTGATCCAATATAGGTGTTTTAACAGTTGAGACAGTACTTTGTATCTTTTGGTTTAGCTGATCAAAAATGATAATCTCATTCTTACCTTTCTTCAGCCATACTCCCGGAATGTAAAGCGTCTGTTGCGGTCCCACTTTCCAAAAACGTCCAATATTTCTACCATTTACAAAGATTACACCTTTACCCCAGTTTTGCATATCGATAAAAGTATCTCCGGTTTCACTCAATTCAAATTCCCCTTGGTATAATACAGGAACATCTTTCAGTTGTGCCTGCTTACTTGCTTCAACAGGTTTCGCCTTGATTGTTGATGCGAACTGATCAGGGAAAGGTAATTTCGTCATTTCCCAATTGCCTGTAATTTCTGTATCTCCAATCTTAACTGCAGAAATAATACCCTTTGTATTTTCATTAATACGGGAACCATAGTTAATTCTTCCCCAGTTTTCTACTAAAATCTCTAATGTAGAGTTAAACGGGATATCAATTGGCATTGTATACTGGTTATAGTATCTGTTCAGTTCTCCTACTTTTTCTCCGTTAATATAAATAGTTGCATAATCGCGAAGTCCTTTTAAGTCAAGAGTACCACTAATCGGTTGGTTGAAATGACGGCGGTAAAGCACATACCCATGCCCTTGATTAAGCTCTTCAAAGGAAAGAGGCTTGTCACCTTTTACAACTTGCTGTCCTTCTGCATAGCTGAAGAAGTTGTACAACTTGCCTAGTTTAATATCTTTAATATCGATTACTTTTATTGGTGCCGGTACTTCCGGAAGCTTGGCTTTTGTATTTTTTGAAATAACAGCGCGCAAAGAATCGTATTTAGGAGTTCTCCAACCGGCTTCGGTAATAGGAGCGTCATAATCATAAGATGTCAGGTCTGGTTGGATATCATGATTCTTATCGTAGTTTGCTCCGTTAGTAAACCCAAAGTTAGTTCCACCGTGTACCATATAGTAGTTAAAGGAAACATCATTTTTAAGGTATTTATCTGTCTGACGTGCTACAGTACTTGCATCTACTCTTGGAAATTTCTCTGCCCAGTGTCCCAACCATCCAGGATAGAATTCAGCAACCATATAAGGTCCCTGATTGTTATTATACTGATTCACCACTTTTTTAAGATTCTCAATATTATCTTCTCCATTGGCAGTAGGTAAAGCACCTACAACACTACCTCCTTCGAATAACCATGATCCATCTGAAGTAAACATAGGTACACTAAATCCGGCATCTTTAAGCTGTTTTACAATCTTTGCATTATATGTACGGTGACTTGCAAGTGGAATATCTTTTCGCTGTGCCACAAATGAACCAAATTCGTTCTCTGCCTGCACCATAATAACAGGCCCCCCATTAGTAATTTGAAGGTCTTTTACCTGATTGTATAATTGTGTAATATATTTCTGGGTTTCTGCAAGGAACTGGTCGTTGTCTTCACGGATCTTTAGTCCTTTAATATTTTGAAGCCACCATGGATAACCCCCAAACTCCCATTCGGCACATACATATGGACCAGGTCTTATAATTACATATAATCCAACTTCCTGTGCGGTTTTTATAAATTTCTTCAGATCTTTTTCTCCGGACCAGTTCCATTTCCCTGGGCTTTCTTCATGGTAATTCCAGAAAACATAAGTTGTAACGGCATTTAGTCCCATTGCCTTCATCATTTGAAGACGATGCTTCCAGTATTCTTGCGGAATTCGGGGATAATGCATTTCTCCGGAGTGAATGGAGAATGGTTTTCCGTTTAATAAAAAATGTCCGTTTTTAATCTCAAATGTACTTTTCTTGGATTGAGAAAATATAAGCACATTACATGCAAATAAAACAAACAGGACTAAAAGTCTTTGCAGGTTCTTCATAGGTTAAAAAGTTTTGGCTAAGTTATGGAAATGAAAGGACATAAAAAACACAATCCGCAGATAGTATTTTTATAATTATGAATTTATACCCCTATTCTAGTATTGACTTTTTACACACAAATATTTATTAAAAAAGTATAGACATTAAATGTCATCACTAACATTTAAAAATTTTATTTAAATTCAACAGACCAACCAATTAATTCAAAAGTATTATTATGAAAAGATTATCAAAAACAGATCTGAAACAAATTCAGGGAGCCTCTGCTCCGCCAATGGGAGGAAGGTGCCCAGAAGGTTATTGTCAGTATTACAGTCAGCACGGAGCATGTCTTCCAATTGATCCGGATAAATGCAATCATTTCCCGGCACCTTAGTTTTAGAGACTCTTGTAAAACAAAAAACCGTTCAGAAATCTGAACGGTTTTATTTTTATATCTGAAAGAATATTATTCTTCAGTTTTTTCTTCAGTTGCATCAGCAACTGGAGCTTCAGTTTCTTCAACTTTAGCTTCAGCAACCGGAGCAGCTTCAGCTTTTTTAGTAGTTGTAGCTCTTCTGCTTCTTCTTGTAGTTTTCTTCTCAGCTTCGTTTGGATTGTAAAGCTCGTTGAAGTCAACTAGTTCGATAAGTGCAGTATCTGCAGCATCACCAGGTCTGAAACCAGTTTTGATGATTCTTGTATAACCACCGTTTCTGTTAGCGATTTTAGGTGCTACTGTTCTGAATAGTTCGCTTACTACTTCTTTGTTTTGTAGGTAAGAGAAAACTACTCTTCTATTGTGAGTAGAATCTTCCTTAGATTTTGTAAGGATAGGCTCTACGAATACTCTCAGTGCTTTAGCTTTAGCAACTGTAGTATGGATTCTTTTATGTTCAATTAGGGAACATGCCATGTTTGAAAGCATAGCACTTCTGTGAGAAGCTGTTCTACCTAAGTGGTTGAATTTTTTACCGTGTCTCATTGTTTAGGATTATTTATCAGCGTCCAACTTATATTTACTTACGTCAAAACCAAAGTTAAGTCCTTTGGCATGAACTAGCTCTTCCAGTTCAGTAAGGGATTTCTTACCGAAGTTTCTAAATTTCATTAGATCCGACTTGCTGAAAGAAACTAACTCACCTAATGTTTCAACTTCAGCTGCTTTCAAGCAGTTAAGTGCTCTTACAGATAAATCCATATCTGCAAGTTTAGACTTAAGAAGTTGTCTTGTGTGAAGCGTTTCCTCATCGTACTGAGCAGAAGCTTTAACGGCTTCAGTCTCAAGAGTAATACGCTCATCAGAGAACAACATGAAGTGGTAAATTAATATTTTAGATGCTTCAGTTAAAGCGTTCTGAGGAGTGATAGACCCATCAGTTTCGATATCAAGAATAAGTTTCTCGTAGTCAGTTTTCTGCTCAACACGATAGTTTTCGATACTATATTGTACCTTTTTGATTGGGGTAAAAATAGAGTCGATCGCTATAGTGCCTATCGGTGCATTGTTAGATTTATTTTGATCTGACGGAACATAACCTCTACCTTTCTCAATATTGAAAGTTATCTCAAAGTTAACATCCTTATTAAGAGTACAGATCACTAAATCCGGATTTAATACTTCAAAGCCATTAATAGCTGAAGCAAAGTCACCAGCAGTAATTTCCTCTTTACCCGTCACTTTTACAGAAACCTGCTCTGCCGTAGCACCTTCGGTTTTTGCTTTTAGACGAAGTTGTTTAAGGTTAAGGATGATTTCTGTTACATCTTCAATAACACCAGGGATAGTAGAAAATTCATGCTCTACACCTTCAATTTTGATAGATGAAATAGCAAACCCTTCTAGAGAAGAAAGTAAAACTCTTCTCAATGCATTCCCGATTGTTAAACCGAAACCTGGCTCCAACGGTCTGAATTCGAATTGACCTCTGAAGTCTGTTGAGTTAAGAAGGATTACTTTATCGGGTTTAATAAAAGATAATATTGCCATAATGATTGGTTGAGCAAATTTTCAAAAAGATTATTTAGAATATAATTCGACGATTAACTGTTCTTTGATTTCTTCTGGGATCTGAATTCTCTCAGGAGCACTTACAAAAGTACCAGTTTTAGTTTCGTCATTGTATTGTAACCAGTCGTAGCTAGCCTTAGAAGCTAAAGCATCAGTGATTACTTCAAGAGATTTAGATTTCTCTCTTACAGCAATTACATCACCAGCTTTAAGCTGATAAGAAGGAATGTTAACTAATTCTCCGTTCACAGTGATGTGTCTGTGAGAAACTAATTGTCTTGCTCCTGCTCTGGTTTTAGCAAATCCTAATCTGTAAACTACGTTATCTAATCTGGATTCACAAAGTTGAAGAAGTACTTCACCAGTTACCCCTTTAGATCTTTGCGCTTTGTCATATAGATTAGCGAATTGTCTTTCAAGGATACCGTAAGTATATTTTGCTTTTTGTTTTTCAGCTAACTGAACTGCATATTCAGATTTCTTAGCACCTCTTCTTTTGTTTGGTCCGTGTTGTCCTGGTGGGAATTTTCTTTTTTCAAAGTTTTTATCATCACCATAGATTGCCTGACCGAATTTTCTTGCAATTTTGGTTTTTGGTCCTATATATCTTGCCATTGTCTTAGATTTGTGAGATTAAAATTATACTCTTCTTCTTTTTGGAGGTCTACAACCGTTGTGCGGCATTGGAGTGATATCAACGATTTCACTTACTTCAATTCCTGAGTTGTGGATAGTTCTGATAGCAGATTCTCTACCAGCACCAGGACCTTTTACAAAAACTTTAACTCTTCTAAGACCTGCTTCATAAGCTACCTGAGAACAATTTTCAGCTGCCATTTGTGCTGCAAATGGTGTATTCTTTTTAGAACCTCTGAAGCCCATTTTACCTGCAGATGCCCAAGAGATTACCTCTCCGTTTTTATTTGTCAAAGAAATAATAATATTGTTGAAAGAAGCTTGGATATGTGCCTCGCCTATTGCTTCAACTTTTACTTTTCTTTTTTTAACTACTTTAGTTTGTTTTGCCATGATTCTAACGATTATTTACTTGCCTTCTTCTTGTTAGCAACAGTTTTTCTCTTTCCTTTACGGGTTCTAGAATTATTTTTCGTTCTTTGGCCTCTTAAAGGTAATCCAAGTCTGTGACGTATTCCTCGTTGGCATCCAATGTCCATCAATCTTTTGATGTTCAATTGCTTTTCAGATCTTAACTCTCCTTCAACTTTAATGTTTTCAGAGATGAAGTTTCTGATCGCTGCCAATTCATCGTCATTCCATTCATTGACTTTCTTATCTTCGCTGATACCAGCGCTCTTAAGAATATCAGAAGCTGTGCTTCTTCCTACTCCGTAGATGTAAGTAAGTCCAATTACTCCTCTTTTGTTTTTAGGTAAATCTACCCCTGCAATTCTTGCCATAATTTAATTGCTATTAACCTTGTCTTTGTTTAAATTTTGGGTTCTTCTTGTTAATGATATAAAGACGTCCTTTACGTCTTACAATCTTACAGTCCGCACTCCTTTTCTTAATTGATGCTCTAACTTTCATATTTATTGCTTTGCGCTATAAGCTTTATTAATACCTGAATGTTATTCTCCCTTTTGATAAATCGTAAGGAGATAACTCTAATCTTACTTTGTCTCCTGGTAAAAGTTTGATATAATGCATTCTCATCTTACCGGAAATATGAGCGATAAGAATATGCCCATTTTCCAACTCCACACGAAACATGGCGTTAGATAGTGCTTCCACTATCACGCCATCCTGTTCTATATGCTTTTGTTTTGCCATAAAAAATTCAATACTTCTATAAGTTGGGGTTTCTTGATAATTTAGACTGCATTAATCCATCATAGTGATGATTCAACAAATATGTATTAATTTGCTGAACAGTATCCAAGACAACACCAACCAAAATCAACAATGATGTACCACCGAAGAATAGAGCAAACCTGTCAGTTTGCACAACAGTTCCATGTACTATTGCTGGAAGGACTGCAAAGATAGACAAAAAAATCGCACCCGGCAAGGTTATTTTGGATAAAATATCATCCAGATAATCTGCCGTCTCTTTTCCAGGTCTTACTTTAGGGATTAACCCCCCATTCCTTTTAAGGTCATCAGCCATCTGATTTACCGGAATGGTAATAGCAGTGTAGAAGAATGAAAAGATTATAATTAGTATCGCAAACAATACATTGTACTGCCAGCTGAAAACATTTTTAAAGCCTGCAAGGAATGTATTGGTCTCATCTACTTTTGTTAGTAATCCCGGTACAAACATTAATGCCTGAGCAAAAATGATGGGCATAACTCCGGCAGCGTTTACTTTTAAAGGTATCCACTGTCTGGCACCTTCCATTAAGTTTCTGGAAACTCCTCCTCTTGCCTGAGCGCGGCTTACATACTGAATTGGGATTTTTCTTACAGCAACTGATAATATAATTGCTAAAAGGATTACCAATAACCAGAACAGAACTTCTACTAAGATAATGATAGTACCTAAACCACCTTTACCAGTCTGAGTCTGAAACTCGTGAATGAAAGCCATAGGAAGGTCTGCAAGGATCCCCACCATAATAAGAATAGAGATACCATTACCGATTCCTTTATCAGTAATCTTCTCTCCAAGCCACATGGCGAAAACAGATCCTGTCACCAAAATAACAATACTTGGTAACCAGAACATAATAGAATTAGGATCTATATAATAAGCAGAACTGAACTGCGTATAAGGCAGGAACAATCCTGTAATAGAACCTAAATATGAAGGTGCTTGAACCAAACATACCGCGATGGTTAACCAACGCGTAATCTGGTTAAGGGTTTTTCTCCCACTTTCACCATCTTTCTGCAATTTCTGAAGATAAGGAATAGCCATCCCCATCAACTGAACGATAATAGATGCCGAAATGTAAGGCATAATCCCTAATGCCATAATAGATGCACGGCTAAATGCACCTCCGGTGAACGAAGAAAGTAAGCCTAAAAGCCCAGAAGCTTGTTTGCTTCCTCCTTGGTTCTGGTATACTTGCAAAAGATTCCCTACCTCTGCCATATTAATGGCCGGTAGGGAAATATAAGATGCGAATCTATACACCAAGATGAGCGTGAACGTAAAAACTAACTTGTTCCTAAGTTCTTCTAAACTCCAAATGTTTTTAAGTGTCTGTATAAATCCTTTCATTGTAATGATTAAAGAGTAATTGCTTTACCTCCTGCTTTGTTGATTGCTTCTTCAGCTGATTTAGTAAACTTGTCAGCAGAGATTGAAATGTTAGATTTCAATTCTCCTCTTCCTAAGATTTTTACTAAGTCGTTTTTAGAAACTAAGTTGTTCTCTACTAAAACATCTTTAGTGATATCACCAGTGATTCCTTTAGTATCGATAAGCAATTGGATAGTATCCAAGTTGATACCTTTGAACTCTTTTCTGTTAACGTTTTTGAAACCGAATTTAGGTAGTCTTCTCTGTAAAGGCATCTGACCCCCTTCAAAACCGATTTTTTGAGAGTAACCAGCTCTAGCCTTTTGACCTTTGTGACCTTTTGTAGCAGTACCTCCTTTACCGCTACCTTGCCCTCTACCAATTCTTTTGGAATTGTGAGTAGAACCTGAAGCCGGTTGTATGTTATTTAAATTCATAATTCTGATAGATTTTAGATTTACTCACGAATCTTTATTTCTAAAGCTGTTCGTGAAAAATACGTTTTTCAGATTTTATATAATCCGGAGAATTTTTGGAAAATTCGGGTGTGAAGATAACAAATATTCTCCGAATATTAAAATTCTTACTATTTTTCCTGAACTTCAACTAAGTGGCTTACGGTTGCTACCATTCCTAAGATAGATGGAGTAGCCTCATGTTCTACAACTTGTTGTAATTTCTTCAAGCCTAATGCTTCTAGTGTTAGCTTTTGGTTTTTTGTTCTACCAATAGCACTTCTTACTTGTTTGATTGCGATTTTTGCCATTGTTTTTAATATTAACCGTTAAACACTTTTGTTAATGAAACACCTCTCATTCTAGCAATTTCCTCAGGTCTTCTGATTTCTAATAAAGCTTTGAAAGTAGCTTTTACCACGTTGTGTGGGTTAGAAGATCCTTTAGATTTTGAAAGTACATCATGCACCCCAGCTGATTCTAATACTGCACGTACCGCACCACCTGCGATAAGTCCTGTACCGTGAGATGCAGGTCTTAAGAAGATGTCTGCTCCACCGTATCTAGCTGTAGTTTGGTGAGGGATTGTATGGTTAACTACCGGTACTTTTACTAAGTTTTTCTTAGCATCCTCAACAGCTTTAGAAATTGCAGAAGCAACTTCTTTAGACTTACCAAGGCCATAACCGATAACGCCGTCTTCATTACCTACCACTACGATAGCTGAAAATCCGAACGCACGTCCACCTTTAGTTACTTTAGTTACTCTGTTAACAGCCACGAGGCGATCTGTCAATTCTAATCCTCCGGGTTTTACTCTTTCGATATTATCTAGTCCTAACATATTGTCCGATTTTTAAAATTAGAATTTAAGTCCACCTTCTCTAGCACCATCAGCAAGAGCTTTTACTCTACCATGATACACGAAACCATTTCTATCAAACACAACTGAACCAATACCTGCAGCGACAGCTTTTTCAGCGATCTTTTTACCAACAAGTGTGGAGATTTCAGTTTTAGTACCTTTTTCGTTAGCAAGATCTTTCTCACGAGAAGAAGCTGATACTAAAGTTTTCCCACTTTTATCATCTACTAATTGAGCGTAGATTTCTTTATTACTTTTGAATACAGATAATCTTGGTAATTCAGCAGATCCGGAGATTTTGCCTCTTACTCTTCTTTTGATTCTGATTCTTTTTTCAACTTTTGTTAATGCCATTTTCTTAAATTTTAAGCAGATTTACCGGCTTTACGTCTAACATTTTCTCCTACGAATCTAACACCTTTACCTTTGTATGGTTCAGGCTTTCTGAATGAACGGATTTTAGCCGCTACCATCCCTAATAATTGCTTATCGTAAGAAGACAAAGTAATAATAGGGTTTTTACCTTTCTCAGTTAGCGTTTCTACTACTACTTCACCTGGAAGATCTAACACGATACCGTGAGAGAAACCTAATGCTAACTCTAATTTCTGACCTTGGTTAGAAGCTCTGTAACCTACCCCTACCAACTCTAGTTTTTTTGTAAAGCCTTCAGATGTACCTATAATCATGTTATTGATTAAAGCTCTGTAAAGACCGTGAAGGGCTTTGTGCTGCTTAGAATCTGATGGACGGTTAACGTTAAGTTTACCTTCATTTTGTTCTAAAGTGATCCCGCTTGTAAGCTCTTGAGTTAACTCGCCTTTAGGCCCTTTTACTGTAACGAAACCGTCTTTTTCAGTAATGGTTACCCCAGCAGGAATTTCTATAATTGCATGACCAATTCTTGACATTTTCCTTTAATTAAAAATTAATAAACATAGCAAATTACTTCCCCTCCTACTTTCTCTTGTCTTGCTTTTTTATCTGTCATTACTCCTTTAGAAGTAGAGATAATAGCAACACCAAGTCCGTTCAATACTCTTGGAAGTTCCTCAGAACCTTTGTATTGTCTTAGACCTGGACGAGAAGCTCTCTGAATAGACTTGATAGCAGGTTTGTTAGTTTGCTTATCGTATTTTAAAGCGATCTTGATGTTCCCTTGAACAGCGTTATCTTCAAACTTGAAGTTTAAAATGTAACCTTGGTCAAAAAGGATTTTAGTGATCTCTTTTTTGATTTTCGATGCAGGAATTTCCACCACTTTGTGGCCTGCGCTTTGTGCGTTCCTTACTCTTGTTAGGAAATCTGAAATTGGATCTGTTACCATTTCTTTGTTTTAAATTATTGGTTAATAACTGCTAGTTTTGACTTTCGACGTCAGATTTCAGATATCAGATTTCAGACAAATGGTATGTCTGCAATCTGACATCGTCCATCTTATATCTTGTAAAGCCAACTTGGCAATCTCGATTAGTTAATAATAATTACCAACTTGCTTTTTTAACTCCAGGGATAAGGCCTTGGTTAGCCATTTCTCTGAAAGTTACTCTGGAGATACCAAAAGTTCTCATGTAACCTCTTGGTCTTCCTGTAAGTTTACATCTGTTGTGTAGTCTTACCGGAGAAGCATTTTTAGGTAATTTTTGTAATGCTTCGTAATCACCAGCTTCTTTTAAAGCTTGTCTTTTAGCAGCATATTTAGCTACTAAAGCTTCTCTTTTGCGCTCACGCGCTTTCATTGATTCTTTAGCCATTTCTTAGTTCTTTTTGAAAGGTAAACCGAAGTGAGTTAAAAGCGCTTTAGCTTCTTTATCTGTACTAGCAGATGTTACGAAAGTGATATCCATACCTTGGATTTTTTTCACTTTGTCAATCACGATCTCTGGGAAGATGATTTGTTCAGTGATACCCAAGTTGTAGTTACCTCTACCATCAAAACCGTCAGCTTTAATTCCGTTGAAATCTCTGATACGTGGTAATGCAGAAGAAGTAAGTCTATCTAAGAATTCATACATCATGTTTGCTCTTAGTGTTACTCTTGCTCCGATTGGCATACCTTTTCTTAATTTGAATGAAGCCTCATCCTTTTTAGAAATGGTTCCAACTGCTTTTTGACCAGTGATTGCGGTTAGCTCTTCTACAGCGTAGTCAACAATTTTCTTGTCAGCTGTTGCTGCTCCTAAACCTTGGCTCACTACAATTTTAAGTAATTTAGGTACCTGCATAACAGATTTGTACCCAAATTCTTCCATCATTGCAGGAACAATTTTCTCTTTATATAATTTTTTAGGTCTTACTATGTATTCCATGTTCTGTCTAAATATTATAAAGTTTCACCGGATTTCTTAGCAATTCTCACCTTCTTGTCACCCTCGATCTTATAACCAACTTTAGTTGCTTTACCAGTTTTAGGGTCAACAATCGCTAGGTTAGAAATGTGGATAGAAGCTTCTCTTTCCACGATTCCTCCCTGAGGATTTTGTGCAGATGGTTTAACGTGTTTTTTAACGATGTTAAGACCTGCTACTACGGCTCTGTTCTTATCTTTGATAATTTCGATAACCTCTCCTACTTTACCTTTAATTTCTTTACGGCCTGTAGTTACGATTACATTATCTCCTCTTTTGATTTTTAACTTTGTCATTTTCTGTAAAATTTTAAAAATTAAAGAACTTCAGGAGCTAATGAAATTACCTTCATATATTCTTTATCTCTCAATTCACGAGCTACTGGCCCGAAAACACGAGTACCTCTCATTTCTCCTGCAGCGTTTAGTAATACACAAGCGTTGTCTTCGAAAGAGATGTAAGATCCATCTTTTCTTCTTACAGCTTTCTTAGTTCTTACTACTACTGCTTTAGATACTTGTCCTTTTTTAGCATTTCCTGATGGTGTAGAATCTTTGATAGTTACTACGATCTTATCACCAACTGAAGCATATCTTCTTCTGGTACCTCCCAGAACTCTGATTACTAGTACTTCTTTAGCACCAGTGTTATCAGCTACTTTTAATCTTGATTCTGTTTGTAACATTACTTAGCTTTTTCAATGATTCTTACTAATCTCCATCTCTTGCTCTTGCTTAAAGGTCTAGTTTCTTGAATTAAAACTGTATCGCCTTCGTTGCATTCGTTATTCTCGTCGTGAGCAGTATATTTTTTCGTTTTCAAAACGAATTTTCCATACATCGGGTGTTTCATTCTCATTGTTTCACTAACAACAATGGTTTTTTCCATTTTATTGCTGGAAACAACTCCGATTCTTTCTTTTCTTAAATTTCTTTCCATTGTAAGATGAAATATTATTGTTTGTTAGTTAATTCAGTTTGAAGTCTTGCGATGTTTCTTCTTAAATCTCTAATCTGAATTGGATTTTCGATAGGGCTAATTTTATGAGCCAATTTCATTTTGGTATAGTTAGCCTGAGCTTCTGCCAATTGGCTTTTTAGCTCCTCTGCGCTTAAATTTTTGATGTCAGCGTTTTTCATAATTCTTTAATTAGATTAAGAAGGTTGAACAAAATCGTTAGCAACTATGAACTTAGTTGTCACAGGTAATTTCTGAGCAGCTAATCTAAGAGCTTCTTTAGCGATATCGTAAGGAACTCCACCGATTTCGAACATGATTTTACCTGGTTTTACTACAGCTACCCAATATTCCACAGCACCTTTACCTTTACCCATCCTTACTTCGGCTGGTTTCTTAGTAATTGGCTTATCTGGGAAGATTTTGATCCATAGTTGACCTTCTCTTTTCATATATCTGGTTGCAGCAATACGCGCAGCTTCGATCTGCCTAGCAGTAATCCAAGCTCCTTCCATTGCTTTTACACCAAAAGTACCGTATGCAAGTTGACTACCTCTGTGAGCGTCACCTTTCATTTTCATCTTATGAACTTTACGGAACTTCGTTCTTCTTGGTTGTAACATAATTTAAATTTTAGATTTTAGATTTTAGATTTTGGATTTTAAAAAAGTAACGGTAATTTAAAATTTAATGGTCTAAAATTTTTAATTATTTTTTATCTCTTGAAGGTCTTCTGTTTTCTCTGTCGCCTCTGTTACCACCACCTGAAGGTCCTTTCTTAGGTTGACCAACTAATGGAGATAATTCTCTCTTACCGTAAACTTCACCTTTCATGATCCAAACTTTAACACCTAATCTACCATAAGTAGTGTGTGCTTCAGCCCAGTGGTAGTCAATATCTGCACGGAATGTAGATAATGGAATTCTACCCTCTTTGAAAGATTCACTTCTTGCCATTTCAGCACCGTTCAATCTACCAGAGATTTGAACTTTGATACCTTCAGCACCCATTCTCATTGTAGAAGAAATAGCCATTTTCACAGCTCTTCTGTAAGAAATACGGTTTTCGATTTGCTTAGAGATGCTTTCTGCTACCAAGATAGCATCTAGCTCAGGTCTCTTAATTTCGAAGATGTTGATTTGAATATCTTTCTTCGTAATTTTCTTAAGCTCTTCTTTTAATTTATCTACTTCCTGACCTCCCTTACCAATGATAAGACCTGGTCTAGCAGTAGTGATAGTTACAGTAACTAATTTAAGAGTTCTCTCGATATAAATTCTAGAGATACCTCCTTTTGCTAATCTTGCCTCAAGGTATCTTCTGATTTTATAATCTTCAGCGATTTTATCACCAAAATCTTTACCTCCAAACCAGTTAGAATCCCATCCTCTGATGATCCCTAATCTGTTACCTATTGGATTTGTCTTTTGTCCCATACCTTGATTATTGATTATCTGTTTTGTTACCTAAAATTAAAGTTACGTGGTTAGATCTCTTACGAATTCTGTAACCTCTTCCTTGCGGAGCTGGACGTAATCTCTTTAATTGTCTTGCGCTATCAACGAAAATCTCTTTTACAAAAAGATTTGCTTCTTCAATATCCTGTCCTTCGTTTTTCACTTGCCAGTTAGCAATTGCAGAAAGAAGTAATTTCTCTAACTTGTTAGAAGCTTCTTTCTTAGAATATTTAAGGATATATAAAGCTTTATCTACTTGCTCACCTCTGATGATGTCAGCAACTAATCTCATTTTTCTAGGAGATGAAGGGCAATCGTTTAATGATGCCTTTACAACGTCCGTATTTGCAGCTTTTCTTGCTAAAGCACTATCTTGTTTTCTTTTTCCCATGATTTCTGCTCTTATCTGCTTCCTTTGTTTTTATTACCACCGTGACCTCTGAATGAACGTGTTGGTGAAAACTCTCCTAATTTGTGTCCTACCATGTTCTCAGTAACATAAACAGGGATAAATTGTTTCCCGTTGTGTACTGCGATAGTTTGACCTACCATGTCTGGAGAAATCATAGATGCTCTAGACCAAGTTTTAATCACAGTCTTTTTATTAGACTCTATATTTGCCTGAACTTTCTTCTCTAATGTATGATGAATGAAAGGCCCTTTCTTAAGTGATCTTGCCATAATTATTTTCTTTTAGATACGATGTAACGGTTAGACACTTTGTTTTTCTTTCTGGTCTTATAACCTTTAGCCGGCATACCGTTTCTAGATCTTGGGTGACCACCTGAAGAACGTCCTTCACCACCACCCATTGGGTGATCTACTGGGTTCATTACTACAGCTCTTGTTCTAGGTCTTCTACCTAACCATCTGCTTCTACCCGCTTTACCAGATACGGTAAGTTGGTGGTCAGAGTTAGATACAGATCCGATCATAGCCATACATTCCACTAAGATCATTCTTGATTCTCCTGAAGGTAATTTAATGATAGCATATTTACCATCTCTGGAAGTCAATTGTGCAGAAGATCCTGCACTTCTTGCTAAGATAGCTCCTTGACCAGGACGCATTTCTACGCAAGAGATAACAGTACCTAAAGGAATGTTTTTCAACTTCATTGCATTTCCAACTTCTGGAGCAACGTTCTCACCAGATACTACTTTCTGATCTACTTTAATACCATTCGGAGCAACGATATATCTCTTTTCTCCGTCTGTGTACTCTAATAGAGCGATAAATGCAGTTCTGTTTGGATCGTACTCTACAGATTTTACCGTAGCTTCAACGTCGAATTTATTTCTCTTGAAGTCGATAACTCTGTACTTTTTCTTGTGTCCACCGCCAGTGTAACGCATGGTCATTTTACCTGTGTTGTTACGTCCACCTGACTTTTTAATACCAACTGTTAGAGATTTCTCTGGTTTGTTGGTAGTAATTTCCTCAAAATTGTTTACAATTCTGAATCTCTGTCCTGGGGTGATAGGTTTTAATTTTCTAACAGACATTACTATTATTTATAATTAATTAATTCGTTGCGAAAATATCGATAGTTTCACCTTCTACTAACTGAACTAAAGCTTTCTTCAGTTTGTTGGTTTTACCTACCTGTAATCCTTTTTTAGTGTATTTAGAAGAAACTTTAGGCGCATAAATCATTGTGCGTACGTCTGCTACTTTTACACCATATGCTTCTTCGATAGCTAGTTTAACTTGGATTTTATTAGCCTTAGTATCTACTAAGAATGTATAAAGCCCACTAAGATCAGCTTGTGAAGTTGCTTTCTCTGATATAATTGGTTTAATAATTACTGACATAGCTCTTGATTATTTCTTTAAGTTTTCCTGAAATTTTTCTACAGCACCTTCTAAGAATACAATCTCACCAGCATTTACTAAGTCGTAAGAACTAATTTCGTTATAGTTCAATACTCTAGTTTTAGGCAAGTTTCTTGAAGATAAATAAACATTCTTGTTAGCTTCAGGAATGATGAATAACGACTTTTTACCGTTTAATTCTAAAGCATTCAACAAGTTGATGAATTCTTTAGTTTTAGGAGCGTCGAAATTCAAATTCTCTAAAACTTTAATGCTGTTATCTCTCATTTTCTGAGAAAGAACAGATTTCTTAGCTAATCTTTTGATAGCTTTATTTAACTTGAAACGGTAGTCTCTTGGTTTTGGACCGAATACTCTACCCCCTCCTTTGAAAGTTGGAGATTTAATATCACCATAACGTGCAGAACCAGATCCTTTTTGCTTCTTAAGCTTTCTTGTAGAAGCAGTAATTTCGCTTCTTTCTTTTGATTTATGAGTACCTTGTCTTTGTGCAGCAAGATATTGCTTAACCTCTAAGTAAACCGCGTGTTGGTTAGGCTCGATTCCGAATACTGTTTCGTCGAACGCTACTGTTCTTCCGGTTTCTTTTCCTGATGTATTTAATACTACTAGTTCCATTTTCTGATAATTACATAAGAATTTTTAGCCCCCGGAATAGCACCTTTTACTACTAAAAGATTTTGCTCTTCATCTACTTTTAACACCTGAAGGTTTTGTACAGTCACCTGCTTACCTCCCATTCTTCCAGCCATACGCATACCCTTGAATACTCTTGAAGGGTCAGATCCAGCACCGATAGAACCCGGAGCTCTTAATCTGTTATGCTGACCGTGTGAAGCCTGCATTACACCACCAAAGTTGTGTCTTTTAACAACACCCTGGAAGCCTTTACCTTTAGACGTACCTGTTACGTCTACAAACTCTCCTTCTGCAAATAAATTTACAGTTACTTCTTCTCCTACTTTTACTTCATCAACGAATTCTCTGTAGAATTCAACCAACTTAGCTTTAGGAGCTGAACCAGCCTTTTTAAAATGACCAGCTAACGCTTTAGAAACGTTCTTCTCACTCTTGTCATCGAAACCTAACTGAACAGATTTGTATCCGTCCTTTTCAATGGTTCTGACCTGTAAAACCGAACATGGACCAGCTTGAATAACTGTACAAGGAATATTTTTTCCTTCTTCGTTAAACAAAGATGTCATTCCGATTTTTTTACCGATAATACCTGACATTATTTAAATTATATATCTATTATTTTGTTTAAAACTCAACATTTTAGAGGGTTTAGTTATGTACTATGTTTGAAATAGGCATACTTCTTCCCTAAAATGAGTGTGCAAATGTAGGAATATTTTTCCAATCTGCAAATAAATTTTAAAAGAAATTGTTTGATTTTTTGCGAGTTATAAATTTTAACACCCAAAAGTTTCAACTCGTTTTTTACACACTCAAAAAAATAATATTGAAAGAAAACTTCAGGAATTATTCTTAACATTGTAAAAACTATAACGATCATGATAACAAAGCTTACCCAATTAATTATTTCGGGCTGTTTGCTTCATGCAGGATTGACTTCTGCACAAACATTAGAAATTCCTCTGGCCGGAAACGCTTTCATCACACAAAAAGCTCCTGATGCTACAACTACAATCTCAAGAGAGGGATTAACTAAATGGAATAGCACAGGAAGTATTGCAAGTACTTATTTAAGAGTAGACCGGCCCGGGCAACTAAAACTAGGTATTAAAGCTAAAACTGGAGCATCCGGCAACAGCAATTTAAAAGTAAGCCTTAATGGTGTTTCAAAAAATGTAACAGTCAACTCTTCTGGCTTCTCAGACTATAGTGTAGGCACATTTAATATTAACAATCCCGGATATATAAAGGTAGACATCCAAGGTATAACGAAGAAGAACAGTAATACATTTGGGGAAATTTCACACATCACTGCTACAGGAGATGCCGTTTCCGGCAAAACTATATTCAGCAACGATCCTGCTTATTACTATTGGTCGCGAAGAGGTCCTTCCTGCCACTTAGGATATACCCTACCCACTACTGAAGACATCAACTATTTTTATAACGAAGTTACTATCCCGAAAGGTGAAGACAAAATTGGTTCTTATTTTATGGCCAATGGTTTTGGCGAAGGTTATTTTGGAATGCAAGTAAACTCTGAAACCGAAAGAAGAATCCTCTTCTCTGTATGGAGTCCTTTTAAAACAGACAATCCAAAAGAAATACCGGACGATCATAAAATAACTTTGAACAAAGTTGGGCAACAAGTAAAGACAGGAGAATTTGGCAACGAAGGTTCCGGTGGACAAAGCTATATGAAGTATAACTGGAATGCAGGCAAGACTTATAAGTTCTTACTCAAGGGTCAACCGGACAGCAAAGGAAATACCGATTATACAGCATGGTTCTTTGCCCCTGAAAGTAAAGAATGGAAACTTGTTGCAAGCTGGAAAAGGCCACAAACCAACACCTACCTGAAAGGCTTCTATAGTTTTGTAGAAAACTTTAATCCCGAAAATGGCTACATGCATCGCAAGGCTGAATTCAAGAATCAATGGGTAAGAACAGCTTCAGGAAAATGGCTGCCTGTATCCTCAGCCAAATTTACAGTAGACGCTACTTATAAGGCACAACAGCGTATAGATGCTATGGGCGGAGCAAATGGAAAATCCTTCTTCCTGGCCAATGGCGGATTCTTCAATACAATTATTACTCCTGGTACGCTGTTCTCTGTACAAACACCTAAACAGGCACCCGCAATCGATTTTGAAAAACTTCCATAGAAATTCAGAAATCAGTTTTCAACATCAATACATAACAATCCAAATATTGTATTTGGTAAACTTCAACAGCCAACAGATTTATTAAAAGATTAATATATTTATCGCTTCAAATCTTAACTATTATGAAAAATAATTTATTGTTGGCTGCAGCTATTTGTTTAGGAGCTACAGCTCTTAGTGCTCAGGAAAAAACCGCTGAAGCACCCAAAAACGATACTGTAAAGGCATGGTCTGTAACCGGACAAAACACTTTATTGCTTAATCAGGCAGCTTTCTCCAACTGGGTTGGTGGTGGTGCCAATAATGTTGGGTGGATTGCCGGAGTAAATTACAACTTTACTTATGAGAAAGGTAAAGACCTTTGGGAAAACAATGTGATCTTAGGGTATGGGCAAAACAATACCAAAGGAACAGGAAACCGAAAAACACAAGACATCCTAAACCTTAATACAAACTACGGTCGCGAATTTGCCAAAAATTGGTATATCTCCGGAGGTATAGGTTTTCAGTCTCAGTTTGCTGCCGGGTATGAAAATGGAAATGATCCAAGTGCTAAAAAGATTTCCAACTTCATGGCACCAGGCTACCTTAATATAGGAGCAGGTGTTACTTACAGACCCAACGACAATTTCACTATGACTCTGCGTCCAGCAAATGGACGTTGGACATTTGTAACAGACAAAGATCTTCAGAAGGCAGGAAATTACGGATTGAAGAACGACGGAGATTCCTCTCTTTTCCAGTTCGGCTTCCTGGGTACTGCAACTTATAAAGTGAAGCTAATGGAAAACATTACCTTAATTAACACTGCTTCTGTATTCTCTAATTACCTTGATCATCCGGACAGACTGGTTTTAGGCTATGGTGGAATTCTGAATTTGAAGGTTAACAAATATATTTCTGCTAATGTTACTCTGGATCTGTTATATGATCACAACCAGATACAGAAAACTCAGCTGAAACAAACTCTTGGTGTTGGTTTAGCCTATAATATAGACAATGGTGTGAAGCGCAGTGAAAACAAACGTAACCAGGAATGGCAGAAAAAATAATCATTTGATTATTTACTTAAAACATAAAAACGAAAGCTCCTACTTTATAAGGAGCTTTTTTTTTATAAACGTTACACCTATATATTTATATTATAAAATCTTCTAAAGTAAAACATGGATTTGTAATTTGTTATAATCATTTAGAGCCTGTTTAAATTTTATTGCTAATACTCTTCAATAATTCGTCAGGCTCATTACAGGCTTAACTCAGAGTGACATTGCATATCCAAAATACTTTCCTTTAGAAGTGTCAGGCTGAGTCTGTCGAAGCTTAATGCTTATTAAACTATAAAACAACATAGATTAAAAACCCCTGCTATCAGGGATATATTTTACTTATAATATTAAATACTTTTGTTTTATTATTTGAACACTAATTATGAAATATCTTATTTCATATTGTTCAGAACAACTTCAATAAAACAATTATGAAAATTAAACTTATCTTAACTCTTATTTGTACTTTAATCATACAATTATTTATTGCACAAACTGAAGTTAAAAAGCCCGAAGAGGCATTTGGATTGTATTTTGGTGCATTTCTAAAAAATGATGAAGGCATTCAAAAAGCATTAAACGATTATATGCGTCCAACCGTCGAAGGACAAGACATGTATAATTTCCATAATGATCTTAAGGACCAAATGAAAGAAAACATAGTTAAGTCATATGTCTCTATGCTTTCCAAGGCTACAGCACAGGCCAACAAGGCAGAAATTGAAGCCTTCTTTGATATGTTGGTAGCGAATTTTAAAAATGCAAAATACAAGATCAAAAGTGTAAATATCGTAGATAACGAATATCAGGAAGGCGAAAAAATAGCCGAATTGGTTTATGATGTTACATTTAAAGTTCCCGAAAAATCCGTACAGGAAGAACTTAAGGATGCTTCATTTATCAATAAACCTTTGAAAGGTTTAAAACCTGAAGAATTAAGAAAAATGTTGACAGTCACGCTTCAAAATCTAAAAAATACTTCAAAAGAAATTACGACAGAACAGACTTTCAGTCTTTACACCTTAAAACAGGATAATAAAGTTTTCTACTACAACGGTAACCCGAGTGAAATTGTGACGAATCTCACAGACTTCTATTTTGATAATGTCAAATTCTAAGCATTAAAATTGCCCCATTGAGGTTCGGGCTATAAAAGATAAAATTGTTATAAAAATCTTTCCTTTAAATGTATCACTTATAATAGCCACGACTTTATCATACAATTAGGGATTAAAAATAACTACCATCCAATATTGTCCTTACTTTCGAAAGTAAGGATTTTTGCTTTAGACAATTTCTATATTATATTATACTATTGAACAAATAAATCCTTGTATCTGGATTTAATATGAAGAAATTCATAGTAAAAAGCTTTCTCCAGTCAAAATGAAGTAGTACTTTTGCGCAATACAATATTTAGAATAAATAAAAATAATAAAAATGAAAAAGATACTTTACTCGTCTTTATTTCTGTTTTCTTTATTTTTCAATGCTCAGCAAAATACTCTACTGAATGCAGACTTCTGGAAATCTAAGCCAGATGTGGAAAAGGTAAAAGCAGAAATTTCTAAAGGAAATAATCCTACAGAATTTAACGGATCAACTTTTGACCCGGTTGCCTTAGCCATCAATAACGGAGCTCCACTAAGTACTATCAAATACCTTACAGAACAGAAAGGTAATTCCATAGATAAATTAACGCATGACGGAAGACTTTATCTTCACTGGGCAGCAATGACCGGAAACAAAGAGGTTATTGAATATTTTATTTCTAAGGGATCTGATGTAAACAAATTAGATACAAAAGGACTTACACCTCTTTCTTTTGCAGCATATTTTGGATTAGACAATCCGGAAATATATGATATGTTCTTCAAGGCTGGTGTTAATCCGAAACATAAATATAAAGATGGTGCAAACATTCTTTTATTGGCAATAGGAAATGATAAGGATGGTTCTTTAGTAAAACTATTTACATCAAAAGGATTGGCATTGACTGATACTGATGATAAAGGTTATACTGCTTTCGATTATGCCACAAGCTTTGGAAATCTAGACCTATTGAAGTCTTTGAAAGCGAAAAACATTAAGGCTAATGATATCGCTTTAATCAATGCTGCTCAAGGAACAAGAAAACAGGTGAATGGTATCGATTTATACAAATATCTTATTGAAGATGTAAAACTAAAACCTACTGCAGTGAGTGCAGATGGTTCTACTGCTTTACAAATTGTTGCAAGAAAACCCAACCAGACCGAAATCATCAATTACCTTATTGGGAAAGGAACAGATGCTAATAAAGCAGACAACGAAGGAAACAATGCATTAATGGCAGCAGCTTCCGGCAAAGATCTTAACAATGTAAAAGCTATTCTTCCAAAGATTAAGAATATTAATGCTGTAAATGCGAATGGTGAATCAGCATTAACTCATGCGGTAAGATATGGCTCCCCTGAGATTGTAGCGTACTTATTGGACAACAAAGCCGATGTAAAAGTTGCAGATATCAAAGGGAATAACCTTGCCTACTATCTGGTACAATCTTACAGGCCTGGTCCAAAAGATGAGTTCACTGAAAAGCTGGGATTACTAAAAGCCAAAGGCTTCGATGTTGCTACTCCACAAAAAGATGGCACTACCCTTCTTCACCTTGCAGTAGCTAAAAGTAATCTGGATCTTCTGAAAAAACTAGCTCCGCTAAATATAGATGTTAATGCAGTAGACAAAGAACAGATGACTGCTTTGCACAAAGCTGCACTTATTGCTAAGGATGATACAATTCTAAAGTATCTTGTATCTTTGGGAGCTAAAAAGGATCTGAAAACTGAGTTTGAAGAAACGGCTTACAATCTGGCTTCTGAAAATGAAACATTGAAAGGTAACAAAGTAGCATTAGACTTTTTAAAATAATCTGTAAAGGTGTAGGCTATTTAAAAACTCAATTATAGCAGACTATACAGATCATTAAACAATAATAAAATAAACAGATGAAATCATTTTTCAAAATACAGCTGGTAGGAATCCTGACTTTACTTTGTGCAGGCTTTGCTACAGCACAAGTATCCAAATATAAATGTATGCTTCAAATGGTAAACTATACCGGAGAGAAAGCTTACATAGTAGTATCATTAATCAACCCTAAAGGACAATATGAAAAAACCCTTTATATGATGGGACCAGACAAAAAATGGTATGATACACTAAAGGAATGGCACAAGTCACAAGGGAAAAGCAATGTGAAACTTAATGCTATTACCGGAGCATCCGTTGCTGGTGGTGACAGAAGTATTACCACTTTTGCAATAGAAGATAAATTCCTTAATAAAGGATACAAAATTCGTTTCGAGTCAGCAGTAGAAGATCAGAAATACTATATCAGCGACATTGAAATTCCGTTAACCTCTGCAGAAGTTACAGCTAAGGCAGAAGGTAAAGGATACATCAGATACGTTAAACTAAATAAGTTATAATAAAGAAATCCAAAGATGACATTATCTATTTGGAGGTATGCACACTTAGCCTTAGCTATTCTTACATTTTCTTTTTTAATCGTAGCTTCCTCCACCGGAGTAATATTAGCTTACGATGCAGCTCAGGAAAAAGTGCAACCTTATCGGGTGGATGATTTCAGCGAACTAAATCTTGCGCAATCCCTACCGGAATTGCGCAAAGTTTTTCCGGAAATCACCGAAATTACTGTAGACCACAATCAATTTGTTACCCTGGAAGGCTTCGATCAGGACGGAAAGGAGGTTAAAGCTTATATTAATCCTAAAACCGGAAAGATCCTGGGCAAACCCGTTGAGAAAAGTGAATTTATCAACTGGATAACATCTCTTCACCGTTCCCTGTTTCTAAAAGAAACCGGACGCTTTACCGTGGGTGTAATTTCTTTTCTCTTAATGCTGATCAGTATTTCCGGATCAATCTTAATTATCAAAAGACAGCAAGGTGTAAAACACTTTTTTGACAAGATCAAGAAAGATTTCTTTTCGCAGTACTTTCATGTTGTATCAGGAAGACTTCTCTTGATTCCTGTTTTAGTTATCGCTATAACCGGAACTTATCTGTTCATGATTCGTTTCGAGTTTATTCCTAAAGGGAAAAATGAAAATGTTGCTATTAAAAAGAGTAATGATGAGTCTGAAAAGAAATTGGCAGATTTTCCAATCTTTAAGGAAACCAAATTCAGTAGTGTAAAAAAAATAGAATTTCCGTTTATCGAGGACGAACCTGAAGAGTACTTTGTTCTAAAACTTAAAGATCGTGAGATTTCAGTAAATCAGATCAACGGTAATATTGTTAAAGAAGAAAAATATCCTCTGACTACTATTTACGACAACCTCAGCCTTAGTCTGCATACAGGTCGTGGCAGTGTTACATGGGCTATTATTCTGGGATTGGCCTCTCTTAATATTCTCATGTTTATTTATTCCGGTTTTGTGATCACCTTCAAAAGGACAAGGAATAAAATCAGAAACAAATATAAAGCAGAAGATGCAGAGATTGTTATTCTGGTAGGTTCGGAAAATGGCTCTACTTTAGGTTTTGCAAGCCATATCCATTCGCAATTTAATTCGGCCGGAAAGAAGTCTTTCCTTGCTGAACTGAATCAGTACAAAGCTTTCCCAAAAGCACAGCATATACTGATTTTTACATCAACCTATGGTTTGGGTGATGCACCAACCAATGCTAAACATTTTAAAAACCTGTTGGCTAAATTTCCGCAAAACCAGAAAGTAAAATATTCTGTCGTAGGCTTTGGATCCAAGGCTTATGAAGATTTCTGCGGTTATGCTGTTGAAATCGATAAGCTTCTGAGTGAACAAAATTGGGCTGAACCACAATTAGCACTACATACAGTTAATGACCGGTCTACAACTGAGTTTGCAGAATGGGCCAAACAATGGAGTTATGAAACTATGATTCCTTTAGCATCTGCCCCCTCATTATACAACCAAAAGACGCCTCCTCTAAAACCGATGAAGGTAGTTGGTAAAAGTGAGATTGTGGAAGAAGTAACAACATTCAAAATACTTCTGAAACCTGGACGTACACTAAGTTTTAAATCGGGTGACCTGTTGGCTATCTATCCGGATAGTGATCATAAAGAACGCTTCTATTCCATAGGGAAAGTAGACGGTGCTATACAACTTGTTGTAAAGCTTTATGAAAACGGATTAGGTTCCGGCTTCCTTTACAAACTGAAAGAAGGTCAGGAAATAAAAGCCCGTATTGTTAAAAACTCTGAATTCCATTTCCCCAAAAAGGCAAATAAAGTGGCTATGATTGCTAACGGAACCGGAATTGCTCCTTTCCTGGGAATGATTGAGGAAAACTCTAAAGAAACGGAAGCCCGCCTTTACTGTGGATTCCGCAGATCCAGCAAGCTCACCAAAAGCTATGAAGACTTTGCTGCAGAAAACATACAGAAAGGTAAACTGGCTAAACTAAATCTTGCCTATTCCAGAGAAGAACAGTCTCAGTACGTTATGGATCTGGTAAAAAGAGATGCTGCATTCTTTATGGATTTGCTAGCTCAAGGAGGATACATCATGATTTGTGGTGCATTAAAAATGCAACATGATCTGGAAGATCTTCTAAGAGATTTGTGTGCACAACAAAATAAAAATTATGAGGATTATAAAGCCAACGGACAAATATTGACCGATTGTTACTAAACCATATGAACAGAACTGATCTCTTCATCAGAATTACATTACTACTTTGTACCATCAGTATCTCTGCACAAGTACAGAGGAGCAGGCTTGTTACACTAATGGGAAGCCGGTTTCAGATAACCCTGGTAGATAAGGATTCTATCTCTGCGGAACAGAATATTGATAAAGCTATTGCTGAAATTACCAGAATCGAAAATCTTATTTCTGAATGGAGACCCGAAACACAAATTTCTCAGGTAAACCAGAATGCGGGAATAAAACCGATAAAAGTAGATAAGGAAGTATTTGACCTGACGAAAAAAGGCATATACTTTTCTAAACTTACAGACGGAGCCTTCGACATCAGTATTGTTGCTATGGACAAAATCTGGAAGTTCGACGATTCTATGGATGAGCTTCCAAGTGAACAAGCTATTAAAGAATCGGTAAGACATGTTGGCTATCAGAATATAATACTCGATAGTACCAATTCTACTATTTTTTTGAAAAACCCCGGAATGAAAATAGGTTTCGGTTCTATTGGTAAAGGCTATGCCGCGGATAAAACCCGGGACCTGATGAAAAGTATGGGAGTAAAAGCGGGAATTATCGATGCTTCCGGAGATATCTCTACATGGGGAACCCAACCCGATGGAAAACCATGGACAATAGGAATCAACAACCCATTCAATGATCATAAAATGGCTGCTGTTCTCTATTTCAAAGAAAATGCTGTAACAACTTCCGGCAGCTATGAGAAATATGCAGAAATTCATGGGAAACGTTATTCTCATATTATGAATCCTAAAACGGGATATCCATCTACCGGTCTTACAAGCGTGACGATTACAGGACCTAATGCAACTATGGCCAACGGTTTCAGTACCTCTATTATGGTACTAGGCGAAAAAGAAGGCTTAAAACTCTTAAAGCCGTTTCCGGAATATCATTATCTGCTAATTACTGACAAAGGAAAGATTATTAAGAATATCAAATAAAACAAAACGAGCCGGAAAATATTCCGGCTCGTTTTTATTAATCTCTTGGGTATTCATATAGTTTATAAATAATAATCATTATAATTCATTATCTTAGAGGTCGTTATCTGCTTACAAACAGATATACACAAGCATAAACTAATACCAAGATGATCAAACACAAAACATTTTATTGCTGTGTAGCAATGCTATTTGGTGCATTGCTGTATAGTCAGGAAGCTTCCGAATCTTATATGTCGGATCCTACAGTCAATGCAGTAAATAGGGAACCTATGCGCGCCAGCTATTTTGCTTACTCCTCAGCAAATGAGGCTAGGGAAAGCAATCCCTGGAAAGTATCCAACTATCAGTCTCTTAATGGTGCCTGGAAATTTAATTGGGCAGATGCTCCTGCCAAAAAGCCAAAAGGTTTCTGGAAAACAGATTATAATGACAGCCAATGGCAAAGTCTAAATATCCCGGCAGTATGGGAACTCAATGGCTATGGAACGCCTATTTATGTCAATCAGCGCTACGAGTTCGATTACCTTATGAAGCCTAATCCACCACATGTTCCGCAGAATTATAATCCCGTAGGGTCTTACCGTAGGGAGATTGTAGTAGATAAGAACTGGGATGGTAAGGATATTTATATTCAGTTTGGAGCTGTACGCTCCTGTATGTATCTATGGGTAAACGGACAGTGGGTTGGCTACAGTGAAGACAGTAAGCTGCCTGCTGAATTCAATATTACCAAATACATCAAACCTGGCCAGAAAAACGTTATTGCCTTTCAGCTATACCGTTGGAGCGATGGTACGTATATGGAATGCCAGGATATGTGGAGGCTTTCCGGTGTCACTCGCGATACCTGGCTTTATGCGCGCGAACCTGTTCATATCAGAGATTTACAAATTACCGGAGATTTAGACAAAAACTATAAAAATGGCATTTTAAATGTCGATCTAAATCTTTCTAATCATAAAAATATACCAATAAAAGGTTATTCCGCCAATATAGAATTAAAAGACCAGCAAGGTAAGACTGTTGGAACAACAAAAATTCCGGTAGATAATCCCACAGCACTTAAAAATATAAAAGTCCCTGTTAACCGTCCGGAACTATGGTCAGCCGAGATTCCGAATCTGTATACAGTTTTGGTTTCGTTGCAAGATGCTTCCGGAAAGCTGCTGGAAGTTATTCCACAGAAAACAGGATTCCGTAAGGTAGAAATCAAAAACGGAGTTTTACTCATCAACGGAAAAGCACCATTAATAAAAGGAGTCAACCGACATGAAATGGATCCTGAAACAGGATATGTTGTTTCGAAAGAAAGAATGGAGCAGGACATCCGGATTATGAAGGAAAATAACATCAATACAGTACGTACCAGCCATTATCCCAACGATCCTTATTGGTACGAATTATGTGACCGCTATGGAATGTATGTAATAGATGAAGCCAATCTGGAAACTCATGGTATGGGCTATGGAGAAGAAACGCTGGCCAAGAAGCCAGAATGGTATAACCAACACCTGGAAAGAAATCAGCGTATGGTAGAGCGGGATAAAAATAATCCTTCTGTAATCATTTGGTCTCTGGGTAATGAAGCCGGTATGGGTGAAAACTTTGAAAAAGCTTATCAGTGGGTTAAAAACAGAGACGCATCCCGTCCGGTACAATACGAGCGTGCCAATATGGGTGCTACAGATATCTATTGCCCTATGTATGTATCGCCTGAAGATATGGTGCGCCATGTAAAGGAAACTAAATCTCCAAAACCTTTTATACAAACAGAGTATGCACATGCTATGGGAAATTCTCTTGGTGGTTTCAAAGACTATTGGGATACCATTCGTGCTAATTACCCTAAAATGCAGGGTGGCAATATCTGGGATTTTGTAGATCAAGCTTTTCTGGAGATCACACCTAAGGGTGATTCTATTTATACCTATGGCGGAGACTATGGATTCAATATGCCTAGTGACAATAACTTCAACAGTAATGGACTTATTGCTGCCGATCGCAGTCTGCATCCACACATGCTGGAAGTAAAGCAACTATACCAGAGTATTCACACTACAAATACTGATGCAGCTAAAGGAAAAGTAAAAATATTTAACGAATTCCTATTCAGAGATCTTAGCGATGTCTATATGCAATGGGAAGTAATTGCAGATGGCAAGCCTATAAGAGCAGGTCGTATTAATGATCTAAAAGTAGCTCCTCTACAAAGCACTAACCTGGCTATTCCTTATACTATTCCTTCGGATGATAAAGAATATTTTCTGAATGTATATTATAAAACCAAGAAGAAAGACGGACTTGTTAATGCCGATTGGGAGATTGCCAAAGATCAGATTCTCATCAAATCATCTCAGCCAGACAATAAAATGACTTCGGGTTCCCAAACCGGAACTCTGCAACTAAAAAGCAATCCTGATAACATTACCTTATCCGGAAATGGCATTTCAATTCAATTTGATCGTAAAGACGGATTGATACATCATTATATAATTAATGGCACTGACTTCATGGAGAAAGGATTTGCCCTGAAGCCAAATTTCTGGCGACCGCCAACAGATAATGACTTTGGAGCCGGACTTCAGCAAAAGTTACAAAACTGGAAACGCGCCAGCTACGAATATGAATTAACATCCCTTCTTTCGGAAAATGAGGGCAAGACGACCAAAATAACAGCTACCTACAACCTGCCTTATGTAAATGCAGTATTGAATATTGTATATAGAGTTGCTGACTCTGGCCAGATAGATGTTACTCAGACTATGAAACATCAGGAACTAACTGCCAAAATACCTATGCTTCCTAAATTCGGTATGCAGTTGGTACTTCCAGAATCTTATGAACAAGTCAACTGGTACGGCCGTGGTCCGGGTGAAAATTATCAGGACAGAAAAGAAAGTACATTTATAGGTCTTTATCAAAGTACTGTGAAAGATCAGGTTCATCTGTATGTAAGGCCGCAAGAGAGTGGTAACAAGTCGGATGTGCGTTGGTTCACACTAACTTCTTCTAACGGAACCGGTCTTAAATTTAGCAGTGGTGCTTCTCTCAATTTTACAGCAAGGCCATTCTTAGACGGAGACCTTGATGATGGTATTGCAAAGAAACAATCTCATTCAGGATCATTGAAGCCAAGACCATATACCGTACTGAGTATAGATTTGCAACAAATGGGCTTAGGATGTATAGATAGTTGGGGGGCTTTACCGATGGAAGCCTATCGACTAAATTATCAGGATTATAATTATCAATTTACTATAACTCCTGTAAAGTAATAAACAGTATAATCATAACTATAAAGGCGGTCTGTATAAGGCCGCCTTCTTTTTTTATCCGGTTTTCTTATTTATGATAAACTGAATTACAGGCCCGGAATACTTATAATAATTCAATACCTTTGAATATGAAAAAAAGTTTACTTCTCCTGTTATTAATATCCGTATTTACATGGTCTTGCAAAAAAGGAGAAAAAATACATCCATATACTTTCTACTACTGGAGAACTAATTTCGAACTCAATCAGACAGAAAAACAGGCTTTGGAAAAAGCCAGTACTCCGATATTGTACACCCGATATTTTGATATTGACAAAGTTAACGGACGCTTTCAACCCGTAGGGATTCTGACATCTAAGCAAAGTATTCAGCAAAAGATAGTTCCTGTTGTTTTTATTATGAACAGGGTGTGGGAAAATATAACACCTGAAGAACTAGACTTTCTTGCAGCAAAGACTAACGAGTTCATCCAAAGAGTCAGCAAAGAAAATGCTTTTAATACCATTAACGAAATTCAGATTGACAGCGACTGGACAGCCGGAACTAAGGCCGATTATTTTGCTTTTCTGAAAAAGCTAAAACAGGTTTCGGGAAAAGATATTTCATGTACCATACGCCTTCATCAGGTGAAGGACAAAAAGAATACCGGCATTCCGCCTGTAAGCAAAGGCTATCTGATGTGCTACTCTACCTCTTCTCCTCTGGAAGATAAACCGGAAAACTCGATTCTGGATGTTTCAACGCTGAAGAATTATTTATCCGGTATAGATGAGTATTCCCTGAAACTGGATATTGCTTTGCCTATTTATTCATGGGGAATTGTGACAAATCATTTGGGAAAACATAAACTCATAAATGCCGTATCAGAAGAAAACCTGAAAGCTGATCCAAAGTTTAAGAAAGTAGCTGAACATGTTTACCAGGTTGAAGAAGATCATTTTTATGAAGGTTTTTATCTTAGTAAAGGCTTTCAGATCAAAGTAGAAGAAATCTCTCAAAAGGATCTGGATCTGGTAAAAGGCTTCCTGGACAAAAAATTAAATAACTACAACATTATTTATTATCATTTAGATTCACGATTTTTACACTATCAATACTAAAAACCAATTATGAAAAAGATATTAACTTCCGTTGCACTATGTTTTCTGATGTACAATCAGGCTTCTGCATGCGCCGATTCAGACACAGATGGTATTTACTTCAATCTGTTTGGGCAAGAGATTATTCAGCGTCCTGAATACTTCCCATTTTTGTTGTCTTATGACTATGCATATTACGAACCGGAAAGCAAACTGAAAGCAGAAGATGAAAATATAAAAGACTGGGAGAAATACTTCAACAATCAGCTGTCTTATGAAGAAACCAATGCTCTGGTGAAGGTAGTTGGGCTGAAGCATATGCAAAACTGGAAAAAAGGAGATCTTACACACCAGCTTTCAAAAAAACTGGGAAAAGATTTCTATACCAAATACAGGGACGGACTAGATTACCTGACAAAAGCGAAGGAACTGGAGCCTTATATGTTTGTAAAATATGTTCCGAGTAAAGATTCTTTTTATTCCTCACACTCAGAAGGGCAGCGTAATGCATCGGATCTGAACTATACTGCTACGGTAAAATCTTTACTGGATGGTTATAATGCAGCTAAAGGAGCAGATATAAAACTAAGATATGCCTATCAGCTTGTAAGATTTAATCACTATAATTTAAAATTTGATGAAGCGGTTAAGGCATTTAATACCTACGCTGCACCTTTGAAGTTGAAAAATGCAATCTATTGGGATGCACTTGATCAAAAAGCGGGTGCACTAAGAGGATTAAAGAAAAAGGATGAAGCTAACTGGGATTTCTTTCAGGTATTTATTCATAGAAAAACCAATAAAGAATCTGTTTATTCTTCATTGAAGCTTACAGAAGCCAACGATTTCAAAAGTTTACTGGCAAGAGCTAAGACTCCTGAAGAAAAGAACATGGCCTATTTCCTTTTGGCTTATAACGAGTACAACAATCCTGTACCTATTATGGATAAAATGATCGCCAACAATGCTGATTCGGAAATCCTGAAAGTTCTTGCAGTAAGAGGCATCAATCAACTGGAACGAAATTATCTGCCAACGAATATTTATTGTTACGATCTTAACTGCCAGTATAAAACTAACAAACTTCCGTTCTATGGTTCAACATATTCTTATCAGGACAAAGGAGGCGGAAACTTTGTAGCAGCACTAGATAAAACTTTGCAAAATGCCAAAGCAAAAAGCCAGGACAAAGCGTTCTGGGATATTTCAATTGCTTATCTGAAGTTTTTACAAAGTGATTATGCATCGAGCGTTGCTATCCTGAATAAAATATCTGCTACTAACCCCGAATATCAACAGCAGATTACAAAGATGAAAATGCTGAATGATATCCTTTCTCAGAAGAAGATAACTCCGGAATTCGAAAACAGCCTGCTTACAAAATACAGTGAGGTCTTTAAAGAAAATCAAAATACAGATGACAGGTATGCATGGAAACATATGCAGACCAGAGATTTCATCATAGATATACTGGCCAACCGTTACTTCATGGAACATCAGGATGCTAAATCTTTCCTGCTGAATAATAAACTTTCCGATCTGCAATATAACCCTAATTCGGATCTGGTAGCTAAAGTTCAAGCATTCTATAAAAAGCCAAATAAAACAGCGCTTGAAAAATATATCACCAAAAGCTTTGACAATGTTGGTGATGTAGATTCTTTCTTTAATATTATCTATGGAGACCGTGCCATGCGTACAGGTGATTTTCAGAAAGCGCTCTCTTTCTACCAAAAGTCAAAAAACTTCAAAGGTATTCCAAGAACTGAAGCCATATATGATGATAAGGGAAATTATCATCCTAGCCTGGTTGTTTATAAATCGGGGGCATACGACGGATATAACAATATTCCATCATTGGTATTCGGAATAAATAAATGGGTAAGCTATGAAAGTGCTCCAAATGAAACCATGATCGCAGAAGATACTTCGGCTTTCCCTTTCCTTACCAAAAATATGAATAAGATGCAGCTGACCGAGGCTCTTATACAATTAAAAAAGATTGGTGAAGGGAATAGTGACAAAGCTAAAATGGCCAATCGTCTGATCGGTAATCTTATGTATAATACTTCCATTTTAGGATATTACCGCCATATTTTTGTAATGGATGTTGATAATGCTAACGGTCAGAAGTTTCATTTTGACAATTCCAAAGGTCAGCCTTTCCACTTCTATTATAAGAACTTTCTGGACGCTCACTATGTAGAGCCCGATAATTTCGATATTGCTATCGGCTATTTCCAGAAAGCTTTACAACAGTCTCCAAATAAAGAGGACAAAGCCAATATTCTCTTCCAAATGGCACAGGCTGAGCAAGGAAAATACTATCAGTGGGAAGCAGCACAAAATTCGAACACCTCCTACAGTGATAAGGATTATGATGCTAAAATGAAGAAGTTTGATAATATGTTGCTAACAACAAAGAATCAGAAATTCCGAACCTATTTTGCCGAACTGAAAAAGAATTACAATAACACTTCTACGGTAAAAGCTTTAGAGACTAATTGTCTGTATTTTGATTATTACATGAGCAAGTAATCAAAATACCTCTATAAATAAACATGGCGCTAAGAATCTTAGCGCCATGTTTATTTATATTTATGAATTACTTCTGCTCTCTTATTTTCCCAAGAAATTTTATTTTAGGCGAAGCCGCCATCCCATTGGGGTTACATCCTGGCTTACCTTCCGGTACTTCCAGGTTTTGTTTTTTATAAAAAGCTTCCCATGCAATATCGGTTTTACCGGTTTTAGGATTGACAAAGGTCATTGGCTCTAACTGAAAAATAGAATCTCTGGCAAAACTTCTGTGAACAAAATCGGAACAATATAATTGATCATCAGAAAGTATATAACTATAATTGTATGGTCTTCCCAGCCAATTTTTAGCAACGTTAATAGCATTGGGAATACTCTTACGATACGCTGTTCTCAGGCGGTATACATCTACATGGTTATTATCATTCTGTTCGTCCCGAAGGAAGTGGTCCAAAGGAACCCTTTCGGATCCGTTCCGGGTACCGGCATGCAAAACCCAATAGTTTTTACCTTCTTTTTCTAACATTCCGATATGGGAATAGTGTGTTGATTTATCTGTCTGAGTCACCCGGTCTATAGCACCTGATAGTGTACTGCCATTGGCCGAAACCAGTAAAAGATCTCCGTTCTCTAACTGCATACCATATTTTGTTGCACAGGATCCTAAAACAAAAAGTATGATCCCTAATAATATTATCTTTAAGCTTCTCATTTGCAATGGCAAATATAGCTATTCTGTAAAAAATAAAAACCTTACAGATTTTGTTTCTGTAAGGTTTCTAATTTATTTGGTCATATTATTTATTCAATAACCAATAGCCAGCCTTTATTTTGAGCAACCGGAATAGCATCGTTTATACTAAACGTTTTAGCTTCCTGGAAGCCTTCAATTGCCTGTGCTTTTATTACAGCTTTCTTAGGATTAATTCCCAGTTTCTTCCAGTCTATATTTAGTTTTACAGAGGTATCACCGGAAGCCCAGCTTGCCAATGCTACCATCACTTTGTTATCTTTCTTATAAACTGTTGCCAGAACTTCTTTATTGTCTGTTTTTACCGGATTATTATCTACCCAGTAGCCTATCATTTTAGATCCTTTAATTCCGAAATTATCCCAAACCTTCCACAGATGGGTTGGATTACTTTTATCCGACCAGCCCAACCTGTTTGTCATCCCGAAGATCATTCCTCTCCATTGGTTTCCGTCATTCTGTAACATCTCTCCCATTAAACCGAAAGGAATACCACTAACTTCTGTAAGGAAGAAATCCGGTTTATTCTTCTCATAATCGAAATACTCCCCAAACCATAATCTGTTCAGATACGGGAAATGTTCCATATAAAGATTAGCACTATTGTTGAAACCGTCTTTATCATTAAACTGATTGGCAGAATGCAGATCTATAATACCCGGATGTCCGTTTTTAGTCATCACTTTTTTTACACGCTTCATTGTAACCCTGTCGAAAGCTACATCATCCAGATAAATTCCATCAATACCAATATTATCAACCAACCAGTTCATACCTTCTACGTAGTAATTATGCCAACGGTTCATACCACTATTGATAATAGCTGCATCTTTAAACTCCGGAACATACCATGCTGCAATATAATCGTTGTGAAGATGTTCTTGCAGCCACGAATAACCACCTCCTTTCCCGGCAGAAAAAACTTCGTGTCCCAGACTTCTTACAGGATATAGCTCGTACATTCTATTGGAAACCTCACGGATGGTATTGTAGATTTTAACCTTCAGTCCGCTCTGGTGTGCCTTGCTGATATAATCTTTCATTTCTTTTGTAGCAATGAAGGGGTAATTGATATATGGATTTATATCAGTTCCATGGTGAATATTGATTACGTTGGCACCACTTTCTTTGGCTTTTTCTATCGGAACATATTTATGGTAAAATCTGTTTTCCCATTGCCATTCTGTATTTATAGTATGGAAAGGCGTGATGAGTAAATGGAAGTTATAATACAACTCCTCCCCTTTTTTCAGGTTTCGGCTTCCGCTGTAATTATTAACAATTACTCCGGATTTGTCTTCTGTAATATTAATTCCGCCCATGTTATTATTTCCCCATGAACCCGGAAGTATCAAAGGCTTTTGTAAATAGAAATTAGTATTCAGCGGGCGTGAGTATTTTTCATCCCGAAGACTAAACTGCAGCCCGGCATTTACATTACCTAACCAGGCTCCATCCTGATTCTTTTTTGCTACATCCCATTTCCAAGAGAAATTTTCAGGACGGTTACCTCCTTTCTCGCCTAACCCCATTAGATACTTGGATGCATAAGATGAAAACGGAATTTGCATAGAGATATCCTTTAGTTCTACATCGTTCAGCGCAGTTACTTTTACTTTATATTCCATAAAGCCATCAAACTCCAGGGATCCTTCTATTTCCATTTTCAGGTTCTGTCCCTGGCTTTTCGAATACCAGCTGTACAATCCTTCTTCTTTTTTGACCAGCTTAAATTCTGCCTGACCAAGCTTCTCGGGGGTTCCGTTAGCATTTACTATATTAAATTTAACTGGCGAAGCCAATACCTCATTGGCCTTTGTGGAGATTTCCGTCATCTCCTGAGTAAAGAATGTCTGTATTTTTGCAGGAAGCCCATCCGGCGAAAGAATTACCTTTCTTCCTAACAGAGAAATTTCACGATTGGTTGTATTATATACTAATGGTGTATAAGGTTTGATTACCGTATTCTCTTGTGCCATGGTAGAATTAAGCCACGGAAGGCGCGTCATCTTCCAGGGTTCATCATAACCTTTGTGCTTTGCAATAGAACCGGAGATACTAATTTCTACCGGAATATTTTGTGCTGGTGCATTCTCCGGCTGAATAGTTACAACAGCTTTGTAAGTCCCGGCAGGGACATCAGTAGGAATATCAAATCCACACCAAATGGACTGAATATTACCTGGTGCCACATTTACGGCAAATTTCAGAGGTTTTCCTTCATAGCTGGTACCATCTATATTGATGGAAGTAAAAAGCGAGGAATTTATTTTACCAGCAGAGGAAACTAAATCTGTTGCAGTAACTTTTACATTTTTCAGTTCCGTAGCTTTTGCCAGTACACCCAACTGAAAAGCATAAAATTCTCCTTTGTCAGTATTTCCGGTAAATTTGCTATTATCCCTCTTAGGATCTACCCATATCTGCGGAAGTTCATTCATCTTTACCGGATTCTCTCTGGATTCCGGGAATATCAGATAGGCATCATTTGCATGTTTTTTCAGATACTGATCTATCTCTGCTTTTGACGCCAGAACTTCCATAGGATTGTTCTCGTTAAATCTGTCTACAGCATCTATCCGCATAAACTTTGCTACCTCACTTCCCTTTACATCTGAAGTACCAGGAACTGTTTTTTTAAGATAAACAGCCTGCGGGTAATTTTCACTAGCCTTCAACTCATAAGGAAGATAATAAATATAGTATGTCCCTTTTCCGGAAACAGGGTCGAAAAGAACTTCTCCCTGTTCTCTGTTGATATTGAGATAAGCATTTACTTCGTATTGTTTCTGCGAGGTACTGTCTACTACTAAAATCCGTTGTCCGTCTTTTACTTCGGGATTTCTCCACGGAATTACAGCTTTTGCAACTTTAGATTTTCCCTCAAATTTTACAACTGCTCTTTTGTTACCCAATTTATCGGGATTCCAAAGCTCTTTTTGTGGAGGATAAATATGCTGAGCATGTATTGCAATACCCAGAAATGAAAGTACGGACAGCCCTAATTTTTTAGAGTATGCTGTTTTCATAGTTTATGGTTATTTGTTTTATTCTATCAAAAGTACTACTCTTCAACTAATTAACAGTCATAAGTTTTGATATTTAATCCCTGAAAACAGTGATTTTAGCAGTTTATCTGCTCCAAAGCATATTAGATATTCAGGCTTTTCGCTACTTTCACCACATAAAAAACAAATATGAAAAAGACATTCGGCTTATTATTTTCATTTATTTCTTTGTTGGCTTTCTCACAGATGCAAACATATAAACTGGAGAATGCAGTTTCATACAGGATTAAAGACGATTTTTACTCCAATTTTCTAAATATTTTTTCAACATCGGATTATTCAGCTAATCTCTTTGTCGTAGCAACCCCCATGGGAAACACTGCTTCCTTAAATGTAAATAACCATTTTTATGCGGTATATTCAGATGATGGGAAAGTTTTTAAAATTGATGTTGAAGAAACTTTTGACAGGAACAAGTATAAAAATAATAACGATCCGGATCTTGACTTAACAGATTTTAAAAATACTCTTCTGGTAAAAAGAACAAACAAGAAAGAAACTATAAACTCCAAACAATGTGATGTATATTCTATAACCAGTAAGGATGGCAAAAACAACAATGAAACAGTTTGCATTGATACAACATCCAGATTGAATACTGTTCCTTTTATAATTCCGGCAATAAAAGATTCGGTAAAGGGCTTAGTCTACCGTATTGGTAATAAAATCGAGCTCAATTATTCCGGTACAATTGAGGATATGGAAAAAGAAGAAAAAGATTCTGAAGATGGAAGTGATGGCGAAGTGACTAAGACAAAACAAAAAGATCTCGTTATACAGTTTAATGAAAAGACCGAAATAGAAAATTATAAGAAGGAATACAACAAAAAGAGATATTTTAAAAAAGAGTAAAAGGTCATAGTCTTCCAGCTATGCTCATATATGAATTATAAAATCTCTTGGTACAGAAATGCGTAAAAAAACACCACATTCTTTCGAATGTGGTGTTTCTATTATCACGGCAAAGTATGCACGTTATCACACTTTAATTTCTACGTCTACACCGCTAGGAAGTTCTAACTTCATTAGAGCATCCACAGTTTTAGAAGAAGAAGAGTAGATATCCATCAATCTCTTGTGAGCAGAAAGTTGGAACTGTTCTCTTGATTTCTTGTTTACGTGTGGAGATCTCAACACAGTGAAGATTCTTTTATTTGTTGGTAAAGGGATTGGCCCGTTTACGATAGCCCCTGTAGCCTTTACTGTTTTTACGATTTTCTCAGCAGATTTATCAACTAAGTTGTAATCGTAAGATTTTAGCTTTATTCTGATTCGTTGTGACATTTTTAATCTAATTTAAAATTAACCTCTAGCTTTTGCGATTACATCCTCAGCAACATTGCTTGGAGCTGGTTCGTATTTCTCAAATTCCATAGAAGAAGTAGCTCTACCAGAAGATAATGTTCTTAATGAAGTTACATAACCGAACATTTCTGATAATGGAACGAATGCTTTGATAACTTTAGCGTTATTTCTGTCATCCATACCGTTTACTGTACCTCTTCTTCTGTTAAGGTCACCTACGATGTCCCCCATGTACTCCTCAGGAGTTACAACTTCAAGTTTCATAATAGGTTCCATGATTACAGGCTTAGCAGCTCTACCAGCTTCTTTGAAACCTAGCTTCGCAGCCAATTCGAAAGATAACTGATCGGAGTCAACCGGGTGGAAAGATCCATCCTTAAGAGTTACTTTGATACCTTCAATTTCGAATCCAGCTAAAGGACCATTTTTCATAGCCTCTTTGAAACCTTTTTCTACAGAAGGAACAAATTCTCTTGGAATGTTACCACCTTTAATTTCGTTGATGAATTCAAGACCTAACTTACCTTCTTCAGCAGGACCGATTTCGAATACGATATCTGCGAATTTACCACGACCACCAGTTTGTTTTTTGTAAACTTCTCTGTGGTTAGCAGTAGCAGTAAGAGATTCTTTGTACTCAACCTGAGGCTGACCTTGGTTAACTTCAACTTTGAATTCTCTTCTTAGACGGTCTACAATGATATCTAAGTGAAGCTCACCCATACCAGAGATAATTGTTTGGCCAGAAGCCTCATCAGTTTTAACCTGGAAAGTTGGATCTTCTTCAGCAAGCTTAGCTAATGCGTTACCAAGTTTATCCTGGTCTGCTTTAGTTTTAGGCTCAACAGCGATACCGATTACCGGATCTGGGAAGATCATAGATTCAAGAACGATAGGGTTCTTTTCATCAGATAGAGTATCACCAGTTTTAATATCCTTGAAACCTACAGCTGCACCAATATCTCCTGCCTCGATATACTCAACAGGGTTTTGCTTGTTAGCGTGCATCTGATAGATTCTTGAAATTCTTTCTTTGTTACCAGATCTTGTGTTAAGAACATAAGAACCTGCATCTAGTCTACCAGAGTAAGCTCTGAAGAATGCTAAACGACCTACGAATGGGTCAGTAGCAATTTTAAATGCTAAAGCTGCAAATGGTTCTTTAACGTCTGGTTTTCTTGTAATTTCTTCATCAGTTCTTGGGTCTGTACCTTTGATATCGTCTTTGTCCATTGGAGAAGGAAGATATTTACATACAGCATCCAGCATGAACTGAACACCTTTATTTTTGAAAGATGATCCACAAGTCATTGGGATAATAGAAAGATCAATTGTAGCTTTTCTTAAAGCTTCGTTGATTTCGTCCTCAGAGATTGAATCTGGATCTTCGAAGAATTTCTCCATCAAAGTCTCATCATAGTCAGCAACAGCTTCAACTAATTTCTCTCTGTATTCAAGAACTTCAGCTTTCATATCCTCAGGAATTGGAACTACTTCGAAAGTAGCACCTTGTCCAGCCTCATCCCATACGATCGCTCTGTTCTTAATAAGGTCTACAACACCTTTGAAGTCCTCTTCAGCACCGATAGGTAATACAATTGGAACTGCATTAGATCCTAACATTTCTTTAACCTGGTTTACCACGTTAAGGAAGTCAGCACCTTGTCTGTCCATTTTGTTTACGAATCCCATTCTAGCAACTTTGTAGTTGTCAGCAAGTCTCCAGTTGGTTTCTGACTGAGGCTCTACTCCGTCTACTGCAGAGAATAAGAATACTAAACCATCCAATACTCTTAAAGAACGGTTTACTTCTACTGTGAAGTCAACGTGTCCCGGTGTATCGATGATGTTGAAGTGGTATCCTTTAGTTTCTGGTAAAGATTTACCTTGGTCTGTAGGGAAGTTCCAGCTACAAGTTGTAGCAGCAGAAGTAATGGTAATACCTCTTTCAGCTTCCTGCTCCATCCAGTCCATGGTAGAAGCACCTTCGTGAACTTCACCAATCTTGTGAGTTTTTCCTGTATAGAAAAGGATACGCTCAGTTGTAGTAGTTTTACCAGCATCGATGTGTGCAGCGATACCAATATTTCTTGTGTATTTAAGATCTCTACTCATCTTACAAATTAAAATTTAAAGTGTGAGAATGCTTTGTTAGCCTCAGCCATTTTGTGCGTATCTGTCTTTTTCTTAACAGCAGCACCTTCTTCTTTAGCAGCAGCAACAATCTCTGCAGCTAATTTCTGAGCCATAGACTTATCATTTCTGGCAGTAGCATACTTAATTAACCACTTCATTGCCATAGAGATTTTTCTATCTGCACGGATAGGCATTGGAATTTGGAAGTTAGCTCCTCCAACTCTTCTAGATCTTACCTCTACGTGTGGCATTACGTTAGTTAACGCATCTTTCCAAATTTCAAGGGAAGTTTTTTCCTGATCTTCTTTCTTCTTTTCAACGATTTCTAATGCATCATAGAAAATTCTGAAAGCGATAGACTTCTTACCGTCTAACATCAGGTTATTTACAAATCTTGTTACCAATTGATCATTAAACTTTGGATCTGGTAGCAAAGGTCTTTTTTTAGCTTTTGTCTTTCTCATTGTACTGTTCCTAATTTAATGATTACTTTTTCTTACCTGTAGCTGCAGGCGCTTGTCCTGGTTTAGGTCTCTTAGCTCCGTACTTAGATCTTCTCTGAAGTCTTCCGTTAACTCCCGCAGTATCTAAAGCACCACGTACAATGTGATATCTAACTCCCGGTAGGTCTTTCACCCTTCCGCCTCTTACCAATACTATCGAGTGCTCTTGAAGATTATGTCCTTCTCCCGGGATGTAGGCGTTAACCTCTTTACCATTAGAAAGTCTAACTCTCGCAACTTTTCTCAAAGCTGAGTTAGGTTTCTTAGGCGTGGTTGTATATACTCTCGTACATACGCCTCTTCTTTGTGGACATGATTCCAAAGCAGCCGATTTACTCTTCTTAGTAAGCGTGGCTCTTCCTTTTCTAACTAATTGTTGAATAGTAGGCATGTAATTGCTTTATTATTTTTTATTTGAGGATGCAAAAATATAAATTATTTTTTGATTTACAAACAATTATGTTTTTATTTCGTGCAGAAAAATCAGTATTAAAATTTGTAAACCATATCATTACAATTCTAATGCTCATTATTTCTTCACTTATTTAAATACATCTTTTATTACTTTTCCTTTTGAATATTGCAGCGGAAACTGCAGAAGTTCTGCAATCGTATTTGCAATATCTATTTGTTCATAACTACCCGTATTAATGGTAGCATTCTTTTTAAAATCCGGCCCCATTGCAAAAAATTCAATATGTCTGCAACCTACACAATCATCGCCATGATTCTGGAATCCACCTTTGCTATCAATGTGCCTTCCGTGATCGTTACTTACAATTAATGTAGTCTTATCTTTATATGAAGGCAAAGACTGGATATAGTCCCATATTTCTTTAATTGAAGCATCTGTTGTTTTTATAGCCTTAATATATTCTTTCCAATTATTATTATGTCCATAAGAATCTACATCTTTCAGATTTATAACAATAATATTAGGACTATACTTTTTCATTACCTCTTTTGTATTCGCTACAGTTACAGCATCATCACGATAGTTGGATCCATTACCGCTGATACCACAGTCTGCGCTGGGCTGAAACTTATCTTTCCAGCCATCAAGCTTACAATTATTCAGAACTTCAAGTTTGTCTTTAGATGCTATAACCCAGGCTTTAGTCTTGTCCGCTCCGGTATACTTCAGCCATTGCTGCATTATTGACGGAAACCCTGGCAGCTCTTTTCCATTATTTTGTATGGACTCATAGACTCCACTACACATTGCGCTATGACCCGGGTTAGTATTGGTTGTACCATTATTTTTAAAGTCACTGATAAAAACCCCTTGCTGTAAAAGATTTACCCTATTCGGAATATTCTCTTTATTGGCAGCCTCCCAGGTCTCGGAGATACGCGGACCGTCTACTACAAGCAGAACAACATTTTTGGTCTGGTACTTTTCTGCCACCTTTTGAGAAGATTCAAATGACTCATTATTATTATCACTACATGAAAATGATAACAACAATGAAATAAGAGGAAATAGTAATGTGAATTTCTTCATTATAAATATTTTGTGATTAGTGTTTTTATATGACGGCAAAAATAACGCTCCTCTCCTATTAAGACGATGAACATAATATTACAGAATCATTAAAAGTATTTAACACACTTTTTCATAATCATCCACTGCAACTTTTAATACTTATCTTTGAGTTAGATTTAATCTATCAATATAAAATAAATCAATAGTTTTTATTTATTAAATTTGTATATCGAAATATTAACATTAATAATATAATACAAATGAAAAATTCTAATTTAATAGGACTAAAAGCAGAAGATTGCAGGAACATTGCTGAAAAACTAAATGTTTTATTGTCTAACTATTCAATATTTTATCAGAATACACGTGGAGCGCACTGGAATATAAAAGGTGATTTATTCTTCACGCTTCATCCAAAATTCGAAGAACTTTACAACAGCCTTATATTAAAGATTGATGAAATTGCAGAAAGAATCCTTACACTAGGTGCACAACCACAGCATAATTATTCATTCTATATTAAAAATTCATCTATTAAAGAGAGCAATGAAGTAAGTGATGGCCGTAAATGTGTTGAAGACATTCTTGCTTCTTTCAAAAAGATTATCGAGCTTCAAAGAGAATTACTGGACATTACAGACGAAGCAGGTGACGAAGGAACAAACTCTTTAATGAGCGATTATATTACAGAACAGGAAAAAGAAGTATGGATGTATAGCTCTTTCCTTGGAAAATAAACTCATTCTATATCATATAATATATAGAACAAAGCAGCCTCTTTATTTTAAAGAAGCTGCTTTTTATTTCTGCAATCTTTCATCTATCTTCCTTATATTAGCATAAATAAACGAAGATGTTAGAAGATCATAACGTAAGATTGGTTTCCCTATTAGATAATGATTTTTACAAATTTACCATGCAATGTGCTGTTGTAAAGCTGTTTCCAAGTGAAGTTGTAAAATATGATTTTATAAATCGTGGCAAACACGAATATCCTGAAGGCTTTGCAGACGAGCTGAAAAAAGCTGTCAATGCAATGTCTCAACTAAGGCTTACCAAAGAAGAAAAACAATTCTTAAAAAAGACATGTCCATATCTGGACTTGCCCTATATAGACTTTTTAGAAGGTTATCGCTACGACCCATCCGAAGTACACATTAAACAAGAAGGATCGAACCTGGAAGTACAGGTTTCAGGATTATGGTATCGGACAATCTTGTGGGAGGTTCCTTTATTATGCTTGATCAGCGAGCTTTATTACTCCATGAAAGGACTTCAAAGAGAAGATGATGAAACAATCATTCAGAAGACTATAGAGAAAGAGAAAAAGTTTAAAACACTTCAGGTTCCTTTTGCAGAATTCGGAACAAGAAGAAGACACTCTTACAGGGTACACCGATTGGTTATGCAGGCACTTACATCGATGGAAGACTCTACCTTTACAGGATCTTCCAATGTACACATGGCCATGTTATACAATGTAAAACCAATTGGTACACATGCCCATGAATGGTTTATGTTCCACGCAGCAGAATATGGCTTCAAGATGGCTAATTCTCTTTCTCTGGAACATTGGGTAGACGTCTATCGTGGCGATTTGGGAGTTGCTCTTTCAGACACCTATACTACAGATGTATTCTTTCAACAGTTTGATAAAAAATTTGCAAAACTATTCGACGGCGTAAGACATGACAGTGGAGATCCTATAGAATTTGCAAACAAAACTATAGAACATTATAAAAAGCACGGTATCAACCCATTATTTAAATACATTATTTTCTCTGATGCCCTGAATCCTGAGAAAGTTGAAGAAATTACCAAAGCCTGCCGTGGCAGAATTGGAATTTCCTTTGGTATCGGAACCAATCTGACAAACGACGTTGGTCTTGCTCCGAGTAATATTGTAATGAAGCTTATCAGTGTAAAAGGAATCAATAACGAATGGATTCCAACAGTAAAGCTTTCTGATGAAAAAGGTAAATATACCGGAGATCCTAAAATGATAGAACTGGCAAAAGAGTTTTTACAAATAAAAAGCTAACAGCTATGAAGGCAAAAAATTTTATAACAGGAATAGCAATACTTTCAGTTGCATTATTACAAGCACAAACCCAATCTGAATATAATGAAAAGCTGGCAAAAGATTTGGAAGCAGATAAATATGGGATGAAAAAATACATGTTTGTAATTTTGAAATCCGGAAAAACAGAACTAGCAGACAAAGCAAAAAGAGCCGAGCTGATAAAAGGACACCTCACAAATATTGGAAAACTTGCCGAAGCCGGAAAACTGACAGTGGCCGGACCATTTTTGGAAAAGAATGATAAAAATTACAAAGGCATCTTCATCCTTAATTCCGATAATAAAGAAGAAACAGAAACACTTTTAAAAAGTGATCCTGCTATTGCTGCCGGTATTTTCGATGTAGAAATTTACCCGTGGTATGGATCTGCCGCATTACCCACCTATCTGGAAAATCATAAAAAAATAGCCAAAGAAAATCCATAGTGATTTTCTTTTTTATTTTTGAGTAAATTTGCATAACCAAAGAGAAGAGCATATGAAAAGACAAATTGACTGGAAGGCTTTAGCTGCATGTATATCCTTTCATGTATTTGTATTTTTCATTATACACACTCTAACACCTGCCAACTCCTTCAATGTATGGTACAACCATTTGGACAAACCGCTCTTTACTCCACCATCTAATTTTTTGTTCCGGACTATATTTCTTATGTATTTCTTTTCCGGCATCGCATTTTATTTCATCTGGAAATCTAAAGAAAACCGTCTCAAATATCGTCAGAAAGCGCTTACATGTTATTATATCATTTTCGTACTCATATCCTTATGGTTTATCATTTTCTTTAACTTCAAATTATTAGACCTAGCAGTTATTGTAAATGTCATCACATGGGTACTTTCCATAATTCTATTCTTCCTCTTCAAGCGAGTTTCTAAACCAGCAAGCTATCTCATACTTCCCACTTTGTTATGGGATACTTTCAACATGGTTTTAGCCTGGGGATTCTGGCAGCTAAATCATTAATTTTTTTTCTTTTCTTTCTTCTTAATAATCAGCATATAAATCATTATTTTACGGTTTCCAGTAAAGAATACCCTTATAATTAGTTTTATATTGCCACACAATATTTTGTAATTTTGGAAGATGGAAATAACCTATTTACTTATTGGATTTATTGTTGGCGGAATTATTGGTGCTGTAATTTTGTATTTTATTTCAAAATCATCTTCCATTTCCAGAAATTCATACAACGAATTAAACAATTCATACATTAAAAGTGTATCAGATCTGGAAAACCTTAATCTGAAGAACCAGGAACTCGTACAGATTATTAATAAAGAAAAGGAACTCAGCCAGCAGCAGTCAGACTTATTAAGCGATCTGAAGAATGAGTTTGCAAAAATATCAGCTGAATACTCCGCTCTTAATTCTCAATCTCAGGAACAGAAACAAACAAATACAAAACAAGTATCCCAGATTGAAAACCTTATATCTGATAAACAAACATTATTTGCCAAAAATTCTGAATTATCTGCTATTAATGAAAGTTTACAGAAATCTCTTGAAACCCAAAAAGAAGAGGTAACCAAAATCCAGGAAGAAGCGAAACTTCAATTTGAAAACCTGGCCAATAAAATTCTGGAAGAAAAGACTGAAAAGTTCACCACTCTTAATCAGAACAATCTTAAAACAATTCTGGAACCTTTTCAGGAAAAAATTGCTGATCTAAAAAATAGAGTCAACGAAGCTTATGAAAAGGAAAATAAGGAGCGTTTTTCATTAGCAGAAAAGGTAAGAGAACTTGCGGAGCTAAATCAGCAAATCTCTGAAGATGCTAAAAAACTAACAAGAGCCTTGAAAGGAGAAAGCAAAACCCAGGGAAATTGGGGAGAAATGATCCTGGAAAGCATTCTGGAAAAATCCGGATTGGTAAAAGGAAGAGAATATTATCTTGAGCATGAACTCCGTGATGAGAACAACAAAGCTATCTATTCTGAATTCTCTGGAAAAAAAATGCGCCCAGACGCGGTTGTAAAGTATCCTGACGAAAGAAATGTGATTATAGATTCCAAAGTTTCTCTAACAGCTTTCACTGAACTTGTGGATGAAACTGATGCTGAAGTCTATGCAATAAAACTTAATCAGCATTTATCTTCTATTAAAAATCATATTCAACAGCTTAGCCAGAAAGCATATGATGACTATGGAAAATCTCTGGACTTCGTCATGATGTTTATCCCTAGTGAACCAGCTTATATTGCAGCAATGCAGGCTGATCAAAATCTGTGGAACTATGCCTACGAAAGGAGAATTTTATTACTAAATCCGAGCAACCTTATTACTTCCCTTAAGCTGATTGCTGATCTGTGGAAGCGGGAATACCAAAACAGAAATACAATGGAGATTGCTGACAGAGGCGCTAAGTTGTATGATAAGTTTGTAGGCTTTGTCGAGAATTTAGAGAAAGTAGGTAAAGGACTTGACCAGGCTAAAAACGCATATACCGATGCTTACAAACAGCTTTCCACAGGAAATGACAACCTTGTAACACAAACTCAAAAGCTAAGAGCGTTAGGAATTAAAAGCAAGAAAGAGCTTCCACAAAGCCTTATAGAAAATAGCGAAAGCATCGAAGAATAAATGAAACCACAAGGCCTGACACTAATTATAAGCATTGCGTTATTTATTGCATCATTAACGCAGATTGCCGTTAATATGGGTAGCGACTATATGCTTTCTGTAGCATGTCTGTTGTTAGGCTGGGCTGAAGTTTTTGAAGGAGGAATTGCCTGGCTGGCAAATCCTCTTTTATTTATTTCATGGTTATTACTTCTAATAAAGCAACCCAAAATAGCTGCACCCCTATGCTTAATCACATTCCTTTTAAGCCTTTCTTACCTTTCCACCAGCACTATTACAGTTAACGAAGGTGGTGGCAAAGCCTCAATCACCTCTTATGGCTTAGGATATTACCTATGGCTGGCAAGCAGCATTTCTCTATTTATTGGAAACATCTGGACGATAATATCCAACAAAACATCTACTCCAGAGAAATCATCTGTATAAAAAGAATCAATACCCTGCCTTATGAAATAGCAAAAAACCTTTCTAATGATAAATTTTGCCTAGTTTTGCAAAATGCAAATAGAAAGTCTACAGAACGATAAAATCAAAAAGCTAACTCGTCTTATTTCTAAAAACAATGAACGTCGCAAAAGTGGGATTTTCATTGTAGAAGGTGTTCAGGAGAACGAAAGAGCTATTCAATTTGGCTATACTCCTACAGAATTCTTTATCTGTAATGATATATTCCATGGAACTATCCCTTCTGCTGTAATTAATAATGTTTCTGCAAAGGTTTATGAAGCAATTGCATACAGAGGAACCTCAGAAGGCATTATTGGAGTTTATCAGGAAAAACAAAAATCATTAGAACACTTTACTCCAAAACCTAATTCCGGAATCATCCTTCTGGAAAGTGTAGAAAAACCTGGTAATCTTGGTGCTGTGCTAAGAAGCTGTGAAGCTTTTGGAATAGATGCTATTATCATTACCGATCCTAAAACCGATTTTTACAATCCAAATGTAATACGCTCTAGCGTTGGCTGCCTGTTCGGAATGAACTTCTTCCAAACAGATAATGAGTCAGCCATAGATTTCTTTAAACAGCACAACTATCAGATCATCACAACATTTATGGATGATAATACCAAACAGATTCAGAATGCTGATTTTAATAAGAAGACTGTTACCTGCTTTGGTACAGAACATTCCGGATTAAGCGATTTCTGGAAAGACAAAGGCAGCAATTACCTGATCCCAATGACGGGTAGCATAGATTCTCTCAACCTGAGTAATGCTGTAGCGATTACATGTTATGAGATCCTGAGACAAAAGATATAAAACCAACTATAAACAAAAAATCCCCTAAACTTATTTAGGGGATTTTTTTTATGACAATATAATCATAATGCATAAAAAAAGCCGCTCGAGAGCGGCTTAATAATTATCTTTGTAAGAAATTATTTTTTAACTTCTTCTTTCTTAACTTCAGTAGTTTTAGTTTCTTCTACTTTTTTAGTAGCGTCAGCTTTAGTAGAATCTGCAGTTGGAGCAACAGCTTTAGTAGAATCTACAGTTGTAGTAACAGTAGAGTCAACTTTAGTAGAATCTACTTTAGTAGAATCAGTTGTACCTTCTGTAGCAGTAGCTTCAGTTTTTTTACAAGATACTAAAGAGATAGCAACGATAGCAGCAGCAGCAGCGATGTTTAAGAATGACTTTTTCATAATAAATTAAATTTAATTTTGTTAAAAATATTTTTCTAAATTGTAATGTGTTCTTTATTTGAACAAGACAAAGGTATGGTAGCAATAAAATTTGTCCGAGAAAATTAATTGTAATACCTTTGTAAAACTATTTTACAAAATAATACAACTGATAATCAATAGATTAAATAAAAAATAAATTTTTGACTGATTTAGAATTATTACACTTCGAACAGCTAAAATCTGAAGTTCAGGCCAAATATCTGGAAAATCACACTCCTTCCTATGATGAAATTTCTAAATGGAAAGGCATTGATATCATTTATTTCCAGGAGGACCTCAGAAAAAATGCAAAAGGTAACATTAGTGAGAAGTCATTTTACACTTATTTCAAAACTTCTCCAACGGCTAAGTTACCACGTATTGATATGCTGAATATACTATCGATATACTCAGGTTATATCTCATGGTATGACTTCAAGAAGAATCATGCATTTGCCGAAGAACTTCTTTTAGAAAACGAAAACAACCTTTCTGAGACTAAAGAACCACAAGTGGAAAGCCTTGTTGAAGAGGAATACAAAGCCCCTGCCATTAGAGAAAAAGAGAACTCCCCTGTTGCACAACCTCAAAGTACATCACCAGAAGTAAGGACCAACAATAGCAAAAAAACTTCTAAACCAATTATTTCCAAGGTAAAGAAATACTTATGGATCGGTATTTCTGCTGTTCTTGCAATATTTGTAGCGGCTTTAACCTTTGCAGACAGTTTCTTCACAAAGACTTATACATTTAAGTTTACAGATGCGGACAGAAGCCAACCTGTGCAGAATGAAGTAGAAATAAAAGTATTAAAAGCAGGTGAATCTCCTCTTACCTATAGAGTAAAACCAAATGAAGCTTTTGTGTACCCTACAAAGGACAAAACACTTAAAATGGTGATCAGTTCTGTATTCTACAGAACTGATACAATAATAAGAAACCTGGAAAATGCACCAGAAACTGAAGTAATTCAGTTAAAACCGAATGAATATAATATGATGTTATATTCCTATTCAAGATCTAAAGACTTTAAGAGCAGAAGAGCCCAACTGGAGAACTTGATCAGTAATGATGCGGTTATATACCAGGTATTTGACAATCAGTATTTCAATGTGGAAACTATGAGCAAGCAACGTTACATTAACTTTCTTTCACTTCCTACAACCTCACTGGAGAATCTGGACGTTATAGAGACTAAAATCTCTTCCAATGGAAAAATAGTATTAATCAAATTCAGAATCAGAAACAATGAAAAGAGTTTATAGCATATTCAATATAGTAGCAGTCATGTTAATTTTAGTTATAGGATTAGCTGCCTGTAAAGAGAAATATAAAGGCAAAAACTCTCTGGAAACTGTAAAGTATAATAATAATACAACTACATTTTCTCCAATAGAATTGGACAGCCTTCAGACCATTAATAATATTACAGCTCTGAAGCTACAAGAGGTATATGATCTGGGGACAAATTACGCAGCAGGAAATAAGGATTCTGATATTGACACTACGCTGTATAATCAGATACAGGAATATTTCGAAAAACCTGATTCAACAACAATAATGTCTTTCATAAAGCAACTAGACAGTCTCAAAGCTCGTTTTGTCAAAATTAGTGACGTATCAACATCCAAATATATTAGCACTAAGGATACACTTGACTTTGCGAAGTATAAAATGGATTACTATGATAAGGAGAGAAAATATATTGGCTACCTTAATAAAGAAGTACAATATGTACTAAAAGAAGCTCCTGCGAAAGAAAAGAAATTCAAAAGTGAATTCAAATTCTATTTCGTAGAATTTAAAGGTCCACCTAAGAAAGACAGTATTCCGTCTGGCAAGACTAAATAATCCAGCTTTATATCAAACTGATCTACATCCTGAATTAATTCATCAGGAGCAAAATAGTTGATCCCAATTTTCAATACCGGATTTTTGACAGAACTGAAAAACCTGTCATAGAAACCTTTACCATAGCCTATTCTATTACCTTGTTTATCAGCATAGAGCAATGGTGTGACAACCTGATCAAAATCAACACTCTCAGCAGTATTTGAAACAGGTTCCCATATTCCCCATGAGTTCAATGCAAGTTCTGTATCTGGTCTATAAGCTATTGAAATAATCTCATCTCCTACCATTTTGGGAATAAAGACATTGACACTCTTCTTCCAGAAGTAATCAATCCAAAGATGGGTATTAATTTCATTTTTCGCAGAGATAGGTAGGAAGATATGAATATTCTGATTTTCAGGAACATTAAATTGTAAAAGATATTGACTAAATATCTTTCCAGACAAAAAAGCAACGTCTTCGGGGGACATTGCTTTTCTTTCTTTTAAATATTTTTTTCTAAGTTCTGATTTTAATGAACTAAACATCTTTCATACTGATTTAACAGAGATAATAATTACATACAGGCTTTTACAGCTTTTTACACCAGATCAAAAGCTTAAGCCTGAATTATTTTGTATAGTTTGTCCGACAATCGAACTCTGAAAGGAAGCTCAAAAGTGATCTGATCTCCTACTTTTGCAGTTTCACAAGGGCCTCCATTTACATGGATCTGAGTAATTGTAATTTCATGGTCGCCTGTTGTTGGCCCAGAAATTAAAACTTTGTCTCCAACCGAAAGTTCTTTATTCTCAATTAAAAACTGTGCAATTTTTGATTTTGAATAATAATGTTCAGCTTTTCCGATCAAAGTCTTTTTAACCTTTATTTTTTGACGAATATCTTTCGTTTCAGGTTTTGCTGTAGCTTGCGCTAAAGGCTGTGTTGACAAATCTCCTGAATGTTTAAATTTCAAAGCATCAGATTTTCCTTTTCTGAAAACCTTATTTCCAACCTGTAAACCTTTTCTTAATGCAACTTGCTCTTCCAAAGGTAAATGAATTGTTTCCAGACATTCTGTAGAACAACAGTTTTCCATTGCTGCTTTACAATCATCACATTGGATAAACAATAGATGACAAGCATCATTAGCACAGTTTGTATGATTGTCACAAGGTTTACCACATTGGTGACATTGCGAAATGATATCATCTGTAATTCTTTCTCCTAATCGGTGGTCAAATACAAAGTTTTTACCAATAAATTTACTTTTAATTCCTTCTTCCTTTATCTGACGGGTATATTCAATAATTCCGCCTTCCAATTGGTAAACGTTTTTAAAACCTTGATGTTTAAAGTAGGCACTCGCTTTTTCACAACGGATTCCACCTGTACAATACATCAGCAGGTTTTTATCTTCTTTAAAATCCTGTAATTGATCGTTGATAATCGGTAAACTTTCTCTAAAGTTTTCCACATCCGGAGTGATCGCTCCTTCAAAATGCCCAACTTCACTTTCGTAGTGATTTCTAAAATCAACAACAATGGTATTAGGGTCATCAAGCATATTATTAAACTCTTGAGCTTTTAGGTGAACACCTTTATTAGTAACATCAAAAGTATCATCATTTAAACCATCAGCAACAATTTTATTTCTGACTTTTATCGTCAACTTTAAAAAAGAGTGATTGTCTTGCTCCACCGCTACATTCAAGCGAATACCTTTCATAAAATCATAGACTTCAAGCGTATCACGAAAAGCCTCAAATTGATCAGCAGGAACACTCATCTGAGCATTAATTCCTTCAGTCGCCACATAAATACGGCCAAGTGCATCTAGGGAATTCCAGGCTATAAATAATTCGTTGCGAAATTTTTTTGGATCTTCAATTTTGGCATACGCATAGAAAGACAATGTAAGGCGTTCCTTACCAGCTTCATCAATAAGTTGAGCTCTTTCTTCTGCGCTTAATGTGTTATACAGTTGCATGCTATAAACTTTTTAAGTGAGAAAAATATTTTTGCAAATATAGTGATTTTTCAATTGAATACATTTGATCCGATACCACTACAACTTTCAGTACTCTAAAATAGGGGTAATTATTTGAGTAAATATTTCAATAATCTAATAATATCCCGTTAAGATTACATTCATAACAATTAAAATTTCAAAACACTTGTTAAACTTAGTTAAAGTAAGCCCTTTTAAGAAAAATACAACAACATTTGCCTTAAATTTGATTACTCAATAATAAATAAAAAAAGTACTATAATAAAATGGATTTCAAAAAAATTATGCCGTTGGCTGTAGTAGGAGTCCTTTCTGCAGCGACTACTGTAGGCACCCTTCACTACTTTGACAGTAATCATGATACAAATGGAGATTTCAATTATTTCCATTCTTCAAGAAAAGACGGGCAATTTGCCAGCCTGAACGCAGTGGCACTGGGAGATGACTTTGTAAAAGCATCCAAAACTGCAGTTCCTGCCGTTGTCACAATTAAGAACTACCAGAGCAATGCCGGAAGAAATCGTGGAATGGATCAGGATCTGTTCGACTTCTTCTTCGGTGATCCGTTTGGAGGAAGAAAACAACAGCAACCTCAGCAGCAGCAACCACCAAAGGATATGCCTTCAGGTCTTGGTTCAGGAGTTATTATTTCTCCGGATGGTTATATCATTACCAATAACCATGTGGTAGCCAATGCTAACAAACTGGAGGTTGTACTAAGCAATAAGAAAAGCTATACCGCCAACCTGATTGGAACTGACCCGAGTACAGATATTGCTCTTTTGAAAATTGAAGACAAAGGCCTTCCTTACCTAAATTTTGCTAACTCAGATTTAGCAGAAGTTGGGCAATGGGTATTAGCTATTGGTAACCCATTAGGCCTTAACTCTACTGTTACTGCCGGGATTATTTCTGCAAAAGGAAGAAGCATAGACTTACTAAGCCAGCAAAGTAAAACTCCGATAGAATCATTCATCCAGACTGATGCCGTAATCAACAGAGGAAATAGTGGTGGTGCATTAATTAATATCAACGGAGATTTAATTGGTATTAACTCTGCAATTTCATCTTCATCAGGTTACTATGAAGGTTATGGATTTGCAGTACCTTCTAATCTTGCCAGAAAAGTTGTAGAAGATATTAAGAAGTTTGGTATTGTACAGAGAGGTTTCCTTGGTGTAAGCAATCTGGACCTTTCCGACGAAATGCTTATCAGACAATACAACCAGCAATACAAAACCAACATAAAGCCAGGAATTGGTATGTATGTTATTAATGTTGCCGATAATAGCGGTGCATTAGATGCTGGTATTAAGAAGGGTGATATTATCACTAAAATAGACGGGCAAAACATTACAAACTTTGCTGATCTTTCCCTTGCCATCGGTAGTAAAAGACCTGGAGATGTTGTAAAAGTAAGCTACCAAAGAAATGGTAAGGAAAATACTACATCTGTAACATTAAAAGATCAAGACGGAAATACTAAATTTAGAAGTAAAGCTGATTTACCTGTAGCTGAAAAGCTTGGAGCAGATTTCCAGCCTTTAACTGAACGTGACAAAGTATACTTTGGCTTAGACAGTGGTGTAGGTGTTACAAATGTTACCGACAGTGGCTTATTAGCTTCAATTGGTATTGGTGAGAGAAACATTATCACTGAGATCAATGGTAAACCTGTAAATTCTAAAAAAGATGTTGAAAAAATCCTGAACAACTATAAAGGTCAGGTGAATGTAAAATATCTTGATGATAATGGCAGAATGACCAGCAGAGGTTTCAAAATGCCTTAATCTGAATAAGGATTAATAGAATAATTGACACATAAAAAAACCCGGAAGCAATGCTTCCGGGGTTTTGTTTATAGAGGATTCTGTTGCAATCCTGGTTGTAGATTAATCTGACTTTGTGGAATATCACATTGCAAGTCATTATCTGTTGGTTGAATTGTTTCTTTCCCTAGCTTCATCCTTGTTTCGTTAAGATGCACTCCTGGGAATTTTCTATCAATTGCACGATTATTTCTGATCAAATCGAATTTACGCTGAGATTCAAAAGCAAACTCTAGCCATCTTTCATCCAAAACAATATCCAAAGCTGTTTTTCCTGCAGGCAAACTTGCAAACTCCGGAGCATTTGCTCTTCTTCTGATTACATTAACATCATTCAATGCTCCTGTAACATCACCCGATTTTGCTTTAACTTCTGCTCTGATTAAATATAGCTCCGCCAATCTTGAGATTACCGGGGAATACAGTTGGGAGTAACCTTCCTGTAAAGAAAGCTTATTTATATAGTATTTAGGGAAACCTCCTCTATTATTCATTTCATAATCACGAGTCAGATATTGTTTTTGACCGTTGATAGTAGTGAAATACTTTGTATAAGTAGGCCCTCCATAATTTACATCTTCAGAACTTATAGGATAAGTATTGCCATCCTTTGTAAATGAAATATAATTACCATTTGCATCTACGTTAGCAGGATAAAATTTATATTCATATCTAAAACGGCTAGCAACATATTCAGTCCAATATACTACCGGAGCTTTTTTCTTCGTTTGTGCATCTAATTTATAATCCTGCTGGATAAATTTATTTCTAACATCCTGAGGAAATCTTTGCAATAATTGTATATAAGGATCTGCAGCATACATTTCTCCCCAGCCTTCATTATTAATAACCGTATACATAGACCCCAACATATAGTCAGGATTATAAATATAAGTTGAAGATGTATCATACCTAACTGCAAAAATTGTTTCGGAGTTATTTTCCGGTACTTTTTGAGCATAAGTTGGTAATTCAGCAGCAGAAACCAGAGAATATTTACCGCTATTGATTACTTTATCCGCGTATTCTAAAGCTTTTGGATTATTATCCATATAAAGATATACCCTTGCTAAGAGAGCTTGTGCTGCAGCCTGAGTAGCCTTTATATTATTTTTGCTATCACCCGTCATTAAACGTTCTGCACTTAATAAATCTTTTACAACTGCATCATATGACTCGCCTACAGTAGCCCTATTTGGACGATCACTTTCATCGGTTGTATACTTCAATGGAATACCTAAATTCCCTCGTCCCTGATTATAAGGTTTAGAATAATGAAGCAACATATTAAAATTAATAAATGCTCTCAGGTAATAAGCCTCCCCCAACATATGGTCTAAAGCTTCTGATCTTCCTTCATTTAGATTTTTGAAAATACTATTTATTGCATTTATAGCACTGAATCCATCATTCCACGCAACAACCATTCTTGCATTAGAAGCATCTCTAACTAAGCTATAATACCCCATTAGAGGATCCGTTGTAGTTCCGCTCAGATTTACTTCATCGGCCCCATAAGTGCCATTTCTATAGTAGTTCATACTTATCCCGTAATCACTACCTTTCTGATTAATAACATCTCCTCCTCTTACTTTAGCATAAATACCATTAAGCAATTGTTTTAATCCTGTTTCGTTCGTTACAACCTCATCCGTTATTCCACCGTCATAAGGAGCTCTATCTATATTACACCCTATTAAACCAATAAGGGCGATTGATGATAATATTATTTTTTTCATTTTTTCAATTAATTAGAATGATACATTTAATCCCACGGTTATTGTTCTTGGGGCAGGATAGCCTGTATAAGCAAATCCATCTCCACCGGAATTACTTCCTAAGAAATCCATTTCGGGAGTCTGTCCTGAATATCCGGTAATCATAAACATATTTTCAGCATTCACAGATATCCTTGCACTTTTAAATGTATTTCCCGGAATAAAGCTTTTAGGCACATCATATGAAAGGCTGATACTTCTTATCTTAAGGAAATCTCCTTTTTCCAAGTACCTTGTAGATTCATAACGTCCTTTTCTTGTATCTTCATAAATAAGAGAAGGGTGTGTTGCTTTAGCATTCTGTTCAGCTGTATTCTTAGGGCTCCATCTTATCCAATCTTTATCTGGTACCATTACATTATAGTATGGATAAGTACCATCTGCATCTAAGAAGCTTGAACGTTGTCCATTATACAAATACCCACCAACAGAGAAATAAGCACTCGCAGCTAAAGTAAAGCCCTTGTAACTTACTGAAGTATTAAAACCACCTGTAAAATCTGGCAAACGAGACTTATCTTTAAGATGAACATAAGTTGCCTGATCGTAATTATTCGTTGTTTTACTAGTTACATTTGCTCCAGGATTAGCATTCATATAATCCGTTAAATTTGCAATTCTCTTTCCTGCAGAGTCATAGTAAGCATTCCATAATGGGTCTCCGTTAGAGGCATCAACCCCTGCCCATTCTCTAAGCTCATAGGTATACATTTTTTCACCAACAGCAACTCTGTACATTCCACTTTTATAACTTCCGTTATAAAGATCTACATAAGTGGCTTTATTCTTCGCAATATTAAAGCCTACGTTCCAGCGAACATTACTGTTTCTGATAATATCAGCATCAATTGCCAATTCCACACCTCTATTTCTAATAGTACCAATATTTACAGTTTTACTATTAAACCCTGTGATCCAAGGTAACTGAAGGGATGTAATTAAGTCTTTAGTATCTTTATTATACCAGTCAAATACTACATTAATTCTGTTATTTAAGAATGAAATATCCGTTCCCAGATCTAACTGATAAATAGTCTCCCATTTTAAGTTATTATTACCCGCCTGAGTTGGATATAAACCTATATTTCCATTATAAGGCACTGATGTACTTTTATTATAAGTGGCATAATAATTAGTCGGAGCATTTCCTTGCGCACCGTAACTACCTCTTACTTTCCACTTATTAACTGTAGATTTTAAAGATTGAAAAAATCTTTCATTTGCAACATTCCAACCTGTACTCACAGCCCAGAAAACCCCGGTTTTATTTTGCGAAGTAAAACGAGAAGATTGATCTACCCTTACAGATCCCTGCAATAGGTATTTATCATCATATGAGTATTCAGCATTAGATAAGTATGATTGGAAAGCATATTCATTTCTTTGCCCCGTAGGTACTCCATCTGCCTCAGCTGAATTAGATAAAACCTCAGAACCTACTATAATATTCTTAACTCTAGCACCATTAGCTTTATACATGTAATCTTGATATTCATATGCCACCAAAGCGTTTAATCTGTGTTTATCATTCCATGTATTTTCATAACGCAGCATTTGGTTTGTATAACTTGTCCATCTGATAGCATTAGACTGGCTCATTCTTCCACCTGTTGTAACTTCTGATAACATCGATGGATCATTATATGAAAAACCATCATAATTATAATAAGTTAAAGAGTTGGTAGAAATAAATTTCAAATTTTTAAGAAGCTTCACTTCAAAATCTAAGTTTCCTTGAGCATTAAAAGTATTAGCTTTACTATAATACTTATTTCGGTCAATCAGGTAATTTCCTCTATCTCTACTAAACCATGATGCATTATTACTAGATGTAACATAATACAAAGATCCGTCCGGGTTATATGGAGAATCCCATGGCAATTTATAAAACCCATCAAATAAGCTATATTGTTGATCAAAAGTCTTATCATACATAAAGTATAACTTTGGACTAACCTTCAACCATTTATAAAGTTGTGTTTCATGGTTCAATCTTACGGTTAATCTTTCTAATTTATAACCTTTAATCGTACCTTCTTCATTATAATAACCTGCATTTAGATAAGTTTTGCTTCCTTCAGATGATTTATTAAAGCTAACATCATAGTTATGAACAACACCTACCTGCGTTGCAAGATCTTTCCAATTAAAATCATTTTTAATATCATCCCAGCTATTAAGAGTTTTCCCATACTGTTGAGACAGGACGCCATCTGCTCCAAAAAGTTTCAAGTTTGGATTATTATCCAAATATTCCATAAAATGATCTTTGAGCTGTTGAGAGTTCATAACTTTCAAAGGTCCCATATTAAAGAAATTGAATGAATTATTCATCCTTACATTAATAGAATTACCTTTCCCTGCTTTTGTTGTTATAACAATAACACCAGCAGCTCCTCTGGATCCATATAATGCTGTAGCCGCAGCATCTTTTAATACAGTAACATCTTCAATCTGATCAGGAGCTATATCAGCATTTCCATGGACTATTACACCATCCACCACATATAATGGATCATTATTAGCCGATATACTCGCTATACCACGAATACGCATAGTTGGTTTCGAGCCAGGTTGCCCACTAGACACAGCTGCCACAACTCCGGGCATCTTACCCTGAAGCATTGTTTGGAAGTTTGCACTCGTTACATCCTGAAGCTGTTCAGAATTTACAGTTGCGACGGAAGATGTAAGCGTTTCTTTACGTTGTTTTTTGTATCCAACGACAACAACTTCCTCGATCTTTTTTTCATTTAGGGAATCTTTTTTTGTAGTCTGAGCATGTACCATTCCGGACATCAGAAAAAAGCACACACCAGCTTTCCCAAAATTTTTGATTTGAGTCTTCATAGATTACAGGTTATTATTTTTTAACTGTTTCAAAAGTATAAAAAAAAAGCGTATATCAAAGTATACGCTCTTAATTTATGTTAATTTTTAAATAATTTTACTTTTGTAAGACAAAATTCAAATTATATATTTACTATAATAAGAAAAATAAAATTATTTTTTTTTCATTTTTTGAAAACGATTTGTGGCAATTTCAACAATTTTACCCCCAATCCATGAAAATGGAAAAAATATAAGAAAAATGGAAATTTTATAAAACGTAGGGTGAAACGGAAATATAATAACATCCAGCATAGCAATAAATAGCAATATAAAACCGATGAGAATAGCATATGCTACTTTAGCATACTTCACTACCAGTGCCGTTACAACTCCTCCTATCATTGCTCCTATACCCGAGGATACTAATAATGCTATGAAGAAATAATCCTTATTTCTGACGCTATAAAGAAGATACTCCCATCTTTTAAAGGGAGCGAACTGCTCATAGGTAATCCAAGCAGGATTCAGTCGAACCCCGAGAGTAATAATCAGAGCTGCAACAAACAACCCCAAAATAACACCAAATGTATTTCTTAAAAAATTCACGTTCTATTAACCCTTATGTGCAATCATAGAAATTTCTACATTCACATTCTTAGGAAGACATGAAACCTGAACCGTTTCTCTTGCCGGATAGCAAGAAGAATCAAGGTAAGATGCATAAATATCATTCATCACAGCAAAATCATCCATATTCTTCAGAAATATAGTAGACTTTACAACATCTCTGAACGTTAATCCCGCAGCATCCAGAATAGCTTGCAAATTCTTCATTACCTGATGCGTTTCTTTCTCGATACCATCAAGTATTTTCCCTGTTGCAGGGTCCATTGGAATCTGTCCTGAAATATATAAAACACCATTGATCATATTCGCTTGCGAATATGGTCCGATTGCCGCTGGTGCATTATCTGTAGAAATAATTTCTTTCATGATTATTTTTCGTCAAATATATAAAATTAGAACGAACTTGTTGTATTAGGGAAACTCCTTGATTTATACTTCACTGCGTCTCTCAGGATATTTGCCTTGATCCCAATAAAGAAGTCATAAACCTTATATGGTCCTCCGGTAGGAACCCAGTTGAAGTTAATTGTAAAGCTTCGCTGATCTCTGGAAAACCCTATACGGGTATAAGCCAACTTCCCTGTAACAACGTCATAATAAGTACTACCATTGATATTCCAATAAGGTGTAAGCTTTATACTCCCGTCCAATCCCACTGAGAAAGTTTTTGTTCCGGTACGGGTTAAGCCTTTATTATAGCTATACTGTGCATTCACATTTAATGTCCATGGCTGCTTGAATCTTGCATAGTAATTTTCGTCGAAATAATAATTTTCGTAACGTATTTCCCCTTTTGTTTTGTATTCTTTGGCAGGATCTTTTCTTTCCCCTAAAATAGCTTCAGATAGAGGTAATGACAATTGCGCATTGAAATTAGCAATACTAAACGCTCCGAACTTCTCTGTTCTTATTCCTTGCTCTATACCTGGTAAAAATTCAGTTTTATAAGGATCCAACATCATAGACATATTTACATTCAACTTATTCTTAAAGAATGAAGACTGTGTATTTATGTTAATCATTGACCATTTATACTTTGGAGCTGCAAAGTTGTAGTTTCCGGAAATGTTCAGGTTTTCAAAGATTTTCACTTTTTCAACTCCTGTAGAATCCTTTTTAGATTTAACTTTCATCTCCAAGCTATTATTAATATTAAAGCCTATAGACTGTGTTAATCCTGTTCCTGGAGAACCATAAACACCCCCTTCAAAAATAGAATAAGGCACCAGCATACCTGTTCTGTCATAGTATTCATTATAATACCCCCATGACTGGGCACTGAAATCCGGTGCATAATTAAAGCTAATACTTGGTGTCACCATATGTCTTATCGCCTGCACCTTGGAATTTTTATTAAATTTTAGCATACCATACAATACTGTCTGCAAACTTGCCGATGTAGTAAACGTACTGAATCCAGATATGTTTTTTTTATAATTATTATCAATTTTATCAGTAACAGGATTATAATTTCTGTCCAACGTTTTGGTAGTCATAACGTTATTCACATTAGCACTAAGTGAGAACGTAAAGTATTTGAACAATGGTGTATTGGTAGTCAATCCTATTGTATTCTGCAATCCTGTCTGCATTTTGTCAAACATCGCTTTAGTGAATAGCTCATCTTGCTTGGCATTTACGTAGTTAGTAAATGATAAGTTTGTATTCACATTAATATTCTCCAACAGACCAGTTCTTACTCCGGTTTTTGGCTTAAACAGATAAAACTGGTTAACATTTACCGTTAATTGAGGTAGGCGAAGATCCACCAAACCTGTTGCAAAGTTCTGGGAATAAGATGCCGTTCCGTTAATCGTAACCGGCAGATTTAAAAATCTTTTGGTAAAGGAGATAGAAGAACTCTGTTGTGTATTAAGTGCATTACCCTGGAAAATATAATTATTATTAAGAGTATTATTATAGAACTTAGTACTTACAATATCTACTGATGCAGAAAAGTTAAAATACGGATTAGCTTTTGTATCCTGGGAATGCCTCCAGCCGATCCTGTATGTACTACTCTGCGAATAGCCGTCAAGTCCTTTAATCCCAACAATTCTCGATCCGAATTCCGCTATAAAGTTACCAGTATAGCGGTAATTTTTTTTATAGCCTATTTCAGGTCGCAAGTTCCAGCTTCCTTTAGTATAAATATCACTTAGAATTTTAAGGTCAAAGTGCTCACCTATTGGCTGATAATAGCCTAATCCATTTAGGAAAAAACCAACATCTTCTCTTTCACCAAAGCTGGGAATCAGGATACCGGCACTTCTTTTTTCGGAAAACGGCAGAATTGCAAATGGAAGCACTAGAGGTGTTGGTACATTTTCAATATACATCTGGATAGGTCCGGTAATAACCCGTGAACTTTCTTTTCCTTTTATCATCTTGATTTTGGGTGCCAACAAATAATAATCGGACATAGAATCCTTTTTCTTCAGGAAGTATTCATCCGTCGTATATTTCCCCTGCCTCAGATAATATATAGAATCATTTGCTTTCTTAGTCTTACTGGCTACAATAGCCCCTTCGCTCTCTTCAGTACGGGTATTGTAAGCTATTGCTTTATTCGTTTTATAGTTGTAATTAAGACTTTCGGTTTCATATTTCTTCCCTCCCTGGGTAGTAATTACCGGAGAAACAATTTTTCCTTTATCATTAAGCTTTCCTCTTGCAAAAATCTGATTTTTGTCCCAATCTATAGAGATATAATCAGCGTCAATCTGAGTATCCTGATACACTACTGTAGCGTTTTTATTCAGGATTGTCATCTTTTTAGGGACGTCACTCTTATTGTTATCTGCTTTGGTTTTTACTACGTCAGCAATCTTCTCTGTTTTAAGCAGAGAATCTGACTTTATACTATCCGTTTTCACCGCTATAGTGTCTGTTACAACCTTTTTCCCCTTAACAGTTTGCTTAGTATTCTGTGCTAAAAAACTGTTAAAAATTAGGAAAATTAAAATATGTAAGGTATTTTTGAAACCGTTTGAACCCAAATCTATTCTATAATTATTCGGGTCAAAATTAGCAAAATTTAAAAAATGAAGATGAATAACCCCTTATTTAATCTTAAAAAATATTTATTCCTGCTTGCAGGCGTCCTTTTTATCAGCCTTTCGGCTCAAAAAAAATTTACTCTTGTTATAGATCCCGGGCATGGAAGTAAGAATGGCTCCGCCAGAACTTATTCTGATCTGGGTGAAGTAAGAGAGGATCATGTCGTTTTAGCCGTCGGGCTAAAATTGGGCAAGCTTCTCGAGAAGAACAAAGACATAAAGGTTATTTTCACCAGAACGTCGGATGTCCTTCCTTCACTAACAGAAAGGACGAACTTGGCCAACAGAAGCAAAGCTGATTTATTTGTTTCCATCCACTGTAATGCAACGGGTACCAACAACGGTTCTGCATATGGTACTGAAACTTATATACAGGGGCCCAATCAGAACAGTACGAATCTGGAAGTTGCTAAGCGAGAAAACTCGGTAATCTATCTGGACAAAGAAGACCGCCAAAACTTCGCCTCATACGATCCAAATTCTCCGGAGTCACTTATTGCCCTGAAACTTCAGCAAAGCAAATATTTGGAAAGCAGCTTGCTTATCGGTAGTATGGTGGAAGAAAATTTCGAGAAAAAAGATAAAAGACTTTCCCGTGGAGTAAAGCAAGCCAACTTGCACGTTTTACGACTTAATGCCATGCCTTCCATTCTTGTAGAAACAGGCTTTGTCAACAATTACGAGGAAGCACAATACCTGATCTCAGAAAAAGGACAGCAGGAAATAGCCGAATCTATTTATGAGGCTATCATCAATTATAAAAAAGCTGTTGAACGAAACAGAGGCTCTGTAAGCGTAGAAGAAGCTAAACCTGTAAAAGTAGAGACACCACTGAAAAATGACTTCAGAATACTCTTGATGACAACCCAGAACAGGTATAATGAAAATGACCCTGCCCTGAGAGGGCTTAACTATATACTTCCAGTAAAAGAAGGGGTATTTTACAAATATTATTATGCCACTACAAACCTGGCATCTGTAAAAGACGGAAATATAAAAACAGCCAAAGATGCTGGTTTTATAAATGCTGTAGCCATTGGTTTTGTACCCAATGCTGTTATCGCAAAAGGCTATTACACTATAGAAGTTGTAGTTTCTAAAGAGAAACTCAATAGTTCTTCCTATATACTTCAGACTCTTAAAGACATTAAACGTGACAAAAGAGATGGTACATTCTACTATACTTTTGGCAAGGTAAATACCCTGGAAGCGGCTATTAAGCTCCAAAAAACACTAGAAGAGAAAGGCATTAAGAACACAATTATTGAAAAAGTTACAGAATAATTGAAAAATTATTTTGCAGTATTAAAAAAACGTTCTATATTTGCACTCACAAAAATCAAATGGCCTATTCGTCTAGTGGTTAGGACTCAAGATTTTCATTCTTGCAACAGGGGTTCGATTCCCCTATAGGCTACAAGTTTTTTGTAAAAATTATTTTGGTAATTAAAAAGATTTTTATATCTTTGCAAAAGTTTTAAAAAGTTATGGCAAATCATAAATCAGCTCTTAAAAGAATTAGACAAAACAACGTTAGGAGATTAAGAAACAGATATTATCACAAGACAGCTAGAACAGCAGTTAAAGTGTTAAGAAGTGAGACTGAAAAGGCTTCTGCTACTGAGCAATTGCCAAAAGTAATCTCTTTACTAGACAAATTAGTTAAAAAGAACATTATTCACAAGAATAAGGCTGCTAACTTGAAAAGTAAACTAACTAAGCACGTTAATAAGTTAGCTTAATATAAAATTTAAGGCCCGTTCGTCTATCGGTTAGGACCTCAGATTTTCATTCTGGTAAGAGGGGTTCGATTCCCCTACGGGCTACCAAAGCTCTCAACAAATGTTGAGAGCTTTTTTTATTTACCCGTTTTCCGCTATCTACTCTATTCATGGTAAAAGATATTTTCCTATTTTTATAATGAATAACTAAGAACCATGAATCACGCCACATTATTTTTAAATAAAAGAATATTTACTTTGACTTATAATGTAATATCATCCTTCTAACCTAACCAGATGATTTACATTTCTGCACAACCTGATCAGATTTATTTTCTCTGGCAACTGGAGATACAGTTAAGAAACTTTCAGTCTCTGGGAATAGATAAAGACGACATTCATGTTGTTATTGGCTATAATCCGGTGACTGAATTAAAACAAAATTTCAAAATCTTTATAGAAGAAAATAAAGATCTCGCCAATTTTTTCACATATCCCGACACCCGAAACAATCCAAAATACGAATCTTCTATACGCCCCCACTTACTTGAAAAACATTGGGTAGAAAATTCTGATATCCGAAATGAAACTATATTTTATCATGACTCTGATATTCTCTTTAGCAGAATACCATCTATTGACAATGAATTAAACAACCATGTTAATTATGTTTCAGACACTCGTTCATATCTTGACAGTGTTTATATTCTATCAAATACAGATCAAAAGGTATTCAAGAAAATGACTTCAACTGTAGGAATCAGTGTGCAAGACGTTAAAAATATGGATAAGAATACAGGCGGAGCACAGTATATACTAAAAAATATAGATTCCTATTTCTGGAGAAAAGTTTATGCAGATTCCGAAACTATATATAGAATACTATCAGACTACAATACAGAAGAACTTCAGAAATCAATTATTAATCCGGATTATCAGCAAAAAAAAATTCAAGCCTGGTGCTCCGACATGTGGTCACTTCTTTGGAATCTTATATATTTTGACAGAGAAATTAAAATTCTTCAGGAATTAAATTTCTCATGGCCAACAGATGATATCAAAGAATGGAGCAATAAAGCAATTCTTCACTATGCAGGTTTGCATACGGACAAAGAAAATTATTTTTATAAAAGAGATTACGTTCACCATACTCCTTGGTATGATGATAATTTAGATTCAATTCCTCGATCAAATTGTAGCTATCCTATCATTGACTTGATAAAAAGAAGAAAAGAGGAACTGGATACGAAAAGGATAATTTTAGAAAATATAGTTCTTTCATTAGGCGAACAAACAGAAATTCAAAAAAAATATATTGCAAAGTATTTCTTCCCAACTGATATGACAATATTTAGTAAACCTATACTTGTAATACCTCAAAACTTAATCATCCCACCTGAATTATTACAACAGATTGACAAGCTCATTGGAGAAAATCAGTATACAGAAATACAGCTTAATCATATATACCGCGTAGATCTATTATTAAGTGAAGCTTTTAATAAAGTTCTGGATCCAAAAATGTTAATTCAAAATAAAGGAAAATTTCAATTTTCTAATTTTCCTGTAGTTCTCCATATTAAATATCCACATTACAAGTTGAATGATAGAAATGTAATAAATTTAACAAATACTGTATTTGAATTATCATGAATATTGGGCTAATTAACGGACTATCCGGAGAAGTTCTTCTCTTGTATCTATCGGCGGATGAGAAAAATAAACATAAGGGACAAAAGCTCCTCAATACGATTTCTGAAGAGATTTCTACATCAGCAGATTATAGCTTCGAAACTGGGGTTACAGGTTTTGGATGGCTTGTAGCTTTTCTCCATCAGGAAAAACTAATTGATATTGACAGCGATGATATTCTGGAAGATTTTGACGATCAGATTTACAAGTTGACATTACAGGAATTATCAGATCAAAATAATAATAATAATAATAATAATAATAATAATAATAATAATAATAATAATAATAATAATAATAATAATATAGGTACTTTATTAGGTCTTATTGATTATCATATTATAAGACATCGCAATAAAAATTTCAATGAGCAATATTTCAGAAAATTTATTCATCAGGAATGTATTAATCTAATGGCAGAAAAGCTTAGTACGCTTATAGACTATTATATTTCTCAAAAAGAACTTACCCAAGCACAGATAGAAAATAGCAGTAAGATATTACTAAAATTTAGTTACATATCTAACTATATAAATAATAAAATAATTAATGATCGGCTACCTGGTCAGCTATATTACTTTATAAAACATATCCAAGGCAATCTACAGCTTCATAGTAATTTTAAGAAAATATGTCTAAAAAAATTACGACAAGCATGCAAAAATAAAAACTATGAAATTTTTATCGCACAACTAGATAATGAACTATCAGAAATTGATGATTCCGAAATAGAGCAAATCTCAGGTATTAGAAATACTGTATTTAAATTAACTAATTTGATTGATTAAGTAATATATCAATTATCTTATTTAGAATAAATTACAAAAAACACTCACTTTATAGTGATTTAAAAAAATAATACATATATTGTAATCGAATTACAAAATAACCTAAGATGGCCCCTACACAAAAAGCCATCTTCTAAATCTTTATATCATGAAAAAAATCAAATTAAATCAGGTAAACTTAACTTCTGAAAAGCAATTAAACAGAGAACAATTAAAAAATGTATTTGGAGGAGAAGTCATCTTTTCTACTTGGAATGAAGTTATATGTTTCGTAGAATATCGTTGTGACAATAACCCCGATCTTATTGTAAAGGGATCTGCCACTAATTGTGTATTAGCTGAGCAAAATGCCAGAAAACAATGTCATTAGTCATTAATAACACCAAAAATATCGAAAGGGCGCTTTGCGTCCTTTTTATTTTAATTAAAAAGCCCCAATCACTATCTGTAAACGATTATGTAATAAAAGAGTATTAATATAAAAATATTTTCTATCTTCGTACTTTCTCATATGTATGAACATACTAGCTAGAAACTTTACAATTGATCATAACAGCAAACTACCTTTACATGTACAGGTAGAAGAACTTTTTCGTAAACTAATCAAAATGGAAGTTTATAAAAAGGGAGCTTTGTTACCAAAAGAAGTAGATTTAGCTAACCTTTGGGGAGTATCCCGGAACACCATCCGCCAGGCAACAAACAAATTAGAGCACGAGGGCCTCATTATACGGAAAAAAGGAGTTGGAACCCGTGTTGCGGAAAAGAAAAGCCTGGTAACCGGACTAGATCATTGGTATAGTTTTACCAGAGAAATGCAGGAGAAGGGAATCAATGTTATCAATCAGTTATTAAAGACTGAGGAAATACAGCCAAATGAAGAAATATGCAATTTCTTCAGCATCACGCCAGATAAAAAAATATTCAAGCTTTCTAAACTAAAAGGAGAAAACTCAGGAGACCCAATTGTATACTTCGAAAGTTATTTTCATCCGAGAATCGGAATTAATAAAAATGATGATTTCGATATGCCACTATACAGCATGCTTCAGGATCATTTCGGAGTTATAGTAGATCGCTCACGCGAAAATATAAGTGCCTGCCACGCAGGTGCCGTAATAGGAAAAAAACTAAAGGTACCTGCTACTTTTCCCTTATTAAAAAGAGAACGTTATGTTTATGATATAAACGGAAAGCCTGTAGAATATAATATAGGCTACTACCGTTCCGACAAATTCACCTATACCATAGATATAAATAAGTCTACGGAAAGTTGATTTTATTTTTTTAGTTCTTAATATGTTCAAACATTCTAACATATAACCATAAAAAATGAAGCTCATGTATTACAGGTATTTTCTTTTGCTAATGTCTTTCTGTATGGCAGGCAATTTTATTTATGCCCAAAAAAAGGTTCCGTATTTTGGCAACATAAATGCTATAAACGGATATGAAAATGAAATAAGCGGTGAGAATATTGATTATTTTTCTGCATTTCCGGATCACGCAACCCGTGCATTACTAACCAGAACAACTGATGGGGCCAAGACAATAGAATGGGAGACAGCTAAAGTCCCTCAAAAAAATTCCGGTCCGTATATATATTTCAACTGGTTGGTATCCCATTCTTCAGGCAGTAGTGGCGGTATCCGTAATTTTGATTTGTACATAAATGATCAAAAAACGCTAACCCTTAGTACCTACCCTGCTAACCAGCATCCGACTTGGATATCCAAAGCTGCGGACAGTACCGCATTTGTCTTTAATCAGACCAAAATGGACGGACTGAAAGACTCATATGGTATTGCATATCTAAGAGTTCCAATAAACAAAGTAACACCCGGTAAGCCTCTTAGATTAAAATTGGTAGGACAGGCACAAAACAGCAGAGATTGGTTTATGACTTATAAGTTTACTTTTCAAGAAAAAATGGATGCTAACCCAACTCCTTTTATCCTGAAAGATGGCAAAAGACTAATTACTCTTACGACATTACATTTCGGTCCAGAAGAGAAGATCACTGCAAAAATTGATAACAAAGAGAGTTTTTCTTTTACAATGCCAGATGGTATTAAAACATTTGATATTCCTGTAACGCTTTCACAATCCGGAGGCAATATACAACTAACTGTAACCTCAGGAAAAAAAGAGCTTCTACGCAAAACTATACAAGCAGGCACTATTGTTCCGCGTACTTTATATTTCATTCACCATTCTCATACTGATGTAGGATATTCCCATTTACAGGCAGAAGTCGAAAAGATTCATACCAAAAATATTTACGATGCACTGAAGATGATTGATGAAACGCACAATCTGCCTGAAGAGGCTCGATTTAAATGGAATGTAGAAGCACTGTGGGATGTAGAGAATTTTATGCAAAAGGCTACACCCGAAGATAAAAAGGCTTTTGTAAAAGCTGTAAAAGAAGGAGGAATTGGTCTTTCTGCCATGTATGGTAATATACTAACTGGACTTAGCCAGCCGGAAGAACTATTCCATTACACCGAATACGCACAGAAGCTGGAAAAAGAATATGGACTTAAAATCAACAGTGCTATGATGTCTGATGTTCCGGGGTTTGCATGGTCACTTGTTCCTGCACTAACCATTTCTGGTGTAAAATATTTTTCCAGTGGTCCAAATTATTTAGGAAAAACAAATCCTTACCTGGGTGACCGTGTCGGAAATTTTGTAAAAAACTGGGGAGACAAACCTGTATGGTGGCAGTCTCCATCCGGAAAAGAAAAAATATTATTCTGGACAGCCGGAAGAGGCTATTCATCATGGCACGGTATTCATCCCGGAGCGGTATTCGAGACTGGTCAGAAAAAGATAGCAGAATACCTTGATGATCTTACCCGAACTAATTATCCATATGACATTGTACAATGGCGCTACAATATTGTATCGGACAACGGGCCTATTGATCCTTCAATATCAAAGTTTGTAGATGAATGGAATAAAAAATATACTTCTCCAAAAATTGTACTGAGCACTAATGAGAAAATGTTTGAAGTATTTGAGAAAAAATATGGAGACCAGCTTCCTGTAGTGAAAGGAGATATAAGCCCACATTGGGAAGATGGTGCAATGTCTACAGCTAAAGAAGAAGGAATAAACAGAAACAGCGGACTGAAATTACAGCAGCTAACTACTCTTTATTCGATGCTAAATCCCCGCTTATACAACAGTCAGAGTTTTTATGATGCGTGGCGGAATGTAATTCTTTTTCATGAACATACATGGGGAGCTTTCAATAGCATTACAGCTCCTGACCTTCCATTTGTTACCGATCAATGGAAGGTAAAAAGACAATTTTCACTTGATGGAAATTCTCTTGCTAATCAATTGGAAAAACACCTATTGCAACCTCTGACTAATCCGGCATCTAAAAAAATTGAAGTTTTCAATACCTCTTCCTGGATACGCAGCGGAGTTGTAACTATTCCTGCAACAGCAGAAGGCAATAGTGTCCAGGATGCAGCAGGTAATAAAATACCATTGCAAAAACTGGAAAATGGTACAATGGTATTTATGGCAAAGAATATTCCGGCATTAGGCTCTGCAGTCTATACTATTATTAAAAATAAAACATCGGCAACTGCACCGTTTGTAATCACCAACAATAGTGTATCCAACGGCAAAATTACACTGACCTGGGATAATAAAACCGGAAGTATTACCCATTTTACAGATAAGGGTACAACTAATTATGCAGGAAGCTTCAACAATCAGGGACTGAACAGCTATTGGTATGTACCGGGATCAGATCCCAATGAAGCTAAGTCAAACACTGAAGTACAGACAAAAATATTGGAGAATGGACCTGTAACAGTAAAAATCCTATTAACAGCAGATGCTCCCGGAGCCAACAAACTGGAAAGAATCATCACCCTATATAAAGACAGTGATGAGGCATTATTGGAGAATATTGTAGACAAAAAACCAGTTCGAACTAAGGAGTCTGTCCATTTCGGTTTCCCGTTCAATTCTGGTTTCAAAAATATTACAGCAGATGCCGGTTATGGTATTATGAAATACCTTACCGATCAACTACCGGGATCTAATATGGATTATTGGTATAGCCGCCGCTGGGTAGATGCTTCTTCCGGGCAGAAAGGAATTCAATGGATGATGATAGAAACACCATTAACGGAAGCAGCAGAAATGATAGATGAGAGAATGCTTATCGATAATAGTCATAAGAAATGGAAAGATAAGGGGACGCCCGGAACTACTAACTGGTTCAGCTACGCGATGAACAATTACTGGCACACCAACTACAAAGCAGATCAGGAAGGCCCCGTACATTACCGTTATGCACTTCGTCCTCATGATTCTTTCAATTCCGTGGAGAATGAAAAGTATGCAGCTGCATTTACACAACCTCTTATCGCCATTCCTGTAAACGAAAAAGCAGCTATCAAAGGAAGTCTTTTCAACATGAAAAATGATAAAATTGTGGTAACAAGTATAACACCTCAGGACGATCAAAGCTTTATTATAAGGCTTTATAATCCTGATGAAAAGGAGCAGACAACCACATTTACATGGGAAAGACTAAAACCTTCTAAACTGATTTATAACAAAACAGGAAAGGAAATATCCATAAACGATTCAGTTAGTCTAAATAGCATGGATGTAATTGAAATAAAGGTAATTCCATAAATAAAAAATTCCAGATAACATTCTAAAGTATTGCATATAGCCAGAAATAATATCAAAACTTGTTATAGCTATCAATGTGTGAATAAAAGGAATCGAAACAGTGCAGATATATAGTAGTACGATACTAATTTACCTACCTGATATTATATAATTCTGTACAAGCTCATACCATAAAAAGCAAATTGTGGATAAACTGTTAAGGAGCACAAAAAACTCCACAATAGAGGGAAAATATCAGAATATTTATTCCCCAAATGCTGTGGATAAGCATGTAAAAAGAACCCCTTTTGTGGATAAAAAAGTAAAGTTCTGCTGTATAAATAAAAGCTAAGCATTATATCAGAATTAGCAACTTTCAGAGGTAAGGAAAGTACAAAAATGAAAAAGAGAATTTCAGACAACAATATAGTCCCGGATTTCGCATTTGAACATAATATCCGGTAGAAAATATCCCGTTTGAAATTCTCATACAGGAGAAATTGTGGATAAACTGAACCAATATCAGAAAATCCTCGGTATAAATAGATCAGAGCTTATTTTTTATTCACCAAACATTGTGGATAAGCATGTGGAAACAGCCCCTTTTGTGGATAAAAAACAGCGTTATTCCGTAAATAAAAACTAAAAAAATGTCAAAACCAGTTATTGCCATAGACATGGGTGGCACCAAAATAAAAATTGGAATTGTTCATCAAGATACTATTCTGGCATCAGCTTCTATAGACTCTTATTCAGGGGAAGGTCTTAGACCAAGACTACCCCTTATAAAAGAAATTGTGGATAAACTATTGAAAAGAACGAAAACTCCTATCACAAGCGTATCAGGGCTTGGTATTTCTTCACCAGGAATTGTTGATAACCATAAAAAAAGGATACTATCTGTGGATAAAAAATTCGGTGATGCACCGAGCATAAATCTGGAAGAATGGTGCTTACTAACATTCGGAATTCCGTTTTTTATAGAAAATGATGCTCGCTCTGCTCTTATCGGAGAATGGAAATATGGAAATGCAAAAGATGCTGACAATATTATACTGATGACACTAGGTACAGGAGTAGGAAGCGCAGCGGTAACAGAAGGTCAATTATTAAGAGGTAAGCATTTCACCGCAGGTATAATGGGTGGACACTTTGTTATCAATTATAAAGGGAGCCTATGTAATTGCGGAAATAAAGGCTGCGTAGAAACAGAAGCTTCTACCTGGAATATTACCAATATTGCAAAATCCGAAAAGAGCTTTACAAAAAGCAGGTTGGCAGATTTTCCGGTAATTGATTACGAACTCATTTTCAAATTGGCCGAAGAAGGAGATGAAACTGCCATACATCTACGTGACCAGAGCCTGCAAGCATGGTCAGCTTCTGCCATCAATCTCATCCATGCTTATGATCCGGAGATACTTGTACTTACTGGTGGGATTATGGCAAGCAGCGCACACATCATTCCTTATATAAGAAAACAGGTTGAAGTTCACGCATGGACTCCTTGGGGAAAAGTTGATATAAGAGAAGGAAAATTCCCAGCAACAGCAGCATTACTAGGCATCGCCCATGTAGTAAATAATGGATAAATAAAAGAATACAAATGAAATCAAATTTTAATAAATTCCCTGTCATCGAAATACAAAATCACAACTGTATAAGCGGATGGGAAAACATTGCAGAGGAAATAAAGTCACGCACATCTAAGATAATTGCTATTGAATGTTATTCCGGAGTATACACCGAGGAAATTAACACTGCGTTACAGGAGCTACTACAACCTGAATTAATAATAAACACCATACAGGCAATGAAACCAGAAAGTGAGATTTCTGCATTGGTACAGCCCTTTGTAACAGATGATCCTGTATTTGGCAATTTAACATCATTGGAGCTGGAAAACTATTTTGACATCTCTAAAGTAAACAGTCTTCGCAATCGTATAGCCACCACCAATAATTTTATAATCGTTACCGGCCCCGGAGCTACACTAATAGCTCGAAATGCAGATCTTTGCATTTATGCAGATATGCCACGATGGGAAATACAATTGCGTTATCGTAAAGATACCGCTTGCAATCTAGGTAAAACCAATTATAACGACTCTTTTGCCTATAAATATAAGCATGCATATTTCGTAGACTGGCGCGTATGCGACCGCTACAAAAAACGAATATTAAGCAACTGTCAACTCTTTCTGGACACCACCAAACCTCATCAACCTAAAATGATAAGTACCGATGCTTTATACGATGCTATGAAGGAAACTATAAAGCGCCCATTCAGAGTCGTTCCATTTTTTGATCCCGGTCCATGGGGAGGACAATGGCTGAAAGAAGTCTGCGATCTGGACAGAAGCAAGCCTAACTATGCATGGGGATTCGATTGTGTTCCGGAAGAAAATAGCCTTTTGCTAGGATTCGGCGATCAGATAGTGGAGATACCATCTGTAAATCTGGTATTTTTCCAGCCGGAAGCTTTACTAGGGAAACAAGTATACAAAGGATTTGGCGATGAATTCCCAATCCGATTTGACTTTCTGGATACTATGGAAGGAGGTAACCTCAGCCTACAGGTACACCCTTTAAAAGAGTATATCAAAGAAAAATTTAGTATGTCTTATACACAGGATGAAAGCTATTATATACTAGATACCGGAGAAGAATCTTTTGTGTACCTTGGATTAAAAGAAAACATCAATCCCGATGAGATGATGAAAGATCTCGAAGCTGCACAAAACGAAAATATAGCTTTCGATGCAGAACAGTATGTACAGAAATGGACTGTTCATAAACACGATCATGTATCCATACCTGCAGGAACAATACATTGTTCGGGAGCAAATACCGTTGTTCTAGAAATTAGTGCTACTCCCTACATTTTCACATTTAAGCTATGGGATTGGGAACGCATGGGACTTGATGGCAAACCACGCCCAATATCTTTGCAACATGGTAAAAATGTAATACAGTGGGATCGTACAACATCATGGACCAAAAAGAATATACTAAACCTTACAGAACCCGTTTCTGAAGGAGACGGATGGCGGGAAGAACGTACAGGACTGGATACCTCATCTTTCATAGAAACCAGGAGACACTGGTTTACTAAAAAGGTAGTTTACCATACTGGAGGCGTAGTTAACGTCATTAATCTTATAGAAGGCAGAGAAGCCATTGTAGAAAGCCCTGACAACAGCTTCGAACCTTATATTATCCATTATGCAGAAACATTTATAGTACCGGCGAATATTGATACTTACACTATAACACCGTATGGGGAAAGTACCGGTCAGGAATGCGCAACAATAAAGGCAAGCATACGTACAAATATGATTGCAGAAAAAGTTTTAAAATAAACGATATGCAATCAACAGTTAATTCAGGTATTATTTACAAAGCTACTCTTGTAGCTTCTGTTGGCGGATTATTATTTGGCTATGATACAGCCGTAATATCAGGTGCCATAGGATTTATGCGCAGCTTTTATCAGCTTTCAGATATTATGACAGGCTGGGTAGCCTCTTGTGCATTATTAGGTTGCATCGCAGGCGCCATGTATTCCGGCAAGCTTAGTGACCGTGCTGGGCGAAGAAAGGTTCTGATGCTTTCGGCAGTTCTCTTTACTATTTCTTCTATTGGTACCGCAATATCTCCTAACCTTTGGTTTTTTGTTCTGTTCCGTATTATAGGAGGAATGGGCATAGGCATTGCATCAATGTTATCCCCCATGTATATTTCCGAAATGGCTCCGGCTTCGGTAAGAGGTCGATTAATTTCAGTTTTTCAGCTTGGGATTGTTACCGGAATTCTTGTTATTTATTTTGTAAACGCATACATCGCGGGCATACACAATGAAGCCTGGAATATTTCTACAGGATGGCGGTGGATGTTTGGCTCCGGCATTATTCCTTCCGCAATTTTTATACTATTATTGCTAACGGTACCTGAAAGCCCGCGTTGGCTCGCCAGCCAAAAGAAACAATCTGAAGCTCTGGCGATTCTCAGCCAGATCAATGGTGATACAGCTGCACAACAGGAGTTCTACTCTATTAATGAATCCCTGAAAGATGAAGCACCTTTTTCTTTAGCCTCACTAAAAGGTTCTAAATTAAAAAAAGCACTGATTACCGGTATATTATTAGCCATATTTTCGCAATTTACAGGGATCAATGCGATAATGTATTATGCACCAGAGATTTTTAAATCAACAGGCACAGGTACTGACTCCGCATTTATACAGACCATACTCGTAGGTGTTATTAATGTTGTTTTCACTCTTGTTGCAATAAAATATGTAGACTCCTGGGGACGAAAAAAACTATTACTCTCAGGTATTTCTGGTATGACTGTATGTCTTTTCATTGTAGGTCTTGCATTTTATACTCAACAACAGGGCTACCTGGTACTTATTGCAATACTGGGTTATATCGCCTTTTTTGCAATGTCGCTTGGCCCACTAACATTTGTGGTCATTGCGGAAATTTTCCCTACAAAATCCCGGGCAACAGCAATGTCTATCACCACTTTTTTTCTGTGGCTGGCTGTATTTCTTGTATCCCAAACCTTTCCTATTCTAATAGGATCTATAGGCAACGCTTATACTTTTTGGTTATATACCGTAATTTCTGTACTCGCTTTTCTATTCATCCGAAAAAACATTCCTGAAACTAAAGGTAAAACACTGGAAGAAATTGAAGCAAGTTGGACAAAATAATAAGCTTATAGAATAAAAACCAGAGAACATTAGTCCTCTGGTTTCTTCTTATATACGGCTTCTGATTATTCAAAGCGGATTAGGCGGTCATACTTAACTATACTTTTTATAGCCCCGAATACAACTGTAGCCTGTTTGCCTTTTATATCCAAAACAGTTCCTATAGCCGTCTGCCCCTCCAACTTTACTTTATCCCCAATCCCAACAACTAAGACTTCTGTCGTAGTTTCGATCTCTCTATTTTCATTTAAAGTGTTTTGTTCACAGCCACTATACGATTGATCTTCTGAAATCTCTGCTTCATTTCTTTTTCTCTCCCAATAAAGCCTATCTCTTACTATTGACTGTAACAAATTATCCATGTTAGCAAACTCAGTTCCTATTCTTTCAGCCGAATCCATAATAATATCTTCGGGAAGTCCTGTTCTTCGTGCTACTTCAATCGCAAAAGAGCTTCCCGGGCTGCCTATAGCCAACTTGTATAAAGGTTTCATTTCTTCAGCATCATACAGCATTGCTCCATTCACAATTCCTTTAGTCACATAGGCAAACTGTTTAAGATTCTGAAAATGTGTTGTGATAAGTCCGAAACTGTGCTTACGGTTAAATCTTTCCAATAATGTTTCTGCAATAGCTCCGCCTATTTGAGGTTCCGTTCCACTCCCAAACTCATCTATCAGCAAAAGTGTTTTATCATCATTGTGTTCTACAAAGAATTTCATATTCTCCAAGTGCGAAGTATAAGTACTAAGGCTGTTTTCTATACTTTGCCCATCCCCTATATCCATAAAAATATTTTCAAAAATTCCGGCATTCGAATCAGACCTAACCGGAATTAGCAATCCACACTGAAGCATATACTGGAGTAGCGCTGCTGTTTTTAAGCACAAGGATTTCCCTCCCGCATTAACACCGGACACTACAAGTATTCTGTTCTCCTGATTCAGGATAATGCCTAACGGAGCCGCTTTTTTATTCTGTTTCCTCAGCGTAATATTGAGTAATGGGTGCACAGCCTGTATCCAATCCATCTGCTGCTTATTTTCAAAAACAGGTTTTCCAGCATTAATACGTACAGCAAATAAGGCTTTTGCTCTGATAAAATCAATAGTACCCAGAAAATCATATGATACTAACAGATCCGCAACCTCTGGTCTTAGCATATTGGTAAACTCTGTTAATATCCTTATTACCTCACGACGCTCATCGGTTTCCAGTTCCTTAAGCCTATTTGTAACCTCTACTACTGCCTCCGGTTCTATATATACAGTTCTACCACTTCCAGAATCTCCTCGTACCTCGCCTTTTATCCTTCTTTTATAAGAAGCATTTACAGGAATCACCAAATAACCGTTACGCATATCCGAAGATATTTCTTTTGAAACAATACCTTGCGACTGTGCACTTCGAATAGCTTCCTGCATCTTTCTCGTAATCTCTTTAGCAGCCTCAGTTTTATTCTTACGAATATCTGCCAACAGATGTGAAGCATTATCTTTTATACATCCGGACTTGTCCAATATAGAAAATGCTTTTTGTACAAATTGTGGGAATGTTTTTATTTTCTCACTCATAGTATGAAGCATCGGATATTTCAAACTATCATCCAACACTCTGGAATTATTTAAAAACGCTGTAATATTAATAATAGTCATAAGGGAATTTCCAAGTCCCGAAACATCCTTCTCCGATAACCATACTGTTGGGTCCTTGTCTATATTAATCAGAGTTTGCCGAAGATCCAGATAATTATCTGTCGGAAAATCTTCTTTATTCTGTATAATCTGTAAAAATTCATGCGTCTGTTCCAGCCATTCCGAAACTGTAGTATAATCGGATGAAAATGTCATTGATGCCACTTTCTCTACTCCAAGTACACTGTGGCATTTTTCTATAATAAGTTCTCGGATTGTATTAATTCCTATTTTTTCTTCAAAATTATCCGGGTAAATCATAATCTCATAAAGTTTAATAATACCGGTTTACTTATCAAAATCTGATAAGCCGATACTATGATTGATAAAAAGTATGTGTTAAAAAAACTGAGATTTCCCATATTACAACAGGATATAATAATATTACAGGCATTATTGTCTGCAAATATCCCTTAGTAACTTCAGATACTAATTCGTAATATGGTATTTACGCGGAAAGAAAATACATGATAAGGTATATTCCGATATATTGAAACAACAAAATTATTCTTTTAGCTTCACAATTCCAAGTCAGATAGTTACAAAAAAATTCCGGGAATAATAATTCCCGGAATCCGATTTAAAAGTAAAGTAAGATAATAATTAAAGATTAGGATTGCTTTCCGTTTCTTTTTGTGGTATTGGGAATATATAATAGCGACTATTAGGCGCAAATTCACTTTTATCAGGGAAAGTAAATACAGAATGTCCTCTTGCATCTACCTCTTTTACTGTGCCATCTGGTGTAGTCACTTTAACTTTTATAGGCTTTCCATCAGCGGTTGTATAAGGGTTTCTTACAACTTTTCCTTGAGTACGGATAATATCCGATAATGAAAACCCTTCGCCGAATAATTCTTTTCGTCTTTCAATCAGCACTTCTTTTAATACCGCTTCTGCATTCAGACTTCCACTATAAAGATTTGCTTTTCTGGCAGCCTTTAGAAGATTCAGATTCGCTACTGCTTCAGATGCATTTCCGGATCTTGCATAGCCTTCTGCTGCAATCAGATACATTTCGGCAGATCTCATGTACACAATATCAGCAATTAAATTCGGTTTAAATTTGAACTTTTTATATCTCAACAGACCCTCACGTCCTTTTAATCCGTCCCATTCGAACAATTGATACCTTATATCATTTGTATCAAATAAATCCTTAAAGAACGGGTCTGCCATAAAACTATAATAGTAACTACCGGAAGAAGAAACATCCAGATAATGGAATGCATAGCTTTCACTAGACTGCTCTTGTGTTTGTCCATGCCCCCAAATCCACTCGGAGTTTCCAATATCGTTGAAACCTTCAGAATATTTTTCGGTTGGCATAAAAGTATATCCTGTTCTTGCTGTATTTGCAGCATCAGCAGCTTTCAGCCATTCTCCTGTATTCAGGTAAGTTCTTGCTAAAAGTCCATTAACAACAGACAAGTCGATCTTATCTTTGTTATTTCGCTTGTAGCTTTTCAATAAATATTTAGCATCCAAAAGATCACTTTTTATCAAGGTATAAAGCTCTTCGAGACTTGCTCTTTTATTACCTACCGAATTAATAGTAGCCGGCTGCGTATAAATTGGCACTGTTAAGGCAGTTTTATCTTTTTGATAGCTATACTGATAAAAACTTGCCAGATTAAGATAACAAAAAGCTCTGAAGGCCTTTGCCTGCCCTTTTACCTGATCTTTCTTTTCCTGGGAGCCTTCTATATTATCTATTCTGCTCAGTACATTGTTCATGTTGTTTATTGCAGAGTAAAACAGATTCCAAACAAATAAAGTACGCGATCCGGCATTATTTACAAGATCTGTAAATGCATAAGCGGAGTTGAATCCGTATTTATTAGTTAGTACCGCAACATCACTCCCCATTGCATCACTTGCGCGAAGTACCGTAGAATAACCAATATTAGCATAAGTTGTACCGTCATCATTAAATTTCGCCCAAGCTCCGTTAACTACCGTTTCGGCATTATCTGCAGTTTTAAAAACCTCTTCTTCATTAGCCTGGTTAGTAGGTGCTGTTTCCAGTTCTCTCTCACAACTTATAAAAACAGAAGCTGCAAAAGCCAGAAACAATGTATATTTTATTTTTGTCATGTCCTTTATTTTTAATTAAAATGTTGCCTGTAATCCGAAAGTCACTGTTCTCATTGCCGGATATCTGTAATAGGTTGTTCCGTCAACTGTCTGCTCAGGATCCATTCCTTTGTGCCCGTAGAATGTTAATAAATTCTCTCCCTGCAGATAAATTCTGAATCTCTGAAGTCCCAGATTAGCGAAAGTATCTTTTGGCAATGTATAACCTACACTCACATTTTTAAGTCTTGCATACGTACCGGAATAAAGGAATCGGGTTGATGTGGATGTCCAGTTATTAGTTGTGGTACTAAGTGCCGGAACATCTGTATTTCTATTCTCAGGTGTCCACCTGTTCAGTATTTCTTCACCCCAGGCCCTTCCTGCTGAATTCCCGTTGGACAATAGCATTGTATAATCGCTATCCAGTATTTTCCCGCCTATACTGTATGATAATAATGCCGAGAAATCAAAGTTTTTATAGGTTATAGATGTACTAATACCTCCTATCCATTTAGGCAGCGAGGAACCTTGCAGCATTTTGGTCGCTTTGGAATACTCAGAAGTTGTTCCTTCTACAATATTTCCGCTAGCATCTGTCGTTTGTGTTTTCCATAATGGCGCTCCGTTGTTAGGATCTACTCCTGCCCATGTTGGAATAAAGAAGTCATATACAGATCCTCCTACCTGCAGCAGTTTTGTTCCGCTAACAATAGAACCTTTTGGCAATTTTGTAATCTTATTTTTTGTAGTAGTAGCATTGATATCCAAATCCCAACGGAAATTTTCTGTTTTTATGGGTGTTGTCTGCAGGCTAATCTCGAATCCGGTATTTTGCAACTCACCAATATTATCGGAATAACCGTTGAATCCTACAGATGGCGCCAATGGCATTGTAAATAATAAATCCTTACTCTGTCTTTTAAAATATTCTACATTACCTCTGATTCGGTTATTCAGAATAGCAAATTCTAATCCTACATTCAGGTTCAGATTGGTTTCCCATTTCAGGTCCGGCGTTGGAAGCCTACTCGCCACAGTTCCTCCTTCACCAAGATTATTATAAAAAGCGTATAAACTCTGGTATGCATAAAATGTACTCAGTCCATCATTACCTTGTCCTCCATAACTGGCTCGTAATGTCAATTGATCAAAAAAGTTCAGGTTCTTTACAAAGTCTTCGCTCGAAAGTTTCCAGGATCCACCAACCGACCAGAATGTTCCCCAACGATTTTTAGGAGAAAATCTTGAAGATCCGTCTGCTCTTACTGATCCGGCAAGGAAATATTTATTCTGATAATCATATTCCACTTTTCCTAAGAAACTAAGTAATGATCTCTTATCACTATTCCCACTAAATCCACCTAATAGGGCCGCAGCATCCGGCTCAAAATATCCCGGCAATGAGAACTGGCTTCTGTTACCTGAAATAATCTGATACTCATACTGATAAAATTCTTGTCCTGCCAATACATTAAAATGGTGCTGTCCAAATTTTTTATCGTAGGTTAAAATATTACTGGTTGTATAAGAAAGTGTTCTGTCACTACTTTTGGATACGGACCCACCAGTTTCTTTTCCTTGCCCTAAAAGTAGGTTGGTGTAATAATGCGTATTAAGACTTACCAAATCCACAGACAAGCTTGATTTGAATCTAAGTTCCGGAAGGAAAATAAACTCTAAGAATCCTTTACCAGAGAAATTATCAATTTTTCTTTCATTTTTATCCAGAGGGAGCGTTGCTGCTGCGTTCTCATTCTGTAAAGCACTGGTAGGTCTGTATTTACCAAAATCATATATTCTGTTTCCATTTTTATCCAAAACATAGCTTCCGTTTTCATTCCTTTCATAATAAGGATAGAATGAAGGTATTACTCTGGCAGCATTTATGACATTATCCGTTCTGGAATCTGATGCTGGTGGAGCTTGTTGAAGCGTATTAACGTAGCTTAAGTTAGCCCCGGCATTCAACCAGCTTTTTACTTGTGAGTTTATTTTTAATCTCGCACTGTATCTTTTGAATCCGGATTCTATAGCCATTCCTTTCTCATCCAAATATCCCAGGGAAAAGAAATAGTTTCCTTTTTCATTACCTCCGCTTAAATCTAAATCTACCTGGCTTCTGGATGCAGTTCTTTGCAAGATATCACGCCAGTCATCATTCCACAAGGCGGTAGCTCCCGGCAACAACTTACCATCCAGGCCAACTGGTTTAGAATAAGCAGGACCGTATGGATTAATCCCTAAACTGGAAATAAGATTATCTGTTGCCATTTGTGCAGCCTGGCTCTGAGAAATTTTAGGAGACACATAACCGTTCCTTAGAGCTTCCCAATACAGCTGAAAATATTGATCTGTATTTACCTGCTTATAATCTTTTACTGCACGTCCAGAAAATCCCTGGCTAATATTGAAGTTGATTTTAGACTCTCCTCTTTTTCCGGATTTAGTTGTAATTACAATAATTCCATTTGCACCTCTGGAGCCATACAGCGCACTTGCTGTTGCATCTTTTAGTACACTGATAGATTCTACATCATTAGGATTTATAGCATTTATATTTCCATCGTAAGGAATACCATCTACCACGTAAAGCGGAGAACTGGATGCACTCACAGAGCCTATTCCTCTAATTCTTATTGCTGCTGTTTCACCTGGCTGTCCTGAAGCACTTACAGCCTGCAATCCTGGAACCTGTCCTTCTAAAGCTTTGGTAATATTGGTAATTGGTCTGGTTTCAATTTTGCTTCCGGAAACTGTTGCAACAGATCCTGTATAGCTGGATCTCTTTGCTTTTCCATAAGCTACAACTACCACTTCATCAATTTCTTTTTCCCGAAGAGAGTCTTTCTTCCCTTTTGTATTCTGACCATAAATCCCCGAAACTCCCAGGAAGAATACCGCTACCCCTATCGGTATTCTAATATTAGCTTCTATTGCTGATTTTCTAAGCATATTAATATTTTTTAATTATCTATCAAAAAAATTCCCTTTGCATAATAGACAGCAAAGGGCATTTATAAATACAAAATACCTATTGCTTATCTTTCCTTAAAGGCTGAATGTAACACCTTGCGTCGAGCAGGTTGTCAAGATATCATCGGGTCAGTTCCCTCCATCTTTCTTTATAAGCTTGGTTATAATTATGAGGCAAAGTTATAAATAGAACATCTATCAAACAAGTAGATTTTTAGATTTGTTAAGAATTTTTAACAAAATTGAAATTGAAAAATTCACAAAATACTGTTAAATAAAGCGATGAGGAAAATTCAATAAAATTAAAAACTGATAAATATCATGTAAAATAAATATTTAACAAACGGTCGTTAGCAATAAGTGAATACAGTACATAATTTACAGCTAATTCTCACCTTTTGACCTCAATAATACATAATAGGTGTTGGATTTTGGTTGTTTTTGTAAAAACATCTAAATTTATCCTATGAAAATATTAATTGTCAACGGCCCGAACCTAAACCTTTTGGGAACAAGAGAACCTGAAATATACGGAACAACCTCTATGGAGGATTATCTGCAAGAACTCAGACAAGAATTTGTTCAGGATGAGATCTTGTATTATCAGTCAAATATTGAAGGGGAGCTTATCAACAAAATACAAGAAGATGATTTCGATGCTCTTATTGTTAACTTTGGAGCTTTCACTCACTACTCTTATGCCTTGGCAGATTGCCTGAAGAATATTCGTAAACCTAAAATAGAAGTTCATATCAGCAACATTTATAAGCGTGAAGAATTTCGTCAGAAATCGGTAACAGCAACATATACCGATGCTATTCTTTCAGGATTTGGAATGAGGGGATACAGATTGGCTTTAATGCACCTACTCCATTAAAAAATACTCTTACAAATACAAACAAAAAATCCTCAGTTAATTTTAACTGAGGATTCTTAACTTAAGAAAAGTTTATCTTAAATCACTTCTGCTTCTTTTCTTGGAGCTCCTGCTAAGATGCTTTCATCTTTAATGTCATCGAATCTTTCGAAGTTTTTATGGAAAGCTGATGCCAAAGATCTTGCTTTCTCAATATAAGCATCGTAAGAATCCCAGCTGTTTTCCGGTAGTAACATAGACTCATCGGAAACACCTTCACATGATACAGGAATCTGTACCTTAAAGATAGGACTTTCTTTGTAATCTACATCATTTAATTTACCATCTAATGCAGCGGAGATAAGAGCTCTTGTATCTTTAAGGCTCATACGCTTCATTTTACCGTTGAAACCAGTATTCACCAACCATACTTTTGCATCTGCACTTTTTATTTTTTCAGATAACATTTTCCCATACTCAGTTGGATGAAGAGGCATAAACGCAGCACCAAAACATACAGAGAATGTAGTTTGCGGTTCTGTTACACCAACCTCAGTACCTGCAACTTTGGAAGTATATCCTGAAATAAAGTGATATGCTGCCTGCTCCGGAGTAAGCCTAGAGATTGGAGGCAATACACCAAATGCATCAAATGTTAGGAAGAAAATATTTTTAGGATTCTTTCCGATAGAAGGAACCTGAATATTGTTAATAAAATCAATCGGATAGCTTACACGTGTATTAGGTGTAATGCTGTCGTTTGTATAATCTGCCTCACCATTCTCATCAAAAAATACATTTTCAAGAATAGCACCTGGCTTTATAGCACCATAGATATCTGGTTCTTTTTCTGCAGAAAGGTCAATAGCTTTAGCATAACATCCACCTTCAATATTGAATACAGTATTATCCGGAGTCCATCCATGCTCATCATCCCCGATTAGTTTTCTGTTCGGATCTGCTGAAAGAGTTGTTTTACCAGTACCAGAAAGGCCAAAGAAAATAGCTGTTTCTCCATCTGCTCCGGCATTAGCTGAACAGTGCATTGGCAATACATTCTGTTGAACAGGGAGTGTAAAGTTAAGTGCAGAGAAAATACCTTTTTTCATTTCACCGGTATAAGCTGAACCTCCAATCAGAGCAATTTTTCTCTTGAAATTAAGAATAGAGAAATTATGTTGTCTCGTCCCGTCTCTTTCCGGATCTGCTTTAAAGCTTGGTATACAAAGAATCAACCAGTCGGTTTCACCAAAAGATTCAAGCTCATCTACCGTAGGACGGATAAACATATTGTATACAAACTGATTAGACCAAGGGAATTCGGTAACTGCAGTAATTTTTACCTGGTAACGCTTATCTGCAACTGCAAACGCTTCTCTTGCATATAAAGGAATCTCAGAAGCATATTCTGCTACTCTATCATATAGCGCATCAAATTTTTCACTGTCGAAAGGAAGGTTTACTTTTCCATCCCACCATACTCTGTCTGCAGTAACTTCATCTTTTACGATGAATCTGTCTTTAGGAGAACGTCCTGTAAATTCTCCTGTGTTAATTGCTAAAGCGCCAGATTTTGCAACAAAACCCTGTTTGAGATTAACAGTTTCCTGTACCAGTTCTTCTGGAGACAATTGCCATTTAACATTGCCATTTTTAATTCCGAATTTTTCTAATGATCTCATTACTTTACTTTTCAATTGGCTAAAGTTAATAAAATTTAACAAGTAGCCTCAATGATATTCATCATCTTACGAAAAAGTTCTTATAAATCTGATTATCAGAAAATTAATTGATCATAGGAAAAGAAATTTGGGAATCCATTATGCAGAAAATAGCTTTCATAATCCCGGAATTTTGAGGTCAAAATGAAATCCCCACCCCATGCACCCAAACTTTTGAAAAACGAAGGGGCATTTTCAAAATATTTTTCTTTAACCGTGGGTATTTTAAGAAAATTACTCATGGTTTTTTCGTGTTCATCCATTATAAGTGAAAATTTTTCTAAATTATCACTTTCCAAAATTTCTTCTGTAAGTTTTGAAAAATAACAGATTAGATCTTGTGATTTTTCCATTTGCCTGTACATCGTAATTCCTTCGCGGGAGTCTTGTTTTTTGTTCAGATGAACGAATAAAAGCTGGTCTTTGAAGCTTGGTGAATAATTTACAGTTTCAACAGTTTTATTTCCACCATTCCGGGTATAAATAATTGGAGCTCCAACTTTGGCTACTGCGATATCATAACCGCTCCCCCCCAAAGCAATATCATTTAGGATAAATGCATCCACTCCTCCCCAGTTTGCAATATTGTTCATAAGGGTAGAACTGCTCCCCAATCCAAAGTTCTCGGGAAACTGCACATTAGATTTCAATCTATAAGAATCATCGCCGGATAATTTTACAGAATCTAAGTCTTTAAGTGTTTTAAAAATTTTAAGAATAAAATCTGAAGCCGATTCTATATTGGTATCCAAGATGCTAAGATCTTTGTAATCTATACAAGTTTTTAACCACAACTGTCCCTCCCGATATGTTTCCCAATGGATTTGAGACTTATGATCAGTGATTATTTCAGCTGAAAGATTCTGTCCTAGTTTGGTTGGAATAGCCAGAGCTTTTGCCCCATCCAGAACAAAATACTCGGATGTCAGTAATAATTTGCCGTGAGAGAAAAAATGTTGTTTATCCAAAATGGGTAATTAAAGAAGAGACACAAATTTCTTTGTGTCTCTTTATTTTTATTCTGATTAAAATGCAGAAGATGTTTCGACTGCCGAATCTATTTTTTTGATCAGCCCTTGTAGAGTTTTACCTGGTCCAACTTCAACAAAGTTAGTAGCTCCGTCTTTTATCATATTCCTTACAGACTGTGTCCATTTTACAGGTCCTGTAAGCTGTTTGATAAGATTTTGCTTAATCTCTTCAGGATCAGAAACTGCTGTAGTTGTAATATTCTGGTATACCGGAATGATAGGTTTATTGAATTTTGTTGTATTAATAGCTTCTGCTAATTCTTCCTGAGCCGGCTGCATTAAAGGAGAATGGAAAGCTCCGTTTACTGGTAATAATAAAGCTCTTTTGGCACCAGCTTCTTTTAGCTTGGCCATAGCTTCCTCAACAGCCTGAGTTTCTCCAGAAATTACCAATTGTCCCGGGCAGTTATAATTAGCCGGAACAACGATCCCTTCTACAGAAGCACAAATCTCTTCAACTTTGTCATCGTCAAGACCTAAAATAGCAGCCATAGATGAAGGGTTAGCGTCGCAAGCAGCCTGCATTGCCAAAGCTCTTTTTGAAACTAGGCGTAACCCATCTTCAAAAGAAAGAACACCATTTGCTACTAAAGCTGAAAACTCCCCTAAAGAATGTCCTGCAACCATCTGTGCTCCAAGCGCATCTACAGCCTTAACTGCTGCAATAGAGTGAATAAAGATAGCAGGTTGTGTTACTTTAGTTTTTTTCAGGTCTTCATCTGTACCTTTGAACATCGTGGAAAGAATATCAAATCCCAGAATATCGTTAGCCGATTCCATTAAATCTTTAATTTCCTTACGGCTATCGTAAAGGTCCATTCCCATTCCAACAAACTGTGAACCCTGTCCAGGAAATACTAATGCTTTCATTCGTTTAAATTATTTTGTTTGTAAACCTACTTAAAATTTAGTAGTATAGCACTTATAATTAAGGATTTAGTCTTATGACACGATATCCTTTATTAACATAAGCACCTTCTTTTGTTTTTTCGTATTCAAATTTGGTTGCCAAATGTGTCTGACTTTTGCCCATTTGTCTGAAAATTTCTCCTTTGGAATTTTCTCTGGAAAGCGCGTCGTTCATTACATCAAATCCCACAACCGCATATTTAGACGGGGACTTACAGAACTTAGCATTATACTGTGCCAATACTTCTTTCTCGAAATTTCCGTCAGTATTAATCTTTCTGTCCATAATGTAAACCATGTTTACTTTCCCCAGATCTGCTTCTTTTTTATCAAAGTCATTGGAATAGAACATACTGAATGCCTTTACCCCCGAAACCTCTTTTCCTAAAGAAACCATTCTGTTGGTAAAAGAAGATTTTGTAGCCTCATTATCCGATGCCAGAACTGCAATTACAGGAGCGGACTGTCCTGTCATCATATTCTTATCAACCTGAATATCATTAGGATTTGCTACAATAGCAATATTTGGTTTTTTAAGAGATTTTTCTAATCTTGTGCGAATATCTTCAGCATAAGAATCTCCTACAATGTATATTTTCTCTCCGTTATAAGAGTCCGAAACTTCTTTAGCAATTCTCTCTGCATAGGTAGAAGCATCTGTTTCTATAATGATCAGATTACCATATTTATACAAATCCTTAGAGTTTGCAAAAGGAGAGATTACCGGGATTTTCTTTGAAGAAACATAAGACATAAGTTCCACAACATCAGACTTGAAGAATGGCCCTACAATAAGATCTGTATTGTCCTTATTAATGGAAGTTAGTGCTTTCTGAAATGAAGATTCGCTCCCTTCGTCTATTACATTAATATTTAACTTTTGTCCTTTCGCTACATTTCTCTGGATTGCCAGTTTAGCTCCTGTTAAAAAGTCCAGTGCAGCATTTCTGTATTTCGCATCATTGGTATCGAATCCGAATGGCAACAACAGAACAACGTTCAGTGCATCACCTGAAGATTTGATAAATGAGCTATCACTAGATTTTTTAATTTTAAGAACCATTCCGGCTTTTAATCCGTTTGAAAGCTGTGGATTCAGTTCTATCAACTGATCCAAACTTACGCCGAATTTATTCAGAATACCAAAAATAGTATCTCCCGGCTGAACGGTATAAGTAATATCGTCTGCCGTAGCCTCGGTTTTTATGGTTTCACGTTTAGGCTGTTCTGAAGGAGTGTCATCTATTTTTGAAACCTTTGGCTTTTCTTCAGGTTTTATAGCTTCAGCTACAACACTTCCACTTCCTACAACAATGGGTACTCCGGGCTGAAGTCCTTTCTCTTCTAATCCAGGATTCATACGGAATAAATCTTTCTGAGAAATATTAAATTTCTTGGTAATCTTATAGTAAGTATCTTTTGGCTGAACCAGATAATTTTCTGCTTTAGCAGATGTTTCTACAGGTTTTTCTTCGTGCTTTTTCTCCTGAACTACAGGCTCAGCAGAAACTTCGGCAACACCATATTTTTTAATATTTGCAGCAGGCAGATTAATCTTCTGTCCGATTTGCAGCCCTTCTCCTAATTCAGGATTCAGTTTTTTGATATCTGCTAATGAAACATGATAATCTCTTGAAATAGCATACAAGGATTGCCCTTGTTTTACAGCTATCTGTCCTGAGGTTGTTTTGGCTGTTACTGTTTCAGTAACATTTTTTCCTGTTTTGGATATCACAACGATATCTCCAATATCCAAAGTTTTGTTTTTTACATCCGGATTCAGTGCATAGAACTGATCCAGTGTAAGACCATATTTTTTGGAAATGCTATACGGATTATCTTTAGCTATTACTGTATGTGTCTTTTGTGCAGATGCAGAAAGCCAGAAAACAGATAATGCTGATATAAATAATTTCTTCATTAGCGTATATTATTATGCAAAAATAAACTTTTTGTTTTTATAAAACCACCACTGTTAATTCAGGATGGGCAACTTCGATATTCTCGTAACAAGTATTAAGCCAGTTGCGTCCATTTTCAGCATAGAAGTTACTAAAATTAATTTTACGTTCCTGCCATACTCCGGCAGGGTTTACTACTTCATATAATTGGTTGTAGCGCTGATAGAGATCTGCCTGCACAATTTTTTCTGCACGAAGCAATCTTTTATGCATTCTCTCGAAAGATTTAAGCTGACGGACTTCTTCCGCTGCCACAAGGTTACCAAATGTTTTATCGGTTGTTTCCGCTTGCTTCTTCAGCTCGCTGAACATGGATTTGATATTTTCTTCTTTTTCTTCCAATAATGGTTGCAGAGATGTTTTCCCAAGCAGTTTACTGTGAACAACTTCCTGATAATTTCCAAAGAAATTTTCTACACATAAGTCCAGTTTTTGGATCTTACGAAGTGTTTTCTCTGTAATAAAGGCCAATGAATTTCTGGGTACTAAAATCGGGAATTCTACATCTATTGCTTCAAAGAATTTCTTGAGTTCCAGCCAGTACATAATCTCTGCGTTCCCGCCGATATAAATAATATTGGGTAAAACAGTTTCCTGGTATGCTGGCCTCAGAACAGCATTTGGACTAAACCGCTGAGGGTTAGTATTCAGTTCTGCTAATATTTCTTCCTCACTAAAACTAATATCTGTATCTACAACATGATAGGAACTGCCGGTCTTTTCAATTCTGTCTCTTGACTCATCTCTAAGGTAAAAGAGATTTATCTCTCTCGGATTAACCTGAACCTTACCATATTGATTAATCAGAACATCAACGGTTTCTTTAGAATTCTCATAAAGACTATTTTCCAGTAGTTCTTTTCTGAAAACAGGAGCGGCCAATGCTTTTAGTTTTTTATCATCTCCATTAAGGATAAGCAATCCTGAATCTCCAAAAATTCTGTTAACCAAAATTCTTGTAGCAAGAGTTAGCGATCTCCCTTCCTGATATGCTTCCTTTGCCCAGCGGACTAATTCGGTTCCGTATGTAAAATCTTTAAATTCTTTTTCAAAAACATCCAGGAAAGAAAGATCGGAGGACTTAATCCGTCCTACTGCTCCACCTGATTTTTCTTGAATCTGATAGAAATTACCTTCTGTTTTAAAATGGTTAATTTCATCAAAATCATGATCTTCTGTTGCCATCCAGAATACCGGAACGAAGTTTTTCCCTTCATTATTCTCATTCAGATATTTGGCGGTTTTTATGGTCTGAAGAATCTTATAGATAAAGAATACCGGCCCGGTAAATAGATTTAGCTGGTGCCCCGTGGTTACAGTAAAAGTATTCTCCTTACGCAATAGCTCGATATTCTGCATCTGCTTGGCGCTAATAGCTATATTTCGCATCTGCTTTGTAAGAACCTCCGTAAGAACTTCTCTGTGTCCGAAAGGATAATTTCTGGATTTTTTATTTGCCTGTGCTAAGGCATTATCTTTACTGAATTGTAACCCGTGGTACGCTGAAAGATTACCATTCAGGTAATCCTTCAACATTTCAGGAATGCTTGGTATGTCCCTGAAATCAATATTAAAACGACAATCTGCCATTCTTCAAATTTATGAAAAAATATACCAAACTATACCCAAATTAAGCCTGAAATCGGCAACCGGATAATATGGCGCAGCAAAACCTTTATTCCCTGATATTGTTGTATTAATCTGCTGTCCTTCTATAAAGAACATCATGGTTTTTACTTTCAGATTAATATACAAGTCCATCATTGGTTTTCCACCGATAGAATAGCCCGATGTTGCACTTGGCAGTACAAATTCGTTAAGTACCGGGAAAAATTCTCTGGAAGCAAATTTGCTGAAGTAATATGCTTTAACTCCTGCCTGAACTTCTGCCGCATCTTTGAATACTTTGGACTGAAAATATACATTTGCACGCCCAACAAAGCCAGGCATTGGCATAAGGTCTTTATTATTAATTGCAGACTGGAATAATACTCTTCCGTTCAGATGGAATTTTCCATATTTAAAAGTTGCATCTCCTCCAGCCTGAGTAATATTAATGGATGAAGTTGACTGCTGCATCTGTTTGTTAGCATCAATATAGGCATAGTTTCCAATACTGAAATAGTTAAGAAATGCTGATGCATCGAACCATTTCAGTCTCACAATACCTCCGGCTTCTAAAACGCTCTGATTTTTGAAACCTAAATTAACATAGTTGAAGTTTCTATATTGAGACCCGTTCAACAGTAGGTTAAATGATGGCGCTCCGGATTGGAAGTTTAGTTTCCCTTCTACAGCAAAACCTTCTGCAGGAATAAAGGAAACTTTGTTATTGATACGAATAAAGTTCCCGAATGTGCTTCCTGTAGTATATTCTGCGGAAGAATTGAGATCGAATCTATTCCAGAGTTTAACCTGCAAATTTCCTTCTACTCCTATTCTATTCTCTTTCCAAACGGTGTTATTATCTACAACATTATTCGGCAGGAAGATCTGATTGGTTCCCAAAATTACATTCTGATATTTCAGTCCGGCATCTAATTTAAATTTCTCTCTATCAAAAACCAAGCTTACAACATTAGTCAGTTTTTTAGAATACTTTTTTGTTGATGGAAAAAAACCACTGATAATATCTGCTGCATTGGTTGTATAATAGCTTTCTGTTCCATTCTGAGTGTAATAATATTTATTCCCCTCATGCATCAACATATGCCTGATCTTCAAAGGAAAAGCATCATTGATTCTGAATAAACCAAAATCATGACTCAGATAATACCTTCTGTAAGAAAAGAAGCTCTCTGTATTATTCAGGTTAACCTCCATATTCAGCCTGTTATTAAAACGGGAATCCCCGCCTAAGAACTGATCTAAAGTTTTGATACCACCGTTTTCTTCATTATTCACATTCTGATTAAGGTAATGTGCATAAAGCTCGTAACGCCCTGTTTTATTCTTATAGTGCGCTCCGGCATTAAAGTTATTGCTCGCTGAAAGGTTTCTCTGGTAGATCCCCTTGGCACGCAGTCCCATATAATTAACAAAGAAATTAAAGTCTTTCCCTATATTCTGGGTATAAGTAGAGCTTAGTACATGTCCGCTTCCGGGTGCTGTGTGATATATAAATGTAGTTGTAGGTGTTTTTACATCATAGTATTTAATATCATCTACGCCTAATATACTAAAGGATTTTCCTGTTGGTAATACCGCAAGATTCTGCTGTAGATTAGTTTCGTACACTAACGGATTAAAAGTCTGTCCGGAGTTAGCGAACTGGACTTTCCCGAAGTTGTCTTTGTTATTATACTGTGAAAAGATATATGTTTTTTCATGTGAAAAAACTGTATCAAATATCTTTGCTTCCCCTCTCTGCGTTTTGAATTTATAGTCGCTAATTACCGGTCTAAAGATTTTCATAGAATCTTTTTTACCATTATCTACAATAACAGAATCTTCTGCAATTCTATTATTATCAGTCTTATTAACAACCTGTGCCGATATAGTTCCCGACACCAAAACTACCCATAAAAAAAAGTACCTCATCTTGTTGGAATGAGGTACAAAAGTAGAGATTTTTTTGATAAAGAATTACTGATTCTTAAAGTCAACCAATTTCACGATACGATCTTCTTTACTGAGGTCTATTTATAACCTAATCAGCAAGAGCTTTTATTCAAATACAATCTCCTTTTTCAGCATACCAGGCAAACACCTATTCTTCTCTCACTAGTACTACTTTTAGTTCTTATATTATCTGTTATTGTTTATATCTTTAGGAATATGGGGATTTGCATCAATTTCTGATTGCGGAATTTTTAGAAAGAAACGTTTATCATCTGGCAGTATTGGATTGTTTGCCAGATTAACTCTATGCCAAATATCTCTTGGAAGTCCTCTTCTCAATCTTTTAGCATCATACCACTCCACTCCTATTTCTCCATATAGCTCCTTTTTCCGTTCTGTCAAAATTTCCTCATACAGTGCTACTCCGACATTTGATGACTTTACAGCCTGAACATCTCTATTTTTTTGTAATTTGTATAACAAATCATGAGCTCCACTATCATTCCCTTGTTTATACATTGCTTCGGCTTCGATTAAAATCATCTCAGGAGTTCTCATTAAAACCAAATGAGAGGTAAAAGCAAACTTAAATTTTTTGGTATACCATTCTCTATAATCCGTAATCCCGGCACCAGTTTTAAAAAACTGATTCCTAACATCAGTTGGAGAGAAAAGTGCAACAAAGGATTTATTAATAAAAGTATTACTGTATCCGTCCTCGGTTCGGGTATAAAAGGCGTGCGGTGCCAGCCAAAAATAACTGGATTGATCTGCTTGTTGCGGATCTGCCAGTAACCATTCATTCCCTCTATTCATATCGTCAAAGCCTGATGCATAAAATTGGGGACTAAGGACTGCATCTACATTTCCTCCATATGCTTTATTAGCATATTCCTGAGCTTTAGGCCAATTGCCCATCACCTGATATACTCTGGCAGCTATACCATATGAAACTGCCTTACTGAAATAAGATTTATTCTCTCTATTTAAAGAACCTATAGCAATAGCTCTTTCTAAATCATCCGTAATTAATTTATACATATCCTTCATAGTACTCATTGCCTGGCCAGTTGTAGCATTGGATTTTGTATATATCGGTAGAGCTTGCAGATTAGGATCATAAGTATAAGTATGCTGAAATTCTAAACTAAGTTCAAAATAAAAATAGGCTCTCATCGTATAAGCTTGGCCAAATAATATTTTCTTGTTTTCTTCTGATATCGCTGTACTTGCTTCCACACCTTCAATAAATGAGTTTACCTGATTAATAAGATAGTATGGGAAATTCCAGCTGAATTGAGACCTGCTGGAATTTGGTTCTCTAAAATTATTTTCATAGTCATTTCTGAACCAACTACCACTAACTGCACTAATATTACCTTTCACCTCTCTGGCAAAATACATGGATCCCAGATTTCCACTTTCGGTATTTAAAAACTGGCCTCTGGTACGCCTTAATATTCCTGCAATGTGAGCCTTTGCCCCTTCATACGATCCATATACGACATCCGGAGACACAACATCTGTTGGTTTAGGTTCATTCAGATATTCTTCACTACAAGATAACATTGCAACGGAAAGACCAATAATCACTATTATATATTTAATATTTTTCATTGTTTTTGTTTTAAAATCCTATACTAAATCCTAAAGAAATGGTTCTTAAGTTATATGATCGACTATTTGTTGTTCCTGCCAAACTTTGCTCCGGATCAATTCCTTTGTGACTCTGCCACGTCCACACATTATCTCCTTGTAGAAAAATTCTCATACTAGACACTCCCATTTTATCAAGTAAATCTTCTCTTACATTATACCCAAGTGTTAATGATTTTAGTCTTATAAAGTTGTTTTTAAACAAGAACCTCGAGGAAAGTGCATTATTTTGATTATTAGCCATTATATTAACGGGTACATCTGTAATATCTCCAGGTTTTTGCCATGCATTCCTGACATCTACAGATTGTTGATTTCCGGGCGATAAGAATCCTGACATTAATGATGCGTAGGAAGAATCATATATATAAGAACCAAATGAAAAGTTAAACAGAGCATTCAAATCGAAACTTCCGTATTTGAAAGAATTGGTAAAGCCCCCTCTGAATTTGGGCAAAGAACTTCCCATATACCTTTTACTAGCTTCCGCATTAGCCAAATTATAATCGGTAGTTTTTTCTCTTGTTACATTTCCTTGTGCGTCTTTCTTATCATACCACCAGGTACCCATTCCGGTTTTAGTATCAACCCCCGCCCATTCAACCAAAAAGAAATCATACAATGACGAACCTACCTCCCATCTTTTAGTTCCATTGATAAATGATTCCTGAGTAAGTTCTGTTATTTTATTTTTTTCAAATGTGAGATTAAGACTTGTTCTCCACTGGAATTTATCAGAACTGATATTTAATGAGGAAATATCGAATTCCCATCCGTAATTTCTTAGTGCTCCTATATTAGTTGTAATCGAAGTATTTCCGGTAGAACCAGGTAAGGGTTTGGCATATATTAAGTCTATAGATCTTTTGTTAAAGTAATCTACATTTGCTGTTATTCGGTTTTTTAAAAAGCCTATTTCTGCACCTGCATTTAAAGAAGCAGTCTTCTCCCACGTAAGAAAATAGTCTCTTGCCCCACCCAATAAAACGCCTGTTTGCCCAAGTTGATTCCAACCTGTTGCAAAGGACATCATGTAAGGAAAATACCCATCCGCTCCATTATTCCCTAATTCTCCATACGAAGATTTCAGTTTTAAGTAATTGACTATCTTATTTTTGAAAAAATTTTCCTGACTAACAACCCAGGCCCCACCTACAGAATAAAAAGTTCCCCATCTGACTTCAGGAGCAAATCTTGTTGAACCATCATTTCTTACAGATCCTTCAATAAAATATTTATTGGCATAATTATATCCTAATCGTCCCAAATAACCTACAAGTCTCTCTTGGTTAATATATCCTCCAACTCCCTCGGAAACTGTTTTTCCATTCAAAACATATACTTCTGGTAGAAACCCTGTTCCTTGTGCATTAAGAGCATCATATCTATAATCCATCAATTCAAATATGGCTTGGGCATTAATATTATGCTTCCCAAAATTTTTATTAAAGTCTAAACTATTTGTCCAGTTTATGGTTTTCGCCAAATCTCTGTTTTGGGAAACTCTTCCTTTTACACTCGCAGCAGCTCCATAAGCATAATGTGTATAAGAATAGCTATCATAATTATACAGCTGAAATGACCCTTGGGATCTTAGCTTTAGATAATCTGTAAGGGTAACTTCTGCAAATCCGTTAATAAAGGTATCATATCTGTTATATCGTATTTTATTATTATATAATACTCCAAGAGCATTTTCATTCGTTAACAAAGGCCGCTGTGCATTTACAGGCCTCCCCGAAACAGAGGTATCTCCATAATCATATTGTGATCTGCCAAAAGCATCTAAAATAATATTCCCTTTTTCATCTCTCATATAAATCGGATAAATACCCGACAAAGTATAAACCCATTGTATTGGACTTTGAAATGTACTTCCTGATTGCGTTGGATAATTCTGAGAAGAAGCACTAAATGATGTATTTAATCCCACCTTCAGCCATCTATTAATCTTTGAGTCAACATTAGCCCTGAAGCCCAAGCGCTCAAATCTTGACGTTTTAATATTTCCATACATATCCAGATAATCTACACCTATAAAATAGGTTGTATTCTCACTGCCACCTGAAATATTTAGTCTATGTTCTTGTTTGAAAGCTGAATTATTGATAAGCTCTTTTTCCCAATCAGTATCCCACAACAATTTGGCACCGGTAGCTACATTTCCCTTATCATCAATAGGATTGGTTACATTATAAGGATTGTATCCCAATGTATTTATTATATTATTTGTAGCATATTGTGCAGCTACGCCTGGTGTTTCTCCATTACTAACAATTCTTGCATTTCTTATAGCCTGCCAGGAATACTTCATGAAATCTTCCGCCCTAAGCACTTCGTGAAATTTCACTGCCGATGAAGAGACTCCAATTAAAGAAGTAACATTCACTTTGGGTTTTGTATTTAGCTTTCCTTTTTTAGTTGTTATAATAATAACACCATTAGCACCTCTTGATCCATACAACGCAGTAGCAGATGCATCCTTCAGTACACTCATTGATTCCACCTGATCTTGTGGAATAGAGTTGATATTCCCGCCATAAGGTGACCCGTCTACAATAATTAATGGCTGAGTACTAGCATTAATAGATGAGACACCTCTTATATAAATAGAAGGGTTATCACCAGGCATACCGCCCGCGGCTATTACATTCACACCTGTTACAGTTCCCTGAAGCGCTCCTAAAATACTTGTTGCCTGCTGGGTTTCAATTATTCTTTTATCAACAGTCGCTACAGAGCCTACTATTGCTTCTTTCTTTTGTTTTCCAAAGGCCACAACCACAACTTCTTCTATATCTTTAATGGAAGTTGTATCAGGCTTTTTCTTTTGTGCCAGCAGTCCTTGTCCTATAAAGAACAGAACACCTACACGAAGCATGTGTAATTTTACTTTCATATTAATAAGATTTATTTTATTATTAAAGCAACAGGAGTCTAGACAGTGAATAATTAATATACAATTAGAGGAACATAGCAATGATTGAAAACTTTACTTGAAACTAACTTGTTTAATTTATGAATGTGCCATGAACATACAACCGAGAAAGTATTTAACTATTGAATACTATCCGGACTCTGTTGCAGTATATTTTCGGGAGTACTATTACCAATGTAATTTCACACTAGTAATTCCCTGTGAAGAAATAAGAAACTGTTGATATTATTTGTTATTTGTGATCGATCGTACATGTACTGCATCTCATCAACAATGTTTCCCAGAATTATTCCACTAATTTAGTATTCATGACATACTTTTACCAGTGGTTTTTCGTAAAGTGTTTATAGTTCAAAATTTCATCAGAAACCTGTACACTCCTTTTTATCCGAATTACCGGATTTTGTTCATTTTGTAAAACTAATTACCAGTTCTAAAATCATTTATAGCTCTATCTGAAGGACCCGCTAATTCATAGTATTTCTTACGTATAGCATCTGCGGTAAGACTATATTTTTCTTTACGGATACATTGTCTAACAAATTGAGGTGTCACCCCAAACTCATCCGCCAGAACTTTTACAGCTTCAGTATTGTAAGTCTGTCTTTTTTTTGTAGGTTTGTTCATTGCTCTTTTTGTTTCAATTAAGAAACAAGTATACGGAATATTTTCTAAATAACAAAGCTTAAATAGTAATTAATCTAAATTTTAACATTTTGATAGTTGACAGAATTCTACAAATTATCGATTTTAAGGGAATTAATAAAAGTACTTTCTATAAAGAAGTTGGCTTATCCAATGGGTTCTTAGATAAAGCAACAAAGAATATTGGGGCTTCGAAGATAGAGCAGATACTAAAGGCATATCCTGAAATAAATCCTGACTGGTTTCTGACAGGAGAGGGAAACATGTTGAAAAAAGATATTCCCAACACAAGTATAAAAGAGTCTTCAAAAGCCTACAGTCAGGAAGATGAGAAAAATATTATTAGTGAATTGGAGAAAAGATACAAAGAAGATAAAGAGCTCTATGAAAAACTAATCCTGTCGTACAAGGAGAGAATATCTGAACTTAAAGAAGAGATTGTTTTCTTGAGAGAACAACTAAAGAAATAGTGTATTTTCTAAAACATAGAAAATACACTACCTATATTCCTCTCATTTTTAGTATCAGTTGAAAAGTAAATAAAACCACTTTTACTTTCCAATATATCTTTTTGGATATTAAACACTTAATTATTTATAAAATAAAACCGGAAGAAATTTCTTCCGGTTTTTTAATTAGCGACTATAATATTGCAATTAATCTACTGATCTCACCAAACTTTGGTCTTGAGAGACTCGAATAGAACAGGTATCCCCGGGCCATTCTGCAACGAGTTTGTATTAACATTAATCTCTATCTGCGGATAGGAAAGCCTCCTTGGAATTGTATTTCCAGTCATATTGAAAGATGGTATTTTTGTAAAGACTGGAAAACCTGTTCTTCTCCAATCTACCCATGATTCATAAGCGCTCTGAAACATTGTAATCTACTTCTGTTCCACAATTCGCTCTAGCGAGCTATTGTAAGCTACTTTTAAACCTGCTAAATAGGCCAAAATTTCCCCTGAAAATCCAATAGTTCTTACAACAACCCCTTCAATATCTCGTATTGAAGAAGTGTATTTTTTACTTTCTGTACTGTAATATTTTGCCCTATAAAGAACATATACCATCATTTGGCATGTATAATTTCACATTCATGTTTAAACAAACTTAAGCTTCATATTTTTACTATTACTTAAAAAGAGTTTAGCACATGAAACATTTGATTATGCATCCTTAATATTTATGACAAAAGGTGAAAAAGAAATTTTAGTTGAAAAATAATTTGCTTTATGAATGTCATATAAATGTAGAAAACCGGCTAAGAACCAAATGCACAGTACTAAACTCTATAGTATTTACTATATCAATAATATGCTAAAGGTAGCCCCAACCTATTGATCGTCATAAAAATTTGTATTCCGCTATCTTACTGGTAAGCATACGATTTCTTACTCATTAAATAAAGTGCTATTAATGAACATTTCAGGGAATACTAAAAAATACAAGTCAGAGAAAGTTTATATGGAATGACTATATATTAGTTGCCAAAAAGTAGTTTCGTAAGGGAATGTATAGACATTTTTATAGTTATTATATCCATATACCTTCTAGATTTCAGGCAAATAAAAAAGCGACAGATTTTTCTGTCGCTTTACTTATTTATGCAGTAATTTGATTTAATTATTGCAATGGATTTTGAGTAACCACTCCTTGAGAAGCATTGATTTCTGCTCGAGGAATTTGCCACTGCCATCTAAAGTCTGTTGATGGAACTTTTATAAGTCCATTCATTACTACATCTGATTGATTAGTTCCAGTTCTATCAAGATCTTGACCAAGTCTTTTCAAATCAAACCATCTGAATCCTTCTCCCCAAAGCTCAAGTCTTCTTGTATTTAGAATTTCAGTAATATAAGCTGCTCCAGAAGTGATAGCTCCTGCATATGCTGTATTTCTATTTTTCTGTAATTCATTGAATATAGCTTTAGATCCAGCTTCATCACCTAGTCTAGCCAATGCCTCAGCTTCGATAAGGTACATTTCAGCAGCTCTCATATATGGTACATCTGCTGTTGCTTCACCTTGATCTTTAACCATAAATTTCTGACTGGAATATGGGAATACTGAATAATTGCTATAAGCGCTAGTTCTAACTATTTTACCTTGTGCATTTTTAGTAGAAAGCCAAGGAATATGATTTCCGCTAGGGTCAACAACTTGTGTCCTAACATCGGTAGCAGGAAATAACTGAACTAATGTAGAGTTCATTAATTTAGGAGCTTGTCTGATTTGTGTAGAGTTATAATTCCTGGACATATAAGCAGAGAAATTACCAAAGCCATCTGACTGATCCGGAACCATAATTGTAGCCCACATCCATTCGATATTAGCCGCAGAATTGAATCCAGCTTTATATGCTGCATTATCCATAAGTGGATATCCAGCTCTTGCTTCTTTTGCATAATTCGCTGCTGCTTTATAGTTACCCTGAGTCAGTGCCACTCTCGCTAAAAGACCTTTTACAATATTTGAATCAAAGTGAGATTTGCTATATCTGCCAACTCCATTTAACTTAGTTAAGGCTAATTGAAGATCCTTGTTAACTTGAGCATACACCTCTTCAACTGATGCTCTAGCCAAAGGTTTTTCGTTAGCTTCAAGTCTTAAAGGAACTCCTTCCTGATTATTATTTGCTCCTGCAACATATCTTTTACCATAGAATTGTACAAGATTAAAGTAACTAAATGCTCTGTATGTTAAAGCCTCTCCTACAGCCGTATCAATTGTTTGCTGATCACCAGTTACTTTTGCAGCATTATTAATTACCAAATTAGCATTTCTAATCATAGAATAATAAAACTGGTATGGGTAGTAAGTATTACTAGAATTCTCATTCCCCTGATCTAACCATCTTACCGAACTAATATACCAGTTATTACCAGTAGAAGCCCAAATCACGTCATCACTAGCAGCTTCAGTCATAATCATAACACCAGCCTGACCACTCTGACCTTGTGATGAATTCTGACGGTAGTACATATTACGATGCATACCATTAACAAGGGCTTTTAAATTATCCGCAGTTGATAAAGCCATTTCCTCATTAACATTATCCGTTGGTGATGTTTCTAAGTAATCTGAATTACATGATGCAAGACCAGCCGAAATCCCTACAATAAGGATAAAAGTTTTTATATTAAATTTTATTTTTTTCATTGTTTAGATAAAATTAGAATGAAACATTAAGACCTAAAGAAACAATTCTTGCAGGAGTATATCTTGGAGCCACGGTTCCATTAAAACCGCCACCTCCTGGCTCTAATCCTTTTCTTGCTGTTTTAGCCCAAATATTTTCTCCAGATACATAAAGGCGTAAGTTATCTACACCAAGATCCTTAAGAGATTCTTTATTAAATGTATATCCAAAAGTTGCGTTTCTCAATTGAATATAGCTTGCACTTACTAACCATCTTGAACTTTGCTGTCCAGCAGTATTATATGTTGCTGTATTCATTGCAGGAGTATCTGTTATCTGCCCAGGTGTTGTCCATCTGTTTAGTATATCTGTACTAAGCGCTCCTCCTTGTGGATAACCAGACATTAAACCAGCATAGTTAGAATCATAAATCTTACCACCAATCTGATAAGTAAACATTACACTAAGATCCCAGTTCTTGTACTTGAAGTTAGAACCAAAACTACCATACCAATCTGGAATCGCAGATCCTGACCAGTCATATTTTGCCTTAGTATGAGTTGTAGTTAAAGCCTGCCCATCAATCATTCTGATATCCGGTGACAATGCATTAGGATTTACAAATTGAGGGTCAGCTACAAATAATGGAGCTCCATCTTTAGGATCTACACCATACCATTGTCTTAACCAGTAGTCATAAATACTCTTACCTTCAATAATTCTCTTTGTTCCGTTAATAATTTCGGACTGTCCAGGAATTAATTTTTTCAAAACATTTTTATAAGTCGATGCATTTATATTTACATTCCATTTAAAGTTTTGATTCTTGATAATATCTGCTGACAACTGGAATTCCCATCCTGTATTCTGCATATCACCTACATTTCTTGCTACACCATCATCTGGTACACCAGCTGAAACAGGCACAGGAACTCTGAATAGCATATCTTTTGTATATCTTCTATACCATCCAGCACTACCTGTAATTCTACTTTTAAATAAACCGAATTCTAATGAAACATCCGTTTGGTTATTGGATTCCCATGTTAATTTAGGATCTGATAACTGATTGAATAAAATACCTCCTTCAGTTACGTTTGGATAACCAATACTATATAGCGTCTGGTATGGATAATATCCATTTAAAGCATCATTACCTACCTGCCCGTAAGAAGCCATTAGCTTTAGGTAATTAATTACTGAGTTTCCTTTCAGGAACGATTCATTTGAAACAACCCAGTTACCTCCTACAGACCAGAAAGCATTCCATCTAACATCTTTCGCAAACCTGGAAGAAGCATCCCATCTGATAGACCCCTGTAAATGGTATTTACCTTGGTATCCATAACTCAAATTACCAAACCAGCTTTCTTTTGTATAAATATTATAATAACCATTGGTATTCTTTGGAGTAACAAAGTTTATCATTTCATCATTATTATCTACAGTCTGTCCAGTCTTATATGCATATAAATAATCATATGAATATCTATAGTTTTCATGTGCAAAGAAAGCATCTAAAGAGTGATCACCAAATTTTCTTGTATAAGATAATTTCTGATTCCAGTTCAAAGTCTGATAGAAATTAGTATACCTTTCTGCACTACCTAGACCTGCAGCATCACCAATTAATTTATTGGTATATGTTTTACGGAATGTATTTTGGTAGCTGTATGCAACATTCGTTGTGAACTTTAAGTAAGGATCAATTGCTACTTCTGCATAAAGTATTGAATTTACATTATAGTCTCTTGTGAAGTTTCTATTCCATAATGTTTCTGCAATAACATTTCTACCCGCTGCGGCATCAGTACCTCTTTTATCTCCCGGGTCAAACATTTCCTGTCCTGTTACTGGATCAATAACACGCTGCCCTGTTACAGGATCAATAATATATGGACTATAAATAGGCCCCATAACTCTCGTCCATCTGTAAGGGTTCACGTAAGAAGCAGAACTAGCAGCTCCATCTACTCCATTATTTCTAGTAATAGCTGCTGCAGATAAATTAGCTCCTAGCTTTAACCAAGACTTAACCTGTGAGTCTACAGCAACACGAAGTGTAAATCTTTCGAAGTCTGTAGTTTTAAGATATCCGTCTTCCTTAGTATAGCCTAATGATGTACGGTATGTTGTTTTCTCTGTTCCTCCACTAAGACCTAAGTTATATTCATTTCTGATACCAGTACCAATTAAAGGTCTTGCCCAATCAAAATCATCATATCTAAGCTTAGCATTTGGATTCAATATACCATTCACCACTAATTGATTATCTGGTACATTGTACACATTTGTCTTAAGGACATTAATCAAATTGTTGGTTGCATAAGAATTTGCAGCATCTATTCCTGAAGACAAACGTCCATTTCTAAGTGCCTCCCAAGTTAACGGATAATATTGTGCAGCATTTACTCTGTCATATTCAGGGATTGAACGTGCAGAAATACCTGTTGTTGCAGAAAAATCAATTCTATCTTTTCCTTTTTTTCCCTTTTTTGTAGTTAATAATACAACACCATTTGCTGCACTGGAACCATACAAAGAAGTTGCCGCAGCATCTTTAAGCACATTAATTGACTCGATATCTGCAGGGTTAATAGCAGATAATGGGCCGTTATAAATAGCACCATCTAAAACGTAAAGAGGGTTATTACTATAGCTATATGAACTAATACCTCTAATACGAACCGACAAACCTTCTCCTGGCTGACCAGTACTTGCACTTACCTGAATACCAGGGCCGGCGCCATCTAATGCCTGAGATACATCACTGATTGGTCTTTCAGCCAATTTTTCAGATTTTATCTGTAGGTTGGACCCTACAACTGAGTTTTTCTTTTGCTTTCCATAAGCAACAACAACAACTTCTTCAATTTCTTTTGTAGCTGTTGTATCTTTTTTGGCCTTTTGAGCCATAGCCCCCTGTCCTATAAAAAATAGTACACCGGCGCTCAACACGCGGAATTTTACATTCATATTAACAAATTTTAACTTTTGAGGATTGCAAATATGTTAATATTAATTAATATGACCAAATTAAATTCCGAATAAAGTTAAAAAACAGATTATATATCTATTAAGAAACTAATAAAACTCTTTTCTTTAGATTATTTATCTTTACTATTGTAAATAAATAAGCCCACCATAAAATGGCAGGCTTTAGTAATTATGAAAGTAAATACTATCTACTTAAATTAATATCTTGAGGGATATTTGGATTTGCATCTAATTCCGTTTGTGGAATCTTTAGGAAAAATCTTTTATCATCTGGTAATAGTGGGTTACTAGCCATATTAAGTCTATGCCAAGAATCTCTCTTGAGCCCTCTCCTCAATCTTTTTGCATCATACCACTCTACACCAATTTCCCCATAAAGCTCCTTTTGTCTTTCTAAAAGAATTTCTTCATAAAAAGCATTACCCGTTGTAGAAGATTTTACAGCCTGAGGATCTCTATTTTTTTGTAATGCATAAAGCAAATCGTGAGCACCATTTTCATCACCCAGCTTATACATTGCTTCAGCTTGAATTAAAATCATTTCTGGAGTCCTTATAATGGCAAAAGCTGCTGTAAATGAAAATTTAAATTTCTTAGTATACCACATTCTATAATCTGTTGCAGTTGTTTTAGCAAATTGATTTCTTACATCGGTCGCAGAGTATAGGGCAACAAAAGATTTATTTATATAAGTGTTATTATAAGCACTTTCAGTTCTGGTATAAAAACCATGGGGAGCAAGATAATAATAATTACTCTGATCAGATTGTTGCGGATCCGCAAGAAGCCATTCATTACCTTTATTCATATCATCAAATCCTGATTGATAAAATTCTGGACTTAAAACAGCTGTTGGATTACCACCATAAGCCAATGTTGCATAATCTTTTGCTTTTCCCCAATTACCCATTACCTGATATACTCTAGCAGCAACAGCATAAGAAACATTTTTATTAAAATAGGATTTATCTCCTCTATTTGCAGAGCCTATCTGAATAGCTTTTTCTAAATCATTAGTTATAAAAGCATAAAGATCTTTCATTGTAGACATTGGAGCTCCTTCCAAAACTTTTGAAGATGTATAAATAGGGGGAGCAGGTAAATTTGGATCAAAATTATAAGTATGTTGGAATTCTAAACTTAATTCAAAATAAAAAAATGCGCGCATTGTATAAGCCTGTCCCAATAGTTCATTCTTTTGATCTGGAGAAAGCGCAGTAGAAGCACTAACCCCTTCAATAACATCATTTATTCTGTTTATTAAATAATACGGAAATCTCCAGCTAAATACTGTTCTTCTAAAATTTGGTTCTCTATTCTCATTTGCATAATCAAATTGAAACCAACTTCCTGAATTTATAGAAATATTTCCTTTATTCTCTCTAGCAAAATATATTGATCCCACATTACCAGCATCATAATCTGTAAATTGACCACGAGTTCTTCTTAAAATTCCGGCAATATGCGCTTTTGCACCTTCATAAGAACTATACACAACATCCGGAGCAAGAGAATCCGTTGGTTGCGGAGTATCTAAATAATTGCTCGTACATGAATTAATTAAGGCAAAAAAACCTAATAATATTATATATTTTATCTTTTCCATTTCTTTCATTATTAAAAATTAAGTGTGAATCCCATTGAAACAGTTCTTAAATTATAAGATCTGCTATCAGTATTTCCAGATATACTTTGTTCAGGGTCAATTCCTTTATGAGACTGCCATGTCCATAAATTATCAGCTTGAATAAATAATCTCAATCCTCTGATTTCCATATTTCCAAATAATTTTGGATCAACATTATAGCCTAGCGTTAATGCTTTTAGTCTTATATAATTATTTTTAAACAAAAATCTAGTAGAAGTACCATTATTATTATTTTGTGCCAATATATTAACTGGTATATCACTTACATCTCCTGGTTTTTGCCATGCATTCATTACATCCACTGACTGTTGTCTTCCTGCAGCACTAAAGCCAGACATTAAACCTGCATAAGTAGAATCATAAATATATCCACCAAAACTAAAATTAAATAATGCATTCAAATCAAAATTACCTATTTTAAGATAATTATTAAAACCTCCAGTTACATCTGGCAATGAACTTCCAGCGTAAATTTTATTTGCTTCTAGATTTGCTACATTATAATCTGCAGTTTTTTCCCTTGTCACATTACCATTCGTATCTGTTTTATTATACCACCAGGTTCCCATACCTGTTTGAGAATCTACACCCGCCCATTCAGGAATAAAGAAGTCATATATTGACCTTCCGACTTCCCAGCGTTTATTACCATTAATAAATGACTTCTGCGTAAGCTCTGTTATTTTATTTTTAGCAAATGATAAGTTAAGACTAGTTCTCCACTCAACACTTTTAGTACTTATATTCAGTGATGTTAAATCTATATCAACTCCATAGTTTTTAATCGCTCCTACGTTAGTGATTATACTGGAGTTACCTGTAGAAATAGGTAATGGCTTATTATAAATAAGATCTACAGATTTTTTATTCCAGTATTCAACATTACCTGTAATTCTATTATTAAACAACCCAAATTCAATTCCAAAATTCGTTGCCGCTGTTTTTTCCCATCTTAGATTATAATCAACAGGTCCTAACAACAATATCCCAGTAGCACCAAGCTGATTCCAGCCGGTATCATACTGCATCATATAAGGGAAGAAATTTTGTGATCCATCAGAATTTTGAGTTTTATTATTTCCTAGCTCACCATATGATCCTTTTAGTTTCAAATAATTAACAATATCATTTTTGAAAAAATCTTCCCCACTGATTACATAAGCTCCCCCAACAGAATAATATTTACCCCATCTGTTACTTGATGCAAATCTTGATGAACCATCAGCCCTAAAAGACCCTTCAATAAAGTATTTATTCTTATAGCTATATCCTGCTCTACCCAAGTAACTTACAAGCCTTTCCTGATTAACATACCCACTAACACCTTCAGATACGGTTTTGCCATTCAGCACAAATACATTTGGCAAGAACCCTGTTCCCGCTGCGCCTAAACCATCATATTTATAATCCATAATTTCAAAGATAGCCTGTGCATTCACATTGTGATCCCCAAAATTTTTATTAAAATTTAAACTGTTAGTCCAGTTAATAGTTTTTGCTATATCACGGTTTTGAGAGATTCTTCCTCTTACAGACGCTGCACTACCATATTGATTTGAAGTATAAGCATAGGAATCATATAGATACATCTGATAAGATAACTGAGATTTTAAATTTAAATAATCCGTAAGATTAGTTTGTGCATAACCATTTACAACAACATCGGATCTTTTATAATACCTCTTATAATTATATAGGGCTCCAACTGCACTTTCATTATTCAAGATATCCCTTACCGCATTCACCAATCTTCCTGAAGCACCTGCAGATCCATAATCATACTGTTCTTTTCCAAAGGTATCCAAAAGTAAATTCCCTTTTTCATCTCTCATATAGAGTGGATAGATATTTGGAACTGTATAAACCCATTGTATAGGACTTTGATAAGAAGCTCCTGATTGTGTTGGTGAATTCTGGAAAGAAGTTGCAAATGATGAGTTTACCCCCACCTGTAGCCAATTATTTACCTTACTATCAACATTAGCTCTAACAGTGACTCTTTCAAACTCTGAAGTTTTAAGTCCTCCTTTAGTATTCAGGTAATCAGCTCCAACAAAGTAAGTCGTATTTTCACTACCTCCGGTAATATTAAATCTACTTTCCTGCTTAAATGCAAAATCATCAATAAGATATTTTCTCCAGTCTGTATCCCAAAGCAATTTAGCTCCATCTACTACATTTCCATCAACACCTATTGGTTTATTTACATTAAAAGGATTATACCCCAATAAGCTTATAATATTATCCGTTGCATATTGTGCCCCTACTGCATCTGTAGTATTATTCTTATATACCTGATTATTTTTAATCGCTTGCCATGTATATTTCATAAAATCAGTTGCCCCCATAGTCTTATAAAAATCAACAGCAGGTCCTGAAGCACCAACCAAAGAAGTAATACTAACTTTTGGTCTACTATTCAGCTTACCTTTTTTGGTAGTTATAATAATCACACCATTCGCGGCTCTGGAACCATACAGTGCTGATGCAGATGCATCCTTCAACACAGTCATTGATTCTACCTGATCTTGGGAAATACTATTAATATTCCCTCCAAAAGGAGCTCCGTCAAGAATAATTAAGGGTTGGGTACTAGCATTAATTGAAGAAATACCTCTAATATAAATATTAGGACTATCTCCTGGCTGTGCACTGGAAGTAACAATATTAACACCTGATACTGTTCCCTGTAGTGCAGACAACACACTTGTCGCTTGTTGATTTGCCAGCACCTTGCTATCAACTCTCGCAACAGAACCTACAATTGCCTCTTTCTTTTGCTTTCCAAAGGCAACGACAACCACCTCCTCTATATCTTTTACAGAGGTTGTGTCTACTTTTTTCTTTTGTGCCATAGCGCTCTGCCCAATAAAGAACAGTACACCTGCACTAAGCACGCGTAATTTTACATTCATATTAACAAATTTTAATATTTCAACTATTACAAATATGTTAATAATTTTTAACACTTCCAAAAAAAATAACAATACATAGGCACTTATAATAAGCTAAAATCACAAAAACACTTATTACCAGAAGGATTATTTAAATTATATTTTTTTTATAATATGAAAAATAGACAAAGTATAAACAAAACAATTAACAAATAATCTCAATAAACTGAATTAAATTATTCATTATGCATAACAAAACATATCATAAGCCCAATAAACAAACTGGCTAACTATAAAAAAAAGAGCTACCCAAGGGTAGCTCTTTTTTTAGTTCTAATTACCAATAAAGTATCTTAGTTGTCATATCCAGGATTTGATTTAACTGGCGTTCCAGCAATATCTGTCTCTGCTCTTGGAATAGGAAATATAGTAAGCCTGATGTCTTTACTTGCATTTGTAGGTCTTGGAACCTCTTTACCCCATCTTAGTAAATCCCACATTCTAAATCCTTCTCCTAATAATTCTTTAGATCTTTCTAACTGAATCGCATCCATTGTTACAGTCGTAGCAGCAGTCAACCCTCTATTTGTTAAGATCATATTGTAATATTCTAAAGCTTTTGCAGTATTACCCAAGCTCAACTCAGCTTCTGCACCATCCAAAATAATCTCTTCATATCTAACAATCTTAACATTATTAGACCCATTGATATCCGGGTATTTTCCATCTAGGAAATATGTTGCACCTGATTGATTAATTAATTTTAATCTCACGTCATTAGCAGCATACTTACCAACTAAATCAGCCTTAATAACTGTATTAGCATAACCCGTACTATTAATCATATTACTATATGATGTAGCTCCAGTCATACCTGCTGTACCAAAAGCCAATTCGAAAATTGAATTTTGAGTAGCATTATTTACTGTTGGGCTCCATGAATTTACAACTGCATCCGTCTCAACTACTTTATAGTTTCCGCTTCCAACAATATCATCAACTAAAGATTTAACTTTTGCAAAATCTTTTTTATAAAGATAATATCTAGCCATTAACCCTTTCAATCCATTGATTGACAATTCGGTTTTATTAGCATAATTATCTCTGGATTTAGATGCCGTCATCTTTTGCAATGCATTACTAAAATCACTCTCAATCTGTTTTTCAGCATCTGCAATACTAGATCTACCCTGCTTTACAAGAGGATCAAATTTTAAAGGAAGCACAACTCCTGTATCACCCCCAGTATATTTCTGACCATAAAGTCTCAGCAAGTCAAAAAAACCTAAAGCTCTCAGAGCATATGCCTGACCAACATAATAATTAGCCTCTACCTGATTAGCCGCTGCATTATCAAGCTTATTTGTATCAAAATTAATTAAGCTATTTGCTTTCGCAACTACTTTATAAATTCTTTCATAAGTATTTCTTGCATAACCATCATTAGACAACATATTATAGTTATACACTGTTTGGTAATATCCAGAAGCACCATTAGAGAACATTTCATCAGATCTAACTTCCGCAAATAATTGAAAGTCTTTTCCATAATACTCCTCCTGTCTCATATCAACATAAGCACCCAACACAAACGAGTGCATCTGATCAGTAGTTTTCCAATCACCAGCAATTTCATCCTGATTAAAAACTGTTTCCGTAAAATCACGGCTACAACTAAACGTAACTACAGATAAAGTAAATGCTAATGCTGCAATTTTTATATTTTTAAATTTCATTTTTGTAAAGTTATTTAATTAAAATCCAATATTTACACCCAACATATAGGCTTTCTGAATAGGAATACCTAAGTTATAATTACCAGTTACGCTAATTTCAGGATCAAGTCTTAAGTTTTTGTCAAATGTGTGAGTCCATACATTATTACCTAAAACATAAATCTGTAATGATGTCAATTTTGTCTTTTCCAAGATATCTCCCTTAAAGGTATATGCAAGTTTTATGTTACTCAAACGTATATAATCACTCTTATATAGTCTTCTTGTAGACATTGCGAAACTTCTCTTATTTCCTAAATCAAGAATTGGTTTTGGGTTACTTGCATTTGGATTTTCAGGAGTCCAGAAGTCCATTTGAGACTCATAACCCGGAGTATTTCCAATAGAAGAACCATCAGAAACAGTATATCCCATCCATTGATCAAGTATTTTTCCACCAAACCCATAAGTAAAGAAGGCATCAAGACTAATTCCTTTGTATGAGATATTAGTACCAAATCCACCTGTAACTTTATTTAATGAAGTGCCCTGAATCGCTTCTTTAGCCTCTGCATACTTATTGGTAGTTGCACCATCTTTTCCATTGATATACCATAATGGATCACCATTAGAAGGGTCTACACCCGCCCACTTTCTCATATAGTAAGAATTCATACTCTCACCCTGTCTAAGAATAGTACCAGTCATTGAAGCACCGTTAATTCCTACCGGTGGGTTAATAATATCTCCTCCAGGAAGATTGGTTATTACATTTTTTAATGTAGAAAGATTACCATTTACGCTCCAATTAAGACCATCGGATTTTTTTAGGATATCTGCGTTTACAGTAAATTCAAATCCTTTATTAACCATATCCCCAATATTCGCCCAATAACTTGGTAATCCTTGAGATATTTGTAAAGGCATCTGGAATAATAAATCTTTGGATTTCTTATTATAATATTCTGCAGTTAAAGTAATTCTATTATTTAAGAAACCTAAATCAACTCCTATATTTAATGGGTTAATTGTTTCCCATGATAAATTTGGATTATAAACTCCTCTTAAATCAGCTGAAGCTAAATCATTATAATTACCTCTGTAGCTATATAAAGCATATGGGTTTGCTAAAACCTGGTTTCCAACTTTACCATATGAAGCTCTTAATTTAAGCATAGACATAGCCTTCCAATCTTTCATAAAATCAAAACGTGCTACATCCAACCCTAAACCTACCGACCAGAAGTTCCCAGCCTTTTTACCTGGTGTAAAATTAGATAGAACATCTCTTCTATAAGAAGCGTCTAATAAAATAATTCTGTCATAATCATAGTGACCAACTAAACCATAACCCCATCTAGAGTCAATATTCTTTTGTCCTCCAACGCTATATGGCTTAATAAAATTATCCATTGTCTGCAAATATGGAGACCCTACAACCATTCCTGTTGCAGAAACCAAATCCAACTGCGTTCTATAAGCCTCTTGTAAAGCTGTAAAACTCATATTATTAAGATCCGCAGAGAAGTTATAAGTTAAAATATTCTGCAAGTTGAAATTAAAATATCTTGTAGAAATATCTGTTTTTTGTCCTTTACTACTTCTACCATCTCCATGTATTGGCGAATAATAAGCACTTTCTAAAAGGTTTATAAACTCAGGAGCAAATACAAATTTGTAAGTAAGACCTTTTGCTAATTTATATTCCGCCTGTAAATTGGCAAAAATTCTGGAAGTTTGATTTCTTTGATAATTATAATCCTGTATTGCTGCATTATTGAACTGTCCATTAGTCAATCTTCCATTTTGTCCTAGATACCATGACCCATCAGGATTTCTAAGAGGATCTGTAGGCAAGTTAAAATATTGTCCTAGCAAAGGGTTAGTGTACACCCCTCCTTCCGGTTGGCTATTAGTATTACTATATGCCATTTGAATATCTGTAGAAATTTTCAAACGCTCTGTAGCCTGATAAGCAACACTTGTAGTAGCAGTAATTCTCTTAAAATCAGCCCCTTTAACGGTTGAGTTCTGATCAAAATAATTTATTGATCCAAAATAAGTCATTTTATCATTACCTCCAGACATGTTAGCCTCGACGTTTCTCATGTACGCCACATCTCTTTGTGTCGCTTTTTTCCAATTGGTATTGTATGGGCTATTTAATATCCCACTATAATACCCACCATCTTCAGCATCTAAACCACCTCCTTTTACAAAGTCATAAGAAGATTGATAATTTTTAAAGTTATCACCATAACTTGGATCTCCTTGATAAGCATTCATTATTGAGTAAGTCAATAATTTTTTATACTGATCAGCGCTTAGGACACCTTGTCTTTTAACAGCATCCTGGGTAATCCCCTGAGTAAAATTCATATTGAATTTTGCGGCTCCTCTTTTACCCTTCTTTGTTGTAATAATAATTACACCTGAACCCGCATCAGCACCATACATGGCAGTAGACACAGCATCCTTAAGAACAGTAATATTCTCAATATCATTTGGATTTAAATTCGCAAGCACGTTCCCTTGGTTCGATACTCCATTTACACTACCTTGACTAAGGTTTCCTGATTTTATTCTAACCCCGTCAACAATGTAAATTGGATCCTTAACTCCATTAATAGAAGAGATACCTCTTACACGAACTGAAGCAAAACCACCTGGCTGACCACTAGAAACCCCTGTCTGCACCCCAGCTACTCTACCTTGAAGCATCTTATCTACTGAAGTAGCCACAGGGTTATCTTCAATAGCTTTAGCATTCATTGTACTTACAGCCCCTGTTAGTTCTTTCACAGTTTTCTTCTGTCCAAAGCCAACAATAACTACTTCTTCAATACTTTTGGTTGAAGTTGCAGAATCCTTTTTTGTATTTTGCGCCAACACACTTTGCCCCATAAAGAACAATACTCCGGCGCTTAGCACTTTAAATTTTACATTCATATTAACAATATTTAATATTTCAACACACAAATGTGTTAAAAAATATTAACATCCGCAAAATTCATTTTTTTTCAACAATATTAATACATAATTAATAAATTAAATACAAAATAAATTAATAATTACAGAGCTAAAACAATCAAAATACTAATAATAAATCAAAATTAGTTAACACAAAATACACAGATCGTACTAAAAATAAATAAAACAAATAAATACCCCATTTATAATAACACTAAACAAAAAGAATAATATTTCGAATTGAATATAAATGAAATAAATCACAAATAACTGATATATATATAAAAATAATAAATAATACCCATTTTAAGTAGCAATAGCAAACAAAACACACCATATTACAGATATTAAAATAATTAAACCATATAATAATTAACATTAAAATTTTTCTTTATATAGACTAAAATTAAATTTTCATAAAAAAAAAGCCCCCGTTAACAATAACGGGGGCTTTCTATATATAAATTGAATTATTTCAATTTCTTCTTAACAGCTACTTCTTCGTAAACCTCGAGTATATCGCCAATTTCGATGTCGTTATAGCCTTTAATGTTAAGACCACATTCGTAACCTTTAGTTACCTCTTTAACATCATCTTTGAAACGTTTTAAACTCTCTAACTCACCTGTATGCTGTACAATTCCATCACGGATTAGTCTGATCTTAGAGTTTCTGGTTATCTTACCTGTCAATACCATACAACCCGCAATTGTTCCAACTTTGGAAATTTTGAAGGTTTCACGGATCTCAACATTACCAATAACCTGCTCTTTAATCTCAGGAGAAAGCATTCCCTCCATCGCTTCTTTAACCTCGTCAATAGCATCGTAGATTACAGAATAAGTTCTGATTTCAATTTCCTCTTTATCAGCAAGGTCTTTTGCATTACCACCAGCTCTAACGTTAAAGCCAATAATAATTGCATCAGATGCAGAAGCTAATAATACGTCTGATTCAGTAATCTGTCCTACACCTTTATGAAGGATGTTAATATGGATTTCTTCAGTAGATAATCTTGCTAACATGTCAGAAAGCGCCTCTACAGATCCATCCACGTCACCTTTAAGGATAATATTTAATTCTTTAAAGTCTCCTAATGCAATACGACGACCAATTTCATCAAGCGTAAGATGCTTCTTAGTTCTGATTGTCTGCTCACGCTGAAGTTGCTCACGTTTAGTTGCAATTGACTTCGCTTCACGTTCATCTTCGAAAACTCTGAATTTATCACCTGCCGTCGGCGCACCGTCAAGACCAAGTATCGTTACAGGAATAGAAGGTCCGGCTTCCTGCATAGGCTTGCCTCTTTCATCAAGCATTGCCTTCACCTTACCGTGGTTTTTACCCGCTAATACATAGTCACCAATTTTAAGTGTACCATTTTGCACTAACATAGTAGCCACATAACCTCTTCCTTTATCTAAAGCAGCTTCAATAACTACTCCGGAAGCTTTTCTATCTGCATTTGCTTTTAATTCTAATAGCTCTGCCTGGATTAATACTTTTTCTAATAGCGTATCTACATTGTTACCAAACTTAGCAGAAATTTCCTGAGCCTGAACATTACCTCCCCACTCTTCTACAAGGATATTCATCCCTGAAAGTTGCTGGCGGATATTATCAGGATTCGCCCCTGGCTTATCTACTTTGTTGATTGCAATAATCATTGGTACACCTGCTGCTTGAGCATGGGCAATTGCTTCTTTAGTTTGTGGCATCACGTCATCATCCGCTGCAATCACAATAATTGCAATATCAGTTACCTGAGCACCACGTGCTCTCATCGCTGTAAAGGCCTCGTGACCTGGTGTATCTAAGAATGTAATTTTCTCACCATTATCAAGCTTCACGTTGTAAGCTCCGATATGCTGTGTAATACCTCCGGATTCCCCTGCAATTACGTTCGTTTTACGAATGTAGTCCAATAGGGATGTTTTACCGTGGTCTACGTGTCCCATTACCGTAACAATAGGAGCTCTTTTTGACAAATCTTCTTCTGCATCCGGTTCTTCTTCTAATGAAGCGTCATCGATATCCGCATCCGAGAATTCAACTTTATAACCAAATTCGTCAGCAACTAATGTAAGTGTATCAGCTTCTAAACGTTGGTTCATTGTAACCATTACACCTAAAGAGAAACAAGCTGAAATTACTTCAGTAGCACTTACATTCATAAGGCTCGCTAATTCGCTTACCGTAATAAATTCAGTTACTTTAAGAGTTCTGTCTTGTGCTTCCATTTCTTGCTGAAGCTCGTCCTGCTCTCTTCTAAAAGATCTCTTTTCTCTTCTGTGCTTAGCCCCTTTAGATTTACCACCTTTATTAGTAAGCTTCTCTAAAGTTTCTTTAATCTGGTTTTTAACTTGTTCGTCAGTTAATTCAACAGGCATAACCTTATTCCTGTTGTTGTTTCCACCACGGTTATTATTATTGCCACCACGGTTGTTATTGTTACCACCGCGGTTGTTATTATTACCACCTTGTTGGTTACCACCTCTGTTAAATGGCTTTCTGTCGGAATTATTATTGTTATTATTATTTCCGCCCTGGTTGTTATTTTGTCCCTGGTTATTGTTGTTATTCTGCCCTTGATTTCCTCCTTCCTTGGTTATTCTCTTTCTTTTCTTTTTGAAAGAGTTATCTCCGCTTTCTTTCTTAGGCTTTTGTTGGAACTGTGATAAATCCACTTTCTCCTTTAGGATCTTTGGACCATCCAATTTCTGATAAACAGTTTCAATTTTCTGTGGCTCTTGCGGAGTTTCCGGCTGAGCAGGTTTTACTTCTTCCACTTTTTTCTCAACAGGTTTTACTTCCGCTTTTGGTGCTTCAGCTTGTACCTTTGGCTCTTCTTTTTTAGGAGCTTCTGGTTTTTTATCTTTTTTATCAGAATGTTTAGGTCTGTCTGATCTTATCTGAGATAAATCAATTTTACCTAAAACTTTGAATTCCTGCTCCTGAGGCTCCTCCGTTTTTTCAACAACAGGCTGGGCAGGTTCTTTTACAGGTTCTGGTTTAGGAGCTTCTTCTACTTCTTTCGGTTTCTCTTCTCCCAAATCAATTTTCCCTAAAATTTTGGCACCAGTTTGTGGTGCAGCTTTGGCTCTTATCACCTCAGGTTTAACCTCTTCTATTTCCAGTTTTTCATCCGGAACTTTAGAGATCACAACCTCATGGGAAGCTTTCTTCTGTTCGCCATCTTTACGGAACTCAGCCTCCAATGCAGAAAATGCCTCGCTTTCTAATAGAGCGTTAGGATTACTTTCCACATCAATCCCTTTAGACTGTAGATATTCTACAGCTCTGGAGATAGAGATGTTAAGTTCCTTTACAGCTTTATTCAATCTAATTTTTGGCATAAAAAATATTCGTTCTTTTGAATTTTTAAATTCGTAATTATTATAAAAATTGGGTTAAGATCCAGATTAGTCGTCTAATTCGTCTCTCAATATTTGTTTTACTTCCTCAATGGTTTCTAACTCAAGGTCAGTCATCCCTACCAATGCAGCTGTTTCTTTATCCAGTACACTTCTTGCAGTATCAAGACCTACTTTTTTAAACTCATTAATGATCCATTCTTCGATCTCGTCAGCAAATTCTACTAACTCAACATCGTCACCTTCTTCCTTATCTCTGTATACATCGATATTATATCCTGTTAACCAAGATGCAAGACGTATATTCTGTCCTTGTTTCCCAATAATTTTAGAGATCTCTTCTGCAGGAGCGTATACTAAGGCATGTGACTGCTCTTCGTTCATATCAGCTTTCTGAATATTAACATTTCCTAAAGCTCTCTTTACTAAGATCTCAGGGTTTTTAGACCACTGAATCACATCAATATTTTCATTGCGAAGCTCTCTTACTACTCCATGAATTCTTGATCCTTTAACCCCTACACAAGCTCCTACAGGGTCAATTCTGTCATCGTAAGCATCAACAGCAATTTTCGCCTTTTCACCCGGAATTCTCACTACTTTCTTCAAAATAATGGTTCCGTCTTGGATTTCAGGAATTTCAAGTTCTAATAATTTCTCTAAGAATTTAGGCGCCGTTCTGGAAACAATAATCTGAGGTTTAGAACCTTTAAAGTCTACACTTTCGATTACTGCACGTACGCTATCTCCTTTTCTGAAAAAGTCTGAAGGAATTTGATTTTCTTTTGGTAAAATGAATTCATTCCCTTCATCATCTAACAAAATTACATGTTTATGACGAATATGGTGTACTTCTCCTACTGCAATTTCACCAATCCTATCACGGAATTGATCGTATAGCATTGCATTATTATGCTCCTGAAGCTTAGTTGCCAGGATTTGTTTTAATGTAAGAATATTTCTTCTTCCTAACTGTGCAACTGGAATTTCCTGAGTAAATTCTTCTCCCACTTCGAAAGTCGGATCAATTTTCTTAGCCTCAGAAATTTCAATTTCCAAATCATCATCTTCTGACATTTCATCTTCAACAATTCTCTTGTTTAAGAAAATCTGGAAATCTCCTTTATCAGGATTTACAATAACATCAAAGTGATCGTCCGAGTCATATCTCTTTCTTAAAAGAGTCTTAAGAGAATCCTCAATGATTGCCATAAGGTCAATCTTGCTGATTCCTTTTTCATCTTTAAAATCCCCAAAGGATTCGATTAATGCTATATTGTTGATTATATTGCTCATTTTTTTTATTTTTCTTTTTCAATCAAAATTTAATTACCACAAGGGCTTTTTTAATTTCAGTCAATGGAATTATCCGGTCTTCTACTACATCTTCTTTCCCTTTCCCTACAAGCTTAGGACGTCTGTATTTCAGTTCTAAGGTAATTGAATCTTCTCCTGCAATCTTTAGTTCCCCTTGGATTTTAGTATCATCATTCAACAATACATCCAGCTCTCTTCCTATATTTTTAGCAAACTGCCTTGGCAATTTTAACGGTTCTGAAAGTCCTGGTGACATTACCTGAAGACTAAAATCATGCTCTTCTCTGTCTAACTGAAACTCTACTGCACGGCTAACATCCAGACAATCCTGAAGACTTACACTCTGATCTCCATCAATAATAACTGTAATATTGCTATCCGCAGAAATTTTAAGTTCAATTAAAAACAAATCTTCCCTTGTTACAAGGTACTGATCTACTAATTCTTGTACGCGCTCCCTAAATTCCATATTTCATTGTTATGTCTACGAAAAAAGGCTTTCTTCCGAAGGCCTTTGCATTGAATTCCGTAAAACTTCTGCAAATATAGTTTTTTATTTTGAAAATCACAAACATACACGCAGAAAACCAACAATTTAATGAAAAATATCTGCGCGAAAAACATTCAAAACCAAACAATTATTCTTCAAAAGGCTTTTTTTGTAACTTCACCCATCTAATTAACCACAAACAGAAAACCCTATGAAGCATTTTACAGTTTGCTTTTTCATACTATTTATTTCAGTTTTTATTCAGGCTCAAAAGCTGGAATCTCCTGACAAAAATCTTAGCCTCAGTTTTCTACTAAACGAAAAAGGAGAAGCCTATTACGATCTGAAATATAAAAATAAAGACGTAGTAAAAAGTAGTAAGCTTGGCTTTTTAATTAGCAGCCCAACTCCTTTTGCAGAAAGCTTTAAAATAACCAACATACAGTTTTCTTCTTCCGATACATCATGGAATCCCGTATTGGGAGAGCAAAAAACGATCCGAGACAATCATAATGAGATGTTAGTTTCTTTACAGCAAGCCAAAACCGGATATCAACTCAACATCAGATTTAGGCTTTTTAATGATGGCTTGGGATTCAGATATGAATTCCCGATTCAAAAAGACTTAAGACACTTTCGCATAGATGAAGAACTTACAGAATTTAATTTAGCCCAAAACTGCAAATCTTTCTGGATTCCTGCGGATTACGATACCAATGAATTTCGAATTACGACCTCCCGGATTTCAGAAATACCTTCGTTAATAACAAAGGCAAGAGATGAACCTTTAGCAGCAAAAGCACCATCAAAAAATCTTGCTGTACAAACGCCGCTCATGCTAAAATCCGACAATGGTCTATACATCAATATTCATGAAGCTGCGTTGGTCGATTATCCCGCCATGCACCTAAATGTAGATGATAAAAACTATAAATTAAGCACCCATCTCACCCCTAATAAAAATGGAGAAAAAGCCTATATACAAACCCAAATAAAAACTCCATGGAGAACAATCGTTGTCAGTGATGATGCACGCGATATACTCGCCTCCAAACTGATCCTAAATCTAAATGACCCAAGCGCAATTGAAGACACTTCATGGATAAAGTCCACAAAATACATCGGTGTCTGGTGGGAATATTTTACAGGAGGAGGTTCTACGTGGGCTTATAGCGACAATCAAGATATTATCATCGGAAAAACAGATTACACCCACCTAAAACCAAACCAACATCATGGAGCCAATACCCAGCACGTAAAGGAATACATAGACTTTGCCGCTGAAAATGGATTTGATGCCGTACTTGTTGAAGGCTGGAATGAAGGTTGGGAAGATAACTGGGCCTATGGAAAGGAAAAAATATACAGCTTCACAAAAGCTTATCCCGATTTTAATGTAGAAGAATTACAGACTTATGCAAAAGCAAAAGGCATAAAGATAATCATGCACCATGAAACAACCTCTTCAGCAGTCGACTACGAAAGACAATTAGATGATGCGTTTTCTTTCATGAATAAACATGGATATACAGCTGTAAAAACAGGATATGTTGGCCCCATCATTCCAAGAAGCGAATATCATGACGGACAATGGATGGTAAATCATTATAACTATATAGCCCAAAAAGCGGCACAGTACAGAATCATGGTAAACTCCCATGAAGCAGTAAGACCTACCGGACGATCCCGAACCTATCCTAACTGGATAGCTCAGGAGTCTGCAAGAGGAACTGAATTTGAGTCTTTCAACGGAAACAACCCCGATCACACGACCATTTTACCTTTCACGAGATTAATGGGTGGCCCTATGGATTATACACCGGGAATTTTCCAAGGAGATCTTTCCGTATACGGAAAAAACAAAGCAAGGCTTAGTACAACTTTGGCTAAACAATTAGCACTCTATGTAACCTTATACAGTCCTTTACAGATGGCCGCTGACCTCCCAGAAAATTACAAAAAACACATGGATGCCTTCCAATTTATTAAAGATGTGGCAGCCGACTGGGACAACACTTACATTCTGGAAGCTGAACCCGGAGATTACATTACGATTGCTCGTAAGGCAAAGAATAAAAATGAATGGTTTATTGGTGGTATCACCGATGAAAATGAAAGAACAGCAACAATTAATCTTAGCTTTTTACCAAAAGGGAAAAATTTTGAAGCTATTATCTATGAAGACGGAAAGAATGCTGACTGGCAAACCAGCACAATAGATTATAAAATAAATAAACTAAAAGTATCCTCCTCTGTTATTCTGAAAAAAAGACTGGCTCCAAGCGGAGGCATTGCAATAAGCATTAAAGAAATCAAATAACAACAAAAAAGCGAAATACAAATTAGTTTATTTAGTAATTTTGCATATTATCTTTTAAAGACAAAACATTGAATATTACGATAGTTGGAACGGGCTATGTGGGCCTTGTTACCGGAACATGTCTGGCAGAACTGGGAAATTCGGTTTTCTGTGTAGACATTGACGAGAAGAAAGTAGAGGGCATGAAGAATGGAGTTGTTCCTATTTATGAGCCTAACCTGGAAGAAATGTTTCTGAGAAATATTCAGGCAGAACGTATACATTTTACAACTGAACTTAAGGAAGCTTTAGATCAGTCAGAAATCGTTTTCCTTGCTCTTCCAACTCCTCCGGGAGAAGACGGATCAGCAGATCTTTCATATGTTCTTAATGTTTCTGAAAACATTGGTAAGTTAATTACTGATTACAAAGTTATCGTAAATAAAAGTACGGTTCCCGTAGGAACTGCTGACAGAGTAAGAGAGACTATTGCAGCTTTTACATCTGTAGAATTTGATGTAGTCTCTAACCCTGAATTTTTAAGAGAAGGCTATGCTGTTGAGGACTGTATGAATCCTTCCAGGGTTGTTATCGGTACCAGTTCCGAAAGAGCCAAAAACTTGATGGCGAATCTGTATGAACCTTTTAGCAATATCGGCATCCCAATCATCTACATGGATGAAAAATCTTCCGAGCTGACCAAATATGCAGCTAACTCATTCTTAGCAGTAAAAATTACTTTTATGAATGAAATTGCCAATTTCTGTGAAATGGTAGGGGCTGATGTCGACAAAATAAGATTAGGAATGGGATCCGACAACAGAATTGGACATCGTTTCTTATTCCCCGGAATCGGATATGGAGGAAGCTGTTTTCCTAAAGATGTAAAAGCGCTAATAAAAAGTGGTAGTGAACAGGGATTCGATTTCGAAATCTTAAAAGCTACCGAAGAAACCAATCAAAAACAAAAAACAATTCTAATTCCTGCTATCGAAGAATATTTCAATGGAAACATACAAGGTAAAAAAATTGCAGTGTGGGGATTAGCATTTAAAGCAAATACCGATGATATCCGTGAAGCTTCTTCTTTAGACAATATCAGTTTATTACTTGAAAAAGGTGCTGAAATTATAGCTTTTGACAGCATTGCTGAAGGTAATGTACAAAAGATTCTTGGTAACAAAATCAGCTATGCAAAAGATATGTATTCCGCTCTGGAGAATGCAGATGCCTTACTAATCTGTACTGAATGGCCGGAATTTAAGAACCCGAACTTCGAATTAATAGCAACGAAATTAAAAAACAAAGCTATATTCGACGGACGTAATATGTTCTCTACGGAGTTACCATCCAAACATGGTTTCTTTTACAAAAGTATTGGACGTAAAACTGTACAATCAGAAAATTAGATAATTCTAAAGCAACAATAAATTGTTGCTTTTTTTATGCGAAATACTGACTGGTAAAGTGATATCATGTTAAAAAAATATTAAACCTGATGAATTATAGAATTTTTCTATCAGATTTTACATATTTTTAGCCCCAATAAATTTTAATTTTTTATTTATGTCAAATTCTTATGAACAAATTTTCGAGAATAATCGGAAATGGGTAGAGAGCAAGCTCTCTCAGGATCAAGATTTTTTTACAAATCTTGCTGCAACACAAACTCCGGAGTACCTTTACATTGGTTGCTCAGACAGTAGAGCCACTGCTGAAGAACTAATGGGTGCTAAACCAGGAGAAGTATTCGTTACACGTAACATTGCCAATGTTGTAAATACTTTGGACATGAGCTCTACTTCTGTTATTCAGTACGCTGTAGAACATTTGAAAGTAAAACACATTATTGTATGCGGACACTACAACTGTGGAGGTGTTAAAGCTGCTATGACTCCTCAGGATTTAGGACTTTTAAATCCTTGGTTAAGAAACATTCGTGATGTCTACAGAATTCACCAAGCAGAACTAGATTCTATCGAGGACGAGCACAAAAGATACGATCGCCTTGTTGAACTAAACGTTCAGGAGCAATGTATCAACGTTATCAAAATGGCTTGTGTACAGGAAAGATATATCACTGAAAACTTCCCTATTGTACACGGATGGGTATTCGATTTGAGAACAGGAAAATTAATTGATTTAGAGATTGATTTTGAAAACATCCTGAAGGACATCCAAAAAATCTACGATCTTACCAATTCTAATTGGATGATGCGTAATAAATAATTAACATCAGTGAATTAATTTTTTGCATTATTTTTGCATTATAAAGTCACCATTTTCAGAAAGTGAAGTATATAAGTATTATCATATTAGGCATTTTTCTCAATTTCATGGCATTACCAAGTATTGCTAAACTAATGGATTGGAATCTACCTACTATGTCTCAAAATCTTTCTGAAGAAGAAGTGAAAATCAAGAGAATGAGCGAAGAGCAGCTACACAGCGAGCCTTTGCAAATTCAAAAAATACATTGGGACCACAACCTCAAGAAAGCATTTGTTCTTTACGATGATAGCAAACGCGTGGATCCCCTTCTTATGATATTTTCCCCTCCTCCGGAGGTGTAATACACTCTTTCACAGCTTTTACACAAAGCTTTTTATCCAAATTAATTTTCTTTTTATTGATTTATTGAGAATCGATTTTCATATCATTATTTTTCAAGCGAAAAAACTAATTCCATGAATTCTCAAATTTTTCAATAAAAGCATACTTGTACACAGTCCAGGTATAATGTATCAGCTATTTCAATATCTAAAGTATTGAAACAGTCTCTGGTTCAACATATTCTATATATGATATGCTGGTAAATATTTTATGCCCTTACATAAGATATTGATCCATCATTAAAATTAATATTATGAAACAAAATAAAACCAATATATTTAGCGACGTTAAGCCCAACTTTGCATCGGGTCTGGTTGTTTTTCTTGTCGCTTTACCTCTTTGTTTAGGTATTGCTTTAGCTTCTGGTGCCCCACCTTTATCGGGTATTATCGCCGGAATTATCGGCGGTATCATTGTAGGCTTTCTCAGTACATCCAACATCAGTGTAACCGGTCCTGCTGCAGGCCTCACAGCTATTATCCTAGCTTCAGTGACCGAATTAGGAGCATTTGATCTGTTTCTTTGTGCCGGAATTATTGCCGGAGCGACTCAACTAGTCTTAGGCTTTCTAAAAGCCGGAAGTATTTCTAATTATATACCTACAGCCGTTATCGAAGGGATGCTTGCCGGGATTGGCATCATCATTATTCTGACTCAGTTACCCCATGCATTAGGTTTTGATAAGGACTACGAAGGCAAACAAACATTATTCGAAAACGGGTTCAATTTGGTTCCATATATGAATGAAATTGCCTCTGCAATTCATCCGGGAGCCATATTAATTTTTGTAATTTCAATAGCTATACTGATTGTGTGGGACAAAATACCAGCACTCAAAAAAATAAAAATGCTTCCTGCTGCTCTTGTTGCAGTGACAGCGGGAATTGTGATTAATCTGTTGTTTACATCTTCCGGGAGCTCTTTAGCTGTAACTTCAGATCACCTGGTGAAGCTTCCTGTACCTAAATCTGCAGAGGACTTTAAAGCATTGATTACCTTTCCAAACTTTACAGGCTTTACAATGCCCGCAGTTTGGGTCACTGGTATTACAATCGCAATTGTAGCCTCTATTGAAACGCTTCTTTGTATTGAGGCCGCAGACAGAATGGATTTTAAGAAAAGAATTACTGATACCAATCAGGAACTTCGTGCACAAGGAATTGGTAACCTCATCAGTTCATTTATCGGAGGATTACCTATGACATCAGTAGTTGTAAGAAGTTCAGCTAATGCCAATGCAGGTGCTACAACCAAATTATCAGCTATCATCCATGGTGTATTATTATTGGTATGTGTACTGAGTATTCCTGCAATCCTAAATATGATTCCGTTGGCAACTCTTGCAGCTGTCCTTATCCTTGTAGGATATAAGCTTGCAAAACCTGCAACAATAAAACATTTCTGGGACAAAGGAAAATATCAGTTTATTCCATTTATTGCAACTATGCTTGCTGTAGTTTTCACAGACTTGTTAAAAGGTGTAGCTCTTGGTTTAGTAATCAGCATTATTTTCATCCTTCTTGGAAACATGAAACGTGCTTACTACCTAAGCCGTGAAGAGCTAGAAGACGCTGATGCCATTACAATTGAGCTTGCCGAGGAAGTATCTTTCCTGAATAAAGCTGCAATCAAAAAAACGCTGAAGAATATTCAGCCAGGATCGCAGGTAACAATTAACGGAAAGCGTACATCTTATATTGCAACAGATGTTCTTGATCTTATTCAGGAATTTGCAAATATTACAGCGAAAGAAAACAATATAGCCGTAAATCTGGTTGGTTTCCGAACAGATTATAAACAAATCAAAGAATCCCACGTTATAGTGGATCACAAAAGGTCTATGTAATCAGAATTTTATTTTCCGTTAAAACCGGACATTGTGTTCTGTATGCCTGCAAATACAAAAGATAAAGCTGCTTGAGAAAACTTATCAATTCTTTCCTGCAGCTTTTCTTTTTCTTCTTCACTCCAGCCGCCCAGAACATAGTCTACCTGCTGTCCCTCTTTAAAATCTGCAGAAATTCCGAAACGAAGACGTGTATACTGACCTGTATTTAGTACAGCCTCAATATTGCGCAACCCGTTATGACCGCCATGACTTCCTTTCATTTTCATCCTTAGTGTTCCAAAAGGTAACGCCAAATCATCCGTAACAACCAACAGATTTTCTAACGGAATATTTTCTTTCTGCATCCAGTATCGTACAGCATTTCCACTAAGGTTCATATAAGTATCCGGCTTTAGGACAAAGACTTTTCTTCCTTTATACTTCCCTTCAGCCAGCCACCCAAAATTGGTGGCATTAAATGGTGCATCTATAGCTTCTGCTATTTTTTCTGCAACTTTAAATCCTATATTGTGTCTTGTTTCTTTATATTCATCGCCTTTATTACCAAGGCCTACGATTAAGTATTTCATTGTTTTTATTTAAAAAATATGAAGTTTATGCCAATATACTATTTAGCAAAGCATTAACCTCATCTACATTACTAATCTTATCTTTACGCATCATCAGTTGGTTACCTTCAGGCGAGTGCTTCTCTTTTAACTGTGCATGTTGCGGATTGGAACCAAGGTATTGAATAATCTTTTTAAATCTGTCACTCTGATAAAACTTATCTTGTGGGTTACCCGGAAAGTACCCAAGGAAGATTCCGTTTTTCATAACTATCTTATCGAAACCTATATCCGCAGCCAACCATTTCAGCTCAATACTCTTCAATAAATTAATCGCCTCTTTTGGCAATGTACCGAAACGGTCATTCAACTCGTATTCGAAACGACTAAGCTCTGCAGCATTCTTTACATCCGCCAGTTTTTGATATAGCAACAATCGCTCTTCTGTACTATTTACATAATCATCCGGAAGCATCAGTTCTAAATCAGTATCGATATTCACATCTTTAACAGAATTGAAAAGCTTTTTGCGTTCTTCTTCATTTTGGAAAAGCCCCTCCATATCTTCATCCTTCAGCTCTTCCAAAGCCTCTTGCATAATTTTCTGATAGGTATCGAAGCCCATTTCGTTAATAAAGCCACTCTGATCTCCACCTAATAAATCTCCGGCACCACGAATTTCTAAATCTTTCATAGCGATATGAAAACCACTTCCCAAATCCGAAAATTGTTCAATAGCTTCCAAGCGCTTGCGGGAATCTGAAGAAACCAAATCCATTGGTGGTGTAATTAAGTAACAAAATGCTTTTCTGTTACTACGTCCCACACGTCCACGCATCTGGTGCAAATCTGCCATACCAAATCGCTGTGCATCGTTGATGAAAATAGTATTGGCATTAGGCACATCCAGACCGCTTTCCACAATCGTAGTAGAAACCAAAACATCGTATTTACCTTCCATAAAATCCATCATATTTGCTTCCAACTGCTTACCATCCATTTGTCCATGGCCTGTAATAACTCTGGCATCCGGAACCAATCTCTGGATAAGACCTGCAATTTCTTTAAGATTTTCTATTCTGTTATTAATAAAATAAACCTGTCCGTCTCTTTGCAATTCATAGCTAATAGCATCTCTCAGAATTTCTTCGTTGAAGCCCACCAATTTGGTATCTACAGGCTGACGGTTAGGCGGCGGTGTTTTAATCACTGAAAGATCCCGTGCTGCCATTAGAGAAAACTGTAATGTTCTCGGGATAGGTGTTGCAGTAAGTGTTAGTGTATCGATATTGGTTTTCATAGTCTTCAGCTTATCCTTTATAGCTACGCCGAATTTATGTTCCTCATCAATAATCAGTAATCCCAGATCTTTAAACTTTACGCTGGCGCCTACCAATTGATGTGTACCAATTACAATATCTATTTTACCAGAGATTAATCCTTCCAGTGTTTCTTTCTTTTGTTTTGCAGTTCTGAAGCGATTAAGATAAGAAACTTCTACAGGGAAATCTTTAAGTCTTTCTTTAAAACTTCTGAAATGCTGAAATGCCAAAATCGTTGTAGGAACCAAAAGTGCTACCTGCTTTCCGTCTACAGCAGCTTTAAAGGCTGCGCGGATAGCCACTTCAGTTTTTCCAAAACCTACATCTCCACAAATCAAACGATCCATAACTGTATCTGCCTGCATATCGGCTTTTACATCCATTGTAGCTTTTTCCTGATCCGGAGTATCCTCATAAATAAAGGACGCCTCCAACTCATTCTGCATATATCCGTCTGGTGAATAAGCAAAACCTTTTGCACTCTTTCTTTGAGCATAGAGCTTAATCAGGTCAAACGCAATTTGTTTAACTCTCGCTTTGGTTTTTTGCTTCAGGGACTTCCATGCGGAAGATCCCAACTTACTCAGTACAATATCTTTTCCGTCCGGGCCGTTATATTTTGATATTTTATGAAGCGCATGGATACTTACGTACAATAAGTCTCCATTTTTATAAGACAATTTAAAACACTCCTGAACTTTCCCGTTATTATTAACCTTAACCAGCCCCATGAATTTTCCTATTCCATGATCAATATGGGTAATGTAATCTCCAACTTTCAGAGACATCAGATCCTTTAAGGTAAGTTGTTCACTTTTGGCAAAAGCATTTTTTGCTTTATAACGTTGGTATCTGTCGAATATCTGGTGATCGGTATAAACCGATATTTTATTTTCATTATCTACAAATCCTTCATGCAACTCAGAAGCAAAACTCTTAAACGGAATATTCTTTTCTAGTTCTTCGAAGATGTTCTCCAGACGATCCTTTTGTTTTTCGGATGAGAATGAAATCCATGCATCATAACCTTTTTCCAGCTTATCTTCAAGATCCTGAATCAGCCATTCAAAGTTTTTATTAAAAACTGGTTGCTGGGTGAGTTTCAGTTGAATTTCTGCTCGTGAAGATTTTAATACTTCTGAAGTAAAATCTGCCCATACAAAATGGTTTACTTCGTTCAGAAACTCTTCTTCCGATACAAAAATAGCTTTAGGCTCGCTATATTTAATATCCTGATGCAGGGTTTTATATACTTCCTGTGCCTTTTCATAAAACTCACGAATATGCTTTACTCCCAAAAATGCATTTCGGGTAAACATTACAGTTTCCTTAGGCAGAATTCCTAATAAAGATGTTTTGGAAGTATCTCCTGAGATATCCTGAATAGCGGATACCAACTGGAATTCCTCTACTTTTTCCTGCGTAAGCTGACTTTCTATATCGAAAGTACGAATACTGTCTACTTCATTTCCAAAGAAACTTATACGAAAAGGAAACTCATATGCATAAGAAAATACATCTATAATACCACCACGTACAGAAAATTCACCAGGCTCTGATACAAAATCTGTCCTGTTGAATTTATAATGGTTCAGTAATTCATCTATAAAATCAAAATCCAGTTGTTCACCCACTTTTATGGTATGCGAGAACTTTCCAAACTCCTCTTTCTTAATCACCTTTTCCGAAAGTGCAGCTGCATAAGCTACAATTACCTTAGGTGATTTAGACGAATTCAACTGATTGATAACCTCTGTCCTCAATACTCTATTAGCATTCTGAGTTTTTTCTATCTGATAAGGTTCCAGAAAAGTTGCCGGAAAATACAGTACATGCTGTTTACCACAAAGCTCTTCGAGTTCTGCTGTGACATATAAAGCATCCTCTTTATCATCCAGAATTACCAGCACAGGCTGATGAAATGACACAAAGTATTCTGCAGCAAGCAAACTCAGAGAAGAACCCGCAGCACCTTTTATGCTAATCTTTTGCTTTTCACGCAGTGTATCGAATATTTCTTTTCCCCATTGTTTCTTTAACAAATCGGGTAACAGCGTATTTTTTATAGAAGTTAATTGCACTTGGTATCAAATTTCATTTAAACGACGAAAAACGGATTCAGTACTTCCTGAAACCGTTATCGAACTGCAAATTTACAAATAATATAGTTATTCTATAACAGATAATTGAAAATGAGGCTATAAGCCAATACATACTATTACAGAACAAGAAAACCTCCTATGTCTGACTATTGCATTTAAGCCCATTTTAAACTGTGATAAAGTTTTGTTAAATTAATTATCACTGTAATTTTTAGCACGTAAGTTGATAGTTTTTAAATGTAACTTCACAGAAGTAAAATTTAAATTATACATTAAAAAAACCATTAAAAAATGAAAAATCTATTATCAGCATTATCTCTGGCTTTAGGACTAGGATTTGCAACTGCTCAGACAACTACACCACGTCAGACTACTCCGGTTACTCCGGTAAAAAAAGAAGTTAAATCTTCTGTAAAAGAAGTTAAATCAACTGCAAAAGATACTAAGACGACAGCGGTGAAAGAAGTAAAAACAACTTCTAAAGATGCTAAAGGGGCAGTGAAGGAGGTAAAATCTACAACAACTACACAAGGTGTAAAACTAAAAAAAGATGGAACTCCTGACAAAAGATACAAATCTTCACAACATCTTAAAAAAGATGGAACTCCCGATATGAGGTATAAAGAAAACAAAAAGTAATAATAATCAATCCAAATTCTCTATAACGCAGTTTAGCATTAACGCTAAGCTGCGTTTTTTTTTGCTAATCTATAGAACATCAATCCTATCCGGTCTGACGTATCCCTTATACCATTACTAAACAGTATTTAATCTAAACTTTGTTTTTTTAATAGAAAATATCTTCCGATCATTCTCACTTTTACAACATTAGTTTCAAGTGGAATTACGTAATTTTGCCTACGATTATGTTGAACATCTTAAAGAAAGCTGTTGCCAAAATCTGGGCAAAGCAATATGTAAAATCATCGGAAAAGTTCACCCGAAATGCAATTTCTGATCAGGAAAACTTATTAAAAACCCTGATTATAAAAGCTGAAAATACAAAATTCGGAAAAGAGCATTACTTCGGAAGCATCAACAATATTCAGGATTTTCAGGCAAAAGTTCCTTTAGCTGATTATGAAGATCTGAAAAATTATATTGAAGAAATAAAAGAAGGGAAAAAGGATATCTTGTGGCCAGGACAACCAGAATATTTTGCAAAAACATCCGGAACAACATCCGGAAGCAAATACATCCCGATTTCTAAAGAAGGAATGCCTTATCAGGTTGACGCTGCCAGAAGTGCACTATTTTTCTATATTGCACAGAAAGACAATGCTGATTTTGTAAATGGAAAAATGATTTTTTTACAGGGGTCTCCCGAACTCACAGATCTGCATGGGATAAAAACTGGTCGTCTTTCCGGAATTGTAGCCCATCACATTCCAAATTATCTGCAAAAGAACAGACTCCCAAGCTGGGAAGCTAATACAATAGAGGACTGGGAAACTAAAGTTGACAAAATCATCACCGAAACGGAAAAAGAGAATATGACGCTTATTTCCGGTATACCACCATGGTTAATCATGTATTTTGAAAAACTTACAGAAAAATCTGGCAAAAGAATAAAAGAAATATTCCCAAATCTTCAACTTATTGTTACCGGCGGAGTCAATTACGAACCCTATCGGGAAAAGATGAATAGCCTTTTAGGTGGCACTGTAGACATTGTCCAGACTTTCCCCGCATCAGAGGGATTCTTTGCATATCAGAATAATTATAAGGAAGAAGGACTTCTTTTATTAACCAATCATGGTATATTCTACGAGTTCATTCCTCAGGAAGATCTTGGAAGGGAAAATCCAAGGAGGCTAACCCTTGGAGAAATAGAGCTTCATAAAGATTATGCTCTTGTCATTACAACTAATTCTGGGCTTTGGGCTTATATGATTGGTGATATGATAAGATTTATTTCTAAAGATCCATATAAAATTCTGGTAAGCGGAAGAACCAAACATTTCACTTCAGCATTTGGTGAGCACGTTATTGCCTATGAAGTAGAGGAAGCTATAAAAGAAGCTATGAAAGAACATCCGGCACAAATTTCCGAATTTCATTTAGCTCCACAGGTAAATCCGGAAAATGGCCTTCCATATCATGAATGGTTTATAGAGTTTGAAAAAGAGCCTGAAAATATGGAAGCGTTCCGACAAAGGCTGGATTTAGCACTAAGAAATAAAAACACCTATTACAACGATTTAATTACAGGCAACATTCTGCAGACACTTGTTATATCCCGACTGAAAAAAGACAGCTTTCTGGAATATGCAAAATCACAAGGTAAACTAGGAGGACAAAATAAAATTCCGCGTTTAGCAAATAACCGTGACATTGCAGACTTCTTTCATCAGCCAGATTTAAATCTCATTATACAATAATTAACAAAACTAACTTCCTCTATATTTTCACTATATTATGATATCACTGGCTCCCCTCCAAACACTAAGAAATACTGAATACAGAAGTCTTCTTATTGGCCGGTTCTTTCTGATTATTGCTTTCCGAATGCTTGCGACCTTACTTGGCTGGTGGGTATATCACTTAACCAAAGACCCATTCTCTATCGGACTTATTGGTTTATCCGAAGTAATCCCCGCTGTTGGTTGTGCTTTATACGCCGGGCATATTATAGATATGAGTGAAAAGAAAAAGTTATTACTGATCTGTAACTATGCATACTTTTTCCTCTTATGCTGTTTATTAATACCGGCATTCTGGGGACATAGACTTAGCTTTAGCAATCATCAGATTACTTATTATATCTACGGTATTATTTTTCTTTCCGGAATCTGCAGGGCATTTTTATCACCTTTGGTTCCCGCTCTAATTCCTAATATTGTTAAAAGAGAAGAACTACCAAATGCCATTACACTTAATCAGGCAACATTTCTTACGGCATCAGTATCAGGTCACGCACTGGGAGGTTTTCTAATTGCATGGCTGGGCATTAGTGGTACTCTTGTAGTTATATTATGCTTTTTATTCATCGGATCATTATTTTTCTGGACACTGAATAAACATAGATCTGAATACGAAGGACAAGAGGTAAATGTATGGGAAAGTATGCGTGAAGGCGTAGTTTACATCTATAAAACGAAAGAAATTCTCGGCGCTCTTACACTCGATCTTTTTGCCGTTTTATTTGGAGGTGCTGTAGCAATGATTCCGGTTTATGCTACAGACATTCTAAAAGTAGGCTCCGAAGGATTTGGACTACTAAATGCGGCATCAGATATTGGCTCTATGTGTATTATTATTACACTATCATTTATGCAACTTAAAAAGAATCAGGGAAAAATCCTTATTGCTGCTGTAAGTGGATTTGGTCTTTGTATTATAGGCTTCGGACTATCTCATTTATATTGGTTATCTTTCGGATTCCTAGTTCTAAGCGGTATGCTGGATGGTATTAGCGTTGTGATTCGAGGTACCATCGTCCAGTTGAAAACCCCGGACAAAATACGCGGCCGCGTATTGAGTGTCAACACCATATTTATAACTTCCAGCAACGAACTTGGTCAGTTTGAAAGTGGTCTTGCTGCAAAAATGATGGGCGTAGTACGCTCTGTTGTTTTTGGTGGTAGTATGACGCTTTTGGTTGCCTTAATGGTAGGAACATTTGCACCAAAACTCCGTAAAATGGAATATTAACATCAGTCACACAACCTGTAATAGTTATGCAAAACTATTGCAACATATTATAAGACATAATAAATATGATGTACAGAACATTAACACATAATATTTATATTTCTTAACACGATTTTTTCCTAATTTAGAGGAGAAATCGTTACTTAAAATTTATTTGTGAATAAAGCAATTGTGCTTTTAGTTTTTTAAAATTTATCTTTGCCACATGGCTCAAAAGGAAACATTATCATCATTAACGCAAGGGAATTTTGCCAAGGAATTATCTATTTCACAAGGTAAGATGCCTCCTAATGCAGTGGAATTTGAAAAGCTGGTTATCGGAACTTTTCTCATAGACAAGAAGGCTTTAGACTTTTCTATAGACCTTCTCACCGAGAAGGTTTTTTATGATCCTCGCCATCAGGAAATCTATTCTGCTATTCTGAAATTATACCAGGACAATCATCCAGTAGATATGATGACCGTTATTCAGGAACTGAAACGTGAAGACAGATTAAATCTGGCGGGCGGAGACTCTTACATCATAGAGCTTACCCTTGGAGTATCTTCTTCTGCACACATAGAATATCATGTAAGAATCGTTCTGGAAAAATTCATTCTGAGATCCCTTATCAATGTATCCGGAAATGTAATTGATCAGTCTTACAAAGAATCTACCGATGTATTCGAACTTTTAGATGAGGCTGAAAAAAGCTTCTTCGAGATTACCAATGGTACGATTAAAAAAGGTTTTGACACGGCAAATTCATTAGTAAAGGAAGCTTTGGACAAAGTAAAATCTCTAAGAGGGAAACAAGGTCTTTCCGGTGTTCCTTCAGGATTTAAAGCTGTAGACAAAGAAACAGGAGGCTGGCAACCGTCCGATCTTATTATTATTGCAGCACGTCCGGCAATGGGGAAAACTGCGTTCATTCTGTCAATGGCCAGAAACATTGCCGTAGACCAAAATATACCTCTTGCCTTGTTCTCTCTGGAGATGGCATCAGTACAGTTAATTATGAGGATGATTTCCTCCGAAACTGGAATTTCTTCGGAAAAACTAAGAAAAGGAACTTTAACCGATGAAGAGTGGGAAAGACTTTTCAGTAATGTTTCCAATCTGGAGAAGGCTCCTCTTTATATCGATGAAACACCTGCCCTTTCCATCTTCGACTTTAGAGCAAAATGCCGTCGATTGGTTATGCAGCATGGTGTGCGAATCATTATGGTAGACTACCTTCAGCTGATGACAGCCCAAAGTGGAAAAGGTGGTGGAAACCGTGAACAGGAAATCTCAACTATTTCCCGTTCCCTTAAAGCGATTGCAAAAGAATTAAATGTACCGGTAATTGCTCTTTCTCAGTTATCGCGTTCCGTAGAAAACAGACCAGGTAAAAGACCTCAGTTATCTGACCTTAGGGAATCCGGAGCAATTGAGCAGGATGCGGATATTGTATCCTTTATTTACCGTCCGGAATATTATAAAATTGAATATTGGGAGGATGAAACTCCTTCTGCAAATCAGGCCGAATTAATTATTGCAAAACACAGAAATGGTACAACGGAAGATGTTCGTTTAGCATTCCATGGCTCTATGGCAAGATTCGGGGACTTAGGTGAAGACACTTTCGGTGGCGGCATGGGAAGCCCTTCGCAAGCCAATAATGATAATTTCTACGATAAGATAAAAACGACAATGGATCCTGGTTCGGCATTTGGAATGCCTCCTACTCCACCAAGCAGTAATAAAGTTTCAGGTTCAGCCATGAACGATGATGATGAAGATGAAATGATGCCTTTCTAATGAAAATAGACATCTATACAGACGGAGCATGCAGTGGTAATCCCGGAAAGGGCGGATACGGAATCGTAATGAAGGTTGTTGAAAAGAAATATGAAAAACAATTTTCTGAAGGTTTTCGTCTTACAACCAACAACCGTATGGAGCTTTTAGCTGTTATTGTTGCATTGGAAAAACTCAATACTCCACAAAGTGATGTTCACATTTACACCGATTCCAAATATGTTTCGGATGCTATCAACCAGAACTGGATATTCGGATGGATCAAAAAAGATTTCAAAAAAGTAAAGAATGATGATCTTTGGCGCAGGTTCATTCCTTTAATGAGGATGCACAAGCTACAATTCCACTGGATAAAAGGACATGCCGGACATCCGGAGAATGAACGCTGTGATCAGTTAGCCGTAAAAGCTGCGCAATCTCAGCAATTATCTGTCGATCTTGTCTTTGAACAGCTACAAAATTCGTAAGTTTATACTTTATTAACGAGAAGGAATATAGACTTCAAATTTTATAAGCTATGATTAAAGCGGATGTTTTAGTTATTGGTTCCGGTATATCAGGTCTGTCTTATGCTATTAAGATTGCAGAGACCCTGCCGGATGCACAAATTACTATTGTCACCAAGTCGGATGAAGATGAAAGCAATACCAAATATGCACAGGGCGGGCTAGCCGTTGTCACTGATTTTTCAAAAGATAATTTCGAAAAACATATAGAAGACACTATGCGTGCCGGAGACGGAGAAAACAAACGCAATGTTGTCGAAATGGTAGTAAAAGAAGGTCCACACCGCTTCAGAGAACTTGTAGAATGGGGAACTCGTTTTGATAAAGAAAAAGACGGCGACTTCAAACTGGGAAGAGAAGGCGGACATACCGAAAACCGAATTGTTCACCACAAAGACATTACTGGCTTCGAAATTGAGCGAGCGCTCCTGGAAACAGTTAACAAACTTCCAAACATCGAAGTTCTGGATCACCATTATGTGATCGACCTGCTTACGCAGCACCATGTTCCCGGTAAGGAACTGAATCATGATAACATTCATTGCTACGGTGCTTACATTCTGGATCAGAAAAATAAAAAAATAAAGAAAATTACGGCCAAGATCACCCTTGTTGCAACAGGTGGTGCCGGGCATGTTTATAAAAATACTACAAATCCTATTATTGCAACCGGAGACGGAATTGCCTTTGTTCACAGAGCGCGTGGCAAGGTATCCAATATGCAGTATTACCAGTTCCATCCTACTGCTATGTTTTCAAAAAGAAGCGGTATGCTGTTTCTGATCTCGGAAGCTGTACGTGGTGATGGAGCAAAGCTGAGAACCAAAGATGGCCAGCCCTTTATGCAAAAATATGATGAACGTGAAGAATTAGCTTCCCGTGACATTGTAGCCAGAGCGATAGATAATGAGATGAAAATTTCCGGGGACGACTACGTCGGTTTGGATTGCCGCCATATGGATCAGGAAAAATTCAAAGAGCACTTCCCGAATATTTATAAAAAATGTCTTGAAGAAGGTATAGACCCTTTCCAGCAACTTATTCCCGTTGTACCTGCCTGTCATTATTTAATGGGCGGAATTGATGTGGATATAGACGGACAGTCTTCCATTAAGAATCTTTTTGCTGTAGGCGAATGTACCAATTCAGGATTACACGGAGCCAATCGATTAGCATCTAATTCTTTGCTGGAAGGTTTAGTATTCGGACATGAAGCTGCCGTAAAAACAGTAGAATTGTTAAAACAAAATGAATTTAATTTCAATGATCTAAAGGCTATTCCTGAATGGAATCAGGAGGGAATGAAACTAATGGATGAAATGGTAATGGTTTCTTATTTCAGAAAACAGCTGCAAGAAATGATGAGTGATCTTGTAGGAATTGTAAGAAGTAATTCCCGCTTAAAAATAGCACAGCAGAAACAGAGAGAGATTTATGAAGCTGTAACAGCTCTTTATAACAACTCTATTCTTTCGCCACAGCTATCTGAACTTAGAAATCTTGTGAATGTTTCTTATCTGATAATCAAACATTCTATGGAGATGAAGGAAAATAAAGGTGCCTTTTTTAATAAAGATTTAGTAAAATAAAATGAATTCTATCATTAATCCTGATGAGTTAGTAAAGATTCTGAATCAACCAGAAACTATCATCATCCATGCCGGAAACAATGCCAAGAACATATACGATAACGGGCACATAAATAATGCTTATTATCTGGAACTAAACACTGATATGTCCGATGTTCCTCAGGATTATAAAAATGGAGGTCGGCATCCGCTACCTAAAATAGAAAATTTTATAAAAGTACTGCAGGAAACCGGTATCAAAAATGACTCTCATATTATTATATATGATGATAAAAACGCATCGAACGCTGCTGCCCGATTATGGTGGATGCTTCGCTCTGCAGGACTCAAGAATGTACAGGTACTGAACGGAGGCTTGCAAGCTGCTATCAATAATGCTATTCCTATAACAAAAGAAGCTTCCCTAGAAAGAACGCCTGGAAATTATACTTTTACAGAATGGCAACTCCCTATTGCCGATATTCAGGAAACTGAAAAATTCACCCAACAGGATAACACCTTAATTATTGACGTTAGAGAAACGCCTCGCTATAATGGCGAGACAGAACCTATAGATACCATTGCAGGACACATTCCATCAGCAAAGAACTACCCTTTTGCCAACAATCTTAATACAGATGGAACTTATAAAGATCCGGAAGAATTAAAACAGTATTTTACAAAAATATTCGAAGGCTATGAACCTGAAAACATTATGGTACATTGCGGCTCTGGTGTTACAGCTTGCCACACACTGTTAGCAATAGACTATGCCGGACTCAATATCCCAAAACTTTATGTAGGCTCCTGGAGTGAATGGTCCAGAAACGATAAACCAATTGAAACAAAAAGAACAATATAAAATGAACCGTCCAAGTTATATTACAGACAAAGCACTAAATACTTTTATTAAAAATGCCTTGGCAGAAGATCTTCAGAAAGGAGATCATTCCACATTGGCAACTATTCCTGCCGCATTGCAACAGTCTGCAAAATTATTGGTAAAGGAAGACTGTATTCTTGCAGGTGTAGAACTTGCAGAGTACATCTTTAAATATTATGATAAAGATCTTACTGTCGATGTCAAGATTAAAGATGGTGAACAAGCCAAAGTTGGTGATGTCGCATTTATTGTAACCGGTTCAGCCCAATCTATATTATCTACAGAAAGATTTGTACTGAACTGTATGCAGCGCATGAGTGGTATTGCAACTCTTACCCATGATTGGGATTCTCGATTAGTAGGAACCAAAACCAAACTTTTGGATACCCGTAAAACTACACCTAATTTCCGTCTGTGCGAAAAGTGGGCAGTAGCCATTGGCGGTGGAACTAATCACAGATTTGGATTATATGATATGATTATGCTAAAAGATAATCACATCGATTATAACGGCAGTATTTCTAATGCAGTGAAAATGGCTAGAGAATATGTGGAAAAAAATAAGCTCAATCTGAAAATAGAGGTTGAGACCAGAAACTTAAAAGAGGTTCAGGAAGCTATCAATACTCCAGGAATAGACCGTATTATGCTGGATAACATGGACAATGAAACCATGGCAGAAGCAGTAATTCTTATTAACAAAATTTGTGAAACTGAGGCTTCTGGCAACGTTACAAGAGAAAGGCTTAAAGATATCGCCAAAACTGGTGTAGACTATATTTCAGCAGGTGCATTAACACATTCCGCTAAAAATATTGACCTGAGTCTCAAGGCATTGAAAATTTAACATTTCGTTAAACTCTGTTAAAAAAAAAATGTGCATTTTGCAACCTGAAACTATCTGCGTATAAAAGTAAATCAATAATATGAAGATCAATTTTAGAAAGCCAATGCTTGCGGCGGTACTTACACTAACTACAGCCAGCGTGTATTATGCACAGCAAACACAGGACACTGTAAAATCCAAATCAAAAGACATCGATGAGGTTATTTTAAGGGGTGTTACTGACATTGCTAAAGATAGAAAAACTCCGGTTGCGGTTTCTACCATTAAAGAAGCGCAGATCGTAGAGAGACTGGGTAACCAGGAACTTCCTGAAATCTTAAAATCAACTCCCTCTGTTTATGCAACAAAAGGTGGTGGTGGTTTTGGTGACGGACGTGTAAATATCAGAGGTTTTGATACCAATAATATTGCCGTAATGGTTAACGGTATGCCAGTCAATGACATGGAAGGTGGTACTGTTTATTTTTCTAACTGGCAAGGGCTTTCAGATGTAACTTCCGCATTACAAGTACAAAGAGGTCTCGGTTCTTCTAAATTAGCTATTGCTTCTGTTGGTGGTACTATGAATTTTATTACCAGAGCAGCTGACAAAAAAAAGGAGGGCAATGTAACGATAGGTGTTGGTAATGATGGCTATTTAAAATCTATGTTTTCTTATAACACAGGTAGATCTGCTAAAGGATGGTCCACTTCATTCTTAATGGGCAGGACATCTACTGACGGTTATGTTAACGGAACAAAGGGTGAGGCATATAATTACTATTTTGCTTTAGGTTATCAGCCTAATAAGAAACATGATTTCCAATTTACGTTTACTGGGTCTCCACAATGGCACAATCAAAATAACTTCCAGAATACTATTGCAACAGCTATAAAGTATGGCAATGGTGTTGACAAACCTAACAGAAGATATAATTCCAACTGGGGTTATATGACAGGAGATGATGGTATTGCCAGAGAGTATTCTCAATCAGTAAACTGGTATAGCAAACCGGTTGCTATGCTAAACTGGGACTGGACCATGGATGAAAAATCTAAATTATCTACTGTACTTTATGGCTCTTGGGGACGCGGTGGCGGTACAGGGGTTATTGGAGCTATCAATGGAACTAATATTAATAGCCTTCCAAAAACTTCTGATGGTCTTATCAGATTTGATGATATTGTTAGATGGAACCAAGGAGGAAATATTGCCGACTTTGGTGCAAATAACAAAACACCCGGCGTTGCTACAAGAACCAATGGACTTGTGAGAAGATCTAGTGTTAATTCACATGACTGGTATGGGTTTCTTACTAATTTTCAACACAAAATCAATGATAACTGGAATTTCTCTGTTGGTTTAGATGGTAGATATTATTATGGCTATCACCCAGGTTTATTAACAGGTCTTTGGGGAAATACTAAATATATTGAGAAAGACAATATGAATATTCCCGGAGGTTATGATGTAACCCTTGTACAAAAGCCACAACCATCTGCAAACCCTTTCGTAAAAGCTGTTAAAGACCAAAGCCAGATTGTATACAGAAATTATGACGGAGAAATATTATGGGGAGGTGTTTTTGGACAATTAGAGTATTCTAACGATGTAATATCTGCTTTTGTTCAAGGATCTGCTTCAGAGCAGGGCTTTCAGAGAATTGACAATTGGATTATAGATGGGGTAACGGTACAACAAGGTCAAACAGTTAATAGAAAAACCGGGTTCAAATATATTTTCGGATATAATGCTAAAGCTGGTATTAACTTCAATATTGATGAGCATAACACTGTTTTTGCAAATGCCGGATATTATTCTAAACAGCCTAATAACTATGCTGTGTACAATACTCCTGTCTCAGATGGCCGCCAAACAGGTAGCCAACAAATAATAAATCCCAATTTAACGAATGAAAAAATTGCTGCTGCCGAACTTGGTTACAGATTTAGAAGCGCAATTTTTAATGCAGACGTTAACTTTTATTATACATCATGGAAAGATAGATATCAAAGATTTTCTAATTTATCCGGAAATGATGCTAATAACAAGCCATATACAAGAGCATTTGTAGATGCAACAGGTATTCAGCAGGTTCACATCGGAGCTGAATTTGAAGGTACTTTGAAAGCTACTGATTATTTAACATTTAACATGATGTTCTCTATTGGTAATTGGAAGTACAAAGGAAATCCTACAGGAAATTTATTTGATCTAAATGGTGCTCCAATTCCAATTAATGGAAGCAGTAATACTGCAACATTTGCTTTAGATAATGTCAAAGTTTCAGATGCAGCGCAAACAACAGGTTCAATAGGCTTTACCTTAAAACCTGTAAAACAGTTAAGCATTTTTGGTAACTGGAATTACTTTGGGAATTACTATGGTGGTGTGAGCTTCGGTAATGATTATGTTGTTCGACCAGACGGTTCAATAACAGATAATGCAAAAAAAGGAGCTTTAAAATATCCTGATTATAATACAACAGATGTTGGTCTCTCTTATACATTTAACATAGGTAACAATCAAAGATTAATTATTACCGGGAATGTGTTTAACCTATTTGATACAACATATATTTCAGATGCAAGATCTTCTAATTTCGTAAAAGAATTGTCTGATTTTTCTACAACCACATCAGGAGGAGTAACAACTACAGCACAGCAAAAGTATGATGCTTATAGAAATAATCCTTTAAATTTCTATAAAGGAATAGATACCAGTAACAACGTTTATTGGGGATTTGGAAGAACTTGGTCTGCAAGTATTTCGTATAGATTCTAATTATTAGAATATAAAAAATAAAAGAACGAGGCTGCCTTTTTAAGACAGTCTCGTTTTCTTTGTTACAATATTATAGATTTTTAATTACTACTGGTGATTATTTTCATTATTATCAGATTACCTCTTTCTTACTTTACAATCAAAAAACAGCCCAATAAATATAGGTTTTGTTAACAAAATTTGTGAGATCTAATAATTCAAACAGATTGCAAAAACCGTTGTGGAGCGCATTTCTACAATCTGTAGTTCAGATCATTTCACAAGAAATATAATCCTGATTATCAAAGTTTTGAAAATTTAACAATTTGTTAAACTACGTTAAAAAAAAAATATGCATTTTTGCACTCCAAAACTATCTGCATAATAAAAGTAAAGTAAATCAATAATATGAAGATCAATTTTAGAAAGCCAATGCTTGCGGCTGTAATTACACTAACCACAGCAAGTGTTTATTACGCACAGCAAACACAGGACTCCACAAAATCCAAATCGAAAGACATCGAGGAGGTTATTTTGAAAGGTGTAACCGACATTGCTAAGGACAGAAAAACTCCGGTTGCAGTTTCTACTATCAAGGAAGCACAAATTATAGAAAGACTGGGAAATCAAGAGCTTGTTGAAATCCTGAACACAACACCATCAGTTTACGCAACAAAAGGTAGCGGTGGTTTCGGTGACTCTGGTATCACCATGCGTGGATTTGAGAACAGAAACATTGCTGTGATGGTTAATGGTATGCCGGTTAATGATATGGAAACAGGTGCTGTTTACATGTCTAACTGGACAGGTCTTTCTGATGTAACAAGCTCTATGCAGGTACAGAGAGGTCTTGGCTCTTCTAAATTAGCTATTGCTTCTGTAGGAGGAACAATGAATTTCATCACACGTTCTGCCGATAAGAAGGAAGGTGGTGTTATCCGTTTAGGTGTTGGTAATAATGATTTCTTGAAAACGTCATTTGCTTATAACACTGGGAAAACTCAAAACGGATGGTCTTCTTCATTCTTGCTAGCAAGACAATCAGGCTCTACATACATACAAAACACAGATTACGAAGCATATACTTATTTCTTTGCATTAGGATATCAGCCAAGCAAGAAGCATAACTTACAGTTTATGATTACTTCTTCACCTCAGTGGCATGATCAAAGATCTTTTGCACCGACTATTGCTAACTTTATCAAGTTCAATCCAGACCATGATGGAACTCCAGACAGAAGCTATAATTCAGACTGGGGATACCGTACAATGCCAAATGGAAGAAGAGTACCTATTGCCAATGCAATGAATTACTATGCAAAGCCGGTTCTTATGTTGAACTGGGATTGGACAATTAGTGACAAATCTACATTGAGTACTGTAGCCTATATGTCCAACGGACGTGGTGGTGGTGCCAGAAATGCAGGTAACATAGGAGGAAAAACTATGAATGCTTTCTTCGACAATGAAGGTCATTATGACTACGATAAGATATTTGCTGCCAATGGTGCTGTAAATCCAGCTACAGCTAGTACATTAGTACGTACTTCCAGTGTTAACTCTCACAACTGGTATGGTATCCTAATGAACTTCCAACATAAGATTAACGACAACTGGAACTTCTCTGTAGGTACAGATAACAGATATTACTACGGCTACCACTTCCAGACACTTTCTGATCTTTACGGAGCATCAGGGTATAAAGATAATACTAATAAGAATGCTCCTAACCGTTTAATAAACAATGTTTACGATTACAAGAAACTATCTTGGAATCCGTTTGGAGGCTCTTTGGCGCCAATGCAAGATAGAATTGCATTCAGTAACGACGGTGAGGTACTTTGGTACAGTGGATTTGGTCAATTAGAATATTCTACTGAAAAGCTATCGGCTTTCATCCAAGGATCTGTTTCTAACCAAGCTTATCAAAGAATTGATGATTTTGTACTACCTGGATCTACACAACAAAATCAGATTGTTGACAGAAAAACCGGTTTCAAAAATGTATTTGGTTTTAACATCAAAGGGGGAGCAAACTATAACATCGACTATAACAATAACGTATTTGCAAATATTGGCTATTACAGTAAGCAACCATTTATGGGTACTGTCTACCCAAGTAACCAGCAAGTAGTAAACCCTAACCTTACCAACGAGAAAATTTTCTCTGCAGAAATTGGTTATGGTTTCAGATCTGCAAATTTCAATGCAAAGGTTAACTTATACAGAACTCAGTGGAAAGACAGATTCTACAGAAGAGGAAATGTAATATTCCAGCTAGATCCTGCAGATCCTAGTAAAACAGCAACTGGATATTCTGAAATTAGTGGTATTACTCAATTACACCAAGGGGTAGAATTTGAAGGTAACTACAAGGTAAACAAGTATTTGGAGTTTCAGGGAATGTTCTCTTGGGGTGATTATCAATACAAAGGAAATGCTACTGGAGCTAACTACTTAGATGACAATACACCACTTGCAACCAATGGTAACAACTCCTCTACTTTATATTTGGATAAAGTAAAAGTAGGAGGTAGCAACAACAACAGTATTCCACAAATGACAGCTTCATTAGGAGCAACTATTATACCTATAAAGGATTTAAGAATCTATGGAGACTGGCAGTATGTAGGGAAAATTTATTCCGCAATGAATATTAACGATTTCCTTTCGCCAGGAAAATCAGCATTACAGTTACCTAACTTTAATCTTGTGAATGTAGGTGCATCTTACAAAATCAGATTAAATGACAAGCAGTTCTTCACTCTTGGGGTAAATGTAAACAACCTGTTTGATACAACCTATATTCAGGATGGGGCAACCAATATACAAAAGACAGATGCTCCAGCAAAACTTGCTGACGGAAGTAACAATACAAAGAAATTAACTTATGAACAATTAGGTTATATGTATAAAGGTATTGCTACTGATAATAGAGTTTACTTCGGTTTCGGAAGAACTTGGGCAACAAGCTTATCTTTCAACTTCTAATAAATAAAAACAACATTAGAATATAAAAATAAAACCTGCTAAATAGCGGGTTTTATTTTTGCTTTTTTCATAAAAAAATTAACATCATGTTAAAGAATGTTAAAGAATAAATACTCATATTTGCAGCGTTAAAAATCAACACTGTTATTTATGAACTTTAATTTCAAAAAGCCATTAATTACGGCTCTTGTATTATCCACAGCCAGTGTGTATTACGCACAGAAAACTAAGGATTCTCTAGAAAAATCCAAGTCTATTGACGAGGTAGTTTTAGTAGGAAGAAACCTTACACAGGTTGCTAAAGAAAGAAAAACACCTGTTGCAGTTTCCACAATTAAAGCAACGGAAATTCAGGAAAAATTAGGAAACAGAGAGTTTCCTGAAATTATGAAGTCAACGCCATCTGTTTATGTAACCAAAGTAGGTGGTGGATTCGGCGACAGCAGAATTAACATGAGAGGTTTTGATGCTACCAACATTGCGGTAATCATCAACGGACAACCTGTAAATGATATGCAGAGTGGTGCTGTATACTGGTCCAACTGGACTGGTTTAGCAGATATTGCCAGCTCTATCCAAATTCAGAGAGGTCTTGGGGCATCTAAATTTGTTGTTCCTTCTGTAGGAGGAACCATTAATATTGTAACCAAAGCTACAGATTCAGAACAAAAAGCAATGATAAAGGCTGAGGCAGGTAATGATAACTATTCAAGATTATCAGCCATGTATTCTTCAGGCTTAAAAAATAAATGGGGAACGACTGTATTACTTTCTCGCTGGCAAGGTGACGGTTATATTAACGGAACAAAAGGAGAAGGTTATTCATGGTTTTTCTCTGTAGGTTACAAACCAAATGAAAAACACGCTTTCAACATTATTGCAACAGGAGCACCGCAAGTACACGATACCAGAAGATCTTCTGCAACAGGAGCCAATGTAGCAACATTACGTCAATTAGACACATACGGAAGAAGATACAATCCACAAACAGGAATACTAAACGGATCTCAATTCAATTTAGCACCTAATTTCTATCACAAACCAATTGCTTCAATTAACTGGGACTGGACTATTAATGATGCTTTAAAACTTTCAACAGTAGTTTATGCTTCTTGGGGCCGCGGTGGTGGTGGTACCGGATTGAACGGTAATATCAAGAATGCCAATAACCAAACCATGAATTTCATGAACTATGGCCCGGGCGGCGATGGTACAATCAACTGGGATATGATTTATCGCTACAACAGAGGAGGTATGGTAACTGATTACAACGGAAATACATTCCAAAAAGGAACCTTCACTGCACAACCAGGACAACCAACCGATTATAACGGAAGATATGTAGCAACGTTGAACGGTACAAGTGGTATTGTAAGAAAACAAAGTATCAATGCACACGATTGGTATGGTGCTATTGCAGACCTTAACTATAAGAAAAACAACTGGACATTCAACGGAGGTATAGATCTTAAAACTTACAAAGGAGCTCTTTATGATATCGTTACAGATATGTTAGGTTCTGATGCATTCTTCGTAAAAAGTACAGTTAATTCACCTAATGGCTATTTTGTCAATAAAATAGTAAAACCGGAAGCAATCACAAACCTAAACAATGTTCAAAAGGTATCCATATACAACGAAGGGTTGGTAAAATGGGCTGGAGCATATGGAATGGTTGAGTATTCTGATGAAAAACTAAGTGCATCACTTCAAGGTTCCGTTTCGAAGCAATACTATAAGCGAAGAGATTATATGTTATACACTCCGGAAAGCCAGGAAACGAAATGGTATAACAAAACTGGTTATATTGTAAAAGGAGGTGCAAACTATAATATAGATGAGCATCACAATGTATTCTTCAATACAGGTGTTATTTCCAGACAACCGTTATTTAGTGCTTTATTCCCGACTAACCAGAACGTCTATAAAGATGTAAAAAACGAGAGAATTTTCTCAATAGAACTAGGTTACGGATTCAAATCTCGTTATGTAGATGTTAACATTAATGCCTACAGAACACAATGGGATGACAGATTTATTACAAGAACATTCAATGCTACTGCCGGAGATGTTGCAAACTTCTCTCAGTTACAGTTAGGAAACTCTTATTTCTACAATGCTTTGAACGTAGGACAGCTTCACCAGGGAGTTGAATTAGAGGCTAAAGCAAGACCTTTTTCTAATCTTAGACTTAGAGGTATGCTTTCCGTTGGTAACTGGAAGTATAAAGGAAATGCAAACTTCAACATCATAGATGTCCTAAGCAACCAGGAAGTTCCGGGAGCAACAGGAACAATAAACATTAAAGATCTAAAAGTAGGCGATGCTGCACAAACAACAGCAAGTATCGGAGCTGACTACAACATTACCAAGGCATTTAGTATTGATGCAAACTGGGAATATTATGACAAATTATATGCTCAGTTTAATCCGATTAACTTCCTTACAGCAGCTGCAAGAGACAAAGGTGTTGTAAAATTACCAAGCTATAACCTATTCGATGTAGGTGCTGCTTATAAGTTTACTATCGATCAGAAAAGATCTTTAACTTTAAGAGTTAATGTATACAACTTATTCAATAAGTATTATATCTCCGAGCTAAGCTCTAATATCTACACAACTGATAAAATTGCAAATGGTCCGGATGCTGGTAAAACATATCAGGAAGCAGGAAGAGTATATCAAGGTGTTGCAGATGGTAATACAGGATTCTTAGGTTTCGGAAGAACCTGGTCTGCCGCAGCAACTTTCAGATTCTAACATTGGTTAAAAATCATCTGAATGATAATCAATTAAACCCGCCAATCTCGGCGGGTTTTGTTATATTTGTTCACATTTAAATTTAGATTATGCACAATATTTTTTTACAAGCGCACAGAGGCTTCGCTTATCTGGAGCTACTATTAGTCGCTCTTTTTATCATTGCATTGCTTACAGTGATACTTGGATATTCCGGTAAAGTTTCCAAATTACTAAGAAAATCAACTCTATTCGTAATGATCTTCTTCCACATCCAGTTTCTTATCGGTATTATTATGCTTGTAGGAACCTCCGGCTTTATGGATACAATCAAAGCGATGGGTATGGGCGGACTTATGAAAAATTCAGCTCTAAGATTCACCTATATAGAGCATCCTTTCTCTATGCTTATTGCTGCTGTACTGATGACTATTCTGAATAAGAAGCTTAAAACAAACGATACAATTTCTATGGGAATGGTCGTATTAGCAGTTCTTGCAATTGCACTTTTTGCTTTTGCTTTGCCGTGGGCAAAATTAATGGGAGCTTAATTATAACTTATCAGCAGTAAAGAAAGCCGATAGCTAAAAACTATCGCCTATTTACGGTTATATATTAAGTATTAAGCTTTTATTTCTTAATTTTGACAATTATTTAACCAATATATCATACATTAAAATGAAAATCGCTGTTGTTGGCGCAACCGGGATGGTTGGCCAGGTTATGCTGAAAGTTTTGGAAGAGAGAAACCTTCCGATAACTGAATTGATTCCTGTAGCATCTGAAAGATCTGTAGGAAAGAAAATTACTTTCAAAGGTCAGGAATATGCTATTGTAAGCATGCAAGAAGCTATTGACCGAAAACCTGAGATCGCTCTGTTTTCTGCGGGGGGAGAAACATCCAAACAGTTTGCACCTAAGTTTGCTGAGGCAGGCACAACAGTAATTGACAATTCTTCAGCATGGAGAATGGAGGTTGATAAAAAATTAGTTGTTCCGGAAATCAATGCTAATGTATTGACGAAAGAAGACAAAATTATCGCTAATCCTAACTGTTCGACAATTCAGTTAGTAATGGTATTAGCCCCTCTGAATAAAAAATACGATATCAGAAGAGTTATTGTATCTACTTACCAATCTGTAACCGGAACTGGTAAAGATGCTGTAGACCAATTAAACGCCGAAATTAAAGGTGAAACTCCACAAATGGTTTACCCTTATCAGATTTTCAAAAATGCTTTACCTCATTGTGATGTATTCGCAGATGATGATTACACAAAGGAGGAAATCAAATTAATGAAAGAGCCTAAGAAAATTATGGGTGACGATACTTTCAGCCTAACAGCTACTGCAGTAAGAGTACCTGTACAAGGAGGACACTCTGAAAGTGTAAATATCGAGTTCGAAAATGAATTCGACCTTCAGGAAGTTCGTCAGATCCTTTCAGAAACTCCGGGAGTTGTTGTATTAGACGATGTACAAAACAAAGTTTACCCAATGCCATTAGAAGCTGAAGGAAAAGATGAAGTTTTTGTAGGAAGAATCAGAAGAGACCTTTCTCAGCCGAAAACGCTAAATCTGTGGATTGTTGCGGACAATCTCAGAAAAGGCGCAGCTACCAACGCTGTACAAATAGCAGAGTATCTGGTGGCAAACGAACTAGTATAAAATAAAAACCAAGGCATCTTTAGAAGATGCCTTATTTTTGTAATATATTTTTTACCATAATATATCAAATTGATGAAAGAGGAGACAGTCAATAAAGATATTAGTAAGCTTGCTTTTCAGCGAGCTATTGCTTTTGCCGGAATAATATTATTTATAGGCAAGTTGGTTGCCTGGCAACTAACAAAATCAGATGCTGTATTTTCCGATGCCATGGAAAGTATAGTTAACATTGTGAGCGCATTTTTAGGCCTGTACTCATTATATTTAGCCGCAAAACCGAAAGATAAGGAACACCCTTACGGTCATGGGAAAGTAGAATTTATAACCTCTGGTGTGGAAGGGCTTCTCATCATTATTGCAGGTATACTAATTATCGTTCAGTCCAGTAATAGCTTAATTAAGGGAAATCACGTAAAAGATCTTGATTGGGGAATCTTCATAGTACTTATAACCGGGCTTATTAATTATGGACTTGGCTGGTATTCCCTGATAAAAGGAAAGAGAGAAAATTCTCTGGTACTTATTGCTTCCGGAAAACATTTACAATCCGATACTATTACTACTCTGGGAGTTGTAATAAGCTTGGTCATTGTACACTTTACACATTGGTATTGGATAGATAGTGTCGTAGCACTAATATTTGGGTCTTATATTATTTTTATTGGTTATCAGATTGTCCGTAAAGCGCTAAGCGGAATAATGGATGAAACTGATGATAAGCTTTTAAAAGAAATCACTGCAATATTACTGGCCAACAGACAGCCTCAGTGGATAGATATTCATAATATGAAAATTCAGCAATACGGGGCCAATCTTCATATTGATGCTCATATTACGCTGCCGTGGTACTACAGCCTAAGAGATGCTCATAACGAAATGGAAAAGGTACTGATCTTACTTGCTAAAAACCTGGATAGACAAATAGAATTCAATTTCCATATGGACGATTGTAAGCCTATCTCCTGCTCTGTATGTCAGCTTAGTAATTGTCCGGTTCGTGAATTTCCGTTTGAGAAAAAAATCGAATGGACTATTAAAAACATCAGCCAGGTACAAAAACACACCGTCTAAAACAATAGCAGCTATTAATTACGGACAACAAAAAGCTTTTAAAACATTATTTAATACATCTATATCGCTCTGTTTCCGCTTCTATAAATATCATTTAGTATATTTGTAAGGAGATCAGACTATGCGAGAAGAACTATTTCAGAAATTTTTAGAAGATTATTTTGGACATTCCGACTTTACAATAACCCCTCTGCAACAGAGTGGCTCTGCCCGCCAGAATCTAGTTGTTGAAACATCTGATAAAAAATATATCCTTACTTTCAACGAAAAAATTGATGAAAATGAGAGTTTCTTCTATCTGACAAATACATTTCGCAATTTAGAGCTTCTCGTACCAAAAATTTATGCAATCAATGCTGAGAGAAATATTTACCTTCAACAATATGTTGGTTCCAATACTTTATCCGAAGTTATCACAAAAGAAGGACACAGCGAAAGGGTAAAGAATTTAGTTGGTAAGACAATTAAAGCATTAAGCAATTTTCAACAGAAAACATCAGGAAATATAGACTTCTCACATGCTTACGAATACGAGGCATATGATAGTTTTCCAATAACCCACGATCTTTATTACTTCAAAAACTTTCTGGTTGACGTACTAGAAATCGACTACCATAAAGGAAAAATATTACAGGAGTTCAAACATATTTCTGACAAAGTTCAGTCACTTCAGCCACTCTCCGTTATGATGCGGGATTTTCAGGCCAGAAATATTATGGTCGATGATTGGGATGAAATTTATTTTATCGATTACCAGGCAGCAATGCTTGGACCCGCTACTTATGATCTTGTTTCATTTCTTTTTCAGGCCAAAGCTAATTTTTCCACAGAATGGAAAAATGAGTTTCTTACCGAATATCTAGCGTTGAACAAAAAATCCTTTTCTGAAGATTCTTTCAAAGTAGCCGTAAACTACTGCAAACTTATGCGTTTCCTTCAGGTATTGGGAGCATATGGCTTCCGTGGCCTTATTCAGCGAAAAAAACACTTTATAGAAAGTCTTAATCAGGGCATAAAGAACATTAGTGAACTGAAAGAGCAGTGGAGAGAAATCAATGATTATCCCGAGCTCTCAAAAGTAATAGCAGAACTACAATCAGTCAATACACAACAAAAAGTAAATCAACTTATCAATGGACAATAAATTAACTATAGAAGTACATAGTTTTTCATATAAAAAAGGAGGTATTCCGAAAGACAATTCCGGTAACGGAGGTGGTTTTGTATTTGATTGCCGCGGAATACTAAATCCGGGTAGAATTGAAGAGTACAAACAACAAACCGGCAACGACATATCTGTACAGGAATATTTGGAAGAAAAAACCAAGATTCAGGATTTTCTGAATTCAGTTTTCAGTATTGTTTCTATTAATATCGATGATTACCTGGCACGTGGATTTGAGAATCTGCAGATAAACTTCGGCTGTACTGGTGGACAGCACAGATCTGTATATTCGGCTATAAAAACAGCTGCTTTTATACGTGAAAAATATCCGCAGGCAAACGTTATCCTGCATCATGATGAGCAACCTCAACTCAACTAATCTATGAAAGCTTTACTTTTTGCGGCAGGAAAAGGCACACGTCTAAAGCCTTTTACGGATGCCCACCCAAAAGCTTTGGCGAAGGTAAACGGAATTACATTATTAGAACGTAACATCAATTACCTGCAGTCTTTTGGCATCAATAATTTTGTAATCAACATTCACCATTTTGGAGAACAAATTGTTGATTTTCTGAAGAAAAAAAATAACTTCGGAGCCCAGATAGAAATATCCGATGAAAGTGAACTATTATTAGAAACCGGAGGTGGCTTAATGTTTGCAAAACCTTTTCTGGAAAAGGAAGAATGTTTTCTTATTATGAATGTGGATATCTTAACTAATCTGAATATTACAGATTTCATTAGTTTCCACAAAGAACAAGAAGATTTTGTTACTCTTGCTGTTTCGGACAGAGAAAGTAGTAGAAAATTACTTTTCGATGATTCTATGGTATTAAAAGGTTGGATGAACACCAATACCGGAGAACAAAAGCTTGCAGAATTCAACAAAGGTTTCCGCCCCTTAGCATTCAGCGGAATCCATTGTATTAATTCTCTTATTTTTGATAAAATAAAACGTACCGGAAAATTTTCCATTATGGAAGAATACCTGGACTTTATGATGACAGAAAGAATCAATGGCTATCTTCACGATGCATATCTTGTAGATGTTGGAAAGCCGGAGAGTATTCTGTTGGCGGAAGAATATTTTAAATAAAAATGTAGACACATGAAAAAGAAAGATACACCTAAAAATGATATTATTTTAGATGAAAGAGTAAAAGAAAGTTTTCGCCAGAAAAGCTGGGACGAGAAATTGACTAAGGACAGCTGGATGGTTTTTAAAATCATGGCTGAATTTGTTTCCGGATTTGAAAAGATGACGGAAATAGGTCCATGCGTTTCTATCTTTGGCTCTGCAAGGTTGAAGGAAGACCACAAATATTATCAAATGGCTACTGAAATAGCCGAAAAAATAACTGAATTAGGATTCGGAGTTATTACCGGTGGTGGCCCCGGAATTATGGAGGCAGGAAATCGTGGCGCATTCGGGCATGGAAAATCTATCGGTCTGAACATAGATCTTCCTTTCGAACAACATTTTAATCCATACATTGACAATGGCTACAATATGGATTACGACTACTTCTTTGTAAGAAAGGTAATGTTTGTAAAATACTCTCAGGGATTTATCGTTATGCCTGGAGGTTTTGGAACATTAGACGAACTAATGGAAGCCCTTACTCTTATTCAGACCAATAAAATCGGACGATTCCCTATTGTATTAGTAGGAAGCGAGTTCTGGGGAGGCTTAATAGACTGGTTTAAAAGCTCATTACTTAAAAACGGTCTTATTTCAGAAGAAGATCTTAATCTTTACAGAATTGTAGACAATGCGGATGACGCTGTTGCCCATATTAAAGCATTCTACGAAAAATATGCAATTAGTGTTAATTTTTAGTTAATTTGTGGCATATATTTTGACTCTTATTATTTGGAAATGAAATTAATTCTCTTAAAATGAAAAAGTTATTAGGAACATTAGGCATATTATCATTGCTAATTTTCGCATTTAGTTTTATGGAATTCCATTCTTCTATGACTAAGATAGATTACAATGAAGCGAACGGAGTTCTGAAGTTTACTACCAAAATGAACGCTTCAGATTTAGAGCAGGCTCTTAAAATGGATTCTAAAAGCGGAAGTTTTGATAATGCTGCTAAAAATTATGTAAACGCTAACTTTAGTACTAGTGTAAACGGAGCTCCTGTGAGACTTACATATACCGGAAGCCAAGTAAATGGTGAAGCAGTTTGGGTATATTTTGAGGCTTCAGGCATAGGAAATATCAGTACTATAAAAGTTAAAAACACAATACTTCTGAATGAATTTTCTAGCCAGATGAATCTGGTAACCGTTTCTTATAAAGGTAAACAGAAGACAATGACCTTCCAGAGAGGTAAAGAAGTCAATGAAGCTGCTTTTTAGAATTACTAAACAACAATAAAAAAACACTCAGGCCATATGGCCTGAGTGTTTTTTTATAACAATATAAGAAGCCGTACCTTTTTCTAGCTTAATTTAAAGTCTATTTAACCACTTTTATTATAAAAACAAATTATAGAGAAGGTTCGGACATATAATGTCCTCATTATTTCAGCACTATTAACATCTTTAAAATAAAAAAACCGGAAGAAATTTTCTTCCGGTTTTTTTATTTATATAATCAGATTATATTATTCTATTTTAATATTATCAATAAGAATATTATATGCAGAGTTACTTCCTACTTTTATAGCAAATAAACTTTTTCCAGCTGTTCTGTTAATATCTGTGATACCATCTAAAGACAATTCAACTAATTTCCATTGACCACCAGTATCAATTGACCCTGTATATGAATTGGTAGTAGCATAATCCAACATTGCTCCATTTCTGAATGTTCCTAGGTTATAGGCATAATAAGAAGCCCCCCCTTCCTTGTATACATTAAATGATAATGTTTTGCTCGCCGCTGTTCCTTTTATATAGAATGTGATTCGTTTAGGAGTTGCTGGTAATGTTGCATTATTTAACGCCGTAAATACAAAATCATTTTTTAGAGGAGTAGCATCAATCTGAAGAGCCGCCCCTCCATTATATCCCATACCTATACCTTGTTTTGAATATAACAATCCGAACTTATTCAATGATCCTAAGAAGTCAGACCAAGTTTCAAAATCAGCACCTTTAAAAAGAACAGTCGCAGAAGCAGAAGGAGCTTCAGGGACTCCTGGCTCGAATCTGTCTTTTGTAAAACTAATATCTGCAAGACTTCTTATATAAGCCTGTTCCGTAATAGCATTGTTAAACTGATTAGTGTAGCGGCTAAGAATAACTACTATACTACCACTTTTAGCATAATTCGGAGAGATAGGTGTAGTAGAGAAAGACGCATAATTACTAAATCTAAGATTTAATCTGTTAGATTTTTTATCTGTTATATAACGGTCTGATGTTTTATCAGTCTCCGCAAATGTCTTGCTAAGTTCAGCATCTTCAAACTGTACCTGATTAATTTTCACCAATTGGTTGGCATGTGCCCCATCTTTTACAGCCTCACTAATAGAATTAAATTCTAAAGGAACCATTTTAGCAACAACAGGCCCGCTTTCTCCACAAGACCTTGCAATATGATTTGGTATTCTTCTTGGGTTTATTCTTCCAACAGGATAATTTGGGTCATAAGGTCCTATTTTTATATTGTTGTTTACCCCCTGCACTACTAATCCTTTCAGATTAATTCTGATTTTAGATCCTTCAGGAAAGTTTGTATACTGATTTCCCTCATCAACATCAATTTCAATCCCCTGAGTAGGATTTTGAGGTTTATCCTGAACAAAAATAGCTTTGTAAATATTTCCGCTCTGATCATTTGAAGATACATAAGCATCCACAATATAATCCTCCTTAATTATATCTGATTCAGCCGGATTTGCTTTAGCTAATGCATTAAGGTCTGACAAGGCATGATTAGTTGCCGGAAACTTGTCTGTACATGTAATAGGTGGTACAGAGTAATCGTCACTTTTTACACACGAATTAACTACAGTTAAAACTGTTACAGTGCATAGTGTTTTAAAATATATTTTATTAATCATTTTTTGAGTTTTAAAGTTAGAAACGGAGCTGAACATTGAAGAAATAAGATCTTCCCTGTGAATAAAAATACTTTGGTGCAAAGCTTGGGTTTTCCTGATTAAAGCCCTCAACATAATTTTTATAATTAATATTTCTGGTTTGTTCAAAGCCTCCAGTAATATACTTGTGGCTATTAAGAATATTATTAACCGTCGCTGAAAGCACAAAATAATATTTCCCTATAATCCATGATTTCCCAGCACTTGCATTAAAGAAAAATGCTTCAGGTAATTTCACCTGCTTCAGAACCCTTCTTAATTCCGCTTCTGTAATGCCATCATATGGTACTCCCGGTGTATTCGGATTATAAATAAATGAATTTGTTCTGGTTGCAGGAGCCGGATCCAGATACGAATCACGTAAATAATTCCAGTTACCACTAATCCACCAGTATTTCGGGCTGCTGTATCTTAAGCCTACCGAAAAAGCCTGTTGTGGTGTTCCTCCTTGTTTGTAATTCTTCAGATAAGATTCACCTAAATCCTTGTAATCCCTTCTTTCAAGCTCTCCTTTATTATTATAATCAAAGAAAGTTCCCATTGCATCAGATGCAAAATAAAGTTTTGGATTATTTGTATAAGTATACTGACCAATACTTGCTAAACCACTTGCAGTTAAAGTCGGAGTAATCTTTACCTGAACGCCAACTTCAACACCCATGTTTCTCTTATTTACATTAGAAAGAACTTGGGTAACCATTGCTCTGTTATCCCCTTCAATTTCTTGTCCCTGAGAATCCAAAGTATTGAAAGATACACCATCTGCAAAATATCTTTGTATTTCGGTATCGTTCTGACTATTGGTAATATATCCGGTAAGTCTCAATTTGAAATTTGGAGCAGAAATAATGTAGCTAAGATCATTAGCATCTATAACTGTACTTCTGATATTTGGAGCTACAGTATTATTAGCTCTCGGATTAATAAAGATATCGTTAAGGAATGGCGACTGAGAATAGTATGCTCCGTTATAAACAAAGAACATTCTACCATTTAGTTTATAAGTCAACTGCCCTTTCATCCCAAAATTCCAGAAGTTCTGTGCTCCACTTTCTCCGTATGAATTATCATAAAGGTAGTGATTGAACAAACCTTCTCTGCTATTGGTTGAATAACCTACCAAAGCAGATATAAATGCATCAAACCTTCCTGTAGAGAATTTTAATCCCGGATTAAAATTAATATCCTGACGTCTGTAGATATAATCATAACCAATCTTATCTCCTACTTTTTTAGTAACATTATTGTCCAGGGTATTAAAGTTTCCACCTTTTGCTTCTTTCTCGAAAGGATTCAGATTAAGTGCAAAATCAGCTCCTAAAAGATCTTTAACTTCTCTGTATTGCTCTGAATAGTAATTCTGATAAGACAAGTTTAAAACAAGCTTTACTTTATCACTCAGATTATTAATATAATGTGTAGCAAAATTCCAGATTTTATTATTCTTCACATCGTTTTCCAGAAAATAAACTGCTCTATTACCTCCGTACTCACGCTCATAGTTTCCGGAATTTTTACGATAGAAACTATCCCAATCTAACTGAGTATATCTTTGATCATCATTCTGCCATGAATCTAGTGACTCCGCATACCTCTCAGGATTTGAGAACTTACTTCCTGGTGCATAGAAACTAGGTAAATTTCTGTAATATGTTGGAGAAGGATTATTGGCTTTATACCAGTCAAGACGAGCACTCTTTTCTTTTCCAAATTGGTAAGAAACAGTTGTCCATAGCTCAGATTTTTTGTTAATTTTCCAATAATCTGTTAGCTGAATCATTGGAAGGAATCCTGTCTTTACTCTTTCACTACGTTTTCTTCCATCTTGCCATCCCCAATAAGCATTATAATGAATACCTCTGTAATCATATACCTCCTGAGTATTTGGACTGGATGTACTTCTTCTGTAATCAGAACCAATAGCATTAAGTGTTACAGTATGTTTATCACTAAATTTCTTTTCAACCCCAAGATAACCACTGATAGCATCGTAGAAAGTTCCGTCCTGGATACCTTCCTGTGCCCATCTTCTGGCAATCATCCCCGTAAATGCCCACCCTTTCTTATTCATTCCGGAAGAGAACCTGTATGATAGTCTGTTATTGTAGTTACGATTAGTCAGAGAGTAGGTTAGTTGGCTACCTTTACGGTAATCACTCGCTTTCGTATTTTTATAAAATACAGATCCTACGCCACCAAAACCATATTCAGATGGACTGTGGTTCAGCGCAATTTCCGGATAACGTGTAATTTCATTAAGTCCACCCCACGTACTAAAATCTACCATTCCTGTATCCGGACGTGCAGTAGAAACACCATTAATCATATTTTCCCCTAGCCTCGAATCAATCCCTCTCGGGCGGAACCAGTAAAATCCAAGATCAAATGCTGCTATATTACTAAACACATCTCTGGATGATTGTAGTAAACCAACTGTTGATTGGTTATTAAGCTCATCAGACTGGTCGCTGTCATCAAGAATAGTAAATCCTTGATCTATATCATTAAAATTAGTGGATAATTTGATAACACCTAAATCCTGTCTTTTTTTACCTCCTTCAACGTCAAATTCTACAATCTGAGATTCAAAAGGAGGTTTTGAAACTGTAATCTGATAGTGTCCCGGCTTCAGGCCTACAAATTGGAAATATCCAATCTTGTCCGCTGTTACACTATACGATGATCCTTTCATGCTTACATCCGCACTCTCTACAGGTTTCCCCGCAGTATCTTTAATATACGCAAAAGCAGTAGTTTGCGCGTAATAAAAAGATGCCGGCAGCAATGTAAACAATGACAGCAATGATAGCTTTTTAATCATATCTTAAATATTGTTTAGTAATTATCGAGGTCATTTTCCGCAAATTTAGTTTAATTTTATTTAGCGGAGGGTATGAGCCCACCCCATTGATGTCATGTAAAATTAAAGATTTATTTCGGTTATCTTTGTAATTTCAAACCAATCTGACATGAGGAAATTTTTATTCATTACTCTATTATTTACGAATATATTACTTTTTTCACAAAGTAATATAAGAAGAGTTGCTGCTGTAGGATTTTATAATGTGGAAAATTTATGGGACATCTATAAATCCGCAGATTATATTGACGGAACAAAAGATGTAAGTAACCCTGCATTTCACAGGAGTATTCCTGTAGATTCTATACAGTTTCTGGAACACGAGCCTTATAAAGGACAATGGAGTGATGCTCTTCTGAAAGGAAAGAAGGCCGTAAGACAGCAATACTCGAATGGTGAATTTACGCCACAAAGTGCCAAAAATTATACTGAGAAAGTTTATCAGCAAAAACTGGGGAATATTGCTCAGGTTATTTCTGAACTGGGCAGTAAGTATACCAAAACAGCTCCTGCAGTTGTAGGTCTTGTTGAAGTGGAAAACAGACAGGTTATTGAAGATCTGGTAAAGCAACCTCAGCTTGCAAAATACAAATATGGAGTTGTTCATTTCAATTCTTATGATGCCAGAGGAATAGACAATGGGTTAATTTATCAAAAAAGTCGTTTCAAGCTTGAAAAAGTATGGAAAAAAGAGCTAAAAATATTTAATAACGGAAAGCGTGAATACACCAGAGATTTATTAGTTGTTCTTGGAGAATTAGACGGAGAAAAGTTTGCCTTCTTTGTAAATCACTGGCCTTCCAGAAGAGGTGGTGAAGCTATTTCGCTTCCGAAAAGAAATGCAGCGGCAGCACTGCTCAATCAGCAAATGGATAGTATAAGAAACAGCAATCCGGAATACAGATTAATGGCAATGGGTGACTTTAACGACGATCCGGTTAGTCCAAGTTTCAAAAATTATGTAAAAGCTACAGGTGATATCGATAAAGTAAGTGACGAAACACCATATTTTAATCCGATGTTTAAAATGTTTAAAAATGGTGTAGCTTCTTTAGCATACCAGGATGCACCAAATTTATTCGACCAGATTATTTATTCAAAAAATCTAATCGGAGACAAAGGAAGATCTGCACAAAAAAATTATACAGTATATACAACCGAAGTATATGCTCCGGGATACCTCATCAATAAAGAAGGAAGCTATAAAGGTTATCCTTTCAGATCATGGGATGGGGATCGATTTACAGGAGGATACAGTGACCATTTCCCGGTTTTCAGTATTCTGCAAAAATCTGCACAATAAAAAATTTAATAACCGCTAACCAAGCGGTTATTTTTTTGCACTAAATTTGATATATATTTAAAAATATTGATTATGAAAAACTTTATTTTTATCATTATCCTTAGTGCAGTGACATTCTCCTGTACATCCAGAAATGTTGCACCTCCAACCGAAGGCTCTCATCAGCCTGCAAAAGTAGAAAAGGGTGACGATGGAGAATGGGAGCTTACTGTTTTCGATACAGACTACGAAAACTTCCTGCTTACCAGAGCAAGACCTAAATCCATGTATACAGAATCTTATCTTAAAAGCAGAAATACGATTCTGGTAAACGAATGGAACAGTTTATATATGTCCGGAAGATATAGGAACATTGTAGAATCTCAGATTGATTATGATCCAAACGAAAAATACGGAATGGATTTCGAGTACAGGCTTTATCAGGTATTTGTTTATGTCAGATGGAAATACGGACTGAAACTATACAGCCTTAGCAACGTAGAAGGCTTGAGATAAAATATTTTTGCCATTAATATTATAATAACAATTGCCGGATATAATCCGGCAATTGCATTGAAGTTAAAGTAACTATATGAAAAAACTTTCATATTAAAATTAGTATCCTGGGTTTTGTTTAATTACGGTATTGATTAATTCCTTATATGGTATCGGAAGAATTTCATTTTTATTTGGCTTAAATCCTCTGTTTCCAAGTACTACAGGTGCATCTCCCCATCTTACCAAATCAAACCAACGGTGTCCTTCACCGGCGAGTTCTCTTCTCCTCTCATCTTTTATAGCCTGCATAGAAACGGGTACGGATGGCAGCCCCACTCTTTGCCTTACGGCGTCCAGCAATGCCTGAGCTCTGGCTCCGGAAGCATTTAGTGCTTCTGCTTCCATCAGATAGGTATCTGCCAAACGAATAGCATATATATCCTGATTAAAATTAAGTTCAACCGGTCCTGTTCCTGTCGTTTTGTTAGACTGCATTGGCAGGAATTTATTCAGAAAATAGCCTGTATCTTTATAAGCGGCCCCATAGGTAGCATATCCATCTGCAACAAGTTTTTTCACATTCATTATAGTTGCATTCAGCCTAGGATCGTCTTTCATAAAATTATAAAGATCCTCCGTAACCGGATTAAATGCCCATCCTCCCGAATATATATCCGGAGCATTAGCAGCTACACCAGCCTTAGTTCTATTAAAAGATCTGGGACCTATCATCTGGTTTACAGAATTTCCTTCATCATTTCCTTGACCCCACCATCCCCAATCTGTACTACCTTTACTTGTATATACAATTTCGAGTACCGATTCTGTATTGAATTTACTACCAAAACTCCACAGATCATTATAATTAGCCAGAAGTTTATAGCCATATTGGCTGGTTCCACCCGGAGTGCCATTTACATCTGCAAATTGTGCTGCTGCCAGATCTTTCTTTCCATCATATAAATAAATTTTCCCCAACATTGCCTTTGCTGCTCCCTGGCTTAGTCTTCCTTTCTCACCATCTGCCACTATTGCTGGTAAAGCAGCAATCGCAGTTAGCAAGTCGGTTTCAATCTGCTGGTAAATCTTTTTAGGATCTTCCTGTGGTACATTATACAAATTGTCCTGAGAACTGAGAATAGGCTTTAGCATTAACGGAATATTCCCAAACATTCTTAGCAACTCGAAATAATAAATAGATCGTAGAGCCAGTGCCTCAGCATTAAATCTTGCTTTTTCGTTAGTATCCATTGGTACTGCGGAAAGCTTATCCAATAATAAATTTGCTCTTGCTATTCCCTGGAAATAATTATTCCAGTAACTCTGTGGTATTTTATAAGAGTCTATTGAATAATTAGAAAAACTTTGTATACCTATTCCATCCGTAGCATTTCCTCCTCCTGCATTAAAATCATCTGAGGCAGCATTAAAAAAAGTAATTGTATTCTCAAAACCTGCAGCATATTTATTAATAGGATCATAGACCCCTATCAATGCCTGAAAAGCCTGATTTCTGTCTTTAAAAAATTCATCAGTATTGAAAGCTCCTTTATTCTGAACATCTTCTACATAATCGGAACTACATGATTGTATAGCTCCAAGTGATAAAACAGCCACACATAATCCAGAGATCGTTTTATTTTTTATATAATTTTTCATTGTAATATTCATCTTAAAATTCAATGTTAGCTCCAAAAATGAAAGTTCTGGCCTGTGGATAATAAGCTCTATCTATACCCAAAACATTTTTATCATTTGTATTTACACCTGCAACTTCAGGATCATAACCTGTATATTTCGTGAAGGTTACTAGATTCTCTCCTGTTACATAAAATCTTACTCTGCTTGCACCAAAGCTTTTTACCACATCTTTTGGCAAAGTATAACCTATCTGTACCAACTTCAGCCTTAGGTAATCTCCTTTTTGTAGGTAAAAATCTGACATCCAGCTAAAGTTTCTGTTTGTATCATTGGTTGTTAAACGCGGATAATCATAAGATGTACCCTCTCCATGCCAACGGTTCAGCACTTCTCTCTGATAATTGGCATCCTGAAGATCTAATCTACGCAGCCCCTGGAATACTTTATTCCCTGCCTGCCCTTGTGCAAATAGCATTAAGTCAAAATTCTTATAATTAAGATTCACCGTCAAACCAAAAGTAAACTTAGGAATGGCATTACCCAGATAAGTGTAATCATTGTTATCAATAACCCCATCACCATTAGTATCTACCCAACGGAAATCTCCTGGTTTGGCATCCGGCTGAATAAGTTGTCCTTTCGCATTTCTATATGAGTTAATTTCCGTTTGATTCTGGAATACACCGTTATGCTTCAGACCAAAGAAGGAGGAATAAGGCTGCCCAACCTGAAGTCTCTGCACATCTCCCATAGACTGAAAACCTGCATCACTGGTGGTTGTCCATAATTTATTATCTTCCAATGAAAGAATTTCATTCTTCAGGTAAGAGAAATTTCCATTTACAGAAATTCCGAAATCATCCGAAAAGCTTTTTTTATAACCCAATTCTACTTCAATCCCTTTATTAGACATATCGGCAATATTAGCAGCTGGTAAATCCGTAATACCTACATATCCCGGGATGTCATAATATCTCAGGATTCCTGTGGTTTTCTTCTGATAAGCATCAACTGTTAAGCTGAAATTATTGAACAATTTTAAATCAACAGCAATATTGGTTTGTGCAGTTCTTTCCCAAGCCAAGTTTTCGTTTGCCAAAGTTCTCAAGCGGTATCCGATATTGATAAATTCGCCCTCGCGTACTGAATAAAATGGATAGTTACTTTTACCAACAATAGTTGATTTAAATAAGAAGTCACCAATAGCATCATTACCCGTTTCTCCATAGCCTCCTCTAATTTTCAGCATATTAACCACCTTATTTTGCGGCCAAAAGCTTTCATTAGAAACAACCCATCCTAGTGAGAAGGCAGGAAAAGTCCCCCATACTTTATTTGATCCGAATTTCGAAGAACCATCTCTTCTGATTGTACCTGTGAATAAATACTTACCTGCATAATCATAAATTACTCTTCCGAAGTACGATGTTTTTTTAGCCTGAATACCATCATAGGCAGATGTTGTTCTGTCACTCTGACTTACATCAAAATTAAAAGATGCATCTCGCCAATTGTTTACAGGTAGGTTAGTATAAGTGGTTGTTTGCCCTTCTGCAATATTATATAGATAAACACCTTGCCCCGCTAATACATCAAAAGTATGTTCACCTACCTTTTTATGGTAATTAATGGTATTTTCCATACTCCATTCAAACTTCCTGTTTGTAGCTCTGGTTAGATTGTTTTTTCCTGTATTACTATAAGTTGGACTTAAATAATAAAGCGGTGTAAAACTCTGATTACCCCAGTACGAAAGTTTACCATTCAATGCTGACCGAACTTTAAAATCCTTTAATAGTTTCAGTTCACCAAAAACATTTCCTACAAAGTCGTCTGTCCAATTATAATTACCTTGCTGGGTCTGCTGAAATGCCAGTGGATTGGCCATTTCCTGATTAACTAAAGAAGAAATACCATAGGGCCTGCCTTGCGGATCTCTAATAATATACTGGTTGCTATAATTAGGTCCGTTTAGTTTTGCCGGATCTGTTTCCACAACAGGCGTTGTAGGATCTAAATTGATCGCCGAACTTAAAGGTCCGCCAAATTCACCATTAGCATTAATTCCCTGTGATTTGGTATGCGTATAATTCAAAGTCTGCCCTAACGTTAAAAAAGGCAATACCTGATGTGTAGAGTTCAATCTTGCTGTATATCTCTTATAATGTGAAATATCCCGCATCACAATCCCTTCCTGATCAAAATAACCAAAAGAACCAAAGTAAGTAGACTTATCATTTCCTCCGCTTACAGTAATATCATGCGATGTTTTAGCTGCCGTATTGAATATTTGTTTCTGCCAGTCTGTTCCTACTCCAAGAGAAGAAGGGTTTGAGAAAAATGGCTGCTCATTATTGTTAATCCTTTTTTCGTTAACAATCATTGCATATTCAGATGCATTCAACAGATCCAATTTCTTTGCTGCACTTCCAATTCCATAGAAACCGTTATAAGATAATGTCAGCTTTCCTTTTTTTCCCTTCTTAGTGGTAACCAGAACAACTCCACGAGCTGCCGAAACCCCGTAAATAGCTGAGGAAGCACCATCCTTCAACACTTCTATACTTTCAATATCCGACTGATTCAGGAAACCTATGTTATCCACGGCAATACCATCTACAATCCACAAGGGATCGTTACCGGCGCCAAAACTGGTAATACCTCTTACTCTAATGGTTGCTGAAGATCCGGGTTGTCCGGAGTTGGACACTACAGAAACCCCTGAAGCCCTACCTTGCAAGACCTGCTCTGGTCTTCCGGCTGGAACATTTTCTAGGTCCTTTGCTTTTATACTGGCAATAGCCCCGGTAACATTACTTTTTTTCTGTGTCCCGTACCCAATGACTACTACCTCTTCAATCTTTTTCTCATTAGCAGTCGTATCCTTTTTCGACTGCTGTGCATTAATATTTGCTGTAAAATATAAAACAGCAATTAAGCTTAGATTACGAATTGGTGATTGTTTCATATTATTATCTCTCTTAGAGACAATAATAATAAATATTATGATATGTTAACAAAAAATTTAACTTTTCTTAATATTCATCGGTTATAAAAGCTTATTTTTGAATACTAAATATTCGTTTTTGGGCAAAAAAAATTCACTAAAAATAGGACTCGCAATGAGTTTTTTTACATTTTCAATGCTTTTGAACTGTTTAAGCATTGTTATTCTTAATTATTTTGGACAAAAAAAATTCGTCCTCCTTGGTTCATTAGAAGTATTTAAAGATTTACCTATTGCCTTGCTGGCAGCATTTATATCTCGTTACATCCCTCGGATAGGTCACCTTAACTCTATTATAATAGGTTTATCCATAGCCTTTATTCTATGTATCATAACGCCTTTTGTCAATGATTTTTGGTTTTTCAAAATCTGGTTCTTGTTAATCGGATTATGTTTTATACTGGTGAAAATTTCTGTACTCTACATTACCATTAACCTGAGTAAAGCAGAGGAAAATGGCAGTCGTTTTATGCAGTTTATCGAAGCCTCTTTTATGGCAGGAATCGTTATAGTAAACCTTATTTTTGGACTTATTATGGGAAGTTCTTCACCATATCTATGGAAATATGGCTTTTGGGTAATTGCTTTTTTCAATCTTTTAACAATGGGCTTTCTATACTTCGGAAAATCTGCATGGCAAAAAGCCTATACCAACACATCCGATCAGAAAAGCACAATAGCATTAAGCAGCTGGCAAGTGATGAAAAAGTCTTTCTTATTTCTGGCAATCGTCTTTTTTATCATAATAACTGAACAAAGTTTTACAACATGGCTTCCAACATATTCTAAGGCTATATTCAATGCCGATCCGTTCTCAGCCACACAAACCACTGTAATATTTGCCTTTTCAGCACTTGCCGGAAGAATTATTTATGGCATGCTGATTCTTAAACGTTCCTGGAGCAAGCTGTTTGCAGGGCTATTAGTATCCATTCTTATTATTGTGTCCTGTATTAGCGGTATACTTATATTCGAAAAACCACATCAGGTATTTTTATATCTTATCCCTTGTATGGGCTTTTTTATTGGCCCGTTATACCCTATTATCAATGCACATCAGCTCTACAGCTTACCAAATGAACAGGAAAGAGGCACTCTTTTGGGACTTATTATTGTCTTTTCATCTCTGGCTTCGTGTACAAGTTCTTTGGTTATTGGTCTTACTCTGGATCATATACAACCAGAATATGCATTTACTTTACTATTTTTGCCAACAATAGCATTATCTGCATTATTTTTAAATTACAAACGAAAACCAATCTCATAAATACTATATGAAAAAAAATACAACTTCTGAAACCAATAATAACCTACAGACCCTTGTTGAAACTAATGATTTTATCAGACAGCTTTCAATAGACTGCGTGATTTTTGGTTTTCATAATAAAAGCCTGAAGGTTCTGATGCTTAAGTACTTCAATCTTGATACCTGGGCACTACCCGGTGGATTTATCTTTAGAGATGAAAATGTAGATGATGCGGCTTACAGATTGTTATACGAAAGAACTCATCTGGATGAAATATTTCTGGAACAGTTTTATACTTTTGGTAACAAGAACCGTACAGAATCAGATATCCACAACCGGCTTACAAAAAATAAGGAGATAGATCTTCCGAAAGATCACTGGCTTTTCGAGCGACACATTAGTATAGGTTATTATGCACTTATAGATTATACTTTGTCTTCTACATTCCCGGATGCATTTAGTGAAAAGTGCGAATGGTTTGATGTTCATAATCTTCCTAAGGAAATAGCATTTGACCACCGCGATATTATTGAAAAAGGCATGGAATTTTTACGTAAAAACCTGGACTACAAAATCTACGGAAGCAATCTGTTACCAGAAAAATTTACCATGAAGGAGTTGCAAAATTTATATGAATGTATTTTAGGAGAACCCCTTAGAAGGAATAATTTTCAGAGAAAAATGCTAAGCCTTGATTTTCTGGAACGACTGGAAAAGAAATTCGACGGATCAGCAAACAAAGCTCCATACTACTACAAATTCAAAAAATAAAAAAAGGGAACAGAATGTGTTCCCTTTTTTATGCTGAAGAAAAGTCTTATTTGTTATAATTCTCTTCTACTTTATCCCAGTTGATTACATCAAAAAAAGCCGTCACATAGTCAGGTCTCTTGTTCTGATACTTTAGGTAGTAAGCATGCTCCCATACATCAATACCTAATACAGGTGTACCTGCAACACCAGCTCCCGGAGTGATTGGGCTGTCCTGATTAGCGGTAGAGCCAACAGATACAGATCCGTCTGCATTTTTAATTAACCAAGCCCATCCTGAACCAAATCTTGTTTTAGCAGCTTCAGCGAAATCAGTTTTGAATTTTTCAAGACCGCCATAATTTTCGATAGCTTCTTTTACTTTTCCTACCGGCTCTTTTGATCCGCCTGGAGTCAAAATCTCCCAGAATAATGTATGATTGAAGTGACCTCCACCATTGTTTCTAACAGCTGGTTTGTCGCTACCTTCCTTAATTACTTCCTCGATAGTTTTACCTTCAAGATCAGTTCCTGCAATTGCCTTATTAAGGTTATCTACATAAGCCTGGTGGTGCTTTGTGTAGTGTATTTCCATTGTCTGAGCATCGATAGTTGGTTCTAATGCATCGTAAGCATATCCTAATTTTGGTAATTCAAATGACATTTTTAATAATTTTAAAGTTAATACTCAAAATTAAGGAATAAAACCCGGCAAAGCTAATTTGATTTTTAAATTTTATAAATCTTTAACATAGAAAAAGCCGTTTACTAGAAACGGCTTTGATATGATTTATAATCCAAATTCTTTTTTGATATCGTCCACTCTGTCGAGCTTTTCCCATGTGAAGAATTCAAGATCTTTTAGTGTAAGTTCATTAGCAGATCCTCTGTTAAAAGTTTTGTCTGCCACATAATATTCTTTCCCCATATGGCCATAAGAAGCTGTTTCCTGATAAATAGGATTTCTAAGTTTCAGATTCTGTTCAATAGCATACGGACGAAGGTCGAATACTTTTGAAACTTTGTTAGCGATCTCACCATCAGTTAAACCAACTTTAGAAGTTCCGTAAGTATTGATGAATAAACCACAAGGCTCTGCAACACCAATTGCATAAGAAACCTGCACTAAAACTTCGTCTGCAACTCCTGCAGCAACAAGGTTTTTAGCAATATGACGGGTTGCATAAGCTGCACTTCTGTCTACTTTAGAAGGATCTTTTCCAGAGAAAGCACCACCACCGTGTGCTCCTTTACCACCATAAGTATCTACGATGATCTTTCTTCCTGTAAGACCTGTATCACCATGAGGACCACCAATCACAAATTTACCTGTCGGGTTAATGTGATATTTGATCTGATCGTTGAATAATACCTGAATATGTTCTGGTTGAGTCGCAACAACTCTCGGAATTAATATATTTTTGATATCCTCACGGATTTTAGACAACATTTCTTCTTCAGAAGCAAAATCATCATGCTGTGTAGAAACAACGATAGAATCTATACGGATTGGCTTATGATCATCTGAATATTCGATAGTTACCTGGCTTTTAGCATCCGGACGAAGATAAGTAATCTCTTTACTTTCTCTTCTTATCGCTGATAGTTCTCTTAGAATAGAGTGTGCTAAATCAAGTGCTAAAGGCATATAATTAGCCGTTTCATTGGTTGCATAACCAAACATCATACCCTGGTCTCCTGCTCCCTGTGCATTCGCTTTAGCCTCGAAGCTCTCATCAGTAACTTTTCTGTCAACTCCCTGATTAATATCCGGAGACTGCTCATGAATTGCTGAAATTACACCACAAGAATCACCATTAAACATGTATTCTCCTTTGGTATAACCAATTCCGTTAATTACTTCTCTGGCAATATGCTGTACATCTAAATAAGCTGAAGATTTTACTTCTCCGGCTAATACAACCTGACCAGTCGTTACCAAAGTTTCACATGCTACTTTGGAATCTTTATCATAAGCTAAGAAATTATCAATTAGGGCATCGGATATCTGATCTGCAATTTTATCCGGGTGTCCTTCAGAAACAGATTCTGATGTAAATAAATATGGCATAATACAATATATTATTGTGTTAAAATACTGGAATATGCACTGATTGAAAAGACAAGAAATACCGTTTTAGCATTTTTTTAATGAGGTTGCAATCAGCACAAATTTTTCCTCTCAATAACTTGGTTGCAAATTTACATCTTTTATTTAAAAAACAATTAAACAAAAGATGCTTTTTATCATACTAAGTTAGTAGAGGTTTAGTCTACTCCGGCTTAACCCCCACAAAATCTGCAGGTGCGGCATCATACTTCAGTTTATTTTTCAGTGATTCACGAATAGAATCCGTCATTTCATCCAGAAGTTTTTGCTTGTATGTTGGCTTATAATAAATAAGACTTATTTCTCTTTTCGGGTAAGGTTTTCTGAAATGGAAGACCTTTTCTCTTTGTCCTTCCGTAAGGTGATCCACAGCCATTTCCGGAATAACCGTCAATCCTCCGACTCTGTCTACCATCTGAACCAAAGTATTAACGCTGGATGCTTTGAAATCCAGATTAGATGGCTTCAGTTCGTTTTCTTTTAATTTACAGATATTTTCTACCTGCGTACGAAGGCAGTTTCCTTCTGATAATAACCATACGTCTTCCAGATCAATATCTTCAGGGATAATGAAGCTGTCTCCGTCTTTGTTAAGATCTTTATTAGAAGAATAAATCAACAATTCTTCGTTGTACAGAAAATCACTAAAGAATTCATCTGCGGCGGCATAAGGCGTAGAAATAATCCCCGCATCAATCTCACCGGATTTTAGTGCCTTAATTACATTCTCTGTAGTCATTTCCTTCACATTCATTTCAATCTTAGGATTTCTTCTGAGGAAATCAAAGATCTCATTAGGCAGCAGGAATGCAGATACTGTAGGAATAATTCCAAGATTAATTTTCCCTGACACGATATTGTTCAGGAGATTGGCCCTGTTACGGAGTTCCATAACATCATCTATAATCTTTTTGGCTTGTTCTATAATTTGTTGACCGGCATCTGTCGTGCGAATAGGATGGCTTGTACGGTCAAAAATCTTGATATCCAACTCTTCTTCAAATTTCTGAATCATCGCACTCAATGTTGGTTGTGTTATAAAACATGCCTGCGCTGCTTTACCGAAGTGTTTATACTTGTCAACAGCGATCAAGTATTCAAGTTGTTGGATATTCATAGAATATATAAATTAAAAGTATAACAAATATAGCTATTTTCTTTTTGATAAAATGCCTAATTTTACTAATCCAAAAATACTTAAATAAAAATACAGTTATGGAAAATAAAAAGAAGCTTACCAACGCAGCCGGGATACCATACTACAATCATGAAGATTCACAAACTGTTGGTTCCAGAGGCCCTGTTTTATTACAAGACTTTATTTTACAAGAGAATTTAGCTCATTTTGTAAGAGAAAGAATTCCTGAAAGGATTGTACATGCTAAGGGTTCTGGTGCTTACGGAAAATTTACTGTAACTGGTGATATTAGTAAATATACCCGTGCAAAGCTTTTCTCTAAAGTAGGAAATGAATGTAAGATGTTTGCCCGTTTCTCTACCGTTGGTGGAGAAAAAGGAAGTGCTGATACGGAAAGAGACCCAAGAGGATTCGCTCTGAAATTTTATACTGAAGATGGTAACTGGGATCTGGTTGGAAACAATACTCCTGTATTCTTCATTAAAGATGCAAAGAAGTTTCCGGACTTTATACATACCCAAAAGAGAGTACCAAGAACTAACCTTAAAGACCATACTGTAATGTGGGATTACTGGTCTCTGAATCCAGAATCTCTACATCAGGTATTAATACTGATGTCCGACAGGGGTACTCCTCATGGCTACAGACATATGCATGGCTATGGTTCTCATACTTTTGCAATGATTAATGACAAGAACGAAAGACATTGGGTAAAATTCCATTTTAAAAGTCATCAGGGAATCAAAAATTTCAACAATGAAGAGGCTACTGAAATGAAGGGTAAAAACCCGGATTTTGCTCAGGAAGATCTTGTAGATGCAATAGACAACGGAAATTTCCCAAAATGGACAATGCAAATACAGGTAATGACTGAGGAACAGGCTAAAAACTTCCGTTGGAATCCTTTCGATGTTACTAAAGTATGGCCACATAGTGAATATCCATTAATCGATGTTGGTGTTATGGAACTGAATGAGGTTCCTGTAAACTATTTTGCACATGTTGAGCAAAGTACATTTGCACCAAGTAATCTTGTCGACGGTATCAGCTTCTCTCCGGATAAAATGCTTCAGGGACGTTTATTCTCTTATGCTGATGCTCATCGTTACAGAGTTGGTGTCAATTCCCATTATTTACCGGTAAACGCATGTCCTTTCCAGGTAAACAACTACCAGAGAGACGGTTATATGGCTATGGGAGACAACGGCGGAGATGCACCTAATTATTTCCCGAATAGCTTTGACAACATAGCTCCGGATCCGGCATATAAACCTTTCGAAGAGGAATTGGATAGCGCTCACGTAGCATTCTTCGATAGAAATAAGGATGATAACGATCACTACACACAGCCCGGACTTTTATATTCCAAAGCGATGAATGACGAGGATAGAAAAAATCTTATTCACAATATCGTGGAACATATGAAAGGAATAAAAGGGGAGAAAAAAGATCTTATTATCAATAGACAATTATGCCATTTTTTCAGAGCTAACATTGATCTGGGGATAAAAATAGCAGCCAGCCTTGGAGTAACTATAGACGCCAGCCAGATGCAACATTCAACCCAATAAAATATCAATTTTTTATAGATAAAGCCAAACTCATATTTTGTAGTTTGGTTTTTTTTATTACTTTTAACTAATATTCTTTATTTTTTTTCAAAAATTAGAGATATAATTCTTACAAAAAGAAGCTAATATGAACATTAACACACGCCAGGAAAACAATATTTTTACAATAGAAATTAATCGCCCTGAGAGTCTGAATGCACTAAACGGACAGACCTTGCAGGAGATTAATGAGGCTGTTTCCCATGCTGAGGAAAATCCGGAAGTCCGGGTTATTATTATTACCGGAAGTGGTGAAAAATCTTTTGTTGCAGGAGCCGACATTAAAGAATTCTCAGATTATAATGCTGCTCAGGCAGAAGAAATGTCCAGAAAAGGACATATAAATGTTTTTGATAAAATTGAAAATTTAAAGAAACCGGTTATTGCCGCAATTAATGGTTTTGCACTGGGTGGAGGACTAGAACTGGCAATGGCTTGTCATATCCGTTATGCATCTGAAACTGCCAGATTAGGCTTACCAGAAGTTACTTTAGGCCTTATCCCTGGATATGGCGGGACACAGAGGCTTCCAAAATTAGTAGGTAAAGGCCTTGCCAACGAAATTATATTCTCTGCGAAAATGATTCCTGCTCAAAGAGCTAAAGAAATAGGATTGGTAAATGATGTTTTTCCATTAGCTGACTTGATGGATAAAACAAAAGAGTTGGCATCTACAATTGCTAAAAACTCACCTCTTGCTATTACGGAAGCTATTGCTGCTGTAAATGCTTCATATTCTGAAAACGGATTTGAAAAGGAGATAAAATCTTTCGGAAAATTATTCGAACTGGAAGATAAAAAAGAAGGAGTTGCAGCGTTTATAGAGAAGAGAAAACCAAATTTCTAATGGGGGGTGAGATTACTAAATTTGATATCGCATATCTCCGTATGGCTAAAGAATGGGCCAAACTTTCTTATTGCAAAAGAAAGCAGGTAGGGGCACTGATTGTGAATAACCGTACCATTATTTCGGATGGTTATAACGGGACACCTTCAGGATTTGAAAATTGTTGCGAGGATACAGAGGGAAAGACACATTGGTATGTTCTTCATGCTGAGGCTAACGCAATTCTGAAACTGGCTAATTCTACACAATCATGTAAAGGAGCAACGTTATATCTTACTTTATCTCCTTGTAAGGAATGTAGTAAGCTTATACACCAGTCCGGCATTAAACGTTTGGTATACATCGATGCCTATTCCGATGATGCGGGGCTTAAATTCCTGAAAGAAGCAGGGGTTGAAATATTACAAATACACGACACACACCTTGAGAATATAATATAAAAATAATATCAAAAACACACACATGGATGAAAAAAAGAATTGGGATACACAAATTAAAAACTTTGCAGAATACTTAAAATTCGAGAAAAACTTTTCCAACAATACTTTAGATGCTTACATCAGAGATCTAAAAAAACTGGCAGAGTATGCTCAGGAATTTTTAGGAGACCTTTCGCCTGAAAATATCACTTATGATCATTTACTAGACTTTATGCAATATCAGTCTAAACAAGGCATTAGTGAAAGAACTCAGGCTCGTTGGGTATCTTCTACAAAAGCTTTTTATAAATATCTCTTCGAAGAAGAATTGATACAGGAAAATCCTACATCTTTACTGGAGGGTCCAAAATTGGGTTTATACCTGCCGGATACCCTTAGTTTTGATGATGTGGAAAAACTAGTTTCAGTTATTGACCAGAGTACTGATATCGGACAGCGGAACTTTTGTATAATCGAAGTTCTCTATGGCTGTGGCCTCCGTGTTTCAGAATTAATTGACCTAAAACTATCTGATATTAATTTTAATGAATCTTATATCAGGGTTGAAGGTAAGGGCAAGAAAGTAAGGTTTGTTCCATTGGCTCCTTACACTCAAAAAATTCTTCAGAATTATATTCAGCATACCAGAAGCCACATGCGTGTAGCTCCAAAAAGCACAGATGTAGCTTTTCTGAATACCAGAGGAACCGCTTTATCCAGAGTAATGGTATTTATCATGATCAAAGAAATGGCTGCAAAAGCTGGGATCTACAGAAGTATTTCTCCGCATACATTCAGACATTCTTTCGCAACACATTTATTACAAAATGGTGCCGATCTTAGATTCATACAGGAATTATTGGGTCATTCCAGTATTACGACTACCCAAGTATATACACATTTGGATACAGAGAACCTACGGACTGCTATTATTGATTTTCACCCACGAAACAATAAACATCATATAGAATAATATGCTAAATCTACAATTCTGCCCGAGCTGCGGAAAAGGGAGTCTGACTTTTAACGGAAGGAAAATGCATTGTACATCCTGCGATTTCGTTTTTTACAATAATACGGCTGCTGCTGTTGCAGTTGTAATAAAGTGTGGCGACGAGGTTATGCTAACCCGAAGAAATCAGGAACCTTCCTATGGAAAGCTGGATCTTGCCGGCGGATTTATAGATTTTGAAGAAACTGCAGAGAATGCCTGCCGCAGGGAATTATTTGAAGAAATGCAGATAGAAGTTGACGAAAGCAAACTAAAATACATTTGTAGTATTCCTAATACCTATCCTTACAAGGATATATTATACCATACTATGGATCTTTTCTTTGAATATGAAGTAACAGAAAAATTTGATGTTGTACTTGAAGAGCATGAAATTTCTGATACGATCTGGATTAAAAAAAATGAGATTGATCTGAATGAAATTGCTTTTGAATCGCAAAAGCAATTTTTTGAAAAATACAGATTACAATAAATAGAATGAAAGGCCCTAAAACAGGGCCTTTCTTATTTTCAGATATTCTTATAAAACTTGTATAATAAATTGATATTGCCGGAACAAAGTATCGGCACTGCTTCTGCAAGAACCTCTTCATTCCATTCCCACCATTTTATTTCGAGCAATATTGCTATATCGTTTTCACTAAATCTTTTTTTAATCAGTTTTGCAGGATTACCTCCAACAATAGCATAAGGTTCTACATCTTTTGTTACTAATGCACGGCTGCCTATTACAGCTCCATCCCCTACTTTTATTCCCGGCATAATCATCGCTTCGCCTCCGATCCATACATCGTTCCCGATGATTGTATCACCTGCATTTTTAAAGGCATCAATACTGTTTTCAAAGACTTCCACTTCATTCATATAAAAAAATGGAAAGCTGGATATCCAGTCATATCGGTGTCCCTGATTGCCTGCCATTATAAAACTAGCCCCAGTTCCTACAGAACAGTAAGATCCTATAACTAATTTATCTACATCGTCTCTGTCTGGCAACAAATAGCGGGCGCAATCATCAAATGAATGTCCGTGATAATAGCCTGAATAATAAGAATATTTACCGGCAATGATATTAGGATTCTGGATATGGTCTTTTATGATTTTCCCTTTGAAAGGGCTTTCGAAGAAATTTTTCACGTTTATAACTTTTAAATTTAACAATAGAAGAATTGGAGTTATATAGTAATAACTCCTAAAAAGTGATGTATGTTAATTTAAAAAAGCTAATGCGTTAATTTCATAAGACAAATTTATAAAAATATACCGAAACTATGACTAATAAAGCATTTAATACTTATTATCAGTCAGCAGCTTCTTAAAATACTCAGTGAGTGTATTTCTTTCAGTATTATTTAGATTTGCTTCCGGATGCTTTAATATATATGCTGGCATTGGCATAGAACGCTGCTCTATTGTAGCAACAGATTTCTGTAATATAGTTGTTTTCTGATCTTTATTGTACTGACTCCATTCAGAATAATTCAACCGTGCTTTACCTTCATTTACGTGGTCTTTTACCGTCCACGAAATAGGCGCAATATAAGAGTACCATGGATACTTCGTTTCATCAGAATGACAATCATAACAGGCACGTTGTAAAAGCTGCGTAACGACTGCCGGAGATTGTTGTATACTGACAAAGCTATCTTTCTTATCTACAGGTTTATTGGTTCTGTTTACAGGAATAAGCTGTATAACAACTAGTACAACAAGTCCCCAGAAGAAAATTTTCTTTATCATAGGCTATCGCTGATATCCCGGGTTTTGTAACTGCTGTTGTTGTTTCTGATACAGATCGTTCTGCTCTTTCTTCGTCTTATCGTCTTTATCTTTAGCCTTTTCTTTGGCTTTTTCTTTTTCCTGTTCTTCTATACTCTTAATTCCAGCTCCCGAAGGCATTAATGAATCCTCCTGGTCTTCTTTATCATTTACTGCTGTATCTTTTAGATCCCAGTTTTCTACCTTATCCCAAAGAGGTTTTACAGTCATTTTTTTACGATATAGATAAGCCTCTTCCGGCTGGATATGCTTTTCGAAATCGGCTCCGTCCCATACCCCGTTTTTATTATTATCTACTAATATCCTTATAGAGTAAGTTTCTGCTTTCAGGTTTTCGAATTTTATTTCTGTTTTACCTTCAACCTTCTGCTCTTTTACAACATCAAAATTATCATTCAGCAACTGAACCCAGAATGGTGCAGTAGGAGCATTAGCTAAACGGAAAACTAAAGACCCATATTCATCGCTTTTACCAACATCAAAATTGAATATAATTGGTTTTGCATTTTTAAAATAGAATGCAGACACACTTTCTTTTCCTACTCTAAGGCTATATTTTTTCCCAGCCAGAAGCTGGGCGTCAACCTGAATTTCAAATGGATTTGTTTTAGAAATTTGTGCCTGAAATGGTACTACAGTAGTACTATCGGCTTTCAGTTCCCACTGTGCGAAATCCACTTTATCCAAAGCCATATTGGCTTTAAGCCTCAGATTACTTCCCGGAGGAAGTGTTGTCCCGGAATTATTGTTTAGGGTTAACTCGTCTTTAGTATTTACTTTATAATATGTTGAAACAGTATCAACCTTTTTCTTCACATTATTGTAGAAAGAGAATTTCACATTCGTTGAAGACTCTTTGAAATCATTTCCTTTGGGATTTATCCATATATATGCAGAATCCGATTTAGGCTTACGCTGTATTTTAAAATCAGAAAGAGCTGATCCTACTTGTTTTATCTGAAGACTATCATCCGGTTTCCCTTCGAAAACCATATTAAGACCTCCCGGAATAGGTTTGCTCTCAACAAACCTGAATTTTTTCTTTGGTGGAGACAGCAAAAGACGCAATCCCTTTTTAGGCTCTGTCAGGTGCAAAGGTTCCGGTAAAAAGGCAACTCTCTCTTTCCCTGAATCGTAAATACTGTTCTGATTGTCATCCTGAAAAGCAACAAGATTATAATCTCCTGCAGCCAGATAATTTAATTCAAAATATCCATCCGGATCTACTCTCGAAATATAGTATGGTTTTTCTTTATAATCTTTTGCATCTGCTTTATACAAACCTACCACAAGAGGTTTATCCTTATCGTTTGTATTGGTATCCTTACTATTCTTTTTCCTTGGACGGAGAACATCATCTACATTACCACTTATATAAAGGCTATCGATAGTACTACCTGTTGAAAAAACAAAGTTGTAATACGGAAGCACATTTCCCTCATTATTATCTGCAATACTATTCCCGAAATTGAAATTATAGGTTGTATTTGCCTTTAATGTATCCTCCCATTGGATCAGGATATACTTATTCGCCATAGTAGACGGAATAATCTTCTTTAGCTTTTTTATAGGCGGAGAAATAACCAATTGCTTGGATGCATCTTTCAGGGTAATATACTCATCAAAATCAATCCTCAATTCTTTAAGACTCGTCGAAACGTTCTTTGCTAAAGAATCGGGTTTTGAGGATACAACTCTTGGCGGTGTTTTATCTTTTTCTCCTCCAACAGGTGCTCCCACCCTTGCGCAGGAAAAGAAGAGAATTATAAATAACAAAAAGAAGGCATTTCTCATACGGCAAATTTAGCAATTTTCTATTCGCCCGCGTCAGAAGGTTTTTCATCTACGGGAAGTCTATCCAGTTCTTTACTCAGACGCTCTCTTTCAAACGGAAAATCTTCAAATAATCCGGATAAAGCTAAGGTAGAGTATACTCTGGAAGAATATTTATTTCCGATGGCTATAATCGTTACTTTAGATTTTAGCAAATGTCCAAAAACAGCATTAGAACCATGCCACCATCCATTGTGATAAGTAAGTTTTTCTCCATTATTGAAGATTTTCATTCTGAAACCTATACCATAATTATTTACGCCTGCTTTTTCATTAGAATATGGCTGAAATACAAGATTCATAAGCTCTGGCTTTAGAAAATCTTTAGAGTACAAAGCTTTGGAAAAATTATACAAATCCCGAGGTGTTGTATAAACATTCTTATCTCCATAAATCAGGTCCAGATAATCCAAAGGAAATAATCTTTTCCCATTGTTATAGAAGGATTGCCCTGCCGTAGGAATATCTTTTTCCTGAAAGATATAAGTATTATTCATCTTTAAAGGCTTGAAAACCATCTCCTGCATAGCCTCCGGGAAAGGAGTCGCTGTTACTTTTTCTACTACCAGAGCAAGCAATGCAAAGTTGGTATTGCAATACATAAATCCGGTATCTGGCTTTCTCGCTAATTCAGGTTTATTTTTAATAATAAAATCCAGAATAAATTTATTACTGATATAATTGGCTTTCGGAACTTTTGCATCTTCCAGAAAATGTTCATATTTAGGCAATCCACTACGTTGCTTCAATAACATTTCTACAGTAATTTCCGGATAAGGAAAACCTGGAAATAATGTAGTAAGTGGCTCATTAATTTTTAATTTACCTGCCTCTATCAGCTTCATCACTGCCATAGCTGTAATCGGCTTACTAACCGATGCCACATGCAATGCTACATCTTTTGTAATCGGAATGGTATTATGCTCACGGGCAAATCCTCTGTACTTTTCATACAGAATATCATCTCCTTTAGCAACTAAAACACCACCACTAAGATCTCCCTTTTCCCATACATGTTTATAATAAGCATCTATAGCCTGAACTGTTGCATTCCTATCTGCAAGTTTAGAATCTTCAGGAGAGAAAACTTCTTTTAAATTGACACTTCCATAGTTGGGAAGCTTACTTTCATATTTTTCATCATTAGACTGTGCTTTTCCACCTTCTTTTTTACAAGCCGTAAAGGTTAAGGTGCAAAGTAAAAAAAGAGCACTATACTTCTTCATAAATAACATTTGAATTAAGGAACGGCAATTTATAAATTTAATTGCAAAATCTTGTCAACAATAAATTGCGCCAGCTTTATTTTGCTTTGAACAGTCCAGCCAGCAATGTGAGGAGTCACAATTACTTTTTCAGAATTTAATAAATAGTCTAAATCGGAATTTCCTGAGGTCTGAATATTCTCGAAAGAGGCTTTTTCAAATTCCAGAACGTCCAGACAGGCAGCTTTTACTTTTCCTTCTTTTAAGGCTTCTACCAATGCCGAGGTTTTCATATGTTTTCCTCTTGCAGTATTTACCAGGTAAAAGTCTTTATTCATATTACGGATGAAGATTTCATCTATTAGATAATGAGTTTCGGGAGTCTGTGGGGTATGAAGACTAATAATATCAGCTTCTTTCTGCAACGTTTCCAAACTCACCTGTGTCGCGTATTCATCACCAAGATCAGGAAGAATATCATAAAAGATAACTTTCACACCAAATCCTGATAATCTTTTAGCAACAGCCTTTCCCATATTACCATAGCCAATAATACCAAAGGTTTTGCCCATTAGTTCATCTCCGCGATTCTCCTCACGTAGCCATATTCCGTTTTTAACCTCCAACGAAGCTATGAATAAGCGATTCATCAGAATAAGTAGCATTCCAACAACATGTTCGGCTACAGAGTCTCTATTGCCTTCCGGCGAATTGATTAATGCGATACCCAACTCTTCTGCTTTTGGGGTATCTATATTTTCCATTCCGGCTCCTACACGGGCCACAAATTTCAGTTTTTTAGCTGCTTCAAAAAACCTGGCATCTACAGGAATCCGGCTACGGATAATGATACCATCATAAAGGTGAATTTTGGACAAAACCTCATCATAAGAAGAAGTGTAATCTTCTTCAAACTGAAATCCTTTTGCCGAAAGCTGTTCAACAATCAGGGGATGGTTTTTATCCAATAAGAGTATTAAGGGTGCTGACATTACAATTGGGCGTTTATTAGTGAATGGAGATAAAACAACCAGCAGATTTAAATATTAAATCTGCCGGATTATTTTTGTTATTTAGAAGATTTAAATCTCTCCTGCAAAAAGCTTTTTCAGCTCTACAGATTCTGTAGGCTTCATTCTTCCGGATAAAATTAAGCTTAGCTCTTTACGACGTAAAGCAGCCTTATAGCGCTCAATCTCCTCATCTGTTTCTGGTTCCAATTCAGGAACAGGAACAGGTTTATTGAATTCGTCTACTGCCACGAATGTATAGATTCCGGCATTAGTATGAATCTTTTTTCTGTGAATGGGATCGTCCAGCCATGCATCTACATATACTTCCATAGAAGTAGAAAATGCACGAGAAACTTTAGATTCCAAAACTACAACACTTCCTTCCGGAATAGGTGCATTAAAGGAAACGTGATTTACAGAAGCCGTTACTACTCTGCGCTCACTATGTCTGGATGCCGATATAGAAGCACATCTGTCCATTCTTGCAAGCAATTCTCCTCCGAAAAGATTACGCAAAGAGTTTGTCTCATTTGGCAATACAATATTGGTCATTACAGTTAATGACTCTAGTGCTTTTTTCTTTTTCTCCATTTTTTATCTTTTGAACTCCAGTGGGGAGTAGCCTTTTTTATTGAATCTTTTTTTATACTATCTGCCTTTATACTATCCATCTTCAGCTTTACTGCTTCCTGTTGCTGTTTTTGCAACAATTCTTCTTTAGTAGGTACATGTACTTTCTTCGGTTGTGCATTATCAAAAGATTTCTTTCCAAAAATTTCATCTTTCTGTGTAATTCCGAAATAAGAAATAGCGCCTACACCCCCAAGTGCTAAAAGTATCCAGATCCATGATCTGTTTGCTTTATAATCACTGGCTTTCTTAGCTTCATTTTGTAAACTTTGAACTGGCTGAATGCGGGTAACTTTAGGTAATGAAATTTCTTCAAGACCATAAAAAGAGTTACTCAGAATTTTTTCTTCCGGAAAAAAAATAACTTTTCCGGCATTATTCATCCATTTTCCCAGACCTTTAACCTGAACTTCTCCTGTTGACATCAGTTCTCTTATCCATTCCTGAGCGTGACTGGTATAGCTATTTTCTACGGCTTTTTTATCTGCAATAAACTCTATTTCCTGTTTCGGCGGAAGAATTTTATCATTGGCCTCATCTACTTCTGCATGCTTGGTAATGAGGTTCAATGTCCCTAAGCCAGAAAGCTCTACTCTCTTCCGGCTTTGTAAATCATGTATGATTTGCTGTGCAATATTCATCATGGGCAAATTTATTATTTTATTACAGGACTGCAAAATAGAAGTAGAGAGTCACTTGTATTTTTTAAAATATAATCATTCAATATCTTACCTATCTTATCCATAGTAAAAACTACAGCACACATAAATGCGTGCTGTAGCCAAAATAAAGTAAATTAATATAGAAGATGATTTAGTGAAATTTTAAAGAGATCCCTGCTAAGAAATTGGTTCCTGCCTGTGCATAATAGAATGGACCAGAGTAACCATTATTAATATATTTTTGGTTAAATATATTGTTTACCAACAGGCTGAATCCTATATCAGTTCTGCCCCATGCAACCTGATAACTCGCTATAAAATCTGACAGATAATAAGACTTTATTTTGCTCTCCGGCGCATTCGTGTTATCTAAATATTGAGAACCAACTAATTTATTCACCAGTGAAAACTGTAAATCTTTAACCGGAAGATAGTTCAGAGTAAGGTTTCCGATAAAGTTTGGAGAGAAAGAAGTGTTCGTCGTTCCTAAATTTTCAGTCTCCGTTTCTGAAAGCTGGATGATATAGTTTTTGTTTTTATTCTGACTAAAAGTAGCATTTAGTAAAGCATTAAACTTTTCTGAGAACTGATATCCTGCTCCCAATTCTATTCCGGCACGGTAGCTTCTTCCTACATTTTTTCGCAGTGAAGCCCCCACTCCATTAATAGCTCCGATAAGAACCAATTGATCCTTATACAGCATGTAATAAGCATTCGCCGTTATTGATAATCCGTTGAAAGTTTTGTTATATCCTAATTCAAAATCATGAAGCGTCTCAGGTTTTACATCCGGAGCATTTACAATATCATCTCTTACCGGCTCACGGTGAGCATTTGCATAGGACAGATATAGTGTGCCTCCATCCAGATGATAATTAAATCCAACTTTAGGATTAAAGAATGTAAACTTTTTATCAAATGTCGGAGCTTCCTCAGCATTCGCTTTTATCACATTGGAATGATAAGTAATATTTCGCAATTGCAGATCACCAAACATTTCTAAGCTACCAAATCTATACAAAGCTTTGGCATAACCCGAGATCTCATTTTTAGTTGCATTATTTCTGTAATATTCAATTGGAAGATTGATTTGCTGTAGATTGGATCCGCTTATAATTTGCCCGTAGTGTCTGCCATAATACTGATTGACAACTACACCAAAATTAAGATCCCAATTGTTTACTTTACCATTTAGCTCCGATACAATACCATAAAAATCATTATCCAGCCATTTTCTGCGAATCATATCACCACTTGTAACAGTTTCGGCTCCTATCACATATGGCGGAATTCCATATTTACTGAATTTCTGATTGGATTTATAATTTTCGTAATACCCCAAACCACGTGTATAGTGTAAAGTAGTATTTAGTTTCCAGTTATCATTGAAACGTTGCTCCCATAATAAATGATAATGTTGTTGCTTGTAGTTATCTGTTTCATTTTTATAGAAACCTATGACTTTACCATCTTTATCATAAATTTCTCCTGATGGATTGTAGCGCGGATTAATCTCGTACTGAGCCTTGGAAATTCCGTTCCATGCCTGATAAGTCTGTTGATCTCCACCAAAAGTCTGAAAACGGATCTTTGTATTTCCATCCTTATAAACTCCGACGAAATTATAGGAATTAAGATCCGAAAAAGCCCTGTCTATATAACCATCGGATTTTATAATGGAATAACGTCCCATAAAGGAGAGCTTACCATTTAGTAAACTTCCTGTACCAGCTTCAAAGGAGTGTTTATGAGTGTTAAATGAACCTACAGAATTTTGAGTAGAGAAATATGGTTGTTCTTCCGGGTCTCGTCCAATAATATTAACGCTTGCTCCAAAAGCAGCAACTCCGTTGGTAGATGTTCCGACTCCACGCTGGATAATAACATTGGAAGCTGAAGATGTAACATCCGGAATGTTTACAAAAAAGGTTCCCTGAGATTCACTATCGTTATATGGAACACCATTCAGCATTACATTGATACGAGTACCATCTACACCCCTAATTCTTAAACCTGTATATCCTACACCGTTACCGGCATCGGTTGTTGTTTCTACTGATGTTTGATTTTTAAGAAGATAAGGCAAATCCTGTCCCAGATTTTTTCTTCCCAAATCTTTTTCTACATTAACGATATCTTTCGTTATGGGAAGTCTCTTGATAACCCTAACTTCGTCAATTTCCCGAATCGTATCTTTTTTGCTTTGTGCAAAAGCTATTGATGCAGCACTTAGTGCTGATAAAAAAAATAATCCTTTCATTCTCACATATTAGTTGTGGAATAAAAGGATGCGCCTAAAATGACCTGGTCATTTTTACTTAGTTTCCCTTGGCAGCATTACCCGCCCAGGTTCATAGGGTATAATCTCAGCCTCCTAGAGGCACCCCTTTTTCCGGGAACAAAGCTAAAGCAAATTTCTGATATTAAAAAATTTTAACACAACGGAATATTAATCATTTAACTTATTCATTTACAAAATAATTAGTATTTATCAATTTCTAATTCTGGCCTCGTGTTTTAATCTGATATTTATTAGATGCTTTGTCCATAAAGAAGTATTTCTTTCCGTCTTGGCTTACCTCAAATAAATGAGCTTCTTTCCATGACATATTCTTCTTGATATCTTCATATTCAAATCCAATAACAACTCTGTTATTTTTATCTACAACCCCAAATTTATCATTCTTTATTGCAATAATCATCGGATTCTCCTGATCATCGGAATCCATAACAAACAAATACTGATATTGCGGTATTATATAAACCTGCGATAAATCGGCAGCACCCTGAAGATCTTTTTTTACGAGCCCATAATTCTCCCCATTCTTGTAGATCGTAAATGCAGGCATCTGAAAATCTTTTTTGCAGCGCCCCAAATCTTCACTCTTATATCGGTATAAAGCTTTACCTGTTTTGTCGATCCGATAAGCAACTTTATCTATCTCTACTGTAGCATAATTCTGTTTACCATACAGCCTAATTTTCTCATTTGGCGACTGTGTAAGATTGCAATCTTCGGTAAAGAATAAAGCCAGATTAAATTTTGGAGGAATCATAAGCCTTCCTGTAGTACTGATATAACCATACTTTCCGTTTCTGAAAACCGGGATCAGATCAGGAATATCATTCTTATCGGAAGTAGCCTGTACAACCTTATTCTGTTGTCCGTAAGCAATTATACTGCAAGAAAAAAACAAAATTGTTACAGCAAATATTTTATTCATTTGCGTTGTGTTTACTCACAAATTTGAGAAAACTTCTTCCGTCGGGCAAATTTTTAAGATTTTTTATAGGTTCCTCAGAAGCCAGAAAGCAATAACAACAAAAAGGATAATATAAATGGCTTTTTGCCCGAACAGAGCTTTTCTAAGCTTTGGATATTTGATTTTCACTTTATCCTGATTAAAGATAAGGCCTACAATAACATACGGAATTGCTATGATAAATAAAGGATTATAAGCAAAAGCCCCGTTTACATCTCCATGTAGTAAAGCATGTAAAGCCCTTTGCGATCCACATCCCGGACAGTCATATCCCGTCAGTAATTTAAACGGACATTGTAAAAAGAATCCTGAAGTTTCAGGATTATATTGGTAAAAGATATAAACTCCCCCTCCGCACAGCAAAAGCAGCACGACTACAGAGAGGAACTTATACTTTTTTATTATTTCCATTCACCTGTTGTAGTAGAAAGTACAATTGCGAAGACATAAAACGCCACTACAATTGCAACGATAATAAACCATGAAATCACAGACCATATTACCATTTGCTTTGCCAGTTTCGATGCTTTCTGGGCACCTAAAACATCGCCTCTGTAGAATTTAGATTCCACCGAAGCGGCATTAACTATTCCTATAATTCCAAGGATCTGGCAGCAAAATACAGTAACCAATACAGACTCAACCAGCCATGTTTTCGGAGGAAAGCTTTGTTGTGGATTAGGAGTCATTATAGAGGTATCATCAATGTGTTCCATAGCAATTTTAATTCAGCGTAAATATAATGCAAAACAGACAATTTACACTATATTTATAACCAATCTAAATAAGATTCACCTTAAAAGCCCGTATAAAATTCGTATTTTTGTATACTTTTTCACACCAAATGTGTGATTTACTAACGAATAAAACTTTGTAGCATATGACCTTTGATTTGGATATGATCAAAAAAGTTTATTCTGATTTCGACAACAGAGTAAACGCAGCAAGAGAGTTTATGGGAAGACCTCTTACTTATTCAGAGAAAATTTTATGTTCCCACTTATTTTCCACTCAACAGCCAGAAGCTTTCAAACGCGGAGAATCTTATGTAGATTTCGCTCCGGATAGAGTTGCTATGCAGGACGCTACAGCACAGATGGCTTTATTACAATTTATGCAGGCTGGAAAGAAGAAGGTTGCAGTTCCTTCTACGGTACATGCAGACCACCTTATCCAGGCTAGAGTTGGAGCAGACAAAGACCTTCAAGAAGCAGAAAATAAAAACAACGAAGTTTATCAATTCCTTCAGTCAGTTTCCAACAAATATGGTATTGGATTCTGGAAGCCGGGAGCTGGTATTATTCACCAGGTAGTTTTAGAAAATTATGCATTCCCTGGAGGAATGATGATTGGTACCGACTCTCACACTGTAAATGCAGGTGGTTTAGGTATGGTTGCTATTGGTGTTGGTGGTGCAGATGCTGTGGACGTAATGGCAGGAATGGCATGGGAGCTTAAATTCCCTAAAATGATCGGTGTAAAATTAACCGGTAAACTTAGCGGATGGTGCTCTCCTAAAGATGTAATTCTGAAAGTTGCTGGTATCCTTACTGTAAAAGGAGGTACTGGTGCTATCGTAGAATACTTCGGAGAAGGTGCTGAATCACTTTCTTGTACTGGTAAAGGTACAATCTGTAACATGGGTGCAGAGATCGGAGCAACAACTTCTATCTTTGAATTCGATAAGAACATGGCTAAATACCTAAGAGCTACAGGAAGAGAAGCTGTTGCTGCAGGTGCTGAAGCTATCGCTGATAACTTAAAAGCTGATAAAGAAGTTTATGCAGATCCTGCTAAATACTTCGATCAGGTTATTGAAATCAATCTGGATGAATTAGAGCCGGCATTAAACGGTCCTTTCACTCCGGATTTATATACTCCAATTTCTCAGATGAAAGAACTTGCTGAGAAAAACGGATGGCCAACTAAAGTTGAGGTTGGTTTGATCGGTTCTTGTACAAACTCTTCTTACGAGGATATCTCAAGAGCTGCTTCTATCGCTAAGCAGGCAATTGACAAAAACTTGGTAACTGCTGCTGAATACACTATTACTCCGGGATCCGAATTAGTAAGATATACAGTAGAAAGAGATGGTTTCCTAGATACTTTTGCTCAAATTGGTGGTAAAGTATTCGCTAACGCTTGTGGACCATGTATCGGTCAATGGGCTCGTGAAGGTTCAGAAAAACAAGAGAAAAACACAATCGTTCACTCTTTCAACAGAAACTTCTCTAAGAGAGCAGATGGTAACCCAAATACTTATGCATTCGTAGGTTCTCCTGAATTGGTAACTGCACTTGCTATCGCTGGGAAACTAGATTTCGATCCAAGAACAGACAAATTAGTTAACAAGGATGGTGTTGAAGTTCTTCTAGACGAACCTCAAGGTTATGAATTACCGATTAAAGGTTTCGACGTTGAAGATGCTGGCTATATCGCTCCTGCTGAAGATGGTTCAAATGTTGAGGTTATTGTAGCTCCTACATCTGACAGACTTCAGTTATTAGAAGAGTTTACACCTTGGGATGGTAAAAACATTACAGGTGCTAAATTATTGATCAAAGCATTTGGTAAGTGTACAACTGACCACATCTCTATGGCAGGTCCATGGCTGAAGTACAGAGGTCACTTAGATAATATTTCTAACAACATGTTGATCGGAGCTGTTAATGCTTACAACATGGAAACTAACAACGTGAAGAATGAATTAAACGGTGAGCATATGGAAGTTCCTGCATCTGCAAGATCTTACAAAGCTGCCGGAGTTCCAACGATTGTTGTTGGTGATGAAAACTACGGTGAAGGTTCTTCAAGAGAGCACGCTGCTATGGAGCCTCGTCACTTAGGTGTAAGAGCTGTATTAGTTAAATCTTTCGCTCGTATCCATGAGACTAACCTTAAAAAACAAGGTATGCTAGGATTAACTTTTGCTGACAAAGCAGATTATGACAAAATCCAGGAAGATGATACAATCAACTTCTTAGATCTTGATCAGTTTGCTCCAGGTAAGCCGTTGACATTAGAGTTTGTCCACGCTGATGGTTCTAAAGACATTATTCTTGCTAACCATACTTACAACGCAGGACAAATCGAGTGGTTCAAAGCTGGATCTGCACTTAACCTAATCAAACAACAAGGGAAATAATTAATTTAATTTCTCATTGAAATAGAAAAGCCTCGCAAATGCGGGGCTTTTTCTTTGAAATAATATAGAATTATGGATTGAAGGAATTAACTCACTTTAATCTCTTGTGCAGGGATGTTATTTTCAGGATCCTTTGGCAGGATTACGGTAAGAATACCATCTTCATAACCAGCAGAAATATTTTCGGATGCAACTTTCTCATTAAGCTTAAAAGAACGTTCAAAAGATGAAGCATATACTTCCTGATAGATATAATTTGCTTTCTCCTTGTCTTCAGTTGCTTTGTACGAAATAGTCAGTACCCGGTCTTTTAGCGCTATACTAAAAGCCTCTTTTTTCAGTCCGGCAGCAAATAATTGAAGCGCATAATATTCTTCATTTTCAGAAATATTTACGGGTTTGAAACTGCTAATTTTTTCAGCAAATACTTCTTTCATCGGATGTTTGCTATTGAAGAATCCTTCACGGAATTTATCGAATTTGCGGTCGAATTTTCCATTACAGAAATCTTTTTTGTTTCTAAAATCTTCGTTGTTATGATGTCTTGTATACATTGTTATTTTTTTTAGTTTAATAAATTAGTTAATTGGGATAATAGCGATATTTTCTGTTCTTGAATTTCTATAGTTTGGTCTTACAGCAAATTCACTATTATTTGAAGGATTAAAGCCTATTGGCAGATTTTCCTGATAAGGTTCAAAGTATCTTTCTCTCCTTCTTCTGAATTTTGAAGCTACCAGAGTTCCTATTCCTGCGATTAAGGTAACGGCCAGAAGTAATTTAAAAACCATACCTATAATCAGTGTTGCTAAACCTGCGATCACAGTAATTCCGATCAGTTTAGGCAATATATAACGCATTTTGTTTTTCATTTTTTTTGATTTTAAAGTTTAATAATAAAGGCCTTTGTATTGAAGACGAATAAAGAATTTGTTTTACTTTAAAATTTTTGAAAATAATTTCAATTCATTCACCAAATACCCTAGAACAGGAGAAAAGATATTCAAATAAAATATCCAGCAAACATTATAAACCCTGTAAATGACTTTAAATAAAAAACCCGAAACTTAAAAGTTCCGGGTTTCATTATTATTTAAATCGGCATCGGTCTCCAAACCGTTTTTGCCATTCCTCACGAAAGCGCTCCCTGTCTTCATCTGAAAACTCTTCCATTCGTCTTTTCATTTTTTCTTTAAAATTTCTTCCGCCACTACGACCTTTAAAATGGAAGCCACCGAATAGAATCTTACAAAGTACCATAATTCCGAAAGCCTGCCAGAAAGTAATTGCTTTTACCCCTAGTATTTCTGGTAATAATAAATTCCATAGCCATTGTACTACCCAGACTAGCAGAAATATCAATCCGATAATTAACGGAAAGATCAACCAAAATTTCTTCTTATTTCTATGTCTAAATCTACGATCCATATACTTAGTCCTTAAGTTCGTTGTATAAATGTTTTAATCTTTTGCGAAGGTGTTTTACAGCATATCCTTTTCTGCTGATAATAGTCTTTAGATTCTCACCTTCTTCGTCCGCAATCTCTTGCAAAGTTCTTTCCTCAACCTCATTCTGAAAAAATACCCGCCTTTGGTTATCCGGTAATTCATCCAGAGCCTTCATTAGTTCATCCCAGAAAATGTCTTTAAACATCTTTAATTCCGGATTGTTGGAGTCATCTGCTAAAAGAATTTCCTTAATGCTGAAACTTCCGTCTTCATCTTCATAAGTGTAGTCTTCCAGTGAATCATTTTTCTTTTTCCTGTAATTATCGGTAATCTTATTTCGGGTTACCGAATACAGCCAGGCACCAACATTTTCCAGATCATCTATATTTGTTAAACGGCTGGTCTGATACCAGACCTCCTGCAAAATATCTTCTGCATCCTCAGTTTTGCTCACTTTTCCTTTGATAAAGCGAAACAATTGTGAGCCGTAATCCTTTACGACTTCTGACAGTGAAGCAGTTTTTTTTTCAGCCATTTCATTCAAATATAGCAAGTCCATATTTATGAAGACGAACCAAAAGCAAAATTACTTTAACTTTTTCAAAAAATTTAATTTATAGCTCTCACCAATAGGAATTTCTCCTCCGGAGATAAGGTTTGCAGACTTAATGTTGACTGTTTTTATCTTGTCCAGATTAATGATATAAGATTTATGAACCCTGATAAAAGAAGTATCCGGTAGCTGTTGCTCAAAAGACTTTAGAGTATCCAGCACTATATATTCCTGATGCTCTGTTTTTATATTCACATAATCCTTGAGGCTTTCAATATACAATACCTCATCAAAATTAATACGGTGCTGCTGACCGGAAGATTTTACAAAAAAATACTGACCTGCTGAAGATTCATTATTAGAAAAACGTTCCTGAGCCTTCAGCGCACTTTTATAAAGTCTGTCGAAGGAAACTGGTTTTAATAAATAATCGACTATATTATACTCATAGCCCTCCAAAGCATATTCTGCGTAGGCAGTTGTAAGGATATATTTTAGCTTATTACCTGCAATTCCCATGAAATTAATACCGGTAAGTTCCGGCATTTGAATATCTAAAAATGCCAGGTCTGTCTCATTTTTCTGAATAAAATCTAATGCTTCTAAAGGATTCTCTGTACTAAAAACAAGCTCTAAAAACGGAACCTTCTGAACATAGCTACTCAACAGAGAGACTGCCAGAGGCTCATCGTCTACAACAATACATTTAATTTTCTCCATATTTAATACACCGCCGATTTATTTGTATCCAGCTCAATTTTCAAATCTACGATAAAAGTATCTTCAGTTTCTGTAATTTCTAGCCAATGTCTATCAGGATAGATTAATTGCAATCTCTTTCTCACATTCGCAATACCAATACCGGATGAAAAATCTTTCATTCTCTGCTTTTTGGAATTTTTAAGATAAAAGTACAATCTGCTATTATCATCAGACACTTTCAACTCCATTCCTTTACCATTAATATCACCATGTTTAAAGGCATTTTCTACAAACGGAACTAATAGCATTGGTGAGATTAATAATTTCGGATTTTTGAGATTTTTATTGAATAATATCAGATCCGGATTTTTAATCCTAAGTTTTTCCAAAGCAATCAGACTCTCCATATAGCCTACTTCTTTATCAAGCTGAATAAAGTCCTTCTCCAGATCCTTTGTACTATACCTCAACAATTGGCTTAGTTCTTCCAACGCTGGTAATGCCTTATCGGAATTCTGATAAACCAAAGAGTAAATATTATTAAGTGAATTAAATATAAAGTGTGGATTTATCTGAGTTTTCAATGCTTGGAGTTCTGCATTCTTCTTTTCCTCTATAAGCTGTACCCTTTCTTTTTCCAACTTCGAATAATATGTAAAGAGCCACAAACTAGTGCTAACAAAAATGGACAAAGCGGAATAATAAATATTATCGTAAAAATAGAAAACAAAACTAGTTCCTTCCGCGTAATTTCTAAATCCTGCAAAGATTGGTAACAAAACCTCTTCAAAAGAATATCTAAAAAACACAAAAACAACAACACCTAAAAAGTATCCCAGAATACTAAGATATAAGCGTTTAGGGTTAAAAAATTTGGGAGCAATAAAAAAATAGTTAATATAAAAACTAAGAAAATTGGCTGTAAAAAGGGTTACATTGATAAGATTAATATGATAATCTTCACTGTTCAAATATGTCACAACATATTTGAACAACAACAGCAGCCAATAAAAGACATGCACAAAAATAATTTGGTTCTTTTTCATGCTCAAATTTAATGCTAGTAAAACATTTTCCAATAGCCATTTTCGACAAACCTGCTTTTTTCATCGACGAAAAAAACAATCATCCCGTAAATACCCTGCTTCGTCTAAATGCTATTTCAGAGGGCATTCACACATTATACCTTTGGCATATCAAAACGATCAAAAAAACAACTAATTATAAAATATAACAATGAAAACTATAATCACTTTCTTTTTTATTACCCTTTCAGCTTTAGGTTTCAGCCAGGAAAAAATCAATGTAATCCTTATCGGAACTTATCACTTCAACAACCCGGGCTTTGACGCAGGAAAAGTAAAAGAAAGAAATATTCTGGAACAATCTAATCAGAGCAACCTGAACCAGATTACACAGAAAATTACTAATACATACAGACCGGATAAAGTTTTTGTAGAAAGTCCATATGAAGACAGAGAAAATCTGAATAAAATGTATGCTTTATACAAACAAGGAAAAGCCTATTATAAAGCAGATACATTGAAGAATAATTTTCAGAAACGGATGCTTAGTGAAAATGAGATCTTTCAGTTCGGTTTCAGATTAGCTCGTGAAGCTGGTAACCAGAAAATATATTCCATGGATTATGAATCACAAATGAATATTGGAGCTTTAAAATCTAAACTGAGCCTTAACCCTTCTCTAACTTACTCAGACTTTGAATCAAAAGTAAAACAACTATCCGACTTCATGAATAGCTGTATAAGTGAGAGTTCTCTGCAAAAGACCTTCAAATGCCTTAATTCCGAAAAACAATACTCCCTGAATAAAGGATTGTACATCACATACTTCAACAAAATAAATAAAGCTCCGGATTTTTATGGATCGCAGCTAGTAGCTGATTGGTATAAAAGAAATCTGATTATGTATTCCTACATCCAGAATCAAATCGAAAAAGAAGATAAAAACATTGTAATTATTGTCGGAGCAGGGCACGCAGCCATGATGTATGATTTTATTAAAAATGATCCGCAGTTTAATCTTATCGAAGTGAAAAATATTTTCTAAAAACTAAACCATTAACTATCCTCTATAAAAATATATCCATGAAAAAGGCCTCTATATTCATCGCAACTTTATTATACAGCTTATCATTCGCTCAGAAAAATCAGGATACTACTAAAGTACAAACAGTAAAAGCTGTAACTATTCAGGCAAAGAAAAAATTAATTGAAAGAAAAGCAGACCGTTTAGTCTTCAATGTTGAAGCATCGATGGCCTCACAAGGTATGGATGCCGTGGAGACTTTGGGCAATGTACCGATGATGAAGGTAGACGAAAATAAAGGTCTTATATCAATTGTTGGAAAAAGCAGTGTATCGGTCATGATCAATGGCCGTATGCTAAATCTTTCCGGGGACGCTTTAATGAGTTATTTAAAAACCATTCGTTCTGAAAACATACTTAAAGTAGAAGTGATTACAACTCCTCCGGCTAAATATGAAGCACAGGGAAACAGTGGGATAATCAATATTGTTCTGAAGAAGAATCCTAACATGGGTTTTAGTGGTAATGTAGGTTCAACATTTGTTCAGAGAACTTATTCTGGTGCATTAGGCAATGCTACACTCAATTACCAGACTTCAAAGTTTAGCATGAGCCTGAAAGGCAATTATACCAATACTGCAAAACGTACGGAAGAAAATTATGATATTATCGGCGCTACATCAAGTTACAGTCGCTCTGTACGTAAAGATATGTGGAAGGAATTTTCTCCAAGTCTTAACCTTTCCTATAAACTTAGTAAGAATTCAGAAATAGGGCTGAATTACCTTTATACCCGCCAGACACCAAATATGAATATTTTCAATAATACAGCTTATTTTAAAGGAGAACAACCAACAGAGACGCTAAGCACTCCAACAAAACATCGTGAAACAAACCGAATGCAGACCTTATCTGTTTACTACGATTTAAAATTAGATACATTAGGTAAAAAACTAAGTTTTACCGGAAATTATTACGAAAACAACTCTAATACAATTGTAGATTTCTCCACTTTCAAAGCTTCTGATCAGACAACCGAAAACGTACAGACCATTTCTAAATTAAAACCACAAGTCTTCTCTGGGCAAGCAGATTTAGAACTTCCTTTTTCTTTCGGAACCATAGAAACTGGAGTAAAATTCAATCAATTCAGGAATTTAGCCAATTTAAGCTATATTGATATTACCAATCATAATACTCCAGATGATAAATCTACGGCAAGCTTATTCGAGTATGATGAAAAGAATTATGCTGCCTATTTTAGTTTTGCTAAGAATTTCGGGAAAAATTGGGAAACAAAATTCGGCATCCGTTATGAAGATGCACACATAGATGGCTATGCTCCGGAAACTAATAAACGTACTAAATATGTATATGGACAATGGTTCCCATCAGCATATGTCGCTTATAAAGAAGGGAAAAATGCTTTTAGCCTTGCTTATTCCCGCAGAATTAACCGCCCTGATATGAGCAACCTGAATCCTTTCCGCTGGTACAGTAACATCAACTCTTATTCTTCCGGAAACCCATTATTGCAACCTGCGTACATCAACAATACAGAACTTGCATACACCTATAATAATAAATTATCTGTAAGCCTTTATTATTTAAGATTAACAAATGCTTTCGGACAAGTAGCTACCCTTGATGGTATTAAAGAAAGCAGCACATACCTAAATCATTACAACAATAATTTTTATGGTCTGAATGCCAGCTATACCGATAAGATTCTGCCTTGGTGGGAAACCAGTATCTCTGCAACGGCTACATTACAAAATTCTTCTGTATTCAATATACAAGCTGAAACCAAGAGTGGAACGTTCTTCAATTATTCTGCAAACAATACCTTCACCCTAAATACAAAGAAAACAATTGTATTCTTCCTAAACTACAATCAAACCCTTCCTTATAAAAATGTAAACTCATATTTCAAGAACTTTTCTGACCTGTCTTCCGGAATAAGAGTTTCCCTAATGGACAAGCAATTGCAGATCAATGCTAGTGTATCCAACATTTTTGCACAAAGATACCGTGCTGATAAATATTTCTCAGATAATAGGCAGTCTTTCAATAATTATTGGGATGGCAGAACACTACGCCTGAGTGTAAATTACACCTTCGGAAACTCAAAAGTAAAAGGAGCTCAGAAGGATATCAAATTCGAGGAAAAAAACAGAGCAAATTAACATTACCCTTCAAACAAGGAAATAGTTAATGTAACAAAAACAAATCTAGAATTGTCTTATATAAAGTTATAAACCGATACTCATGAAAAAGATACACATATTAGCCGCTACTTTAATCTCATATGCAGCATTTTCGCAAAATGTACAGGATACCACTAAAGTAAAAACAGTAGAAACAGTTGTTCTGGAAGGAAAGAAAAAACTGATTGAAAGAAAACCGGACCGCTTAATCTTTAATATCGGTAATTCTGTTGCCGCTGCCGGTGGGACTGCATTGGATGCCCTGAAAGCTACTCCGAATGTAAAAATAAATAACGATGCCATCTCTATCGTCGGAAAAAGTACAGTCCTTGTATTAATAGATGATAAAGAGGTCTATATGAGTGGTGAGCAGCTTAGTAGATATCTGGAAGGTATTAGTGCCGAAAATTTGTCTAAAATTGAAGTGATCACCACTCCACCGGCTAAATATAGTGCTGAAGGAAACAGCGGAATAATCAATATTGTTACAAAAAAAATGAAAGTTAACAGCTGGAATGCCAACGTTGGTTCTTCATATCAGAGATCGAGACGAAACACTTGGCGTTCCAATGCTGCCTTCAACCTTCAGAAGGATAAAATAACGCTACAATCATCCATAGATTTAGGCGACAGAAGATTTTTAAGAAACTGGAACAACGATCTTTATTATCCGGATGCTCATTGGGAAAATCGCGGAATTACAGATTTTAAAAACAATTATTATGCAGTAAAAGCAGCTCTGGATTATAAGGTAACAGAAAGGTTAACTCTGGGCACCAAATTCAATGCAAGCCTTTTCGATACTAAAAACAGCGGAACGCCAAGTTTTTCAAATATTTATGATTCAGCTGGGGCACTGCAAAAGTATATCTCTACGTCATCTTTCCAACGAGTCAAATCCCAGCAACAAATCTATAACCTGTATTCAGAATATAAACTAGATACTTTGGGAAAAAAAATTACGATGGATCTGGATTATGTAAATTATAATGGTCCGGGAAATCGACCATTTTCTTATGCCACATACAAACCAAATAACGAAATAGTACAGGGAAGCCAATTTATAGGGCTTAACAATACCGAAAGTCAGATTCAGAATTTCTCAGCAAAAATTGACACAGAACTTCCATTAAAATTTGTAAACCTGAGCTTTGGGGGCCGCTTTTCTACTGTGAAAACCACTAATGATATTGCTGCCTATAAAGAAGTAAACAACGAAATGGTACCAGACACCAATATTTCTAATTACTTCAGATACAGAGAAAATAACGAAGCTCTATATGTTTCCGGAAGCAAAAAAATTGGCAAGTGGGATTTACAGGCAGGATTACGAATGGAAGCAACCCAGACCACTGGATATTCCCGTGAATTGGATAATACTCATAAAAACAATTACATCAAGCTATTCCCTACGTTATATGCGATGTATTCTATTGCTGATAAAACAAGCATCAGTTTCAATTACTCCAGAAGGATTAACCGTCCTTCTTATGAAAGTCTGAATCCATTCAGAACCATTAACAACAGCAATAGTTATAATGAGGGTAACGCATTTTTACAACCGGCTTTCACAGACAATGTTGAACTTACTTTTACCTACAAAAATTTGGACAGCAGAGTTTATTTCTCAAGTCTGAAAAATGGAATCAGCCAGGCTTCTTTAATAGATCCTGCTACTATGAACAATAATTTTGTCTGGATGAATTATGTAGATGCTAATTCATTCGGTTTGGCAGAAACATTTACATGGAAGCCTGTGAAATGGTGGTCCAGTATGAACACCTTCAACCTTAGCCACAGCAATACTCAACTTAGCATTGGACCTGAACGTTATAAGGGCTGGACCGCAGATTTCTCTACAAGCAATGATTTTACATTAAACAAACTGAAAACTGCTTTCTTTAATCTTACTTATACTCAGGATTTTGGAGGTGTATATAATAATTTTACAAGCAAAGCATATTCAACTGTTGACATATCTTTTAAATATCTTGCCTTCGATAAAAAGCTAGTAATAAGCCTTGTTGGCAGCAATATATTTAACGGAATCGGTTATAGTTATCAGATGATGAATGGTGTAAAACAAAGTTTCAGAAACATCTGGGATAATCAAAGCTTCCGAGTTTCTCTGAATTATAAATTCGGTAATGATAAGATAAAAACCAGCAATCGCCAGTCCGGAAATACTGAAGAACTGAACAGAATGTAAAATAATCTATAAAACCAGTATTCCTAAAAATACCTTGAAGGCCATTTTATCCACCAAATCTTGAGTTTTAATAAACTTTAACAATTCCCAGCTGTAACAATACTGCAATTCTTAAGTCATATTGATAAAAAGTAAGATAACAGTATGAAAAACAAAATTATTATTTTAGGAATGCTCGCTCTAAGTATTTCTGCATTTGCCCAGGAAACTGGTTCAAAAGAGAAATCCAGAGAGAAGGAAATCCAGGGGGTGAGCATGACCAAAACCAAAAAAGCAGTAGAACAAAAAGCTGATAGAACAATTTTTGATTTCTCTGAACAACCCAGCCTAAATTCTGGTTCATCTTTGGATGGTATAAAAAAGCTTCCGGGTATGGTTGTTACCGATATTGCCGGTATGATGTATCAAGGAAAGCCTTTAGCTGTGTTTATGGATGGGCGCCCTCTTAATATCTCAAGTAATGATTTAACAGCTTTCTTGGAAGGAATGCCTGCTAATTCTATCGAAAGAATTGAAGTAGTTACCCAACCAGGTGCAGAATTTCCGGCAACTTCTGGTGGTGCTATTCTGAATATTATTACCAGTAAAAGTGCTAAAAGCTACCTTACAGCTACTTATTCCGGAGGTTATCGTTTTACCAATTATGACAAATTCAGAAGCCGATTCAATAATAGTATTTCCCTTAACTCCAGAAATAAAATATTTGGATGGCAGCTAAGTGCCGGACAAACCTACACCGAAGGTTTTAGCAGCAACAAAATGGATGATTTATCCAACAATTTCGTTGACAGATATGCCAGAGGATATTTTACAAAAGCTGCAATGACTTTTGATCTTGGTAAAGACAGATTACTACTAAACTACGACTTTTATCAAAATAACAACGATGGTCTTCTAAACGGAAGTGGGATCTCTCTTTATAAAAATGAAAATTTTGACCCTTCACTACCTGCTAGCGAAGCCAACCCTCAACTTGTTCCAAAATCTTATGCCAATACAGGGAAAAGCAAAAATAAAAGTTATAGAAATGAAGTTGCTGCTACATACCAGAAGCGTTTTAATGACAAAAACCAAAAACTGGATTTTAAACTGACTTACTCCAACTTCAGATCTAATTTCGATCAGTTTAATAACTTTACACAACCTTTTATTGCGTATCAGGAAGGCTATAATAGCTCTAAGCAAAACTTCTATAACTTCCGTGTTGATTATTCACAGCCAATTAAGCTATTGGAGGAAGGTAAAATTAGTTTTGGAGGTTTATATGAGAAAGTAGACTTTACTACCGATAATATGGGTATCAAAAATCTGGACTACCAAAGACAAACGGCATCCACCTATGCTGAGGTTAATGCAAAATTGAAGAAGTTTAGCTTTGTTGTAGGAGCTCGTGCTGAAGATTATGACATTTCAGGAGCCTCATTGAATTATAAGACTGCAAAGTGGGACAATTTAACACCTTTCAAAAAGTTTAAAATATTTCCTAATGCAAGTGTACAATATGATATTGCAAGATCTGTAAATTTTAACCTGAATTATAATAAAAAGATTTCTCTTCCAAGCACATCACAGCTAAATCCAAATAATAATACACTACAATCTCCGAATGTTGAGATTACAGGTAATCCAGATGTACAGCCTACAATATACGACAACTTCGAGGCAAAAATAAGTGCATTCGATTATGCTTTCGTCAGCTATAACGTAAGCCATGTAAAAGATCAGGTAATGATGTATGTAGAAAGAAAAGGTTATAATCTTTCTCAGACCAATGTAAACATCAGCAGTCTTACCCAGCATAGTTTTAATGTCGGAATGCCATTACCATTTATGATTTTCAGCAAGCCAATGAGCGAAATTATGAAATTTAATTTCAACCCGGATAAAATCAACTTCCTATATCTCTATGCTGGATATCAGTTCCAGGACATCAAGGATATTCAGGATAAAAAGGGGATGTGGTTCTTTAATGTTTCTGGTCAATTTATTCTTCCTAAGGGAATCAAATTTTCACCAACATTAATGTATTCTACGAAAGGGAATTATTATTTTTTCCAATCCACTACTCCTATTATGAATCGTCTTGATTTAACTTTAAGCAAAAAATTCAATCATGACAGACTGCAGGTAACATTATATGCTAATGACATTTTCAACAGCAGCAGAATGTATTTCAAAACTGTCAACAGCCCAAATCCAATTTATCTCTATAACAGAAATGACACTAGAAGTTTTGGAATTTCCGTTAATTATAAAATACCTACAAGAAACAAACTTGCAAAAGTGGATCAGAATATGTTGAATCAGGATGCTCCAAAAGAGGATAATGGGGGCATAATGAAACAATAATATTTTTTCTGATGGTAATTTGATTAATAAAAGATAAAATCACTATCTTTTCATTTTAATTCAAATACAAAATGAAATATAATCTCGACGATAAGAACCGACAAATTTTAGATATCCTTCAGCAGGATGCAAAGCTATCCGTCAAGGAAATAGCTTCCCGTATACAACTTTCGTTCACACCAACTTACGAAAGAATTAAAAACATGGAGGAAGCAGGAATCATTAGCAAATATGTTGCATTGGTAGACCGCCAGAGAGTAGGTTTAAAAGTTGCAGCATATTGCAATGTAACCCTGAAAGAGCAGTCTAAATTTGCTTTATTAAAATTTGAAGATGCTATTAAGGATATTCCCGAGATTATAGAAACGATCAGTGTTTCTGGAAATTATGATTATATGTTGAAGATTGTTTCAACAGATATTGAAAGTTATAACAAGTTCATTATCGATACCATTTCCAACTTACCAAACATAGGGCAATACCACAGTAGTATTGTAATGACAGAGGTGAAGAAGGAAACGGCATTCAAAATTCCGCATCCGGAAGAACTTTATTAATTAAGTTTATTGAAAACTTTATAAAAGTTTTCTCTGATTTCTTCAGTCGATAGATTACCTATACTGCCTTTGTGCGTATGATTTACAGATGTACTGGCCTGGAATTGATTATTTTCGATCTCCAGGCCAATTTTTTTATAGGCCTCGCGGAAAGGCAATCCATTCAATACTTCACGGTTTACAGCTTCTACACTGAATAGGTATTTATACTTTTCATCAGTTAGAATTCCGTCTTTTACTACAATATGCTGCAGCATAAAGTCTAAAATCTGGAGACAGTCTTTTAGAGTCTCTATTCCCGGAAAAATAATTTCTTTTGTAAGCTGCCAATCTCTGTGGTAACCAGATGGCAGATTATTTATCATTAAGGTTAATTCATTCGGTAAAGACTGAATTCTGTTGGATTTTGCTCTTACCAATTCAAATACATCAGGATTCTTTTTATGTGGCATAATAGAGCTTCCCGTTGTTAGAGAGTCTGGGAAACTAATGAATCCAAAGTTCTGGTTCATATACAAGCATGCATCATAAGAGAACTTACTAAGCGTACCTGCAAGGTTAGCCATTGCCATTGCCAGAATTTTCTCGGTTTTCCCACGTGTCATCTGAGCATAGACAACGTTGTAATTCAGAGTTTCGAAATCTAATTTCTCCGTTGTAAATTCGCGGTCAATTGGAAAAGAAGATCCATATCCTGCAGCCGATCCTAAAGGGTTCTTATTAGATACATTATAGGCTGCTACCAATAACTCCAGATCATCAGTCAAAGCTTCTGCATAAGCCCCAAACCAAAGCCCAAATGAAGAAGGCATTGCAATCTGTAAATGTGTATAACCCGGAATCAGTTTATCCTTATGAGCTTCGCTTAAAGACTGTAGTGTTACAAATAATTCTTCAGACAGCTTTGCAATCTCCTTAATCTCTTCTTTCAGATACAATTTAATATCAACAAGAACCTGATCGTTACGGGATCTTGCGCTATGAATCTTTTTGCCTGCATCTCCGATTTTCTGAGTAAGGTTAAACTCTACCTGAGAATGTACATCTTCTACTCCATCTTCAATTGTAAAATTACCTTTCTTTACTTCTTCCAGCATGATAAGAAGCTCTTTCTCTACCAGTTTCCATTCGGATTCTTCTAACAGACCAACACGGGATAACATCTCGGCATGAGCAAGATTTCCTTTTATATCATATTCTGCCAAAAGCAAATCGAAATCACGATCGTTTCCAACCGTAAATTTTTCAATGATCTTAGCGTGTTCAGCTTCTTTGCCATCAATATTTTTATCCCAAAGTTTCATAAAATGGATATTTTTAGGGCCTCGTCAGGGCTTGAAACCCTTACAAGACATTTTTAGTAAATAATTTTTTCTAGAATTTTAATATATAGTTCTATTCCTTCTTTTATTTCATGAAGGAATATATACTCGTCTGCACTATGGGATCTGGTAGACAATCCTGGTCCCAGTTTTAGCGATGCAAATGGTATTACAGCCTGATCTGATGATGTAGGCGAACCATAGCAGGTTCTTCCTAATTCTAATCCGGCCCTTACAATTGGATGCCCTTCAGATATCGACGATGAGTTTAGTCGAAGAGACCTTGGCTTAACTTCAGATTTCAGGTTAGCTTTAATCTTTTCATATACTTCCTGATTGGTATACTGATCTGTAACGCGTACATCTATCGTAAATCTGCATTCATCCGGAACCATGTTGTGTAGGGATCCCGCATTAATCACCGTAGTAGTCATCTTAACTTTTCCTAACCATGGTGATTCTTTCGGAAATTCATAGTTTTTTACCCACTCAATATCTTCAATTGCGTTATAAATGGCATTATCATTATTTGGGTGAGCAGCATGCGATGGAGTTCCTTTTGCTACACAATCCAAAACCAAAAGTCCTTTTTCAGCTACTGCCAATTGCATTTCTGTTGGCTCTCCAACAATTGCAAACTCCAGATTTCCTAAATGTTTCAGAATTGATTCTACACCATTCACACCTGAAATTTCCTCTTCTGCTGTTGCCGATAAAATAATATTATACTTTAAATCTGTCTTATCATAGAAATAAAGAAAAGTAGCAATAAGAGAGACTAATGGTCCACCAGCATCGTTGCTTCCTAATCCATAAAGCTTTCCGTCTTTTTCAATAGCCTTAAACGGATCATTCGTATAACTAAGATTAGGCTTTACCGTATCGTGATGGGAATTGAATAATATTGTTGGTTTGGCATCGTCAAAGTATAGATTCTTCGCCCAAATATTATTTTGCTCCCGATTATATGTTACTCCTTTAGCTTCAAGAAAATCTCCAATCACCTGCGCCGTCTGATCTTCTTCTTTGCTAAAAGATTGTGTTTCTATAAGTCTCTTCAGGAGTGCTAATACCTCCTGATATAAATTTTCCACTTCATTATGCAGTAATCCTTGTTCCATAAGCTTTTTTGGTTAAAATTAAAGAAGAAAGGTCTTCTGCCTGTAAGATATATACTGCTTTAACTCCTTTCTGTATTGCCGAAAATGCATTATCCAATTTCGGTATCATTCCCTGAAAAATCTTGCCTTCTTCTTTTAGTTTTTCATAATTAGAAGGGTTGATTTCGGGAACTACAGACTCTTCATTATCTACATCCTCCAGTACGCCTTTCTTTTCGAAGCAATAATACAAAAAGCTTTCGTAATTTCCGCTCATAGCCGTAGCAATTGCAGATGCCATGGTATCTGCATTGGTATTCAGCAACTGCCCGTTTCCATCATGTGTAATTGCACAGAAAACCGGTACAAATCCTGCCTGCAATATCTTATCAATATTTCCGAAATTAACCGTGTCCACGTCTCCTACAAAACCAAAATCTATAGAATTAACGGGTCTTTTATTAGCCAATACACTATTAGCGTCTGCTCCGGACAGCCCTATAGCTGTATCTCCGTTTGCAGATAAGGCTGCCACAATATTTTTGCTGATCAGCCCTCCATAAACCATTGTAATAAGCTTTAGCGTCTCCGCATCCGTAATTCTGCGCCCGTCTATCATCTGTTGCGGAATTTCCATTTTCACTGCCAACTCTGTTGCTATTTTCCCACCGCCATGTATCAGAATCTTGGGTTCTTTTATGCCCGAAAAGTTTCTCAAAAAAGCAGAAAGCTTTTCCGGATTATCAATGACGTTTCCCCCGATTTTAATAATATGCAGTGGCTGCTTCATACAATCTTGTTATGGTTTGTTATTTATAACCTCATAGATTTTGGAAACCTATGAGATTTCTTTATTATAAAATATTCTTCAGTACCCATTGTGCAGTAATCAAACGATTTCCTGCCTGCTGATATACTAATGCGTTTTCGCTGTCCAGTACCTCGTCACTAATCTCCACATTTCTTCTTACCGGAAGACAATGCATTACTTTAGCATTATTGGTTTGTTTCAGCTTTTCCAATGTTAGCAACCAGTCTCCTTTTACTTCCGGAGTAGCTCCATAATCACTGAATGAAGACCAATTTTTTACATAGATGAAATCCGCATCTTTTAATGCTTCATCCTGATCGTTCGTAATCGTTAATCCATCAGTATATTCTGTATCCAGATCATAACCTTCCGGGAAAGTAACCGTTACATCCGCATCTATTTCTTTTACCCACTCACAGAACGAGTTCGCTACTGAATGCGCAATAGATTTTACGTGAGGTGCCCAGGTTAGTACAACCTTAGGTTTTCTGTCCTCTTTCCAGTTCTCTTTTATAGTCAGCATATCCGTAAAACTCTGCAGCGGATGCCGGGTTGCCGATTCTAAAGAGATAATCGGAACTGTAGCGTGTTCAATAAACTGATTCAATACCTTATCCTGTGTATCTTCTTCTTTATCTTTGAAAGCGGGGAAACAACGAATAGCAATAACATCACAATATTCGCTTAACACTTTTGCAGCATCTTTAATATGCTCCACAGTAGTTCCGTCCATTACAGCGCCATCATGTAGTTCCCATGTCCATGCATCTTGTCCTGCATTAATAATAATGTAGTTTAAACCAAGATTCTGACATGCTTTCTGCATGCTAATCCGCGTACGAAGGCTTGGGTTAAGAAAAACCAGTCCTACAGTTTTGTTTTTTCCAAAATCCGGTGTTCCCAGCGGATTATTTTTAATATCTATACATTCCTGCAACGCCTGTTCCAGATTGGGGACATCGTCTACGCAAGTAAATTTCTGTAATTTAGCCATTGAGTTCCGTTTTTAAAGCATTAACAAATTGATCAATCTCCGTTTTGGAAACCGCTAATGACGGTAAAATTCTGAGTGTATTTTTGTTAGAAGCGTTTCCTGTAAGAATCTTATGTTTCCATAATAAGTTGTTACGCACCTCAGCACATGGCATTTCCAACTCTATTCCGGTCATCAGCCCAACACTACGAACCTCTTTTACTTTTGGCAAATCTTTTACCTGCTCAACAAGATAGTCACCCATTTCCTGAGCATTTTGAATAAGATTCTCTTTCTCCAGAATTTGTAATACAGCCAAAGAAGCAGCACACGCTAAATAGTTCCCTCCAAAAGTAGTCCCCAGCATTCCTTTTTTAGCCTCTATTTTTGGAGAAATAAGTACTCCCGCTACCGGAAAACCATTTCCCATTCCTTTTGCCGTTGTAATAATATCTGGCTTTACTCCGGAAAACTGGTGTGCAAAGAACTTACCTGTTCTTCCGTATCCTGATTGTATTTCATCCAGAATGAAAACAGCATTATGCTCCTTACACAATTTCTCTATTTTCTGAAGGAAAGAATCTGTTGGAATCTGAATTCCACCGACTCCCTGGATCCCTTCAATAATTACAGATGATATTTCATTTTCAGCAAAGGCTTTTTCCAATGCTTCTTCATTATTGAACTCTACAAACAATATGTTATCCGTTTCATTAACAGGTGCAACAATACTTGCATCATCTGTAGCAGCTACTGCAGCAGAGGTACGACCATGGAAAGCTTTGCTGAAAGCTATTACTTTCTTTTTGCCATTATGGAAAGAAGCCAGTTTCAATGCATTTTCATTGGCCTCAGCACCTGAATTACACAGAAATAACTGATAATCATCGTAACCACTTAATTTCCCTAATAATTCTGCTACCTGACCCTGAATCGGAATGTTTACTGAATTTGAGTAAAAGCCAATGTTCTGTAATTGTTCAGAAATTGTTTTTATGTAATGTGGATGTGAATGTCCCACTGAGATTACGGCATGTCCACCATATAAATCTAAATATTTTTCACCTTTATCGTCCCACAGATAAGAAGCTTCTGCTTTTACCGGCGTAAGATCGAAAAGGCTGTATACGTCAAATAAATTCATTTTTGTTGTTTTTATCAGAACATTATGTTCTTTAAGGTTAGTTTTCTTTAGGTCTCAACAAGCTCATCAGAAATTGAAATTCAACTCACAGAGCCTGCTGAAGTCCCTAATAAAAATCAATATGCTAAAGGTTTTAGTTTTAATCCTGCCTGCTCTTCAAAACCAAACATTAAGTTCATATTCTGAATTGCCTGTCCTGAAGCCCCTTTTAAAAGATTGTCAATTGCTGAATGTACGACAAGCATATTGTCTTGTTTTTCCAGCTGAATTGCACACTTATTGGTATTTACCACTTGCTTCATATTAATAGCTTCCCTGGAGACCCATACAAAAGGCTGGTCTTTATAGAACTCTTCATAAGCCTGATAAAGCTCTTCCAGAGAATGATCGCATTCTAATGTTGCACTTACAAAAATTCCTCTTGGCCAGTCTCCTCTCCATGGTACGAAATGTACACCAACTGTATTTTTATTTTCACTTTCCAGCGTCTGCTTTATTTCATCCAGATGCTGATGAGAAAGTGTTTTATATGCCGATATATTATTATTTCGCCATGAGAAATGTGTTGTATCCTGTAACTTTACACCAGCGCCTGTACTTCCGGTTACACCGGTTACAAAAATCTGGTTAAGTAATTTTTTTCCTGCCAGTGGCAATAATGCATACTGAATTGCAGAAGCAAAACATCCCGGATTAGCAACTTCATTAGCGCCTTTTATCTTTTCTTTTTGGAATTCCGGTAAACCATAAACAAAGTTTTTATCCTGAAACTCGCCTTCTAAACGAAAATCATTACCCAGATCAATAATCTTTGTTTCCGGAGAAACTTTATTCTTCTCCAACCAAGGCTGACTCTCTTTATGTGGCAGACACAGGAAAAGTATATCTGCAGGCTGCAATTCCGAAGAAAATTCCATTTCTGTTTCACCCAAAAGATCCTGATGAACACTGTAGATCTTTTTGCCAGCTGCATTTCTGCTCAAAGCAAAAGCCAACTCTGCATAGGGATGATTTAGTAACAAACGGATTAATTCTCCACCTGTATATCCTGTTCCGCCAACAATTCCGGCTTTAATTTTATTTTCCATATCCCGGATTTGTCTGGTGGTATATTGTTAATGAATTTGCCAGAATTTTGGAGAAGCCTTTTACATCATCACCTGTCCATGCATTATTCATCTCTCCATACTGGCCAAACTTTCCGGACATTAAATCAAATTGTGATTCAATTCCGTTCAAAACAAATCGGTAAGGCATAAAGGTTACAAACACTTTACCACTTACACTGGTCTGAGAGCTTTTGAAGAAAGCTTCAATATTACGCATCACAGGATCCAGGAACATTGCTTCATGCAGCCAGTTTCCATACATTACAGCTAATTGGTCTTTCACAACCAGCTGATTTTTAGAAAGCGTATGCTTTTCTAATAAATGGTGCGCCTTTAGCGCTATTAATGCTGAAGCAGCTTCAAAGCCTACCCGTCCTTTTATTCCGATAATTGTATCTCCTACGTGGATATCTCTTCCAATTCCGAAAGGAGCCGCTAGTTCTTCCAACTTTTTAATGGCTTTAGTAGGATGGTTATAAACTTCACCATCTATTCCTACTAATTCGCCATTATCAAAAAGTAAAGTATGTTGCTCCTGCTCAGTTTTTTTAACCTGAGAAGGAAATGCGTCTTCCGGTAAATATTCATGAGAGGTAAGGGTCTCTTTTCCTCCTACTGAAGTTCCCCACAATCCTTTATTAATTGAATATTTAGCTTTCTCAAAATTCATATCTACTCCGTATTCCTTCAGGAAGTTTATTTCCTCCTCACGGCTTAACTTAAGATCACGGATAGGTGTTATAATCTCCATCTGCGGTGCCAGAATATTGAAAACTACATCAAAACGAACCTGGTCATTACCAGCTCCCGTACTACCATGACAAATAGCCTCAGCACCAACTTCCAATGCGTATTCTGCGATTACTTTAGCCTGAATTGTCCTCTCTGCACTTACGGACAACGGATAAGTGTTATTTTTCAACACATTTCCGAATAACAGGTATTTAACACAAGACTCGTAGTATTCCACTACACTGTCTACGCATCTGTAAGAAGCAATTCCTAACGATAAAGCTTTTTGCTCGATCGTCTGAATTTCTTCAGCTGTAAATCCTCCTGTATTTACAGTTACAGCATGAACTTCGTATCCTAATGTTTTCGACAGATACAAAGCACAATAAGTCGTGTCCAGACCGCCACTATAGGCTAAGACTACTTTCTTCTTCATTGTTTTGAGATTTTTTAGGTTTATATAACATTGCCGTGCAGAGGCAATTTTTTCTTTCTTTACTCATCAGGATATCATAATTCACGCAGCTTTTACAACCACTCCAGAAATCTTCATCCTGAGTCAGTTCCGAATAAGTTACCGGCCAGTATCCTAGTTCGCTATTAATTTTCATTACAGCCAGCCCCGTAGTTAATCCAAATATTTTAGCTTCCGGATATTTTTTACGGGAAAGACCGAATATAGCGTGTTTAATATCCCGTGCCAGCCCAAACTTTCGGTATCTTGGATTAACAATTAATCCTGAGTTTGCAACAAACTCTCCTGTCCAGGTTTCTATATAACAGAACCCAGCCCATAAGCCATCGTCAGAAAAAGCAATTACAGCCTTCCCCTCCTGCATCTTTTTCTGAATGTATTCCGGTGTACGCTTAGCAATCCCCGTTCCGCGAAGTTTCGCGGAATTCTCCATTTCATCACAAATCATTTGCGCGTATTTGCCGTCTTCAGCAATAGCTTGTCTTACAACAAACGTCATTTTTAGATCAAATTTTAAAAACAGGGGACAAATTTAGGTAATTAATTTGCAAAAATGCAAATTAATTTAATTTTAAATCTTTGAAAATTACATACAGAAGATAATATTTTGGAATATCGGATTTAAAAAGATAAAATATCTAAAAACAAAAACTCTAATCTTCGAGATTAGAGTTTTTATTTATTTTCGTGTAAAAAATTATTTTTCGCAGGCCTGCCAGATTTTATCCTGAGGGTTGGTTGGCGCAATAATTTCAATTGCTTCTTTTGTTACCGGATGGACAAAACTAAGCTTTCTGGCATGTAAATGAATTCCGCCATCGGGATTAGATCTTGATGCCCCGTATTTCAGATCTCCTTTTATCGGAATCCCAACTTTAGCCAACTGAGCTCTGATCTGATGATGCCTTCCTGTTTCCAGGTCTATTTCTAAAAGATAATAATTATCCAAAGTCCTGATTACTTTATAATGCAAACGGGCTTCTTTCGCTCCTTCAGTTACTTTTTCGAAAACCGTGGCTTTATTATTTTTCTCATTTTTACGAAGATAATGTACCAACTTCTGCTCCAAAGGAATCATTTCTTTAGGTACTATTGCCCAATACGTCTTTTCAATTTCACGATTTTTCACCATCTGCGTCAGCCTCGACAAGGCTTTGCTGGTTTTAGCATAAATAACAAGGCCAGAAGTTGGCCTGTCTATACGATGCACTAAACCCAGAAAAACATTTCCGGGTTTATGATCTCTTATTTTAATAAAATCTTTAATTTCGTCCAGAAGGGATTTATCGCCAGTTTTATCTCCCTGCACTAATTGCCCTACCTGTTTGTTAATCACCAAAAGATGATTATCCTCATAAACGATCTGAGATTCTGTCATGTATTAATAACTTTCCTGCTGATTAGGGAAATCCTGAGATTTCACATCTTTTACATACTGTCCTACAGCACCAGCCACTTCATCAAAAAGATCAAGATATCTTCTTAAGAATTTAGGACTAAAACCTTTATTCATTCCTACCATGTCGTGGAAAACCAATACCTGTCCGTCACAGTCAGATCCTGCACCAATACCAATTGTCGGAATATTTATACTTGCAGTTACCTGCTTTGCTAGGGAAGCCGGAATTTTTTCTAATACAACAGAAAAACATCCTAATTCTTCCAATAGTTTAGCATCACTAATCAATTTCTGAGCTTCAGCTTCTTCCTTCGCTCTTACTTTATAAGTTCCAAACTGATAGATAGATTGTGGCGTAAGCCCCAAATGTCCTATTACCGGGATACCAGCATTAACAATTCTTTTTATAGATTCCGCTACTTCAGCACCACCTTCCAGCTTTATAGCATGCGCTCCGGATTCCTTCATAATTCTTACAGCAGAATCCAGTGCCTTTTGCGGATCGGATTGATAAGTACCAAAAGGAAGATCTACTATAACCAGCGCACGGGTTACACCACGTACTACACTTTGTGCATGATAAATCATCTGATCCAGTGTAATTGGCAAAGTTGTTTCGTGTCCGGCCATTACATTAGATGCAGAGTCGCCTACCAATACAGCATCTACTCCACCTGCATCTACCATTTTTGCAATAGAAAAATCATATGCTGTAAGCATGGTGATTTTCTCGTTGTCAAACTTCATTTTACGGAATGACTCTGTTGTCACCCTTTTAATTTCGCTGTGTACTGACATATTTCTTTGTGCTAAGGTTGAATGGGACTAAATAGATACGTGTCCCAGTTTTTTTAATTTATCGTGATTCAGAATTCTGATATTCCTTCCGTCTACACTGATAAGTTCATCCTGCTTGAACTCGGAAATTAACCGGATAGCGCTCTCCGTTGCTGTCCCTACAAGGTTGGCAATTTCCTCTCTTGTTAATGATATTTTGATAAAACCTTCTGGATCGGTTCCAAGCTTTTGTTCTAATAACAATAGTACTTCCGCAAGTCTTTCGCGCACTGTTTTCTGTGCCAGGAAAGTAATTGTTTTAGACGCTTCACCCAATTCGTACGCTATCTTTTGCAACATAGCATAAGAAAGTTTTGGGTCTGCTTCTAAAAGATGATTGAAGGTCTCGGCAGGAAGGAAGGTAATCTCAGCATCTTCCATTGCTTCAGCTGTTGCTCCGAACGGTTCATCACAAAGAAGGGAACGATATCCCACTAAATCTCCTTCTACACAAAACCTTAGAATTTGTTCTTTTTTGAAAAAACCTGACTTGGAAAGCTTAACTGTCCCTCTGTCAATAAAATAGACACCTTGTGGAAAATCTCCTTCGTCAAAAATAGTGTCTCCTTTTTTAAGACTTAGAACTTCTTTACCTTTAAGGTATCTTTCAAAATCTTCTTTAGAGAGATTTTCTTTGAAAGATTTTTCATTGAAAGTTTTTAAAAAAGCTGTCTCAATCTGTTGAAATTTAGAATCTGGCATCTTTTTGAAAGCTAATATGATAATAATCAGACAAATTTAGCGTAATTAAACTGCTCCTCAAAAGTTTTTGTCATAATTTTGCATGCTAAAGCTATAATAAAATGAAGGAAAGCTGTTTCCATTGTGGACAGGACATTGACAAAGAGATCATAAGCTTTGACGAAAAAACATTCTGCTGCAACGGATGTAAGTCTGTATATGAGATCCTTAATATGAATAACCTTACCGGTTTTTATGATTTAAATAAGAAAGCCGGGATAAGACCTAGTGATGACACAGCTCCTTTTGACTATCTGGACACAAAAGAAGTTTTCGACCGTCTTGTAGATTTTTCTGAAGGCGCTACTTCTTTGGTAACCTTCAAAATTCCGGTAATCCATTGTTCTTCATGCATATGGTTATTGGAAAGTTTACAGACATTAAATAGCTCTATACATTATTCTACCGTGAATTTCACTAAGAAAACAGTACAGATATCCTTTAATCATGAAGAATTAAAATTAAGTGAACTGGCTCAATTCCTTTCTAATCTTGGTTACAAACCAGTAATCAACCTCGAAACAGCCGAAAGAAAGACTGAAAAAGTCGATAAAAGCTTAGTGATTAAGGTTGCTATTGCCGGATTTGCATTTGGTAATGGTATGTTCTTTTCTCTTCCTGAATACTGGTCTAAATGGTTTGGACGGGACGATGTCTGGTTAGAACACTACACACCTCTTTTCCGTTGGCTAATGTTTATGATGGCAACGGCAGTTGTTATATTCTCCGCTTCCGATTACTACAAATCGGCATGGTATGGACTTAAAAACAAAAGAATTACGATAGATATTCCTATTGTTATTGGTATTCTTGTTCTATACTTCAGAAGTTGCTATGAAATTTTCTCGAACTACGGCCCGGGATATTTTGATACCCTTTGTGGACTTTTATTCTTTATGCTATCCGGAAAAATTTTCCAGCAGAGAACATACAATGCATTGTCCTACGACAGAGATTATAAATCCTTCTATCCGATAGCAGTTACGAAAGTTGATTTTGGCGGAGAACAGAAAAACATTCTGCTTTCCGAAATCAATATAGGCGACCGAATTTTGGTAAGAAACGAAGAAATTATACCTGTTGATGCTATCCTTATCAATGGCGAAGGTAATATAGACAACAGTTTCATCACTGGTGAAGCGGCTACTATTAGCAAAAAACCGGGAGATAAGATATTTGCTGGAGGAAAACAAAAGGGTTCTGTTCTGGAACTGGAGGTTATTAAAAATGTTGACCAGAGTTATCTTACCCAATTATGGAACAAGGAAGCTTTCAAAAAGCATGAAACTGGGTTAGATACACTTACCAATGCAATTAGTAAGTACTTTACTATCATCATATTAGCGGTCACTCTTTTTGCCGGAATCTATTGGTCTACTGTGGATATGCAAAAGATGTTTCAGGTTACCTGTGCTATCCTTATCGTTGCATGTCCGTGTGCATTAGCACTTTCCGCTCCGTTTACTATGGGACACATCATGCGTATTATGGGACGTCATAAAATGTATGTAAAGGATGCATTAACAGTAGAAAAGATGGCAAAAATCAACACATTGGTTTTTGACAAAACAGGTACAATTACCTATAACAAAAGAGCAAATATTGCTTTTGAAGGTATTGAACTAAGTGCTTTTGATAAGGAAAATATCAAGACTCTTCTTAAGAACTCTAATCACCCACTTTCTAAATCCCTGTATGAATTTCTGGATATTCAGGATCCTTATTACCCTACAGAAGATTTTGTTGAAATATCAGGAAAAGGTTATGAAGCAAAGGTCCGCAACCACTTGTATAAAATAGGTTCTGCAAAATTCACAGGAACAACTTCTGACACGATAGAAACCGCCGTTTACATCTCTAAAGACAGTGCTATTTTAGGTAAATATATTTTCAAGAACGAATACAGAACAGGTCTTAAAGAACTATTCAATGATCTGCCGGGATACGAAAAACACATCCTGAGTGGTGACAACGAGTCTGAAAGAGCTAATCTGGAGCAGATTTGCAGCATTAACGACCTTCACTTTAATCAGTCTCCTGAACAAAAGCTGGAATATATCCAGTCGTTACAAAACCAGCATAAAAAGGTTGCAATGGTTGGTGATGGACTGAATGATGCGGGCGCACTAAAACAAAGTAATGTAGGTATTGCCATTGCAGATGACAGCAACTCGTTCACCCCGTCATCCGACATTATCATGAACGGTGATATGTTGGGCTATCTTCCGGATTTCTTCCGTCTCTCGAAGGATGCAATCCGCATTGTAAAAGCAACCTTCATCATAAGTTTACTTTACAATGTTGTAGGTCTTACTCTCGCTGTAATAGGGAAAATGTCGCCTCTTGTAGCTGCTATTCTTATGCCTGCGAGCTCTATTAGTGTAGTCATATTTACATCCGCAACAACATGGCTGACCTCTCTAAAATATTTCAGATCACGCCGAACATAGTCGAAACCCCAATATACGCTTTTGTTATTTAGAAACGTTTTAAATTAACGCTTTTTAACGTTCAATGACTAATCTCATAGATAATATGTAAATTTGCAGAAGCAATTGTTTCATATATTTGCACAACTTATGGACATTCTATATTTAATGATTATATGCAGCGTTTCGTTGGCTGTTATCTTCTTAATTATTTTTATTATAGGAGCCAAAAACGGGCAGTTTGAAGACGACGAATCCCCTGCTGTAAGAATGCTTTTTGATTCTGAGATCCAGAAGGAAAAAGATCAGGAGAAAAAACAGACAGAGGACGAGATAGAAGAAGACGAAAAAATAGATAAAAAATAGCGATTTTATAAAATGGAGACACAAAAGTTTAGTTATGACAATAATATCGTCCGTGCATTTTTGTACGCAACGATTGTATTTGGTATAGCAGGATTTATATTAGGGCTTACAGCAGCTCTGATGCTTTTCTACCCTGAATTACCGGAATTCCTTTTCGGTACAGATGATACAACTATTCAGAGTTTGAAAAGCGGAAATATTCAGGGACTAATTAATACGCAAGGAGCACTTGGTTTTGGTAGAATCAGAATGATGCACACCAATACTGTTATCTGGGCTTTTGTATGTAATTCATTTTTCTGTGCCGCATACTACAGTATGCAAAGGCTACTGAAAACCAGAATGTACAGTGATACACTTTCATGGATACATTTCTGGTCTTGGCAGATTATGATTGTTGTAAGCTGGGTTACTTTTGCAATGGGCTTCAACACTTCAAAAGAATATGCTGAACACGAATGGCCTGTAGATATACTTATCCTTATTTCATGGGTAGTTTTCGGTCTTAACATGTTTGGTACGATTGCTAAGAGAAGAGTAAGGCACTTATACGTAGCCATTTGGTTCTATCTTGCAACATGGATTGGGGTAGCTTTACTTCACATCGTAAATAACTTAGAAGTTCCATTAGATTTCTGGAAGTCATATTCAGTATATTCAGGAGTAAAAGATGCTATCGTACAATGGTGGTATGGTCACAATGCAGTAGCATTCGTACTGACAACACCAGTATTAGGTATGATGTATTACTTTATGCCGAAAGCTGCAGACAGACCAGTATTCTCTTATAAATTATCTATTATTCACTTCTGGTCTCTAATCTTCGTATATCTTTGGGCTGGTCCTCACCACCTTCAGTATACAGCTTTACCAGGTTGGGCTCAGGCCTTAGCAACAGGTTTCTCTATTATGCTTATCGCACCGTCTTGGGGAGGTATGCTAAATGGACTACTGACACTAAGAGGAGCTTGGGATAAAGTAAGAGAGAATCCGGTACTTAAATTCTTCGTAGTAGCTGTTACATGTTATGGTATGGCAACTTTCGAAGGACCGTTATTAGCAACAAAAACATTAAATAAAATTGGTCACTTTACCGACTGGGTAATTGGTCACGTACACTTAGGTGCACTAGGATGGAATGGCTTTATGGCGTTTGGGGTTATTTACTTCATGGTTCCAATCTTATGGAGAACTAAACTTTGGTCAATAAAACTAGCTAACTGGCATTTCTGGTTAGGTACATTAGGAGTTATCTTCTATGCAGTACCAATGTATATCTCTGGTTTCACACAAGGTTTGATGTGGAAACAATTTAACCCGGATGGTACTTTGATGTACAAAAACTGGTTAGATACTGTAACAGCGATTATTCCTTACTTTAAATTAAGATTCCTTGGAGGATCTCTATATTTAACAGGTGCTATTCTAATGGTAGTGAATATCTTCAAAACTGTTAAGCAAGGTTCTTTCCAAAAAGAAGTTCCGGCAGAAGCTCCTGCATTAGCTAAAATTGGTAATGACAGAAAGGCTGGTGAGCCTGTTCACTTATGGATTGAAAGAATGCCTGTTTTACTTTCTATCGGTGCATTCATTACACTATCTATTGGTGGTGCTGTAGAGATTATTCCTACACTAACAATAAAGAAAAACGTGCCTACAATTTCTGCGGTTAAACCTTATTCTCCGTTAGAATTAGAAGGTCGTGACTTATATATCCGTGAAGGATGTAACTCTTGTCACTCTCAGATGATCAGACCTTTCCGTGATGAGATCGTGAGATTTGATGGTAAAAATGGTCAGTATTCCAAAGCTGGTGAATTCGTATACGATCACCCATTCCTTTGGGGATCTAAGAGAACTGGTCCGGATTTACAAAGAGAAGGTAATAAGAACCCAGATTCTTGGCATTTCAAACACATGTATAACCCGAGATCAACATCTCCAGGTTCTATTATGCCACGTTTCCCATGGTTAATTACAAACGAGTTGGATCGTACTCATATGGTAGACAAAATGAAATTAATGAAGAATTCATTTGATATACCTTATACTAAAGGACAAATAGATTCAGCTAACGCATGGGCAGATAGCCAGGCTAAAGTAATCGTTAAGAAAATTTTATCTGAAGCTGCGGATGTTAAAGATCAAGTAGATAAAGAAAAAGTTGCTAAAGGTGACAAATTTGTTCCTATAGAGAAGAGAGAAATTGTAGCACTTATCGCATACCTTCAGAGATTGGGTACTGATATTAAGACTACAGATGTACAGACAGCAAGCAACAACTAAAAAATAATAATAAAATGATCCCTCAGAACTTTAAAGACATACTAAGCAACGGCGAAAATGTAGGGTTATATCAGACTCTGGCGCTTATCTTATTTGTATTGTTCTTTATCGGATTGGTATATGTGGTTTTTAAAAAACCAAAAAAATACTACAGGGACAGAGAAAATGCACCATTGGAAGATGGTGACGAAATCAATAATAATCTACATTAAGAAAAAAACGATATGAAACCAAGAACGCCCGTATTTGTAAACTTTGTAATTGTGGTGGCTTTGCTAATCATTGTTTACAATATGTTTGTGCAAAACACTTCTTTCTTTGGCTCTCCATACTTCTGGGCTACTATTATTATTGCCGGAATTATGGTATTTATAGCAAACGGAATTGGTGATCTTATAGAAAACAATCGTTTTCAAAAGTTATCCGAGGAAGAGAAGAAAGCTTATCTTGAAGACAAGAAAACTCCATACTACAAAAGATTATGGGCTTCTGCATTCAAAAAGCAATCTAACGCTGAAGAGCAGGATATGATCATCGACCACGGTTTCGATGGCATTACCGAATTAGATAATGCACTTCCAAAATGGTGGTTAGGTCTATTCTACTTCGGATGTATATTCTGCGTAGTGTATGTTTCTGCTTATGCATTTACTGACTATGCTCACCCGGTAGCAGAATATGAAAAAGAATACAAAGAACAGTTAGCTGCAATTGCAGAGTATGAGAAAACAGCTCCTAAGATTACAGTAGAAACTGCAAAATATGACCCTGCGAACATCCCTGAAGGACAACAGTTATTCGACTCTAACTGTGCTTCATGTCACGGACAAGGTGGTAAAGGGGGAATCGGTCCTAACTTAACAGATGATTACTGGATTAACGTTAAAGAACCAGACGTTTTCCACAATGTTTTCTGGATGGACGAAAACGGATCTCCTAATAACCCTGCGATGAGAGCCTTTATTAAAGAAGGCGTAATTACAGGAAAAGATGCTGAAAAAATTGCAGCATATATTTACCACATTAATCAGGAGATACCTCCGATTACGCAAGCACAAGGAGGAGCAGCTCCGCAAGGAGAAGTCGCCCCATGGGTTAAAGGAACACCAAGAAAGTAATAGCCCAGCTATTACTTTTTATTTTTTATATAGGACTGAGTTATGGCAACAGAAAAACAAAAATCAGATTTTGAACAGGCTTACGTTGTAGAAGCCGAAACATTTCGGGATTCTGTAGGTACAATGGATAACACCGGTAAACGGAAATGGGTATTCCCGAGAAAACCAAAGGGAAAATACACCAATTACCGAAACATTGTAAGTACACTCCTGCTAATTGTATTTTTTGTTTTACCGTTCCTGAAAATAAATGGGAACCCGGTTCTGAAATTCAATATTCTGGATCGCGAGTTCTTTATTTTCGGACAGCCATTCTACCCTCAGGACTTTTTTATTCTGACAATAGGTGCTATTACAGGATTGATCTTCATTACACTCTTTACTGTTGTTTTTGGTAGAATATTCTGCGGATGGATATGCCCTCAGACAATTTTTATGGAAAGTGTTTTCCGTAAAATAGAATATCTTATAGAAGGTGACAGAAACAAACAAATTCGTCTCGACTCACAGCCATGGAACACAGAGAAAATCTGGAAACGCGGACTGAAGTGGAGCATTTTTATTCTTATCTCATTAATTATTTCTCACTTAATGTTCTCTTATATCGTAGGATATGAAAGAGTATTGGCAATAATGAAAGAAGGACCCGTTAAGAATTATGATAATTTCCTTGTCATGATTTTGTTTTCTGCTGCATTCTACTTTGTATTTGCATGGTTCAGAGAACAGGTATGTACACTGGTTTGTCCATACGGAAGGTTACAGGGAGTATTGATTGATAAAAAGACCATCAACGTATTTTACGATTTTAAACGTGGTGAAAACCGTTCTAAATGGAGAAAAGGTGAAGACCGTAAGGCTGCAGGAAAAGGAGACTGTATCGACTGTGGACAATGTGTTGTTGTGTGCCCAACCGGTATCGACATCCGTAATGGCCAGCAGCTGGAATGTATAAACTGTACAGCATGTATTGATGCCTGCGACGAAGTAATGGACAAAGTAGGCCTTCCAAAAGGACTTATTCGTTATGCTTCTGAAGATGAAATAGAGAAAGGAGAGAAATTTAAATTCACAACAAGAATGAAAGCGTATGCAGCAGTTCTTCTTTTGCTTGTTATAGGATCTTCATTTATCATCCTTAATCGTTCTGCTGTTGAAGGTAAATTTATAAAACCTGCAGGATCTACTTATTATGTAAAAGACAGCCGAACTGTCAATGTATACAATTATACCCTTCTTAATAAAAGTAACGAAGACAAGGTTGTTACTATTAAAATAATTTCACCTCAAAATGGAGAAATTGAAGTAATCGGCGGGGTTAACAAAATTATTATGAAGCGAGATGTTTCTACTAAAGGAACTATTAACATTTCCTTCCCTTCAAAAGAAATAAACCTTTCAAAACAAAATATAGTTATCGGAGTTTATGACCAGAAAGGAGCCCTTATCGACTCTTATGAAACCTACTTCGAGGGACCATTTAAAATGACGTTGTAATTATGAAATCTAAATTCACTTGGGGACATGGGATGGTCCTTGCATTAGCAGGCTTTATTGCTTTTATACTTGGAATGATATTCTTCTATACAAGAGGCTATCAGACCTCGGAAATGGTATCCGAAAACTACTATGAAGATGAATTAATATACCAGGATGTAATCGACGCTAAAACAGCAGCAGCTAGCTTACCTGAAAAACCTGTATATACTCAGAATGCTGATGGAATAAGAATTACTTTTCCAAAGCAGTTTACCAATGCTAATTCAAAATTCAAATTTTTCCTGTTCAGAACCGAAGATTCTAATCTGGATATTAAAAAGGAAACTGAATTAGACAGTAATAATTCTATTTTTATACCAGCAAAAGCAGGTATACTAAAAGACGGATCTTATACATTAAAACTTAACTGGAAAGAAAATTCCGGTAAAGCATATCAGATAGATTATAACCTTATATGGACTTCGCATTAGTCATATCAGCTATAGGATTAGGTTTTGCATCCGGGTTTCACTGTATCGGGATGTGTGGCCCTATTGCTCTATCTATGGGGCTGACTAAACAGCAGCAGACCAATTTTTATTTGCAAAATCTGACTTACCAGTTCGGACGTATACTTACATATACTATTTTAGGCGCCATTTTGGGCGTAATAGGCGAAGGATTTGAGATGGCCGGGTTCCAACAGGTTCTTACCATTTCCGTTGGAATTATGCTTATTATTATGGCTTTATTTTCTTTCGGTGGAAAAGACTTTGCTTCCAGATTACCTTTTATCAATAAAGCATTGTTAAAAGTGAAGATTAATCTGAGCCAACTATTACAGAAAGCAGATTACAAATCCCGTTTTACTACAGGATTACTAAATGGTCTTCTACCATGTGGCATGGTCTATATGGCGCTTACAGCTTCACTGGCTGCTGGTGGTGTATGGCAGGGTGCCACGTTTATGGGAATCTTCGGGCTTGGAACTTTTCCTTTTATGTTCGCAGTTGTACTGGTTGGAAATTTAATGAATCAGGCTTTAAGAATAAAAGTTTTAAAAGTGATTCCTATCGTTATGATTATCCTTGGCGGACTTTTTATTCTCCGTGGTATGGAAATAGGTATTCCATATCTTTCTCCTGCTTCTGAAGCTATGGGAATCTCTAAAGACCCTGCAAGCTGCCATACTCCGGGACACAGTTCCGAAGAACATTCACACTAAAATTTATTTTGTTAATTATAAAAAGAAAGCGACCCGATTAATAATCAGGTCGCTTTCTGTATATTATTGAATCTGATTAGATTTTATCAAATCCTGTATAAGCTCTTAATTTTTCCGGAATAGCAATTCCGTCAGCAGTCTGATTATTCTCTAAAATTGCAGCCATAATACGTGGCAATGCCATCGCAGAACCATTAAGTGTATGTACTAACTGAGTCTTACCATCAGCTTTATAACGACACTTAAGTCTGTTAGCCTGGAAAGATTCAAAGTTAGATACTGAACTTACTTCTAACCATTTCTCCTGTGCAGCACTCCATACTTCGAAATCATATGTCATTGCAGCTCCAAATCCGGTATCTCCACCGCATAGTCTAAGAATACGGTAAGGAAGTCCAAGGTCTTCAAGAATACCTTTTACGTGCTCTACCATTCCGTCTAAAGCAGCATAAGAGTTTTCAGGCTTTTCAAGTCTTACAATTTCTACTTTTTCAAACTGATGCAATCTGTTTAATCCTCTTACATGGGCACCATAAGATCCGGCTTCTCTTCTGTAACACTGAGAAAATGCTGTATGAAGAATAGGCAATTGTCTTTCTTCCAATAATTCGTCTCTGTAAAGGTTAGTTACCGGCACTTCTGCAGTAGGGATAAGGTATAACTGATCTTCGTTAATGTAGTACATCTGACCTTCTTTATCAGGCAGCTGACCTGTTCCGTATCCAGAAGCTTCATTTACCACATGTGGCGGATTTACTTCAATATATCCGGCTTCAGTATTCTTATCCAGGAAGTATTGTACTAATCCACGTTGTAAACGTGCTCCTTTGCCCAAATAAACAGGAAATCCTGCTCCGGCAATCTTCACACCCAATTCAAAATTGATGATATTATATTTAGCCGCCAGCTCCCAATGTGGGATTGCTCCTTCACCTAAACCTTCAACATCACAATTCTGGAATACAATTTCATTATCAGTTTCAGATACACCTGCTTTCACAAGCTCATTAGGGATATTCGGAATCTGATAAAGGATATGTAAAAGTGATTTTTCAACCTCATTTAATTCATGCTGAAGTTCTTTACTTCTTTCTTTAATGTCAGTAGTCTTTTGCTTCGCTGCTTCAGCTTCTTCTTTTTTGCCTTCTTTCATTAAAGCACCAATCTCTTTCGAGATTTTGTTCATTTCGGAAAGTTGTGAGTCAAGTTCAAACTGAATTTTCTTACGTTGGTCATCAGTGGACACAGCCAAATCTACCAATTCAGGGTTCTTGAAATTTCTCTTTTGTAAACCTTCTAAAACGCGTGCTTTCTCATCACGCAAAAAATTAACTTGTAACATAATATGAATTGTTTTGCAAAGTTAAAAAAACCATGCTGTAAATTATAAAATTCTGAAACGATGTGTGTATTATACCGGAAAATTATTGTTTGGTAATCGTGATATTCTTTTGCTGGCCACTGGAGCCATTAAAAACTTCAGTACCATTTAACTTGATACTCGATACGCTAAAAAGTGTTGGGGTCCAGGAGTAGACAATATCTAATTGATCCTGTGCCATCACTTTTGTATCATTAGTTACTTTATTATAATTAATTAAAATCTGTGATATATACGTCTTGCTGGTAGCTGTTGAATCGGATAATCCCTGCCTTGTAGCTCCGGCAATATACTGCATATAGTTTTTCTTGGCATCATCCACTCCCGGTGTTATACCCGAAACTGCAGTATTACCCGTAATAGACAAATCATCTATAAAGGTAATTCTACTGGCATATCCTGTAGGATCATTTGGAATAATCAGATCATTGCCATTAGTATCCTGAAAATAAAAATTGATCGTCTGATCAATATTCTGGTGCACACCATCATCCTGCCTGCAAGCTGTCACAAGCAGAAAAATAAATGCTAACCCGAAAAAAAATTGCCATTTCCTCATATACAAAACTAACAGCTATAATTTAGGCAATATGACCTGCCCAACTTTTTTTAAGCGGAAGTAAAAAGTTGCTTAAGAAATCCAGATAAGTATTTTTAGAAAAATCAAAAACTTCAACGTTCTCATCAATTTCTCCGTTTTTTACTTTAGAACGGAAATCTGTAAGTTTTAATGTTTTTACTTCTCCATTCTCCAGATAACAAGCTTTCATTCTGTCGAAAAGCCCAAGCTGATAATCCGCATCAATTTCATGCATTAGTTTACCCAATGCATCTATGCTGCAGCCAGATGCCATTTCTTTCTCCTCGTCTACACAGATAATAATAAATTGATTTTTTTCAATTTTAAAAGAAGCTTCAAGCTCTTTTCCATGAGCTTTCCATCCACCTAAAAAATCATAAATTCTTTCTGTAATATCTTTAGCTTCCTTAGCCGTAAATGCTCTGCTTGCCGGATAAGTAATAACTCTGTAATCGTTAGTTTCTACAACTTCTGAAGATTCAATTTTCATCACAATACAATTTAATTCTACAATTCTTCTGCTTCAGCTATAAGCTCAACAATATCTTTTACCTGAACTTCTTCGTTTTTATTAAAATGCTTCACACCATCTGTCATCATTGTATTACAGAACGGGCAACCCGTTGCTACAATATTTGGTTTCAGCTCCAGTGCTTCTTCTGTTCTTTCTATATTGATGTCTTTATTACCTTTTTCTGGCTCTTTAAACATCTGTGCTCCACCTGCTCCACAACATAGCCCATTGGTTTTGCAACGCTTCATTTCCACAAGCTCTGCATCCAGTTTTTCAAGGAGTTGTCTTGGTGCCTCATATTCATCATTTGCACGACCAAGATAACATGGATCATGGAAAGTAATTCTTCGTCCTTTAAAGCTTCCGCCTTCTATTTTCAGTCTTCCATCAGCCATTAACTCCTTTAGGAATTGTGTATGATGTAATACTTCATAATGACCACCCAGTTCCGGATATTCATTTTTCAGAGTATTGAAACAGTGTGGACAAGCTGTTACAATTTTTTTTACTTCGTATGCATTTAGGATTTCTATGTTGGTTAGTGCCATCATCTGGAAAACAAACTCGTTACCTGCACGTTTTGCAGGATCACCTGTACAGCTTTCTTCCTGCCCCAATACAGCAAATTCTACTCCTATTTTATTCAGAAGTTTTGCAAAAGCTTTTGTTATTTTTTTAGCACGATCATCAAAACTTCCGGCGCAACCTACCCAGAATAATACTTCCGGAGCTTTGCCTTCAGCCATATAATCAGCCATTGTTTTTATAGTGAAGTCCATAATAATTTATCAATTTACTAATGTGAAAAATGTAGCAATAACTTAGTTCTCGTTTGCCCAGTTTAATCTGTCTGCCTGATTATACTGCCAAGGTGCAGCATTGTTTTCAATATTCGTCATCATCAGATTAAGCTCCTGAGGTGCCGAAGACTGCTCCATTACCATAAACCTTCTCATTTCGAATATAATGGAAAGCGGATCAATAAGTACCGGACAAGCTTCTACGCAAGCATTACAAGTTGTACATGCCCATAACTCTTCACGGGAGATATAGTCGTCCAAAAGCTTTTTACCATCGTCTACAAACTTTCCGTTTTTATTAATGTTTTTGCCAACCTCTTCCAGTCTGTCTCTCGTTGCCATCATAATACGACGTGGAGAAAGCTTTTTCCCGGTAATGTTTGCCGGACAAACAGCTGTACAACGACCACATTCTGTGCACGAGTAAGCATTAAGCAATTGTACTTTATTCAGATCGAACACATCATTTGCTCCAAATTTATCAGGAACTGCGTTTGGATCTGCATCGGCAGGTGCTGCTGCATACGGATCTGCATTTGGATCCATCATTAGCTTTATTTCTTTTGTCACAGAATCAAGGTTGTTAAACTTCCCTTTCTTCTGAAGATTTGCAAACCATGTATTAGGAAAAGCAAAAATAATATGTAAATGCTTAGAGTAATACAAGTAGTTCATAAAGAAGAATACTCCTATAATATGAAACCACCATGCTCCTTTTTCTAAAATATGAAGTGTCGTATCTCCAAATCCATTGAACACACCAAACAGGCTCTGGCTAAAAGGAAAATATCCTTTAACATCACCTTCTCTTGTCATCAGCACGAAGTCTGATGAATTCATTAAAAAGAAAGCCATCATCAGAGAGAATTCAATTACAAGAATCCAGTTGGCATCATTCTTTGGCCAACCCAGAAGCTCTTTCATATTCAAACGACGGATATGTATAATATTCCTTCTGATAAAGAAAATAGCAATAGATACGGCAACTAAAAATGCCATAACCTCCAAAACTGCCGTAAATACATTATAAAAACCTAGTCCCAATACTCCCGCCAGAAAACGGTGAGTACCAAAAAGCCCGTCAACAAAGATTTCTGCAAGCTCAAGATTTACAATAATAAATCCTAAATAAACCAATATATGCAATATTCCCGCAACGGGTCTTTTAACCATTTTGCCCTGACCAAGCGCCACTCGGCCCATAACAGCCCAACGTTCATTTTTATTATCTGAACGATCGATATCCTTACCTAAGTTTACATTTCTTGTAAGTTCTTTCAGACTTTTAAAGAAAAGTCCGAAACCTACAACAATAAGGATAAGAAACAAAATGTTATCAATATATTGCATATCTAAATTTAATATTATTTAGCAGATTTACCAAATACCGAAATATTAATATAACGTTTCGGGTTTGCTTTAAGGTCTTCCATCAATGCATTAAGCGAAGCGGCAGACTTATTAAGGTTGTTATACAGGTCCTCGTCTTTGGTCAGTTTACCTAAAGATCCTTTTCCAGATTCTATCCCTGCAATAACCTTATTTAGCTGATCAGATGTTTCGCTTAATTTAGCAACCGCATCATTCAGCTGTTTTGTATTAATGCTTTCAGCGACCTTACCATATTTATCTACAGTACTGTTAGCTGTAATCATTGTTTTATTAGCATTATCCAGCACATTGTTCAGTCTACCTTCACTACCAGCCAAAAGCTTGTTGGTCTGTTGTGATGTTATTTTGAATGACTCAACCGTACCATTAAGATTTCTCAAAAGAAGCTTAATCTCTCTTCTGTTTTCATCATCCATAATTTTGTTGGTACTTGCCACAGCAGAATCAAGACGGGATAATACAGATGTTAGTTTATCTTTTACCGGCCCTACCTGAGACGAAAGGCTATTCATCATCGACTGTTTGAAAGCTCCCTTCAGAGTATCACCATTTTTAGCGTATGGTTGATTATATGCAAGATTAACTCTGATTTCTTTACCGGACATTAGTCCTGGCTCAAAAATTTCAACATTTGAATTTTTTGAAAACACAAAATCATTATTAACACTAATTTTCACCACAAAATAAATATGACCATTACTCTGGGTCATCGGCTTAATCTCTGTAACCTGACCTACCTTCAATCCATTGATGGACACAGGGCTTGATTTTGCGAGGCCTTCTACGTTGTCGTATTTTACATAGTAGTTATCATCTGTTGAGAATAAACTCTTCCCTTTCATAAACTGAAAAAGAATAACAAAACCAACGATGGCCAAAATTGCTATAAGTCCTGCTTTAACTTCTTTGGAAATTTTCACGAATATATATTTTAATGAGCAAATATAAGGTTTTTTAAAGTATGAAAAATTATTCAATAAATAGAAAAAGCAACCGTTATCGGTTGCTTTTTATGTTGTTAGAATATCTTTATTTTTAGTGCTGACCTGCAGCTGCCTTATTATAAATCTCTATTCTGTAATCTTTGATATCAGATTTGTCCTGAAGGCTCTTTAATAAAGCCTGTCCGTACATCTGTGATCCTTGCTGCATCAATGCCTGAGCAATTGACTTCGCATCTCCGCCTTGTTTGTTTTCAGCAACAGACTTTTTAACCACTACATATACTCCGGCAACACCTTCAACTGGCTTAGAGAGCTGATTAGCTTTTGCGCCGAATGCAGCACCTGCAACTTTAGGTTCCATACCACCGCCTAATGCAGGGTTTAGGATATTAATCTGTCCGCTTTCTTTAGCAACTCCGAAAAGTTTTGCAACCTGATCCAATGAAGAAGGCTTTTGAGCATCCATCTTTTCGATAATCTTTTTAGCTAAAAGTTGGTTCTTTACAATTGGTTCAATTTCTGAACGTACAGATTCAGGATCAGCAAGACCTGCATCTTGTTTTCCATTCAGGTAAGCTACTACATAATCACCATTACTTGTAGTAAAGATATTAGTATCTCCTGCTTTTGTTTTCTTATCAAATGCCCATGCTAATACATCTGCATCTTTATCTGTATTGATTCCCTGGATTTGTCCCTGGAAACGTTTTGCCATTTTTGGGTTAGCAAAAGTATAGTTCTTTTTCTTTGCAATGTTGCTAAAGTCATTGAAGCTCTTACCTTGTACTTCCTGAATAAATTTATTTGCTTCAGTATATACGGTACTATTTGTTTTATCAGAAGCTTTGATCTCTTTTACAAGATTAGCCACTTTGTAGCCCATAGCTCCTGGTTTCTTATCTTCGATGTTGATGATATGATAACCAAATTGCGTTTCAACAACTCCTGTAGCTCCTTTTGGATTTGCAGCTAAGTACGCTTTAAATTCAGGAACAAATGGCGTTTCTGGCGTAGTCCATCCCAATTCACCTCCTTGTGCAGCAGATCCCGGATCAGCTGAAAACTTAAGGAACTCGGTAAATTTAGCAGGGTTAGCTTTTACAACAACTCCAATACTATCTGCAAGTTTTTTAGCCTGCTCTTTTGTTCTTTTCTCTTTTCCTGCCTGATCAGCCGGGCTTCCTTTGAAAGCAATAAGAATATGTCTTGATTTTACAGAATCGCTAGGCTGTTTTCCAACTAATTTAGAAACAACATAGTAACGGTCTTGTACTTTGTATGGTCCGAATGACTGTCCTACAGCTGCACCACCTAAGAAGCTTCTGATTTCTTCTGGCTGCTGAGCCAATGCTAAGAACTGAGAATTGAAAGGTACGTCAGAATTAACAGTAACGAACATTGAATCGTTCTTTGTATTCTGGAAGCTTTCAACGCCTGCACCCATATCAGCACCCTGAGTATTCAGTTTGTTAATTTCTGTCTGAGTAGCAGCCTCATCCTGAGCACTTGGTTTAGCCGGGAACAATACTATCCCAATATTTCTGCTTGGATCTGCTTTGAACATCAATGGATGTTTTTTAATATAGTCTGCAAGATCCTGAGTTGTAACTTTTACATTATTGACACGTGCAAATGCAGCATAATCTACTTTCACATAATCAATATTTGCTAGCTGATCTCTTTCTTTCAAGATTTCAGCCGCTTCTTTATTGTTGGCAGTAACTCCGGCAGTAACGTTTGCAAAGAACTGTCTTGCCATGATACGGTATTCAATACCTTTTCTCATTTTAAGCCAGTTAGCATACTGCTCCGGGTTCTGGGCTTTCATAGCCTCAATTTCTTTTTTAAGTTCCTGAACTTTAAAGTTCCCTTTTTCGTCTACCAATTGAGGATTCTGAGCAAACATCGGATCGTACTGAATTTGATTCCAGAACATTTCGTCAGTTAATTTCAGCCCCATTTTTTCAAACTGTTGTTTGATTAGTTTAGACTGAATAATCATTTGCCATGCCTGCTCTTCTAAAGCCTCTCTAGGCTGTCCCTGAGACTGTTGTTGTAAAAGAAAAATCTGATCATCCAGTTCTTCACGGGTGATTTTTTCTCCGTTTACTTTTCCTAAAATATTAGGGTCTTTACCAAATACTTTGTCCAAGCTATCTGGATTAACCAGGAAAGCCAAAAGCGCGATGGCTAAAAAACCTATCAGGATCCAAGGCCTCTTTCTAATTTCACTTAAAACTGCCATTAATAATGTATTTTCGTTTTAAAATTATTTGTAAACTTTTATTGAATATCAAGGTGCGAAAATAAACATTTTTAATGGAATAAAGAATTTTTTTTAGTATACCTCAATAATTTTGAAAGCAGAAATTTTGTCCTAAAAAAAAAATTATTTCACAATGGCATATCTATTGTGCCATCTTAGCTACTCCCGAAAATTCAGTTGTTTATATACGAAGCTGAAACGGAGTTTATTTTTTTATGACAAACTGACATAGTATGAGCGACAAAGAAATATTAGAAATCGAAGATTTTTTAGAAGAAGGTTTCAACATTATTGAAGAGGAAATAAAAGACAGTATAGACAAAGAAACTGAGAAAAACCAAAAAATCTTCCCATTACTTGCAGTTCGCAACATCGTTCTTTTCCCTAAAGTAATTATGCCTATTACAGCAGGAAGAGAAAAATCAATTAAACTACTGCAGGAAGCACACAAACAAGGCAAACTTATCGCAGTAGTAAGCCAGAAAAATGCGTCAGAAGAAGAACCTACACTATCTTCTCTGAATACGATCGGAACCCTTGGTAAGATCCTGAAGATTATTAACCTTCCTGAAGGAAACATCACAGCCATCATTAAAGGTGTAGACCGTTGTAAAGTAAAAAAGATGTTGACTGAGGAACCTTACTTTACCACCGAAATTACCAGATTAAAGGATACAGAAGTTAAAAAGGACAAGCAGGAATTTGCTGCTTTAATAGATAACATCAAGGATATCTCACTGCGCATTATCGAAATCGACCCTAATATACCAAATGCAGCCAACTTTGCTGTAAAAAATATTACCGGAGAAGCAGATTTGCTCAACTTTATATGCTCTAACGCAAGTTTCCCAACCGAGACAAAGCAGCAGCTATTAGAAATTAAAGATCTTTATCAGCGCGCAGCCAAATGCTACGAGTTATTATCTGAAGATTTCCAGAAAATAGAATTAAAAAATCAGATACACCAAAAAACCAGTCGCGATCTGGATAAACAACAACGAGAATATTTCCTTAACCAACAGATCCGAACTATTCAGGAAGAATTAGGAGGCGGACCAGAAGGTGATGCCGACGAACTTCGCGAGAAAGCACAAAAGAAAAGCTGGAATGAGGATGTTGAACAGCATTTTCAGAAAGAATTAGGCAGACTGTTAAGACAAAACCCTAATTCACCAGATTACAACGTTCAGCGTAATTATCTGGATTTCTTTACAGATTTGCCATGGGCAACCTATTCTAAAGATATTTTTGATCTGAAGAAAGCACAAAAAGTTCTGGACAAAGCTCATTTTGGACTGGAGGATATCAAGAAAAGAATACTGGAACACATGGCTGTTCTAAAGCTGAAAAACGACATGAAATCTCCTATTTTATGTCTTGCAGGCCCTCCGGGAGTTGGTAAAACTTCTTTAGGAAAGTCTATTGCTGATGCTTTGGGAAGAAAGTATATCCGTATCTCTTTAGGAGGACTTCATGATGAAAGCGAAATCCGAGGCCACCGCAAAACATATATTGGTGCTATGGCCGGAAGAATCCTTCAGGCAATAAAAAAAGCAGGAACATCTAACCCTGTCATTGTTTTAGATGAGATTGATAAAATTGGTACTGGTGTACACGGTGATCCGTCTTCAGCACTTTTGGAAGTTTTAGATCCGGAACAGAACAATTCTTTCTACGACAACTTCTTAGAATATGGATATGATCTGTCCAAAGCAATGTTTATTGCTACAGCCAATAACCTTGGTGCTGTACAGCGTCCGTTGTTAGACAGAATGGAAATTATTGATATCTCTGGATATACACTGGAAGAAAAAACCGAAATTGCCAAAAGACACCTTATCAGTAAGCAGCTAAAAGAAAACGGATTAACATCCGACGCTATAAAATTAGGAAATAAGGAAATTGCCCATATCATTGAGGCTCATACTTCAGAAAGCGGTGTAAGAAGGCTGGAAAAAAATATTGCTTCTGTTGTTCGCTGGGTTGCTTTACAAAAAGCAATGGAGCAGGAATATGATTCAAAAATTACTGTAGAAAAGATTGATGAAATCCTTGGAGTACCTCGCCCTAAAAGCCTTTCTGAAACAACAAATGTACCAGGAGTTGTTACCGGACTTGCATGGACAAGCGTAGGTGGTGACATTCTGTTTATTGAAAGCATATTATCTAAAGGTAAAGGCACAACCATAACAATGACCGGTAACCTAGGTAATGTTATGAAAGAGTCAGCTACTATCGCCTTAGAATACATCAAAGCTAAGTATGAAGAACTGGGTATGACTGAAGAACAGCTAACAGATAAAAACATCCACATTCACGTACCTGAAGGTGCTACCCCAAAAGACGGACCTTCTGCAGGTATTGCAATGCTGACTTCTATGGTTTCCAGTTTTACCAATAAAAAAGTAAAATCTAATCTGGCGATGACCGGAGAGATTACACTTCGTGGGAAAGTTCTTCCTGTAGGTGGAATTAAAGAAAAATTATTAGCTGCAACACGTGCTGGTATCAAAGATGTCATTTTGTGCGAGGCCAACCGTAAAGATGTTGAAGAAATAAAGAAAGAATATCTTAAAAATCTAAACATTCATTATGTAAATAAAATGAAAGAAGTAGTAGAAATAGCACTTTAGTCATTCACAACATAAAACCAATATAATTATAAACTTCACATATTTTGTGAAGTTTATTTTTTATAACTTTGGTCTAAACTATTAAATTATAAAATTATGAAAATTGTAAAATTCATCATTTTCCTATTGTTTGGGCTAATGTTTATTCAGGCTGGGCTAGATAAGTTTTTCCATTTCATGCCAACCCCACAGTTAACCGAAGAGCAGAAAAAAATATTTGGAGCTATTATGGAAATTGGCTGGCTTCTTCCTTTGGTAGCCGTTGTTGAAATTACCGGCGGACTATTGGTTATCTTCCCTAAAACAAGAGCTTTGGGAGCTATTATTATCCTTCCTGTTATGGTAGGTATTGTTCTGCACAACCTGAAAGACACTACTGGCTTACCTATTGCGGCTCCTTTAGCATTAATCAATCTTTGGATGCTTATAGACAACAGCAGCAAATACAAAAATCTGATCAGCTAAATACACTAATCACTAAATATTTAATTAGCCGTCCAATTTTTTGGGCGGTTTTTTTATACTTATCTAATAGCCTAACCCTCATCAAAGAGAAATATTTTTTTTACAAAGAACTAATTATCAATTCATTAAAAACCAAAATTCATTTACAAGAATTTTGCGCTCAATTTTCAAGTGGCCAGATCAGAACTTTTAGATCTTTGGAATAGCTAACGATCAAAAATTCTAATTATGAAAAATAACACATTAAATCTAGCCCTTGCATCTGTACTTATTCTTAGTGTTTTTTCTTGCAAAAAACAGGAATCTGCTTCTATGTCTGATGCAAATTATGAATCCGCAAAAGCAGTAACAGCAGAAGCCCCTACATCTACCGGAGACAGTATCTCTTCTGCAGCCTCTACACAGGTAAAAGGTAAAGAGTTTGTAAAAACAGCAACAGTAAACATGGAGGTTAAAGACGTCTATGACGCAACTATTAAAATAGAAAATCAGCTGAAACAAATAGGAGGTTATGTCATCAACAGTGAACTCAAAAACAATTTGCTATCAGAGGAAACTTATAACCAGTCTGATGACAAAGCTGTTATGGTAAAAAAATCAAATATGCAGAATGATATGGTTGTAAAAGTACCCACCATGCAACTGGCAGATTTCCTGCAGCAGATTAATACCCAAAATTTGTTTTTAAATTCCAGAATCATCAATGCCGAAGATGTAACAGCGAATATCAAAATGGCCCAGCTGGAACAGCAAAGAATGAAGAAAAAAGAAGGCAATATCGAAAAGCTTAAGCCTACAACCACATCTGTGGAACAAGGGGACAACAATGAAAGGGATCACAATCAGAATATTATAGATTCTTATAATCTTAAAGATAATATTGCTTACAGTACTGTAAATCTGAGTATAAAGGAGCCCAACACCAGAGTTGCAGAAATAGCTGTAACAAATACCAAATCGATAGATGCAAAGTATAAAACCAACTTCTTTTATGAGGCTAAATTATCTATCATCAACGGATTTTATCTTATTCAACAATTTTTTATCCTTCTGCTAAATTTATGGCCATTTGCTCTTATTGTAGCAGGAATTATATGGTTTGTTCGCGCTAAAGGCGTGAAACGACCAAAATCTCCAAAACCAACAGTAAATGACTAAGTAAAAGGACTGCAAATGCAGTCCTTTTACTTTACAATCTATTCATACTCAAAAAAGTAAAAAATTCAATACGATTGCGTAAATTTGCGTCTTAAAACGATTACGAAAATGTCTTTAAACACAATCAATCCTACTGAAACCAAAGCCTGGGCACAACTAAAAGAGCATTTCGCAGAAACAGATTTCGATCTGAAGCAGCTTTTCACAGAAGATAAAAGCAGATTTTCGGAGTTTTCTATCCAGAAGGAGAGCCTTCTGTTTGATTTTTCAAAAAACCTTGTAGATAAAAAAGCTTTTCAGCTTCTTTTAGCGCTGGCAGAAGAGTGCCAACTGAAGGACGCCATCGAAAAAATGTTTACCGGAGATCTGATTAACCAGACTGAAAACAGAGCTGTACTTCATACTGCCCTTAGAAATTTTGGAGAAGAGAAGATTGTGGTAAATGGTAAGAATATCGGTGAAGATATTCAGAGGGTACTCAACCAAATGAAAGTTTTTTCTGAAAAAATTATTTCAGGAGAGCATAAAGGGTTTTCAGGAAAAGAAATCACAGATGTTGTAAATATCGGGATCGGAGGTTCTGACCTTGGCCCTGTAATGGTTTGCAGCGCGCTGAAGCATTATAAAACAAGATTAAACACACACTTCGTATCTAATGTAGATGGTAATCATATTGCTGAAGTTGTCAAAAATCTGAATCCGGAAACAACTTTGTTTATCATTGCATCCAAAACATTCACCACTCAGGAAACAATGACCAATGCTCTTTCTGCAAAAGAATGGTTCCTGAAGGCAGGAAAAGAGGAAGATGTTGCAAAACATTTCGTAGCACTTTCTACAAATGTTGAGGCTGTAAAGAATTTCGGAATTGCAGAAGAAAATATCTTCGAATTCTGGGACTGGGTTGGCGGAAGATACTCGCTTTGGAGTGCAATCGGATTAAGTATTGTACTAGCTGTAGGATACGACAACTTCGAAAAATTACTTCGCGGGGCACAGGACACAGATAAACACTTTAGAAATACAGAATTTGCAAACAATATTCCTGTATTAATGGGGGTATTAGGTGTTTGGTACCGCAACTTCTTCGATGCAAGTTCATATGCGATATTACCATACAGCCAGTATCTTGACAGGTTTGCAGCATACCTGCAACAAGGAGATATGGAAAGTAATGGTAAATCTGTTGACCGAAATGGTGAATTCGTAGATTACGAAACAGGACCTATCATCTGGGGAGAGCCGGGAACAAACGGCCAGCATGCTTTCTACCAATTGATTCACCAGGGAACTGAGCTTATCCCTGCTGACTTTATTGCATATGCAAAAGCAAACAATAACCTTAGTGATCATCAGGACAAATTAATGTCTAACTTCTTTGCACAGACAGAAGCTTTAGCTTTTGGTAAAACAAAGGAAGAAGTAATTACTGAGCTAAAAGCATCTGGAAAAAATGAAGAAGAAATTGCCTTTTTAACCAATTTCAAGACATTTACGGGTAATACACCTACCAATTCTTTCATTTTTGAAGAATTAACACCATTTACTCTGGGACAGCTTATTGTTTTTTACGAGCATAAAATTTTTGTTCAGGGCGTTATCTGGAACATTTTCAGCTTCGACCAATGGGGTGTAGAATTAGGAAAAGCTTTGGCAAACAAAATCCTTCCGGAACTAGAAAATACTGCAGAAATTACATCACATGACAGTTCTACCAACGGGCTGATTAATTTCTACAAAAATCATAAATAAATCGGATAAATCTAAATAAAGTAAAAAGAAAGAAAAATGGCACAAATCCTTGACGGGCTTAAAGTATCCAAAGAAGTAAAACAGGAAATAAAGGAAGAAGTTCAGAAAATTCTTTCCAACAAAAGACGTGCTCCGCACTTAGTTGCAATTCTTGTTGGAAACAATGGTGCAAGTAAAGCATATGTAAACAGTAAAGTAAAAGACTGTGAAGAAGTAGGCTTCTCCTCTTCACTAGTTAAGTTTCCTGCAACTGTTCCTGAAGCTGAACTTCTGGAGAAAATAGAGGAACTGAATAAATCAAAACATGTAGATGGTTTTATCGTTCAGCTACCTCTGCCTAAGCAGATTGATCAGGAAAAGATCATTATGGCAATTGATCCAAGAAAAGATGTAGATGGTTTCCACCCTGAAAACTTTGGAAAAATGGCATTGGAAATGGATACATTCCTTCCGGCAACGCCATTCGGGATTCTGACACTATTAGAAAGATACAATATTGAAACAAAAGGTAAAGACTGTGTAATTATCGGAAGAAGCCGTATCGTAGGACGTCCGATGAGTATCCTTATGGGACGTAAAGACTTCCCTGGAAATTCTACAGTAACCCTTACACACTCTTATACTAAAGATATAGAAGAATACACAAAAAAGGCTGATATCGTAATTACCGCTCTTGGAGATCCACACTTCCTGAAAGGAGAAATGATCAAAGAAGGTGCAGTAATTATTGATGTAGGAATTACCAGAGTAGATGATGACTCAGAAAAAGGCTATCACCTGGCAGGAGACGTAGATTTTGAAAGCTGTGAGAAAAAAGCAAGCTGGATTACTCCGGTTCCGGGAGGTGTTGGTCCAATGACCAGAGCTATGCTGATGAAAAATACCCTGATTGCCTACAAAACATCAGTGTATAATGATTAATGAAAATGAATAAAGAACAAGATATTTTATTAAAAGAAGGTAAAATGCTCCCTGTAATGGAGCATTTTTACACTTTACAAGGAGAAGGTGCTCATACAGGAAAAGCTGCATATTTCATTCGTTTAGGCGGATGCGATGTAGGCTGTCACTGGTGCGATGTAAAGGAAAGCTGGGATCCGAATTTACATCCGTTAATGAATGCAGAGGAAATTGCAGAAACCGCAGCAAAATACTGTAAAACAATTGTTTTAACAGGAGGTGAACCATTGATGTGGAATCTTGAAATTCTGACATCAAAATTAAAAGAATTGGGTTGTACCATCCATATTGAGACTTCTGGTGCTTATCCTATGAGTGGGCATTTGGACTGGATTACACTGTCCCCGAAAAAAACAGGTTTACCATTAGAAGATATTTACAAAGAAGCCAGCGAATTAAAGGTTATTGTTTTCAATAACAACGATTTCAAATTTGCGGAAGAGCAGTCCGCTAAAGTTTCTGACAACTGTAAACGCTATCTTCAGAGTGAATGGAGTAAGAGAGATGAAATGTACCCTAAGATTACGGATTATATATTAGAACACCCGGAATGGCAGGCTTCTGTACAGACTCATAAGTACCTGAACATTCCATAACCAAGACATTTCAAAGATCATTTTTGCAAACTGTTCATTCGGAGCAGGCAGATGCAAAAATTCTTAATTTAAATAAAAACATTAATTTCGCAGCATGTTAAAACTTTTTGGCGCAATTGGCGAATATTTTATGCTTCTGGGAAAGACCTTCCAGAAACCTCAGAAAATGAAGGTTTTCATGAAGCTACTGATGAGAGAAATTTACGACCTTGGAGTCAACTCCTTTGGTTTAGTACTTTTCACCTCTATATTTGTGGGGGCCGTCGTTGCCATACAGATGTATAATAACTTCAGTGCTTCCTCTTTTCCTATCCCGAATTCATTTATCGGATATGCAACCAAAGTAGTTTTGATTCTGGAATTTTCACCAACTATTATTAGTGTAATTCTTGCCGGAAAGGTAGGATCATATATTGCTTCCAGTATAGGAACCATGCGTGTAACAGAGCAGATTGATGCATTGGATATTATGGGAGTTAACTCTCCAAATTTTCTGATTTTACCAAAGATTATTGCCAGTGTTTTATTCAACCCATTGCTTATTGCCATCAGTATTGTATTTGGTATTGTAGGAGGCTACTGGGCCGGGGAACTAACCGGAAACTGGACACAGGCCGACTATATCACTGGTATCCAAATGTATATGCCAGCCTACTTTATTTGGTATGCATTCTTCAAAACAGCTGTATTTGCGTTCCTTATCGCTACAATCCCTGCATATTTCGGATTCTTTGTTAAAGGCGGATCTCTGGAAGTAGGACGTGCCAGTACGCAAGCTGTAGTATGGACTATCGTAGCTGTTATTATAGCTAACTTAATATTAACCCAATTATTCCTGAGCTAATGATTGATATAAAAGATTTAAGAAAGAGTTTCGGTGATGTAGAAGTACTAAAGGGCATTTCTACCTCTTTTGAAGACGGAAAGATCAATCTTGTGATTGGACAAAGTGGATCCGGAAAAACGGTTTTCCTGAAATGTTTATTGGGTGTTTATGAACCTTCATCTGGAATTATTGATTTTGACGGAAGAAATTTTGTACAAATGACTCCAGTTGAAAGGCTGAATCTACGTTCGGAAATCGGTACCGTTTTCCAGGGAAGTGCACTTTTTGACTCTATGACAGTGGAAGAAAACATTATGTTTCCACTGGACATGTTTACAAATTTAACGTACAGGGATAAGAAAAAAAGGGTTATCGACGTTATAGGTAGAGTGAAGCTGGAAAATGCTAACAATAAATATCCTTCGGAAATTTCCGGAGGAATGCAAAAAAGGGTTGCTATTGCCCGTGCTATTGTAAATAATCCGAAGTATTTGTTCTGTGATGAACCCAACTCCGGACTAGATCCAAGTACTTCAATAGTAATTGATGAATTGTTGAAAGAGATTACTGAAGAGTACAAAACAACAACTATTATCAATACCCACGATATGAACTCGGTGATGACAATTGGTGAAAAGATTGTCTATCTGAGAAACGGACTGAAAGAATGGGAAGGCTCTATGCACAACATTCTGACAGCTGATAATGAACATTTAATAAACTTCGTCTACTCTTCAGCTTTGTTTAAAGAGCTAAGAAAGACACTATTAGAAAAAAAGCAAAATTTATAAGTTATGAAGTCAAAGATTCAATCGACCTCTGTAATGAAGAAATTATTCATTCCGGTAATGCTAGGTGCAGCAGCATTTGCTCACGCTCAGGTTAGTCTTGGTGTAAGAGCCAATGCATTATTCAACACCTCATCTTCAAGATGGAGTGATATTAGCACGACGGCTAAAGGAGCTTTCAATAATCCTAAAGATGTTGCAGGTTTCAATGTAGGTCTTTCTGCAAAAATAAAGTTACCAATCGTTTCTTTATTCGTAATGCCGGAGATCTACTATACTAATTTCAAAAGTAAAGCAACTTATATAGAAGCTGATGGAAGTAATATTGAGCTTTCTGCAAAAAGCAACAGAATTGATATTCCGGTAATGGTTGGCTTTGATGTTATTGGCCCATTAAGCGTATTTACAGGTCCTGTTTTCTCAACAAATCTTTCCAGTAACAGTACTTTTGAAGGTTATAAAGAAGATACTTCTAAAAACTTTTCTGTAGGTTATCAGTTTGGAGCGAATGTAAAGATCTCTAAATTAATTGTAAATGCGCGTTATGAAGGTTCTTTCTCTAAAGACCAACGTAAATTCATCAACAATGTTACAGGTAATGGTGTAAACTATGACAACAGGCCAAGCTTGTTTATGGTAGGTCTTGGGTACCAGTTCTAATCTAAAACAGATTTAATAAAAAATTAAAGCCGGATTGTTATACATTCCGGCTTTGTTGTTCTTGCTCTTGTTGTGTAGCATCCTGCATTAGCTGAGCCTGTTTTTTTTCCAGCTCATCTTTTTCTTTTTGCAGTTGCTTAAATTGGCGCATTTTATTTTCCTGCTTTACAGCGGATCCTTTGCTTACATAACCTACAATTCCTCCGAAGATAAGGCCAACACCGATTCCGCATAAAGCACCATATACTACTCTTAGATCCAGAGCCATATTATTAAGGTAGAATAATACTACTCCAATGGCTAATAATATAATTCCGACAAATGTTAAATTTTTCATGTTGTGTAATTTAGTAATCCTCTCCAAATATATGTTTTTTGAAGAGGATTAATTAGTGATCGTTATAATTTGCCTCCTGCGGCTCTGTAATACTCCAAAGCTTTTGGCATCATAGCCTCTAAGGCTGCTTTTCTATTAACTGGGTTCGGGTGGGTTGACAAGAATGCCGGAGTACCAGCTCCTCCTCCCGAAGCATCCTGCATTCTTTGCCAGAATGCTGGTGCAGTACGCGGATCGTATCCCGCCATAGCCATTAGATAAAGTCCCATTTGGTCTGCCTCAGATTCTTGTTTTCTACCATAAGCAAGAAGCCCTACCTGAGCTCCCATAGGATATAACTGATTAAAAACGCTGGCCATTTGGCCATTGCTAAGTGAAGCACCAACTAATTGGCCTCCATATTGGGCTAATGTAGCCTGAGATATTCTTTCGTTCCCGTGTCCCGCTAATGCATGGGATATTTCGTGTCCCATTACAACAGCTAAACCGTTGTCGTCTTTAGTTACTGGTAATATTCCTGTATATACAGCAACTTTTCCTCCTGGCATACACCATGCGTTCAGTTGTTTGTCCTGAAGCAGGTTGAATTCCCATTGGTAATTTGCCAGATCCTGCTCTCTACCGATACTTCTGTAATAGTTTCTCGCTGCATTTGCAATCCGGGCTCCTACAGTTTTTACACGTGTTGCATCTGCACCAGCAACTACTTTAGATTTAGACAATGTGGTCTTGTACTCTTGTAAAGCCATCGTATTGATTTGATTAGCGTCAGCAAATTGCACTGACGACCTTCCTGTAATAGGATTGGTTACGCAACCTGTAAAAGTTGCGGCAATAGCTGCTGCACCTATAATGCTTGTTATTTTCATAGCAGTAAAATTTATCGTGATTTCGCAAAATTCAAATTCTATTCCAAAAAACAAAAACCAATTCAGGAATTGTGTAACTTTATTTAATAAAATCTGAATCAGACCTTTATTTGGTATAAAATTAGTATTTTAATAAAAGCAACGATCATTTAAATTCCAAAAAAATGAAAAAACAAGTATACATCTATCTATTAGCAGCATTAACCGTTACCTCTGTAATCTCGTGTGCTGCATCCAACAAGCCGACAGATATTGCTAAATCCGAAGAAGTTGCTAAATTAGTTAATCAGGATAGCTACACCTTTATTGCGACAAGAGCTTATCCAATGGATCAGTCGACCATTAATAATGTAATGAGTGCTATGAGACCAGCTGGTGCAGCTGCAACATTGTTTGACCTCAGCTATGGTTATGGTTTTAAAATACAACCAAATGATCTGAGCGTAGATCTGCCATATTTTGGCCGCATCTTCACACCGAGTATGGATCCTTCCCGAAACGGACTGAAATTTAGTTCTAAAAAGTTTACAATTGCTAAAAAAGAAAGTAAGAAGAAAATATCTTATACCATAAATGTTAATGATGTACAAAATATTCAGACTTTGTATATAGACGTTTATAATAACGGAAGAGCATTTTTGTCTGTAAATGCTAACGACAGACAACCTATTAGCTATGACGGATACATCAAAGCTACAAAAGCTGAGAAATAAGTTACTCGTTAAATAGCTTCTTAACAAAATCTTTTGCTTCAGAGATAGGATTTACCGCCAACTCTGAAGCATTTTTTTTATGTTCGTTGTAAGCATCTTCCAATTCTTTAGATGATCTTGTTTTACTCAGGATCAGTTCTTTAACCCAATAATCGAATCTCTTTTCAGCCTGCTGATGGCGTTCTTCTTCAAAAGTATTGTCTTTATGTTTCTGAAGAATATAATCTTCTATTCTTTCATAGCACTCTTCCAGTCCTTTCTTCTTTAAGGCAGAACCTAAAATAACCGGAACTTTCCAGACTTTATTCTTATGTGTTATAAAATGTAGTGCACGCATCAACTCAAGTTTGGCGTTCTTCACTGCCGGGTTATTATCTTCATCGGCTTTGTTAATGAAGATAATATCCACCATCTCCATTATGCCCCGTTTTATTCCCTGTAATTCATCTCCAGTACCGGAAACTTTCAGGAACAGAAAAACATCTGTAATATCCGCCACCATTACTTCACTCTGCCCTACACCAACAGTCTCAATTAATATATAATCATATCCTGCAGCTTCACAAATTAGCATTGTCTCGAATGTTGTATTGGCTATTCCTCCAAGAAATCCACCACTAGGACTGGGCCGGATAAAAGCATTTGGATCTTTAGCCAGCTCTTCCATTCTTGTTTTATCCCCGAGGATACTCCCATGATTCAGACTACTGCTAGGATCTATTGCCAATACTGCAACTTTATTTCCTTTTTCAATAGCCAGTTTTCCGAAGCTTTCTATAAAAGTAGATTTTCCGGCACCCGGAACTCCTGTTATTCCTACTCTTACCGATTTTCCGGTAAAAGGCATGAGCTGTCTCAGAAGCTCTTCCGCTTGCACACGGTGTTCCGGTTTTTTGCTTTCAACAAGAGAAATAGCTTTTCCCAGCAATCGGGTATTATTGCTTCTGATTCCGTCAATAAGCTGTTCTGTAGAAAGCGTTTTAGCCATACTATATTCAGTCTGAACAACAAAAATACTAAAGAAACAGTAATTTACAGAATCCTATCTATAAAAAGAAACCGGAAGAAAATCTTCCGGTCAGTTTTAAAGCCTATCAGGCCTTCTTTTTCTTTTTTCGGGATATTTTCCCTTTAAGAAATTTTTTACGGTCTTCAAGCTGATGTACCATTCCTTCGTCAAAGCTATGTTCCCTGACCTCTGATAGTATCTTTAACGCCTTTTTTATTTTCCCTTTTCGTTCCTTCAAGATAGATCTTAAGAAGAGAATATCAGCTTTATTGATTCCTTTCAGAGTAAGACTATAAGCAATAAGCTTTTCGGCTTCCTCATAATCTTCATTATGCAGCAGACACTTAATATAAAAATGGGGTATACTGATACTGGTTACATCATTTTTCATAGCTTCCTCAAAGTATGCCTTCGCAGTATTATAATCTTTCAGTATTTCGGAATACACTCTGGCCATAAGGCAGAGGCTATCCGCATCCTGAGGATCATAAGACAAAGCATAATTCAGAGCTTCTACACAATCCGGTATACTGTAAGGATAATGGTCTAAAGCTTCAAAATAATATTTGTTTTTAGTTAAGTTCATTTCTGTATTTTTTTAGCTCGCTTTTCAGGAATTGCCTTTGTTTTTTAAAGGATTTATCCTGATGATTTTTTTTAAAATCTGTTCCGGAATAAGTACGAATCGGACTTCCACGCTGCACCTGCATATGATTGCTCCAGGTCTCCTGCATTCTGCGCTGCATTTGCAAAATATGCTGTGCCATAACCTTTTCCTTTAAACGTGTAACTGATTGTTTTTTATTCTCCAGCTGTGAACGGGAATCCTGTACAAAAACACTTTCTCCGGTTGGTATATGGGTCGCCCGAACTGCCGTATTTACTTTGTTTACATTCTGCCCTCCGCTTCCCTGACTGCGTGTTGTCTGAAACTGAATTTCTTTTTCATCAAAATGAAATTCTTCTGCATCTTCAATTTCAAATACTCCAACAAACCAGTTACTCCTTTTATGCAGCTTCCTGAATGTACTCTTTCCGACCCAACAAATACTCCCTAACCAGCTTTTCAGAAATGTTGTTAATTCTTTATCCTTTAAAAGCAGGGTCACGGATTTTAGTGTCAGGTTTTCATCACCGTTTTCACGATGAATAATTTTATAATCTATTTTTTCTTGTTTCACTTCCTCCAGAAAAACCTTCAGAATTTTAGCGACTACCCACTGGCATTCTAAAGGTCCTCTTCCCGAGGTTATTTGTATGAGTTTTTCCATTTTTGTAAAATCTTTAAGATAGCGTCTCTGTTTTTCGCTTCTTTAATAAATGTTGGCAATCTTTCAACCATACGCATTTTGTATGGCAATCTGGTTCTCAGCTCAGAAGAGATATAGTTTTCCATTTCTAAAAGGTGCTCCATATTTCTAGCCCAGAATAAATTTCCTTTGAAATCTTCCTGAAAATAAAACGGGCATCCAAACACCTTATCACGAATCAGTCCTGCTTCTTTTGTAGAATAGTTCAGTACATATTTTTCTGTTTTGGACTGAATCTGAAATATAGAATCACATGCTTCACACTTTACAGGCAGGCTTTCTGGTTTTGTTTTCAATCCTCTTTGTATATGGTGAATAAAATGTCCACATGCAGGACAATTGAGCTTTACGATTGCTTTATAAAACTCCAAATCTTCCTTCTTCTTTCTGAGATTACAGTGCTGACATTCCAGTACTGCATTTTTATCACACCCACATTTACTTTTTACTGTCGCATCTTTTCCGCAAGACGGGCAGACAACCAGACAATCTTCGTGGTAGGCATAATATTGTTGTTTATATCTCTTTTTCATTTCTTTATTTTTTTTGTTAACACAAGGCTACTTGTCCATTCTTACAATTCTTGGTTGAAATGTCCCCAGAATATCAACTAATTCACTTTGTGCATTCATTACTTCATAAATATCTTTATAAGCCATTGGAGCCTCTTCAGTATTCCCGCCCATTAGTGTCACATTTTTCAATTTCAGTTCTTTCCTGATATCACTTTGTGTGAAAAGGCTTTTGCATGCTCCTCTGGAATGAGCTCTTCCGGCACCATGTGAAGCTGAATGCAATGAATCCGGATTGCCTTTTCCACGGACAATAAACCCTTTCGCCGTCATGGATCCCGGAATCATTCCCAGCTCATTTTCATTAGCCGGCGTTGCTCCTTTACGATGAACAATCACCTCTTTTCCGTTATGGATTTCTTTCCAGGCAAAGTTGTGATGATTTTCTATTTTAGCTTTCACTCTTCCTCCTACAGCTTTAACCAATCTGCGGTGAATATCATCGTGACAGGCTGAAGCATAATCTCCGGCCAGACTCATTGCGGTCCAGTATTCTAGGCCCATATGAGTACTGAGATCTAGCCATGCAAACTGTTGTGCTTCCTTAGGCAGCGGACATTGCTCTACAGCGACTCTTGAGTAATACTGAGCAATTTCCGCACCCAGACCACGGGAGCCGCTGTGAGACAAAATCCCCAAATATTTTCCTTTTGGAAGGCCGATTTGGTTATCTTCTTCCGTGATTTCCACTTCACCAAATTCTACGAAATGGTTCCCTCCTCCGGATGTTCCCATCTGTTTAATAGCCTTTGCTTTCAGTCTTCGCAACACCGGAATCATTCCGAAAGTATCTCTTTCGAAGATCTCATGTTCAATATGAGACTTATGAGTTTCGTACATCCCGAATTTGGTATGTTCGGCCAATGCCTTTTCATATTTATCTCTTGCCCCGTCCAGATATGAAACTGGTGTATCCAGGATGCTAAGACTCATTCTGCAGCCAATATCCATCCCTACACCGTATGGAATTACAGCATTCTCTACCCCCAGAACACCACCGATCGGAAGACCGTAGCCACTATGTGCATCGGGCATTAATGCTCCCTGAACCGATATTGGCAATTTTAGTGCTGTATAAAGCTGATTCTTTGCTTCCTCTGAAATATTGTGTCCGAAAACCTGAAACGCAGCTCTTCGGCTATTCAGCATTCGTTTTTCAGTTTTTTTAGATAATAATAAAGCTTCTGCTATTTGTCCGAAACTTAGGTCTTTTTCATAGTTTTCCGGATGTAATAGAATTTCCTTTAAAAGAGATTTTACATAATGAATATTTTTGGTTGCAAAATTTCTTTTCATAACTTCCAGAGCAACATTAACACTCTGATTATTAGGATAGCCAATCTTTAATATATCTTTTCCTTTAAGTTTTAAATTTCCCATTGTATTATTCTTTAAATTCATGATGCAAATACTTTAAGCAATGCATCGGCTATGCAGTCCACAAATTTTAAGGCCGCATTATTTTACTCAACTATACAAATAGTCGAAAAAGTTTATCACACTAAAATTTGTGATAAAAATTAATTTTGAAATAGAGATTCGGGGAAACTAAGTTTGAAATATTGCGCAATAAAAAACCCGAAATCTCTACGACTTCGGGTTTTGATATTTCATTGTACTGTTATTCTAAGAATGTACCAAACCACGAAGCCTCACCACCATAGGTGGCAATCCTGCTGAAGAGTTTTTCTGAAATCTGAACATTACTTCGTTGTTTTTAATTGGTTAAACTTTATTTTGAGCTGCAAATATATTAATTTTTATAAAAACCGGTATATTTTTTTGTTATCAGCTGCTATACATCCTATTTTTTTATTCAGACTAAATAACAAATGCGTGTCAGACAGCCTTTCTCAGGCGATTTTATGGCTAAAACCTGTACATTTAAATAACTAATTAATAAATAATAAGATATGAAAAAGACACTGATAGCAGGAGGACTAATGTTGTTTATATTTTCATGCAGCACTCGGACACAAGGTACCGCCAGTACCGGAAAGCCGGTTTACAAGCTGACTGAACAACAATTTGCAGCTGCCAAAAATCTTTTTGAAACCCGATGTGGTAAATGTCATGATCTGCCAAAACCGGAAGATCATACAGCAGAAAAGTGGAAGCCTATTATGGATCAGATGGCTCCAAAAGCAAAACTAACCGATGAAGAGAAAAACTGGGTTCTTGCTTATGTAAGTACAAATGCAAAAAAACAGAACTAAAAAATAATAAAAGAGCTGCCCTAAATAAGAGCAGCTCTTTTATTTTGATATATTACTTTCTATTCTTTACAAAGGATATCCCGTATACAATAAGAGTTGTAACTACAAAAAGTATTGTTAAAATTCTCAACACAAATCCTGACCAATAAAAGATATAGGGCAGATCTAATCCATAAATATTCTGTAAATAACCTCCGGCTATATAACAGAGTATACTTACCAAAATCAATATTAAAAATCTCTTTTTCATACCAGGTAATCAATTATTCCGCAGCAATCAGTTTCTCCAGAATCTCACATGCACATTGTGGCAGGTTTGTTCCCGGACCAAATATATGATCGGCACCGTTTGCATATAAGAATTCATAATCCTGTTGTGGGATAACGCCACCTACAACAATGGTAATATCTTCTGCACCTAATTTTTTCAATTCTTCCACTACCTGTGGAACCAGTGTTTTGTGCCCTGCAGCAAGTGAGGAAACACCCAGAATATGAATATCGTTTTCCACTGCCTGTTTAGCTACTTCTTCCGGTGTCTGGAATAACGGAGCAACGTCCACATCAAAGCCCATATCTGCAAAAGCCGTAGCTACTACTTTTGCACCTCTGTCGTGGCCATCCTGTCCCATTTTCACAACCATTAAACGCGGTCTGCGTCCTTCGTATTCTTCAAACTTTTGTGTCAGCTCAACAGCTTTAGCAAAGTATTCATTTTTAGATGCATTCATAGCGTAAACTCCCTGAATGGTTTTTATTTGTGCTTTATATCTTCCGAATTCCCCTTCCAGAGCATCAGAAATTTCTCCTAAAGTAGCTCTTCTTCTCGCAGCTTCTATACTCAGTGCTAAAAGATTTCCCTTACCAGTTTTTGCACATTCTTTAATCTCATCGAGAACCTGTTCTACAGCCTGATTATCTCTTCCTGATTTTATGCTATTCAGTCTTTCAATCTGCTTTTGGCGTACCAATGAATTATCAATATCCAGAATTTCAAATTGTGGTTGCTTCTGTTGAGTTCTGAAGCTGTTTACTCCGATTATAAATTCTTCGCTGCTATCAATTTTTGCCTGTTTTTTAGCCGCTGCTTCCTCAATTCTCATTTTTGGAATTCCGGCTTCAATAGCTTTAGTCATCCCACCTTCTTTCTCCACCTCATCAATGTACTTCATAGCTTCATCAATCATCTGCTGGGTAAGACTTTCTACAAGGTAACTTCCACCCATCGGATCTACAACATCACATATTTTGCTTTCCTGCTGCAATATAATCTGTGTATTTCTGGCAATTTTAGCAGAATAATCTGTAGGCAAGGCAATGGCCTCATCCAGTGCATTGGTATGCAAAGATTGTGTTCCGCCTAATGCTGAGGACAAAGCTTCGATAGCGGTACGGGTAATATTATTAAAAGGCTCTTGTTCTGTTAAACTCCATCCCGAAGTTTGGGAATGTGTTCTTAGAGCAAGGGATTTTGAATTTTGAGGTTTAAACTGCGCAATCAATTCGGACCAGATATATCTGGCCGCACGCATTTTGGCAATCTCCATAAAATGATTCATACCAATAGCCCAGAAGAAAGATAAGCGTGGTGCGAAATCATCGATATTCATTCCAGCCTGGATTCCGGTTCTTACATATTCTAACCCGTCAGCCAGCGTATAAGCCATTTCCAGAACAGGTGTAGCTCCAGCTTCCTGCATATGGTAGCCTGAAATAGAAATAGAATTGAACTTAGGGATATTTTGTGAAGTATACTCGAATATATCGGCAATAATCTTCATAGATGGTGCTGGTGGATAGATATAGGTATTCCTTACCATAAATTCTTTCAGAATATCATTCTGGATGGTTCCCGAGAGGAGTTCCTGATTTACCCCTTGCTCTTCTGCAGCAACAATATAAAATGCTAAAATAGGCAGCACAGCACCATTCATAGTCATGGAAACGGAAATCTGATCCAGTGGAATTTCATTGAAGAGGATCTTCATATCTTCTACCGAATCTATCGCCACTCCAGCTTTTCCAACGTCACCAACTACTCTTGCATGATCCGAGTCATATCCTCTGTGCGTTGCAAGATCAAATGCTACAGAAAGGCCTTTTTGCCCTGCTGCTAAATTTCTGCGGTAAAATGCATTGGACTCTTCTGCAGTAGAGAATCCTGCGTATTGCCTGATTGTCCATGGTTTCTGAACATACATTGTTGTATATGGACCTCTGAGATAAGGAACTATCCCCGCCGAATATTCTTTATCAATCAAAGCCTGGGCATCGTCTGCAGAATACGAAGTCTTCATCTGAAGTCCGTCCTTCTCAAAATTATAATTTTCAAATGCTGAAGGCTTAATATCAAAATCAGGTTTCGGCGTCGTTATATGTTTTCGCATTACTATGTAGCTATTGGTAATGGTAAAAATATGAATTTTAATAGATAAGAAAACAATATTGCGTATCAGATTTTAAAGTATTTTTACGTCGAAAAAAATGAAAAACTATGAATAAGCTTTTTACAATTATATTTTACCTGACTATTGGTATAACATTATGCTTTTCCCAACAAACAGAAATAATTAATTTTTCATATTCACTTCCGGAAAATTCTCTTTTTAAAATGAAATTTAAAATAGATAACAACGGGACAATGAAAATACGAGGAACAGAAGCTGAAATGGCAGCTATGAAAAAAGCGGGTTATAATTCGGATAGAAAAGTTCAATACTCCCTGTCTGCAACGATTAGTATGAAAACACAAAAAAAGATGAATGGTTCTTTACCCTTCCAGTTTACGTTCGATCAGCTAGAACAGAATATAAACAGTGATGGAAAAAAGAATAATCAATCTCTTTCACTATCTGATTTTCCTATAGCTGGTGAATTTAAAAATGGGCAATATGTTATTACTTCTATTCTGAACGTAGGAAATGCTCAGCAAGAAGCATTCATAAAATCGTTACCCAAAAACTTTATATCTAATGAAACTTTTATTCCACAAATTAAAATAGGAGAGCAGTTTACTATAAAAAAAGAGATATCAACAAACGAATACAAATCTACCGCTCAATATACTTACACACTAAAAAGTGTAGAAAACAATATTGCAATATTTGATATAAAAATTAAGATTATACCAAACACTAATAATAAAATAAAAACTTCTGGCCAAGGAAGTGGTATTATGAGGTATAATATTGATAAAAAATATGTAATTTCTGAAAGCTCTTCTTTTGTATATACAGGAAACCAGCAAGAAAAAACTTATAATATTACTGGGCAATCCACCGCCGAATCAAGCTTAAACATAGAGTTATTAGAATAATAAAGATTATTTAAAGTCTATCATTGACGTTCAATATATCACAAAAAAAAAACGGACTTAAAAGTCCGTTTAAATTTCTTATTCCTCGATAGGAGGACACAATGGAATTAATCCATTTGGACATCTCTGATTACATGGCCAAGGTTGCATTTTCCCATTAATACGGCAATATCCTTGTTGATCATTAAGATCTCCACCAACGATACTATTTAAGTTTTTTCTAGTAATTTTTTTCATATTAAATCTTTATTTGGTGATTTACATAGATACAATATTTCCCCCAATTAATAAAATACTTTAACATACAAAAACTTTTAATATTGCAGATATTGTACAAAAAAACGGACCATAAAGTCCGTTTAAATTTTTCAATTAGTTTCTACTAACATCACAAAAAGGAGTCATTCCATCAGGACATTTGCTATCGCAACCTCCTCCCCAGGCACGTAGTTTTCCATTGATAAGACAGTATGCCTGTCCTCCTCCTACATCGTTTCCTCCCTGGATACTGCTTAATTTTTTTCTGTCAATTTTTTTCATGATATGTCATTTATTGGTGAACTACATAGATACAATATTTTCTCCAATTAATAAATATAAACCTATTATGATTTGTAAATATTGAATAAAAAAACGGACTTTACAGTCCGTTTAAATTTCTATTCCTCAGGAGCAGGGCACAACGGAATTAATCCGTTTGGACATCTTCTGTTACATGGCCAAGGGCGTAGCTTCCCATCAATAAGACAATGTCCTTGTTGATCATTAACGTCCCCGCCAACAATACTACTCAACTCTTTTCGGTTAATTTTTTTCATAATAAATCATTTATTGGTGAACTACATAGATACAAGTTTTCTTTCAATAAACAAAATACTGTATTAAATAACCTTTTTTACATATTGAAAATAAAAAAACGGGTTATATAACCCGTTTAATTTTTATTTGAAAAGTATATTTTTAGAAGCCTTCTTCTTCTCCTTTCATTTTTTCAGCATTTTCAGCCATGATCACAGCATCAATCATCTCACCAATATCTCCATTCATATAAGCATCAAGGTTATAGATAGATTTATTAATACGGTGGTCTGTAACCCTACCCTGAGGATAGTTGTAAGTTTTAATCTTAGCGGAACGGTCTCCTGTAGATACCATTGTTTTACGCTGTGCAGCAATATCACCTATCACTTCCTGAAGTTTGATATCGTATAGTTTCGCACGAAGCATTTCCATTGCCAATTCACGGTTAGCCAACTGGGAACGTGCCTGCTGACAAACTACTACTATTCCTGATGGCTTGTGTGTTAACTGTACTTTTGTTTCTACCTTGTTAACGTTCTGTCCACCGGCACCTCCTGAACGGGAAGTCTGCATTTCAATATCCGCAGGATTAATTTCCACATCTACTTCTTCAGCTTCCGGAAGGACTGCAATGGTAATAGCAGAGGTATGAACACGTCCCTGAGATTCGGTTTCCGGTACACGTTGTACACGGTGAACTCCGGATTCAAACTTCATAATACCATAAACTCCTTCTCCTTCAACTTTCATAATCAATTCCTTGTAGCCTTTGGTAGCTTCGTTAGAATCGGTTACCTCATGTCTCCAGCCCTTAGTTTTAAAGTACATAGAATACATTCTGTAGATATCTTCCACAAAAATAGCAGCCTCGTCCCCACCTGTACCTGCACGTAATTCTACGATGATATTTTTATCATCCGCAGGATCTTTCGGGATTAATAATACTTTCAGTTCTTCTTCAAAACCCGGAATTTTTTCCTGAGCTTCCAGTTTCTCCATTTTAGCTAAGTCAGACAAATCTTTATCTGATCCGTCAGCAATAATTTCGTCGGACTCTTTTATCGTATCTAAAGCCGATTTGTACTGATCATAAACCTTAACGATTTTCCCCAGATCACTGTATTCTTTGTTTAAAGAAGAATATCTTTTCTGATCTGAGATAACATCCGGCTGAATGATCAAATCAGCGACTTCGTTATATCTTTGTTTTATAGCTTCCAGCTTCGGAATTAAACTCTTTGACATAATAGAATTTTAGGCTGCAAAGATACGGATTTTCAGGAGACAAGAAAAAAGTAAAAACAGGGGATTTGAACACCGAAAAAACAAAAATCCGTTCCTCAGAAGAGAAACGGATTTTCTTTATATAGTTTTGCTTTAAACTAGTGTGCGTGGTGACCATGCGCCGGGCGCTCACCTGCAGGTCTTTGGTAGATTACCTCAACACCTTCCTGCTCATATAGCTTTTTGTATCTTATTTCTTCAGGATCAAAGTTTTTGTTCTTTTTTCCGAAGTATTCTAACAAACCTTCTGTTAACCAAAGTGGAACAATGTATGTTGCGAACATAAAGATACACCAGAAACCAGCCAAGAACATTGCAAAGAAATACACTGTCCAAAGGAACTGATAGAATGGATAAAAAGATGATAAAATCATTTCTTAAATATTTTATAGGGCAAAAATAGACTTTTTTTACTTTTTAGCAAAGGATTTAAACGTCTATTTTTAATTTATACTCATTTTATATAGACTAGTGGGCTAGATTTGCAAAGAAATCATTTCCTTTATCATCGGTAATGATGAATGCAGGGAAATCTACTACTTCAATCTTTCTTACAGCCTCCATTCCCAACTCTTCGAAGTCTACAACTTCAACAGATTTAATGTTTTCTTTAGCAAGAACTGCTGCGGGACCACCGATAGAACCAAGATAGAAACCTCCATGTTTTGCACATGCATCTGTTACATCTTTACTCCTGTTTCCTTTTGCCAGCATTACCATACTTCCACCATTCGCTTGGAACTCGTCTACATAAACATCCATCCTTCCTGCTGTTGTAGGGCCAAAGCTTCCTGAAGCCATTCCTTGAGGAGTTTTTGCAGGTCCGGCATAATAGATCGGATGATTTTTGAAATATTCCGGCATTGGTTTTCCACTATCTAATAATTCTTTAATCTTAGCATGAGCAATGTCTCTTGCTACGATTAAAGTACCATTAAGTTTTAATCTAGTTTTAATTGGATATTTCGATAACTCAACCAATACTTCATTCATTGGCCTGTTCAGATTAATCGTTACAGGTTCTTCCAGATGCGGTGCTGTTTCTGGTAAAAATTTTTCAGGGTTTACTTCTAATTGCTCAAGGAAAATCCCGTCTTTAGTGATTTTTCCTTTGATGTTTCTGTCAGCAGAACAAGAAACGCCCATACCAACAGGACAAGAAGCTGCATGACGAGGTAAACGAATCACACGTACATCGTGTGTAAGGTATTTACCACCAAACTGTGCTCCGATAGCACTTTCCTGACAAATCTTTTGTACTCTCTTCTCCCATTCCAAATCACGGAATGCCTGACCACCAATATTTCCTTCAGTCGGAAGGTTATCATAATATCCTGCACTTGCTTTCTTCACTGCTGCAAGGTTAGCTTCTGCAGAAGTACCTCCGATTACTAAAGCCAAGTGATACGGTGGACATGCTGCTGTACCAAGATCCATGATTCTTTCTTTAACAAACTCCTCCAGAGATTTATCATTCAATAGTGATTTCGTCTTCTGGTAAAGGAAAGTTTTATTTGCAGATCCGCCACCTTTTGCAAGAAATAAGAATTTATAGGCATCTCCTTCCTCTGCATAAATATCAATCTGTGCCGGAAGGTTAGATCCTGAATTCTTTTCGTCGAACATCGTTAACGGAACTACCTGAGAATATCTAAGATTCTGATTTTGGTAAGTATTATAAATTCCTTTGGAAATCCACTCAGCATCATTTGCTCCTGTATAAACGTTCTCTCCTTTCTTGGCAACACATATTGCTGTTCCGGTATCCTGACAAGAAGGAAGAGCTCCTTTTACCGCTACAGATGCATTCTGTAATAGGTTATAAGCTACGAAACGGTCATTGTCTGTCGCTTCAGGATCGTCGATAATATTTTTAAGCTTCTGTAAATGAGTTGAACGAAGCATGAATGAAACATCCTTTAATGCTTCTTCTGCTAAAAGTTCTAGTCCTTTAGGATCAACAGTTACAATTTCTCTTTCACCTAGCTTTTCAACCTTTACATAGTCGGAAGTCAATTTTTTGTATTGTGTGTCGTCTTTTAGAATAGGAAATGGTTCCTGATACTGAAATTCCATTTTTAATTATTTTTCTGAAAAATTAGAGTCGTAAAAATAAGAATAATGAATGCTGTACTATCTCCAACATGAGTAAAATCACTCGATTTCATCGATATTTATAATGGTTATAAATTGCATAAAAACTACTCTTTGCTTAACTTTATAAAAAATTAGATCACAATGATTTACAGAACCGAACACGACACAATGGGCGAGGTAAAGGTACCCGCTGATAAATTCTGGGGAGCACAAACAGAGCGTTCCCGTAATAATTTTAAAATTGGACCAGAGGCTTCCATGCCACACGAAATTATAGAAGCATTTGCTTACCTGAAGAAGGCTGCAGCCTATGCAAATACAGATCTAAGAGTCCTTCCTTCCGATAAACGGGATATGATTTCTCAGGTTTGTGACGAAATACTTGAAGGAAAACTTTTTGATCAGTTTCCGCTTGTGATTTGGCAAACTGGATCGGGCACCCAATCGAATATGAATGTTAATGAGGTTGTTTCCAACAAAGCGCATGTAAATAATGGTGGACAATTGGGTGAGAAATCTGAAGTGCATCCAAATGATGATGTAAACAAGTCTCAGTCTTCTAACGACACCTATCCTACAGCTATGCATATTGCGGCCTACAAAAAGGTTGTAGAACATACTATCCCGGCTGTTGAAACACTAAAGAATACACTAAAAGAAAAGTCAGAAGCTTTTAAAAACATCGTAAAGATCGGGAGAACACACCTAATGGATGCTACCCCACTTACGCTGGGGCAGGAATTTTCCGGTTATGTAGCTCAACTGGAATTTGGCTTGAAAGCATTAAAAAATACATTACCGCATCTAGCAGAGTTGGCCCTAGGTGGAACAGCTGTGGGAACAGGACTAAACACACCTCAGGGTTACGATGTAAAAGTAGCAGAATACATTGCTAAATTTACCGGACTGCCTTTTATAACTGCGGAAAATAAATTTGAAGCTCTTGCAGCTCATGATGCTATTGTTGAATCACACGGTGCACTAAAACAACTTGCTGTTTCTTTATTCAAAATAGCACAGGATATCCGTATGCTGGCTTCCGGCCCACGCTCCGGAATCGGTGAAATTCATATTCCGGAAAACGAACCAGGATCTTCTATTATGCCTGGAAAAGTAAACCCAACACAAAATGAAGCTATGACCATGGTTTGTGCACAGGTCTTAGGAAATGACACAACTATTTCATTTGCCGGCACTCAGGGAAATTACGAGCTGAATGTTTTCAAACCAGTAATGGCCTATAACTTCCTACAGTCTGCACAGCTTATTGCTGATGCCTGTATTTCTTTCAACGACCACTGTGCAGTAGGAATAGAACCTAATGAACCAAGAATAAAAGAGCTGGTTGACAAATCACTGATGTTGGTTACAGCACTGAATACACATATTGGTTACGAAAATGCTGCTAAAATTGCTAAAACAGCTCACAAAAATGGTACAACACTGAAAGAGGAAGCTATCAATCTGGGACTTGTAACAGCTGAACAATTCGATGAATGGGTGAAACCAGAGGATATGGTGGGCAGCTTGAAATAAGGTTAATTTGTTTTATCATTCAATAGACTCATGAAAATTCGGGATGAAAAGCTCCGGGAAATAATAGACTGGGCTAACGGAAACGAAGATATCAGGGCGGTTATACTGACCAGTTCTCTTGTAAATCCTTTAGCTCCGGTCGACGATTTCAGTGATCTGGATGTAGAACTTATATTTGAAGATAACCAAGCTTATATCTCAGATCATAAATGGCTGAATCTTTTTGGCCAGCCAATTTCTATGATCGAAGAGGATGAAAGCTGCTTTAGCGGAGTACATGCCATGAAAATGGTTTTGTATGAAGACACTGTAAAGGTGGATTTCAAGCTTTATCGTAAATCTTCTTTTCTACAGGAAATTCAACATGAAGAGCTCCCCGAAGACTGGGATATAGGATATAAAATATTGCTGGATAAGGATGGTATTACCCAGAATATGAAACCTCCGACACATCAGGTTTCAATTATCAAAAAACCAGATGAAAAAGATTTTACAAAACTATTCACAGATTTTTGGTGGGACTGTACCTATGTTGCAAAATGTCTGGCGCGCGGAGATATTTTCTATGCTAAATTCGTATCGGAAAATATCCTCAGAACGGAATATCTGGTACCACTGTTGGAATGGCATATTGCCAATCAGCACAATTGGGATATTACAACCAATAAACATGGAAGGCTTTTCAAAAAATATCTATCACAGGATCTCTGGTCTAAAACTGAACAAACCTTTTCCGGAAGCAATATTGAAGAAAACTGGAAGGCTCTTTTTAACATGACTGATATAGTAGGAGAACTTGGGCGAAATTTAGCGGAAGAGCTCAACTATCCATATCCTTCGGAGATGGAGAATAATATCAGAACCTATCTGGAAACAGTATATAAACCCAATGTTTAACTTACCTTTTTGATTACATCTAAAAGGTACGAAGCAATAATAAAAAGCGGCCTCAAAGTTATTGAGGCCACTTTTACGTCTATGTTATTTTCTAAATTTTTACGATATAATCTGATCTGCAAAATATTTCTCCAGATCCTGCAGTGTCTCCGGATTGGTTTGTATATCTCTTACTACTTCACCTTTATTCAGAATCACAATTCTGTTGCAAACCTCCGTTGTATGGGAAAGGTCGTGGCTGGAGATAAGAAATGTAACATTAGCATCCTGCGACCAGTTTCTAATCAGGTTTTTCAGTTTAATCTGTGTAGAAGGGTCCAGATTAGCAAAAGGCTCGTCCAGGACAATGATTTTCGGATTACCTATCAATGCGCCTACAATACCGACCTTCTTCATATTTCCTTTAGAAAGGTCTCGGATATATTTTCCTGCATTCAGAATCTCTCCATTAAACAAATCCGAAAATTGCTTCAGAAATTCATCTACACTAGCTCTGTTCTGCCCTCTCAGTTCACCCAGAAAATAGAAGTACTCTTCTGGTGTAAGGTAACCAATAAGAAAGCTCTCATCTATAAAGGCACTAAGTTTTGTTTTCCAGGCTTCAGATTCGTTAACTTTAATGTTATCAATACTAATAAACCCCGATGAAGGCGCTATAAGATCTAATAGTACACTGAATAAAGTCGTTTTCCCGGCACCGTTATTTCCTACCAGCCCGAATGTCTCACCTTTGGGAATACTAAGTTCATGAATATTTAAAACTTTATTGGCACCGTAAACTTTTGATATATTTTGAATTGAAATCATTTTATTGAATTTGGATATTAATTTATAGTTACTCGTTAAACTGTATAATGTTGTTAGTCTACTTTTTTGAAAGCTGCGAGCGTAGAATACTTTTCGGATCTATAGATTTTCACTATCTGATCGAAAATCTTATCTCTTAAAAGGAATCCAATAAGCCCAAGGATACCCAAACTAATTACTGCTGCGTACATTCCGGCAAAGTATTTTACAATCCCAAATACAGCCATTGGAACCAGCATCTGCGGAATAATAATGATCAGTATCTTGACATTGAAATTATTTTGCCCTGCTGTGAATCCTTTTGAAGCTGAATTCAGATCAATCGGTTTTTTATTATAAGCTCCTGCTAATAAAGTAAGATAAGAGTTAACCCCCAGATTATACAGACCCGCCGCAAAGATGGTGAAATAGAATTCCCAGCTTGTGAAGAAAACGTAGAATGTAGCCAATACCATAGAAACAGCTGTAACGATAACGAAAAGCCACCATTTAGCCTTCAGATACTCTTTATACGGAACATTCTGTGTCATCATCAGTGGATAGTAGGAACTATCCCATGCCGGAACTCTTTGCCCGAACATTAAATTGAACCCACCGGTAACAAAAATTCCCAGAAATACCTGCATAAAGCTATGGGAATAGCCTTTATTAAAAATAAGCAATCCGTAAAATAAAAACAGAAAACCACCAATCAGTGCACTTCTGGCGGCTTTGCTTCTTTTAATAAGTTTAATATCATTATTAATGAAAGTTCCGATAGCACCAAAGCGGTTTAGGTATTCAATATTCTCTGTTTTTCCGACAGTTTTTTTCATTTCCAGACCCTTGTCCAGGTAAAGGTTTTGCTTAATAAAACTGAAAGCCATTTTACCCAAAGCCAGAACCAGAATTAACGGAATAAGAAATAGCCACCATTTCTGATATATGGAATAGATTAGTGTTTCGGAAATATTCAGTATATCAATAATCTTAAAATAATGTAATCCGCCTAATATGATAATAACCGCAAAAATGGTATATAGTAATGTATTATTCTTATTGATAAAGGTATTGATGAAGGCATTGGAAAAGATAAGTGCCACCACAGAAATAAATATAGCCAGTACCGATAATACACTAAAACCTCCATCCACTAACAGCAATACTGTAAACGGAAGCATAAACAACAAAAACACCCACGTAAAGAATGACAACAGGATCTTTACCAGAGTGTAGCTTGTAATTTTATTCTTGGGAATATTAAGGGTAAGTAATGGCTTTATATTATTGGCCGGCAACTGTTGCATAAAATATTTAAGCAACAGATCCAGTACCCAGTATACGAGAAAAAATCTGCTGAAAAGGATTAATGGATTGACTCCCTCTTTCCTCGCACCAAAAAATAAGGCAAATGCACCTCCGAAGAATATTAATGCCATATAGGCGAAGATGAAGAACATACCAATCTTCATCAGGATACCAGCTCCTAACTGCGGACTTCTGAAAAAACTTTTAAACTCCAGACGAATTAGTTTTGCAAACATGTTAATTAGCTTTACTTAATTAGTTAACAATCTGCAAAAAATGTTACAAAAAATTATTTTTTCTGGTCTGTATTTCTGAAAGGCATAGAACCCACATTAAAGCTACCATCAACAACAGCTTTCTCCAGTTCCAAAATACCTTTTAGGGATTCGTAATCAACTTTATCGGCATCATCTGTAGGTTTATGGTAGTCATCATGTCCGCCAGTATGGAAAAACAGAACAGGAATATCTTTTTCGTAGAAAGATGTCTGATCCGATCCTCCACGCCCTTCGTAGCCTGTATAGAATTTCACAAACTTATTAGGATCGATTTCTTTGAAAATAGTCTCAAATTCAGGTGATGTTCCATAACCGATAACTGAAACACCTCTCTCTTTGTTCAGTCTTCCGATCATATCCATATTCAGCATCCAAAGCACTTTACTAAGGTCATAAGTTGGATTTTTCACAAAATATCGTGAACCAACCAATCCTAATTCTTCTGCTCCGAAAGCAATAAATAGAAAATTAACTGACTCTTTTATGTTATTCTGGCTATAAACACGCGCTAACTCCAGCAATCCGGCAACACCCGAAGCATTGTCATCTGCACCATTGTGTATCATACCATAACTGTCTTTTGCCAAAGAGCTTCCTTGTTTTCCCTCTCCAAGATGGTCATAATGTGCTCCGATAACAACAGTCTTAGCAGCATTATTATTTAAAAAACCAATCACATTTCTGGCAGGTCGGATACTATCGGTAACTTTAACTTTTCTGACTTTAGCTTCAAAATCCTGATAATAACCATTTGCCCCTAAAGGCTCCAGTTTATATTTTTTAAATTGTGAAACGATATATTTTGCGGCTTCTTGATTTTGCTTACTCCCTGTTCCGCGCCCCTTCATTTGGTCACTTGCCAAAAAATAAACATGCTTTTTCAGGTTTTTAACTTCAATTTCCTGCGCATAGGAACATAGTCCCAGCAATAAGAAAGTAAATAGAATAGTATTTTTCATGGGTATTAATTCGTACAAAAATAGAGAAAACCCCGCAACGTCGCCAATCTTTGGAAAACGAAACTACAGCATCAGTTCTTTTGCCTGTTCTATTGCTGCCTCAGTGATCTTGCTACCACTAAGCAACTGGGCAATTTCCTGCAGCTTTTCGTCTTGGTTCAGAGGGATAATAGTAGACTGTGTTTTTCCGCCTATTTCGGATTTCATTACTTTATAATTGTAATCTCCTTTGGCAGCAACCTGAGCCAGGTGGGTAATAACAATAAGCTGCATACCCTGCCCCATCTCATGCATTAATTTTCCAATTTCTTCGGCTACACGGCCGGAGACTCCGGTATCTATTTCGTCCAGAATCAGCGTTGGCAATTCAGAATTTTCAGCCATAATCTTTTTAACAGCAAGCATTACACGAGATCTTTCTCCCCCGGAAATAGCGGTATGGACAGGTTTCATAGGGAAACCTGTATTAGCCTGAAATAAAAGCTGAATAGTATCACTACCATATTCATTAAATTCAGGATCTTCGCTTAGATCGACTTCCATTCTGGCTTTTTCCAAGCCAAGGCATTGTAAAATATGCTGGCTTTTCTCAACAAAAATTTTAGCCCCGGACTTTCTATTTTTAGTAAGTTCCGCTGCTATTTTTTTGAGTTTTGTCTTTTGTTGTTCGATATACTGAAGCTGCTCTTTGATGTGCTCTTCAAGGTTTTCTGCAAGATTTTGTTCTTTAGCATACTCATCACGGATATTAACAAGTTCTTCTACAGACTGTACCTGATGTTTGATCAATAATGTATTTACCAGGTTGAGTCTGGTATTAAGCTCTTGCAGAGCTTCAGGATTCATTTGTACTTTTTCAAGTTCGTTTTCACAAGAATCCGCTATATCTTTTAGTTCAAAATACAGGCTCTGGATACGCTCAGAGAGTTGTTCATAGCTTTCAGAATATCCTGTAATCTTTGAAAGCTTTACTCTAATCTCGTTCAGAACAATAAGTACTCCGGCTTCATCCTGCTGCAAAAGCTGATAAGTCTGCGATAATTGTTCTATAATAGTTTCTGCATTTTCCTGTGCAGAAAGTTCATTTTTCAGTTCATCCAGATTCAACTGATCCAGTTGTGCTTCCTCCAGCTCCTGTAAAAGATACTGATGGTAATCTGCCTCTTTATTGCCTTCTGCTAAACGTTTCTCTAACTGCAGAAGCTTGGCTTTTGCCTGTGTATAAATTTTAAATTCCGACTGATAATCGGCTAATAATTTCTGATTTTTTGCCAGTCCGTCGATTATTCCAAACTGGTATGTTTCTGAAAAAAGATTAGACGTTTCAAACTGCGAATGAATATCTATGAGTCTTTCAGAAAGTTCTTGTAATATGGATAATGTAACCGGAACATCATTAACAAAAGCTCTCGATTTACCGGCAGGTGCAATTTCCCTGCGAATAAGTGTTTCTTTCTCAAAATCAAGATCGTTATCTTCAAAAAAGCTTTTAAACTTCTCTTCATCCAGTACAAAAGTCCCCTCCACGATACTTTTCTTTTCAGTATCGGCAATTGACTTCAGATCTGCCCTTTCACCCATCATGAGGCGCAGTGCACCAAGAATAATCGATTTACCAGCTCCTGTTTCTCCGGTAATTACCTGTAGCCCCTTATGCAGGTCTACTTCCAGCCGATCGATCAATGCAAAATTCTGAATGAATATTTTAGATAACATTTTTCCTTCGTTTACGCTATTTGTTTAGTGTAATTTCTCTTCTACTACGTTTAAGATGTCCTCTGCTACTTCTGTCTTCTTTTTAAGGTCGAATACCTTGCTTTCTCCTTCTTTTGTAAAAATACTGATCTTATTGGTATCTCTCTTAAATCCTGCTCCGGAATCCTGAAGTGAATTCAGTATAATAAGATCCAGGTTCTTCTGTACCAGTTTAGATTTAGCATATTCTACCTCATTTTGAGTTTCCAGAGCAAAACCTACTAACAACTGATGGCTTTTCTTTTCACCCATTGTCTTCAGAATATCAGGATTTTTCACAAGCTCTATCATAAAGTCCTGTTCTTTCTTTTTGATCTTCTGATCCGAATAATATTTGGGTGTATAATCTGCTACAGCAGCACTCATAATGGCTACATCTACATTCTCATAATACTTAAATACTTCTTCCAGCATCTCTTTTGCTGAAATTACAGCATGTAATGAAATATTGGGATGCGTAGTATGCAAGCTGCTTGGACCAGAAATAAGAATAACCTCAGCACCTCTGTCTGCAGCTGCTTCTGCCAATGCAAATCCCATTTTACCAGAAGAATGATTTCCGATAAAACGAACAGGGTCTATTGGTTCGAAAGTTGGTCCTGCCGTAATCAGTATCTTCTTACCTTTAAGCAAAGAATTTGAATTCTCTGTACTAAAGAATTGTTGTAAATGTCTGAATATAGTTTCCGGTTCAGCCATTCTGCCAAGTCCCGTAAGTCCACTTGCAAGTTCCCCCTCTTCAGCCGGAATAATCCGGTTTCCAAAGCCTTCAATCTTTTTCAGGTTTTCGGTTGTTGTAGGATGTGCATACATATCCAGATCCATAGCAGGAGCCACAAAAACCGGACATTTAGCCGACAGATAAGTTGCCTGTAAAAGGTTATCACATAAACCTGTAGCCATCTTTGCCAGCGTATTTGCTGTACATGGAGCAATAAGCATTACATCTGCCCATAGTGCTAAATCAACATGATTATTCCAGGTTCCTTCTGTATTATAAAAATCTGTATATACCGGATTTCTGGATAAGGTTGAAAGACTGAGAGGTGTAACAAACTGGTGTGCATCCTCCGTCATAATCACCTGCACTTCTGCACCGTTTTTCACCAGTTCTCTTATCAGAAAATGGATTTTATAGGCAGCAATACCACCTGTAACGCCCACTAATACTTTTCTTCCTTGTAAACTGTTCGCCATGCTGAAAAATTTGTAGTAATAATACGACAAAAAGATGTCTTAAAAAAACATCTTCCTGCCAATATTCATAAAAGTCGTTGTAAAACGCTTAGTTTCTGTCTTCTGTCTTACGGAAATAGATATCACCATCCATCCATTCCTGAACTGCGATTGAAGTTGGTTTTGGTAATCTTTCGTAGTTCTTAGAAATCTCAATTTGTTCTCTGTTTTCAAAAACTTCTTCCAGAGTTGAGTTATGAACAGCAAATTCATCTAATTTTTGGTGAAGTTCTGTTCTGATTTCAGCATTAATCTGCTCCGCTCTTTTACCCATAATTACAATAGCTTCGTAGATGCTACCTACTTTTTCTTCGATCTTATTCTTATCGTAAGTGATGGTGTTTACTGGTGCTTTAGAATCTTTAACGCTCATATCTGATTTACTTTAATTTAAAATTTTAGTTGCTTTTTCTAGGTATTTTGAAAGTAGCTGCCGGAGGTGGTGTATTTAATATAGCCGAATCCTTTTGCAACCCTCTTACCTTATCTTTATATTCTTTTACAGCTTTAGCCTTGCGGTTATTCTCTGCTTTTTTTTCCATTTCAGCAGCTTGTTCAGCTGAAAGTTTTTTAATTTTTGCTTCTCTCTCTGCTCTTCTCTTCTCGTATTCTACTTTAAGTTTTGCAAAGTTTTCTTTCTCATGCTCCAGAGACTCTCTTATTTTCACAGCATCTTTACTGTTATCAGAGTCTGGGAATTCACGTTCCACCTGTTTGGTAAAAGAAATAGCATTTTCTATTCTGTCTGATTTCAGATCATAACTAGATAATACAGCCAATCTTTCTTTAGATCTCATCATATAATTAAAGATCTGTGGACGAAGTTTTGTAGAAGGATAATCTTCCAATACATTTTCAAATGCTATATCTGCAGCTTTATATTCAGCCATTTTATAATACTGACGCGCATTTTCGTAAGCTTTGAATTCTAGTTTGTAAGACAATTCATCTACAAGCTTAGAAATATTTTTTGATCTTTCCGAACCTGGATAAGTATTCAGGAATTCCTGAAGTTCATTAATCGCAGAAATTGTACTTTCCTGATCCAGATTATAATCTCTTGAATCCTGGTGGTAACAAAGTGCCGACATATAAGCAGCTTCTTCTCTTCGTGGATCTCTCGGGTTATTTACAGTAAAGCTTTTAAACTGGTGCCCTGCTAATTTATAACTTTTGTCATAGTAATTAGCATAAGCTTGTTTATAGCTCATATCGGCTAACTCATCGGTTCCTGCAAGCAGATTTGGTAATCTGTCGTAAAGCGCTAGAGCCTGCTTCCAATTCTTTTTTTCGTAATATTTGTCAGCTGCTTTAAGAATAACTTCTTTGTCTGCGCTTTTCATTGCGTTGTCAAACTCTTTGTTACAAGAAACAACGATCAATGCAAGAGTAATAAAGGTTAGAATCTTTTTCATAAATATTTCCGGGCTTTACCTAAGGAATCTTTTCCTTATTAGTTTGCCTATTCGATCTGCAAAAATAAGATTTTTTTTACAATAGAATTGTTTTTATGATAGTTTAACAGTATAGTAATCTCTTTTTAAGAAACCACTATACTGTTATTATCTGTTTATTACGATTCCGGCACCTGTTTAGTGCGCTGCGTCGGCAGGATTTATCTTTGATTTCCCCTGCTTGATGGAAAGCACAAACGGAATACAAATAAGGAATAGTATACCAAGATACAGGAAAACATCTGCATACGTCAGTACCATTGCCTGCTTCATCACCTGTCCTTCCAATAGTTTATATGCTCTTCCTAATGCCTCCTGTGCTGTAGCCCCTTTTGACATCATCATTTGCTGATACATCTGTATTCTTTGCGCAACAATATCTTTGGTGATATCAACATGGGCCATTAGATTTACTCTGTGTTTTTGAGAATCTCTCGCTATATATGTGGTAATAATTGCAATACCAAATGAACCACCTAATTGTCTCATCATCCCTGTAAAAGCTGCTCCTTCTGCAATTTCTCTACCTTTTAAGGATGAAAGTGATAGTGTTGTAATTGGCACAAATAACAGACCTAATCCAACCCCTCTAATTACTAACGGCCAGAAAAACTCTTCCGTAGAGGTATATGGAGTCATCTCATAATACATCGCAAGACTGTATACAAAGAATATTGCAAATCCCAGTGTAACCAAATATTTCTGAGGCACTCCTTTCTGAAGTAACTTCCCGATAATTGGCATCATAAGTCCGGTCATAATAGATGACGGTACCAGTAGTAATCCGGCATCTGTAGCCGTCCATCCTAATATAGACTGTGTATATATTGGGACAATAAATGTTGATCCGTATAAACCAAATCCTAATACAAAGGTAAGAACGGTTCCCACCGCCAGGTTAGTATTCTTCAATACTCTCAGGTTTACAATAGGATATTTTGCCGTTAGCTCCCTCCATAAAAAGAAGATTGCAGACAATACAGTAACTATACTCAGGATCAGAATAATCTTATCATTGAACCAGTCGTCTTGTTGACCATGTTCTAAAACGTACTGTAAAGATCCTACAGATGTAGAAAGCAGCATAATCCCCCACCAGTCTACCTCACTCGGTTTACGTTTCTCGCCATATCGCGGACTTTTTACAAAATTCATTGCCAACAATGCTGCAATAATCCCAAGCGGAATGTTGATATAGAAAATATATGGCCAAGAGAAATTATCTACAATATATCCTCCTAATGGTGGCCCTAATGTAGGTCCTACAATAACTCCCATACCATAAATGGCCTGAGCCATACCTCTCTTCTCCACCGGGAAAATTTCGGTAATAATGGTTTGCGAGGTTACCAGCAAGGCACCACCACCAAGTCCTTGTATAAACCTAAAGATAATAAGCTCCGCCATTGAGGTTGAATTTCCACAAAGGAAAGAAGCCGCGGTAAAGACAATGATGGAAGCTACAAAGTAATTTCTTCTACCAAACTGCTGAGAAAGCCATGCCGTCATGGGTACCATAATTACGTTTGCAATAGCATAAGCAGTAACTACCCAGGCAACATCTTCCAGTGTTACTCCCAAACTCCCTTTCATAGAGTCCAGAGCCACGTTCACAATGGTAGTATCTACGATTTCCAGAAGGGCACATAATACCGCCATTAAAACGATAATACCCCTTCTAAAACCATATTCTACCAGAGAATCCGGATTTTCCATTAATCAATTAAGGTATTTAGAACGGAGAAATCTCCGTTTCTTTTATTTATAAATTATTTAGTAGTCACATCAACATCCAGATTCATTCCCGGACGAAGATATTTCAGCATAGGATCTTTCGGGTTTACAAACTCGATAGATACTGGTAGTCTTTGTACCACTTTTACAAAGTTTCCTGAAGCATTATCCGGAGGTAAAAGAGAGAACTGAGCTCCTGTTGCCGGAGAGAAAGAGCTTACCTTAGCTTCGAATTTATGCTTTGGATAAGCATCCGCTTTAATTTCTACCTTCTGTCCGGTTCTTATTTTTTCTAACTGCGTTTCTTTAAAGTTAGCAACAACCCAGATATGCTCGTCTACAATGTTAAATAACTGCTGACCAGGGTTAAGTAATTGCCCCTGCTGTAAATCTATTCTTGAAACAAAACCTGAAACTGGTGCTGTAATTACAGTATAAGAAAGGTTGATTTTTGCAGCCTCTAACGACGCTTTGCTTTTCTCCAGATTAGCTTTTGCTACTGATACCTGAGAACCTACAGCGTGGCTTTGAGAAATTGTAGCTTGTGTTTGATTTTGGGTAGCTAATCTCTGACTTTCAAATCCTTTTACAGTTGCCTGAGCTTCAAGCATTGCTGTACGAGCCTGTTCAAATTGTTGTTTTGTAATGCTGTGGTCCTGATAAAGATTGCTGTATCTGTTATAATCTTGTGTTGCCTGCCAAAGTTTAGCTTTTGCAGCATCAATATTAGCGTTCATTGCAGCAACCTGACTATTTGTGATAGGCAATGTAGAAGTAGATGCTTCAGTCTGTGCCTGTGCTGCAGTAATACCGCTTTCAGCCTGAGAAACTCCGGCTCTTGCTTCTTCTACCTTAGTATTGATATCACTTGCATCAAGAATTAAAAGCGTATCTCCTTTTTTCACATACTGATTATCTTTTACTCTTACTTCTTTGATAAAGGCCTGAATTCTTGGAGTAATAGCCGTTATATTTGTTTCTATCTGCGCATCATCAGTTGTCTGGTGCACTTGCGCATGCTGATATTTATAAAATCCAAATGCCCCACCTCCGACAATAAGAACCGCAAGGATGGCAATAAATTTTGAATTAATTTTCTTTTTATTTGGAACTTGTTCAGACATTTCTATGTTTATTATTTGCCGTTATTAATATTTTATCTCTCCTGTTTGTCTTAGTAAATTGAAATAAGACCATTTTTTATCTGCTTTTCCGTAAACCAGATTAAGCTGAGCCTGAAGCTGCTCTACATCTGCAGTAAGAAGATCCGTTGTTGTTGCAAGACCATTGTCGAATTTGTTCTTCACAACTTTATAGTTTTCATTAGCCTGTCCCACAGCCTCTTCGTAAACTTTAATCTTCTCGTTTTGCAGCTGATAATCTTCAAATGCATTGTGGATATCAGTTTTCACCTTATCATTCAATGCTTTTTTATTCTCCTGAATTTCCACCTGTTGCAGCTTTGCTGTTTGTACAGTAGCTCTGTTCTTATACAGGTTAGCAAGATCATAAGAAAGGGATAAACCAGCCATTGTCATATGGTTAATCTGTAAAATATTAGGCATCCATGCATTGATATACCCTGCAGTAAGAGAAACTGTTGGATAATATGCTGCTTTCGCAATTTCCACATTAGCTTTTCCAACCTTTTCCTGCTCCGAAAGAATTTTATATTCCTGTCTTTGTTGTAAAGACTGCTCCTGAAGATTTTGTTCGTTTACAAATTCCTGTGCCTCGTCTCCACCAATTTCAGGATCTATATCGGTTCCTTCAGCTAATCCTAAAAGAACTCCAAGACTGTAGTTTAGTACATTAACATTCTTTTTAGCATCTGCCAAAGACAATTTAACGTTACTTTCCTGAAGTTTCACCCTCATCAGATCATTTCTGGCAACAACTCCGTTCAGTTCCAGTTTCTCGAAGTCAACACTTCTCTGATGTGATCTGGAAAGGTTCTCATTGATTACACTAATAGCCTGCTTTGCCTTATAAAGATTTACAAATCCCTGTGTTGCAGCTAAAGCTATATCCTGCTTGTCGTTTTCCAACTGATACTGCTGAATGCTTTTCTGGTATTCTGCAACAGCAATTCCGTTTTTAATCTTAAATCCTGCAAAAAGAGGCATTCCAAGATTTAGCTGTTGTATTGCCACATAATCCGGAGCAGACGGAGATGCCCCGCCACCATTCAGGAACGGAAGTTCTGATTTTATTTCCATTGTATTAAATGGCTTCATCAGGTTTCCGCTTAGTTTCAGATCTGGTAATCTCTTGTTCTTGGCCTCCAGGACTTTCGAGTCCATTGTATTCAGTTGCGCTTCAGCAATTTTAACTTTAGAGTTATTTTTCATGCTTAGTACTATAGCTTCGGACAAGGTTAGCTTCTGTACTGTTTGTGCAAATTCCAAGCCTGCGGCGCTAAATGCAGCCAACAGGAGAATTTTAGTTGTCATTTGTTTCATACCCTAGTAATGAAAATACGGTGTTGTATAAATGGGTTTTTAATCGTTCTTCTAATTTCTGATAGTAATCTTCTTCGTTATGCTCAGGCAGGTAAGTCTGGTAAAACTCTCTGTTTCTGATGCTAAAGATGATCGTCCCGAGAATAGTTGCCAGAAGATTTTCAGGCTTTACAGCCTTTTTAAATTCACCAACCACGATTCCTTTCTGAACTACTTCTTCAAATTTGGTTACGCATAATGCGTAAAAATCACGAAGAAATTCTTTATTAGGTTCCGCAGTATGGCATTCATTAGTTACAAATCCATGGAAATAATTGAATTTAAGGATTTGTCCTAGGATAAAATTCAGAATTTCTTTCATTTGCATAGCCGGGCTTGCTGATGAAATTGTTTGTGTAAAATTGCTGAAGTTCTCCTTTGCTTTCTGAACTCTGTACTGGTACAAATGAAACATCATCTTATCTTTCGAACCGAAATAATATGAGATCATGGCAACATTTATATTGGCCTGACTACAAATTTCTCTTACTGATGTTCCTTTAAAGCCTTTCTCTGCTATAAGGCTTTCCGCAACCTCTAAAATATGCAGTTGCTTTTCACTAAGTTTTTTTATTTTTCTCATTTTACGGATGCAAATTTAATTCACTTTTACGTTATTAAACAAACGTTTAATTAATTTTTTTTCAATTATTTTATTTTTTAATTTTGGAAGATGATATTTGACTTTCATCATCACCATAAGATCCCTGATTATAAGGGAGTTTACAACAAATCTATTCATGAAGAATTTTCTCCGGAATTCTACTCCATAGGTTTGCACCCTCAGGACATCAATGAAGATTGGAAGTCTGTAATTGAGAAAATTCATTTTGCTGCAAAAGCTTCAAACTGTCTATCCATAGGAGAATGCGGCCTAGACGCTCTCGTAAATACATCTATCGAAGAGCAAATAAAAGTGTTTAAATCACAAATTGTAATAGCGGAAGAACTGCAAAAACCACTGACAATCCACTGTGTCCGTCGTTACAACGAGGTTATAACGGTATGCAAGGGAGTTAGTATTCCAAAAATCATCCACGGATTTAATAAAAGAGAAACCATTGCAACACAATTATTGCAAAATGGTTTTCATTTGTCTTTTGGAGCTTCACTTCTGAATAATTTATCTTTGCAAAAAATTTTTCAGCAAATCCCTAAAGAAACCTTCGTATTAGAGACCGATACTGCTGATATCAGCATTGAAACGCTTTATGAAAAAGCCGCAATGATACGGGGCATTTCTATAATGGAACTGAAAAATATAGTAGATTATAATTTAAAAACAATTTTCAGATGGTAGATATCTGGCTGGAGCGCACCGAATTACTAATAAAAGAAGCAGGCATAGAGAAACTAAAAAAATCCAATATCCTAATAGTAGGAATGGGTGGAGTTGGATCTTTTGCAGCAGAATTTATAGCTCGTTCGGGCGTTGGTAATCTGACCATTGTAGACGGCGACATTATAGATATCACCAACATAAATCGCCAGCTTCCCGCTCTGCACTCAACTGTCGGAGACGATAAAGTTGAATTAATGGCGAGAAGAATTTTGGATATTAATCCGGAATTAAACTTGACCAGAATTAATGAATTTCTGAACCCTGAAAGAATGGAAGAAGTCATCCACGCAGGAAACTTCGATTATATTTTAGATTGTATTGATAGTGTAAGCCCTAAACTTGCATTGATTAAAGCTGCCAAAAGAAATAAAATAAAAATAATAAGCTGTATGGGCGCCGGCGGAAAAATGGACCCAAGCAAGGTAATGGTTCGTGATATCAGCAAGACTCGTAATTGCTTTCTGGCAAAACAAGTTAGAAAAAGGCTGAAAAAAGAAAATATTAATAAAGGCTTTCGCTGTGTTTTCTCTACAGAAATACAGAGAGAGGACAGTCTGAAAATGACAGACGGCAGCAATTATAAAAGATCTTTTTACGGGACCATTAGCTATATGCCCGCTATATTTGGGCTATATGCAGCATCAGAAGTTATAAGATATCTTATACAAGATAAAATAGCTGAATAAATAATCAGCCAAAAAAAATTAAATGAAAGAATTCGGGTTTCCATCTTCGGAAAAGTTAAAAGCGAAGAAAGATATAGACCGCCTTTTCAAAGAAGGCAAATGGATTACTACAGGTAATCTTCGCATTATATGGCTTGCCAGTGAATCCGAAACCAAAGTAGGTGTAAGCGTCTCTAAAAGGTACTTTAAAAAAGCTGTATACAGAAACAGAGTAAAGAGGTTACTTCGTGAAGCATACAGGTTAAATAAACCCCTTTTACATGAGAAATTCGGGGAATACTTTCACATTATGCTATTTTGGACATCCCCGCAACTTCCTGAAAATCTGGATCAAGTAAAATATTTTTACGAGAAACTTTGTCGTAAAAATTAATCATCTTATTTGTTTTTTGCATACATTTAATAAAATTTATGATATGCCGGAACATATTTCATATTTACAATATATTCTCGGAGCATTTATCGGAATAGGCTTAGCTGCTGCTTCAGGATTCAGGGTATTCATGCCCCTCTTTGCGGTAAGTCTGGCATCATATCTTGGCTGGATTCCTATGAATGAAAGCTGGCAATGGCTAGCCGGGCTGCCAACTCTTATAGCAACAGGTATTGCCATGATCGTAGAAATACTGGCTTATTACATCCCTTTTATAGATCATTTACTGGATACTATCAATATTCCTTTGGCTACAATTGCCGGAACGCTATTATTTGCCAGTCAGTTCACCCATCTCGGTGCTTTTCCACAATGGGCATTGGCCTTAATTGCCGGTGGTGGAACAGCCAGTGTAATAAGTTCAGGATTTGCTGGGCTCAGGGCCACATCTACAGCAACTACCGGCGGAACTGGAAATTTTATGGTTGCAAGTACGGAAACATTCGGCGGAAGCATAATGTCCATATTAGCATTAGCCGCACCTATTATAGCTTTTATTATTACAATCTTATTGATTGTTCTGAGCATCCGGTACGGAAAAAAGATCTGGCGCAAAATAAAACAGTTCCGAAGCCCTGACACGGAAATAAAATAATCTGATATTGATATCGATAAAAAAGTCCGGAAGAAAATCTTCCGGACTTTTGTTTATCTAATCTTCCTGCTGGATTTTACCAGACTTCAAATCTTTTATATAATTAATTTTTTCCTGGAATTCTTTCTTCTTTTCAGGGAATTTTTTCTGAAGAATCTCAAAGGCATTTATAGACTTATTATACAAACGCTGTCCTAAGTATAAGTTGGCAAGAGTTTCTGTCATCAGATGCGAAATATCATCACCTTTATCTCTTATCACATAATCTGATTCGTCCTTTAAAGCACTAATTCTTGGATTGCTTTCGATAAACTTCTCAATTGCCTTATTCTTTTTCTCAACGTCTACGTTTTCAGGCTTTTCTTTGTGAAGCCAATTCTGCCAGGTGTTAATAAATGAAGAAACATTACTTGTTACAATTGTTTCTTGTTTAGGTTCAGTCATTATTTCCTCTTCCATTTTTTCTTCATTACTATCCTGTGGTTCTTCTGTTACAGCCTCAGGTTTTACTTCTTCTTTCCCTTTATCAGCACCTGTTGCACCAAAGAAAGAATAATTGATTACCGGTCTTTCAGAAGATTCTGTTGCAGAAACTTCTTCTACAATTTCGTTCTCTATAACCTCTTCTGCTACAGGCGTTTCTTCATGAGCTTCTGCAACTTCAGGTTCCGGAATGATCTCTTCTTTTGATTCAGGTTCTGGTAATTTATCTTCTTTAACCTGCGTTTCAGATTTCCCAATCAATGCATCAGGAATATGAGCATCAAAACTCATTGGTTTCCAGTCATCATTTATAACCGGAGCAGGTTCCGGAGTTTCAGCTAATACAGACGCTTCTTCAATAATCTCATCAATTATTACAGGAATATTTTCTTCTTCCTCTTCTTCTGCTACTTTTATGTCTTCCGGCTCTTGAGTTTCAACTTTATCCGATATATCAGAAGAAATATTTTTCTCTACTGGTCTGCTCAGAAAATCAAAATGGGTATTGTCTGCAAAATCAAGCGTTGAGTGATCTATATGTTTCTCTTCTTCATGTTGCTCTTCTACAGATGCGGGTGCATCTCTAATTATCGGTTGTGTAATTGTAGTAACAAATGAATGTTGGAATCCCGGAACAGCAGAAGGCTTTTTCTCCTTGGTATATTCGGTATGATTATCCGGTATACTGAACTTAACATCCGGAAGGAAATTATCTGCACCGGCAAAACTAGTTTGAGCCGACAAATGATCTTCTTCTGTATGTTCTGCCTCTTTCGGGAGATCTATAATATTCTCTTCTTCTGAATCCTGAATTACAGCAACTGACTCTACATTCTCGGGAATAACTTCCTCTATTTTTTCTTCAAAAACAGATTCTTTTTCCGGCTCAGTTGTGCTTTCTTCAATTTCATCCACTTTTGGTTCTACAACCGCAACAGTTATTTCTTCTGTAGCTTTCTGAACAGGCACTTCTGCCACTTCTTCCTGTTGATAAGTCACCGGATTAATCAGTTGATACAAAATCTTTTTATCAGTTGTATAAGCCGCTGTTAATGCCAGTTCCTTCTGATAAGCCTCGGGCTGAAACTGATGTAATGCCATCAGAAATAAAGCCCGGATTGGCTGTATATATGGATAATTAGATATTTCTCTTCTGAGCTCACCAATATCCGATGCTTTTAAACTTTCGGGGAACTTTATTATATGTAAAATTCGTTCATTCATCATTACCAGTTGGCTACAATATCATTAAAAATTTTATTAATAATTCTGTCTGTTGCTACCTTCACGTAGTTGGCTTCTATATCCTGCATTGATGTTGTATTACTAAAGACAGCTTCATCAGAATATGTTCTGTCAAAACTTTCAGTGGGATATTTAGCATTCTCATAATGCACTTTTACAGTAATTGTAAGCTTATTCTGTGCAGCCATCAAAACATTTCCTGTCGCCTGTGATGTAGAAGGGGTTGATATAGCTGTTGGTGTTGATGGTTGATAATCTACAATCTCTCCTTCAATTAGAATATCCGGCATGTCTGTAGTACCCTTCAAGTTTGTTCTTTGTAAAAATCTGTTTTGCAGATCTGTTGAGAACTGCTGACTAAGATTGGGATTAAAAGAAGTATTATTGGGAAAATTCTTTATTAAAATTGTCTTTACATCCGGTTTTAAGGATGATCCCGTAAAGGAATAACAGGAAACCAAAAGTTGTGATATTAAAATCAAACTTCCTAAATGCAATATTTTAAATCTATTTTTAAAGGCTGCCTTCATAATCAATTTTTGGTTCTTCAAATCTAATCATAATATTTTTTGTTGCTGCATAACGCATGCAAATTGCTAAAGGTAAAGTTAAAAAAAGCCCCACACCACAAAGCAAAATTCCGACAGAAGTTATCATACTTATCATGATACCAAATAAGATGGAAGATAGTGCATTCTTCTTAAATAACTTCCAGGAAATCTTGAAAGCATTTGAAAAATCTTTTACACCATAAAGGGCAACCACTGCAACATAATAGTACATTACAGAGCTTACGACCATCATAATAGCAAAAATGATAAGCACCGCAATAATCATAATCAAAACAAAAACTGGAGCTTGTCCCTGATTTCTTTCGGTAAGCACAGCAGAAACAAGGATTACAACCTCTACAGGGATCAGCAAAGCCAAAACACCAAAGATCATAATCCCGGCAAAGATAAGGTAAGGGATCACATCATCGAAATTAAAAATATCTCCTGAATCAGTCTTCTCTCCGTTTTCTATTTTACGGCAGGCTTTATAGAAATTCCCCAGCCCCAACAGGCTGCATAACGGAATCATTCCCATAATAATCGTTAAAAGATAATTGATCAGAATATTGCCTGTATCTTTTTTGAAAAGCGCCAATCCATCCGAAAAAGCGTTTCCGATGTTTAACTGATAGTCAGGATTAATAATGTATTTCGGTTGTGATAAATTCTCCACTTAATCTTCCAGGTTATATTGTTTTATTTTACGGTAAAGCGTACGTTGTGAAATTCCAAGTTCATCAGCTGCTTTATTACGTCTTCCTTTATGTTTTTCTAATGCTTTAATAATCAAATCCTTTTCATTATTCTGTAATGACAAAGATTCAGGTCTTGCTTCTTCCAACTCAATATCTTCTATGTCCTCGTAGTTATCGTCGGCATTATTAGATATTATTGTGGGAGTCTGCGGTGTATTGCTGTTATTCTCGAAATACAATAAAGAATTCGGAACAACTGCCTGTTGAGGCTCAGGTGTATAAATCCTGTTGATCAACGTTTTTTCCTGATTGCTAAGATCCGATGCTCCTCTGTTCTTTATAAGTTCTGAGGTCAGTGTCTTCAGATCATTAATATCACTTCGCATATCGAAAAGGACCTTGTACATAATCTCTCTTTCGTTATTGAAGTCGCTATTGTTGTTATTCTGATTCGGCTGGGAAATAACCATTGGTGCATTAGACACCATTGGAATATAATGACTCAGCGCTTCCGATGTTATCTCTCGTTTCTGTTCTACAACAGTTAGTTGCTCTACAAGATTCCTAAGCTGTCTGATATTCCCCGGAAATGAGTAATTCTCAATATAATGAACACCATCTTCGGTTAAATAAACCTCCGGCATTCTGTATTTTTCTGCAAAATCTATTGCAAACTTCCGGAACAAAAGGTGAATATCTCCTTTACGCTCTCTCAGAGGAGGCATATCAATTTGTACTGTATTCAGACGATAATACAAATCTTCTCGGAAACGTCCGTCCTGAATAGCCTTCATCATATTTACATTGGTAGCAGCTACGATTCTTACATTGGTTTTCTGTACCACAGAAGATCCTACTTTCATAAATTCGCCACTTTCCAAAACACGAAGCAAACGAACCTGCGTCTGCAATGGTAACTCTCCTACCTCATCCAGGAAAATGGTTCCACCATCGGCTACTTCAAAATAACCTTTTCTGGTGGTTGTAGCACCTGTAAAAGCACCTTTTTCGTGGCCAAATAGCTCGGAATCGATGGTTCCTTCCGGAATTGCACCACAGTTTACCACAATATATGGCATGTGCTTACGATGCGAAAGGCTATGTATAATTTTAGGAATAAATTCTTTACCTACACCACTTTCACCAATTACTAAAACTGATATATCGGTAGGTGCTACCTGCATGGATTTCTCAAGGGCTCTGTTTAGAGCCGGATAATTTCCGATGATTCCAAAGCGGGCTTTTATATTCTGAAGTTCTGACATTTTAATATAAGATTAAAGATTTTTGGTTTTTACAAACCATGTTTTAGCTAAATAGAGTGTTCAATTTTTAAATTTTATACACTGAATCCAGGTAATCTTTATTTCTGATCTTCGAAAGCTTACTTTCTATTTTAAAAGGTGAACTTAAAAAAACGGTCCTGTTATTTTTATCAAAAACAAGAGCTTTAAAAGCATGTTCATCTCTAAAGCAAAATTCTTGTTTTTGTTGATTTACTTTTAATTTAAAAAAGGTGAGTGAAACGAATCGGCTTAGCGTTTCGATATGAGCTGACGACTGATCTGTCTTAAAGCATTCACCTTGCTGCTTTTTACAATACTTTCCGAATGGAGCAGGTACACAAGAAAAACTTTCTGACTGGTAGCTACCAATCAAAGACATCAAAATGATAATGTATGAAAGACTTCTCATTTAATTTTTACTCGGCTGTTCTCCCCAAAAGCGTACCCTGAGTGTTATCATGTACAAAAACGGACACCATGTCACCAATCTTCTGCCCTTCCAACTTATCGAATACACAAACTGCGTTTTGGGAATTCCTTCCTTTCCACTGATTCTCATTCTTTCTGGAAGTTCCCTCAATCAGAATATCATGCTTTCTGCCAACATAGGACTTCATCCGGTTTTTGGATAACTCTCCTTGTAATGCAATAACCTCAGCCAGACGCTTTTGCTTTATATCTGCAGGAATATTGTCTTCCATTTTCTTATGTGCCGGTGTTCCAGGCCTTTCGGAGTAAGCAAACATATAACCATAGTCATACTCCACCTCTCTCATTAAAGAAAGCGTATCCTGGTGATCCTCTTCTGTCTCTCCACAAAAACCAATAATCATATCCTGTGAGAAAGAGATATCCGGTACAATTTTCTTCGCTTCATTTATTAAAGACAAATATTCTGCACGTGTATGCTGGCGGTTCATCGCTTTTAGCATATTGTCACTTCCACTTTGTACAGGAAGGTGAACATACTTGCAGATATTATCGTATTTCGCCATAGTATGGAATACATCCAGGCTCATATCCTGAGGATTGGATGTAGAGAATCTGATGCGCATATCCGGAACAGCTGTAGCAACCATTGCCAATAAGTTTGAGAAGTCTACTGCTGTAGCCTTCTGCATTTCAGAAGCTTTTGCAAAGTCTTTTTTAGGACCACCTCCGTACCAAAGATAACTGTCTACATTTTGCCCTAACAAGGTTACTTCTTTATAACCATTGTTAAATAGCTCCACGCATTCATTTATAATAGAATGAGGATCACGGCTTCTTTCACGCCCTCTGGTAAATGGTACCACACAAAATGTGCACATATTATCACAACCTCTTGTAATCGTTACAAAAGCTGTAACACCATTACCACCTAAACGTACGGGATTAATATCAGCATATGTTTCTTCTTTGGAAAGAATTACATTAATCGCATCTCTTCCGCCTTCTGTTTCTTTTAAAAGATTGGGTAAGTCTCTGTATGCATCTGGCCCAACCACAAGGTCTACCAAATGTTCTTCTTCCAAAAATTTAGTTTTCAAGCGCTCTGCCATACAACCCAGCACTCCAACTGTTAAATTCGGATTGGATTCTTTCTGCTTTTTAAACTGAGAGAGACGCATACGTACAGTCTGTTCTGCTTTTTCACGAATAGAACAGGTATTTAGTAATATAAGATCTGCTTCTTCTACTTTTAATGTTGTATTATATCCTTGCTCGTTAAGGATCGAAGCCACAATCTCGGAATCAGAAAAATTCATCTGGCATCCATAGCTTTCCAGAAATAACTTCTTACCGTTTTCCGGCCTTTCAGCAATTGCAAAAGCTTCCCCTTGCTTGGTTTCGTCTATATATTTTTCCTGCACGGTTCTTATAATTTGAGAATCTGAAACATGAATTCTGGCGTCCATCGCAGTATCATACCGCCTGGAAAAATATCAACTCCTGTTTCGGATTAAGTTCAGTTTGCAAAGTTACGCTTTTTCTGCCAAAATGACAGAGCATTAATTTTTAAGAAAATTTATTTTTAAAGTATTCCTGTATCTAATTGGAATCCCTTTGTATTTTGCTGGTACCCAACCTTTTCTCATCTTTTTCGTCACAGAATTAAGATCTTTAAAAGAATATTCCTGTATTCTCCACATTAGGATCTATATCGAATTCCGGCACCTAATCTCTTTCAGTAATAAAAATAATTGTTGTTCTTGTCTCACATCTTTAGTCCAGCAGATTATTGAACTCTTTCATCTTTTTACGTCTTTCCGCTACAGCTTGATCTATAAAATCTTTGCTAAACCCACCGGCAATCTGAAACTGATTTCCACTTTCGTCAACCATAGTACCTTGCCTAAGCTTTACCCCCGGATCTTTAATATAATTAGACAAAGCTTTTTCGTATTTGCTTTTGTCTACCACAATAGATTTTTCATAGGCTGAGGGCAAGTATACCTTTTCAGCATTTTTATAAATAGCTTCAAGTGCAAAATGGAAATCATTCTTTTCATCAGAAATCTCAACAATTAACCCGGGAAGTCCGGAAAACTTATAAGGACCTTCAGGAAATAAAAGATCCGTAGTAAACCATGCTGTCCATTTTCGGCCTAAATATTCTGTCTCTGCTTTCTGGCAATTCCAGTTTTTAATCTTTTTAGATTCCTTTAGCATTTTCCATGTCATCTTACTTTCATCAGAAAATTTATACGAATCTCCATCTATAGTTTTAAATGAATACGTCTTAGCATTCTCTCTTATATATACCAACGGGTATTTTGCTTTTGGTAATGAATTAAGATCAATATTAACACTTCCTTCCCGTTCTGATTTTTCGTGTAAAACATTCATAATGGAGTCATTTTTATAATAATTGTGATTATAAAAACTTATCTTTTCCAGCTTTGGAAAAATATCCAGCGAATAATAGTCCGTTACTGCAGAATCTTTATCCTTGTTAGGCTTAAATTTCAATTCATAAATCGCTCTGTAATTTTGAGCGGACAGGGCAAATGCTATACTTATAAAAAACAAAACATATATTTTCTTCATATAAACTTGGATTTAGAGTTTAGACAAAAGTAAATATTATCTGATTTTATCGGTGAAAATTTTTTGCTCCTCCTCATTATCCGTATTTTAGCGGGGTTAAAAATAAACCGTAATGAAAAGATTATTCCTTTTGCTCACTTTTATGGTGAGTTTCGTACAAATGAGAGCCGACGAGGGGATGTGGCTAATGATGCTCATTAAGCGACTGAATGGTGTAGATATGCAAAAAGAAGGGCTACACCTTACACCGGAAGAAATTTATTCCGTAAACAACTCCAGCATGAAAGATGCAATTCTGCAATTTGGGGGAGGATGTACTGCAGAGATCGTATCTCCGCAAGGTCTTATTTTCACTAATCACCACTGTGGATACGGAGCTATTGCTGCAGCATCTACCCCAGAGAAAGATTACCTGACCAATGGTTTCTGGGCAAAAAACAATGGTGAGGAAATTAATTCTAAAGGCTTATCAGTAAGATTCTTTGTAAGAATGGATGATGCTACAAAACGCATCACATCTAAACTGAACAATGATATGAGTGCTGATCAGAGAAAAGCTATTATCGATGCTGAGATCAAAGCTATCCAGTCTGAAAACTCTGAAAACGGAAAATACACTGTAGTGGTGAAGGATTTCTTCAAAGGAAATGAGTTTTACTACTTTGTATTCCAGGATTTTAAAGACGTTCGCTTAGTAGGCACCCCACCGTCATCTATTGGTAAATATGGTGGTGATACTGATAACTGGGAATGGCCAAGACACACAGGAGACTTCTCTGTTTTCCGTGTTTATGCTGATAAAAATGGCAACCCTGCTGAATATTCAGCGAACAACGTTCCTTTAAAGCCTAAGCATCACTTACCAATTTCACTGAAAGGAAACAAGCCTGGTGATTTTGCAATGATCGTAGGATATCCGGGTACAACAAACAGATACCTTACTTCTTTCGGGATCGAACAGATGGTAAGCAAAGATTACCCGGCATGGGTTGAGGCTTCTAAAACAGCTATGGATGTTATGAAGAAGCATATGGATAAAGACGATGCTACAAGATTAGCTTACGCTTCTAACTATGCAAGTGTTGCTAACTACTGGAAAAACAGAGCCGGAACAATTGAAGCTGTTTACAAAAACGGAACAATTGGTGACAAAAAAGAGGTTGAGAAAAAATACCAACAGTGGGCTGATAAAGCTGAAAACAAAGCTGTTTATGCAAATGTATTAGCAAATACTGATGCATACTACAAGCAGATTTCTAACAGAAATATTGAGAAAAATTATGGTGCGCAGTTCCAGAGAAATGCTAAATACATCAGAAATTCTTTCCAGATTGGAGATGCTTTAACAAGCTACATGAAACAGGATGCATCTGCTCAGGCCGCAATGAAACCTAAATTAGAAGCGGCTGTTAAGCAGGCTTATGAAGGATTCAATACTCAACTTGAAACAGAAATGCTATCTCAGATGGCTTCTTTATATCAGTCAAAAGTAGCAGCAGATGTTGCTTCTGCAACTGTAAAATCTGTAAATGCTTCAGAACTTGCGAATATTGCACAGTCTTCAATTTTTGCAAATGCTGCTTCAGTAATTAACTTCCTGAATAATCCAAGCGCTGAAAAATTAGCGAATGACAAGCTATATAAGTTTGCTGCAGGTTATATCGGAGACAACAAAATATTAGCTGAAAAATATGCTAAAACTGATGAAGGCTTCCAGAAAGACAGCCGTTTATTCATGGACGGACTAATGAAAGCTATGCCTGAGAAGAAATTCTATCCGGATGCTAACTCTACTATCAGATTAACTTACGGTAAAATCGAGACGCTTCCTAAAAGAGCAGATAGAGACTACACGGGTATCAAGCAGAATTACTATACCACGATGGAAGGTATGATTAAGAAGTACAAAAAAGGTGACGAAGAGTTCGATCTTCCACAGGGACTTCTTGATCTTTACAAAAAGAAAGATTATGGTATGTACAAAGACAAAGATGGGCAACTTCATGTAAACTTCCTTTCTAATAACGATATTACAGGAGGTAACTCAGGTTCTCCAATTATCGATGGCTACGGAAGATTAATTGGTCTTGCGTTTGACGGAAACAGTGAAGCTTTAAGTGGTGACATTGTTTTTGAACCTAAATTACAAAGAACGATCAACGTAGACGTTAGATACGTACTTTGGGTAATCGACAAATTTGCAGGTGCTAAAAATTTAATTAGCGAATTAACCTTAGTAAAGTAGTTCTTTTGCAAATAAAATATAAACCTCACAATATTGTGAGGTTTTTTTGTGTAAATTCGTTACACCCGATTGAAAAAGATGCTTATTGCTAAGAATATAACAAAATGGATGTTAATAGGATTGTTCATCTGGTTTTTCTTACTGATGTGTAGGATTACATTATTCTATGTACCCTTTTCGGCTACAGCTTCTTTTTTGAATATTAAACAAACAGAGGTTACAACTTTCCCTTTTTATCTACCTATTTTTTACACGCATGTCTACAGCAGTATTTTTGTATTACTTGCGGGATTCATTCAATTCTTTACGACACGTAAAAAGCATAAAACTATCCACCAATATTCAGGATATGTATATGTGGCAGGACTTTTATTATTTTCCGCTCCTTCAGGTATATATATTGGCATACATGCTAATGGAGGTTTCTGGGCACAATTGTCTTTTATTATTTTAGGCTGCTTATGGTGGTTTACCACTTTCATGGCAATGGTAAAGGTTTTTCAAAAAGACATTAAGAGCCATCAGCAATGGATGAACAGAAGTTATGCGCTTGCTGTTTCTGCTTTAACCCTGAGAATGTGGAAGGTTATTCTGGTTTATCTTTTTCAGCCCAATCCCATGGAAGTTTATATGATTATTGCATGGCTAGGATGGGTTCCCAATTTATTAATCACCGAATTATTAATACTAAAAAAATATAAATATGAAAAAGCTCGTTATTTTCGGAGTCTTGCTCTCCCTGTTTTCGTGCAAAAAGGAAGCTAAAGTTACTTCTTTGGAGAATAAAAAAGATTCTGTTAAAGCAGCTCCGGTAAAAGTTATGGCTCCGGAGTTCCATAAGGAATTGTATGGTATCTGGACAGGATCTTTCTATCCGGACTACAAACGAAATCCTAATGATGAAAGCGGAGAGACCAAAAAAATAAGTATTAAAATAGATCGTATTACTGCAGATACTGTTTGGGCACAAAGTATTGTATCGGGAAATCAGCGTCCATTAATCGGGAAAACCAGTGATCAGGGCAATAAAATATCTTTCATCTTGGACGAACCTGGAAATCGTAAAGATGATGGAAGATTCGAGCTATTTACCCGAAACGATTCTTTAATTGGTCAATGGACAGCCTATAATACTACCAGTGTAAAATCTCCGTATAAAAAACTGGATCTGGCCCAAAAACAGTTTGTTTACAATCCCAACTTTATGCTGAGTAAGGATACAGAGTTTGTAGACTGGGCAACACCTAAAGAGAAAAGGGAAACTTATAAAGATGATGATGGCAAAATGCAAACCTATACCCAGCAGGTATACCGCTCAGCATCCGATGATGTTTACAAAATCAATTCTTCTACTCAAAAACTTACAGAGAAACAGTTGAAAAATCTAAGAAAACTGGACTTAGAAATTCTTCGTAACACCATTTTTGCCCGTCATGGATATTCTTTCAAAAAACAAACCTATCGTAACTTCTTTGAATATACAGATTGGTATGTACCTGTAAGTAATAACGTAGACAAAGAACTTTCGCCTCTGGAAAAAGAAAATGCACAACTCTTAAGCAGAATGGAGAAGTATGCGAAAGATACCTATGATTCCTATGGCAGATAAGGTAAAATTTGATGCTATTATTCTTCAGCATCAGGATATGAATGCTGCTTATGTTGACTTTCCTTTTAGTACAGAAGAGCTATTCGGCAAAAAAGGACAGGTAAAGATAAAAGCTCTTTTTGACGATACCGTTGAATATCGCGGGAGTCTTGCCAAAATGAAGTCTTCCTGTCATATGCTGGGACTAACACAGGAAGTACGAAAAAGTTTGAATAAAACATTCGGAGACAGTGTTTCCGTTGTATTATGGGAAGATAAAGAGGAGCGTATTGTAGAAATTCCGGAGGATATTTCGGAACTTTTCAACAAACACCCTGAAGCTAAGGAACTTTACGATGCGATGTCTTATACACATCGCAAAGAATATATGCGTTGGATTACAGATGCTAAGAAACCGGAAACACGAGAAAACAGAAAGTCAAAATTAATTGACATGATAATTTCCGGCAAAAAAGGCATCTAAATTCATAGATTTTTTGTATATTGTGGCTATAACAAATTGAACATGTCTATCAAGATCTTTCAGCCTTTCTGGGCATTTATCCTCCCTCTTCTTGCGTGGGGGATTTATATGCTCGGAATCAATAATAATATAATTTCAGAAATTTTCGCAGGAGTTTTACTTATCGGTTCTGTACTAGCAGCAGTACATCACGCCGAGACAATTGCACACAGATTAGGAGAACCATTTGGAACAATTATTCTGGCGATAGCCATCACCGTTATAGAAGTAGCTCTTATTATTTCGCTGATGGTAGCTGGTGGCCCCGAAGCAGAAACCTTACCCAGAGATACAGTCCTTGCTGCAATTATGTTAATTCTGAATGGTATTATTGGCTTATGTTTACTGATTGGTGGTGCCAAATTTCATGAGCAGTATTTTGGAAAAAAATCTGCAAATACAGCCCTGATTACACTTATTTCTATTCTCGTTCTTACATTAGTACTTCCTAATTACACAACAAGTGTACGTGGTCCATATTATAACACTTCACAGCTAATCTTCGCAGCCGTTGTGTCTTTAATTCTATATGGTTCTTTTATTATGGTACAAACAGTAAGACATAAAGATTACTTTGTTACCGAAGGCGAAAGCCAACCATATGAAAAGGTTACCACACAAAAGATGATTTTAAGTCTTGTATTTCTTATACTGTGTTTAGGAATTGTTGTACTACTGGCCAAAACACTTTCACCAAGTATAGAGAAAATGGTAATTGATATTGGTGCACCAAAATCGCTGGTTGGGGTAATTATTGCAGCTGTAGTATTGCTTCCGGAAGGGATTTCCGCTATTAAAGCTGCCCGAAAAAATCAATTACAAACCAGCCTTAACCTTGCATTAGGATCCGCATTAGCAAGTATCGGTTTAACCATTCCTGCTGTTGTTGTTGTATGCCTTATGTATGACATAGACCTTGTACTGGGTATAGATGTAAAGTCAATGGTATTACTGGCCCTGTCCTTCTTTATTGTAATGCTTTCGCTTAATCAGGGAAAAACCAATCTCCATTACGGAGTTGTATTATTAGTAAGTTTAGTCGCTTATATCTTTAATGTTATTGTTCCATAAATTATGAAAACATATGAAACTGAACGTCTGATTATAAAGCCTATAGCGCTTGATGACGCTGCTTTTCTTCTGGATCTGTATAACAGGCCTAAGTTTATTCAATATATCGGAGATAAAAATCTGCGAAGCATCAGTGATGCCGAGACTTATATTCAGAACAAATTTCTTCCCCAGCTGGAAAGATCTGGTTTCGGAAATTACACAATTACACTGAAAGAGAACAATGAAATCATTGGAGCTGTAGGTATTTTTGAAAGAGAAGGCCTTCCTATAATGGATATTGGCTATTCCTTTCTGGAAGAATACGAAGGAAAAGGCTACGCCTATGAAGCAGCCATAAAAGTAAAAGAAATCGGTATGAAAGATTTCGGGCTGGAAAAACTTTCCGCTATCACCTCCAAAGAAAACTTTGCATCACAAAAGCTTCTCGGAAAGTTAGGGTTGACTTATGTAAAAGACGTCTCCCTCCCAAATGACAATGAAGTACTCATGTACTTTGAAACTGAATAAAGTAAAAGGCCGGCTCAAATGAGTCGGCCTTTTTTTGATAGATTTATATCTGAGTTTAATTTAGTTAAGGTTTTTGAATTCCTCAGCAGAGATTTCTCCACTTGCGATTTTCTTCAACTCAGCCATGTGTGCACGGATTGTTTTATCAATTTCAGGATCAACCTTGAAGTTGCTGGCACTAGGCTGCAAAGCAGGATCCTGTCCATTTAACACATTGGAATAATAATAAAAGAAGTTAGAGTCAAAGCCTGTTGCAGTTAAAGAATACTGGCCTAATAAGAATCCTAGACGAACCGCAGCTCTTCTCTGAGGAGAAGTACCATGGTGACTTGGATCGTTTACATAATTATCTCCGATAGATGCAGCAAATTCATAAGCTGCCGCAATTTGAGAGAAATCAGTTTTATTAAACCCTGTAGGTCTTCTTAGGTAATAACCCGCAAAACCATCGGCTTCCAATTCACTCGAGCGTGCTGTGCTTTCCTGAACTGAAGGAATATTGTATCTGTATTGCAACTGATGCCCATACTCGTGAGCAAGGATCATAGCATTTACAATATTATCAGAACTTTTGGTTTTTGCATCCTTATAGATTGCATAGCCATAATAAATTTTTCCTGTTGAATACGAAATTGCATTGTAAGTAGATGAAGGATTTGACGGATCATCTACAAATCTAAGGGTAGGTGTACTTAGCCCCCAAAGCGATGCATTTTTCTGAACCTGAGTGTTCATAAAATTAGTGTCAGCAGTTGTAGTAAGTCCGGTCTTTAAAACAGAAGTAGAAGTCCAGTATCGATCTACATAGCTACATAGCAATTCAGATGCAGACGGCGCTACTAATGCTTCTGTTGTAATTGATTGTTCTGCTGTGTTGTCTTCTCTGTTACAGGAAACAAGAAAAGTCGTTGCTAGTGTCCCTACCAGCAACAGGGGAATGAATCTTTTTTTCATAATAAATTAATTTGTTATTTGGTTTATTCACATGATTAAGTATGACTTTTATCATGCGGTGGTAAATCTACATTTATTCTACCAATCAACTATAATTTAATACTTTTTATTACTATGCTCAACATAACAATGTCTCTACCCCCCTTCTGCAAACTATTCTTCTAATAATTGCTGCGTGTGATCTTTAGTTTTAACCTTATCAATAACCTTTATACAAGTTCCATTTTCATCAAAAACAAAAGTTGTGCGTACAATTCCCATAAACTCTCTTCCCATGAATTTCTTTAGCTGCCATACACCAAAAGCTTCTATCACCTCTTTATTAGTATCGGCTAAAAGATCAAAAGGAAAACTGTATTTATCAGAGAAATTCTTTTGTCTCTTTTCATCGTCAGCACTAACGCCTAATAGCTGATATCCTTTTTCTTTTAGTATTGTATAATTGTCCCTCAGATTACAGGCTTCCGCTGTACATCCCGGGGTGCTTGCTTTAGGATAAAAGAAAACAACTAGCTTTTTACCTGAATAATTTTTTGAATCGATTTCAACACCATTTTGGTTTATTCCTTTAAATTGAGGAAGTTTATCACCTACTTGTAACATATTCTTTATTTTTGTTTAAAATTACTACTTCTATGACCAAAAAGCAAAGAGCGGAAACTGTAATGACAGAACTGGAGAGACTATATCCTCAGGTTCCAATCCCCTTAGACCACTTTGATCCCTATACGCTTTTAGTTGCTGTAGCGCTTTCTGCACAGACAACAGACAAAAAAGTAAATGAAGTAACTCCTATGCTTTTTGCAAAAGCGCAGACCCCTCAACAGATGGCCCGTTTGGAAGAATTTGAAATCAAAGAGCTGATAAAAGAGATTGGCTTGTCGAATACAAAAGCCAAAAATCTGAAAAGAATGGCTGAGCTTCTTGTCGAAAGACATCAGGGAATTGTTCCGGAAAGTTTTGAAGATCTTGAAAACTTACCCGGTGTTGGACACAAAACAGCTTCTGTAGTAATGTCTCAAGCATTCGGACATCCTGCATTTCCAGTAGATACCCATATCAACAGACTTATGAAGCAATGGAAACTTTCCGAAGGTAAAAATGTGGAACAAGTAGAGGCTGACGCCAAAAAACTATTCCCCAAAAGTGCATGGAACAAGCTTCATCTACAGATTATATTTTATGGAAGAGAGTATTCTCCTGCTCGTGGTAAAGGTGAAAAGGACTTTTTAACTAAAATGTTATTTGATAAGTAGCGCTTATCTTTCATATAAAACAAGCTCCATTTCAGGAGTGAAAATCAGCCCCGATAAGAAAATTCTCTTATCGGGGCTGTTCTATAAATTAATAATAATTTGCAACTAAAACATATTGAAATTGAAATTAATTTAATAATAATTATTTATTAAATAAAATATAACAAATAAATCATACCAGATTACAGAATAATTTTTAATTTAGGAATACAAAAGTGAGGAAATTCTTATTATAAATAAACTACATAACGCCAAATTACAACACAATGAGTACAAACAGGCAAAAAGAAAAAAATTCGAACATTCTATATAATTACGGCATATCTGAAGCCCTGATCGGGGGGCTTTGTGAAGGCACCATTTCCGTTAAAAGCCTGAAGCAAAAAGGAGATTTCGGACTTGGCGCTCCAGGAATGCTGGACGGAGAATTAACAATACTGGACGGAAAGGCTTACCAAACCAAATCGGACGGAGAAACTACAATCTTGAAAGACGATCATATGATTGCATTTTCATCTGTTACATTTTTTGAAGCAGATTTGATTTCCCATATCAATACCACAACGGCCAGAGAATCATTATTCAGAATTATCACGAATACTCTCGAGAACAAAAATGCCATGTACGCTATAAAAATAACCGGAGAATTCCAACATATAAGAACAAGAGCTTTTCCGCTGACAGAAGCCCCTTTTCCTATTCTTTCTACTATTCTGGATAAACAGAGGGTATTTAACTTCAACAATGTCCAAGGAACACTTATTGGTTATTTTTTACCTGAATATTTAAACGGAATAAATGTGAGTGGTTTTCATTTTCACTTTCTCTCCGCCGACAAAAAACATGGCGGCCATCTTTTAGACTTTACAGCTGAAAATCTTAAAATAGAAATTGCAGAGCTAAAGAGCATGGAATTGGAAGTTTCTTCTGATCCCTCTTTTCACCAATTCAGATTCCGGAACAAACGCAATGAGGATTTGGAAAAAATAGGAAGAGGCTACTAAAGCGTTTCTTCTTTAGTAGTGCATTCTATAAAAAAACATCACAGGCAAGTACCTATGATGTCTTTATATTCCAAAGGATAATGTATCCGATTTTTTTATTGCTTCTTAGACCAAAGCTCCATTTTTCTTTCCAGAACACTTAGTGGCAGACATCCCTGACTTAGCACCTCATCATGGAAAGATGCCAGGCTAAATTTAGCCCCAAGTTGCTTTTCATATTTTGTTCTTAGCTCTCTTATTTTTAAAGCTCCGGTTTTATAACTCAATGCTTGTCCTGGTATTGCCATATAACGTTCAATCTCCGCAGTTGCTCCTGCTTCATCATAAGCTACATTACTCAGAAAATATTTTATAGCCTGCTCTCTTGTCATTTGCCCTGTATGAATACCTGTATCAACTACCAGTCGAATCGCTCTCATCATTTCGTCGCTCAATGAACCCAATTTTTGATAAGGATCCGTGTAAAGACCAAACTCTGGCCCCAGAGATTCACAATACAGCGCCCAACCTTCACCATAAGCTCCTAACCAGCCGAAACGCATAAATTTAGGCAGCTTTGTATTTTCCTGTTGCAAAGAAACCTGATAATGATGCCCCGGTATTGCTTCATGCAGAAACAAAGATTCCATTCCGCTGGTTACATTAAACTTCTTAGGATCAGGAATCGGAATATAAAAAATTCCCGGTCTCTTACCGTCAGGCGTTCCCTGCATATATTCCGCACTGGCAGTGGCCTCACGGAACTTCTCTGTCTGACGTATTTCAAATGGTGTTTTTGGCGTTACATTAAACATTGTTTTCAGCTTCGGGGTGATCTTTGTCAAAATCCCCTGAAATCCATCCAAAATTTCTTTTGAAGTTTTATACGGCATTGCTTTTGGATCATTTTTCACATGAGCTAAAAACTCTTCTAAAGACCCATTATAACCTACCTGCGCTTTTACTTTTTCCATTTCTCCACGGATTCGCGCTACTTCATCAAGACCGGTTTTGTGTATTTCATCCGGAGTTCTGCTGGTTGTTGTCCATGTTTTCACATAATAAGCATATATATCCTTACCATTTGGCAAAGCATTATAACCATCTGTATCACGGGCATTTGGCAAGTATTCTTCTTTCAAGAATTTACCCATACGGGAATACACAGGAATAATTTTATCTTTAATAGCTTCCTGGAAAAGTTTGGTATATTTCTGCTTCTGGTTTGCAGTAAAATCTTTTGGAAATTCCTTTACAGGTCCGTAAAAGATATTTTTATCAAATTCTGTTGTTATAATTTCAGCGGCATTCATCTGTGGGATCATTTTCACCACAAGCTTTTTAGGCAATACCATTTTATTTTTTATTCCTGTACGGAAGTTTTGCTCAGCAGTAGCCATCCATGCAGGAAACTGATCTATACGTTTTAACCAGTTATCATAATCTTTTGCTGTTTTAAAGGGCTGACTCCCCTTTCCGCTTCCCAGGAGAGGCATCGTAAGTGGCAGACCATCAAACTGGCTAAATGGAATATATTCGGGATGATAGACATAGCTTTCCACTTTTGTTTTAAGCTGATTATCCAGTACATCAAAGATTACTTTGTGCTGATCATCCAAAGCTTCATAATTAATTTTAGAAAGCTCTTTTATTGTATTATTGTAAAAATTAATTTCCCCGGTAATAACTTTTGCATCAATATTATCAGGCAACAAATCATTATACCTTACATCTCCCTGATATGTAGCATCTAAAGGACTAAGCTTCAGATATGCCTCATAGTATTTATCTGCAAGTTTTACCAGTTTATCATTTTCTCTACTATCCGCAGCTTCATTTTTTGCAGAATCATTCTTCTGACAGGATATCACAGCTAATGTCAATCCCATAGAGGCAAGCATCCCTATTTTAATTAGTTTTTTCATAGAAAAGATTGTTTACCCAAAAGTAACCATTCTTGGCATGATAAAAAACAGAAAATCAATATTTACGCGTCGTATCCTTCACTATAGAAAAAGCTTTGGAAGTTATGAACTACATGATAGAGTTGAGCAGCCAGGCTGATCTCCCGCCCAGTCTGGTCGTTTTACAGAGAACTCCGGATATAATTCTTCATAAGGATTCTCTAATGCTTTCAATAACTTGTTGAGTAACGTAAAATCACCTTGATCCGTCTCTTCAATACATTGAAAAAGAAGGTAATTTCTTAAAATAAATTTAGGATTTGTTCTCTGCATCTTTTGCAGAGATTCTTCTGCAGAAATTGTATTTTGTGCCTTTCGGTCTATGTAATGCTTTACAAAGTTCTCCAATTGCAATGCCTGCGACGGGGTAAGACTGTAGTAAAAACAAGGCTCGAAATGCAGAACAACATTGGTTTGAGCATCTACTTTCTCTAATAAAGAAAAAAACAAAGTATAATCCAGCTTTAGCTCGTCCATAAGTTTTTGCCATTCCAGAAGAAGTGACTGATCGCTTTCTTTTACCCCATCTAAGCCTAACTTCTCAGCCATCATCTTATCATAACCCGTCCAGAAGTATTTTGAAAAATCATTGAGTATTTCTTCTAAGCCTTCCTGATCATTTATAACAGTAAAAATAGCATTAGCCAACTGAAACAAATTCCAGTGTGCAATATTAGCCTGCTTTCCAAAGGCATATCTTCTTCCTGGCAGATCAGTCGTATTAGGTGTAAAATTCAAACTATATTCATCCAGCATACTGAAGGGCCCATAATCTATAGTTAGCCCCAGAATGGACATATTATCGGTATTCATTACACCATGAACAAAACCTACTCTAAACCAGTCAATAATAGTATCAGCTGTTCTCTGAGCAACTTCCCGGAACCAACTCAGGTATTTCTCAGTATCCGTTTCCCCTTTGATTTCCGGAAAATAGCGTTCTATAACCCAGTTCATTAATTGCTTTAGTGTATCAGTCTCTTGCCTTGCTGCCAATAATTCAAAATGTCCGAATCGAATAAAACTTTCCGCTGTTCGTATAATCACAGCTCCGTTTTCTGCTTCCGGATGCCCATTATAGAACATATCCCGTATTACATTTTCACCTGTTTTTACCAAGCTTAAAGCACGGGTTGTAGAAATTCCTAAATGATACATAGCCTCACTCATCAGATACTCTCTGAGTGAAGAGCGAAAAACAGCTCTGCCATCCGCATTCCTGGAATAAGGAGTACTTCCGGCTCCTTTATATTGCAATTCTATATTCTTTCCGGATCGACTCCTAACTTCTCCGATATTGATTGCACGGCCATCTCCTAACTGGCCCGCCCAGTTTCCAAACTGGTGCCCGGCATAGGCTGTAGCATATGTTGTAACTCCTTCCGGAAGCACCTGCCCGCTAAACAGACCGATATTATCTTTAGAGACCATTAGCTCTTCTCCTAATTCTTCATTGAAGAGAATCAGTTCAGGCTTTGGAAACTCCATAGGCTCAACAAGGGCATAAAGTACGCCCGGAGTCTGCCGTGGGTAATTATTATATGTATTATCACCTGGGAAGCCTTCTTTAAAAGGCTGTCTGATTTCTGGCAAGTTCATCATGATAAAAAAAGCCGGATATTATCCGGCTTATGTTTTTATTTATTAAAATCAATATCGTCTGTCTTATTGATCTTATCATTAATATTTTCTTCTTTTTTCGCCGGTTGCCCATTATTATCAGGGTTACCATTATTCGATGGCGGTCTTGGGCTTCTCACCTCATCAATCGTCTGAAGTCCTCCTTCATCACCATAGCCTCCAAGGCCTTTCAGTGAATTACAACCATCATAAGTGGAAGGTTTCACGAATCTGTCTTCCTGAGTTATACCCAATGATTTATCCTTGTAAACTCGCTGCATAAAGTATCCCCATATTGGTAGTGCCATTCTCGCACCCTGTCCTTCACCAGTACTATAAAAGTGGGTTGCACGGTCTTCCCAACCTACCCATACACCAGTTGCCAGCTTAGGAGTGATCCCCATAAACCAACCATCGGAGTTGTTATTAGTTGTACCTGTTTTAGCAGCTATTTCAGCATTAATTCCCAATCTCTTCAGTCCGGAAGATGCCGTACCATATTCAGCAACACCTTTCATCATATCAATCATTGTATAAGCATATACTTCATTCATGACTTCTTTAGACTCTGGTTTCACTTCTTTTATTAAACGGCCGTTTGGATCTTCAATACGCCATACCATTTCCGGTTTGGTATAAGTACCAAAGTTAGCAAAGGTACTGTATGCACCCAACATCTCATAAATAGTAATATCTGAAGAACCAAGAGCAATTGTATTATTTTTCGGAATATCACTTTGTACACCAAGATCACGTGCCAACTGTATAACCTTGTCTACGCCTGTACTTTCAATAAGGCGTGCAGCAACGGCATTCTGAGAATGAGCAAGAGCATCACGAAGCGCAAGAGATCCTCCACTTCTTCCTCCTCTTACGTTCCAGCCTCCTTTGCTATAATTGGCATTAGATATTACCGTACAAGGTGTATACCCTAGGTTCATAATTGCAGTAGCATAAACGAATGGCTTGAATGTAGATCCTACCTGACGTTTACCTTGTTTTACGTGGTCGTACTGATAGTGCTGCCAGTTGATCCCTCCTACCCAGGCTTTGATATTTCCTGTAGCAGGCTCCATAGACATTAATCCAGCCTGTGCAATTTGTTTATGATAACGGATCGAATCCCAAGGAGACATTTCTACTTCCTCTTCTCCATCCCATGTAAATCTTGTTAGTTTTGTTGGCTTTTTGAAATCCATCATAATAGAATCTTCAGACATTCCTTCAGCCTTCATTTGCTTATAACGTCCCGTTCTTTTTACAGCAGCCATCATCAGGTCATTTGCTGTTTTCTTACTAATCAGATAGTAAGGTCTGTTTGGATTTCGTGCCTGTTCAGAATCAAAGTTTTTCTGAAGAACCGTCAAGTGTTGCTTAATAGCTTCTTCAGCATATTTTTGCATTCTTGAATCAAGTGTTACATAGATCTTTAATCCATCACGGAAAAGATTCAGAGGTCTTCCTGTTTCCTTTTCATAATCTTTAAGATATCCGTCAATTTCTTTTCTAAGATAGAACTTGAAATAAGCCGAGTAACCTTCATTCACACTCTTTACCGGATGAAAATCTGTAACGATAGGCGTATTAATAGCTTGATTATAGGTATTATCATCGATATATCCTGTATCCAACATTTGCTTTAATACAACATCTCTACGAAGCTTTGCTCGCTCCGGATTTTTCAATGGGTTATTTGCATTCGGAGCTTCCAGCATTGCCACAAACATTGCAGCTTCAGGCAGGGTTAGCTCATTCGTATGTTTATTGAAATAGATTCTTGAAGCCATTTCAATTCCGTTTGCATTGTAGGTAAAATCGAATTTATTGAAATACAGTGTTATGATTTCTTCTTTTGTATACCTCTTCTCCAAGCTTACTGCTACAGACCATTCTTTTAGCTTTTGGAATACCCTTTGAAACTTATTCTTAGAAACATTTCTTGTAAAAAGAAGTTTCGCAAGCTGCTGGGTAATGGTAGATCCACCACCACGTCCACCACCAAAACGAACAGCTCTGAAAATGGATTTCATATCAATCCCTGAATGCTCTTTAAATCGCTCATCTTCTTTTGCTTGAAGAGCAAAAATAAGGTGAGGTGGCAGATCTTTGTATTTAATAGGAATAACTTTTTCCTTTTCAAACTTCCCTAACGAAACACCATCGGATGAAATAATCTCTGATGCAACATAGATATCAGGATTTTCAAGCTCTTTCACATCCGGCATTTCCCCAAGAAATCCCTGAGAAACCATAAAGAAAAGTCCGGCAATCCCAACGACAAAAGCCGCAAGAGCTAACCATATAAACTTTATCCATCTCTTCACCCCTTTATCCGAAGTTTGTTTTTTCTTTGTAGGGGGCAGCGGAAATGACTGCTGCTTATTTTTAGTGTTATTTTCCATTTAATATATTATGGCTTAACCGTTTCTATTTTTATTCCTATGTCTTCCAATCCCGTTAATGGACTCTTAAACATCAGGTGCTTTAGTTCAATTTTATATTTCCCGTTACCCGGAAATCTGTAATTCATCTTATAACGACCTAAGGTCTCTTTTGTTGCACCAAATCCTATACCGGTCCACATACCGTTAGGCTCTGCAAGCATATAATTCAGAATTTCAGTTGCTTTTCCTTTTTCATTAATCTTTGACACAGAGGCTTGTAGGCGTAGATTCATGTAAGGATATTCATTATTATTCCGGATAACAAATATAATATTTTTTGGATTCTGCGCATCCTGAATATCAAACTCAAAACGAGCCGGATATTTAGATACCCACTTACCATCAAGAGAGATTGTCCTAACTTGTTCATCAGGAGATACACAACCCGTTAGTACTTCTAGAAAAGCAATAACTACAAGAAATTTATACCCCTGCATCAGGTTTCGGTGGTCTCTTTTTATTTTTATGGAAATTCGCTTTACTTTTATTATTCGGCTTATTTGGTTTCTTTTCTCCCTGAGGAGCAACTTTAGCTGTATTTTCAACGTCTTGCTTCTGTCTAGGTTTAGAAACTTGTTCTACTTCCGATTTTGGCTGCGTCGGTCTGTTTTCCTGTTTATTGTTATTATTAGGCTTCTGGCTTTTCTGTCTGTTACGGCTGTTTTTGCTTTTTCTTTCAAAACGATCCACATTATTCTCCTGAATAAGGTCTACAGTCTGCAAAGGTTTATCGTCTACCTTATAATCTTCTAATGGCGGAATCTTTTCACCTCTCTTATTCATTCCAATAAACTTCTTCACAATCTGGATATCCAAATCGTACCAGCTCATAGAATTTTCCACATAAGCAAACCACATTTTTCGTTTGAAAACGTCGATTTTTATACAGAAAGCTCTTCCTTTTTCGGTATCTAAAACAGTCGATGAAGATGGAAAATCACTAAGAGCATCAACATAACTATCCAGCTCATAATTAAGACAACATTTCAGTTTACCACACTGACCTGCTAATTTCTGCGGATTAATACTTAGCTGCTGGTATCTTGCAGCTTGTGTATTTACAGAGCGGAAGTCTGTTAACCACGTGGAACAGCATAATTCGCGTCCACAAGAACCTATACCTCCTACTTTAGCAGCTTCCTGGCGATAACCAATCTGCTTCATATCAATCTTTGTACGGAAAGCAACAGCATATTCTTTAATAAGCTGTCTAAAGTCTACTCTTCCTTCCGCAGTATAATAGAATGTTATTTTTGCTCCGTCTCCCTGATATTCGATATCGGTAATCTTCATTTCAAGATTGAGATTCCGAGCAATTTTCCTTGCCTCCAGCTTAATAGCATCCTCCTTTCTACGAGCTTCCTGCCAGATTTCCACATCTTTAGCCGAAGCAACTCGGTATACTTTTAGGGCCTGATCTTCTGAGATCTTTTTCTTTTTCATTTGGATTTTCACCAGTTCTCCAGTGAGGCTCACTACACCTATATCATGTCCGGGACTTGATTCTACTGTGATAACACTACCCATATGAAGCGGTAGTTTATTTACATTATGATAAAAAGCTTTACGGTCATTCTTAAACCTTACTTCTACATAATGACATTGATTCGATGTAGGCTGAGCTACATTGGATAACCAGTCAAAAACGCTTAATTTATAACTATTCCCGCAGGTATCTACATTTTCACAGCCATTCGAGGAGATTTTCGGCCCACACGAATGGGAAGAATCGCCGGATGTCTTACATCCACAACTCATATTTTCTATTTATATTAATTACTGCAAATTTATAATATTTTTTTGATGCTTTTTTTATTTTATATTTTTCACAATCAGGTATGTTTTAATAACATTTTCTCAAATAATAAAACCTATTATTAAAAATATAAAAACAGTACTATTTCTGAATACTCCGCTAATTTAACAAATACAAAAATTAAACAAAAAAACAAGGCCCCTTAAACGCTCCTAATATAGTATATTTGTAGCTAAATAGTATTTTAAACATAGTTTTTCTTCCGATAAAACCTTAAATATTAACGAAGAATTAACAATTGTAAATAAAATAATTTTATATTTGAGAAAATTAATTATTCCAGTAATTATGAAAAAAGTTTTTTTATCTGTAGCACTAGCAGCAAGTATGGCAACATATGCAGGTGGTTTCAGGCTATCCTTACAAGGGGTTAAGCAACTTGCAATGGCTCATACCAGTGCTCACACAGAAGATGCCAGTGTAGCATTCTTCAACCCGGCAGGTATTTCATTTATCCCTTCTAAGCTTAGCGTTGCAGCTGGGGGCTTTGGGGTAAAAACATCAATGACTTTTCAGAATCCTTCAACATTACAATCTTACAAAACAGACAATCCTATTAGTACTCCGATATATGCGGCAGTAACTTATAAGGTTTTAGAGAATGTTTCTGTTGGTTTCAGTTTCACAACACCATATGGCAGCCACCTGATTTGGGATAAGAACTGGGAAGGCAGAGAAGTTGTTCAGGAACTAAATCTAAGATCTTTCTTCTTCCAGCCTATGATCTCCGTGAAATTAGCACCGTGGATGTCTGTGGGGGTTAGCTATATCCACGCAACAGGAAAGCTGGACTGGACAAAAACGGCTACACTTGTTAATGGTGAAGCAAATCTAAAAGATGAAAAAGCAAAAGGTAATGGATTTGGATTAGGTTTCTATTTCCGTCCGGACGAAAAATTAGACATCTCTATTGCATACCGTTCTGCAGTAGATATGAAAGCAAACAATGGTACTGTGCAGCTTAGCAATGTCTCGCCAGCGTTATATCCTGCATTAGGATTAAACAGCACCGGAGCAGATTCTTTCAAGGCAATGTTACCATTAGTTGATGAATATACAATTGGTTTAACTTATAAAGTAACTCCAAGATGGTCAGTTTCAGGGGACTTCAACTATTACGGATGGGATCGTTACAGCAAGTTGAATATCAACTTTGCTAACGCAAAATTAGGAAATGACCCAAGCGATATGAGAGTTTATTCGGCTCCTAAAAACTTCAAAAACACGAAATCTTACAGAGTTGGTACACAATACTGGTTTACTGATATGATTGCCGGAAGACTTGGATATTACTATGATGAGTCTCCTTACAACGATAACCAATTTAGCCCGGAAACTCCTTCTATGAATAACAATGTACTAACAGGGGGTATTGGATTGAAGTTTGGAAAACTTGGAGTAGACTTAGCAGCCAGCTACAATTTCTACAAGAGCAGAACTGTTAGCAATGACTTCTACAACATGAGCGGACAGATAAAAGGAAGTGCTTTTATCTTCGGACTTGGCCTTTCATATAATGCATTTTAATCTTGAATAACATGAAAAAATATATTTTAACATCATTATCTGTTGCTTCATTTCTTGCTTTATCGAGCTGTAAAACAGACTTCGATCAAAATGTATCAAGCATAAAGCCTACAAGTGGTGATGCTGACTTTAGCAACTATGTATCCTTAGGAAACTCTTTAACTTCAGGATTCAGAGACAATGCTCTTTATCTTGACGGACAGAAGGAATCTTACCCTTCCATAATTGCAGCTCAAATGAAACTTGCTGGCGGAGGTGATTTCAAACAACCTTTTATGCCTAATAATACAGGTGGATTTACAGATCTTAAAGACGATAAAGGCAATATTATATACTCGGGAAAACTAAACTTACAGGTGGTAAGCGGAGCTCTTTCTCCAGTTCCTTCAGCACCAGCAGCAGCATTAGACAATATTACATCAGGAGGACCATACAACAATATGGGAGTACCTGGAGCTAAATCATACCATTTGTTAGCTGACGGTTATGGAAATACTGAGTATGCCAAGGCAGGAAAAGCAAATCCTTATTTTGCAAGATTTGCCAGTTCTTCATCAACTAGTGTTATAAAAGATGCAGTTGCAAAGAAACCTACTTTCTTCTCTTTATGGATTGGTAACAATGATGTATTAAGCTATGCAACTAGCGGTGGAGCAGGAAAAGATCAGAAAGGAAATATTAATCCTGCTACTTATGGTAGTAATGATATTTCTGACCCACAAGTTGTTGCCGGATCTATTGAACAAGTGGTCGTTGCTTTAAAAGCAGCCGGAACAACAAAAGGCATTCTTGCTAATATCCCGGATGTATCAACAATACCATTCTTTACAACTGTTCCCGCTAGGCCAATAACAGGTTTAACAGCAGATCAGGTAGCTGCCTTGAACTCTGCTCAGGCATATGGAAAGTATAATGCAGGACTAGCAACTGCAAAAGGTGCAGGTTTATTATCAGATACAGAATACCAACAAAGGTTAATCAAATTTACTGCTGGTGCAACTATTAATGGAGCTGTAATTGTAGATAAAGATTTGACTAATCTATCTGCATTAGGAATTCCTAGCTACAGACAAACAACAGCAAAAGATATGATTATCTTACCTGCTTCGACTTTATTAAAGTCAGGATCAGGGACTCAAACAGCACTTGAAGATCAATACGTGCTAACTGAGAAAGAAGCTGCGAAGGTAGCAACTGCGGTAACAGCGTATAATGCTGCAATTGCTGCAATTGCACAGAAATATGGTTTAGCTTTAGTTGATGCTAATTCAAAAATGAAAGAACTGAGTTCTCAGTCAGGAATTCAATACAATGGTGTAAAATATACTGCAACATTTGTTACTGGTGGGTCTTTCTCTCTTGATGGTGTACACTTAACAGGTCGTGGCTATGCAGTTATTGCAAATGAGTTTATTAAGGCAATTAATAAAACTTACAAATCTACTCTAACACAGGTTAATCCTAACGATTACTCTGGCGTTAAATTCCCGTAAATCAAATATTTAAATATTAATTATAAAAACCACTCGAGCAATTGAGTGGTTTTTTTTAAATTTGCACCAAATAAAAAGTAAAGATGATTGAGAGTCAACCAACCTACCTTTTCTCTACAAGAACTAGTAAAGAACTGGCAGAGAAAATTGCTACCCACTATGGCCAGAATCTTGGAGCCATTAATATCTTAAATTTTAGCGATGGCGAATTTGAGCCTATATTAGAACAGTCTGTAAGAGGCGGAAGGGTATTCTTAATTGGATCAACATTTCCTCCGGCAGACAATCTGTTAGAACTTCTTCTAATGATTGATGCTGCAAAGAGAGCATCCGCAAAAAACATTACAGTTGTTATCCCTTACTACGGATTGGCAAGACAAGACAGAAAAGATAAGCCAAGAGCTCCAATAGGTGCTAAATTAGTGGCAAATCTTTTAACAGCAGCTGGTGCTACAAGAATCATGACAATGGATCTACACGCAGATCAGATTCAGGGATTCTTCGAAATTCCGGTAGACCATTTGTATGCTTCTACAATTTTCATAGACTACATTCAGTCTTTAAATATTGAAAACCTTACTATTGCATCTCCAGATATGGGAGGAGCTAAAAGAGCTAAAAACTATGCTGGCCACCTTGGTGCAGAAGTAGTAATCGCATATAAGGAAAGAAAAAAAGCTAATGTTGTAGAAGAAATGTTCCTTATTGGTGATGTAAAAGACAGAAACGTTGTTCTTATAGACGATATGATCGATACAGCGGGGACTCTTTGCAAAGCTGCCGATATCCTTATGGAAAAAGGTGCTAAGACCGTAAGAGCAATGGCTACACACGGCGTACTTTCCGGAAAAGCATACGAAAACATCGAAAAATCTCAACTTTTAGAAGTAATCGTTACAGATACAATTCCTGTAAACACTGAATTATCTTCTAAAATTAAGGTATTATCATGTGCTCCGTTGTTTGCAGATGTTATGAGAAGTGTTCACGAACATCAATCTATTAGTGATAAATTTATTATTTAAAAAATAATTAATATCTTTGCACTCGAAAAATTTTAAACATTTTAAAATTCATTTATAATGAAATCTATTACAATTCAAGGTACAAAAAGAGAAAGCGTGGGCAAAAAGTCTACAAAAGCTTTACGTGATGCTGAATTAGTTCCTTGTGTTGTTTATGGAGGTACTGAAATTTTAAACTTCTCTACAGAAGAGAGAAGCTTTAAGGCTTTAGTTTACACTCCTGAAGCACACACGGTATCTATTGAGGTTGATGGTCAGGTAATCCCAGCTGTTCTTCAGGACATTCAGTTCCACCCAATTACTGACAAAATTTTACATGTTGACTTCTACCAATTATCAGAAGATAAGCCTGTAATTATGGAAGTTCCTGTAAGAATTACAGGACGTGCAAAAGGTGTTGTTAGAGGTGGTGTTTTACGCCAGTCTTTCAGAAAATTGAAGATAAAAGCTCTTCCAGCTAACTTACCAGATGAAGTTGTTGTTGATGTTACTAAACTAAACATTGGTAACAAAATCTATGTTGGTGATATCAAAACTGACGTTTATGCATTCATGCACCCAGACAATGCAGTTATTGCAGCTGTTAAGATGTCTAGAAATGCAATGAAAGCAGGAGCTGCAGCTGATGATGACGATGAAGAAGAAACTGTATCTCCAGATGTTCCGACAACTGAAGAAAAATCTTTCGAAGGATAAGATCCCCAGAATATTTAAAAATAAAATCCCGCTTTATGCGGGATTTTTCATTTAGAACCTTATTTAAAAAATATTTGAAGAATAATTTTTTATCAATTATAAACTCAACGGTATCCCTGCATAGAAATTTAGTAATTTCTGACTAAACAGATAATTGTACTTTGCCTGTGCTACAGAGCCCTGAGCATTTGCATAGTTATTACGCGCAATATTCAGGTCATAAATTGTAGTTTTCCCGGCATCATAACTTTTCTGAGCAAAATCCAAAGCCAATCCTGTACTCTTTTCTGCTTCCTGTGCTGCCAGATACTTTTCATAATTAGCATTAACGTCAAATGCCGCCTTCTGCACATTTTCTTTAACAGCTTGTTTCTGCTGTGCCAATGAGTTTTTGGCAATTTCTTCATTAATCTTAGCCTGCTCTACCTGTACTTTTGTATTTCCCTGATTAAAAATCGGAATGTTAGCAGAAAGACCTAACTGTTGAGAAAAGTTGTCTTTATACTGCTTAAACAATGGTGGTGCAGTATACTGATTCTGATTTAGCGATGTATAATAGTTAGTTCCTATACCCGCATTTCCTGTTATTGAAGGCCAATAAGCAGCTTTTGTTATCAAAGTTTGGGTTTCAGATGATTTTATTCTTGATTCGGCCGCTTTAATCTGAGGCTGAGTTTCATATGCTTTGTTTAAAACACTATCATCGGATACTAAAGGGGCGGCTAGTCCATCTATTCTATGATCTTCTACATCAAAAGTTTTATAATCTGCTAATTGTAATAACTGCGCCAGATTAAACAAAGCTCTTTCAGTCTCAATACGAGCGTTACTAAGATTTTGCTTTTCTCTTGCTAATGCAGCTTCAGCTTCATACTGAACAGTCAAAGGAGTTGTGCCCACATCTGTTGTCATCTTTGCTTTATCAAAAGCCTTCTGAGCATTGTTTACAGCACTCTCATTAATCTTTATAATTTCTTTATTCAGTAAAACCGAAAGATATTGCTGAGCAATCTGAAGCGAAACATCATTTTTCACCGTTTCCAGATCATAGATACTTGCCTCTATATCATAATTAGCCTTACGTACCTGCTTTTCCAGCCTGCCGTTATTATAGATAAGGATATTAGCTCCTAGTCCGATAGAGTTATTGTAGTTATCGGTACGGTTAACAATACCTGTGTTTGTTATATTCTGTCCAAAGTTGGCATTATTGGATATAGACCCTCCCAGCGTAGGCAAAGAAGAATTTTTAGCCATTGAAAGATTTTTATCCTGAATCTGTTTATTGTACTGATTCTGTATGACTTTCAGATTATTTTTCATTGCATATTCTACGCATTCCTGCAAGGTCCATTTCTTTTGGGCACTTGCTGAAAAATAAAATCCAACGCATAACAATAAACAACAGATTTTCTTCATAGTCTTGTTTTACTTCAATTAGACGTATAAAATATTGGTTTGTTACAACACACTTCCGAAAATTATTTTTTCACCTCATTTTCCATTATAATCAATGCTTCCGTAAGGCTATTTGGTCTGTATCCCAGCCTCTCTTTTGCCAAAGAAAGATCAAACCCAGTTCTCACCGGTCTGTTTTTATCCTGCCCAATATCTTCTGATGAAATGGCTGTAATTAAGCTCTCATCCAGGTGATAAAACTGTGCAATTTTTCTGGCAAATTCTTCTATGCTGTATTCTTCCTCTCCACTAATGTTAAAGATTCCTTTAGCTTTCTTTTCTACTACCAGACGACAGGCCATAGCAAGATCATTAATAAAGGTAGGCATCCTCCAGTGATTGTTAACGACTTTAATTTCATTTCCTTCAGACAACATTTTCTTCGCCCATAAAACAAAATTTCCTCTGGCCGGATCATCCGAATTTCCATATACCAAAATAGTTCTTAGTATGGCATAGTCACATCCGGATTCTTCCAACTTCTCTTCTGCCAGAGCTTTGGTTCTTCCATATTCATTGACCGGACATTTCTTATCATCTTCTTTGTAAGGTCCGTTCAACCCGTCAAAAACAAAATCTGTTGATAATTGTATTACAAGACTTTCATGCTTTTTGGCCTGTTCTGCAATATTTACAACCGCATCAACATTAATGGCATATGCAAAATCTTTATCTTTTTCACACCCTTCTACATTGGTTACAGCTCCCGCATTGATAACAAAAGAAGGTTTGTACTCATTAAAAATATTGTTCACCTCTTCTTTATTGGCAATATCCAATTTTCTGAAGGTTGTATTTTCTGGTAAATCTGAAATTTTGTTTTCGCTAAGAGATGTTGCTATAATTCTATAAGACAGCCCCGAAAATTCTTTTATTAGGCGTCTTCCTAAAAAACCATTACTACCTGTAATAAGAATTATCTGAAGATTATCATTTTTACCATTCATTTTTATTATATTTATTGATACGAAGCTAAAAAAGATATTTCAATATTTTACTAAATTAGCGCAATGTTTATTAAGGAATATATTTCTAAAGACTATCCCGCCTTTCATCTATCAGATTCTCTGGAAGAAGTTAAAGCTATTGTGCAGGACTTTGGCTACTCCCATATTTTTGTAAAAAAGAATAGTGTATTTCTTGGAAATATAAGTACAGAACTTATAGAGGAAAGTGAAGCCAAGCATCTTAATGAACTAAATCATCATCTGGAAAGATTTGCAATGCTGGAAGACAGCACATCCCTGGACAGTATCAGACTTCTGCATACATTCAACGCAAATGTTGTTCCGATTATCAATCAGAATGAAAAGTACTTAGGCTACATTTCTTGCGAAGATGTTTTTGCGGATTTCTCCAAATACCCATTGTTTTCAGAAAACGGAGCTGTGTTAATTGTTGAGACCGCTACCCGGAATTACTCTATGACCGAGATTGCTAAAATTGTAGAAAGTAATAATGGTAAATTTTACGGAGCCTTCATCTATCATATGACTGAAGAAACGATTCAGATAGCACTGAAAATAAGCAGCGAGAACCTTAGTTCTATTGACGAAACATTTGACCGGTACAACTATATTGTGGTTCACAAATTTTACCACAATGAAAAAGATGACTTATTAAAAGATCGTTTTGGTTTTTTACAAAAATATATGGAATTTTGATTTATGAAGGCAGCAATATACACACAAAAGAGAGATCTGGACACATTTCTATATCTGAGCAGGTTTATCTCTGAGCTCAACAAACGAAATGTTACCGCTGTACTTCATAAGGACACTGCCGAAGGGCTACAGTTTTCCAAGGTTTTTCCTATTTTTTCAAACAAAGAAGATCTTAAAGATCAGGAGATCGATTATTTTTTCAGTTTTGGTGGAGATGGTACCATTCTGAATGCGTTAATTTTTGTTCAGGATTTGGGTATTCCTGTAGTGGGGGTCAATACCGGAAGATTAGGATTTCTCGCCAGTTTTACCAAAGAAGAAGTTTTTGACAATATAGATAAAGTTCTGGATAAACAACTTATTATTACTCAAAGATCAGTTATTAAAGTAAACGGGGTCAATATAGATTTTCCGTATGCATTGAACGATGTTACTATTTCCAGAAAAGAAACAACCTCAATGATTACGGTTAATTCTTATATCAATGATGAGTTTCTGAATGTTTTCTGGGGAGATGGCCTTATTATCTCTACTCCGACAGGATCTACAGCCTATTCACTAAGTTGTGGCGGACCTATTATCTCTCCGGAGAATGATAACTTTGCCATTACACCTATTGCACCACACAACCTTAATGTAAGACCCCTGATATTAAAAGACGATGTAAAAATCCGCCTGAAAGTAGAAAGTCGTGTACCGCAATATTCTCTTTCTCTGGATTCAAGATTATATCACATCGATACTTTAGAAGAAATTTCTCTTGAAAAAGCGCCATTCACACTGTCTTTAGTGCAGCCAGATGACATCAGCTTTTTCGAAACAATAAGACAAAAACTACTTTGGGGGAACGATAAAAGAAATTAGAAACACAAAATCACATTTTAATATGAAGGGAAAATTTATTTTTTTATTCTTAATTCTATTCATCCATTTTGGTTATTCTCAAATATGGATAAATGATATAAATGAGGCAAAAAAACTGGCTCAAGCAACTAATAAATTAGTGCTTATGGACTTAAATGCTGTTTGGTGTGAGCCTTGTAGAAAAATGCAACTCGAATATCTTAATAATCCCCAATATAAGAATACTTTAGAAAAATTCATTTTGGTATCTGTAGACATCGATAATGACAGAAATACAGCAGCCCAATATGGCATAAGAACCATCCCAAACCTACTAATTACGGATATTAAAGGTAATTCTATTTTTAATAAATCAGGATATGTGAATGCAAAAAGTACAGATGATGACCTCTCTGGATTTCCCGCATCCACCAGAGATTTATATAATCTGTTAGATTTTGCAAATCCTAAAAAGCCTACAGATGAAGAACTTTTGTCACTTGCATCATCTTATCAAGCTTTGTTACAAACATCCAAAAATACAAATGCAAAAGAGGCATTCAGAAAATTAAGCGATGACTCTTTTGTGAAGGCAAAGAAGGTTTCACTAAACAAAAACGACATTGAAAAAGCTGATATTTCTATAATTTACAATGATGTTTTATTAAATAAAACAAAAAAAGCTTTTAAAAATCTAGACACATCCAAAATTAACCCAGAAAATCAGTCATTTGCTTACTATGTACTAGCACAAGCCTATTTTATTGAAGGAAAAAATGAACAAGCATTACAAGCAATAGAAGAAATTAATAAACAAGGCAAAGAGGAATGGCTAACTAACGCCAAACTTTTAAGTAAGAAATATGAGAAGTAGATTTTTTCTTATCTTTACCAAATAAAATTTTAAATAACCTACATCAAATAAAAAATAAAAAAATGAGCAAAATGTTTCCAGCTGGCGTGGCCACAGGTTCAATGGTTACTGACATTTTTCAGTATGCAAAAGAAAACAAATTTGCCTTACCGGCAGTAAATGTTATCGGTTCCAGCAACATCAATGCAACAATGGAAACAGCCGCTAAACTTAATGCACCGGTTATTATTCAGTTTTCCAACGGTGGAGCAATCTACAATGCAGGAAAAGGATTATCTAATGAGGGACAGAGAGCTGCAATTCTTGGATCTATTGCAGGAGCACAACATATCCATACATTAGCAGAAGCTTATGGAGCTACTGTAATCTTACACACAGACCACTGTGCAAAGAAATTACTTCCGTGGATCGATGGACTTTTAGATGCTAGTGAAGCATTCTATAAGCAAAATGGAAAATCTTTATACTCTTCTCATATGCTTGACCTTTCTGAAGAGCCACTAGAAGAAAACCTGGAGATCAGTGCAAAATATTTCGAAAGAATGGCAAAAATGCAAATGACTTTAGAAGTAGAGATAGGCGTAACAGGAGGTGAAGAAGATGGTGTAGACAACTCTGGTATAGACAATTCATTATTATATACTCAACCGGAAGATGTAGCTTACACTTATGAAAAACTAAGAGCTATTTCTGACAACTTTACTATTGCTGCTGCTTTTGGTAATGTTCACGGAGTATACAAGCCAGGTAACGTAAAACTTACACCAAAAATTTTAGATAACTCTCAGAAATTTGTTCAGGAGAAATTCGGAACAGGAGACAAGCCAATAAACTTTGTATTCCACGGAGGTTCAGGTTCTACACTTGAAGAAATCCGCGAAGCAATTGGTTACGGTGTTATCAAAATGAATATTGATACAGACCTTCAATTTGCTTACGCAGAAGGAATCAGAGATTACATGAATGAAAAAATTGAATATCTGAGACACCAAATCGGTAACCCTGAAGGAGCTGACGTACCAAACAAGAAATTCTATGACCCTAGAGTATGGATCAGAAAAGGAGAAGAAACATTCTCTAAACGTCTGGTTCAGGCTTTCGAGGATCTAAACAATATCGATACCCTTAAATAATAAATCAACAGAAACAGAGTTAAAATTTTAGCTCTGTTTCTTCTCTTAAATAAATTAGAAAATGGCTTTTGACTGGTTTAAAAGAAAGAAACAAAACATCAACACTCCAACGGAGCAGAAGAAAGATTCTCCGAAAGGATTGTGGCACCAAACACCAACAGGAAAAATTATTGAACACGAAGAACTGAAAAACAATAACTTCGTTTCTCCTGAGGATGGATTCCACGTGAGAATTGGAAGCAGAGAGTACTTCGATATGCTTTTCGACGGCAGCAAGTTTAAAGAATTAGATGCTAATGTTGAAAGTGTAGATATTCTTAATTTTAAAGATACTAAAGCTTATACTGACAGACTAAAAGAAGTAAAAGGCAAGACTAAATTAACGGATTCTGTACGTAACGCTGTTGGTAAAGTAAACGGATTGGAACTTGTGGTTTCCTGTATGGATTTCTCTTTTATCGGAGGTTCATTAGGTTCTGTAATGGGAGAGAAAATTAGCCGTGCTATCGACTATGCAATGAAGCATAAATTACCGTTTATGATTATTTGCCAATCAGGTGGAGCAAGAATGCAGGAAGCAGCTTATTCACTAATGCAGTTAGCAAAAGTTCAGGCTAAGTTGGCTCAGCTTTCAGACAAAGGTTTACCATATGTTGCTTATTTAACTGACCCTACTTTTGGTGGTATTACAGCTTCTTTTGCAATGACTGCTGATATCATTATGGCAGAACCAGGAGCACTTATCGGTTTCGCGGGTCCTAGAGTTATCAGAGAAACGATTGGTAAAGACCTTCCTGAAGGTTTCCAAACATCTGAATTCCTTTTAGAAAAAGGTTTTGTAGACTTTATCGTAAGAAGAAACGAAATTAAAGATACAGTATCCAGATCAATGAGGTTACTGATGAATGTTAACGCTTAATATATCAGTTAATGAAAACCCTAAAAGTTTTTATTAATACTTTTAGACAATTAACATTTAAAAAATTTATAAGGTTGCTTAAACTCTCTTTAAGCAACCCTATTTTTTCTATATTATCCTTTGTTGCAACTGTCCGGGCCTATCTTATTGCCAAAAAATATTTCCCGAGAACCAACAGTACAGATGGTAAAGGAAATGCCTTCAGACATGCTTTGTGGTGTTGTCTGATCCTGATGTATTGCTGCAAGGTATCTTCACCCCGAAAGTGCATCCGTTGGTGCAAAAGAGTCACAGATTTTCATGAAGAGCTTTTCCCCAACGAGCCCTTACAAACCAAGATGGATCTACACAACAATGCAATAGGAATTCAGTTTTTTGAAAGCCTGTTACCAGGTGTCCACCGCCAGTTTTTCGAAACTTCATTTTTTATCAACGGTCTTATCGAAAAAACGCGTCATGCTGTATTTATTTCCAGTATGGATGAAGATGCAGGAAATCAGTTAATGTATATTCAGTTATAGTATTTGGCCACTTTATACTCAGTTGGTAAGTGCAAAATTTCCGTACTTGTATCTGGCAACAGGATCTGTTTTTTCAGCATAAATAATTTTATACCCACTATCCAAAACTATTGGTAAATACATTGCATTGAAATACAGAATTAATATTTTTCTGGGGTTTCTTATAAGAGACAATTCAATATTGTACATAACAACCTTTAAGACAGGTGGTGCAAAAGGATTAAAAAAATAGAATACATTTATATCGTCCGGAATTGTATATTTTGTGGCATCACAATTATAAACGGCATAATCAATTTCCTTTTTTCCTATAAATTTTCTGATATTCTTCCTACATTCTTCTGCCAATAAGGGAGATAATTCTACTCCAATATATCTCTTAAAATTGTAGCGTGTAGCCAATAAAATAGCAGCTCCTTTCCCACAGCCAATGTCAATAAAGGTACTTTCCTTCCAGTCCCAATCAATTCCTTTCAGCATCCTGTTGAAGGAATAATGCATAATAGGTTCGTACTTATAGGCATATATGTTCTGTATATTAAGCTGATCGGGAGTAAAGACTTTAGATAACTTTATTCTGTATTTTAAGAAATATCCATAGCGAGAATAAATAAATTTACAACTGTTGACAATTCCTCTCTCTTTGACCAGAAATGTTGCCCTTCTAATGATATATGGTATACTTCTCATTGTATATTGTGTGAAATGGTTTTAATGCAGATAAACAGCTATTATATAGTCAAATATAAGTTTTTTAACACTTATGTCTGATTATTTAACAATATTATTATCATAACCTTACTGTACCCGCGAATAAGAAGCAGAATCAATATTTTTTCCTTATTTTTACTAAAATTTAGCATAAATGGCTTTAAGCAGAATCTGGAGTGCTTTCATTATCGTTGCAATTGCCGTTGCAAGTATTAAATACCTCAGCTCTAATGATTATAAATCGGTCTACAATGATATGATTGTAGGAAAAAGCGGAGATACTATACAAATCGGAAAGAAAAATCTGACACAATTTTCACCAATAATCCGGGATTCAATTGCTAAAAATCCGAATTATCAGGAGAACAGAATTCATTATAGTAAGAAAGAAGGCAGTGAAGATATTAAGATATACCGGATTCAAGGTTCAGACGGGGTAATTAACACCAGTAAAACCGCTGTTGATATTTGTATCGGTCTTATCGGTATTATGACCTTATTCATGGGTTTTATGAGCATTGCTGAAAAAGCAGGAGGAATCAATTTCCTTAGTCGCCTAATACAACCTTTTTTCTCAAAACTGTTTCCGGAGATTCCAAAAGGACACCCGTCTTATGGGCATATGATGCTAAACTTTAGTGCCAACCTTCTGGGATTGGATAATGCAGCGACTCCTTTTGGCCTAAAAGCTATGGAAAGTTTGCAAACCTTAAATCCAAATAAAGACAGAGCCAGCAATGCACAAATCATGTTTTTATGTCTGCATGCCAGCGGATTAACCTTAATTCCCGTTAGTATTATTGCTATTCGTGCTTCTATGAAGTCTGCAACTCCTACAGACATCTTCCTTCCATGTATGATCGCAACCTTTTTTGCAACAATGGCTGCGATGATTATTGTTTCTTTTAAACAAAAAATCAACCTGTTACAGCCTATTGTCCTGGCTTATTTGGGAGGTATATCTGCTATTATTGCCCTTTTGGTAATGTTTCTGGTTCGCCTGAACAAGGAAGAGTTGGATGACTTTAGCAAGCTTCTGAGTAATGGTATCATCCTATTAATATTCTTACTTATTGTATTAGGAGGTATTTATAAAAAAATAAATATTTTCGACGCTTTTATAGAGGGCGCAAAAGAAGGTTTCTATACCTGTGTAAAGATTATACCTTACTTGGTAGGCATCCTTATCGCTATCTCTTTACTTAGAACCAGCGGTGTTTTCGATATTATCATCGACGGAATGAAATATCTGGCAAATCTTTCGCATTTAGATACCAGATTTGTAGATGGCCTTCCGACAGCATTAATTAAACCTTTAAGCGGCTCCGGAGCACGTGGTATGATGGTAGATACTATGCAGACTTTTGGGCCGGACAGTTTTCAGGGAAGACTTTCTGCTATATTACAGGGGAGCTCTGATACTACATTTTATGTGATTGCAGTATATTTTGGCGCCGTTTCTATTCGTGATACACGCTATACGGTGGGAGCAATGCTTTTAGCCGACTTAGTAGGTGTTATCACTTCTATTTTATTAGCTTATATGTTCTTTGGATAAATTAAAAATATGATTCAGGATAAAGACTTTACAATACGATTAATCAGACAACTTTCTCAGGCATTGGAAAAACTGCTTTTAGGGAAACCGGAAGAAAGTTTGATGCAGAAAGAACTGGATTTTGATTCTCTTATGAGAGATATTTTCAAAATGGATTTTCAGGATGTCTCTTCCAAAACTTCGGAAGAGCTTATTCAATTGGTTGAGGAAAGGGAAACTAAAGATCATCCCGATTATTATGAAATGCTGGGAAATCTTTTTTATTTCCATTATCAACAGGAAAATAATGCTGAATATGGAGTGAAAGCAAAAGCTATGTATCAGAAATACCTGCAAACCAGCGGGATATTCGCATTGCCTGTTATCAATAGAATAAACAGCATTCAATAGCAATACTTCTGAGAAGTATTTAGAAAAACAACATAAAAAACTCCCTGAAATTCAGGGAGTTTTATTTTATTTAGTTTTCTTCTGATTTGCTTTTTCAATAATTTTTTCCAGAATTCTTAATGTAATCAGATATGTTGGTTTTACACCTGTAAGACCCAATCCGCCTGAGGATAGTGTACTACCCGTTTCCAGTGGATTATCCGATGCGTAATAAGCATAGATTACAAACAAATCTTCTTCAATGTGATTTCTGATTTTTGATGCAATCTGAATCGCTTTCTGATAATGCGCACCTTCCATTTCCAGCCCTACAGCTTTCCATGAAGTCGTCATAAAGTAAGAAAGGATATCTTTATTCTGAAGTGAGGTTCCCAAAACTGTAATCATGCTTCCTTCGAATGCTTTCAGCTCATTGTCTGTAAAGTCATCTTTACTCAATGCATTTTTGAAAACATAGTTATCCGCAGTTCCTTCAAAAATATGAGATGTAGGAATCATAATATCTCCTTTACCTCCGGTAAGGATACCAGCTTTACCCATTACAGAAACAGATTTCACATTCATTTTAAATGTAATACTATTTGTTTCAAACGGACGAAGCAATTCATCCATTACCTCAAAAGCCTGCTCACCGAAAGCATAATCAAAAACCATGATAACATCGTCTCCGGAATACTTATAGTGTCCTAACGGGCTATTTTTAAGATCAGTCTTTGCCAGATCAATGATCTGAACATCGATATTACTTCCGCTGTCATCATCAATGTAAATAACACTTTTATTCTGAGCATAATCTGAAATCTTATCTCTAAGCTCTTTTGTGTTACTTATTTTCTGATATAGAAGGTAATCTACTTCTTTTGTAACTTTTTTGTTCAGTGCATCATTCGCAAAAAGCATATTCTGCACACTGTGCATATTGGCACTTATAATATGTAAAGGTCTTTCATGAAGATTATTTTCCACCAAGACTCTCTTTACATTATTCGCCCATTTTTCACCAAAGAAGTGATGCCCCACACGCTCCTGAAGGATCGAACTGAAATAAATTTCACGCTCTCTGCTTTCCTTCCAGTCATCAAGACTTATCTGGCCCAACCAGTAAATAATCTTGAATAAACGATCTGGGTTATCATCGTCTCCGAAGTTATTATATGCTTCTAAAGTTTCATCAAACGGTCTTCCCAGCAATGCTGAAAGATGAACCAATGCCACTTCTTTTTCCTTTCTGGAAAACTTTTTCTCTCCTAATGCAACCTCTTCAATAATTTTCCAAACACGCTTAGGACGCCCGCCTTCATTCATATCGAAGCCAATATCTCGTATTTTATCCGCTTCAAGATATAAGAATGTAAGGTGAGTTAGAATATCATAAATTTCTGATCTTCCCAAAAGAACTTCAATGTTCATTTGGTGTTCATCTATACGATAACAATTTCTTCGACGTTTTTTAGGAACGATAGGGTCAAAGCTTCCTTTTTCGAAGCCTTCATCTGAAGTTAAATGAATGAAAGCACATTCTTCTATTCCTTCCGGAAGTCTGTCCAAAACATATAAAAGACCATTAAGCTCTACTTTGTTGGGATTCCCCATACTACCATAGATCTCTGGTTGAATGATCATTAAAAGTTTTCGTAATGCTTCTCCGGAAATACCTCCAGGTTTGAAAAACCCTCTGTAGAATAAGTGTCGCATGGAAACATAGATACGCTCGATAGCCTCTGTCGTTTCTCTCGCTCTTGAATTTACCATACTATTTCTTTTAGCAAATATAGGAGATATTCTTATTCCGTGAAAGTTTTCCACCCTCTACACCACGTAAAAAAGCCTTTATTAAATAAAATTAATGATGCTTGCAGATCTCTTAAAACTATTTTACAACAAGGTAAATAACTCGGCATTTCTTCAGTAAAATAAAAAAGCCCTTACAGTATTTTGTAAGGGCTTTTTACTTATATCGCTAAGATTAGATTTTACTCAAAAGATTTCTGAAGTTAACCTTATCATCGATGATTCTCCTTAGTTCAGAAACCGGAACTCTTTCCTGTTGCATTGTATCTCTGTCTCTAAGTGTTACAGTATGATCGTTTAATGAATCATGATCAATTGTAATACAGAATGGCGTTCCTATAGCATCTTGTCTTCTGTAACGCTTACCAATAGCATCCTTTTCCTCATAATAAACATTGAAATCATATTTCAAATCATCAAATACTTTCTCCGCATATTCAGCAAGGCCATCTTTCTTCATTAACGGTAATACCGCCACTTTAAATGGTGCTAAAGCTGGAGGAAGAGAAAGAACTGTTCTTTCGGATCCGTCCTCAAGTGCTTCATCTTTCAGGCAGTGAGAAAGGATAGAAAGGAATAATCTGTCCAGACCTACGGAAGTTTCCACTACGTATGGTACATAGCTTTCATTTCTTTCCGGATCAAAATATTGTAGTTTTTTACCCGAGAATTTCTCATGTGCAGAAAGGTCAAAGTCAGTTCTGCTGTGAATACCTTCCAATTCTTTGAATCCAAATGGGAATTTAAATTCTATATCAGCCGCAGCATTTGCATAATGCGCTAGTTTCTCATGATCGTGAAATTTGTAATTCTCTTCACCAAGACCTAAAGCCAAGTGCCATTTCAAACGGGTTTGTTTCCATTTTTCATAGTATTCAAGCTCTGTTCCAGGAGGTACAAAGAACTGCATTTCCATTTGTTCGAACTCACGCATTCTGAAGATAAATTGTCTTGCTACGATTTCGTTACGGAATGCTTTACCTATTTGGGCAATACCAAAAGGAAGTTTATGGCGGGAAGTTTTCTGAACGTTCAGGTAATTTACAAAAATACCTTGTGCTGTTTCCGGACGAAGATAAAGATCCATTGCTGTTTCCGTAGTAGCACCAAGCTTAGTACCGAACATTAAGTTGAATTGTCTTACTTCTGTCCAGTTTTTAGAACCTGTATCCGGATCTGCAATTTCCAATTCTTCAATCAGAGATTTCACATCTGCCAGATCTTCATTTTCAAGAGATTTTGCCAGACGGGACAGAATAGTTTTCTGCTTCTCTCTGTACTCTATTACTCTTGGATTTGTAGCTTCAAACTGAGCTTTATCAAAAGCTTCGCCGAAACGTTTTGCTGCTTTATCTATCTCTTTCTGAGCTTTATCTTCTAATTTCGCACAATAATCTTCTACCAGCACATCTGCACGGAAGCGTTTTTTAGAATCTTTATTATCAATTAATGGATCATTGAAAGCGTCTACGTGTCCGGAAGCCTTCCAGATTGTAGGGTGCATAAAGATTGCTGAATCGATTCCCACAATGTTTTCGTTCAGTTGTACCATTGCTTTCCACCAATACTGCTTGATATTGTTTTTCAGCTCAGCACCATTCTGTCCGTAGTCATAGATTGCAGAAAGTCCGTCATAAATTTCACTTGACGGAAATATAAAACCATACTCTTTCGCGTGAGAAATCACCTTCTTGAAAACGTCTTCCTGTTTAGCCATAATATTATTTAAAGTGCAAAAATAAGTTTTTTAGGGAGTTCTTTCAATTTTTTCATAAAAGTCATTATTATTTAGATACTAATTAGTACTCCTTTTCCGTTTCAGAATACTAATTTTACCGAAAATGAAATTTTTTTTCCAAAATCTTATATGTATTTTTGACATTAGAAAAATAAAAATCTACAATGCCTGATATCATTAGACTCCTTCCCGATCATGTAGCTAACCAGATTGCCGCCGGCGAAGTGGTGCAGAGACCTGCATCCATCGTTAAAGAGCTTTTGGAGAATGCTATAGATGCTGGTGCAACGTCCATAGAACTAATTGTGAAGGATGGTGGCCGGACTCTGGTACAGGTTGTAGATAACGGAAGCGGAATGTCGGCTACGGATGCCCGGCTGGCTTTTGAGCGCCATGCCACTTCCAAAATAAGAACAACGGAAGATATTTTCCGAATTGCGACTAAAGGTTTCAGAGGTGAAGCTTTAGCATCTATTGCGGCTGTTGCTCAGATAGATCTTAAAACCAAACAGACAGACACTTCCTACGGAACACATATTATGATCCACGGAGGGGAACTGATTGAACAGGAACCTGTACAAAGTACAGATGGAAGTAACTTCGCTGTGAAAAATCTATTCTATAATGTGCCTGCAAGAAGAAAGTTCTTAAAATCGGATAATGTTGAAATCCGCCATATTATGGATGAATTCCAGCGTGTTGCTATTGCACATCCGGGATTAGAATTTTCACTTTATAATAATGATTCTGAAGTATTCCGTCTACGAAAAAGTACAGAATTACAAAGAATCATCGATATTTTCGGAAGACGTTTACATTCTCTCCTGGTTCCGATTAAAGAAGAGACAGATTGGGTAAGACTTAACGGATATGTAGGAAAACCAGAAGCCGCAAGAAAGAACAGAGGCGAACAGTTTTTCTTTGTTAATGGCAGGTATTTTAAAAGCCCTTATCTTTCCCGTGCGGTTCAGGAAGCATTCGAAGGTCTTTTGCAGCCTCAATATATTCCAAGCTATTTCTTGTTTTTAGAAATAGATCCGGCAAAAATAGATGTAAACATACATCCACAGAAAACAGAAGTGAAATTCGAGGATGAGAATGTTATTTTCGCAATGCTGCGTTCCTCTATCAAAAGATCTCTCGGGATTTATAACATCTCCCCAAGCTTGGATTTTGACAGAGAACCTATGCATGATGAAATGATTGTTTCTCGTTCTCCTAGTGACAGAGTTGTAATTCCTACCATACAGGTAGACCGCAATTACAATCCTTTCCGGGAAGAGACTTCTGCACCGAAACCACAAGAGATAGTTAGTCTTACAGAAATGTACCAGACAAGTGTTTCGCCTTCCCCTTCAAAAATCAATTTATTTGATGAAGACGATACGGAAGATGAATTGATGCGACTTCCTAACGGATTCTGGCTTTACAATCACAACAGTAAAACGTTGATGCTTGATCTGGGCAGAATGCACCAATTGGTGCTTTATGAAAGAAAGCAAAAGAAGAAAACATCTCAAACCCATAGCCAGAAATTATTATTCTCTCATGAAATTTATCTAAATGAGATAGAAAAGATGACCTACCTGGCGGTTCGTGAGAAGTTGATTAAAATAGGTTTTGATATGAATCTGGATGGAAGTGAACATATATTACATATTCATGCTGTACCGGAAGATTTATCAGACAAAGATATTATACCTCTTTTACAAAAAATTTTTGCAGAATATGAAGACGAAAGTTTAGACTTTTTTGAATTCTTTGAAAGCAAACAGGTAAAATTACAATCTAAATCCAACTTCGACTTCCATCAGAAAGAAGACGTAGAGAGCCTTATTGAAGATTTTTCAGCACTGGGATTCCCGGAATACAACCACAATAAAAAGAAGTGCTATATAGAGCTTCCTATTGAGGAACTGAAAAATAAACTTAAAATGTAAAAAATATGCAAAGATATATTCCACCTATTACCAAAACCCTGCTGATTGTTAATGTTCTGCTATTTGTAGCTACTTTTCTTTTAAAGCCCATTGGAATAGATTTAGGAGTAATTCTGGGGGCTTTTTTCCCGGGATCACCTAACTTCCAGTTTTATCAGGTGATTACCCACATGTTTATGCATGACGGGTATATGCACATCATATTCAACATGATTGCTTTATGGTCTTTCGGTTCGGCAATTGAAATGACTTTAGGACCTAAAAAGTATGCAATATTCTACTTTGTATGTGGTATTGGGGCTTATATTTTATTTAACATCGTTAACTATATCCAGGTAGACAGTCTTATTAACAGTCTTGTTGCGCAGGGAACAGATATCGAACAGCTTTTTCATCTTTCAAAGTTAGGTATTAACGGCTCTTTTGTTAATGATGTTCAGAATGCTACTTTTAGAGGAAATCCGCAAGAAGTTCAGGAACTTTTCGATTTTCTAAGAACACCAATGGTAGGAGCTTCAGGAGCCATTTATGGGCTTTTAGTAGCTTTTGCAATGCTTTATCCGGATGCTAAGATCATGATGCTGATCCCGCCAATTCCTATTAAAGCTAAGTATTTAATGCCTTTCCTTATCATCGTTGAGTTTTTCTTAGGTGTAAGAGATTCTCAGGGAGATAATGTTGCACACTTTGCACATCTTGGTGGCGCAGTTATTGCTTTTATCCTGATCAAAATTTGGACTAAAAACAGATTCAGGATAGATCGCCGATGAAAGTTATTCGACTTATACTTACATTATTGCATTTGGTGCTATTTTTTGCCCTTGCTGCAATGTTACTCAATAGTTTTATACCACCTAAGGTTTTTAAGTGGTTTAATTTTGTCCCTTTAGTATTTCCTCCACTTATAATTGCATACATTGTACTTACTATTGTATGGATTGCAACGTGGAAAAAGAGGGCTATATTTTTCCTTATTGGTCTTCTTTTCTTTTTCAACCCTATCAGAAGATGGGTTAATTACAGTCCAGGCTCTGTAGCAGGAAATCTAAAAGTTGTTACCTATAATATTCATGCTGGACGCGATCTTCCCACCCTAAAATCCTTTTTGGAAGGCGAAGCTCCTGATGTTATATTTTTCCAGGAAAAAGGCTACCACAATAAAGAATCTCTTTCTATTCCTGGGTTTAAGCATGTTGTAGAAGAACGAGTTGTCTCTATATATTCTAAATATCCGGTTAAAAATCAGGGTGAGATTATAAAAGATGGCAGCAATGGACATTCTCTGTATGCAGATATCAATATAAATGGAAAAACCATCCGTTTTATTAATGTTTATCTCGAGCCTTTTTATCTGAAAAAAGATATGCTTCGCCCAACCGGCGACAATAAAATTAATGAAGAAAAAGCAAAAATTTTAGGTTCCCGAATGGCGGAAAGTTTCAGAATTCACCAGGACCAGGTAGCTGCTGTACGGGAATTTGTACAAAACTCCCCCTATCCTGTTATTCTGGGTGGAGATTTCAACTCTGTACCTAGCTCCTATGAATATTACCATTTAAGCAAAAACCTTAATGATGCATTTATGGAAGCAGGTTCAGGATCTGCTACAAGTTTTCACGATTACAAATTTCCGATTCGTATAGATTATCTCTTCTGTAGCCCACAAATAAAGGCTACAAGCTATACAGTAGACAGAGAATTAAAAATTTCTGATCACTTCCCGGTAATTTCTTCTTTTAAAGTAAAATAAATATCATTTTTTTACGTTAAATTCACATCTTAAACATTTTAATCAACTAAATATGAAAAAAACAATTTTAGGTGTAGCAGTATTCTCTGCACTGGCTTTGACTTCTTGCAAAAAGGAAACTACAAGTACTGAAATTAAATCTACAGATTCCGGTACAGTTACAACGACTACAACTACTGAAACAAAATTAGATAGCGCGAAAGTAAAAGAAGGCGTTCAGAAAGCTGAGGACAAAGTAGAAAATGCGGCTAACAAAACTGGTGATGCAATAAAAAATGCAGCTGATAAAACTGGTGACGCTGTGAAGAACGCGGCTGACAAGACTGGTGATGCCGTGAAAGATGCTGCTCATAAGACTGGTGATGCTGTAGACAAAGCTGGTAAAGATATTAAGCAAGGTGCTCAGAAAGCAGGTGATAAAATAGACAGAGCTGCAACCGCTGCTAAAGAAGAATTAAAAAAATAATTAGATCTTCTTTTTCACAAGATATAACGGGCATTTCAATTGAAACGCCCGTTTTTTTGTTATGATTATTACATTTATCTATCAGAACAAGGCGTTTTCATAAATGAAATTTTTCATATTTTTGACGACAATTCTTTATTTTCCAACACACAATTTAATACAATTATCAAATGATCGAAAACTATTTACTCTGGGGAATAGGCATTGCCTTTGGTGTAATGCTCCTGGTAATGCTTGGACAAAAGATCCGCATTGCTTATCCTATATTCCTTACAGTTGCCGGACTTTTGATAAGCTTTATTCCTGGCTTACCAACTTTTCAGGTAGATCCTAGTATTGTTTTCCTTATCTTCCTGCCCCCTATTCTTTTTGAAGCGGCATGGAATACCTCATGGAAAGACTTTCTAAGGTTCAGAAGACCCATACTGGGACTCGCCTTTGGTTTGGTCTTTCTGACATCCATAGTAGTAGCATATCTCTCTTCTAATATGATTCCGGGAATAACTGTAGCAATGGGATTTTTACTGGGCGGGATTAACTCCCCTCCGGATGCTGTTGCCGCTACATCCATCTTAAAACACCTAAAGATTCCCAAAAGAACACTTAGCATCCTGGAAGGAGAAAGCTTAATAAACGATGCATCGAGTTTAATTGTAATGAAGTTTGCACTGGCAGCCATACTTACCGGGCAGTTCGTAATGCAGGAAGCCATAGGAAACTTCTTTGTAATGGCTATTATGGGTGCACTTGTAGGTCTTGTCGTTGCCTTCCTGTTAATGCTGATTTTCAGAATCCTGCCAACGACTTCTGATATCGATACTATCTTTACACTGATTACACCTTATATCATGTATATTGTTGCGGAACACTTCCATTATTCGGGGGTTCTGGCTGTTGTTACCGGCGGACTTGTTATGTCTTATAACTCTAACCGTTTTCAGACACATACAACACGTATACAGGCTGTAAATGTGTGGAGCACGATTATATTCCTGATGAATGCTTTTATCTTTATCCTGATAGGCTTGCAAATGCCCGGTATTATAGATGAAATGTCACCGGAAGCTATAAAATCCGGTTTAGGTTATGCCGTAATCATTGGCGGGGCTATTGTATTAACCCGATTTGTGTGGACCTTTACCTGGACCTATCTCCCGCCTTTATTATTTAAAAGCATCCGTAAAAAAGACAAACATTTGGATTGGAGGGAACCTTTTATATTAAGCCTTGCGGCCATGCGGGGTGTTGTATCCCTTGCCGGAGCGCTGGCCATACCCTTGGCTCTGCCATCAGGAGAAGCTTTCCCTCATAGAGATATGATTATTTTTGTAACATTTATTATTATCCTGCTCACCCTTGTAGGACAGGGGCTTTTATTGCCTATTATCCTGAAATACATTGATATTAAGGAAGTAGGAGCTACTATGTCTGAAGAAGAGCAAGAAACAAGAATATTGTGGAAATTAAAAAGAATTGCGCTACATACTCTGGAAAAGAATTATTCGGAAGAAGTGCAAAAATATTCTTTGGTCAATAACCGAAAAATGCAACTGCAGGCAGATCTGGAGCTACTGGAAAATCGATTAAAATGCATTAACAACAGTTTTCATGGTGATGCAGTAAAATCGGTTACAGAAATCCGGAGAGAGATTATAAAGGAGCAGAGAAAGCTACTTACTGAGCTTCGCAGAATGGATGAATTTGACGATTCTGTTCTTCGAAAACAGGAATTAAGCCTAGATCTGGACGAAGCAAAGATTACGGGATTCCAACATTAAAATAACATCATAAAAAAATGATCGGAAAATTTCCGATCATTTTTATCATATAAGAAAGATTTGTCTTCTTGTTTTATGCCAACATCTTTTGAGCTTTTTTCACACCCTCTGTTAAGATATCTATTTCTTCAAATGTATTGTATACAGCAAAACTGGCTCTTACCGTTCCTGCAACACCAAAATATTCCATGATTGGTTGTGTACAATGGTGTCCTGTTCTTACAGCAATACCCAATTTATCCAGGATCATACCTACATCCGAGGCAATACCTATTCCGGATAGATTAAAGGAAACTACACCTGCTCTATTGGCGTGTTCACCATATACTTTTAGGCCTTCTATTTCCAGAAGTTTACGTTGTGCATATTTTAATAATGCATGTTCATGTGCTGCAATATTGGATCTTCCTACTTTCTCCATAAAATCCACTGCTGTTCCTATTGCAATATTACCTGCAATATTTGGTGTTCCGGCTTCAAATCTGAAAGGAAGCCCTGCGTAAGTTGTTTTTTCGAAAGTACAATGGTCAATCATTTCGCCACCTCCGTGAAATGGATTTAACTGCTCCAAAGCGGATGCTTTTCCATATAAAATTCCGGTTCCTGTTGGTCCATACATTTTATGGCCTGAGAAAGCGAAGAAATCACAGTCCATTGCCTGAACATCTATTTCGAAATGTGGCGCAGCCTGTGCACCGTCTATAAATACAAAAGCATTAGATTTTGCTCTTACTTTTCTGATGATTTCATCAATCGGGTTAACAATACCTAAGGCATTGGAAACCTGATTTACAGAAACAAGCTTCGTTTTCTCAGAAAGCCATTCATCCAGAACATCTATTTGCAAAATACCTTCTTCATTCATCGGAATTACACGAAGTTTTGCTCCTGTTCTTTGACATAACATCTGCCAAGGAACAATATTAGAATGGTGCTCCAGGTAAGAAATAATGATCTCATCATCTTTCTTAATCAGATCAGTAATTGCATAAGCAACAAGATTAATCCCCTCAGTTGTCCCCTTAGTAAATAGTACTTCATAATCATGCTTTGCATTGATAAATCGCTGTACCTTCTTACGAGCATCTTCCATCATCTCTGTAGCTACCTGGCTAAGTGTATGAATCCCTCTGTGAACATTTGCATTGTAATGCTCATAATAGTTATTAATAGCATCCAAAACCATTTTAGGTTTCTGGCTGGTTGCTGCATTATCCAAGTAAACTAAATCTTTACCATTAACCTTTTCCTGAAGAATAGGAAACTGTGAACGGATTTCTTGTACATCAAACATTACTTTTAGTTTTTTTGTTCTGTTAAAGCCATTATAAAGGCATCAACTTCTGCTTTTTCATCAGCATATTTCTGTTGAAGTTCAGAGCCTTCACCCATTCTTCCGTAATATGTGTAAGCTTTGTCCGCAAAGAATTTTTTATGAAAGACGGAAAGTTCCGGTAACTGAGGAAAGCGCTTATGAAACAGCATTTCATAATAAGCCTGCCATTCTCTTTCATTTTTATCTTCAACAAAGTCTTTAGCTGCTCTTTGTGAAACATGAACCATCTCGTGGGCAATCACATTCATTACAAGAGCTAAATCAAAGTCAAACAGGTTCCGGGGAATTATAATCCGCTGGGCCTCTCCAAATTCTCCTTCTGTAGTCAACAAAATAGAGTTTGGCTCTATTTCTTCCCGAAAACCGAAACCTTCAAAGTCCTTATTCTCAAGACCAAACTGATGTACAACAAAATTTGCAGCATCCAAAATCTGGTTGTGCTCCTTATAAGCTTTGAGATTAAAACTGATCTGGCCCAGGTCCATTTTACGGTCTATATAACTACTGCTGTTCCGCTTGCAGTAACCATCAACATTCCTCCGTTCGGGCCAACAGTTTCGTAGTCTAAATCGATACCGATAACCGCATTAGCGCCCATCTGTACCGCACGCTCCTGTAACTCTCTTAAAGCAGTATCTTTTCCTTCGATAAGAACCTTTTCATAGGTAGTAGATCTTCCTCCGAAAAAGTCGGTTAATCCTGCCATAAAGTCTTTAAGAGCATTCGCTCCGATAATGGTTTCCCCGGTAACAATTCCTTTGTATTCTTTTACCGGATGTCCTTCGATTGTGTTGGTGGTAGTTAGTATCATCTTTATGTTAATTAGAATTCGATATCTACTTCTAACTTCTCAGCTAAAAGCTTAGAAACTTTTAACTTAAGAGGTTCAATGTCAATATTCTGCATTGCATCATGAGCAAAGGCATATAGCAATAGTGCTCTTGCTTCATTTTTAGAGATACCTCTGGCTCTCAGATAGAATAATGCTTCATCATCCAGCTGACCTACTGTACAACCGTGAGAACACTTCACATCATCTGCAAAGATTTCTAACTGAGGTTTGGTATCTATTGTTGCTCCTTCGCTTAACAAAACATTGTTGTTTTGCTGATAAGCATTGGTTTTTTGTGCAATTTTATCTACAAATACTTTCCCGTTGAATACACCATGTGATTTACCATTGTAAACACCTTTATAATTCTGGTAGCTTTCACAGTTAGGAAAGTTGTGATGTACAGCTGTATGGTGGTCTACTAACTGATCATTATTAATGATCGTAATCCCGTTCATAAAGCTGTTGATATTCTCTCCGTTATGAATAAAATCCAGGTTGTTTCTTACCAGCTTACCTCCGAAAGAGAAGGTATTTACAGTCGCAAGGCTGTCTTTCTCTTGTCTTGCGTAGGTATTATCCACTAAATAAGAAGTATCGCTGTCATTTTGCAGTTTATGCCAGTCTGCTTTAGCATTTGGATAAACAAAAATCTCAGTTACAGAATTGGTAAAGGTAAAGGTATCGTCGAAGTTATGATGACTTTCAATAACCTCAATTTTAGATCCTGCTTCAGCAATTAGTAAATTTCTTGTATTGTAGAAAGTGTTTTCTTCCTGATTTTGTGATAAATAAAATACATGAATTGGTTTTTCAATTACTGTATTTTTCGGTACATGAAGGAAAAAACCATATTTGCAGTACGCAAGGTTAAGGTCTGCAAACGGATTATCCTCATGGGTAATTGTATTGAAATACTTCTCAAAAACTTCTTTGTGCTTTTCATCATTCAACGCATAATTGAAAGATAAAAACTCTACATTTTCAATTGAAATTTTTGAAAACTCTTTGCGTAACTCTCCGTTAATGAAAACAATATAATCAAAATTCTCTTCACCAATATGTAAAGCATCCAGATCCTTTTTAGATACATTATGCTCTTTTTTAGGGAAGAAATTATATTCCTTGTTAACGATTTCCGCAAGGTTAGTATATTTATATTCTTCGTTTTTCTTTTTAGGAAACCCTATTTCCACGAATTTTGCCAATGCCGCTTTTCTTTTATCGTCCAGAAAGCGGTGTTTTAGGGTTTCTAAAAAAGCTTCGTGTTGTTGTAAAACTTGTTCTTGTAACATTGTAATGATTTAAGTTTGAATTTGATTATGATCTTCTTATCTCCTTCTAAGGATTAGATAAGCCAGTCATAACCTTTCGCTTCAAGCTCTAATGCTAAAGTTTTATCTCCTGTTTTTACAATCTTACCATCTGCTAATACGTGTACAAAGTCTGGCTGAATGTAGTTCAGTAGTCTCTGATAGTGAGTAATAACTAAAACAGCATTTCCTTCGTTACGGAATTTGTTTACACCGTCTGCTACAATTCTCAACGCATCGATATCCAAACCTGAATCTGTTTCATCCAGAATAGCTAATTTCGGATCTAACATCATCATCTGGAAAATCTCATTTCTCTTTTTCTCTCCACCAGAGAATCCTTCATTTAAAGAACGGGAAAGGAAATCTTTTTTGATCTCCAAAAGCTCAGATTTTTCACGAATTAACGCCAGCATTTCTTTTGCAGGCATTTCTTCCAAACCTTTTGCTTTTCTGGTTTCGTTCATTGCTGCTTTAATGAAGTTAGTTACCGAAACTCCAGGAATTTCTACCGGATATTGGAAAGAAAGGAAAATACCTTTGTGTGCTCTTTCCTCCGGAGCATCTTCAAGAATTTCTTCACCTTCAAAAAGAATTTCACCTTCAGTTACTTCATACTCTTCTTTCCCTGCAATAACAGAAGAAAGTGTAGACTTCCCGGCACCGTTAGGTCCCATAATAGCATGAACCTCACCTGCTTTTATTTCTAAATTGATTCCTTTTAAAATTTCTCTTTCTTCAATTCCTGCATGAAGATTCTTTATATTTAACATGTTAAATGTGGTAAATTATTGTTGATTATTTTTTTATCCTACTGATCCTTCTAATGAGATCTCCAAAAGTTTCTGTGCTTCAATAGCAAATTCCATTGGCAGCTTATTCAGAACTTCTTTACTAAAACCATTTACAATTAATGCAATTGCTCTTTCGGTATCTATACCTCTCTGGTTACAGTAGAAAATCTGATCTTCTCCAATTTTAGAAGTTGTCGCTTCATGCTCTAACTGAGCCGTAGGGTCTTTAATTTCTATGTAAGGGAAAGTGTGTGCTCCACATTCGTTACCCATTAACAACGAGTCACATTGTGAGAAGTTTCTTGCGCCTTTTGCAGAAGGCATTACCTTCACCTGTCCACGATATGAATTGTTAGACTTACCGGCAGAAATACCTTTAGAAATAATTGTTGATTTGGTATTCTTACCAATATGGATCATTTTAGTTCCGGTATCTGCATACTGATGGTTATTCGTAACTGCTATAGAATAAAACTCTCCTACAGAATAATCACCTTTCAGGATACAAGACGGATATTTCCATGTAACTGCAGATCCTGTTTCAACCTGCGTCCAGGAGATTTTTGCTCTTTTCTCACAAAGACCTCTTTTTGTTACGAAGTTGAAGACACCTCCTTTACCGCTTTCGTCACCTGGATACCAGTTCTGTACAGTAGAATATTTAATCTCAGCATCGTCCATTGCGATTAGCTCTACAACTGCAGCATGCAATTGGTTTTCGTCTCTGGATGGCGCAGTACACCCTTCCAGATAAGAAACATAACTTCCTTCGTCAGCAATAAGTAATGTTCTTTCAAACTGTCCTGTTCCTGCCTGGTTAATACGGAAATAGGTAGAAAGTTCCATTGGGCATCTTACCCCTTTCGGAATATAGCAGAAACTACCGTCAGAGAATACTGCAGAATTAAGTGCAGCATAGAAGTTATCTCCTCTTGGCACAACTTTACCAATATATTGTTTTACTAAATCCGGGTGATTTTTAATCGCTTCAGAAATAGAGCAAAATATAATTCCTTTTTCAGCAAGTGTTTCCTGAAATGTAGTTTTTACCGAAACGGAATCCATTACGATATCTACAGCAACACCTGTTAAACGTTTTTGTTCATCAATTGAAATACCTAGCTTTTCAAAAGTTTTTAGTAATTCCGGATCTACTTCATCAAGATTAGCCAATTCCGGTTTAACTTTTGGTGCAGCATAATAACGAATTGCCTGGAAATCAGGTTTTTCATACTTAATATTTGCCCAGTCCGGTTCTTCCATTTTCAACCAGATACGGTAAGATTCCAGTCTCCATTCCGTCATCCATTCTGGCTCTTCTTTTTTTGCCGAAATAGCACGAATAATATCTTCATTCAGTCCAATCGGGAAATCTTCATAATCGATCTTTGTTTCCCAACCGAATTCATATTTTTTATTCTCGAGGTCAACCCTTAGGTCGTCTTCTGTGTATTTACTCATTATTTATTTTGTTTTGGAAATTATGGGCAAAAAAGCCCCAATCTCCGATGTCTCCTGTATTTTTTATAAATTTATAAACTAAAGCTTTCTCCACATCCGCATGTTCTTGATGCATTTGGATTATTGAAGATAAAGCCTTTACCATTAAGTCCTCCGGAATATTCTAAAGTTGTCCCTACCAGATAAAGAAATGATTTTTTGTCTACGATAATTTTGATCCCGTTGTCTTCAAAAACCTGGTCAATATCGTGTTTTTCTTTATCAAAATTCAGAACATACTCCAATCCAGAGCATCCACCACTCTTCACTCCAACACGGATATAATCTTGTGTTGGATCAAAGCCATCCTCAGTCATTAACTGAACAGCTTTTAATTTTGCCTGATCGGATACTTTTATCATTATTTCAATAATTTAGAATAAATTTAGATTGCAAAATTAAGACAAATAATACCAAATTCAAATCCGTCCATCATATATTTATCTATAACAAGAATAGATAGCTTTAACTTTTTACAGGATACATCATCAAACCGGCATAAATTCTTTCTTAAAATGAAAAAGATATTTTTATATAACCCTATTGAACTTTATTAGATATTTTTTCATTGTCACTTTTAACATTGTCACTCTTTTATAATCCAAAAAGACAGAAATAATTACAATGAAAGTATTCAAACTATTACCAATATTTATTGTATCCCTTGTATTTTCACAGAGTACAAGATTTGTATATCAGGTAAGCATGAAGCCTGACGCTACAAATAAAGGGGATATTAAGACAGAACAAGCCAATCTGGATGTAACACCGCAAGGATCTATTTTCTACAGTGCTAAAACAATACAGAGAGATTCTATAATGGATCGTATGCGCCAGACAAGAAATTTTGACCGTACCCAGATGCAGGACCTTCGTTCTGCCATTAATTATATTATTGAAAAGGATTATCCAAAACAAAGTATAACTCTTAAAAACAGAATTGGCCGAGATCAGTATTCTTATTCTGAAAACCAGCCTTTCCAATGGAAGATACTAAATGAAACGGCTAAAATTGGAGAATACAACACCCAAAAAGCAGAAACACAATATGGAGGAAGAACATGGTACGCATGGTTCACAACAGAAGTTCCTTTTCAGGATGGGCCATATAAATTCAGTGGCTTGCCCGGACTTATTGTAAAAGCTGAAGATAATAATGGTGATTACTCTTTTGATCTGATGCAGACTAAAAAAATTGCAGAGCCATATGCTATTAAAAACAGAGGTGGCCAGGTAATAACTGTGAAAAAAGCCGATTACCTGAAAATGGAAAAGAGATTCCAGGACGATCCCGGATCTTTCTTCACCAACAATTCAGGTGGTGGCGGTGGAAACGGCCGAAGAATGAACATGGACCCTCAGCGAATGAAACAAATGCAAGACCGTTTTAAAGAAGAACAAAAGAAAAATAATAATCCTATTGAACTTCAATAAAAAATAGAACAAGCACTTCCAGATACAAGTGAAAAATCAAAAAAAATCTCACATTTATTGTGAGATTTTTTTTGATTGGCAATTTCGCCTGAATTTTGTTATATAATGTTAGCTTGAGTAATATTTCCTGTATTCTATAATATTTAAATCAACAGATTCATTTTTATATTTATTATAGGATTTATAGGGTTCAAATCCAAGTTTTTCAGGTATTCTTTTGCTTTTAATGTTATTTTTATCAACGGGATAAATTATATAATTTATTTTTAAATTTTGCTCAATAAAATCAATCAATAAAATTATGATCTCCGTTCCCAAGCCCTTACTTTGTGAATCTTCCTTTAACCACAACCCAACTTCAACAGATTCTTCGTTTATATTGTGAATTCCACAACATCCAAGAAAATTTTCATCTGAATCTAAAACTACAAAAACGATATCTGTTTTTTTTATTAAACTTTCTTTCGAATTTTCAACAAAGCTTATTATTTCATTTTTATTTCCATTTGGATTGAAAGGCATAAATTCTGTCACTTTCTTTGTGAAATTTATATAAATTTCATCAATATACTCTTCGTGGATTGGTTTTAGAATTAAACGATTTGTTTTTAAATTCAAGTCTGGATTTAGACCCATATTTGTTTGAAAATTATTGTAGCTCAAATGCCACTTGGTATATTTTAATTATTTGCAATTCTTGCCTTCTCCATACTCATATCATCCACTGGTGATTTTAACCATTGTGAAGAAGCAAGGTAATTCTGATCCGGATAATAAATAAATAATATATTTTTCTCTTTTATTGCATCGATAAGAGAGGCAGCTATATCTCTTGGAACAGCCGGACAGCCCCAGCTTCTTCCGATACGTTTGTGCTGTATTGCAAAAGCCTCGTTAACATAATCCGCACCATGCATTACAATTGCTCTTTTGTAGGCAGCATCGTTATAACCTGCATCTAATCCTTCTAATTTCAGAGAATATCCATTATCCCCCTGATAAGTATTCTCTGTTGTATAGAAGCCTAAGCTGCTCTGATGTGAACTTTCTCTGTTTGAAAATTTTTCTGCAAACTCTTCTCCTGTTCCTTTTCCGTGTGCAACCAAAGAGTTGAAAATAATCTTCTTCTCTTTTACATCAATCACCCATAATCTTTTCAGGTTAGAAGACAGACTAAAGTCGCAGATTGTTAAAAGGTTACTATTTTCAGGCACTTTCCCTGCCTTTTTCAGGTTTACATATCCAAGATATGCTTTTTCGAAAACTGTTTCTGATAATTTGCTGAAGCCGGTAAAGTCAATTGCCTCGTACAATACTGAGGAAGAAGAGACAGCTTCATGTTTTGTTTCTGTTTTTTTTACCGTCACGGCAACGTCTTTCTTTACCAAAGATTTTGATTCCTCAAAATTGGTATCGTTGACAAAAAAAGAGGTTGACACAACATAAACAGAAATTAATGAAATGATTAATTTCTTCATGTAATACTATTTAAAATGTCTTTTTTGAAAATTGCTTCGGCAAAATTAGAACAAATTCAATATCAACACTTTAAATAGACATAAGTTTAACTTTATTTAAGAAACTTTAACGCTGAGATTCACTATCCGGAACAAAATCCAGACTAACAGAATTCATACAATAGCGTACTCCTGTAGGCTCCGGCCCATCGTTAAAAACATGACCTAAATGGGAGTCACATCTACCACAAACAACCTCTATTCTTTCCATTCCGTGAGTAGAGTCTCTTTTATATTTCACAGCATCTTTTTCAGATTGAAAGAAACTAGGCCATCCGCAAGTGCTGGCGAACTTTGAAGATGAGCGGAAAAGATGATTTCCACATACGGCACAGTAATATTCGCCTAATTCATCTGTTTCATTATATTTCCCGGTAAAAGGACGCTCTGTTGCAGCTTCTCTGGCAACCGCATAGAGATCCGGAGACAATATCTTTTTCCACTCCTCATTGGAAACATTTAATTTCGTTTTATCTGTTCTGGAGTAGTATGGATTGTTTTTTGATGTTTCTGTATTCATAGAATTGGTTTTAACAGGCACTTTCATTTCTGAGCATTGTAAGAACAAACTCAGAATGCATAGATTAAAAATAAGATGCCAGATTTTCATATTTCAAATTTACTAAATTTGTTCAGATGACAGAATCACAAAAAAGAAAACAACTCTTTAAGTACAAAGCTCTGGCGACCGGATTATTTCTTCTGATGGCCTGTATCTTTATAACAACAACTGTACTACAAAAGCAATATACCTCTCACTGGATTGGCTATATACATGCGTTTTCCGAAGCAGCTATGGTAGGTGCTCTTGCAGACTGGTTTGCTGTCACTGCACTTTTCCATTATCCTATGGGTATAAAAATACCGCATACCAATCTGATTGAGAACAGTAAACAGAAAATTGGGGATAACCTGGGGAACTTTGTAGTCGAAAATTTTGCTTCTGCAGAAAATATCCGCCCGTATATAGAAAAAATAAAGGTAACCGGTTTTCTAAGTGAATGGCTTTTAAAAGAAAAGAATCAGGAAGTACTGGTGAAAGAAATTGCTATTTTATTGAAAAATGCCATCTCTCAGTTTCAAGATCCGGATATCATCAGCTTCATTGCCGGAAAAATAAAAGAAGCCGGAGAAAATCTGAAAATCAACCATATACTTTCTAATGGTATTTTCTATCTTCTGGAGAAAGGAGAACAGCATTCAATTATAACTTTTCTGTCCTCTAAAATCAAGAATTATATCCTTGAAAATGATGAATTAATCCGTGACAAGGTCCACCAGAATAGCTATTCTCTGGTTCCAAAATTTGTTGATAATAAGATAGCAAACAAAATCACAACGGGGCTAGCCAGCTTTTTTGAAGATATAGAAAACAATCCTGATCATAAGGTCAGAAATGAAATTTCAGAGAGTATTTATCAATTTGCAAATGAAATAAAAACATCTGATCGATGGGAAAATGAGCTGAGTAAAATAAAAGCTTCCATCCTGAATGAGGATAAATTAAATGATTACGCTACAGATATATGGCATTCTCTAAAGAAAACATTAATGTCTGAACTGGACAATGATCATTCCGCACTAAAGCAATATGCTCAGAAAAACATACGCCAGTTTGCAGAGGACCTGAACAAAAATGAGTCTCAACAAAACAAAATAGATCAATGGATCCGTTTTAACGCTTACAGGCTTATTCTAAAAAATACAGGAAAGGTTTCTGAACTTATCAGTACTACTGTTGGCAATTGGGAAGGTAAAGAACTAAGCCGAAAATTAGAATTAGAAGTGGGCAAAGACCTTCAGTTTATCAGGATCAATGGAACCATAGTTGGTGGATTGGTTGGGCTAATTATATATACCCTTGCTGCCTTTATTTAACCGATAATCGACAAAAACAATCATTGAATTTATTTCAATAATTTATATAAATAATTATCCAACAATTCAATTTCTCTGTTTAGCTTTAAAAATTAGATAATAAAACTAACATAATACTAGTTTTACCATAAATATATTTAAGCTTTTTCAATTCAAATTTTAACGTCATAACAGTAAAAAGTAAAAAGATTCATACTTACAATAAATAAATAGATTAACTTTTTTCTTATTTAACAAATCATTAAATTTTATTCCTACATTCGTTAACATTGTGTTAATATAAACTTGACACAAGAAGTTATTAGTCCAAATTATAAAATTTAAGTTAGTATGAAAAAACGATCCATTATGATGGTTCTTTTAGCATCCTCTATTGGCCTATACGCCCAGGAAGGAAAAGCTAAAGATTCTACAAAAACATCCAATATTCAGGAGGTTGTAATCACCTCTCTGGGTATTAAAAGACAAGCCAGATCACTGACCTACTCTGCCCAACAGATAGGGGGAGATGAACTTACTGAAGTCAAAACCCCAAACTTACTAAATTCCATTAACGGAAAAGTATCCAATGTACAAATCAATAAAACCAATGGTGGTGTCGGTGGTTCTGTAAGAATTGTAATGCGAGGAGACAAATCAACCAGAAATAGTCAACCTTTATTTGTTATAGATGGTATTCCTATTGTAAATAATACAGGAGGTCCAGAAACAATGGTATTTGCACAAATGCCTGACACCGGAGATATCTTCAGTACCATTAACCCGGAAGATATACAAAGTGTAAGCTTTCTGAAAGGGGCATCTGCCGCTGCCCTATACGGAGCACAAGGGAGTAATGGTGCTGTTTTAATTACTACTAAAAAAGGAGTAGCCGGTAAAAGCAAAATATCATTCTCATCCAGCTTAACATTTGATAAAGCCTATAGCCTTCCTAAGCTACAATACAAATATCTTCAGACAACCCCACACGATCTGGCAACACAAACGCCAGGTTCAGAAGAAAGCTGGGGACAGCCGGGTGCATCAAAAGATTACCTTAATCGCTTCTTGGATACAGGTGTAACTTTAATTAATAATGTAACTTTTAGTTCCGGAAACCAAAAAACAACTAACTTCTTTTCAATAGGAAATACTTCTAATGACGGAATTGTTCCAACCTCAACTTTCAAACAATATAATATCGGTTATAGAAATTCCAGTAAATTTCTTGACGACAAGCTAACTCTGGATGCCAATGTTATGGCCTCTCTTCAGGATTCTAAGAACAGATTAACACCTGGTGCATATTACTCTCCCCTTACCAATATTTACTGGTTACCAAGAGGAGTTGATTTAGATAATTACATGAATGATTATACATATCTCAACAAATCCCGAAACTTAACAGCTCAGAGGTGGTGGGCTATTGATAAAGATGGAAATTTTAGTGCTGAAAGCCAAAATCCAATGTGGATATTGGACAAAAACCCGGTATTAACCAAAAATAAAAATTTTTATGGGTCTTTAGCATTAAATTATGCAATCAACAGCTGGTTAAATTTTAAAGTAAGAGGAAATTATAGCTATTTCTATTCAGATTCAGAAAGAGATCTTTATGCATATACCCATCCAACATTTTTACCAGGATCATTCCAGGGTAAGAAAAACGGAAGGATCATTAAAAACACTATCGAAAGAACCACTAAATACGGAGATGCATTATTAATAGGTAGCCCGCATATCAATGATAATATTAGTTTTGATTTCACAGTTGGTGCCAGTATTTCCGATATCAGAACTACCACAACAAAACTGGACAACAGTATGTTAATGACTCCGAATTTGTTTGCTCTTAACAATCTGTACTGGCCTGTTGAACTTCAGAAAAACGCAGCCAGCCACACTATTTATCAGGGTAACAGACAGGACCAATCTGTTTTCGCCAGTACATCATTAGGATATAAGAAATTTCTTTATTTAGATCTAACCTTCAGAAATGACTGGTCTTCAACACTATCCAATACAGGAAGTTATTCTTTCGATTATGAATCCATTGGAGCAAATGTTATCCTTTCTGACATATTAACCCTTCCAAAAGCAGTTAGCTTCTGGAAAGTAAGAGCTTCTTATGCTACAGTAGGACAGGCTTTAGATCCTCTTACAACAGTAATTGCAAGAGGTCTTGATGCTGGTACTATAGATGGATTTAGTTCATCTCCCATTACACAGGAAAAATTTAAAGATTTATGGTTGAAGCCTGAATTAAATAAAACATTTGAAGCAGGAACAGAGCTAAGGCTTTTTAAAAACCGTTTAACTTTTGACTTTACTTATTACAGATCTAACGTTAAGAATCAGCTCCTTAAAAGTGTAGATGCTGTAAATTTTGGTGATCCATATAACACTGGAAAAATCGACATCAACGGAGGAAACATTCAGAATACAGGTTTCGAAGCAAACTTAGCTTATGATGTTTTTAAACAGAAAAAATTTGGTTGGACTGTAACTCTGAATGGGTCTGCCAATAAAAATAGAATCGTAGAACTACTTCCTGATAAATATTTTGGTGGAGACGCTCTAAACAATCCTTTACCCTTATTAGGTAGTGGTTATAACAGGCTTAAAGTAGGTGGTTCTTTTGGCGACATCTATGGTCGTGGTTACTTAAGAGATGCGCAGGGAAGAATTATCGTTGACGAAAAAGGAGTACCAAAAAGAACAGCTGATGACAAACAGTTTTTAGGTAATCCAAATCCTAAATTTATTCTTGGATTAAATAATTCATTTTATATTGGGAATTTCAGCCTAAGCTTCTTGATTGACGGTAAATTTGGTGGAAAAGTTTTAAGTATAACGGAAGCTGTTAATGATGCTCTTGGTGTTAGTAAGGCTTCTGCCGATGCAAGAGATGCGGGCGGAGTATCAATATCTAATGCTGTATACGAAAATGGGACAAGTTACACAGGCAAAACAAATGCACAGGAATATTATACTAAAGTAGGAGGTAGAGACCCTTTAACAGAAGCATATATGTATAGTGCCACTACTATCCGTTTAAGGCAAGCTTCCGCTTCATATACTTTTAAATTAAATTCTAAATATCTTGAAGATGCGACATTAAGCCTTATAGGAACCAACTTGTTCTTCTTCTACAAGAAAGCTCCTTTCGATCCAGAGCAAGTATCTGGAGTTAACCCTGGTGGTGTTGGTATTGACATTTATGGATTGCCACTTACCCGTTCAATAGGACTTTCTGTTAAGCTTAATTTCTAAATACAATTACAATGAAAAAATTTAATCATAAAATATTTCCGATTATCATCACCAGCTTACTCGCAGCTAATAGTTGTACGCGTGACTTCAATGACATTAACAAAGAGTATGTAAAAGGACTGGATGAAGAACAGTTAAATGCTGATTATGGACAATTAGTTACCGCAATGAAACTAATGCAAAAAAGCATATTAGGTATTGATTTAGGTGTTTATCAGTTAACTCAAAATCTTAATTCAGATATGTATAGCGGATACTTTAGTACTCCAAACCCTTTTGGTGGACCAAACAATCTTACCTACTTCATGAAAGACAACTGGAATGAGAGAATCATGATTACGCAACTGGAAGATGTTCTCAATCGTGCAGAAATATTCAAATCTGTTGCAACAAAAACATATCCAAGTTACGATTTTACACATGCAACAGCTATTATTAATATTGTTAAAGTAATATCATCATTAAAAACATCTGATGCACATGGGCCTGTAATCTATAGCAAATTTAATAACCCAAATGCTGATGGTTCTACCGATTTTGACTCTCAGGCAGATGCTTATCATTTCTTTATTGCAGATCTTAACAAGTCCATAACTGTACTAAGTAATAAAACTCTTTCACAAGAGGATAATTCAGTTATAAAAGGAGCTGATATATTCTATAACGGAGATACCTCTAAATGGATGAAGTTTGCTAATTCCCTTAAATTTAGAATAGCCATGAGAATGTCATATGCAGCTCCTGCTGATGCAAAAAAATACGCAGAAGAAGCTCTTGTTTCACCTGCTGGTTTAATAGAAAACAATGTGGACAATGCATTACTAAGTTATAATGCTCCATCTCCTCTAGGTGGTGATATTTACGATTGGACTGACTGTAGAGCCGGAGCTCCGCTGTTATCTTACATGACAAGTTATAAAGATCCTCGAATTACAGCATACGCAGACCCTGCAACTGATCCATTATTAAAAGGACAATACATTGGTATTAGAAATGGTATCAATCTGTCAAAAAATGGTAAATCATTTTATGTCAACTATTCTATTCCTAAAGCTGAAGCTGCTAGTGGAGCTTATTTCACCCGAGACAATGCTTCCGGTAAGGGTAAATTCTTCGGAGCTTCTGAAACATGGTTTCTAAAAGCTGAAGCCGCATTAAAAGGTTATGCAGGAGCTGGAGATGCTAAAACTAATTATGAAACAGCAATTAAAACCTCTTTTGAAGAATGGGGTAAAAGTGCTGATGCAATAGCTTATTTACAGGATGCCACTTCTGTACAACAACCATATATTGACCCTAAAGATTCGGGAAACAATATTCCTGCAGGAAGCCCAATGTTAAGTACAATTACCATTAAATGGAACGATGCTGATTCTAACGAACGAAAACTAGAAAGAATTATGACCCAAAAATGGTTGGCTCTTTATCCTGATGGTTCTGAAGCATGGGCTGAACAAAGAAGAACAGGTTATCCTATTCTATTCCAAAACCTTGTTAATGAAAGTCAGGGAACCATTGACACTAAATTAATGATTAGAAGAATTCCTATTGCTAATAAGTATAGAAATAATAATCCTGTAGGCTACCAGCGAGCACTAAGCACATTAGGCGGTCCTGATACCGGAGGAACTAAATTATGGTGGGATAAAAAATAATTTCAAAAAAGTACGGGAAAATTCCCGTACTTTTTTGTTTTATAAAGTCTGCATTAACTATTAATAAGGACAAATTTCTTCCCAACAGCTTAGCGGACCATATCCAAAATTGCCATGAACTTTGGTATAATTACTAAAACATTGTGCATACGAAGAGTAGTTAGCACTGAAATTACATGATCCGGCACTAGATCTACATGTACTATTTACATCCGCACATGTAGTTTGAGTAGCACCGCCACTGATATTTTTCAATTCTGTTCTTGTTAAAGGATTTCTTTTCATGTTTTTAAGATTTTTCATAGTAAATATTTTTATTTGGTTAGTTTATCGAAGATACAACTTTTTCATTATCAGAAATCTACCATTTAAAAAAAGCTTCATCATTCGTAAATAAAATATCTGATCGTGAAAAGATTCCGAGTATCTCCCTTTTTTTACCTGCAAATATTCTCTTTTTATCACTGAATATGAACAGTATCCTTTCTAAAACAGCAATCTCTTTATCATAATTTTTTATCTTTGGAAAAAATTAATAAAATGGTTAGAAACTTCCTTTCTATTGCTCTTATGCTGGTTTTCGGACTGGCACTAGCTCAAAAAGGGCCTTACTATCAGCAAAAGGCAAAGTACAAGATGGATATTGATGTAGATGCTACTAAGTTCACTTACCTTGGAAAACAAAGCATTCAGTACACCAACAATTCACCTGATGAATTAAAAGTTATTTATATGCATCTTTATTGGAATGCCTTCAAATCGGGCTCCATGATGGATGAAAGAGTAAGAAATCAGGGTAAAAATTCTGATAAAAGATTACAAAAGGACGGTGTATCACGTTTAGCATCAATTCCTACAGATCAGGAAGGACGCCAAAACATTCATTGGATTAAACAAAACGGAAAGGATCTAAAGTTTGAAATACAGGAAACTGTAATGAAAGTTATTCTTAATGAACCTTTAAAGCCTAACAGTACTACCTCTTTATCTATGGAATGGGATGCTAATATTCCAATGCAAATCCGTAGAGCAGGCCGTAACAACAGCGAAGGTGTAGATATGACGATGACCCAGTGGTATCCTAAAATTTCTGAATACGATTACGATGGCTGGGCAGCTTTCGACTATATTGGAAGAGAGTTCCACGCTCCGTTTTCAGACTTTGACGTTACTATAAAAATAGATAAAAACTACGTATTAGGTGCCGGAGGAACTCTGGAGAATTCTACAGAAGTAAAAGGTTATACTGCAGCATCAAATGTAAAAGCAGACCAGGATGGTAAGGCAACATGGAAATGGACAGCTAAAAATATTCTGGATTTTGCATGGGCTGCGGACAGAGATTATTCCGTTGACGAATTCACTGTACTGGGCGGACCTAAAGTTTATTTTGTCTATCAGAAGTCAGAAAAAACAAAATACTGGGAAGAGGCGAAGCCTTATATAACCAAATATTTCCAGATAATGAACGCACAGTTCGGGCAATATGCCTGGCCTTCTTATTCCTTTATACAAGGTGGAGACGGAGGAATGGAATACGGAATGTGTACCATGATCTTAGGAGAAGCGAAATCGGTAAAAGATTTATGTGGCCTTATGTTCCACGAAGGATCTCATTCTTGGTATCAGCAAATGCTGGCAACTAATGAAAGTGTGAGACCGTGGATGGATGAAGGATTTACAAGCTATGCAGAAGCTTATGTGAGCAATCAGCTTTTCCCTCCTGCAAAACCACAAGCTAATCCTTTTGTTTCCAGCATCAATAACTATATAAAATTTGTAAAAACTGGAAAAGAAGAGCCTGCGTCATGGTTAGGAGATCACCACGATGATGGAACTGCATATACTTTTGCTTCTTATGTAAAAGGAGAGTTATTCCTTGTAGAATTAGGCTACATTATGGGTGAGCAGAACCTTTCAAAAACAATGAAAAAATACTATGATGATTGGAGCATGAAACATCCTACAGATAGAGATTTCATACACATTGCACAAAAGATTTCCGGAATGGATTTGAAGTGGTTCCAGAATTACTGGATCAACACCACAAAAACGATTGATTATGGTATTAAAAGTGTAAAATACGGAGACACATCTACAACAATTACATTAACAAATAACGGAACCCTTCCGATGCCTATAGACTTCAATGTCTTAACCAAGGATAAAAAGGTATTAACATACCACATCCCGCTTAATATGATGCGTACACCTAAAACTACAGATATCTATGGTCCTATTACTGTAATGCCTTTCTGGAATTGGACAATGAAAGATTACGAACTGACTATTCCATACAGTAAGGCTCAGCTTCAGGCTATCGGAATCGATTTCAGTCAGCGTTTAGCAGATGTTAACCCTGCCGATAATATTATCGAGGTAAAATAGTTTTATGAGATCAATTGTCATCAATATAGGAAATACCAATATCCGTTTCGGTTTGTTTAACGGAGACAGTTGTGAAATTTCCTGGGTAATCAATACAAAACCATACCGTACAAGTGATGAACTCTTCATACAGTTCCTTACGCTTTATCAGTACAATAAAATTGATATTGATAATATTGAGAAAATCATCATTGGTTCCGTTGTACCTCAGCTTACCTATGATATTTCCAGAGCTGTACACAAGATCCATAATATGAAACCCATTCTGGTAGACCGCAGTACGCCTTCTGGTGTACAAGCCAAGTCTAAACAGATGGGTACAGATATTTACGCAAATCTTGTAGCAGCACACAATCTTTATCCGGACAGAAAAAAGATTATTCTGGATTTTGGAACCGCACTTACTGCAAGCTGCGTTGCAGAAACAGGTGAAACATTGGGTGTTATTATTGCTCCCGGTATTATTACCTCACTTAATTCGTTGATTAATCAGACTGCTCAGCTGCCTGAAATTGAATTAAAGAAACCAAAATCTGTATTGGGATTAGATACGGTAACCTGTATGCAAAGCGGAATGGTATACGGCTTCCTTGGAATGGTAGAAGGCTTTGTGGACAGAATTAATAGCGAAGTGAATGATGACTGCTTCGTAATTGCAACAGGCGGAGTATCCCATGTATACAAGCCTCTGACAGAAAAAATTCATGTTGCAGACAGGCTCCACACCCTTAAAGGGCTTTACTACCTAGGTAAAGATTTATAAAATGGAAGTTCCTTTAAAAATAGAAACAGAACGTCTGATTCTTTCTCCTCTGAAAGAATCAGATATTCCGTTGATTACAGAGTATTTACAGGAAAAAATTATTTCTGACAATACTTCTAATATCCCCCATCCCTATTCTGAATCCGATGCCCGGACCTGGATAAAAATGTCAGACGATGCTCTGACAGCTAAAACCGGCTATACTTTTGCCATACGTGAAAAAGAAGGAAAAATAATTGGTGCCATTGGTCTACACGACAGAAGTGATAATAAAGCTGAACTAGGCTACTGGATAGCTGTTCCTTTCTGGAATAAAGGTTATGCTACAGAAGCAGCATCTGCAATTCTGAATTTCGGAATTAAAGAGTTAAAGTTCCATAAGATTTATGCCACACACTTTATTCATAATCCGGCTTCAGGAAAAATTATGGAAAAAATTGGAATGCAGAAAGAAGCTATTTTAAAACATCATATAAAAAAGGAAGAGCAATACTTAGACATCCAAATGTACTCTCTTATCGTCTAACGTTTCGATTTGAAAAAATCTTTGATGAGTGCCGAGCATTCATTTTCCAGAACTCCGGAAACAATTTCTGTTTTAGGATGGAGAGATAAACCTTTATTGATAAATCCTCTCTTCTCATCCCTCGCTCCTATCACTATTTTTGAAAGCTGTGACCAAGCCAACGCTCCGGCACACATTACACAAGGCTCAAGCGTAACATACATTGTACAGTCTATAAGATATTTTCCGCCCAACATATTCGCTGCAGCTGTTATCGCCTGCATTTCGGCATGAGCTGTCACATCATTCAGTAGTTCTGTAAGATTATGTGCTCTGGCAATGATCCTTTCATTATAGACCACAATACAGCCTACCGGGACTTCATCCTTTTCCAATGCTGCTTGCGCCTCTTGAAAGGCCATTTTCATAAAATATTCGTCTGTAAACATCTAGTCAAATTTCATAGTAATCGGAAAGGTAAATCTGGATCGGACTGCTACACCATGCAATGTTCCCGGAATAAATTTATCCGGTACAAGATACATACATATTTCGGCCTGTCTGTTGAAGACAATATTGCCTCCCTCGGATTTTACCTGAGCAATGCTTCCGTCCCTTTCAACAACAAAGGTAACAATGCTTTTCAGCACTGCATTACGATCTACATCAGCATCAAAGTAAAAAGAACTGCTTACTATTTCTCTCAGCTTATCAATTCCACCTGGATACTCAGCTGCATGGTCTGGGTTTTTCTCTACAATTACTTCTTTTTTCTGGGGAACTTCTTTGTTTAGCTTTGCCAGTTGTTCAAGGTTTTTAGTCTTGATTAAAACGCCAAGATAGGCCTGGTTACGTACACTGTCCAATTTCTTGATAAAGAAACCATATTCACTTTCCAGTTTTATTTTTTCTTCGAAATTTCGAACCAGCCCCAGTCTTCGTTTAAACTCTTCATTAACTTTTAACTGATGCTGATCATAAAAATTCTTTACCTCTCTGAACTCTTCAGTTTGTTGTGAAAAATAAAAAACAGAAAACAATAAAAAGCAAAAACAATATAGAGATCTTTTCATAACCACGTTCCTCAAAATATAGTATCAAATATAGTCAAATAGTCTGTAAAGCGCAGCATCTTAAAGCGCTCTTAGACACAAATTATGAGGCCAATATAATTTGTAACTATTCTAAATTAATGAAATCTAATGAAAGTCATTTCACCGTTTATACATATCAATTCTTTTTAACAATTAATAGCTTAAATTTGCACCCTGATATAATGGCAGCCAAATTGAATACATATCAAACCTCACAATTTACGGTTCTCAGTATTAGTTTCGAGAAAGCCGATGCTGTTACCAGAGGGAGATTTGCCTTTTTCGACGATCATATTAAAAGTTTTGTTAATCATATTCACGATCGCGAAATGGGTGACGCTTTTGTCGTTTCCACATGTAATAGAACCGAAATTTATACCACAACACATAATTATATGTTTGTGGCGCAGTTATTTTGTGAAACCGTTGGTGTACAACTAATGGATTTCATGCAGTTTGTAACTGTAAAAAAAGGAACTGATGCTCTGGATCACCTTTTCAGAGTTGCTGCCGGTCTGGAAAGTCAGATTATCGGAGATTTTGAGATTATTTCTCAGATCAAAAATGCCTACAACCGTTTCAAAGAATACAAACTACATTCCAACGCATATCTGGAAAGAGCAATTAACTCTTCTATTCAGATATCAAAAAGAATAAAGAATGAAACCGGGATCAGTAATGGAGCAGCTTCTGTTTCTTATGCTGCGGTTCATTATATTCTAAAAACTCAGAAACAACTTCCTGAGAAAAACATCTTATTATTGGGTGTTGGTGAAATCGGGCAAAATACAATTGAAAATCTTGTAAAGCATATTTACAAACCAAAAGTAAAAATCGCAAATAGAACTGCCGAAAAAGCAGAGAAGATTGCCGAAAAATATCATATTCCTCATATCAATTTCGAGGACTTCCCTAAGGAACTGGAACAAACCGATATTCTTATCGTTGCAACAGGTGCAAGTAAGCCTATCCTGTATCCTGAGAACATGCCTAAAAAGGATATCCTGGTTATAGATCTTTCCATTCCGAATAACGTAGACAAAACAGTTGCTGATGTTGACGGAGTAGAGCTTATCGATGTCGATGCTCTTTCTGTTCAGATTCAGGAGACAATGGAACAACGTAAGAAAGAAATTCCTAAAGCAGAAATCATCATTAAAGAAATGTCTAAGGATTTTATAGAGTGGGAAAAAAAAAGAAAGATGGCCCCACATATCCATGTTTTTAAAAACAACCTGAAAAAAATTGAACAAAATGAAATTCATAAGGTTGCCCGGAAGAATGGTGAAGTAGATGAGGAAGATTTGCATCTGACCCGCAAAATGATTCAGAAAATTACCAATCGTTTCGCTAAATACATCATAGAAAATCCACACCGTTCGGAAGAAGTAACAAAGCTTCTGGATGACATCCTAAACCTCCAACCAAAGGAAGACAGTTATGAAGACCATTAAAATCGGTACACGAAACAGCCCGTTAGCCATGTGGCAAGCAGAGAGAGTAGCTTCTCAGCTTCAGACTCTGGGGCATAATACAGAACTTGTTCCGGTTGTTTCTACAGGAGATAAAAATTTACAACAACCTTTATATGCGCTAGGAATAACAGGTGTTTTCACAAAAGACCTGGATATTGCTTTGCTTAATAAAGAAGTTGATATTGCAGTACATTCACTAAAGGATGTTCCTACAGCTCTTCCTACCGGAGTTATTATTTCTGCTGTACTGGAAAGAGATTTTCCTGAAGATGTATTGATCAGAAATCCAAAAGCAAAAGATAAAGATATATCCGAGTTATCGGTTGCAACCAGTAGCCTGAGAAGAAAAGCTTTCTGGCTAAACCAATATCCAAATACTCATTTTTCAGATATTCGCGGAAACGTACAAACACGTCTGAAAAAACTTGAGGATGGACTTGCAGATGCTACCCTGCTTTCTTTGGCAGGAATAAAGAGGATGGAAATGGATGTTGAATATGAACATTTACCATTTCTGCTTCAGGCTCCGTCACAAGGAGTAGTCTGTTGTGCATCTTTAGCTGAAAATGAAGAATTAACTTCAATATTAGCTCAGATTAACCACGAAGAAACCAATAAGTGTACTAAGATTGAAAGAGATTTCCTTAGACATCTGGAAGGCGGATGTACAGCTCCAATTGGTGCCCGTGCAACAATTTCCGGAAACAGCATTACATTTGAAGGAAGAATTGCTTCTTTGGACGGCTCTAAAGAAATTGATCTGAAAGAAGTTGCTGAATGGAATGACGATCTGGGTGTACATTTTGCACAACAGGTTTTGGACAATGGTGGAAAAGCCATTATGGAAGAGATAAAAACCCAGCTATAAGACATGGCCATCCGTATTCTTTTCACAAAGGAATTGTCTAAAGAATACATCCAACAACAATTGGGTGATTATTTCGATCCCTCATTTCTTCCTGTTATCGGAATCCGTTATACGGAAGATCAAATTGATATCGAAGATTATCATCATTTTATTTTCACAAGTATTCAGGGAGTAAAAGCAATTAAAGAAAAAATTATCTTCCCGGAAAATTCAAAATTCTATACTGTAGGTGAGAAATCCCGAAAAGCTCTGGAAAAAATGGGATTTTCTGTGGAAATTGTAGCCAAAAATGCATTGGAACTCTCTGATAAAATTCAGGAGCTAAATCCCATAAAAATAATGCATTTTTGCAGTTCAAAAGCTTTAACTACATTAAAGCTTCAATTGTCCGAAGCTGGCTTTGATTTTGCCGAAAAGATAGTTTATGAAACCATACCTTTGTATCCAGAGTGGAATACCCCGACAGATGCTATTGTATTTTTCAGTCCTTCCGGTGTAGAAAGCTTTATGAAAAACAATTCTGTAAAAAATGAAAGATTATTTGCCATTGGTGAAACAACGACCAACTATCTAAAATCTTTTACAGACAACGAAATTATAAAAAGTGAACAAGAAACCCTCGAAGATTTGCTTCAGGTAATAAAAGATACTTATAGAAATGATTAAGAACGACTTATACTTAAGAGCCCTAAAAGGTGAAACTGTTGAAAGACCTCCGGTATGGATGATGAGACAAGCAGGAAGATATCTTCCTGAGTTTATTGCTCTTCGCGATAAATATGATTTCTTCACCCGTTGCCAGACTCCTGAGCTGGCTGCTGAAATTACAGTACAGCCTATCAGAAGATTTCCGCTAGATGCAGCAATCCTGTTCTCTGATATTTTAGTTGTTCCTCAGGCAATGGGCATCGATTTCAAAATGAAAGAGAATGTTGGCCCTTGGCTGGACAACCCTATACGTACAAAAGAAGCTGTAGAACAAATTGTAGTTCCGGATGTAGATGATACTTTATCCTATGTTTTTGATGCTATTACCTTAACACTGGAACATCTTAATAACGAAATCCCTTTAATTGGTTTCGCAGGCAGCCCTTGGACAATCTTGTGTTACTGCGTAGAAGGAAAAGGAAGTAAGGCTTTTGATATAGCTAAATCTTTCTGCTTCCAGCAGCCGGAAGCTGCGCACCAGCTTTTACAGAAAATAACTGATACTACAATTGCTTATCTGAAAAGAAAAGTAGAAAAAGGAGTTTCTGCAGTACAGGTTTTCGACTCTTGGGGAGGAATGCTTTCCCCTGCAGATTATCAGGAATTCTCTTGGAAATATATCAACCAGATCGTAGAAGCTTTAAGCCCACTAACCGAAGTTGTTGTATTTGCTAAAGGATGTTGGTATGCACTGGAAGACATGGCTAAATCTAAGGCTTCAGCACTTGGTGTAGACTGGACAGTAACTCCTGAAATTGCAAGAAAGTTAACTGGCGGAAATATTACACTTCAGGGTAATTTCGATCCGGCAAGATTACATTCTTCACCGGAAACGATCCGAAAAATGGTTCATGAGATGATTGACCGTTTCGGAAAAGATAAATACATCGCTAATCTTGGACACGGAATTCTGCCTAATATCCCGGTAGAAAATGCAGAAGCCTTCATCAGAGCTGTTGTAGAATATAAAGCATAACGTTAATATTATAAATTATAAGCCGGTTCATAGTGACCGGCTTTTTTTAGCTTACTGGTTCTGAGGTTATTTTTATATATTTATCAATAACTTATAACCATGAACAAATTTCTTAATCTTTTTATTCTGCTTTTTATTCCCTGCAGTATCATCGCTCAGGCAGTTAAAGAACCTTCAAAACCTAATATTATTTTCATTTTAGTAGATGATTTAGGATATGGAGATATTGGTATTTTAAATCAGAATCAAAGAAAAAAGGAAAGAAAACCCTATATAGCGACCCCATTTCTTGACAAACTCGCTACTCAAGGTGCTATACTTACCCAATCCTATAGTAATGCTCCCGTTTGTGCCCCTTCACGAGCCTCTCTACTAACGGGTCGCACGCAAGGACACTCCGAGGTAAGAGATAATCAATTCGATAAAGCTCTTGAAGACAATTATACGATAGGAAATACCCTGCAGAAAGTTGGATATACAACAATAGCTATAGGGAAATGGGGACTACAGGGAACAGATGCAAACTGGCCTTCTCATCCACTTAAAAGAGGCTTTAATGAATATTACGGATATATCAGACATTCCGATGGTCATGAGCATTATCCTAAAGAAGGAAAGTACAGAGGCAAGAAGGAGGTATATGATAATTACACCAATGTAGCTGAAGATCTGGACAAATCTTATACGGGAGACTTGTGGACAGCCCGTGCAAAATATTGGATTACTCAACACAACCAGAACCAAAAAGACAAACCATTCTTCATGTATTTAGCCTATGATACGCCTCATGCTGTTATTGAGCTTCCTACACAAGGATATCCAAAGGGAAATGGGCTAAATGGAGGATTGCAATGGCTTGGTAAAAAGGGACAAATGATCAATACAGCATCTGGGGAAATCGATTCCTGGTATGCACCCGAATATGCAAATGCCACCTATAAAACAGCTGACGGAACAGAACAACCGTGGACAGATGTAAACAAGAGATACGCAACGGTAATACAACGTTTAGACGCTCAGGTTGGTGATCTATTACAACTTCTGAAAGATCTGAAAATTGATCAAAACACGTTGGTTGTATTCTCTTCAGACAACGGTCCTTCACAGGAGTCTTATTTAAAAGAACCCTATACACCCGAATTTTTCGATGGCTATGGCCCTTTTGACGGTATAAAAAGGGATCTATGGGAAGGTGGAGAGCGCATGCCTGTTTTTGTACAATGGAATAGCAAAATCGCACCGGGACAGAAAATTGATCTCCCGAATATGCTGTCCGACTGGATGCCGACTTTTCTGGATGTAGCTGGAGCAACAACTCCACAGCGTGCAGATGGTATATCTATTTTACCAATACTTACCGGAATGGTTGATCAACAAAATGCCCCTATTGTCTATGCAGAATATTTCGAAGAAGGACATACTCCTAATTACACCGATTTTGAAGTCAAAAGACGTAAAAGAACACGAGGACAAATGCAACTGGTCCGTTTCGGAAAATACAGTGGTGTACGCTACAATATTAAAGATGCACAAGATAACTTTGAGATTTATAATGTAGTTACTGATTCTAAACAAAAAACAGACTTAGCAGCATCCATGCCTTCGCTGCAACAAAATATGAAAGATTTCGTTCTGCAGAACCGCCGTCCAGACTCCTCCGCAGTGCGCCCGTACGACAAAGCATACATCCCGGGAATCCCTCATAAATCAGCAAAAAAAGGTATTCAGTGGTACAGTTATCAGACAAATTCTCCATGGGTACCAGATACAAATAATCTGAAGCCTGTAAGCAACGGTACTCTTACTACTCCTATCATCATAAATAAAAGTATCAAAGGAAATATTGTTACTATAAAAGGAGCTCTCAATATTCCTCAAAATGCCAATTATACATTTTACCTCAAAGCATTTGGAAAGGCTTTTCTGAGAATACATAAAGCAGCTTTAATCGATGCTGACTACAACTACATTTCCGGAACAGAAAAACGTGCAGAGATCTTACTAAAAGCAGGTCTTCACCCATTTACACTCACTTATAAAAAGCCGGAAAACGATGTAACTGCAAAGGATTTTATATTCGAATGGAGCAGCGAGAATTTCAGCAGAAGAAAGTTCTCTCCGGAGGATTTCCATTAAAAACACAATATAGTTTTTCCAATTACCTGCATTTGATGCTTTCAATAACAATACGTTTTTCAATAGATTAAGTTGTTGTAACTTTGCAAAAAATTTTTGTAGAATGAAAATTGTAGTCGGACTATCCGGAGGAGTAGACTCCAGTGTGGCAGCTTATTTACTAAAACAACAGGGACATGATGTTGTTGGACTTTTCATGCGTAACTGGAACGATGCTTCGGTTACTCTGGAAGATGAATGCCCATGGATAGAAGATAGTAATGATGCACTAATGGTTGCCCAAAAGCTGGGAATACCTTTCCAGGTAATCGATATGAGCGAACTTTATAAGGAACGTATTGTAGATTACATGTTCGAAGAATACGAAAAAGGACGTACACCCAACCCGGATGTTTTGTGTAACCGTGAGGTAAAGTTTGATGCCTTCATGGATGTTGCACTTTCTCTGGGAGCTGAAAAAGTGGCTACAGGTCATTATGCACAACTTTCTTCTGTAGAAAAAGATGGTGAAACAATTTACCGCCTGTTAGCCGGTAACGACAATAATAAAGATCAGTCTTATTTTCTTTGTCAATTAAGTCAGGATCAGCTTTCCAAGGCTCTTTTTCCGATTGGTCATTTAACAAAACCACAGGTAAGAGAAATTGCAAAAGAAATCGGTTTGGTAACAGCTGACAAGAAAGACTCCCAAGGACTTTGTTTTATTGGGAAAGTAAGTCTTCCTGAATTTTTGAAACAACAGTTACAGCCAAAAGAAGGTGAAATTGTAGAAATATTCAGAGACTTTTCTGGGTTTAATAAGTCTCAGCCTGAATTCTCATCAAAACAAGAAGAACTGGAGTACCTTTCTTCAAAAATCAGGTATCAGAAAAGTGACGGAAAAGTCATTGGCAAGCATCAGGGCGCTCAGTATTACACAATTGGTCAAAGTAAAGGCCTTGGTATAGGGGGGCATAAAGAATCTTGCTTTGTGATCTCCCGTGATATGGAGAATAATATACTTTTTGTAGGAGAAAGCCACAGCTTCCCGGGATTGTATAAAAAAGCACTGAAAATAAATAATGACGAAGTAAAATGGATCCGTAAAGATCTGCAGCTTCAAAATGGCGAAAGCCGTGAAGTAATGGCCAGAATCCGTTACAGACAGCCTTTACAGAAGGCTACAATTTATCAGTTTGAAGATGCTTTTTATATAGAATTTGAAGAACCTCAATCAGCTATTGCTGAAGGGCAATTTGCAGCCTGGTACGTCGGAGAAGAAACGCTTGGAAGTGGTGTAATTTCTTAAGGTATGAAACCTCGGATTTTAGCTATTATTGGTAGTACAAGACCCAATTCTTCAAACCAAAAGATTGTAGAAAAGATTGAAAAGCTGCTTCATCATAATTTTACAATCACTTATTTTAACGGATTAACAAGCCTTCCCTATTTCTCGCCAGATCAGGCCTTTGAAAATACGCCTGAAAAGGTGATCGCATTCAGGGAAGAAATAAAATATGCAGACATCGTTCTGATCTGTACACCGGAATACATTTTTAGTATTCCGGGAGTACTGAAAAATGCTCTGGAATGGCTTGTTGCAACAGATATATTCTATCAGAAGCCATCAGTGCTTATTACAGCTTCCGCATCCGGAGAAAAGGGACAAGAGGAACTACACCTCATTATGAAAACCCTGGGAGCAAAATTTTCTGAAGAATCTACCCTTCTGATTCCGGGAGTAAAAGGGAGATTCAATACCGATGGACAGCTTACAGATCCCGATACCATTGAAGCTCTTCAGAAATTATCAGAAAACATCAAAAATCTGCTGTAACTTTTTCTATTTTAGATTGTCTTTATCATAAAGAACTGCAATCTATGAAGAAATTACTCTACACTACTTTTCTAGCTTCTATTATTCTTTCATCATGTTCAGGAACCTTTGGCTTTAGGGGAGTTTATGCCCAACTTTGGAATATTGATGGCCAGAAAGAATACATACTGACTTCTAACACTTCCAGAAATCACAAATTTGATTTAATTAATACCTCCACTGAGGATTCCACTTTTAAGATCTATACTTCTGATCACAAATTGTATCAAATCATTAAGAAAGGCGAAAAAGCATGCTTTATGGACACTTCCTTTAATGGAATCATAATAGAGAATACGACTTCTGTAAATGGAAAGGTACAATTCTATGCCTACATCCAGGAAAAAGGATATCTTACGGCTCCCACAGTCAAAATTTCAGAAGTAAAGAGATAGCATGTTTTCTTTATTATAAAAAAACCGTTATTTGATTAGCCTGGAAAATAAAGAAGGCCTCCTATTATGATGTTTGATTATTTATTATCCGGGAATCATTCGTATTATCTTATTAAGTATTTTAGGGATAATGATATTTGTTTATGATGCCTATCTAACATAATCTAATTTCCCGAACTTCTTTATTATTAGTACAATTCAGAATTTGAAAAATAAATTTGGAGGGTAAATAAAAAAATACTTATCTTTGTCGCCTTTCATTTTTACTTTTTATTAGATTTATTTCAAACTGCAGCGGCGTTCCGCTCGCAGTTTTTTTATTTTTATTTATTGGCTCTCAGAAAAATAAGTCCAGAAATAATTAGTACAGCACCTGCTACCTGCACCATATTTAAAGTTTCACCATCTACAATTCCCCAACCTACAGCCACAATAGGCATTAGTAAAGTTACTGAAGAAGAAAACAAAGGTGTAGAGATATTCACCAGGCGATAGTTAAGCATCATAGCCAGCCCTGTTCCAAAAACAGATAACAGAGAGACAAAGCCTAAGCCCTCCCAGAAGCTGGCATCTGCCTTGAAGTTGGTAAAAAAGCCTGCAAAGACAAGGGTAAGAAGCGAGGGTAAAAATAATACCAATGAAAAAACATAGGCTGACAGCATTTTCGCTGGAATTGAACCTAACTTTGCCTTAACCGTTGTAACATTTATAGCATAGAATACCGTTGCCAGTAAAAGTAATAAAATAGGGATTATCTCAATGGAGCCACTTTCATTTTTGGAGGCCAGCATCAGAATACAAGCTCCTACAAAGCTAATTCCAACGCCAATCATCTGTTTTTTTGTCGAATTAATTCCCCACAATAATGGCCCGACTATAATAACAAAAATAGGTAGCATAGAATTAATAATTCCGGCAATACTGCTGCTGATTCTGGTTTCTGCAATCGGAAACAGAAACATTGGAAAAAAATTACCACAAAGTGCTACCACCACAACCCATTTAAGTTGTTTTGCAGGAAAGCTTTTCAGGTGTTTTATTGCAATAGGCATTAGTATCAGAGAAGCTATTAGAATCCTCAGTGCTCCCACCTCAAACGGATTAAAATGCTGTAAAGATTTTTTAATCAGGATAAATGATGAACCCCATATTAGGGTAAGCACCATCAGAAGAACCCATTTTTCCCTATTTGTATCCATTTATTTTAAAAAATTTAAATAATCCTGCTTATCTATCATCCTTGCTCCAAGGCTTTCCAAGTGGGCCGTATATACCTGACAGTCTATCACATCATACGTCTCTTGATATTTTTTTGCGAAATAAATAAATCCGGCTTTCGAAGCATTACTTACTTTCGCAAACATACTCTCTCCACAGAAAACATTTCCCAGATCTAGCCCATACAAACCACCAACCAGCTCTTCATCTTGCCAAACCTCAATACTTTTGGCCTTTCCGAGTCTGTGCAACTCTATATAAGCTTCTTCCATCTCGTCAGTTATCCAGGTCCCGTCCTGATCTTCTCTGTAAATATCTTTACAGTTCCTGATTACCTCGATGAAGCATTGATTTTCGGTAAAAGAAAATGCTTCATCACGAAAAACCTTACGCATAGATCTAGAAATCTTTATTTCGTTCGGAAACAAAACAAATCTCGGATCCGGGCACCACCAAAGAATTTCTTCGCCCTCATTAAACCAGGGAAAAATACCAAGCTGGTATGCAAACCAAATCCTTTCGACAGAAAGATCTCCGCCAAAAGCCATTAGCCCTTCTTCCGGATTATACAATGCCGGGTCCGGGAAAGAAATATCATTAGGGTCTAGCTGATACATAGGAAAAACAAAATCCTACTCAATAAACAGTAGGATTTATATGATGGTATAAAGATTTCTGATTAGAATGGTAAATCATCATCGTCATCGTTACCAAATACATTGGTATCCTGACTTGCAGTTGACTGATTAGCCTGCATAGGAGCAGCCTGAACTGGCTCATTAAAATCACCTGTCGCTTTTTCTACTCTCCATCCTGTAATAGAGTTGAAGTAACGGATTTGACCATCCGGTGCCTGCCATTCTCTACCACGAATGTTAATTCCGATCTTTACCTGCTCTCCTTCTGAAATAGTATTGAGCAAATCAATTTTATCTGATAAAAACTCTATACTTATAGGCTGCGGGTATTGTTCCTGAGTCAGAAGAATCAATTCTCTTTTCTGAAAACCGCTGTTAAAAGTCTGAACATCAAATAATTTCTTTACTGTACCTATTAATTCCATTTCAATATTTTTTACGAATTGTAAAGGTAATAAAATTGGAATGAAGAGTGGTGAACGGAAGTGAAATTTTGTTGATTTTAAAAAAAAATGAAAAATTTCTAAAAAAGATTTGGAGGGAATACAAATTGTCTCTATATTTGCACTCACAAAAACGATAGAGAAGTTCTTTAAATAAAGCGGATGTGGTGTAATTGGTAGCCACGCCAGACTTAGGATCTGGTGCCGTGAGGCGTGGGGGTTCGAGTCCCTTCATCCGCACTATGCGAAAATAGCTCAGCTGGTAGAGCACAACCTTGCCAAGGTTGGGGTCGCGGGTTCGAATCCCGTTTTTCGCTCCACTTCACACCCTGGTGGTGGAATTGGTAGACACGCAGGACTTAAAATCCTGTGCCCATTTGGGCGTACGGGTTCAAGTCCCGTCTGGGGTACAAAAAGCATTGTTAATCTTTGATTGACAATGCTTTTTTCGTTTATAGCCTACCTTCATTTCTCTCTATATAGAATATATAGATATCTGAAAATAAAAATTCCTATTTTTAGATATTTAATATTAATTGTCCTGACAAAAACCTTTTATAAAAGATTAGAAAATTTTAATATTAAAACATTTGCAGTAAAACGCAAGAAATTTTGTTTTTTTGCGTTAAATTTATGCTAAAATTATTGTAGCAGGCAGAAAGTCTGCTTGTTTAATTTGTATCTTTGTCAACTTAAAAATCAGAAGAAAGAAATGGGTTTATTTGATATGTTCACGCAAGAAATTGCTATTGACCTTGGGACGGCGAATACGCTGATCATCCATAATAATAAAATTGTAATCGATCAGCCTTCTATCGTTGCAATAGAGCGATCCACCGGAAAGCCAATTGCTGTCGGTGAGCAGGCTAAACATATGCAGGGAAAAACCCACGAAGATATCAAAACTGTCCGTCCACTTAAAGATGGAGTTATTGCTGATTTCCAAGCTTCTGAACATATGATTAAGGAATTCATCAAAAAAATTCCTGGAATCAAAGGAAAGCTTTTCCAACCAGCTTTACGTATCGTAATCTGTATCCCTTCTGGTATTACTGAAGTTGAAAAACGTGCTGTTAGAGATTCTGCCCAAAAAGTGAACGCTAAAGAAGTTCGTCTGATTTATGAACCAATGGCTGCTGCAATAGGTGTTGGTATTGATGTACAAAAGCCTGAAGGTAATATGATTATCGATATAGGTGGTGGTACAACCGAAATTGCAGTTGTTGCATTAGGAGGTATCGTTTGTGATAAATCTGTGAAAATTGCAGGTGATGTATTCACTAACGATATTGCATATTACCTGAGAACGCACCACAATTTGTATATTGGAGAAAGAACCGCTGAAAGAGTTAAAATTGAGGTTGGTTCTGCAGTTGAAGAACTGGATATGCCGATTGAAGATATTCCGGTACAAGGTAGAGACCTTATCACTGGTAAGCCTAAAGAGATTATGGTAGGTTACAAAGAGATTGCACGTGCATTAGACAAATCTATTATCCGCATTGAAGATGCTGTAATGGAAACACTGTCTCTTACACCTCCGGAATTGGCTGCTGACATTTACAAAACCGGTATTTATTTAGCTGGTGGCGGTGCCTTACTAAGAGGTTTAAGTGACAGAATTCACAGAAAAACAGGTTTGCCTGTATTCGTAGCAGAAGATCCACTAAGAGCCGTAGTTCGTGGTACTGGTATCGCGTTGAAAAACATGGATAAATTTAACTTCCTGATTAAGTAATTGTAACCCTATATTCCCTCTGAAAATTAAATGAGCTTTCTGATAAGATTATTTTCGAAGAATGGATTCTTCGTCTTCTTTATCGTCTTGCAGATTATTGCTGTAATCTTAATTTTCAGAAAAAATTCTATGCAGCAATCTTTTATTGCTGCGCAAACTTCTGCTTTTAACTCCAGGATTTCCGGATATATAGACGAAGGAACTAATTATCTGAAACTAAAACAGATAAATGAGGATCTCGTTGCCCAGAACAAAGCTCTTATGATAGAGCTTTACGGAAAGGATTATTCGGGTCCGGCAAAACTTACAAAAGTAAATGACTCTGTAAAAGGAGAACAGGTTTACACATTTGTAGATGCCGATGTTGTTTTTAACTCTATTAACAGGAGTGACAATTATTTTACGATAAACAGAGGATCTCAGCAGGGAATTGCACCAGAAATGGGTGTAATCTCACCACAAGGGATTGCCGGAATTGTAATTAATACAACCAGCAATTATTCTCTTGTGCAATCTGTACTGAGTATCCACAAAATAAGAATTAATGCCTCTCTTAAAAATTCGGGGTATTTTGGTACACTAACATGGAGAGGTGAAGATTCCAGAACAATGCATCTTTCGGATGTACCAAAATATGTTCCTCTGAAAATCGGAGATACCGTTGTTACTGATGGTAAATCTTCTATTTTCCCAAAAGGAATTATGATTGGAAAAATTGCCGGTTACGATGTAGATCCTAAAACCGGTTTCTGGGATATCTCAGTAGAGCTGAGCGAGAAACTGGGGCAGACCCAGAAGGTATTCATTGTGAATAACTTTAAAAAAATGCCTGCAAAACAAATTCAGGATACTTTAATCAAAGTGCAGAATGGTAAGTAGAAATGTTATAACAGACCTTTTAATGATTGCATTGCTTATTGCGTTGCAGATATTTCTGTTTAACAGACTTTCAATCTCCGGATATATACCCGTGGTATATCCTATTTTTGTAATGTTCTACCCATTCTACCGTAATAATTATATTTATTTATTTTTAAGCTTTTTATTAGGTCTTGGTATTGATGCTTTCCTTGGAACATGGGGAATTAATGCATTTGCTACATGCCTTATAGCTTATTTCAGAACACAATTATTTCAGTCTTCAATATCCAATGAAGCTGATAGTTTTTCATTTCAGTCCATTCAATGGACACAATTTTTGTTTTTTATATTTATCAATATTTTTATCCATCAGCTATTGGTACAATATCTTGAATTTTTTAAATTGAGCAGAATTCTGGAAGTCTTTATAAATGTTATTTTTACTACAATTATTTCATTTGTATTTATCCTCCTGTATGCCTTAATTTTTAGAATCAAACAAAAAGTGTGAAACCGTATTTCAGAATATTGGCCTTTATTAGTATTATCGCGTGCATTTTCGTTGCGCGCTTGGCCTATTTACAGTTGTTTACCGACAGGTATGCTTTGAATGCTGCCAATACCTCTATTAAAATCGAATATGTTATCCCTCAGCGCGGTGTTATATTTGACAGAAATGGTAAAATTATGGTGGGCAATCAGCCTTCCTTCGAAATTTCATTCACTCAGGCACTTATGAAGCCTGATTTTGATACGATTTCTTTCTGCAGCCTGGTGGGAATGAACAAAGCACAGTTTATCCAACGTATAGAAGAAGTAAAAGCTGAAAAATATTATTCGAAGCTTACTCCAATGACCTTTATCAAGGATTTGGGAAGAGAGGATATTGCCAGAATTCAGGAGCGTATTTTTAAATATCCAGCATTTTCAATTGTTTCGAGACCACAAAGACAATACGAAATCAATACTTCAGGAAACCTTTTAGGCTATACCAATCAGGTAAACCCTTCTTATATCAAAAGAGACTCTACCTATTATCTTCCGGGAGATATTGCCGGTATGACCGGGGTTGAAAAATCTTATGAAAAGCAGCTTCGTGGTGTTAAGGGAATGAAGTATATCCAAAAAGATATCCGCCTGAGAAATATTGGTTCTTATAAAGATGGTAAGCTTGATAAACAAGTTGTTCCCGGGGACGACCTAACCCTGACAATAGACTACGACCTTCAGAAAATAGCTGAAGAAATGCTTGTTAACAAACATGGTGCTATTGTCGCTATAGATCCTAATAACGGAGAAATTCTAGTTTTAGCTTCCGGTCCGGATATAGATCCTAATCAATTTACCGGTCCTGAGAAAAATAAAAACCTGTACAGACTACAGGTAGATACACTTTATGATAACAAGCCTACCTTCGACAGATCATTACAGGCAGCATATCCCCCAGGGTCGACATTCAAATTACTTACAGCTTTGGCCGGGATGCAAATGGGAGTAATGGACGAGAAGACAGTATACCCTTGTGGCGGTGGCTTCAATTACAGAGGACTGAGAATTAAGGGACATGGCGGTGCAGATCCATTGATTCCTGCAATACGAGTTTCCAGTAACTGTTATTTCTCCTATGCTTTTATCTCAATTATGAATAAATATCCGGGAGATCCTACCAAAGGAGTGGACGAATGGAAAAAAATAATGAATAGCTTTGGTGTTGGTGAATTCCTAAACAATGACTTAGCTGTTGGTTCTAAAGGGCGTATTCCGTCCGGAGAATTCTATGAGAAAAGAAGCGGTACTAAAAACTGGTTCTCCGACATTACCAGAAACGGAGCTATATTCAATGGTATGGGACAGGGAGATGTACTTCTCACACCACTTCAGATGGCTAATGCAGTTGCTGCAATTGCCAACAAAGGATGGTACATAACACCACATATTGTAAAGCTTGTTAACGGAAAACCTAACCCAGATCCTCGCTTTAAGGAAAAGCACAAAACTCTTGTAGATCCTAAGCATTTTGAGCCAATTCTGAAAGGTATGGAGCAGGTTGTATTAGCAGGTACTGCAAGAAGTTTGAGATCTTCAGACTTTACACAGCTAGCAAAAACAGGTACGGCTCAGGTTCCGCAGGGTAAGGATAACTCTATTTTCGTTCTGATTGCACCTGCGGACAAACCAAAAATTGTGGTAGCAGCCGTAATGGAGCATGCCGGATTCGGTGCCACATGGGCAGGGCCTGCCGCAACAGTGGTTGCTGAAAAATATATAACCGGGGAGCTTAAACGGGAACACCTGTACAAAAAAATGATAACTTCCAGCTTTATGCCGGAGTATAAAAGACAATGGATTGTTGACTTGAAGAGAAAGGGACTTTACGTAGAGCCAAGCAAACAAGATTCTATCCAGAAAAAGAAAAAAACAGAAGATAGCCTGAAGGCATTGAGAATATCTGCGGAACAACCGAAACCGCAACAACAACAAAATAAAACCAAAAATTAGTATGAAGTGGGCCGAAGGAATTGATAAGCTGGGACTAGGACTATACTTCCTGCTTTGTATTTTCGCTATTGCAAATATCAATAGTGTGGATGCCGAATTGGGAAAGAAGCAATTGGTATTCTTTGGTATTTCGGTGTTTGTTGGTATTATCATATTTTTTACCCGGAATAAGTTTTTCGAGAATATGGCCTCAATTATCTATGTTGGCGGAGTATTACTACTTATTGGTTTATTCCCTTTCGGAAAAGAGATTTTAGGACAAAAAAACTGGTACAAATTCGGGAGCTTTACCATGCAGCCCGTAGAATTTGCTAAAATTGGTACAGCACTTATGCTGGCCAACTATGTTGCCGGGCCCGATTTTAATTTAAAAAATAAGAAATCCCTGTGGACAGCTCTTGCTATTATTGGGATTCCTGCAGTTGTAGTTCTTGCGATTCCGGATGTAGGATCACTTTTGGTATTTGGTGCATTTTTTATCGCTTTATACCGCGAAGGACTTAGTGGGTGGCTATTTGGTTTAGGTTTCCTTTTTGCCGTAGTTTTTCTGGTCTCTCTTGCCATAAATCCACTTTATGTCGTTTTAGGAATTCTTATTATTACCGGATTACTTATCTTCTTTAATTATTACAAAATCTCCTGGAATATTATTTCCATCGCTTCTATTGTAGGCTCGGTACTTGTTTTGAGCGGACTGGCTATGGCTTCTCCAAAAATCCTTGAAAAACTCCCTAAGCACCAGAGAGAAAGAATTGAGGTACTTTATAAAGGTGAAAGAATGTTTCGTGATACCTCTGGTTACAATCTTTTATATTCCAAGACCGCTATAGGTTCTGGTGGACTATGGGGAAAGGGCTATAAAGAAGGTTCTGTAACTCAGGGTAAGTTTGTACCTGAGCAGCAAACCGATTACATATTCTGTACAGTGGGTGAAGAATGGGGCTTTATAGGAAGTGCTACGCTTATTATTTGTTATGTTTTGTATATCGGACGGATATATTATTTGGCAGAAAAGCAGAAAAGCACCTTTAACAGGGTTTTTGGCTACAGCTTTGCTTCTATCCTTCTTTTACATTTTTGCATCAATTTAGGTATGGTTATGGGCTTATTTCCGACTGTTGGTATTCCTATGCCTTACTTCAGTTACGGTGGTAGTTCCTTACTGGCCTTTTCCATGATGACGTTTATATTTTTCAAACTAAACTACGCAGACCGTAATAGCCTGGTATAACTTATTTTAACCTTATATTATGCTTCCTGACAATCGGGATTAGCTGCTCCTGCTTACATATGTTATTCCATCAGGATTATCTGTTGATATAGTTTTGTAAAGAATTCTAGCTGTTCCTGACCAAAAGAATATAAAAGATTATAATATTATAATTGTCCCAAGAATATAATAACGGATATAAAAGCCGTTTACAGCCAATAAAACTGTTTTTCCGGGAAGAATATCATCTATAAAGATTAGGACTTAAATACACCCTATAAAAAAACAAAGCCTTTAGAAATCTAAAGGCTTTGTTTTTGTTATTTTCATTTATTCTACAAAATACTAGTTCTCTGCAATAATTCTTTTTGCTGATCTGTATTTTCCTCTCCAATATGAATCATCCAGTGAAGATACCATTACCCCTCTTGATGTTGAAGCGTGGATAAATTTAATTTCACCAGAAGATGTTACTTCTTCAACAATTCCTACGTGAGAAATTCGTCCTCTTCCTGAGTGAGCAAAGAAAATAAGGTCTCCCTTCTTTAAGTTTTCTTTTGCTATAGCTTCTCCTTCATGAGCCTGAGACGCAGCTACTCTTGGTAATTCTACACCTGTAGCTTCTTCATATACTGACAAAACAAAAGCAGAACAATCTATTCCGCTTCTAGTTGTACCGCCTAAACGGTACGGTGTACCAAGGTATGTATATGCCTGCTTCAGGACATTATCTATTGTATTATTTCTTTTTACTGATGCGTTTAATGCTTCTTCCATTCCCGCCTTCTCTAAGCTCGCAAATGTAGCCACAGATTCGCCTACATTTTCTTTGATTTCTTTTTTAGCTTCTGCTATTTTTTTCGGGCTTAGTTTCGCCAGTTTGGCATCGGTTTTGTATTGTACAGGGCTGGAAACAACATAATTAGAAACACACGATTGTAGTGACATAGCTCCTACAATTGCTATTAAATAAAGTGAAATTCTTTTCTTCATATATATTTAATTACTGTGTTAAAATGTACTCTTTTTTTGAAAATTGCTTCACAAATTTAGACAAAGGTGTTTTTCGAGCACTGCTCAACCACCATGCACCCCGTACATTTTAACACTTTTTAACGTTTATATAGAGAGTGTTAAAAAAAAAGAAACCGCAAACTGCCTTTTTTGGCGATTTGCGGTTTCTTTTTATTAAGATTCTTTAACAAATTTATTTCAATCTGTCTATAAATACCATTGATACTAGAAATTAAAGGTATATGAAAGATTAAATGTTCTTCCTCTTCCTTTATAATAGAACAAGTCCGGAACACCGTAAGCACCATACAGAATCTGCGAACGTTTGCTCCATATGGTTTGATAATCGGTATTGAAAAGGTTCTGAATACCAAGATTGAATTTACCCCATGGCAGCTGATAGCCAATCATAAGGTCTGCAGTATCGTATGCATCGATTACATTTCCTAAATCGTCTTTAAGTTTAAAGTTTTGTAAATGCTGGTATCTGAAGTTCCAGTTTTTAATTTGATATCCTATATATGATACCATCTTAGAAGGCGAAGCATTATAGACTTCCTGCTTGTTCCACGCTCCTTTATTATCTACTTCAGACTTTATTAAAAGTCCACTCGCTCCAAAATATACTCCGTTAGGCATATAATAAGATACCTCTGCCTCTATTCCCATATTTCTAAGCTTCAGATCATTTACAATCAACTGAAATGTTTGTTTGTCTACTGTTATGCTTTTATCAGAATTGCTTAGGAACCCTGAAACCTGTGCTTTAAAACCATTACTGTTAATACGGTAACCAATTTCATACTGATTTGTTTTAATCCCCTGTAATGGTTGCTCTTTAACATTAATACTGGATACTACGTTCCAGTTTCCTGTTTTCTGATCCAGTGCATAAGTTCCCGCACCATAATACTTGGATGGATCTGCAAGACTCACCCCTTGAGAGAATGTTCCCCATACCTGATTCTTTTCATTAATCTTATATAAAAGTCCTGCATTGGCTAGCGTCATATTGTAATCGCTTTTTCCACCAGGAATGGCCGAAGCAGATTTACCATAGCCCATTGCTACCTGCACTTGCTGTGTTGCACCTACAAAATCATCTACCTCTACATTAATTCTCTGATAACGTACTCCTGCATTAAGTTGCAATTTAGGAATGATATCATATTTTACCTGTGCATATCCTGCATAACTTCTGGAACGGTTGGTTGGGTACCTGCCAAGCTCGTATTGTGTTGTATTAATTAATCCGCCACTTGACATTGTTTTCTCAAGATTGTATACCGACTGGTTTGCGTCGAATTTTTCAAAATCTATATCAACTCCGTAAGTAATATTTAGTTTATTCCAGTTTTTGGAAAGCAATGCTTTTATACCTGTATAATAAGTATTTTGTTGAGAGGACGACATATAACTTATCGTACCTGTCTGTAGCTTCAGATTCCCAGGAAAAGGATAAAAGCCTAATTTTTCGCCTCTTGTAGCTACCTGTACATAAAGATCCTGCCCTCCTAATATATTGTTTCCGGTATACGCTAAAGTCCCCATATAACGTTCTGTTCCGATATTTTTGTCTGAAGAAAACCCGTCTCTCATAGATAAGATTTTTGGATCTCTTTTTGTAAAAGCACTAAGATTCTCACCAAGAAAAACACTTCTGTCCCCATTGAACTTGGAATTATAATACTGTACAGATGCTGTAATCTTATGCTTGTTGTTAAATTTATAACCTCCTGTTGCAAGGATATCTATTGACTGATTATACTGTAAATCCGTCTGGGTGATATCAGTAATCAGCTGTTTCTGATCGGCACCATATACACCACCATTCTGTTGATAAGCAACACCTAGTCTTCCAAATAACTTTTCGCCTTTTCCGGCGATAGACTGAGCAGCACGATAGTCGTGATCATCTTTCCCCATAAAGCCTGTACGGACACCTAATTCAGTCTCACCACTTAATCCTTTTTTAGAAGGTGTTTTGGTAATAATATTAATAATACCACCTGTAGCATTACCTCCATAAATTGCACTTGCTCCGGACAGAACCTCAATTCTCTCTATATTAAAAGGATCTATGGCATCCAGCTGGCGGCTGATTGTTCTTATACTGTTTAGAGAAACTCCATCAATCATTACCAATGCAGAACGGCCACGCATATTTTGACCATAATTAGTTCTACCCTGCGGTCCTATGTCTAAACTCGGTATAAGAATAGAAAGCATTTCTTTAATAGGAACTCCGTTCTTAGCCTGTAACTCAATTTTATCTTTTGGCACTACCCAAACTGTTCCGGGAATATCCGATATCTTCGTTGGCTTCCTGGAAGCGACAATCACAACATCATCTATATTCTTAGTATTTCCGGAATCTTTTACACTTTGTGCATATCCTGGGAAATAAGCCAATACAGCTATAGCAGGTAATATTATTTGTTTTTTCATAAACAGAACTGAATATATTTTAACTGGCAGCAAATATAGTTTTTATTAATTCTAAATTAAAACAAAATAATAGTGAAATTTATCAGGATAGCTATTCTAAGAATAAGAAATAAACCGTTAACATCAGCTAATCAGATTCCGAAGCATTAAAAGCAAAATAAGAACAGAAAGATTACAGAAATAAGGGCATAAAAAAAGCACCTACATTTCTGTAAGTGCTTTATAAGAAGCTCCTCCTGCTGGGCTCGAACCAGCGACCCTCTGATTAACAGTCAGATGCTCTAACCAACTGAGCTAAGGAGGAATGTCCTTTGTTTTAAGTGGTGCAAATATACACACATTTTATATTCACTGCAAATATTTTTTTATATTTTTTCGCAATAAATCCTCTATCAATTGAAAATCAGCTTATAAATATCACTGCCGAATATAAGAATCATAAGCCCTAACAGGAATATTACCCCTATCATCTGGGCATTTTCCAATACTTTCTGAGGAACAGGTTTTCCTGTTACCATTTCCCAAAGTGTAAATAAAACGTGACCTCCGTCTAATCCAGGAATAGGAATAAGGTTAAGGAACGCCAACCATACAGAGAACATTGCCGTAAAGGACCAGAATGCAACCCAGTCAATCTGTGCAGGCATTTGCTTTATAATACCAATCGGCCCGGAAACTTTAGTATAGCCTTTTGTTTTCTGGTTAAAGATAATTTTAAACTGCTTTATCTGCATTACCAGTACATCTATGGTTCTGGTAAATCCTCTCGGAATGGCCTGAAGGAATCCGTATTCTTTTGTTACACTCGTTTTTTCAAAAGAAGCCATCATTGTTTTAATGTCTGGAGTGAAGCCTATCTTCCCTTTAGCATCTACATTTACCGGAAGTTCCAGCTTTTCACCTTTTCTTTCTACTCCTATCGTAATGGTTTTGTTTTTGTTGGCAGTTACCTCTCCCGAAACTTCATCAAAGAAAAGTGCAGGTTTTCCATTTATAGAGATAATTCTGTCCCCTTTTAATAATCCAGCCTTTTGCGCTCCCATGTTAGGAGCAACAGAATCTATAACGGCAGGAAATCTTGGAGAGAAATAAGCTTTTGCCTCGTTAGATTTAATAACTTCTGCAACGCCGTTCTCATTAACCGGAAATGTGACTTCTTTTCCATTACGCAATACTGTAGCTTCATCAGCGAAAAGCATATTGATCATGGATGTTTCCATTCTTTCAGCAGGCTTTCCGTCAATTTTCAGGATTTTATCACCCGTCTCTAAGCCCATTTTGCGGCCTTCTTCGGAAACAGCTATACCATTTTCGAATTTAGCATTATCGTGGTAAGTTTCCCCATTAAAGAAAGAAAGACACGAATATATTAACCAAGCCAAAAAGAAGTTAACAGTTACCCCTCCCAGCATGATAATAAGACGCTGCCAAGCTGGTTTAGATCTGAACTCCCAAGGTTCAGCAGGTTTCTTCAATTGTTCAGTATCCATACTCTCGTCTACCATTCCGGCAATTTTCACATAACCACCGAAAGGAAGCCAGCCTATACCATATTCTGTCTCTCCGATTTTCTTCTTTACAAGGGAAAACCAAGGATCAAAGAACAGATAAAACTTTTCAACTTTAGTTTTGAAAAGTTTTGCCGGGATAAAGTGTCCTAATTCGTGTAGGATCACCAAAATTGAAATACTTAAAACGAATTGAAATATCTGATTAAATAACTCCATTTGTAATATTTGAAATGCAAAAATAGGAATAATATTCGAGCCTGAGGGGAAATAAAAAAGTTGCCTTAAAATAAGGCAACTATGCTATTTTTAATGTTTATGGATTACAATGTAAACTTGAATCCAAATCCGAATCTACCTACATTAGAATCTCCACCATCTGAAAGCCAGAATGCTGGTCTCCAGTCAAATGAAAATGCAATAGGTGCACCGTTAATCTTGTACTCTAAACCTGCCATCGGACGGATTGCAAACTGAGTATCTCCTCCTTTAACAAAACCTAAAGCTGGTCCGATACCTAAATACCAGTTAAGACCTTTAGCTCCGGAAATACCTTTGTTATAAGAGTACATTGCCTGTAGCATCGTAACGTGATTACCAAATACTACTTCTGCCTGTCCGGCATTGTTACCGTCGAAGAAGTGCTTTACAGCTGGTCCTACCAAAGTAGATCCATCTCCAAAATCTACAGAAAGCCCTAAGCTCGTTTTGTAGATCTGTGCCTTTGCCTGAGTTGCTCCAATTGCTAAAAAAACAACAGCAAATAAAGATTTCAATAAATTTTTCATAATCGTCAATAGTTTATATTTATTTGTTTTTACTTTTCGTTTTATTATTTCAGGTTGAATACTACACCTATCCCACCTCTGTTACCTACTTCAGCAAAAGCTCCGATTGTAGGTGTAAAGAAATATCTGAATCCTATATGTGCTCCAAAATCAAATGTATCACCAAGAACTCCCATTGTTATCCCTGGATAAATATCGAATTTTTCCGGAAGTTCCAACACATCTTTTAGATGGTAATTAGCACGTGCATATACAGATATTCCTGTTTTTTTATTTCCATCTACGGTTTTACCTTCAGAATAAATACCAACTCCGGCACCTATAGAGATTGCATCAGCAATTCCGTAGTCATAAGATCCTTTAACACCAAAACCACCTTTTCCCCATACATTCATGCCTGCCTGTATTTTTTGGTCACCTTGCCCGTTCCAAGCCTGAGCACTGGCCATCTGAATGGCAAACATTCCAATTATAGAAAACAATACCTTTTTCATAAAATAATCTTATATTCCTTTTTATTATCAATAACTTTACTAACGCAATTTTAATAAATTTATTCTTACTGTTTATGAAAAATTTAAAAATATTGGGCTTACAGCATGATATTCAATGGAAAAATAAAGTTAAGAATTTTGAAATAATCGAAAATCTTTTACCTAAAGAAGATAAACCGGATATTTTTCTTCTTCCGGAAATGTTTGCCACAGGCTTCTGTATGGACATAGAAGAAATTGCTGATCAGAATGGTGAAGTTCTGAAATGGATGACATCTTTAGCTGCAGATCACAATATTGCTGTAGGCGGAAGCGTTGCTGTAAAAGAGAATAGCAAATTCTACAATCGTTTTTACTTTATAGAAAAAAACGGAACTGTACATCATTACGATAAAAGACATCTTTTTTCCTATGCAAAAGAAGATCAGTTTTATACACCAGGAACAGAAAAAGTAGTTATAGAATATATTGGCTGGAAAATATGTTTGCAGGTCTGCTATGATCTTCGTTTTCCTGTTTTTGTAAGAAATACGGAAAATTACGACCTGATCCTGAATGTTGCCAGTTGGCCATCTACCCGAATAGACGCCTGGGACACATTGCTAAAAGCAAGAGCAATCGAAAATCAGTCTTATGTTTTTGGTCTTAATCGTGTTGGAAATGATGGTAATAAATTAGAATATAACGGTTCTTCTCATTGTTTCTTTGCAGATGGTTCAGAAATAGCACTCTTAAAGGATAATCTTATTTATGCAGAATTAGATAAAGATTTATTGACCGAATTCAGAGGTAAGTTTCCGTTTTTAGCCGATCAGGATATTTTTAGCCTTTCTGTATAAGCAAATCTTACAAATAAAACATAAACAACTATAAATCAATATGGTAAAATAAGCTATATTATTTTATCAATTGAGATATCATAATATTCTTCATTCGTAAATAGACAATATTAAATTCACCTATAAAAGTGATAGATTTTTTCATTGGGAATTGTTTATAATCGTTCTAAACAATACCGTTTTCTTCCCTTCTGTGTTAAGAAAATTTAATATTTTTGCAACATAAATAAAATGAAATGGGACTTATTCTTAAACCGATTGATGTTGTAGACGACATTTCTCAGGAAGATTTCCGCGAAAAATATCTTAAGCCACGTAAGCCTGTGGTAATAAAAAATATGGCTAAAAAATGGCCCGCATACCAGAAGTGGACCATGGAATATATGAAAGAGGTGGTTGGTGATGTAACCATTCCTTTATATGACAGCTCAAAAGCTGACCCTTCTGCTCCTATTAATTCATCGGCTGCAGAAATGAAATTTGGCGATTATATAGACCTTATTCAGAAGGAACCTACTGACCTTAGAATTTTCCTCTTTGATCCAATAAAGTTCGCTCCGAAATTACTGGACGACTATATCTCTCCAAAAGATTTAATGGGTGGGTTTCTGGATAAATACCCAAATATGTTTTTCGGAGGTAAGGGTTCTGTAACCTTCTTACATTTCGATATCGATATGGCTCACATCTTCCATACACACTTTAACGGAAGAAAACATATCCTTCTTTTCGACTACAAATGGAAAGAGCGCTTATATCAAATTCCTTATGCAACTTATGCACTGGAAGATTATGATATCGAAAATCCGGACTTCAGCAAGTTTCCGGCACTGGACGGTGTAGAAGGAATTGAATGTTATCTGGAACATGGAGATACTTTGTTTATGCCAACAGGATGGTGGCACTGGATGAAGTATCTGGATGGTTCATTCTCTATTTCACTCCGTGCATGGGATAAAAGCTGGGGTGTAAAAGCACACTCTCTTTGGAACCTTACTGTTCAGCGTAAGTTTGATAATTTCATGAAATCACGTTATAAAAAGCGTTACATGGATTGGAAAGAAAAAAAGGCTTTTGAAAGAGCGAATATCGCACTGAAAAGAGGCCTTCCAAAATAAAATAAAAACCCGGTATTTTGCCGGGTTTATTTTTATAATATCCTATAAATCGGATATTGCTTGTGGGTCTTTTTCTCATAATAAGGAGAGTTTTCATAAACCCAGTTCAGCTGTGCTTTGCCATCTTTTGCAAAATCTTTATCTATTTTCTTCTTGGCTTCAAACGCAGTTCTTAGTGCTGTCTCATTTTTCATGAGGTCTGCTGCTGTATCTTCAAATATATATGCAGAATAGTATTCCTTTTGCCCCAGCATGGCATCAAAGAAATTCCAGTTAAAGAAAGAATCTAAAGCTTCAGGTTCTAATGTTTCTAATATATATTTCACGCCGGATTGCTGTGTTGGTACCACATAATCTCCCGCCAGAAACTTAATTTGTTTATTGGATTTCCCTACAACTGTTTCATAGTGAATATAATGTCCTTCGTAAGGATTCTTTACAGTCTTGAAATCATTGATTTTATAAGATTCTACTGTAGCAATACTGTCACGCTTCAATATGTTCATCTTAATATGATTTCTTTTTAGTTCCTCTATTACACGATATTCCGATTGTGGAATTACATAATACCTCGGGATACTTACAAATCCGGTTGGAGCATAGGTATTGAAGAGTTTTATCTTTTTTGTAAAAGGCTTATTACGGTCATAATACAATCTTTTCTGTCCGGAGATTCCACTTGGCTTATACCCCGCCTCAAAACCTTTAAAATCCATTGTTGAATACTTCGTAGAATCTACTTTCCAACGAATAGGATATTGTTTCCCGGCTGTATATTGTTTAAGATTTTCATTACGAAGCTCTTTTATTTTCTTATAATTCTTATCGATATTCTCAAGATTTACCAGCATGTATTTGTAGGTAGCATCTACTCTTTTATCATAGGGCTTCAGCATATGGGTTTCCACAACCGTCCCAATAGAGTTGAATAAGCTTGTATAGCCGGTAGCATAGCGTGGAGAATCTTCGAAAGCAGCAAAGCCTATTTCCGGAACATCTCCGTGAATATTAACATAAGGAGTACTTTCGTATCCCAATGACTGCATTTGCTTTAGATTGTCAGCCTGAAATTCGTTGAAAAAGTAATCACCAAGTGATTTTCCAAGTCTTTCCTTATGTGTAGAAATATAGGTGAAAGTATATTGATAATCGGCTCCGTTGCTCACGTGATTATCAATAAATACATCGGGGTTTAACCATTGGTATATCTGCTGGAAACTTCTGGCATTTTTTGTATCGGCTTTTATAAAATCCCTGTTCAGGTCATAGTTTCTGGCATTTCCGCGGAACCCATATTCTTCCGGTCCGTTCTGATTTGCTCTGGAATAAGATCCTCTGTTCAGCATTCCACTAACATTGTATGCTGCAATCGCCGCTATAACAATATTATTAGGAGCTTTTATCTTCTGCGTTGCCAGATCTCGCATCAGCATCATGGTAGCATCTATACCATCGGGTTCTCCGGGATGAATCCCATTATTAATCATCAGAACAGTTTTGTCCTTACCCAGCTTTTCTATTTTTTCTTTAAATGGATTAAAAACAACCACATAAATTGGCTTTCCGTTATCGTCTTCTCCTTTCTGCAGGTACTGAATATTTTTGAAGTTTTTAGACAAGTCCTTGTAGAAAGTATTCATCTCATCATAAGTAACGGACTGATTGCCGTTTCCTTTTTCGTAAGGTGTCTGATATGTATTCTGTCCAAATATCAGCCCTGAAAAGCAAGACAATAAAAGAAATTTAAGCTTCATGAGTTTATAATTTTTCAAAACTTAAATTTACAACATTGTCACCATAATTTATTTACAGATCAGGGATTTCTTCCCTTTTCATCCGGATACAGATCCGGAAGTAGCTCACTTTGCCAGAAATTCTTGGTATTGATATCCAAAATAGAGACAGCTCCGGTAAAAGCAGCTCCGGTATCTACATTCCAAATATTAGCCTTATTCAGGGGATGAGATACTCCTAAATGGAGCGTAGGTGTATGGCCTATAAATATTTCACTGAATAAAAGCAGTCGTTTTGGATATTGTACAGAATTTTTCTCAATTCTTGTATCCAAAGCTACTGCAGTCTCCCACAATGTTCTGTCCCATCTGTAATTACTGGAATGCATTTCTTTCTCGGGTCCATGCATAGAAGAATAGCCAGCATGTATAAAAAGCCGATTCTGCTCATCAGTATAATAATTATGCATTTGGCCGAAAAATTCCAGATGTTTATCAATCTCCTTATCTGAATAATCTGCGTAACTCTCCATAGTACTTACGCCGCCGTTTAGTAGCCACATTTCAGGTTTATGACCAAAGGCTAACCATTCTTCGCAATAAAGATCATGATTCCCTTTAATGAATATACACTCCTGTTTTTGTGAAAGTTCTATAAGAGCATTGATTACTTGTGAGGATTCGCTCCATCCATCTACATAATCTCCAAGAAAAATCAGTTTATCTTTATCTGTAACGTTTGCACGCTCTAATACCTGTTCCAGAGCCTTAAGCCCACCATGAATATCTCCTACAACTAATGTTCTGCTCATTTATTTCGAAATGTATTTTGTATTTACATAATCTGTTAACCACACCCCATTTTCAGATTGATAAAACAGAATTCCGTCATTATGCATCTTTCCTGTTCTAATGGTTAGGATAACAGGTTCACCATGGCGAGATCCAACTTTTACAGCGGTTTCTTTGTCACTACTCAAATGTACATGCTGCCGGCTTCTCTTTTCTATTCCGTTTTCCAGAATTGAAGAAATATTCGCTCTGGCAGTACCATGATATAAAAATTCGGGTGGTTGTTGTGGTTTCAGAGCAAGGTCGATAGCAATTGAATGCCCCTGACTCGCTCTTATTTTGGTATGGTCTTCATTAAAAGCAAAACGTTTTTTATTATTCTTTTCAACAACTTCATTTAGCTCTTCTATCGTAAAACGAATTCTGCTTTTCGCGGACTTTATAATTAATTCATTTACATCTGCCCAGCCATTTTCATCCAATTTTAAATTAATAGATTGTGGCTGATGCCGGAGAATAAGGCTTAAAAATTTGCTTATCCTCTTTAATTCAACTTCATTCATATTTTGTGTTAATTAATTTCCGAACTATCCTAAACAAAGTTAAGGAATGATCCTTGTTCTAAATCAGGAATACCTGATTTTATGATATATATTAGGTAATGAGTTATATAACCATATCTATTTTAGCAATTGCCTGTATATCATCTCATTTTCTGCATCAAAACATACAAAAATGATTTTTTCTATTGTATCTGATTCCAGATTTTCAGCGACTTTAACCGCTATTGCTGCTGCCAGTTCTTTTGGAAACTTGTATATTCCTGTACTAATGTTAGGAAAAGCGATTGTCTTAGCTTCTAGTATTTCAGCTTGTTTTAATGCATTTTTATAGCAGTTACCCAGCAATCTTTCACATCTTTCCTTATTATCATTCCATACAGGCCCTACAGTATGAATTACATACTGTGCAGGAAGATTACCCGCCGTTGTAACAACGACTTCACCTGTATTACATTTTCCTTGCTTATTTCTGATTTGAATACATTCATCAAGGATTTGTTTTCCTCCGGCACGGTGGATAGCTCCATCAACCCCACCACCTCCTAATAATGAAGAATTGGCAGCATTAACGATTACATCTGCCTGAATTTTTGTGATATCTCCTTTTATAATTTCAATTGTTGTTCTCATTATATAACTCCAAATGGTTTTAGCATTTCTTCATTCTTGGTAAGAATAGCGAAAACAACCCGCCTAAACTGTCCCTTATACTTCCCGTGTAAATGATTTTTAAATAGTTCTGCAATGTCTTCTGGCGAATTTTTAAATACACCGCAGCCCCATGCTCCTAAAACCAATACTTCATTTTTCTGTTCTAATGCCAAAGCCAGCATTTTATCTATTCTTTCATCCATCACCTTTATAATTTCTGTCACTCTTGCATGTTCTGTATGTTTTACAACTCCTGCATTTACTGCTGCAGATGTAATAAAATTACAAAAAACAGGTTTGAGTAGTAACTCTCCTGTGTCATCTCTGAAAACGGGAACTTTTGGACTATAAATCATATTATCCGTATAGAAACATGATTTCATACTACGATGTATTTTATAAAAAGTTTCTGCTTCCAACTGACTTGTATATAATCCCGAAGCTCTTGCCAGACTCTCTTCTTGAGCTACTGCTCCATTAATAAATCCACCTCCCGGATTCTTTGCAGAAGCAAAATTAAGGCACATTATAATGTCCTGACTTTCTGTATGACTTAATTGTAAAATAGCTTGTAGTGAACTGCAATTCTGTACTTCAATTTGCGTGTCATAATTAGTTTCCGAAGTTTTATTTTTTATCAGAAAAGAAAGCTCTTCTGTTGTGAAGAAACAAGTATTATCCTTACTGAAGTCTAATCTATTTTCTAGATCTATCTTTTCCCCATTCTTGTTTATATAATATTTACTGGTTAAAATATCTAGTGTTTCCTGTGCTATTTCTTTATTTGTGTTTTTCATGTTTCTAAATGTTATTCAAAATCATATACACATACATCAACTTTTCTATGTATTAATGTTCTGATAATTATCTGCTCTATTTTTTCCCAGTTTCCACCAGCCAGGCCACAACCTATCCGCGGCATACATACAACTGCATTTAGATTCAGCGCTTCTTCAGCGAGTTTTTTCAGGCATATTTCTACAGCTTCATATCTTATAGGTGGAATTACATTGGGGTTTTGATTAATCTTATGTTGCCCAATCATATTGGCAATCCATATATCGGAGGTTGCCTGTACAAGACGGATCTCTCCAAGATTAAAGTTTTCTCTTGATTTATACCATTCTCTGTAAGATATAGCTCAGGTTCTTTCCATCTTTTGGAAATAGCAACAACAAAGCCTTTTCCCCAGCCTCCAATATCATTACAGATATGCGTTCCAACCATCTCAGGCTTGGTAGCATCTCCTTTTAAATAATTAATCGTTTTTATCCGTTTAGATTTCTCTTTATTAAGTTCTCTATTTCTTGATCTTTAGATTCTAGAAACTGATCACCGACAAATATTTTCAAAACCTTAATAGGACCAATTATTGATAGATTAAATTTTTCTAGTTCCTCAGCCGGAACCCATATCTCGTTATGATTCCGTGCACCTACATTTTGTACTGGATACTGATTCATAATATCTTTTGGAATATCAAAATAAGTAACAAACCCCAAGTAGTTACCAAACTCATCTCTTGTATTCCATTTTTCTGCAATTTCTGCAGCATAATCCTCATCTAATACAGGATAAAAAATAGGTTGCCATTCTAATCTTGGCGGAAATTTTCTATACCCACTTTGAATAATCAGACTCATTTCTTTTTCTCCTACTGGCCTGTAAAGTTTTTGTGTTTTCATCATTTTTAATTTAATACTAAAATAGCTTCCTCGTCTGATAATCTGATCTCGGCCGTTGCTCCGCTGTTAAACTGTAAGAAATCCTGTTCTATTCCATCACTAAATATAAAGCCATTATTTGGCATTAGAGATTCTACAGTTAGCTTATTTCCTTTTTTAATAGTTCCGCCACAAACATCTATTTGGGTTCTCATACTTTTGAAAGGCTCTCTTACCGCAAAATACAACTCATCCTCATTCAACTTAGGGTACCTTAGCTTTGTAGATCCCAGAAGCCCATAAGCCATATTAAAAATAGAACTTAGCCAACCTGTACTACCCGTTTTAGTAGAAACAATGATTCCACTGGAAGAGTGTGTTTCCTCTTTTCCGTTCAGCGTAATTTTATATCTGGCAGAACTGTGAGAAGAAATTCCTATAAACAAATCATTTACCGCCAATAATCGTTGACCATCATTAAGAATAGCCTCTGCAAATCTCATTCTTTTGGCTTTAAAATCTCCATTCAAAACAGCCTCTACGCCTTGTAGAAAATCATGTACACCAAAAGGAAGCAATACACCATCATATCTTTCCTTATCAGGATTTACCGCTACAATAGGTATATTTTTAGAATATTTAGCCACATTTGCCACTAAACCGTCCTGGCCAACTACCACGATTATATTTTTTTCTGAAAAAATATAAGAAGAAATGAACTCTCTCTCAACAACCTTATTTTTAATAATTTTGGAAAGACTTGTCTGTACTTTCAGAAAAGACTGATAAAACATTTCATGCTCCTCTACATATTCCTGGAAATTTCCGCCGGAACTTTCAATATAAAACTGAGCTTGTGCTTTGGTATTAAACCTCTCGATTAGTAACTCCAATCTTGTTTTATTCTTGATGATGATGGCATATTCAGCTTTCATTTTTTTTAATTTTCAGTGAGTAAATTCTCTAGCAAATCTGGGCTAATATTAAGATTGCCTATTTTACCGGCATTCTCCGCTAGCTCTCTGAAGGCCAATGCAATGTTGGTTCTGGCATCATGACCTCCATTTAAAGCTGTAAGAATTTTCCAGTCAATATCTTTATAGGCATTCAGAGATGTTTCCAGTATATAACCTTGTGTTTCTGCTTCTTTTCTGTCATTTTCCGTTTTCTGATCTATGAGCTGTTTTCTCTGATTTTCAACTGCTATATCTGCAGTGATCTTCATTTCTCTAAGAATTTTATTATTCTCTTCTCTCTGAACATCAGCTTCCATCCTTTTCTCATCTATTTGCTTCTGTTTTTCTTCTATAGCGATTTCCGTATTCAATTCAGATTCTTTAATTTTCCGTTCTTGCTCTACTGCAAAGTTCCTTCTTTCATAAATCGCTTCATCTGCCTGTTGCTGAAGTTTTTCTCTTGTTTCCGTTTCCAAGGCTCTTGCCATTTCAGGAGTTGTCTGTACCGCCAGAATATTTACACCAATAATTTCAATACCCATAGCCTGAATAGTTTCAGACACTTTTAATCCGTCCAGTATATTTCCTTCGATATTCTGTGCAGAACGAATCGCTTCCTTCAGGCTCAGATGATGAATAAAGGATGATGTAGAAGTCTGTGCCAGATTAATGATTCGTTGATTCAGTTTTTCTATATCGTTTTTCTTGTAAACTCCGGATTCGTCTACAGTAAAATCAAGTGTATTAGAAAGCGCTTTTGGATCTGTAATTTTGTAGCTTATCTGTCCCTGAATTTTTACACTCTGGTAATCCATTGTATTCTCACTAAAAATAAACGGAAGATCATTACTTCCCATAGGAATTGCAGCTATAGAGCTGTTTGGAGCAAAATAGAAGAATGATAAACCTCTTCCTTCTTTTACGATTTTTCCATTTCTAAAATGAAGTACGTAAGTCATTGAATCGAATTTAATGTGTCTGAAACCAAACATATCTTTGAGTTTTATAATTAATATTTGTGTTGTTTTTACGCTAATTAAAGAAGGTACAATTATACATTACTGATATAAAAACAATCCTTAATTGCGTTATTCTTACACAAATATATAAAGACACTTGATTATCTACAAAATATATTTGCGTTTATTTTACACTAATTTATTTAACTCATTGATTTTCAGAAATAAAAATTACAATAGCTTTATTTCAAAATAGAATCCTTCTTCTTCAAGCTCTTTATATTTATCCTGATTGAAGGTAAATAACTTACCCGGTCTCCCACTTCCCTCTTTTTTAAAGTTATTGGTTTCATTAAGCAACCCATAACTCATTATTTTTTTCCGAAAGTTTCTCCGATCAATCTCCTGCCCAATAATTGTTTTATAGAGGTTTTCCAGGTCCGAGAAAGGAAATTCTTCAGCCAGAAGATTAAAGCCGATAGGCTGATATTGTATCTTGGTACGCAGCCTTTTTAAAGCAGTATCTATTATACTCTTGTGATCAAAAGCCAGTGTTGGTAATTTATTAATACTAAACCACTGTGCATCCTCTGCGTCAGAATCTGCAAAAAGTTCATGATACGAAGGATTCACAAGGCCAAGATAGGCAATAGAAACAACCCTGTTTCTCGGATCTCTACCTACATTTCCAAAGCTGTACAATTGTTCCAGAAAATCAGGTTTTATCCCTGCTTCTTCATACAATTCCCTTTTTACAGCAGTATCCAAATCTTCATCATCAAGAACCAATCCTCCAGGTAAAGCCCATCCCCCTTTAAAGGGATCAATTTTTCTTTTAATGAGAAGAATCTGTAGATCTTCTTTATCAAAATATCCAAAAACAACTGCGTCTACCGCTACTTTAATATTCTGCATAATACAATTTGCGTTACCAATACACAAAAATAAGATTTAAATTGATTTCTATGTGCAATAAAATTTTATTTGATTATAAACAAAACCATGATTATAAAAAGGGTTGGCTCAACTGATAAAGATTTTCAAAACCTTGTCAAATCATTAGATGCTGATTTAGCCATTCGCGATGGTGATGATCACGCTTTTTACCACTAGTACAAAAAATAAAGCATATGAATCCTTCAAAGCCTTTTCGGAAGTCGGTGTGGAAATAAAAAGGATGTATTCCAAGCCTGGAGAGAGGAAATCGGGTTTGGCTTCCAAAATACTATATGAACTGGAGATTTGGGCTAAAGAAAACCGGATATAAAAATGTGTATTGGAGACAGGTATAAAGCAGCTTGAAGCAATTGCTCTTCATCAGAAAAACTAATACTATAAAAATACCCAACTGAAACCAATACACAAGTATTGAAAATAGTATATTTTTTGAAAAACGATTATAATTATTTAATGAAAAATTGGCTCAAAAATTATACAAACAAAATAAATAAACGACTTAATGATAAAAATTCATAATTTTAATAATGAAATATAAACCTTTTAAAATTAAACAATTATGAAAAAATTATTATTGATTTTTGGTACGGCAATGCTGTTTGTTGCCTGCGATAAAATGAAAAATACCAGTGAGAAGGAAAGTGAGAAAACAGACTCTTCTACAGCAAACTCTGATTGGAAACCTGTAGATTCTGCTACGGCAAATAAAGCATGGATGGAATATGCTACTCCCGGCGAACTACATAAAGTTCTTGCAAAATATGACGGAAACTGGACTGGTGAAACAACTACATGGATGGAAGAAGGCGGCCAACCTACAAAAAGTACTTCAGATTGTACCAATAAAATGATTTTTGATGGACGCTACCAACTAAGTAATTACAAAGGAAATTTCATGGGAATGCCTTTTGAAGGGATGAGCATTATGGGATACGATAATGCTAAGAAAAAATTTGTCAGTACCTGGATTGACAATATGGGAACAGGAATGATGACTGCTGAAGGGGAATGGAATCCTTCAAAAAAATCTATAGAATTTAAAGGGCATATGACAGATCCTACACAAGCTAATAAAGAATGCGAAATAAGAGAAGTCTACACTTTTAATGATGACAATACACATACTCTGGAAATGTTTGGACCGGGCTCTAAAACTGGTAAGGAAATGAAAACAATGGAGATTAAGTTTGTCCGCAAGAAATAACAATAAATAAAAAGACCGGAACAATATCCGGTCTTCTTTATATTTAGTCATTAAGCTTTAATACTGCCATGAACGCTGATTGTGGCACTTCTACTCTACCAATCTGTTTCATTTTCTTCTTACCCTCTTTCTGTTTCTCCAAGAGCTTACGCTTTCTGGAGATATCCCCACCATAACATTTTGCTGTTACATCTTTTCTAAGGGCTTTAATAGTCTCTCTTGCGATAACTTTGGTACCCAATGCAGCCTGAACTGCAATATCAAACTGTTGTCTCGGGATTAGTTCGCGCAGCTTCTCACACATTTTCTTACCAATATGGTATGCATTACTATCGTGAATTAGTGAAGATAGGGCATCCACCATATCACCATTAATCAGGATATCCATTTTTACAAGCTTAGAAGCTCTGAATCCAATTGGGTGGTAGTCGAATGAAGCATAACCTTTAGAAATCGATTTCAGACGGTCGTAGAAGTCAAATACAACTTCTGCCAATGGCATATTGAAGATTAGTTCAACTCGCTCTGAAGTCAGATAACTTTGGTTAACGATTTCTCCTCTTTTCTCTATACATAAAGTCATTACAGAACCCACAAAATCCGATTTAGTAATGATAGATGCTTTAATATAAGGCTCCTCTACCCTGTCCATAATTGATGGATCCATCATTTCTGAAGGGTTATTAATCAGAATAGGAACTTCAGGTTCTTTTTTAGAATATCCAAAGTAAGATACGTTCGGAACCGTAGTAATAACGTTCATATTAAACTCTCTATCCAAACGCTCCTGAACAATTTCCATGTGCAACATTCCAAGGAATCCGCATCGGAAACCGAAACCTAATGCTGCTGAACTTTCAGGTTCAAAAACCAGAGAAGCATCATTAAGTCTTAGCTTTTCAAGTGAAAATCTAAGTTCTTCAAAATCTTCAGAATCAATTGGGTAAATACCAGCAAATACCATTGGTTTTACTTCCTCAAAACCTTCAATCGGTCCTGCTGCAGGTTTGTCAAAAGAAGTAATGGTATCTCCTACTTTTACTTCTCTTGCGTCTTTAATACCAGAAACCAGATAACCAACGTCACCACACTGAATGGTTTTCTTTGGTACCTGTTTTAATTTCAAAGTTCCTACTTCATCTGCGCCATATTCTTTACCTGTAGCAAAGAATTTGATTTTTTCATTTTTAGAAATACTTCCGTTTACAACTTTAAAGTAAGCTTCAATACCTCTGAATGGATTGTATACCGAGTCAAAGATCAATGCCTGAAGTGGAGCTTCCGGATCTCCTACAGGTGCAGGAATTCTTTCAACAATTTGCTCTAACAGATTATGAACACCTTCTCCTGTTTTACCTGAAACACGAAGTACGTCTTCATATTCACAACCGATAAGATTCATAATCTCATCTGTTACTTCTTCAGGATTTGCAGAAGGAAGGTCTATTTTATTAAGAATAGGAATAATGGTAAGATCATTCTCTAATGCCAGATAAAGGTTGGAAATGGTCTGAGCCTGAATACTCTGGGCAGCATCTACAATAAGCAATGCTCCCTCACATGCAGCAATTGAACGGGAAACTTCGTATGAAAAATCCACGTGTCCCGGAGTATCAATAAGGTTAAGGATAAACTTTTCCCCTTTATACTCATAATCCATCTGAATTGCGTGACTTTTAATAGTAATTCCACGCTCTTTTTCCAGGTCCATATCATCAAGAGTCTGCGACTGCAATTCTCTTTGTGATACAGTATTTGTATATTCTAAAAGCCTATCAGCCAAAGTACTTTTACCGTGGTCGATATGGGCGATAATGCAAAAATTTCTTATATTCTTCATTGATTCCTTGAGTAACTGCAAAGATAAAAAAAAGAGATAGCTTTATATCTCTTTTTATTTCAATGCTGTAATTTTTTATTTATCAAATATATATTCACCTGTCAATGGGTCTAAATATATATTATATTTTTCGGCCTTTTGATTCTTTTTATTTTTAGAATTTGTTTCTATAGTTCCAGCTATTCCCCCAATTAATCCAAACATTCCATAGGTAGAATCCATTGTTTCCAAAATAAGATATCCTTTGTTTGTAAATAAAAAATATCCTTTATTATCTTTCTGAATCTCAATATCCTCTGTTGCTGTATTTTTATATGCCTTGCCATTTTCAACATAGGCATAGATTTTATTCGCAGAAACTTTAGTTCCATTTCGTTCTGCTTTTAGCATTACTCCACTATTATTTTTTTTCAGTGTAAAACCCTCTTCTGGTGTCTGATCAAAAAATGATTTATAATCCAAATAAATCCCGTCTTTAAGTCCTTGGTTTTTATATGCTGCCAATTGTTGCTTAAGAGTATTATTATAATCTTTGAGATTATCTTGGGATAATGGTATATTAGATGGCATTACAGTATATGATTTATTAATTAAATCTCTTAGCGCATAGCTAATTGTTGACGCAATTTCCCCTGGTGCATCTATAGCAATATGGGTATTCACAACTCCACTAATATCATATCTGCTCAGAAAATAATATACTCCATTATCTCTTTTAAAAACACTAGCTTTCAGTTTATATCTTGAGATTTGTTTCTTATTCTCAATATCATCTTTAATGCTAATATCCTCTAGCTGCAGAATTAAATTATTTGTCCCTTTTACTTTATTAGAAGCATCAAACCATTGGGCAACATCTTTATCAAAATTATCACCTAATGATAATGTATAAATCTTAGTTTTATTATCTTCCGAGCTGGTTTCTTTACTGGTACCTATAACTTTATTTTCTCTATTATCAATAACTCTAAGGCTTCCAGTCATCCCAGATTTATCTTTAATTGAGCCTCTTAGCTTAATAATTTTTATTTCTTGGCATAATAAAAATGCCGGCAACATGACCAATAGTAGTTTTTTCATCTTATAGTAGTAATATTTACTGCGAAAATACTTTTTTTATACAGATGTTCAAAATATAAAAAAACCCTGCCTAAGCAGGGTCTAACACTAAAACTACTATTAATGAAAAATGCTATTTTACAAGCGTTTATCCAATTTTTAAGAAGGATATGTTAGAGTCATTCCTCATTGACTTAGTACATTTATTTTTTCACATCCTCCTGATGTTTTTTATCCATTATCCTCCGTCCCATTCTTTTCTCCATTTCAAACATTTTTTCAAGTTGTTTAGGAGTCAGAACTTTCAAAAAACGATCAGCGTATGTTCTTTTGTTGTTTAATAGTTTCTGCGAAACATCAAACCCTGTATAAATTTTTTCTTTTGTTTCTTCTTCAGAAAGTTCCGATTTGTTATATTTTTCCTTGAACTCCTTCATTACAAACATCTGGCTTACCTCATAATTATTGTAAACCTCTCTGAAAGCTTTTTCCTGATTTTCATTCAGTCCAAGATTTTTGACAAGAATATCAACTCTTGCCTGATGATAATCGTTCATTCTTTCCTCCTTTGTTTCTGTATTTCCACCAGAAGAAAGGTTGCTTTTAATCTGAGCATGTGTTGAAGAAAACATTCCTAACAATACTAAGAAGCTTAATATTTGTGCTGTTTTTATCATTATTAATATAAGTCTAAATAAGTATCAATCTCATATTTCTTACTCTGCTCAGCCAACTCCTGAGAGCTTAGATTGCTTATTGCTTTGTCAAATTTTTTATCAACTGCATTAATAGCTTTTGGTCTGCTATACGCATTTTTGGAATCTGTAAGCATTGCTTTCTTAGAGTTAGATGCAGAATTTTCCGCAAAGTTAAATCCATCATCAGATTTTTTTTGATTTTCTGCAATTCCTTCACCAGAACCTTCATCAGAAGGCTGTTTTTTATCATCAGAATTTTCTGCAACCTTAGGCTGTATATTCTCTGCCACTATTTCCCTGTCTACTATTTTCTCTTGTGTCTGTACAGCACTGTTGTTTGTATAGTAGAATAAAATAGTTCCTATAATAAGAGCCAAAGAAGCTGCAATGCCGGACAGCATCCTCATAGGAAGTAATTTTCCCTTAGGCTTCTTGTGTTCTGCCACTCTTTCAAGGACATTACTCTGCATATCTTTGAAAAAGCCTTCAGGAACATCGTAAATATTACGGCGTTCAAAATCTTCAATATCTGTCTTTTTCATCTTTATTTATTTCCTTTTTTATTCAAATTCCTCAATGTTCTGCCGCAAATACTCTGTTACTTTTTCTTTTGCGTAATGATAGTTTGTTTTTAATGTTCCAACTGACATATCCAGTATCTTAGACATTTCTTCATAGGGAAGATCGTCATAGTACTTCAGTGTGAAAACCAATCTTTGCTTTTCAGGCAGGCACTGGATTGCCTTCTGTAACATAATTTCTAATTCTTCAGCATCGTGCTTCGCATTTTCTGCAACAGCATTCTGCAGATAATACTCTGCTCCCTCATCAGTCAACTGCATCTTTTTTATCTTATTCAGGTGTTGCAAAGCTTCATTTGTAGCAATTCGATAAAGCCATGTATATAATTGGCTTCCACCTTTAAATTTATCAAAATTATGATAAACTTTTACAAATGTATCCTGCAACAAATCCTGAGCATCATCATGCTGAACCACTAGCCTTCTAATATGCCAGTATAATCGACTCTGGTAGGCACTCATAAGCATCCGAAGTCCCTCTTCACGGGTCTTCGGAGACTTCATTTGTTCAATAATGAGCCCCTCATCGATTTTCATTCCTTTGTTTGATATCAAATTCTATGAAAAGTTAAATTATTTTTTCTTACAGATGCTTTATTTTATAAAAAAGCCCTTGTCATTGTCTAACCAGGGCCTGTAAATTCAATATAAAATTTTAATACTAATTGCATAAAATTCCTACTCTGTGAGAAGTTCGGACTCCTGAATTTTATGATTACAATTTTGTTCTCTGTTTTTCTTCAGATAAGAATTAATAGCAAGAATAAGCAGAGAAATAATACCAAATCCTGCTCCTATCCATGGTGTAACGGAAATTCCCTTTGAAACAATAATCCACCCTCCTATTGAGGTTCCTAATGCAACACCAAGATTACCTGTTGAGTTTTGCAAACTGTTCGCAAACTCCAATGCATAAGAAGGCGCATTAGAAACCATATACACAACAGCTATCATTACACACGGACCATACCAGAATCCCCAGATGGAAATAATACTAATTGTAAGTACCGGATTGGTATTGAAATTTAATAAAAAGGGAAGTACAATAGTTCCTAAAGAAAATAATATTACTGCCGGCATCATTCTTTTATTAAGCATTTTTCTGGCAACCCAATTAGAACCAACTCCCATTACTCCGAATAAAAATATCATATAGCTGGTTGTTTTTTCATCCATTGCCAGACTTTTTTGAAGGTATTCCGCAATATAACTGTAGGTGCAGAACCAAGCAGTGATAAGAAACAGATTAAAAGCCATACTTAGCAGAAATACGGGATCTTTAAGAATAACCAATTGTTTCTTCAGTGAGATTGTTTCTTTAGGTGCCGGAACCGATGGCAGCATTTTATAAATAATAACAATAGTAAGAAGACTAATAATTGCCTGTAAAACATAGGCTGCCTGCCATTGCTGAAAAACACCTGATACATAGCCCGAAAGTGGAACAGTAACTACTGAAGCAACCGCAATTCCACTTATAACTATACCTATAAGTTCATTTTTATGTTTATCGTCTCCCAATGCCACTGCCGCATAAATAGCTGCAGCAATACAAGTAGGCTGCAGGAAGGCCGGCAACATTCTTACAACGAGTAAAACTCCAAATGGAGGAGCCATAATCGATAAAATATCCGATAATAAAAATAACACCATAGCGACCAGCATTATCTTCTTCCGATTAAATCCGGAGGTAAGAAGTGTAATTATAGATCCAGTAACTGCTATTGTAATCGAAAAAATACTCAAAAGACTTCCGGCTTTATCTATAGAAACTCCATAATATTCTGAGATCTGCGGGAGTATACTGATAACCCCAAACTCTGTACTAATAATTCCAATTAATGTAAGGCACCCTATATAAGCTGCTTTTTTCATTCTGATTTTTTTTCAAAATTAAATTTATACGTCTAAATTTGCATATAGTACACTAAATTGTATGCTACTATAAAAAAAGTAAGTAATGGGGAAAATAAAAGAAACATCAACCAATAATATAAATAAACAATACATTATAGAATGCGATACACCTTATGCTATTTCACAGATTGGAGGACGGTGGAAACTTCTTATTTTGTGTCAGTTAGAAGGTGGAAAAAAGCGTTTTGGAGAGCTTCATAAGAGTATTTGCAATATTACCGAACGGATGCTTACTACACAACTTCGCGAGCTGGAAAAAAGTAATATTATAAAAAGAACAGTATATGCCGAAGTTCCACCACGGGTGGAATATGAATATACTGAAATGGGCTTGGAGCTAGTTCCTATCCTAAAGCAATTAGGCTGCTGGGGCGCCAGAATCCGTAAAATTACTAAAGACGAATCTTCAGAAGATTAAGACCATATCCTAAAATCTTATACCTATATTTGTAGTATGACGACAGTAATAATAGGCTCAGGGAATGTTGCCTGGCACATGGCTAAAGCCTTTAAAGAAGCAGGAATAGATCTTATTCAGCTTTATGGAAGAAATGAACAAGATCTAAAAAAATTATCCTCGGAAATTAATGTTGAATATTCCACTGATCAGCTAAAACAGGCAGATTTTTATCTTATATGCACCAGTGATAAAGCAATAGCTGAAGTTTCAAAACAGATACCATATGAACAAGCTCTTGTAGCGCATACATCAGGATCATTATCTCGTGATGTACTGGAAGGTCCATACCGAAAAGCTAGCTTTTATCCTCTGCAAACTTTCTCTAAAAGCAGAAAGTTAGATTATTCAAAAATTCCACTTTTTGTAGATGCAGGGTGGGAGAGTGACAATATTCTTTTAACTGAGCTGGCAAATAAAATCAGTACTAATGTGATGCGCATCAATCACGAGCAGAGGAAGCAAATGCATCTTTCTGCTGTATTTGCCTGCAATTTTGTTAACCATCTCTATGCCCAGGCTGAGATAATCTGTAAGCAGAATGATATTCCGTTCAGTTATCTTTTACCATTAATAGAAGAAACTGCTGATAAAATAAAAACAATTTCTCCTAAAGATGCACAGACGGGTCCAGCTGTAAGAAATGATCAGAATGTAATCCGATTTCAGGAAAATCTGATTGACAATGATAATCAGCTTGAAATTTATAAAATACTTACCGAATCTATAACCAAAATGTATGAGCTATAAAGAGAATCTGAAAAATATAAAAGCATTTGTATTCGATGTAGATGGTGTTTTTACTGATGGGTCTATTATCCTTCAACCGGATGGGAGCATGAGCCGTATTATGAATGTTCTGGATGGATATGCAATTGTAAAAGCTATTAAAGAAGGTTTTGTAATCGGTATTATTACTGGCGGAAACGATCCTATGGTAAAAAACAGAATGCAATATCTGGGAGTAACGGACATTTACATGAAATCTCATGATAAAATGGAAGACTTCGAAGATTTTGTTTCAAAATATCAATTTCAGAACCATGAGATTTTATTTATGGGAGATGATATCCCGGACAAATATGTTATGGAAAAAGTAGGAATTGCTGCATGTCCAATCAATGCAGTCCCGGAAGTAAAAGAGATCTCTCATTATATTTCCAATATCCACGGAGGAAAAGGATGTGTCCGTGATGTTGTAGAGCAGGTAATGAAAGCTCAGGGAAAATGGCATGATGATAATACCCAAAGCATCTGATAAAGTACGAAGTTAGAAGTACGAAACGTAAAATAAACAATTCCACGATTAACCGATTTAGCTTAAATTTAGAAGTTCTAAATCAGAAATAAATACAAAATATTTAATTAAAATACATGAAGATTTTATTAGCTTCACAATCCCCGAGAAGAAAAGAGCTTATTTCGGCTCTTGGCTACGATTTTAGCACTGTAAAAATAGATTGTGAGGAAATCTATCCGGAATCTTTACCGGTTGCTGAAATACCAGCTTATTTGGCTGAATTAAAAGCTAAAGCATATACTGCCATACAAAATGACGAAATCCTGATTACCGCAGATACTATTGTGGTACAAGATGGGGAAGTATTGGGAAAACCAAAAGGAGAGGAGGGTGCAAGAGAAATGTTGAGAAAACTTTCAGGAAAAACACACCAGGTAATTACAGCTGTCCGTATTTCTTCAGGTGAAAAATTCTTTACATATACTGATATTGCTGATGTTGAAATGGAAGATATTTCGGATGAGGAAATACATTCTTATGTCAGGGATTACAAGCCAATGGATAAAGCGGGAGCATATGGAATACAGGAATGGTTAGGTATGGCTAAAATAAAGCGTATTAATGGGAATTTTTATACCATAATGGGGCTTCCAACACATTTGGTTTATAAAGGGCTGAAAGAATTCGGGTTATAACCTGACATTAAAATAAAGATTACCTTTCTAAGTAATAGAAAAGTCCGGAAAAAGAAGTGTTAAATAACTTTATTTCCGGACTTTTAATTTTTTTAAGAACAGAGTTAACTACCTGCTGATTTTTTCTTTACCCCTTGAAAATCTTTCAGATAAAAAGGCTCAAAATAAGCAATATCTTCAAAGTTTTTATTTTTTGCTGCTTCTGATCCCTTGCGTACAAGATGTTGAGCAGAAGGATAGATTTCAGCTTTATATTCAGCTTTTGAAAGCTGCAGTATTTCCTGGGACTTTTTTGCACCGTCTCCAACAAACAGAACCTTATAATCCTGATACTCTGAAAAGCTGTTCTCATCCAGAATTTTGGCTTCAGTAGGGGAAATTTCTTCTCCTTTCTGATTAAACACCTTGGTATAAACTTCCATTCTGCGGGCATCCATCATAGGAATGATATAATCATATTCACCATTAAAATATGGTTCTGCCATTGCATCAAGAGAGTTAACAGTTACCAAAGGAATATTCAACCCGAAACAGAAACCTTTGGCTGAAGCTGCTCCGATACGCAAACCGGTATAAGAACCTGGTCCTTTTCCCAGACATATAGCTTCTATATCTTTCAGGCTAAGCTCAGCTCCTTCTAATACCCATTCTACAAAAGTATGCAGACTTTCAGATTGTTTATAATTTTCAGAGGTTTCTTCACAAAGGCTCAACAATTTCTCATCATCAGAAATTGCTACAGAACAGTTTTTAGAAGAAGTTTCCAGATACAAAATTTTCATGCAGCAAAGTTATAAAAAGTTAAGAGGTTATAAGAACTCTGTAATCATTTCCCAATATCTATTTCCTGAAAATCTGGGTAGGAGAGGCCTGTGCAGAAGGGTAGATGGTCATATCTGCAATTGTTACATGTTTTGGAACATTTACAACATAGGAAATAACATCTGCAATATCTTCAGCTTTTAGTGCTTCATATCCTGCATATACTGTTGCTGCTCTGTCTTTATCACCTTTAAAACGAATTTCTGAAAATTCTGTTTCTACAGCTCCTGGTGCAAGATCAGTTATTTTAATTCCAAATTCTGTAAGCTCCAGACGCATCCCTTCACTTATTGTCTTTACTGCTTTTTTGGAGGCACAATAAACAACTCCATTTGCATAAGTCTGCAATGCTGCTACAGAGCTAATGTTGATGATGTGCCCGGAAGCTCTTTCTTTCATACCGGGAATAATGCATTTAGACACATATAAAAGCCCTTTTACATTCCCATCCATCATCATATCCCAGTCAGAAACTTTACCTTCTGTAAGCGGCTCTAGACCATGTGCGTTTCCGGCATTGTTAATCAGTATATCTACAGTTTGCCATTCTGCAGGAAGGCTTGCGATGGCATTCTGTACTTCTTCATAATTTCTGACATCAAAAGTAAGTGTATATACATCCGTTTTCTGCGCCAATTCTCCTGCAAGTTCTTCAAGAATTTCTTTTCTTCTTCCACAAAGAATAAGTCTGTGGTTTTCATCAGCAAGTCTTATTGCTGCTGCTTTTCCTATTCCGGATGTTGCTCCGGTTATAAATGCTGTTCTCATAAATATATGTAGCAATATAATAGTCTGACAGCGTACTTAACACTGTCAGATGGTTAGTTTAATATTCAATCGATGCTTTCGAAAGCATCATCTATATATTCAAGGGTATATTTTCCGTTTTCAGACAGGATAGTGATAATATCAAATTGAACTTCTACTTCTTCATCCAGATTTTGTATAAATTCATTGGCAGCCATAATCAGTAACTTTCTCTTTTTCCGATTAACAGCTTCCTCAGGTGCGATAAAGTCATCCGAAGTTCTGGCTTTTACTTCCACAATATGGATTATATTATCCTTCTTGGCAATAATATCTATTTCTGCTTTTTGCCAGTACCAGTTTCGGGCTAAAATCTGATAATGATTTTGCTTTAAAAAAATGACAGCCTGTTCTTCCGCCAGTTTCCCAAAATCATTATGTTCAGCCATGCATTTTATTTAAAAGTAATCTGTGCTTTATCCTTTACATTCATTTCTACTTCAGCACCTATTATCAGAGGCTGATTATCGAAAATGTGTCCGTTTGGTAATCCGTATGCTATTGGAAAATCGTATTTGTCAAATTTCTGAGCGATGATCTCATAAGCCATAGGATCGAAAGAAGCCTCGTAATGCTCATTAGTTTTCTCATCACCCATACCTGTCATTCCACCTACAATTAACCCTTTTATCTTTCCAAAGACTCCGTTTAGTTCCAGATTCATCAGCATACGGTCCAATGCATAGTACTGCTCTCCGATATCTTCAATGAATAGAATTTTGTCTTTGAAATCAAAAGAATATTTAGATCCCATAACACTGTAGATCATTGCCAGATTTCCGCCTACAAGCTGGGCTTTGGTTTTACCTTTTTTATTTAAAGGATTATTTTCAATAATATATTGAGTTTTTTTACCACTCAGAATATTAAAAATCCCATCATAAGAAGCTTCAGAAACACCCTGAGAAGATGTTTTGATACTTTGTCCGTGAACAGAAGCAAAACCATTATTTAGTAAATAACCCTGCAATACAGTAACATCAGAATATCCGATAAGGTATTTTGGATTCTTTCGGTATTTTTTCAGATCTATATTCTGTAGAAGCTGTGCACATCCATATCCGCCACGTGTGGTCCAGATTGCTCCAAAATCACCATCTAAAGCCCATTGAAGGTCTTTTAATCTTTCCTCGGGAGTTCCGCCGTAGTTATAACCATTACTATACTTAGAATAGACATTTGAGCCTAAAACAGGTTCGAAACCTCTGCTTTTTATTAGCTCTAAAGTTTTATCCAGCTGTCCAGGTTCTATAGCGCCTGCCGGAGTTATTACCGCAATAGAACTTCCTTTTTTAATCTTATCCGGAAAAACAATTTCTTTCATTATTTTTTCTGATCTGTGTTATGGTCAAGTTTATGATATCCGCTTTCTTCTAATTTCTTATCAAACTGATTGAATTTTTTAAAACTCTGTAGGAAGATAAATACGCTGAAAGCAACCAGAATAAAGCCTACCAGCTTCCTGATTTTATTCGCTACTTTATCATTTAGCTTGTTATGAAACTGTTTTGCCAAAAGAATTTTAAAGACATCTATACTAAGATAGGTAAGGATTACAAGGCCTATATATAGCAAAAATTCATCTGCACTTGGATAATTTTTTCGCACCGAAATTACTGTTACAAGCCAAAAAAGTACCACTCCTATATTTAGAATATTGAAAAGAAAACCATTGATAAAGGTTTTAAAATAATTTTGACTAATAAGCTTTTGCTCTCCTTCCACATGCATTTTTGTCTTGGTAAGGATCATAAAAACAGCGTACATAAGGACAATGAAGGCTGTAATTCGGTAAAAACTAGGATGCCGGTCTATAATTGTTACCAGATCGTGACTGCTGTAGTAAGCCGCCACAATACAGGTAATATCAGCTAATATAACACCCAGATCTAAAGCCAATGCATGTCTGGGGCCCCGTGTAAAACTAGTTTCAATCAACAGGAAAAATATAGGTCCAATGAAGACCAGACTAAGCATAATGCCTAATCCTACAGCAGATAAAATTAGTTCTAACATAAATTTTTATTGAATCAGTTTAAAATCCAGCTGCTTGGCAATTATATTTGCTTTTACAACCTTTATCTCTACTTCGTCTCCTAATTGATATGTATTTCCGTGTGTCATGCCTACAATAGCATAATTCTTTGCATCAAACATATATGAATCATCTGTAAGATCACGTAATCTTATGAGTCCTTCAGCACCATTTTCAGGGATTTCTACATAGATTCCCCAATCGGTAACACCAGAAATAACTCCTTTAAAGGTTTCTCCTACATGTTTCTCCATAAATTTAACCTGCATAAATTTGATGGAATCTCTTTCAGCATCGGCTGCCAAGCGTTCCATCTGGCTGCAATGTTTGCATTTTTCTTCATATTCAGCCACATTCGGAGACTTTCCTCCATCCAGATAATGCTGCAAGAGTCTGTGAGCCATAACATCCGGGTAACGACGAATAGGGGAGGTAAAATGCGAATAATAATCAAAAGCTAACCCATAATGCCCAATATTCTCGGTAGAATAAACGGCTTTACTCATACTACGCATAGCAAGAGTTTCAATCATATTTTCTTCTCCTTTTCCTTTTACTTCGGAAAGAAGCTTATTCATAGATTCCGAAATTTTATTTCGGTTAGAAATATTCATTTTATATCCGAAAGTATGTACAAAATCTCTTAATGAAGCTAATTTTGTAGGATCCGGATCATCATGAATACGATAGATAAATGTATTGTTTGTTGGTTCTTCCTTTCTGGTAAGTGAAACAAACTCCGATACCTTTTTATTAGCCAGAAGCATGAATTCCTCAATCAGGTGGTTAGCATCTTTACTGATCTTGAAATAAACGCCGATTGGCTGACTTTCTTCATTCAGGTTGAAACGCACTTCCGCTCTGTCAAACGCAATAGCTCCATGCTTCATACGATCCTTACGAAGTATTTTTGCTAAAGAATCTAAAAGGTTTATTTCTTCTGCAAGATCTCCTTCTTTAGTTTCGATTCTTTCCTGTGCTTCTTCATAAGTGAATCTTCTGTCTGAATTAATAACTGTTCTACCGAACCATTCTTTCTGAATTTCGGCTTTGTCGTTTAATTCAAAAACAGCTGAAAAGGTAAATTTATCTTCATTCGGACGAAGAGAACATAATTCATTACTCAATACTTCCGGAAGCATAGGTACCACTCTGTCTACAAGATATACAGAGGTAGCTCTGTCATAAGCCTCCCGATCCAGTAAAGTTCCTGGTTGTACGTAGTAAGATACATCTGCAATATGAACTCCTACTTCAATATTACCATTTTCAAGTTTACGCAGTGAAAGAGCATCATCAAAATCCTTTGCATCCTTAGGGTCTATGGTGAAAGTAAGTATATCACGCATATCCCAGCGTCTGGCAATTTCCTGCTCCGATAATGTACGGTCAATTTTTTGAGCTTCTGACTCTACTTCAGGTGGGAAATTATAAGGTAATCCGTATTCGGCAAGTATGGAATGAATCTCTGTTTCATGATCCCCAGGATGTCCAAGGACTTCAGTAATTTCTCCTTCAGGATTTTTACTCTTATCGTCCCAACCCAGCATTTTGACAATAACTTTGTCACCATCTTTTGCACCGTTAAACTTAGTCTTAGGAATAAAGATATCGGTATTAATTATTTTTTTATCGAAAATAACAAAACCAAAATCTTTGGAAGCAATATATTGGAATGTCCCTACAAACTGAGTACGACTTCTTTCAACAACATCTACTACAGCTCCTTCCAATTTTTTTCCTTTAAAATGAAACGGAACTATTGTAACTGTATCTCCTTGTAGAGCATTCTTTACATTTTTCTGATGCACAAATACATCATCACTTACGCCTTCTACTTTTACATAAGCATTACCAGATTGGTTAAAATCTATTACACCGGTAAGGGTATCACTTATTTCTATATTCAGGATATATTTACCCTTTTCTACTTCTTTTAATTTATTTTCTGACAACAGAATATGCAATGTCTGTATAACCTGCTCTCGTTGCCTTGGGTTTTTAAACTCTATGCCTTCAGCAATCTGTTTATAGTTATAGATTTTAGAAGTTTTCTTAGACATAAACCTTACAATCAATCTTCCTATATCATGTAATTTGTCATTATTTTTTTTACTTAAATTTCTCTTCTTCCTTGGCATAGTATAGTGTTTAAAAATTATAAACTATAAATATAGTTTATTAACAGAATTTGATTTTATTAACTCTGTTTTGGTGTCTTCCTCCTTCAAAATTAGTTGTAAGAAAAGCATCAACCATTTGCTTTGCTAAATCTTCAGAAACAAATCTTGCAGGGATAGACATCATATTTGCATCGTTGTGTTGTCTTGCTAATTCCGCTATTTCTACTTCCCAGCATAATGCGCATCTGATTCCCTGGTGTTTGTTAGCAGTAATTTGTACTCCGTTTCCACTTCCACAGATCAGAATTCCTAATTCGAATTCTCCGTTTTCAACAGCAGAAGCTGCAGGATGTACAAAATCCGGATAATCTACACTGTCAGTAGAGTAGGTTCCGAAGTCCTTTACCTCGTATTTTCCATCAAGGTATTTCTTTATGATCTCTTTATATTCGAAACCAGCGTGATCTCCTGCGATAGCAATCTTTTTCATTTTCCTTTTTATTCTTTATTATTAGTATAGATACAAATTTACTCTAAATTTAATTATAAAGAACGAATTACAAAATATGAATTATAGGACACCTGTCTGTTTATAATCAAATTCGGCTCAACTTATCAACTATATATTAATATAGGTAATCCTTATAGAAACGCATCAGCAAAAGGTTTCGATAAAAACACCAATAAAATGTGGGAAAGTATGTTAATAACTATGGAAAACTATCCGAGAACTTTATTTTCTATTTTAAGAAAAATTAACTAATGAGAATTTTTAGTGAAATAAAAAAAACTTTTTTCATTTTCTTTTCAGGGATAAAACAAAGAAGTTATACCCAGAGAAAAATAGAAACTTTATCCCTATTCATAGTTATCCACAGAGTGTGGATAACATTATAACTCATTGATTTTTATATATTTTTAGTGTTAATAAAGTATTAGTTACGTAAAGATTAAATATGAGTAAAAATGAGCTTATTTTTTTTCCACAATTCCTAACGCTACAACAGTATAACACATTCTTTTTTTTTCTTTTATAAAATTTAATTGTTAAAATCTGTGAATGCATTGTTGATTTCTCGTTTGCCGTTTTTCTTTTTTTTTCGTTGAGATGTCCTACATTTGTGCAAATAAGTTTTGTATATGAAAAGCATTAATGAATTTAATTTTTCAGGAAAGAGAGCATTGATCCGTGTGGATTTTAATGTTCCCCAGAATGAAGAAGGCAAGGTTACTGATAATACCAGAATTGTAGCTGCCAAACCAACTATTGATAAAGTCCTGAATGATGGTGGATCAGTTATACTGATGACGCATCTTGGAAGACCAAAAGGGCAAAAAGATCCTAAATTTTCTCTTGAAGCAATCGTTGATGAAGTTTCTTCTGTGTTAGGAAGGCCGGTTAAATTTGCAAAGGATTGTATTGGTGCTATTGCTGAACAAGCTGTAGCTGAATTAAAGCCTGGAGAAGTTCTTCTTTTAGAAAATCTAAGATATTATAACGAGGAAGAAGAAGGAAATAAAGACTTTGCTGGCCAGTTAGCAAAACTTGGTGATATTTATATTAATGACGCATTTGGTACAGCTCACCGTAAACATGCTTCTACAGCTGTTATTGCTGAATTTTTCCCTGAAAACAAAACTTTTGGTTTCTTAATGGCTCAGGAACTTGACGCTATTGATAAAGTTCTTCATAATGGAGAAAGACCAATTACTGCAATATTAGGTGGATCCAAAGTTTCCTCTAAAATTACTATTATCGAAAATATTCTTCCGGCTGTTGATAATCTTATTATTGGTGGTGGAATGGCTTTTACATTTATTAAAGCAAAAGGAGGACATATTGGTAATTCTCTTGTAGAAGATGATAAACAAGAACTGGCTCTGCAAATTTTAAAGAGTGCTGTAGAAAATAATGTTAAGGTTTATCTTCCAATAGATGTTATAGCGGCTAAAGAATTTAGTAACGATGCTGAATCAAAACAATTTGATGCATATGATATTCCAGAAGGATGGATGGGACTTGATGCTGGAGAGAAAACTTCAGAGAAATTTAATGATGTTGTTCTTTCTTCCAAAACAATTTTATGGAATGGACCGCTTGGCGTTTTTGAAATGCCAAATTTTGCAAACGGAACAATCAAGTTAGGCGATAGTATTGCGGAAGCGACAAAACTTAATGCCTTTTCTCTAGTTGGAGGAGGAGACAGTGTTGCTTTTGCTAAACAATACGGATATGACGAAAAAGTTTCTTACGTTTCCACAGGAGGTGGAGCAATGCTAGAAAGTTTGGAAGGAAAAGAACTTCCAGGAGTTGCTGCTATCAGAAATTAATTTATGAAATTTTGCAATTTGCTAAATATAGAATCCCTCAATTCTGAAGGATTCTATTCATGAAAATATTTTGTGGTAACTATCTACTTTTTCAAATTTTTCTTTATTAGTAATTTTTAGTTATAAAGAGATAAGATAATTATGACAAAATTTATTTTTTGAAATTTGTTAAAAATTCCCAGATCAATAAAAAATTTGTATAAAGTTCTCATAGATAATTTTATTCAGAAAGAATTTAGATAGGAAGGGTAGGGGGATGATTGTCACAAGTCAGGATTCAGATTTCGAGAATTACAAATCTGTTCTTGAAAAAATGAAAGAAGGAAATTTTCCTTTTCATTCAGTTATTGAAATTGTTCCAAAGGAATCCAATCCAATAATTGATCCCGATATATTTTATTTTTCAAACAACAGAAAAGGAGCAAATTGAAAGTGTTAAAAAAACTTATGGATTTCTAAAATAGAATTTTATATTTACTGAGTTTAATAAAATAAAAAGAGCAAAATATTAGATTTTGCTCTTTTTTATTCAAAATCGACCTTCAGAAACGGGTCTTATTTCTATTTTCTATATTTTTTCGATAATGTATATCAAGGAAGAAAAATCACCGGTTTTTGATGCTTTACTGTTGGAAATTGCTCCACGAATTCCTCCTTTTAACCAGGAAAATGAATTTTTCTTATACTTTTCACTTATTATAGAGATATAATAGGAATCGAGTAGGAGAGGGCTAATTTTTTTTAACGACCATCTTTCATTATTGAAAATAGATTTTATTCCTTCTTTAGAAAAATGAAAAATGTGACGTGGAACATCATAAGCTGCCCAATATTCTTTGTAATATTCAGCATCGTGACTTTTGTAATTTGGAACAGCTATTATCAACTTTCCTTTTGGCTTAATTTTTTTGTAAACTTCCTCTAAGAATTCTTCATAATTGTCAATATGTTCAAAGACATGCCATAAGGTCATTGCATCTAAAGAGTAATCTTCGATTTCAGAAAGATTATTTTTAATATTCGCTTCTCCTGTTTTTTGTTTTGCAGCATTTCGGGCACTTTCATTTGGTTCTATGCCATTTATTTCATAGCTGTTTTTTATAAAATTCAAAAATTCTCCGGCCCCGCATCCGTAATCCAAGATCTTGTTTCCTGTTTTTACTTCTGTATCTAAAATAGATTTTTTATATTTTAAATTGAATTGTTGAAAGAATTTATAAATCTTTGTTTTTAAAGATTTGTCTTCCTGATGATGCGAAATGTACTCTTTGCTTTCGTAATATTTTGATAAATTTTCGGGAACAGGAAATGTTTTCAGGATTCCTGCCGAAATTTCTCTTACTTCAAATTCTTCCTGAGTGAGGAATAAATCTTTTATTTTCATCTAAAAAATCTTCTTTATACAAACATATAGAAAAAATTAAAACAACCATAACTTATGATTGTTTTAATAGTATTTTTCGTTAATGTTTCACGTGAAACATATATAATTATCTACCAAGAAAAATAAGCAGAATATTTATATCAGCAGGGGAGACCCCACTAATTCTTCCTGCTTGTGCAATTGTTTCAGGACGAACAGAAGATAGCTTTTGTTTAGCTTCTGCTGAAAGGCTGTTTACTTTTGAATAATCAAAATTTTTAGGAATTTTTATATTTTCAAGTCTATACAGCTTGGCAACATTTTCCTTTTCTTTATCTATATATCCCTTGTATTTTATATTGATTTCAGCTTGTTCTCTTACCTCGTCTGTATATTCCGCAGCCTTATTCTTGATCTCCTCTATAGCACAAAGCTTATTAAGGTCTATATTAGGCCTTGTTAGTATTTGCGCTGCTCTAAAGCTTTGATTTACAGGACTTGAATTATTCTCTTCCAGAATTGGGTTTATGTCATCTACTTTTACAGAAGTAGCCTTAAGAAATTCTTCCAGCTCTGAACTTTTAGCTATCTTATTCTCAACCTTTTGAAGCCTTTCATCGGAAGCTAAACCTAGTTTATGAGCTTTTTCTGTAAGTCTGATATCTGCATTATCCTGGCGGAGTAGGAGACGGTATTCAGCTCGAGAGGTAAACATCCTGTATGGTTCTTCTGTACCTTTTGTAATTAGATCATCTACCAATACACCTATATAAGCCTCGTCTCTACTTAGTATAAATTCCTCTTTATCAAAGACTTTGTTATGGGCATTTATACCAGCAATTAAACCTTGTCCTGCGGCTTCTTCATAACCTGTAGTACCATTGATCTGACCTGCGAAATATAGATTGTCAATTAGCTTGGTTTCTAAAGTATGCTTTAATTGAGTTGGTGGAAAGTAGTCATATTCAATAGCATATCCTGGTCTGAATACCTTTACATTCTCAAATCCCGGAATATGACGCATTGCTTTAATCTGTACATCTTCCGGTAGGGAAGAACTGAAGCCATTTACGTATATTTCTATAGTATTCCATCCTTCAGGTTCTACAAACAATTGATGTCTGTTTCTTTCCGCGAAACGGTTAATCTTATCTTCAATACTTGGGCAGTATCTTGGTCCTATACTTTGAATAGTTCCGTTGAACATCGGAGATCTGTCAAAACCAGATCTTAGAATATCATGAACAATTTCATTAGTATAAGTAATGTGACAACTTCTTTGTTCTTTTAATTTAGGAGTATCCAGATAAGAGAATTTCTGAGGATTTTCATCACCTGGTTGCTCTTCCATTTTAGAATAATCTAAGCTTCTTCCGTCTATGCGGGGTGGGGTACCGGTTTTCATTCTTCCGGCATCAAATCCTAAGCTTTCCAATTGCTCCGTAATTCCGAAAGCTCTTGGTTCACCCATTCTTCCTCCACCTAGTTGCTTGTCTCCAACATGGATTAATCCATTTAGGAAAGTTCCGTTTGTTAGAACAACTGCTTTAGCCTTTATTTCTATTCCTAAAGAAGTAACAACACCTGCTACTTTATTGTTTTCAATAATTAGACTTTTTACCATATCCTGGAAAAAATCCAGATTAGGTGTCTGCTCCAGCATTGATCTCCATTCTGATGCGAAAAGCATTCTGTCATTTTGTGTTCTTGGAGACCACATTGCAGGTCCTTTAGAGAGATTAAGCATTTTGAATTGTATTGCACTTTTATCTGCTACAATCCCGGAGTATCCTCCCATTGCGTCTATCTCTCTTACGATTTGTCCTTTGGCTATACCTCCCATAGCCGGGTTGCAGCTCATCTGTCCGATGGTTTGCATATTCATTGTAACCAATAAAGTTTTTGATCCTAAATTGGCTGCAGCGGCTGCAGCTTCACTACCAGCGTGACCTGCTCCGACTACTATTACATCATATATTTGATCGATCATTTTTGAAATTGTTTCACGTGAAACATTTAGTATTTTTCTATGTAATAATCCTCCTTAGATCGCATTATTTTTTGCTCTTCCTCTGTTTTGTCTTTGTAACCACAAAGGTGTAAAATACCATGAGCTAACACACGATTTAATTCTTCTTCCTGCTTTGTTTCGAGCATGGATGCATTATCTAAAACGCGCTGCAAAGATAAGAAAATATCACCGGATATTATTTTGCCTTTACAATAATCGAAAGTAATAATATCAGTATAATAATCATGATCCAAATACTGGCGGTTTATCTCCAAAAGATATTCATCATTACATAAAATATAATTAATATCTCCTAGTTTTTTACCTTCTTCCAGGATTAGTTGTTCTAACCATTTTGCTCTCTTTTCTTCATCCGAAACAGGAGCTACGTTTTCATAAAAATAATTTATCATAAATTTTTGTTGACAGTTGAAAGGGGTGGTGTAGGGGGTGCTTACGATTGTATAATATTCTAAAACCAATGTCCTAAAACTACATTGAAAATTCCCTTGCCTCCCTGATTAAGTGGCTGGCTATAATTAAGCTTAATTTGTCCGAAAGGAGAACTGTACCCGGCGGTAAGTCCTACAGAATTATTTCTGAAGCTTAAGAATTCTGTATTTTTAATATTCGGAAAAAGGCTTGCTGTATTATAGCTAGCAATAAGATAATAATTTTTCAGTATTCGGTACTGAAAACTATTCGTTATACGAAGTACATTGTTATCTGTTTTTTGTCCAAACTGATATCCATCGAATGAAACAAAAGAACCTAAATTTTGTTCAAATATTCCACCTAATCTGTACTTGTAAAATTCCGGAACTTCTCCGAATGTTACACCCATAAATCCAGAAACTCTGTAAGTAAGTCTTTCTGAAAATTTAATATTCAGTTTTACATTCCCGGAGACCTGCGCACCTTTATCTTCGATTTGTTTGTCTTTGAATAAGTCTAAAGCTTTTGCCTGAATATCTATATAAATACCTCTTGTTGGAAATTCTGTATTATCCTGCGTATCACTTTTAATAAAGATATAAGGATTGTAGTAATGGAATGTATTCTTATTGGTTCCCATTTTCTTATTGAATATATCATAACTCAATCCTCCACCGATAGCATACCTGTCTTTCCATACAGACTGAATATAAATTTCATTCCGGAACCAATTCCAGTTTTGATACACATTCGCATCCTGGTCTTTTAAGTCAAGTTTCATTCCTGAAGAAAAAATACCAAAGCCTGGAATATATCCGTTATCCATTAGATAATTGAAATAATAGCGTGGCTTATCTCCAAATACAACGTCTAAACTTGCATTGGAGTTTTTAAATAAAGCTCTTTTTGCAGTAAGGTTTGCCAATAGACCAGTTTTGAAAACTTCATCATAATGAAGTCCAAATTTCATGAATATCCGGTTCTGATCTTCAGCTACATTTAGCTTCAGAATATTTCTTCCATTTTCATTTACAATGTCATAATTGATGAAGCTGTAATTGTTTGTCGCATATAGCTGATCAATTTTACTATTGATATTGCTATAGGTATACCGGGAAGGGATTTTAAGGCCCATTTTACCCTTGATATAGTCTTTGTTATATATATTGTCGTTTTCTATCTCGAAACCGTCTATTTTGTATACTTCTGACAGTATTATTTTTTTGTTTATTACAACCGGGGCTTCCTTTTTTGGTAATTGCCTCAGAATACCGGAATAACGTAATGTTTCTTCATAACCTGCTTTAATGGTTTTGTCTTTTTCTTCAAAGCTGGTAACATTAACTCCGGTAAGGACAGGTTGAATATTAATGTCTGTATAGGGTAATTGTTTTCTGGTTTCTTTAGAAATACCAAATGTGATAATCTGATTGAGAATAGATACAATATTATTTAGTTGATCCCTTTTTTCAAATCCCTGGTCAAGATTTACCCCAATTACAATGTCCATTCCTTTCTTTTTTAATGGGCCGGAAGGATAGTTAATTGTTATACCACCGTCAACATAAAGACTATCTCCAATTTTTACAGGATCCAAAAGCCCGGGGAAAGCAGAACTTGCCATTATAGCTTGAGATAAATCTCCGGTTTCAAGTTGCTTTACACCTCCGGTTTCAATATTGGTTGCTATACAAAAGAAGGGTATAGGAAGTTTGCTGAAGTCCTGAACGGAAGAATAGTTCTGAAATAATTCTTTGAACATCGCCAGGTTTTTCTGACCTGAAGAAATACTTGAAGGTAATACTACTTTACCCTTTTGTATTGGGATTTTCAAAAGATATTTATCGACATTTTTACTGAAAAATGAGGTTTGCTGGCGTGGACTGGAACTGCTCAATACATTATAAAAGTCTGTATTCAGGATAATGTTTTCGATATCTTTTCCTGTGTATCCGGTTGCATATAATCCTCCGATAATTGCACCCATGCTGGTTCCGCCAATATAATCTACTTTAACACCCATAGAGTCCAAAACTTTTAGAACTCCTATATGGGCAAAGCCTTTTGCACCACCACCACTTAGTGATAATCCTATCTTTGGATGCGGAGGGATAACTAAGTTTTCTTTAACCTGAGAATAGCTAAAGATGCTTATAATAACCCCAAGAAAAAGAAATAGTTTTTTCATCCCTATATTGTATTTAATTTTATCGATGAAATTCAGAAAATTACTTTATTTCATCAGTCTTTTATATATATTCTTTTTACACGTCTCGAAACTGAAGTTAGCACTTCGTAAGGAATAGTCTGACAATATTCAGCAAATTTTTCCAGACTTGGATTTCCATTGAAGATAATAACATCATCACCTTCTTCTATAGGATCATTGCCAATGTCTACCATCAGCATATCCATACATACATTTCCCTGGATTGGATAAAGCTTTCCTTTAATGCCAACAAAGCCTTTTCCGTTACTTAGTAATCGTGGTATACCATCAGCATATCCAACAGCTATTGTCGCAATATTAGTATCATTTTCAGCTTTAAATCTTCTGTTATAACCTAATGATTCTCCGGGGTGTAGTGGAGAAATTTGAGTAATAACAGTTTTAAAACATACAGCACTTTGTAATAAGGGTTTTATAGCTGGGTTTGTTGTATAGCCAATCATCCCGATACCAATTCTTACCATGTCAAACTGATATTCGGTATAATTGGTAATTCCTGGTGAATTTAGACAATGTCTTAATGGTTTGTCTTCTGTTCGGGCTAATAGATAGTCTGAATTGTCCGTATATAGCTTTATCTGGGCTAAAGTATATTCTCTTTCTTCAGGATCGTCTGCAGAAGAAAGATGTGTGAAAATACTGGCTATTCTGAGGTTATTTTCCTTAATTTTAAGAAGGAGATCATCCAGATCTTCTCTTCGAAAGCCTAAACGATGCATACCTGTTTCCAATTTTATATGGATGGGATATCTTTCATGGATTCCTTTTTTTCTTAAAGCTTTAAGAAAAAGATCTAAAACTTTGAAACTATAGATTTCCGGTTCCAACTGATAATCGATAATAGTATCATAACTATTAAGCTCCGGATTCATTACCATAATAGGTAGGGTCACTTTATTTTTTCTTAGGTCAACACCTTCATCTGCATAGGCGACACCCAGATAATTGATATTATGATGTTGTAGAAATTCTGCAATTTCATAACCGCCTAATCCATAAGAGTAGGCTTTTACCATAGCCATCATTTTAGTTTCCGGCTTTAAAAAGCTTCTGTGGACATTGATGTTATGCAGAATAGCATTTAGATTTACTTCCAGAACTGTATCATGTGATTGAAGTTCTAATTCTTTTTTCAGAATTTCAAGTTCAAATTTACGAGCCCCTTTCAATAAAATTAATGAATTTTCAATACTATTAAATTCTTGATCTTCAATTAATTCTTGAATGTTATCGAAAGAAAAAGTTTTAGAATTAAATAAATGAGCAAACTTTGTTATTTCTGTTCCTATCAGGTATACTTTACCTAACGAATGTTCGTTAACTAAACCTGCAACGGTATGATATAGATGTTCAGATTGATCTTTTACATCATGTATATCTGTAAGAACTAATACCTTTTGTGATTTATTTCCATACTGGTTTAATGTACTCAATGCTATTTTTAGTGAATCGAGATCCAGATTATAAGAATCATTGATAATAAGGTTGTCTCTTTCTCCTTTAATGCTTTCCATTCGCATTTCCACAGCCTGCAAATTGTTGAGTTTATCAACAATTTTTGAATGTGGGATTTTTAGAAAATTAAGAACAGCAATAACAGCCAATGCATTGTGCAGAGTAGCCTGATCCCGATTGGTAAAAGGAATCTGAATATAACCATCTAAAACCTTGATATTAAAGGCTTCTTTTTGATCTATTGGGCTTTCAATTAAAATATCGTTTGATATATATAAACCATAAGAAATCAGAGTTTTATTGTTGTATAAACTCTGTATTTTGGATTTTATCAAAGGATGGTCACCATTATAAATGATCACTTCTGATCTTTCAAAAAGCTTTAGTTTTTCATTCAGAAGCTGTTCTTCATTTTCAAAATATTCTGAATGGGCAGAGCCAAGATGTGTGAATACTCCAATATGGGGTGAAAACACTTCAGCTTGTTTTTCCATTTCGTGTGGCTTGGAAATTCCAACTTCAAAAATTCCCAGTTCATCATCATTATTAGCTTGGAGAATAGATAAGGGAAGTCCTATCTGGGAGTTATAACTTTTTGGACTTTTTACAACTCTCATTTCATCCCACAAACATTGATATAACCACTCTTTTACAATAGTCTTACCATTACTTCCGGTAACCCCAATGGTTTTAATATTTAGATTTTGTAAATGATGATGTGCTAACTGTCTAAGAAAATTCTGCGTATCAGAAGTTAAGATCCAGGTTATATCCTGCCCGGAAGTTTCATATATTTCATCAGCTATAATTACTTTTATTCCTTTCTCTATAGCTTCTTTAATGTATTTGGAACCATTATTTTTCTGAGTCTTTAGAGCAATGAAGGCATTATTTTTTGAAGAAAAAATAAGCCTGCTGTCGAAAATCAATTGTTCAACAACTTCATTTTTATTTCCGGTAATCCGGGAGTTGGTCATTGAAGCTAACTCCTGTGCAGTATATTTCATTTATTTTTCTCTTGCTTTTGCATCTCTTCCCAAAAGATACGGCGGCTAACAGCTTCATAGCTGTCTGTTTCTCCTAGCTGAACCAAATCTTTGCTGGCAGATGTTCTTAATGAATAATTGGCTAAATTTCCTGTTCTTTTACAAATGGCATGAACTTTTGTAACGTATTCGGCTGTTGCCATGAGATTAGGCATAGGACCAAAAGGGCGACCCATAAAGTCCATATCCAGTCCGGCAATAACGACTCTTGTACCGCTATTGGCCAACTGATTGGCAACTTCTACAACGCTTTCATCAAAAAATTGTGCTTCATCAATACCCACAACATCACAATTGGATCCCAGTAACAGAATTTCATTAGGAGTATCTACGGCTGTACTCCGGATTTTATTATCGTTGTGTGAAACGATATCTTCATCGGAGTAACGAACATCAATTTTTGGTTTAAAAATTTCTACTTGCTGACCAGCCATTTCTGCTCTGCGCAGACGCCTAATTAGCTCTTCCGTTTTACCGGAAAACATTGAGCCACATATCACTTCCATCCACCCGCTTTGCTTGGCGTGGTTAATTGTATTTTCTAAAAACATTTGTTAACTTAGCACATATTATTCCACATCAAAATTACATAAAATAATGATGCAAAACTCTCATGACATTCAGGACAGGATCCTTGAAGATGTAAAAAAAATTGCCTCTGATATAGCTGTTGTTGATTCAACAGCAGGATTAATTACTAATTATCAGAAAGTTCAGGAGCTATATGAAAAAGTAGCTTTTCTGAAAATGCTGGAAGTAGAAAGTATTGATATCCATCAGAGAAAAAATGAATTGGAAGCTATGATTGAAGCTAATCCTACTCATGATAAATCTGAAGAGGCTCTTGAAAAAGAAAGAGAGGTAGAAACTGAATTTGAAGAAGATCTTACTAAAGATGAAGCTTCTGTAGAAATTGCAGAAATTACTGATGAAGAGATACCAACAGAAAAAGTAAATGTTGTGATTCCGAAAACAGAGAATATCATAGAAAATGATTATTCTGAGGAAGAAGAATATGTAAATACTTTGGAAGAAAATCAAGATGAGACACCTGAAGAGATAGTGATAGAAGAGGAACAAACCGAAACTGTTGCTGAAACTGAAGAAGTCTCTGAAGAACCTAAAGAAGATACAACAATAACTGAGACCGAGGCAGAACCTGTAATTACTGATACAGCAGAAGAAGAAGTTTTGAATGAAACAGAGACCACTGAGGAAACTGTTTCAACAGAAGAAGAACATGCTGATGAGGAGAAAGAAGTTGAAAAAGAACCGGAATATCAAATTAAAGAATTATTTGTAAGAGAAGAGGAAGGTTCCGAACATTTGGATGAAGAAGCAGCTCATAAAGTAAAGCTGGCTTCTATTAAGGGATTAAAACCAATTTCCAGAGAAGAAATAACAAATATTACAGAAAATAGCGAGGTACCTGAGAAGGTAAATGAATATGTAAATACAGAAGAAAATACTGCATTTACACCAACAAATGCTAATACATCGGTTCAGATAGGTCAATTCAGACTGGATCTGAACGACAGAATGGCATTCCTGAAAAAATTATTCAATAACGATGAAGTAGAAATGAAATACGTATTAGAAAGATTAAATGAGGCCCGGACTTTAGATGATGCAAAAGAATACCTTAGCGATCTGTACTATGACAGAGATTGGAAACCGGTAGACGAGTATGCACAAAGATTATGGTCGCTAGTAGAAAGCCGTTTTAGATAATGAGTGGCATATTATATTTTGTACCAACACCCGTAGGTAATCTGGAGGATATGACTTTCAGAGCAATAAAAGTTTTAAAAGATGTCGATTATATACTTTGTGAAGATACCCGTACTTCAGGGATTCTTCTTAAACATTATGAGATATCGAAGCCGCTGAAATCTTATCATTTGCATAACGAACATCAGGCTACAGAGAAAGTTGTTCAGGATCTTAAAAATGGACAGAATATAGCTATTATTACTGATGCCGGGACTCCCGGAATATCGGATCCTGGTTATCTTCTGGCAAAAGCAGGACGGGATAATGATATTGAGATGATCTGTCTTCCCGGAGCTACGGCTTTTGTTCCTGCATTAGTTGTTTCAGGACTTCCTAATCACGACTTCTATTTCGCTGGATTTTTGCCACAGAAAAAAGGGCGTCAGACCAAACTAAAGCAACTGGCTGAAGAGAAAAAAACAATTGTTCTTTATGAAAGCCCACATAAGATTAATACCACACTGGAACAAATAAAAGAATTTTTTGGTGAACAAACACAAGTAAGTCTAAGCCGTGAAATTTCCAAAAAATTTGAGGAAACTAAGCGCGGGACTATTGATGAACTAATAGAGTTTTCTAAAAGTAAAACGCTAAAAGGAGAAATTGTTCTTATTGTAAATAATTCGGTATAAATGTGAGAAAGAATTTATCTTTTATTTCAGCATTCTTCTGGTTGATTGGATTTTCCCAAAGCGATCTGAAGCTGCAATATGATTTAAGAGATAAATTAAAACTCGATATTGACCGGTTTGAAGGAGGATATGCAGTTTTCAAAAAAGGAAATTTTTCAGGGATTATAGATTCCACTGGAACTGTAACGCTACAGCCTGTAAATGGAAATTTGGCACCCTTTAGAAAAGGTTATTTTTTTCATTATACCGGGGAAAGTAATAATAGAAAAGTCGGATTGATAGATTTCAAGGGAGATTATAAAATCCCTTTGGACAATTATGATTTTGGTTTATCCTGGAATAGTGAGAACGGTTACTTGGTTGTTTCCAAAAATAAAAAGTTTGGACTAGTCAATTATCTTACCGAAAAGCCCGAATTAGATTTTCTTTATGATTCTATTGAATATGCCGGAGAAAGCATATTTTTTGTGAAAAAGAACAATAAATGGGCTATTTACAATCCCGAAAAAGGATTTGTTTCTGATTTCGTTTATCAAAGAAATTCATATTTTAATAAAGATGAGTCCTGTGTTCAAGTGGCCCCGGATAAGTATTTTTTAGTTGATAAAGAGAATAAAATTCTTTTAAAATCAAAATATGAGCTAATCAATACTGAAGCAAATAACGACTATTTTGTATGCCTGGACAGAAATATAGATAAAGAAGGACTAATAGATTCTGAAGGAAAAGAAGTTCTGCCATTAGAATATTCGCATATCACTATTTATGGAGATTATGCTATTATGGACAAAAGCAATACCCAGTTTTTTCTATTTAATTTAAAAACTAAAGAGAATAAGAAAATTAAAGCAGGGAGCATTGCTTTTTTGTTTAACAAATACTTTTTATTGAATGTAAAGAATCAGGAATTTATTATTGATGATTCCCTGAATAAGATTGTTAATGAAAGCTTTGACAGAATCTCTTTTATTTCAACAGATAAATTACAGTATCTTATTACCGAAAAAAATAAAATAAATAACCTGTTGAATAAGAATTTTCAACAGATTTTTTCTGAAGGTTTTACTATTTACGCATTGGATGAAAACCAGTTGGTGGTTAAAAACAAAATTGGTTATCAACGCCTGGAATGGAATACATGGAAAACGGAACCTTTAAATTTTGATGAAATTTCGCCAGCATTTGATCCTTTCTTTTTTCGAACACAGAAGAATACCGGCTTGATTGCTAGAAAGGGTGGAAAATATGGTTTTATTGAATTCAGCGGGAAAGAGATTTTGCCGTTTGTATATGAAGAAATTGCCGGCTTTAGGAACAACATGACTTTTGTGGCCAAACTGAACGGTAAATATGGTCTTATCAACAATAGAAATGAAATTATAAGACCTTTTATATATGATTCTTACGCATTTAGTAAAGAATATATGTACCTTTCGGATAAAGGAAAAAAAGAAATAATATCTACTTTAAATTAAAATAAGCACAATTCTTTAAAATGAAAACTGCCACTATTCGCAGTCTTAAAAATTGAATAGTAACTCAGAAAAAACTAATACCCAAAAGCTATGCTAAAAAAAACATTATTAACAGTATTACTGGGAAGTGCACTTCTTGGCTTTTCCCAGCAAAAGTATCAGCCGACACAAACAAACCTAAAAGCAAGAACCGAGTTCCAGGATGAAAAATTCGGAATGTTTATCCATTTTGGATTATACAGTGAATTGGGAAGAGGAGAGTGGGTCATGAATAATGACAAAATTCCGGTTAATGATTACGCTAAACTTAAAGACTTTTTCAATCCTGTAGGGTTCAATGCTAAAGAATATGTTTCTATGGCTAAGAATGCTGGTGTAAAGTACATTACTTTAGTTACACGCCACCATGATGGATTTAGTATGTGGAACACAAAGTATTCGGATTTTAATATTATGAATACCCCCTTCAAAAGGGATTTGGTAAAAGAATTAGCCGATGAATGCCATAAACAAGGAGTGAAAATAGCATTCTATTATTCGCTTCTGGACTGGACAAGAACAGATTATTCATACTGGACAGGCAGAACAGGTAAAGGAACCGGACGTACCGAAAAAGGAAACTGGAATGATTATATTCAGTTTATGAAAAACCAGCTGACGGAGCTTTTAACTAATTATGGAGAAGTTTCAGGAATATGGTTTGATGGTTACTGGGATCAGATGGAAGAAGAGAAAGCAGGCAGAAGTGAGAAAACATATTTGGACTGGAAAATGCCGGAGATTTATGAGCTTATACATAAGCTGCAGCCACAATGTCTTGTAGGGAATAATCACCACATTACACCATTGGATGGTGAAGATTTTCAGATGTTTGAAAGAGATATTCCCGGACAAAATGAACATGGACTAAGTTTCCAGAAGCCTTCTCAGCTTCCTTTGGAAACCTGTGCTACACTTAACGATTCCTGGGGATTCGATTTGAAAGACAACAAAAACAAAACATTCAGACAGTTTCTGAATCTGTTGGTAAATGCTGCAGGAAGTAATGCCAATTTACTAATGAATATAGGCCCTATGCCTAATGGTAAAGTTCCTCAACCCTTTATTAATTCTTTTAGCGAAATGGGAGACTGGATGAAGGTCTATGGCGAAAGTATTTATGGTACCAGAGGGGGCTATCTTGCGCTTCAGAAATGGGGAGCTATTACTCAGAAACCTGGAAAAATATACGTTCACATACTTAAAAATAATGAGGGAAAGGCAATTACTCTCGAAAAATTTCCATTTAAAAAGATTAATTCCGCATATTTGCTGAAAGATAAAAAAACTATAAAGTATACTTTAAAGAATAATACTTTAACGTTTGACAGCTATACCGTGGATGATCAGAATCCCGATGCTGTGATAGTTTTTGAAGGAAAATAAACATACATTAAATATGAAACTATTAGAAGGAAAAGTAGCCCTTATTACAGGAGCAACCCGTGGAATCGGGAGAGGTATAGCAGAAGTTTTTGCTCAGCAGGGAGCAAAAGTTGCTTTTACCTATGCAGGATCTGTAGATAAAGCGAAAGAATTAGAAGCAGCACTAAGCTCTGTTACCCAGATTAAAGGTTACCAGTCGGACGCTTCTGATTATGATGCAGCACAGAAGTTGGTAGATGATGTAATGGCAGAATTCGGACAGATCGATATCCTGATTAATAATGCAGGAATTACAAGAGATAACCTTATGCTTCGTATGTCTAAAGAAGATTGGGATACTATAATTAAAGTAAATTTGGATTCTGTATTCAACCTTACAAAGGCGGTTATTAAGCCGATGATGAAAGCTAAAAGCGGATCTATTATCAATATGTCTTCGGTAGTAGGTGTTAAAGGAAATGCAGGACAAGCTAACTATGCAGCTTCTAAGGCAGGAGTTATCGGATTCTCTAAATCTATTGCATTAGAGCTTGGGTCCAGAAATATCCGTTGTAACGTTGTTGCTCCGGGATTCATCGAAACTGAAATGACAGCCGTTCTGGATGAGAAAACTGTACAAGGATGGAGAGACGGGATTCCATTAAAAAGAGGTGGGCAACCGGAAGATGTAGCCAATGCATGTGTATTCTTAGGAAGCGATATGTCTTCTTATATTACAGGCCAGGTTATGAACGTAGATGGCGGAATGCTAACTTAATATATAAAGGCTTTGAAAAAAGCCTTTTTTTATTTGATATATGGAAATAACCATCAGCGGAAAAAAGTATAATAATCCTGTTTTTGTCTTCGCAATGGAGAAAGAGGCCGGAAATGAATTTAAAGATTTACAACTGGTATTTACCGGAATAGGTAAAGTAAATGCAGGTTATTATTTAGTGAAATACCTGTCAGCAAATAAGCCTGATATTATTATCAACTTAGGAACAGCAGGAAGTACAGCTTTCAGAAGAGGAGATGTAGTTTGCTGTACGCAATTTGTTCAAAGAGATATGGATGTATCACCTTTGGGTATAGAGAAGTTTAAAACCCCTTTTTCGGATGATGATGTGGTTCTGGATTATGGGATAAATGTAGATAGTCTGCCAAAAGGGATCTGTGGTACCGGAGATAGCTTTGAAACTGAACATAATACTGATTTGTATAATGTACTGGACATGGAGGCTTATGCTCTGGCTTTAATAGCTAAAAGAGAACAAATTCCTTTTCTTTGCCTGAAATATATCTCGGACGGAGCTAATGATGATGCAGTAGAAGACTGGACACAGGAAGTTGATAAAGCCTCAAAAATTCTTCGTGAAGTTATAGCAACCAGAATTTAAATATGATTGATTTTCCGGCAACATTACATCTTTTTGGAAAAGATATACTCTTGCATCCAGTATTAGAATCGTTAGGGATTTTTCTGGGGATGCGCTATTATTTCTTTCTGAAGAGAAAATCTCCGGAAAAACTTCCTCTTACAATCTCTCTGGCCATTATTGCCGGAGCAACAGCTGGCGCCCTTTTAGGGTCAAAAATTATTGGGAATCTTGAAAATCCATATATATTATTTTCAACAGATTTTTCATTTAAAAGATTTTGGTCCAATAATACAATTGTTGGAGGTTTAGCATTTGGGTTAATAGGAGTGGAGCTTGCTAAAAAAATAGTTGGACATAAAGAAAGCACAGGAGACCTGATTACATTTCCTTTGATGCTGGCAATAATTATTGGCAGAATCGGCTGCTTCTTTACCGGAATTTATGAAGAAACTTATGGATTGCCTACAGATTCAATTTTCGGAATGCATTTGGGGGATCAGTATCTGCGTCATCCGGTGGCATTATATGAGATTGCTTTTCTTGTATTGCTTTGGGGGATTCTAAAGGTTATACAGAAGAAACATTTTCCGTCAGGATTTCTTTTTCAGATATTTATGTTGTCCTATTTTACGTTTCGTTTTTTTCTTGATTTTCTAAAACCGAGAATCGAAATTGTAGGAAATTTAGGGGCTATTCAACTAACTTGTTTGTTAGTGATTATTTATTACATTTATAAAGTTAATATCACTTTGAAATCTAAATATTTAGCACCAATACTTTAATATGAATCACTTGTTTACCATTTTAGAAGCCGGCGGCCTGGGCGGAATAGTTGTCATGATCGTTAGCATGATTGTTTTGGGAGCTTTCGTTTTTGGATTAGTTGTAGCTGCCATTATAAAACTAATCTACGAATCAGGTGGAGATAAAAAATATTCGAAGAATAACTTCTGGCTTACTGTATTAATCGTGATGCTAGTTTGCGGTTTAATTAGCGGAGTTATTTGTGGAGGAATGTAAAATAGCGGGATATGCCAGTTAGAAATTATACTTATTACGATTATACTACAAGTCTTTGCCCGGACTGTTTGAAAAGAGTCGGAGCGAAAATAATCATTGAGAATGATGAAGTTTTTATGACTAAAAGATGTCCGGATCATGGTTTTTTTAAAACTAAGATCGCTACGGATGTCCATTACTATAAAAATATCAGAAACTATAATAAAGCATCAGAAATGCCACTGCATTTTGGTACAGACGTAGCATATGGATGCCCGTACGATTGTGGGTTGTGTGTAGATCACGAACAGCACAGTTGCCTTTCCATTGTGGAAGTAACAGACCGCTGTAATCTTACTTGCCCAACTTGCTATGCTATGTCTTCACCACATTATGGCAGTCATCGATCGCTAGAGGAAATAGAAGCCATGTTCGATATAATTGTGAAGAATGAAGGCGAACCGGATGTTGTTCAGATTAGTGGGGGCGAACCAACAATTCATCCTGAATTTTTCAAAATAATGGACATTGCAAAGTCTAAACCGATAAAACACCTGATGCTGAATACAAATGGTGTTAGGATAGCCAATGATCCTGGTTTTGCTGAAAAACTGGCTGCTTATGCACCGGAATTTGAAGTCTATTTACAGTTCGATTCATTTAAACCAGAAGTGCTGCAGGATTTTCGTGGGAAAGATCTTACAGATGTCCGCATGAAGGCTTTGGAAAAGCTAAATGAACTCAATCTGTCTACGACATTGGTTGTGGTTTTACAGCAAGGAAAAAATGTAGATGAAATAGGTAAGATTATAGATTTTGCGCTTAAACAGAAATGTGTGCGTGGAATTACCTTTCAGCCGGTAGAAATTGCGGGCAGAAACAGAGATGATTCTGCACATGAGAAAATAACACTGACAGAAGTCCGTCAGGAAATACTAAATCAGGTTCCGGTACTAAACTCGGATGATATAATTCCTGTACCTTGTAACCCCGATGCACTGGCGATGGGGTATATTTTGAAGCTTCAGGGAGAGATAATTCCTTTAACCCGTTATATTAATCCTGCTGATTTACTGAATAACGAATCTAAAAATACAATTGTCTATGAACAAGATGAAGGACTGAAAATGCAGCTGATCGATATTTTCAGTACAGGGATATCTGTAGATAAGGTACAGCCGAAAGTAAATCAGTTATTATGTTGTTTACCTGAAGTCTGTGCTCCTGAGATGGAGTATGAAAATCTTTTCCGTATCATTATAATGAACTTTATGGATGCCCATGATTTTGATGTCCGTGCAGTGAAAAAATCCTGTGTTCATATTGTAAACAAAGATCTGAAGCTAATACCTTTTGAAACGATGAATCTCTTTTATAGAGATCAGAAACAAGAATATTTAGAAGAACTTAGAAAAGATACAAGAGTATTATTCTAATAAAAAGCCACCTGTCAGGTGGCTTTTTATTTATGTTTAGAACGTTAAAACATTCTGTAAATCTTTTAGATATTCGTAGGCCGTAAGGTCAAATTTAACAGGGACAACCGAGATATAGCCTTCACTAAGAGCCGTTTCATCAGCGTCTTCGGACTGGTCCATATTATTGAAATAACCAGATAACCAGTAGTATTTTTTACCGTGTGGATTTATCCTTTCATCAAAGTTTTCTTCCCATTTAGCATTCGCCTGCTTACAAACTTTTATTCCTTTTATTTCCTCAGCAGGTAATTTCGGAATGTTCACATTCAAAACAATTCCTTTTGGAATAGGATTTTCTAAGACCTTTTTTACAATGCTTTGTATAAAAGTTTTTGCCTGAGAAAAATCAGCATCCCAGCTGAAGTCTAATAAAGAAAAGCCAATAGCCTGCAAACCTTCAACTCCTGCTTCAACAGCAGCAGACATTGTCCCGGAATAGATTACATTAATAGAAGAGTTAGCCCCATGATTAATTCCCGATACAACAAGATCAGGTTTTCGGGTAAGTATTTTATCCAGCGCAAATTTTACACAATCTACAGGAGTTCCGCTTAATGAATAATCTTTTTGCGGTCCCTCCATGCTAATTTCCTCATAGGTTAATGTAGAATTAATTGTAATAGCATGTCCTTTTCCGCTTTGTGGAGAATCCGGAGCAACTACAACAACATCTCCGATTTCATTCATAAAGCTTACAAGATTACGAATTCCCGGAGCAGTTATTCCGTCATCATTGGTAACCAGAATCAATGGTTTTTTCATTTATTTCAAATTATTGTAACAAAATTAAAGAAAATAAGACCTATTTTTATAAATAAGATATTAAATTTGATCTTCGAAATTTCGTAAAAGATGTTTAAAAAATTCTTTGGTTTTAATAAACTACTGCTGTTGTCCTCGTTAGGGACACTTATTTTTTGTTTTAATTCCCCGCAAAATGATGATGAAAAGATGCAGACCGTTATGGTCAGCGTAAGCAATACGCTGTCGTATCTTAGTTATAATGCGAAACCAATCAACGATGCTTATTCTCAGGATGTTTATAAAGAATATTTTGAAAAGTTAGATCCAAGCAAAAAATACTTTTTGCAGTCTGATATGGATGAGTTTGCAAAATATAAAACAAAATTGGATGATTACCTTAAAACAGGGGATATCACTTTCTTCAAACTTACTAATGACAGGTACCTTCAGAGGCTTGCAGATATGGAAAAGATGTCACAGGATATCTTTGCAAAACCTATTAATCTTGATGAAGATGAAGATATTATCATGGAGCCGAAGCTTAAAAAGAATCCGGCAAACCAGAAAGAAATGTATACGGAATGGAAGAAGTTTATTAAATATAATATTCTTCAGGAGATGCAGACTCTAAACGAGAAAGAGGAATCACAAAAAAAGAAAAAAGATTCGGCAATTGCTAAAAAGCAAAAAGATACCATAAAGTATGAGCCGCTAACGCTGGAACAAAAGAAAGTAAAAGCGACTGGGGAAATCAAAGATCTTGTTTCCAGCATGTTTAACAGAATCAAAAAAAGAAAGAGAATGGACTGGTTCTCTTCTTACATGAATTCTTATACAGAAGTTTTTGATCCGCATACCAACTATTTCTCTCCGAAAGATAAAGAAGATTTCGATGCTAACTTCAGTGGTAAGATTATCGGAATTGGAGCACAGATCTCGGAAAAGAAAGGTCGATTGTTTATTGGACCATTGGTAATTGGAGCTCCTGCATGGAAATCTAAACAAGTAAGCGAAGGAGATGAAGTTCTGAAAGTAAAATCAGATCCTAAGAAAGAAGCTGTAAATGTAGTGGGCATGCTTGTAGATGAAGCTGTGCGTTTAATTCGTGGTGCTAAAGGATCTGAAGTAACACTAACACTTAGAAAGAAAGATGGTTCTGTAAAAGAAGTTAAGCTAATCCGGGAGGAGGTTGAGATGGAAGATACATTTGCTAAAAGTATCGTTGTAAACTCTCCGAACGGTAAGAAATACGGATTTATATACCTGCCAAGCTTCAATGCTGATTTTAACGATTCTAAAGGAAGAAATGCTTCTACAGACGTTAAGAATGAAATTACAAAGCTAAAAGCTCAAAATGTAGAAGGTATTATTCTGGATCTTAGAAACAACGGCGGTGGATCGTTAACCGAGGTTGTGGACATTATGGGTCTATTCATGAATAGTGGACCAGTAGTACAGGTAAGAAGCCAGGACGGGAAAATTCAGGTTTTGAAAAATAAAAATAATTCACCTGTATGGACAGGACCTTTGGTACTGATGCAAAACGAGCTTTCAGCTTCAGCTTCCGAGATTTTAACTGGTGCAATTCAGGATTATGGAAGAGGAGTAATCTTAGGAGCTCCACATTCATTTGGAAAAGGAACGGTACAGACATTTGTTTCCCTTAACAGGTTCTTGAATACTAATGATGATTACGGAGATCTTAAATTGACAATTCAGAAGTTCTACAGAATCAGCGGAAATTCTACTCAGTTGGAAGGTGTAAAATCTGATGTTGTAATGGATGATTACTTTACATACGATGAAATCGGAGAAAAATATGATGAACATGCATTACCATGGGATCAGATAAAATCTTCAGATTACAAGCCTCTGAATACAATTGACATGGCTGGTATCGTGAAAAGAAGTACAGAAAGAATTAAAGCAAACAAACCATATCAGCTATTAGTAGAGTCTGCAAAATGGCGCCAGGCACTTGGTAAAGAAGAAACAGTTACACTTAATCAGACTAAATTCTTTGAATTAATGAAAAAGAGAAAAGAAGAATTGAAGAAGTTTGAATCTTTAACAAAGTACGATAATGGACTACAGTTTACTCAGTATCAGAGCGAAGTAGAACGTATGAAAAAAGACGAGGCTTTCTCTGCGAAAAGTAAAAATTGGATTAAAAATCTTAAACGAGATTTATATCTTCAGGAGGCGATGAATGTCATATCTGAAATCAAATAATAAAACCAAAGGCTGTCCGTTTAAAAGACAGCCTTTCTTATTAAAAAACACAAACAGAAACAAATGGAGTTAACATTAAAAGAAATCTTAGAGTATCACATCTTTTCATTAGGAAAATATTCATTAACAGTATATCAACTGATATCCTCGGCCGTTATTGTTTTAATAGGCTTAGGAATTGTACGCGTATTAAAATCACTTATTTATAAATCCGAAAAAATTGATGTTGGTAAAAAGTTTGCTTTTGCTCAGATTTTAAAATACATCATTATTGTCTTTACTGTTATAATGGCATTCAGAACATTGGGTGTAGATGTTTCTCCGCTTTTACTTGGAGGTAGTGTTATTCTAGTAGGTATTGGTCTTGGTTTGCAAAACCTCTTTCTGGACTTTATCTCCGGAGTTATTATCCTTTTGGACAGAAGTATAAAAGTTGATGATGTTGTAGAGATAGAAAATGTTGTAGGGAAAGTTCAACAGATTAATATCCGTACGTCCACCATCCTTACGAGAGATAATAAAAGTATGATTATCCCTAACTCTATTCTTACAAAAAATAAGATTGTAAATATGTCGTATGACGATGATGTTGCAAATTTCGGGATTGTTGTAGGAGTAGGATATGATTCCGATGTTAATCTTGTTATGAAGCTGATGATGGATGCAGCTAAAGAACACCCTGAGGTTTTTCAGGAAAGACCAGCTGTAGCTCGTTTGTCTAACTTTGGAGATTCTTCATTAGACTTTAGCTTGTTTTTTAATTCAAGATATTTATTTAAAGCAGAAGCTATTAAAAGTGATTTAAGACTTTCAATTCTTAATAAGTTCAAAGAGAATAATATAGATATTCCTTTCCCAATCCGGACGCTATATACCCCAGATCTCCAGAAACAGGGACAAAATCAGTAAAATTTTAGGTGTAAAAAACGCAATAACTGGTATTTATCATCCCAATTTCAATTTAGATTTAATTAAAATAAGGTATATTTGTGTTTTTAAATACAAGCCTTGAAGAATTTAGACTCTAATAAGCTTTGCTGCTTTCCGATGGACAGAACAGGAATTATTGTCGATTATGACAATAACAATATGGAAATGCCCGGTAAAATTATTGAAATGGGACTTTTACCTAATACGCCTTTCAGGATATTATATCAGGCTCCGTTTGGAGGTCCCCTGTATGTAGAATATGGAGAAGAACGCTCCAAAGTGGCATTACGGGAAGAAGAAGCTAGATATATTATTGTGGAAGAATTAGCAGATGGAAAATAAAAAAAAATCCACCAGAATTTTATTGGTTGGAAACCCAAACGTAGGTAAGTCTACCATTTTTAATCAGTTATGTAACCGTAATCAAAAAACGGGAAACTATTCAGGTGTAACAGTCTCCAGCCTAAAAGGGGAATATATTTATAAAGAAAATAAGGTTGAAGTAATTGACCTTCCGGGAACCTACAGTGTTTATCCTACTTCTGAGGATGAAGTTATCTGCGTAGAATATCTGATTAACGAAAGAAGTAACTACGATGGCGTATTGTATGTTGCCGATGCTCTGAATTTTAAAAGGAGTTTATTGTTGTTTGAACAAATCAGAGATTTAGGTATACCGGTAATAATGGTGGCTAATCAGATTGATGAAGCTGAAAAAAGAGGCTATTCTCTGGATGTACAGAAATTATCCGAAGAAACAGGGGTAACTGTAAATGTGACCAATGCCAAGAAGAATAGCGGTATAGATGCTGTAAGAGAAAGTATACATCTCAATAAATTTACTGCTGCAGAAGAAGCTCTTTTTCAGATTCCGGCTGAACACAAAAGCAAAATAGAAGAAGTAGTACAGAAAACAGGTGATAAGAACCTGTATAAAGCATGGTTTCAACTTTCTTCCACCAGAAAATATGTAAGCGGGCAACATCATGTTTTTCAGAATGATACTAATGCAGAAGTAAAAGGAATTGTTCCGAAACGTTTGCAGACACAAGAGACGTTACGTCGTTATGACAATATAGATCAGATAATAGATAAAGTAAGATCCAAAAGAACAATGCTGAAGGACTTGCTTACCGAAAAGTTAGATCGTCTGATGGTGCATAAATTCTGGGGATATGTTCTTTTCCTGGTTGTTCTTTTGATTATTTTCCAGAGTGTATTCTTTCTGGCGGAATATCCAAAAGGATGGATTGAGGATTTATTTACATGGTTCTCCTCTCTTGCAGCAACTTATTTACCAGAGGGACCTTTGAACAGTCTTATTGCAGAAGGAGTTCTCCCGGGTATTGGCGGAATTGTTGTTTTTGCACCACAGATCGGAATATTAATGTACTTCCTGTACATTATGGAAGATAGTGGTTATATGGCCAGAGTAATCTTTTTAATGGACAGATTATTACGTCCATTCGGATTAAATGGTAAAAGTATTATTCCGCTTGTCTCTGGTACAGCCTGTGCGATTCCGGCAATTATGTCTGCCAGAAACATTGAAAATACTAAAGAAAGACTTATTACAATCCTTGTGACGCCTTTTATGACGTGCTCTGCAAGGCTTCCAATTTACAGTATTATTATAACGCTGGTAATTCCGGATGAATATATTTTAGGGATAGGTTACAGAGCTTTAGCATTGCTGGCAATGTATATGTTAGGATTTGTTACGGCACTGGTATTCTCTTTCTTCCTGAAAAAAGGGATTAAGAATACAAACAAAAGTTTCCTGATCCTGGATTTGCCAACTTATAAAATGCCTTTATGGGGATATAACTTCAAAATGGCTTTACTGAAAGCCTGGGGGTTCATTACGGGAGCCGGAAAAGTTATTTTTGCCGTTAGTATTATTATATGGTTCCTTAGTTATTTCGGGCCACATGATAAATTTGATATAACATCACATAAGTCTAATGTAGAGCTGAATGACTCTTATTTAGCACTTATGGGAAAGAGTATAGAGCCGGCTATCAGTCCTCTTGGTTATGACTGGAAAATGGGTGTAGGGATTCTTACTTCATTTGCTGCCAGAGAAGTTTTTGTAGGAACAATGTCTACATTATATTCTCTTGGGGATGGAGCAGAAGATGGAAGATTGATTGATAAAATGAAAGCTGATAAGAAAGCAGACGGGACACCATTATTTACATTGGCTACCGGAGTCTCAATTCTTGTTTTCTATGCATTTGCTATGCAGTGTATCAGTACTATTGCTATTGTTTATAAAGAGACAGGAAGCAAAAAATGGACATTTATTCAGCTGATAGGAATGTCTGGTCTGGCGTATTTTGCATCGTTATTTGTATTTCAGGTACTAAAATAATTAAAATGAATACACTTGTTATTCAGTATATAGTAATCGGAGCACTTCTGCTTTTTGCCTGTTTTAGGGTTTGGAAAATTTTTTCAAAAAACTTTAGTAAGAAAAAAAGCGGTGGTTGCGACAAAAACTGTGGATGTTCATAAATCATGTCCATAGTTGAATATTTTTTTCTTATTTATTCCGTATTTTTGCATAAAATTTAGCAAACAAATTTATGTCATTAATTAAGAGTATTTCTGGAATTAGAGGGACAATAGGAGGTAAAACAGGAGATAATTTAACTCCTCTGGATATAGTGAAATTCGCGTCTGCATTTGGAGCATGGCTTCAGCAGAAGAACAACAAAAAAGACATTACTTTAGTTGTTGGGCGAGATGCAAGAATATCCGGAAAAATTGTTTCTAATCTTGCATCTTCTACACTACAGTCCTTAGGGATTAATGTAATAGATTTAGGACTTAGTACAACTCCAACAGTAGAAGTTATGGTACCGGAGCTTAATGCAGACGGTGGAATTATCTTTACAGCAAGCCATAATCCTAAAGAATGGAATGCTCTGAAGCTTTTAAATGAAAAAGGAGAGTTTATTAATGCTCAGGATGGAGCAGATGTACTTGACATTGCAGAGAAAGAAGCTTTTGAATATATTGACGTAGATCACTTAGGAAATTACTCAGAAAACAATGAAGGAATACAAATCCACATAGACAAAGTGTTGGAGCTTCCTGAAGTTATTCCGGGCATCGTAAGAGAAAAAAGATATAAAATAGTATTGGATGCAGTAAACTCCACAGGAGGAATTGCAATTCCAAAGCTACTGGAAAGAATGGGATGTGATGTAGTAAAGCTATATTGCGAACCAAACGGACAATTTCCCCATAACCCAGAACCATTAAAAGAACATCTTTCAGAAATCTGTGAGCTTGTTGTAAAAGAAAAAGCAGATCTGGGAATCGTTGTAGATCCGGATGTTGACAGATTGGCACTTGTAGATGAGAATGGCGAGCTTTTTGGAGAAGAATATACATTGGTTGCAATTGCAGATTATATTCTTAGAAATAAAAAAGGAGTAGCAATTTCTAACCTTTCATCGAGCAGAGCGTTGAGAGACGTTGCAAAATCACTGGACTCAGAATACTTTGCATCTGCAGTAGGAGAAGTAAATGTAGTGAATCTGATGAAAGAAAAAGGAGCTGTAATTGGAGGAGAGGGTAACGGTGGAATTATATTCCCTGAATTGCATTATGGTAGAGACTCTTTAGTTGGTGTAGCATTATTTTTAACCCACTTAGCACAACAGGATAAATCAGTTGCAGAACTCAGAGCAACATATCCGGATTACTATATGGGAAAAAAGAAAATTGAATTAACTCCGGAAATCGATGTAGACAAGCTTCTTGAGAAAGTAAAAAAAGAATTCAAAAAAGAAGATATATCTACTGTAGATGGTGTTAAAATAGACTTTCCAACAAATTGGGTTCACCTTCGTAAGTCAAACACAGAACCTATTATCAGAATCTATACTGAAGCATCTTCTCAGGAAGAAGCAGACAAGTTGGCTGATGATATGATTGCTAAAATAAAAAGCTTAATTTAGTTGGTGATTTTGGAAATTTTTCCGAAATTCATGATATAATCAAAAATACATTTGGAAGAATTTTTTGAAAATGAAGCTGTAAAACGCTTCGAGGATATGCTAGAGAATAATGAAGAGGTGTTTTTCGATACTGAAGAATACGAGGACATTATTTCTTATTATCTGGAAATCGGCGACTATCAGTATGCCGAAACAGCTATTAAGTATGCACAGAAACTTTATCCGGATTCAGTTAATATAAAAGTTCGCAGATTGGAATTCCTTCTTGAAAAAGAAGATAATGCAAATGCGAAAATTCTAATGAAGGAATTAGCCGGTATAGCAGATGATAATTTAGATTTTATGATCTGTTGCGCCAAATATTATTCCAACATGGGAAATCCGAGAAAGGCTATAGATCTGTGTGAAAAAGCTCTAGAAAAAGAAGAAGATGAAGATTTCATTCATAACTTCATTGCGGACGAATATAAGAACCTGGATGATCCTTTCTCTGCATTAAAGCATTATAAGCTCGCGCTAAATTTCGAGCCAAATGATGAATATGCTTTGGAAAGTATTATGCTTTGTTATACCGAAATGAATCGGAATGAAGAAGCCCTGACTTTTATTAATGATTATTTGGATAATTACCCATTCTCTGAAACCGCATGGTACGAGTATGGAATTTTCCATTTCAATAAAAAGAACTATCAGGAAGCGATTAAAGGATTTGATTACCTGTTGGCAATTAATCCTAACTCTATGGCCGTTTATACCAATAAAGCGGCTTGTTATGAAGCCCTAAACGAATGGGAGAAGGCAATAGAAACTTATATTGATTCACAGGAATACGAGTTTACCAAATCTTATTCTTTTTACAAGATAGGACAATGTTACCAGAAGATGGAGCAGTTGATCCCTGCACTCAATGCTTTACAGAAAAGCTTACATGAGGATCCTCAGTTCCATCCGGCAATGATTGCCATTTCGGATATTTATGAAGAACTAGGTAATCTGAATGAAGCTGCACATTTTGCACTGGAAGCATCCAGAATGAGTGAGAATAATCTGGATATACAAAAGAAACTTGCATTTCTGTATATAAGCTTAGGGAAATTGGAAGAAGCTCTTATCTGCTTGAAGAAAATGGCCGAAACAGAACCCGGAAGATTCTATAACTGGTACGCCTATACAGAAGTATTAATGTTGGTAGGTGACTATGATAAGGCAGAAGAAAAGCTATTGACGGCGCTGAAAAGACATCAGAGAGCTGAATTGTACTATCAGTTAAGTAACTGCTATTTTAACCTGAAAAGAGAAACAGAAGCCAGAGCTGCTTTAGATCAGGCATTGCGTTTGGATCCGACATTAATGAAAGATATGCAGATGAAATATCCTTATATAGATGCTGAAATAGAAAAAGAGCGCTCTAAAACAAAATAAGGATTTGAAATTCTGAAAATGATAAATAAAAAAAGCAACTGATTACAGTTGCTTTTTTATTAGTTATAGTAACGGCCTGCAAAATTTATAAACTCAGTTAACCTGTAGATGTTATTAAAGCCTAAATAAGCGAATAAAATAATTAAAACAACCCAGAGTGCCGAAATAGTTTTTGGATTCCCTCTCTGGCTGTAAAAAAGCCATCCCAGTAACATGGGGACAACAAATATAAAATGGCCTCCATAAATATAGGATGTATGTAGTCCGAACTTTAATACACAGTGTATAATAGCATCACACAAAAGTGATAATCCAAGTATTAGAACCAGTTTGTTTTTATAATTGGAAATAAGGCTCCAAATAAGGAATAAGGCAATTAAAGCAACAAAAAGATAAGATGCCCAGGAAGAATAAACATCCATAAATAATGCTTTATATTCAAAACCTGTTCTACTGGTGTAATCTCTGGTGATAAAACTTGGAAATAACATGCTGCCACCCCAAAACCATGATGTCATCATATCCCATAAAGGCGTTACTTTTGGTTTGGAAAACCGTTCGTATTGAGAGGACGTTTGATTAATAATTAATTGAAGTCTAAAATCAAGCCTCCATAAATATAACAGAATAAATATACCAACGGAGATAATACCATATAAAATAGTCCGGCCAAAATGTTTCCACTTTCTGAATAAATCTTTTTCAAAAAGTACAGGAATATAAACCTTTACAATATTAGTAATGGTAAGACCACCGATTAGAATAGAAAAGCAAGTTAACGGAATAAGACCAATTTTCTTTTCCTGAGAAAGCTTTAGTGCCGCGAAATAATTAAAGAACACTAAAAGAAAAAATGAAAAAGTATAGGTTTCAGGGGTAAATGAGAGGAGAATAGGGGTTGTAAATAAACCAAAAAACAACAGTAAGAATAAACTTATTGAAAGTGGTAATTTAATAATATTTCTGAAGTACTTGTAGCATTGTAACATTGTAAACGCAACCGTTATTGTACTAAACATTGATAAGGCGATACGAAATGTTGCATTAGTTTTTCCTCCAGAAATCCATAAAGCACTTTCCCTAATTATATTAAAAAAATAATTAGAAAACGGGTGGCGTTCCCAAGCTCCTCCAGACACGATAATTGAATAATTATCGAAACTAAAATAAGCATCCCAAGGGATACGATCATCATAAACCAAACGAAATTGGCTCGCGATAAACCATCCAAATACACCATAAACAACCATAAAGAACAGTAAAACAAATAATTCTGTTGAGTTTACCGGGAATATGGTTTTAAAAAAATTGATAATTTTTGCCTTCACGCGGCAAAAATAATGCTTAATGATGATTTATAAAGAAAAATTAATCATCATAACGATAATATTTTTTTCTTTGCCCCGGAGCATAATCTTTTGCAGAACCACCATATATTTTTTTAGCCTGTCCTGGAGGCAACTTTTTATATTCCCGACCATTATAATAATAAGAATTATCATAACGATTAGGGTTTCTTCTGTATGCATAACCATTATAATAAGTATCACATGATACTAGGAATGTTATTGTGAACACGCCAGCAATTATATATTTTATAGTTTTCATTTTTATTAAGGATTAACAATTATTGTGGTATTGCTACGCTGTTTTTTTCTTTGCCCCGGAGCATAATCTTTTGCAGAACCGCCATATATTTTTTTAGCTTGTCCCGGAGGCATCCCGTTATTTCCATTATTATAACGAACATTACATGATCCTAATAGTACAGTTACAAGTACAAATGCTGTTAAATATTTTATAGTTTTCATTTTTCTGATTTTATATTTGGTAATCTATTTCAAAATAGATGCCATTGTTGATTATCAGGTTTTTAGATTGTAAATATTTGAATTATACATTAAACCTTAATGGTAGTAATAACGGGATATACATAATAAAAATTGTATTTCTCTGTAACAAAAAAATACTTGTGTATACTAATTATATAAATTCAATACTACAATGAAAAAACTGACTCTCCTTTTTGTATTAACATTCGGAGTAATGGTTATGGCTCAGGAAACGGCTAACCGTTTTATTTATGAAATGACATATAAGCCGAAAAAAGACTCCACTAAGTTAGAAAAAGATTTAATGGTTCTGGATATTTCTAAGTCCAAATCTATATATAGAGATTACGCGAATGTTTCTCAGGATTCTATTATGAAAGCATCAATGGAGAAAATGCAAAAAGCAGGAACTTTTGATCCTGATTTTTATAAGAAAATGAAGATGCCAAAGATTTCATACAAAATCAACAAAACATACCCTTCTATGAAAATGCAGTATATAGAGATGATCATGACAATGGGAAAAGGTATGTACATTTCTTATTCCGAGGATTTAAAATTTAACTGGAAGATTCTGCCAGATAAAGCTAAAATAGGAGAATATAATGCACAGAAAGCAACTACGGAATTTGGTGGAAGAAAATGGACAGCATGGTTCAGTACTGATTTACCATTTCAGGATGGACCATATAAATTCTCAGGGCTACCCGGACTTATTGTAAAAATTGAAGATGAAACTAAAGACTATTCATGGGTACTTCAGGCAAATAAAAAACTTAATAATTATGAGGAGCAAACTTTTGGTGAAAAAATGATGGGTATGGCAACACCAACAGATATTTCAAAAGAAAAATTTGAAAAGACTTTTAATGATTATAAAAAAGATCCGTTTGGTTCTATGCGACAATTTCTAACACCTGAAAATATGAATAGAAAAATACCAGGCACTGAGAGAACAGTTGGGGACATGGTGAACGATCAGAAAAAGATGTTAGATAAGCTTTACAACTCAATAGATAATCCGATTGAGTTAACAATAGCTAAATAATAATATTCAATTCATATCAATCTAAATTAAAAAACAAGGCCTGATAATTTATCAGGCCTTGTTTAATTAAAAATAATATTTAAATTTATAAAACCAATTTAAAATTATTATTTTATGAAAAATTTTAAACTAATCTCAATTTTTATATTGTTGGTTTCTATAAGTAGCTTTGCTAAAGCGAAAGAGCCTAAACCTGGAAAAGAAGCAGTAGGATCTAATGAAACATCCTTTTTTGAAAAGAATGAAAAAACTTTAAAACCTTTTGCATTACAAAAGGTCAAATTACAAAAAGTTAATCTTCAAAAAATCAAAAAAGAGAAAGGACAAAGTCCTATGTCTGATTGTATAATTGATACCGCTGTAGGTCTTGTTATTTATGGAGGAATGGAAGGAGAGGATGCTGGAACGATTGCTACAATTTTATGCTCGAATATACTGACTTTTTGATAAGTACTTTGATCTAAATGAATACACTTCGCTAAAAGATTTTAGTGAAGCGAATTTTTTGTAAAAAGGCATCTATATCTCAGAATAAATAAAAATGAAGACCAAATAGTCTTCATTTTTATTTTCTGGATTACTTAATTTCTACACATCCAACTCGTCCGCCAGCATTTCCGGTAGGCTGAGTATGGAAGTCATCTGCAGCTGCATGGATAATTAGTCCGTGATTCAGGATATTTTTAGTATCATCAGTACAACCAATACACCATTTACTTGTTTTAAAAGTCAATTTTGCATTACCCTTATCATCAGCATTAAGGTTGCCAATATCTCCCATATGAAAATGTTCTGCACCCCATTTGCCATGGTCACTTCCTGCAGGATTCCAGTGTCCGCCGGTAGATGTTCCGTCTGGAGCCGAGCAATCTGGCTTGTCATGAATATGAATAGCATGTACCCCTGGTGTTAATCCTTTTGCATCAACATTCATCACAACATTTTTACCCGTCTGTTTAAAGGTTACGGTTCCTCCCGTTGCTGTTCCGCTTTTAGGGGTTATAGCATAACTTACTTCCTTAGTTGCACATGAAACTGTAAATACAGCTCCCAGAATGCCTAAGGATAATATTTTTAAATTTTTCATAAGCTCAGAATTTGAGGTTTTATTATATGTTAAAGGTACAAAACTTTCAAGAATTACCGTTTAGCATCAAAAACCAACCTTTCAGTAAGCTTTTTTTAAAAGATTCGAAATTCTGATATTTCTTTGTAACATAAATCATAAAAAAATGCTACTAAGACTACTATTTTCGATTTTTATTTTTGTGTTCTCTCTTATGCAGGCACAAGTAACAATCTCCGGAAAGGTTACTGCTAAAGGAAAAGGACTAAAAAACGTTTCTGTGACTTTAAAAGATACCTATGATGGTGCCACAACAGATGCTAACGGTAATTATACATTTCAAACTTCCGAAAAAGGTAATCAAACACTGGTATATAATAGTTCCGATTTTGCAGAAGTGGTAAAGGAAGTTGCAATAGCTTCTCAGAATCTTGTTGTCAATGCAGAAATGAAATCAACTTTTAACGAAATAAATGCTGTTGTGATTACTGCAGGATCTATAGAGGCAAGTGATAAAAACAGAGCGTCGGCATTACTGAAGCCTCTGGATATTTATACTACAGCAGGAGCCGATGCACAGATTACATCGGCCTTAGGGTTTCTTCCCGGAGTTCAGAAAGTAGGAGAAAGTGAAGGTCTGTTTGTAAGAGGAGGGACAGGAACAGAAAGTAAAATATTTATGGATGGTAATCTTATCAATAATTACTTCACAAATTCAGTTCCGGGAATAGCAGGAAGGGATCGCTTTAATACTTCATTGTTTAAAGGAAATGTCTTTTCTTCTGGTGGATATTCTGCTTTATATGGGCAGGCATTATCTTCAGTTTTGACTTTAGAGAGTATTGATTTACCAGAAAGAACATCTGCAGACTTTGGATTGTCTCCAATATTTGCAACGGGATCTTTTCAGAAAGTAGACAGTGCCAGAACTCATTCATATGGTATCCAAGCCGCATATTCTAATTTGGCACTGATGACTAAAGTATTTAAATTCAATACTAATTTTGATAACGGACCAGCTGGATTTTCCACCAATGCGAACTTTAGAATAAAAACAAAAAAGGGAGGATTTATTAAATATTACGGAAGTTTTGATAACAATGATATGTCTTTGAAACAGGAAAGTCTTGAATCAAAATATAATGAAACGGGTGTAAAAATGAAGGGAGACAATACTTTTCATAATCTGTCCTATAGAGAAAAATTGGGCAGATATACATTGAACGTGGGATCCACATTTACCTACAATAAAAATGATATGAATCTTGATTTTCTGAATAACGGACAAAGAGTTTACGGAATTGGAATTGAGAATCATGGATCATATTTCAATGCAAAGGCTGTTTTGGAAAGAAAAATCAATAAAGCTTCCATTATTCGTGGTGGAGTTGAATTTCAGAACAGTATTGAAGATATGACCTACCAGCCAGAAAATGCTGCTCGATTTAAAAAGCATTATCAGGATCTTATATCTTCAGTTTTTGCTGAAACAGATTTGGCCTTGGATCATCGGTTTTCAGCACGTATAGGAGTAAGAGCAGAAAACTCCTCTTACCTTTCCCAGTGGAATTTTTCACCAAGATTGGCATTAGCTTACAGAATTTCTAAAGAGTGGACCAGCTCATTAGCTTATGGTATTTTCTATCAGAATCCAGAATCTAAATATATCAATTATCCGGCACCATTAGGTTTCCAGAGAGCAGATCACTATATATTTCAGATTCAGAGAACTGCGAATGAAAGAAGCTTCCGCCTAGAAGCCTTTTATAAGGATTATAGAAAACTTACAAAAACTTATAATTACGGAGATCTGCAAAATCAAACTTCTTTCAATAATATCCAGTCAGCTGTTAATGTAAATGGAGATGGGTTTGCCAAAGGATTTGAATTATTCTGGAGGGATAAAAAAACAATTAAAAATGTGGATTATTGGGTTTCTTATTCTTATTTGGATAGTAAGAGAGATTTTTTAAACTATCCATATAGTCTGAATCCTAATTTTGCATCAAAACATACGCTTTCATTTGTGGCAAAAAGGTTTTTTACCAGTCTTAAAACACAGGTTAACGCATCTTATACCTTCAATAGTGGAAGACCATATTATGATATTATTTCACAAAATAGGCAAAATATTATCCGAAATGAAGGAACTGTAAAAGATTTTAGTGCGCTGAATTTAAGTATTAATTACCTTCCCAATCTAGGAAAGAAAAATTCGAAATCATTTCCGGTGTTTGTACTGAGTGTGAATAATATTCTGAATACTAAGAATATCTACGGATATAACTTTGCTTCGAACGGACAAAGTTCAGCACTCAGACCACCAGTAAATACATTTGTTTTCGTTGGTGTATTCATCAGTTTTGGAATCGATAGAACTCAGGATGCCATTAACAGTACATTATAATAAGAATATTTAATTTCTAAACTTTAATATTATGAAAAAACTATTTTTAACAACAGCACTTCTTTTAACAGGCTTTATGGCCTTTGCACAAAGTGCTTATGAAAAAGCAATGACCGATAAAATGAGTAAAATTGTTCAATGCAAAACGAATGATGATTTTACAGCATTGAGTAATGATTTCTCCAGAATTGGAGATAAAGAGAAAACACAATGGCTGCCTTATTACTACGCAGCCTTGTCTACAATACAAGGTGGGCGGGTTCTGATGCGTGATCAAAAAACAGATGGCTTAGATGCTTCCGGAGATACCGCAATTAATTATATTGCAAAAGCAGAAGCTTTGAATCCCAATAATGCAGAGCTTCTTCTTCTTAAAAAGATGGCGCACGGGATTAAAATGATGGTAGATCCGATGTCTCGCTATATGACAGAGGGGCAGGAAGCCCAAAAAGCATTGGGTGAGGCAATTAAATTAGACCCGAATAATCCGAGAATATATGTGCTTCAGGCTGAAGACCTTTATTTTACACCAGAACAATATGGCGGAGATAAAAAGAAGGCGAAAGAAATGTTTTTAAAAGCAAAGGAACTCTTCAAAACGAATAAGCCAAAGACTGCACTAGACCCAAACTGGGGTGAAAGTGAAGCCGATTATTTCCTTTCTCAGATGAAATAAATATAAAGCCCGGGTTTTAAACCTGGGCTTTTTTGTTTCCTTTTAATGGGAAACTGATAACTCTTTTACCATTCAGTATATAAAAAGAACCTTTCAGGTATAAAAATTTTAAATATTTCCCAATTCCTGAGTATGTTTGTAACAGAAATTAAGAAAATGAATCGAAAATTTTTTATCATATGCGCCTGGATTACGCTTGTTTGCACAATAATATTTGGTGTTATTGAGCCAGGCTATATCTCTTGGGAAAACATATGGAAAGCTTTCGTTATTTCTTCTATGTATTGTCTACTTTTATCTATGTCTCAGGGGTACCTTAACGGATTCTTAGACAAAAAATGGAGTTGGATAGAGGATACTAAGAAAAGACTTATTTATGGAGTATCATTAACTGTTGTAGTAACAATTGCCACTGTATTTTTATGTAACTATGTTAACTTCGTTCTGATACAAAATGTTAGTACTGAGAAGTTTTTCTCAAGAGATTATAATTTTGTTAATTGGTTTTTTATCAATTTCGCCTTACTTATATCGGCTATTTTCCACGCCAGAGGTTTTATGAATGCGTGGAAGTCTGCAGCGAAAAAAGCTGTTACCGAACAAAAAATTATTGCTTCTTCGGCAAATGCACAATTCGAAAGTCTTAAAAATCAGTTAGACCCACATTTTTTGTTTAACTCTTTGAATGTACTGAGTGCATTAATTGAAGAAAATCCGGATAATGCACAAAAGTTTACTTCTTCAATGTCCAAAATTTACAGATACGTTCTGGAACAAAAGGACAAAGAAGTAGTATCTCTGGAGGAAGAAATAAACTTTGCCAGAACCTATATAGAGCTTTTGAAATACCGCTTTGAAGACAGTATCGTATTTCACCTGAATATTGATGCGGATAATTCTAAAGATTTTGTGGTGCCACTTTCATTACAACTACTTTTGGAAAATTGTATTAAACATAATCATGCTACATCTGCCAAGCCGTTAAACATAGAAATATTTGTTCAGGAAGAATATCTTATTATCAGAAATAATCTTCAGAAAAGAGAACTTCCAAATGAAAAATCAGGAATTGGACTTTCTAATATAGTACAACGATACAATCTTCTAACAAAGAGGAATGTTTTCATCGAAAGCGATGAAGAATCATTCAGTGTAAAAATACCAATACTAACTCGTAAAAATAACACCATGCAAGTAAATTATGAAAACGATGAAAGAGAAGCCTATAAGAAGGCTTCGCGTAGAGTAAAAGAAATTAAAGATTTCTATTCTAATCTTATTTCTTACTGTTGTGTGATACCGTTTTTAGTTGTTATCAATCTAATGACGTCACCAGGATTTTACTGGTTTGTTTTCCCAATGTTGGGGTGGGGACTAGGTGTAGCTATCCATGGATTCACCATTTTTGGAATAGGTAAAAGCTGGGAAGAGAGAAAGATACAAGAGCTCATGAACAAAGAAAAAAACACACAGCAATGGAAATAAATGATCAACAAGAAGCTTATTCGGAAGCAAGAAAACAGGTTCGAAGAGAAGCGCGACTTTATGGAAACGTACTAATGTGTTGTGCTTTCTGGGGCTTTGCAGGGCTCAATGATATTTTTGATTTTGTGAATATACCAAGATGGATCGTAATAGTGTTTATCATTATAACCATATTTACAGCATTAAAATTTATAAAAGTTATCTTCTCCGGAATGATTTTTAACAAAAGCTGGGAAGAAAACAGAATCAGGGAGTTAATGAAAAAGAATAATTAATTTCTAATAAAATGAAAAGTTATTTTAATAATGATTCAGAATCCTTTTCTGATGAAGAAATAGAATTTCTTGAAGCCAAAAGAAGAGTAAAAGAAATTAGAGGGTTTTATATCCATTTTCTGATATATTTGGCAGTAAATGTTTTCATATTGGCGGAAAATTTTTATAATTATCATCAGATAGGATGGACAAATATATATGTACCTGTTTTATGGGGAGTTGTAATTCTTATTCATGCAGGATCTGTTTTTCTTCCGGGGATAATTTTTGGAAACGACTGGGAAAAAAAGAAAATAAAAAAGTTAATGGAAAAATATAAATCTCAGAATAAATATGATTAAAACACTCATTATTGAAGACGAAAAACCCGCAGCACGACGTCTGGAGCGGATGCTCTCTACATTTCCGGAACTGGAAATCCAAAAGGTTATACATTCCGTGGAAGACGGAGTACAATGGCTTTCGGAAAATGAACATCCTAAGCTGATTTTTTCTGATATTGTTCTGGGAGATGGGCTTTCGTTTGATATTTTTGAGAAAATTCCGACTAAAAGTTTTATTATTTATACAACAGCATTTGATCAATATACGTTGAAGGCATTCAAGCTAAATAGTATTGATTATCTCTTAAAACCAATTGATGAAGAGGATCTTACAAAAGCTATTGATAAGTTTAAAAGCTTTATTCCATCCGGAGAGGTGACACCTTCTTATGAAGTAAAATCAATGCTGGGAAAAGAAAAAACAACTCTTTCACGTATATTGGTGAAAATAGGGTATAATCTGAAGATTGTAATGACGTCAGAAGTTAGTTGTTTTTATAGTGAAAATAAGATAGTATACCTTCAGACAGCAGAGCGTAGTTTTCCTACTGACTTTTCTCTTGAAGAACTGGAAAATGTTCTCGACGAGACCCAATTCTTCAGAGTAAACAGACAATTCATGATTAATCTGAATTATATTAAAAGTATCCATACATCACCTGTCTATAAAGTTGAAATGTGCTATCAACCTGATGTTGAAATTACGGTAAGCAGAGACAGGGTGAAAGATTTCAAAGACTGGCTGGTTCGGTAATAGATTTGGATTATGGTTTTGTTTACAGATTAGCAGTGCCTGACTTAAATAAAGTCAGGCACTGCTATTTTTTACATATTTTTGCTGCAAGAAAAACAAATAATCGATTGATTAAAAATCCTGTAAAGAGTTCTTTATTGAAAATAAGTTGATTAAAAGGAATATTTAGATATTGCATTGATTATGAGAGTTTTTGTATACTGTAGATCAATGGGTTGTGATTTATTTGTATAAATTTTATGAAATTAACGCAACCATTTTTATTATAGGCGTCTTATATAGAGACAAATAGAAAAATCAAATATTATGAAGTTTTTAAAATTCACATTCCTTTTAGGGATTTTTGGGGTAATTTTTACCAGTTGTTTAGGAGATAACAGAGGAGATAATGTTATTTATGGTTTTTTGGCTACAAGTAAAATTGAAGACAAGGAAATAAAAGCGACTGGAGAATTAAGTAAATTAACAGTAACCTACAAAACGACAAATACATGTCAGACCTTTGTACAATTTCAGGTTACAAAAAATGAAAGCAATGTTATTGAATTAGGAGTAGTAGGTTCTCAAAGATCAGGAGACGGATGTACTGATAAAGTTGAGGAGAAGACCTCAGAATTTACATTTACGCCTCCAAAAGCAGGAATCTATACTTTCAAGTTTTGGTCAGGAAAGAACAGTGACAATAGCGATCAGTTTATAGAACATAAAGTAGAAATTAAAGATCCACAACCGAAATAGTAAAACTTAATTTCTTTGGATAAAGAACTAATTGAGATTATAGAACAATGCCAAAAGAACGATAGGAAAGCACAAGAACTTTTGTATCGGAGGTATTCTAATGTTTTGTTCTCAATATGTCTGAGATATTCCGGCAATTATGAAAATGCACAGGATGTATTTCAGGAAGGCTTTATCCTTATTTTTAAAAAAATCACACAGTATAGCTTTTCAGGTTCTTTCGAAGGCTGGATAAAACGTGTGATGGTTAACTTAAATCTTGAAAAACACAGGCAGAAAGAGATTTGGCTAACTGAAATAGAGGAAAATATGCCTCTTATTGATGAAGAAGATAATGATTCAAATGATTTTCAGAGCGTTAATTATCAAGATCTTATAAAATATGTTCAAAACCTGCCAACACAGTATAGGCAGGTTTTTAACCTTTATGTTTTTGAAGAATATACACATAACGAAATTGCAGAAAACTTAAAAATATCCCCCGGAACATCCAAATCCAACCTATCCAGAGCAAGAGAGATTCTTAGAAAAGAATTGATGAAAATAAAACACAAAGCAGAATGAAAAATATAGACAAAATATTTAAAGACCAGCTTAGCCAGCCGCAGAATCCGCCGGCTGAAGCATGGGATTTTATTCAGTCTGCACTGGATGGAGAAAAACGACGAAGACCTGCTGTCTATATATGGCTTCCTGTTTCCGGAATTGCTGCAATGTTTCTAATTGGCATTTTTATTTTTAAATCAAATGAAGATTACTCAGAAAAGAAACAAGAAACAAAATTTGTTAAACAAACTCAGTCTCGGAAACCTTCTACTGTTGAAACAGTGAAAGAGAATACGAATGAAATAATACAGGAAAACAAAGGAACTGATTATATTTCTGGTATCAAGGATAATGTTATAGTCTGGACTAAAAATGTTTTTATACCAAAAGATAAAGCTTCTGATATTTCAGAGACAAATAAAGTGCTTATTTCTCAGTATAAAAATGAAACTAATACGGATAGGGAAGGGAATGATAATACAATAATAGTACAACAGGATAGGAACGGAAATAAGACAGAAAACAAATATGAGCAGATTTTTCCAGATAAAAATAATGAGTCTGACCTTTTGACAGGAAGAAACAAAATATTACAGCAATCAAACAAAGTAGCACAGAGTGATGGAGATAAATTTTATGTTTCTGCATTTTTTGCGCCTACACAGGTGAATTCTTTCGGTGGCAAATCTTTACTGTCTAATGATTTCAATAATCTGGACATTCAGAACTCTGTAAACATGTCCTATGGAGCACGGGTAAGCTACGCAATAAATGACAAAATAAAGATCAGAACAGGAGCCGGAATGTTGGATATAGAACAAAGAACAAAGAACGTTCCTATTACCGTAAGTGTTTCCGGTGGAAGAGGAGGAGCAATGTTATATCAGCTTGCACCAATTCCTCCCGCTCATAATATTTCCTATTCCGGAGATCTCAGAGTAGGAAGAATCGAACCTGTAGCCAACTTACAGGCAGACGGAGCTTTTGCAAAAAATTCTTTACAAGGAGATATTGCTCAGAAAATCCGATATGTAGAAATTCCTTTGGAAGCAGAGATTAATTTTGCCCAACTTAATAAACTTGGTTTTAATGCAACACTTGGAGCAAGTTCATATGTACTAACCCATAATAGCATTTCGGCAGTTACACCAGGATCATCTGTAAAACAGGATCTTGGAACAGCAACAAACCTGAATGATTTGAGTTTCAGTGCGAATGCCGGGATTAAAATTGACTACGAAGTTTCGAAAAAAATGAAACTGAATGTAGAACCAACATTTAAATACATGATAAAACCAATGAATAAAGTAAATGATACAAAACCTTACATTATAGGGGTGAGTACCGGAGTTACTTTTTCATTTTAACATAATATTAATTTTAATTTCTTTTTTTATTCAGATGGGGGTTTGGCTATATACCAGCCCCTTTTTGATTGGATTTCAAGTTTACATTCAGTATTTTTGAAAAAACAAAATAAACATGCAAAGATTAAATCTATTAGAAGAGACCAGATTTGAAAAAATTCCAGTAACGGTCTATTCTTCAGAAACGGAAGCGACGAAAACTGTAGCAAACAGAATAGCACAGTTAATTAAAAATAAACAAGCTAAAGGCGAAAAAGCCGTACTCGGCTTAGCAACAGGTGTTACACCAATAAAAGTTTATCAGGAATTGGTAAGACTTCATAAGGAAGAAGGACTAAGTTTTAACAACGTTGTTACCTTCAATCTGGATGAGTATTATCCAATGCTGCCAAACGAACCTCAGAGTTATGTAACTTTCATGAATGAAAACCTTTTCAATCATGTTGATGTACCAAAAGAGAATATTCATATTCCTGATGGTAGTATTAAAGAAGAAGAAGTTGCAGAGTTTTGTAAAGAATACGAACAAAAGATCAACGCTTTCGGAGGTTTAGATATCCAGGTTCTTGGGATCGGACGTACCGGACATATTGGTTTTAACGAGCCGGGAGCTGCACCAAATTCAGGAACAAGAATGGTGACATTGGACGATCTTACACGTAAAGATGCATCCAGAGATTTCGGAGGAAAAGAAAACGTTCCGAAGAAAGCAATCACAATGGGAGTTGGGTCTATATTCAAAGCCAGGGAGATTATTCTAATGGCTTGGAATAAGAAAAAAGCTCCGATTATTAAAAAAGCTGTTGAAGGAGAAGTGTCTTCTGATATTCCGGCAACTTATCTGCAACTTTCACAGAATGTTGAATTTATCGTTGATGAAGACGCTGCGTCATTACTAACAAGGTTCGATAAGCCGTGGTTGGCTCAGGATATTGAATGGGATGATATAATTACTAAAAAGGCTGTTGTATGGTTGTCTCAGAAATTAGGTAAACCAATCCTTAAACTTACTGACGACGATTATAATACTCATGGTATGGATAAGCTGATTACCGAGAAAGGCCCGGCTTATAATATGAATATTAAAATATTTAACGAATTACAACATACTATTACCGGATGGCCAGGTGGAAAACCTAATGTAGATGATTCCCAGAGACCGGAAAGAGCTAATCCAGCGAAGAAAAATGTATTGTTATTCTCTCCACATCCTGATGATGATGTAATTTCTATGGGAGGAACATTCATTAAACTGGCAGATCAGGGACATAATGTCCATGTGGCATACCAGACTTCAGGAAATGCAGCCGTTTGGGATGATGATGTACTTAGATATTTAGAATTTGCTGAAGATTTCTCTAAACTGGTTGGTTTCGACGATCAGAAAGTAAAAAATATCTATAAAGATAATGTAGAAATTTTCGACCAGAAAAAGCCAAATCAAACAGATACAGAATTTATAAGAAAAGTTAAGTTTCTGATCAGAAAAGGAGAAGCAATTGCCGGAGCCCGTTTTGTAGGGCTAAATGAAGATCAGATTCACTTCCAGGATCTGCCTTTTTATGACAGAAGAAAATTCGATAAAAGCAGTTCATATGAAGATGATATCCAGCAGACAATTGAGCTACTGAGGGAAGTAAAACCGCATCAGGTTTTTGCAGCAGGAGATTTTGAAGATCCACATGGAACTCATAAAGTGTGCTTTGATATTATTCTAGAGGCTTTAAAAAGGCTAAAAGAGACTGATGAATGGACAAAAGACTGTTGGCTATGGATGTACCGTGGTGCATGGCATGAATTCCCGATCCATGAGATCGAAATGGCAGTACCTCTTTCTCCACAAGAGGTTTACAAGAAAAGGTTAGCAATATTCAAACATCAGTCACAGAAAGACTTACCAGTTTTCCCTGGTGATGATGCCCGTGAGTTCTGGGTAAGAGCTGAGGACAGAACGAGCGAGACAGCACAGTTGTATAACAACTTAGGTTTAGCCGAGTATGAAGCAATTGAAGCTTTTGTAAGATATAAGTTTTAAATGTCTGATAATGAACCAATATAAAGGGCGGATTTTTCCGTCCTTTTTTGTTTAAATAAACATTTATGCGTAATTTAACAGAATATTAATAAACGCTTTTTCCCGAAAGGAACACTATTTGCAGTATTTATACCACTTAAATTACAATGAAAATGAACAAGAGTATTGGAGTTTTATTAGCGAGTGCTGTTGGATTAGTAACAGTATTAGGAGTTTTTGGACTACGTAAATTGGTTTTAAAACATGATCATGATGACTATTATGATTATCTTACAGATCGTAACTCGCAAAAGAATGATGAAGCTGATAGTGTGGAACTTAATGCATATTTGTAGTAAATAAACTTATTCATATTATAGCAGAAAGCTTTAACCATCGGTTAAAGCTTTTTTTGTGGAAAACTATCGATGGCAACTGAAGATATTTTCAGAAAGTTTGATCTAAATTCGTATAAAGAAATACAAAATTGTAATGGCTATAGATCCCGTAAAAGGTCAGGGCGCTCAGCAGAATGTACATAACAGATTCGATCGGTATTCGTTTGATTCTGAGGAAGAAGATGCAGATTTGAGAAAAACCAATTTTACAGAAGTATTTCCGAAAACGATAGTCAACCAGGTTAAAAGCCCGGATCTGCCTATGGAGTATTCGCTAAACCCCTATCAGGGATGTGAACACGGCTGTTCTTACTGTTTTGCAAGACCAACACATGAATATTGGGGATATAGTGCCGGAGTAGATTTTGAGAGAAGCATTATGTTTAAGAAGAATGCTCCGGAATTGCTTGAAAAATTTTTTAAGAAAAGAGGATATCAACCAAAACCTATTTTAGTGTCTGGTAATACAGATTGCTATCAGCCTGTAGAACGAAAGCTGGAGATCACCAGAAAGCTACTGCAACTATTCTTAGATTACCGGCATCCTGTTAATATTATCACCAAGAATGCCTTAGTACTTCGGGATATAGATATATTAAAGCCTTTAGCAGAACAGAATCTTGTTTCTGTGGCCTTGAGTATTCCTACAATTAATGAAGATTTAAGAAGGGTAATGGAGCCGCGGACATCTTCGTCCAAAAATAAAATACATGCAATAGAAGAGCTTACTAAAAACGGAATTCCGGTACATGTAATGGTAGCCCCAATTATTCCTGGACTGAATAGTGATGAGATTCTCAACATAATGAAAGTTACTTCTGAAGCCGGTGCGCTATCTGCTGGTTATACATTGGTAAGGCTTAATGATACTGTAGAGCCTGTATTTGTAAAATGGATTGAAACATATTTTCCAGACCGGAAAGATAAGGTACTCAATCTTATAAGATCTATGCGGGGTGGAAATCTGGGAGAAAAAAGATTCTATAACCGATATGAAGGAGAGGGAAATATAGCTGATATGATTCATGATACTGTGAAACTTGGAAAGAGAAAATTTTTTTCAGGAAGGGAAAGAATTGTACTGAATACAAGTAATTTTACAGGAACAAAGGACCAGCAACTCCGGTTGTTTTAGTATATTTGTTAGTACAGAACATTAATGTAGTATATGGAAGAAGAAATCAGATTCAGACAGGCAGAAGAAAAAGACAAAGATATTATCTGGGGAATCCTTCAGCAGGCTATTGAAAGAAGAAAAAATGATGGAAGCAATCAGTGGCAGGATGGGTATCCAAATCTGCAGACTGTTGAAAATGATATTGCAAGAGGCCAGGGATATGTTCTTACGCTAAATGATGAAGTTATTACCTATGCTGCTTTAATTTTCAATAATGAGCCTGCCTACGAAAATATAAAAGGAGAATGGCTTACTAATGGCGATTTTATGGTTGTTCATAGAGTTGCTGTTTCGGACAAAGCTGCCGGGAAAGGAATTGTAAAAAAATTCTTTGGCACCCTGGATGACTTTGCCAGATCTAAACAGGTTTACAGTATAAAGGTAGATACCAATTTTGATAATCTTGCGATGCTGGCTATTCTTGAAAAATTAGGATATGTATATTGCGGAGAGGTCGTTTTCCGTGAAAGTCCCCGTAAAGCTTTTGAAAAAGTATTAACGGCTTAAGCTTTGAAGGCTAAGCCTTTTTCTTTAGTTTTGTATTCTGGTTTTTATCCAAATTAAATTCATGAAGCAGTATTCCTCTAAACGCAGTATTCAGATTTTAGCACATATCCTGAAACAATACGGGATTGACCATATTGTATTGTCTCCTGGCTCCAGGAATGCGCCTATTACTATCCATTTTTCAGAAGATGATTTCCACTGTTACAGCATTGTAGATGAAAGATCTGCGGCTTTCGTAGCAATGGGTATGGCTAAAAGTTTGCACAAACCGGTAGCAGTTTCATGTACCAGCGGATCTGCCGCAACTAATTATTATCCGGCTATTGTAGAAGCATTTTATCAGAATATACCATTATTGATTCTGACTGCAGACAGACCGGAAAATTATGTGGATATATTTGATGGACAGACGATTCGCCAGAAGGACCTTTTTCACCAGCATTCATACGGAGATTTCCAGATGAAAGAAGATCAGGAAACAGATGCAGATGAATACAATTTTGAAACAGTAAAAAAAGCTGTTGAGCTTTGTCTGGAGAAGCAAGGCCCCGTACATATCAATATTCCTCTTATGGAACCATTGTATGAAATGGTAACGGAGCTGATGCCTATGCCGGAAATAGAAAAGCATGTCCAGGAAAATACATACGAAATACCTTCAAATGTTATTGCTGAATGGAATACCAGCAAAAGAATATTGATTTTGCTAGGAACATTGGATCCGTCTCCGGAGCTTAATGTATTGTTAGAGCAGTTGGTAAAGAATCATTCTGCAGTTGTCCTTACAGAAAGTACCTCTAATCAGTATCATTCCAAGTTTTTCAATCATATAGACCGCTATATATTTGATTTTACAGAAGAGGATTTTAAGAAATATGCTCCTGATTTATTGATTACAGTCGGACAAAACGTAGTATCAAAAAAAGTAAAGCTTTTCCTCAGAAAGGCAAATCCTGCACGTCATTGGCATGTAGATCCTTATTGGCAGCCCGATACCTATTTTGCACTGACAGAAAAAATTTATTCGGATCATGAAGTATTTTTCACACAGTTGGTAAAGAAAGTCAATCTGGAACCTCAGGCTTATTATAACCTATGGGATGCCAGAAGAGATAAAAAAGATGCCAGACATGAAGAGTATTCACAACAAGTGCCTTTCTCAGATTTTATGGTATTTAGGGATCTTGCTGAGAGTATTCCGGAAAATTACAGCGTACATGTATCCAACAGTTCTGCAATTCGTTATACATTGCTATTTAACTTCTCTGAAAAACATGAAGTTTACTGTAACAGAGGGACAAGTGGTATAGATGGCTGTACTTCTACAACAATGGGATTTGCCATGATGGATGATAACCCTGCTATTCTTATTACGGGAGATCTAAGTTTCTTCTATGATATCAATGGCTTATGGAACAAATACATTCCACCTTATACAAGGATCATTATTGTAAATAACGGAGAAGGTAATATTTTCCGTATTATTCCAGGGCCGGGAGATACAAACGCAATTGGAGAATATATTGCGACAAGCCATAAAATGAATGCCTCTAATCTTGCAAAACACTTTAAGTTCGACTATTTCCAGATCGAAACAAAAGATGAGTTCCACAGATCGCTGGAAAACTTCTTTAAGCCAAGTATACAGCCTAAAATTCTGGAGATTAATACCAGAAGTGAAGATAACGCTGATGTACAGAAAGACTACTTTAAATTTCTAAAGTTTTGATACTAAAAAGGTTCTGAATCAATGCAATAGGATATTCCTGAGTATTGAACGGAATCATGGCGTTAATCATTTGGAAATGAGAAAACTCTTTAATGTTTTCTAAACCTATTTCTATGGTTTTTATCTTTCCGGATTTTAATAAATGCTGACGCATAACACCATTAAGTAAAAAAGTTTCAGGGGTGTACCATTCATTGTCTTTTCTGAAAATAAGATTAGAATATGAAGTATCGGTTATCATTCCGTTTTGATAAAATATTACAGCTTCTGCAGATGCAGAAGCTTTTAGTTTATTGATTTCATCCCTGTTTTCGTATTTAAATGAATACTCTAAATGATCTCCGTTAACCAGTTCAAAATTATTGTGAATCTCAACAGCATAGGGTATCATCTGACAGTTTATACCACCATTAAGGTCATATACAATACGCCATTTGTAAAGGCCTTGCTCATCGTGATTTTGTTGCAGAAAATACTCTTTAAGCAAGTAAGGATTTTCTTTTCCATAATGAGAAAATACACCGTCCATCCTTTCCTGATGGAGATCAGGAAGGAATATCTGAGAATCCTCTACGCGTATAGTTTCAATAAACCGGAACATATATTTTGTTAATCATTTCCTGATATTCTGCAGAAGCATCACTCTGATGCGTAATTCCGCCGCCACTTTTAAAATAAAACTGGTTATTCTCATTTTCTATAAAACGAATCATAACACCAGAATCCAGATCTTTACCATCAAAATAGCCGCAAACACCAGTGTAAAATCCTCTGTCATAGCTTTCACTTTTTAATATTACCTCCTGTGTTTTGTCCTTCGGTGCCCCGAGAATAGAACCGGCAGGAAGCAATTTTTGCATGATACTGCCAATTTTATTCTGAAAAGAAGGTTTTATAATTCCTTCTATTTCCGAACTCATGGTGTAAAGATTCTTTTTCAGAGTCTTAAGATAGTCAATTCTTTGGAAATCAACTAATTTTACATCATTAGCTACCGTACTCAGATCATTACGAAGTAAATCCACAACTGTGTAATGTTCTGCTTTTTCTTTTGGATCACTCTTCAGAATATTTTCCGCATCCGGAATGTCAGCATCAATAGTTCCTTTCATTGGAAACGTGGAAATTCTCTGATTTTTGATTTTCACAAAAACTTCGGGGGAGAAGAATACCCAATCGTTCTTATAACAGATTTTATATTTAGCTTCGGAGTGGTAAAATATATCCCGGAGGGTAAGATTGGTTTCTATTCTTGTTTTCCGGGTGTAATTGATCAGGTAAGAATTACCAAATTGGAGATTTTCCATAACGAGGTCAAATCCTTTTTTATAGGATTCAAATGTTTCCGGAAAGGACTGCAGGTGTATTTTTTTGTTTAGAGAGATTTCTGGAATATAGTTCCTGTAATTCTGAAAATGAACTAATATATCAGAATCTTTATTCAGTTCTTCTTCTGTAAAAAGCAGAATATTTTGCTTTAAAAAATCAATAATAAAAATAAAAGGCTCTCCTTTTTCGGAAAGTTTATCCATTTCAGAAAATTCTTTCGCATTTATTGCTTTCATGATGCAAAAGTACGGAAGAAGATGCGTAATTTTGCGCAAAATTTAATGATGCAGCCGCGAGAAGTAATTTCCTTTTCTGAAATCCCCGTAAAAGCTTTTGAATACTGGAGTAAAACGATAATGTTTCAGGTCTTGTTTTCTATCTGTTATTTTGCCGTTTATTTAGGATTAACGTTCTTTTTATTCAGTTATTATGGAGTAATGGAACAAATACATGATCTTTCAGCATACTTTAATACAGATCAGGTTCTTGCAAGAGAAAAGTATATGGAAATTATTGCTTCCGAAAACTTCAGATATGTTACACTGTGGATAGTTGTTATTACAGCACTTCTGTTTCCTCTGAATCTGGGACTTTTTAATATTTACCGAAAAATAGATAAAGCCGAAGAAATCTCTGTTGGAGACTTATTTGTTGGCTTTGAGGGAAGCAGTTTCTTTAAATATATTGGTTATGCCTTATTCTGGGGTGGTATTTATTACATCTCTAAAATGACCTTATTCCTGGCTCCTGTTTGGGTTTTACTAACCTTGTTTGTTGGACCTTTGATGTTTTTCAATAATCTGAATATTCAGGAATCGTTAAAGTTAAGTTTTCAGGCAGTTGGTAAAAATATTGTTGGCTGCTTATTCGCATTGCTACTGGCAGTATTTGGGAGTTATATAGGAGCTGCATTATGCGGAGTAGGTATACTATTAACATTTCCGTTCTGGAATGCTGTTTTATACGCTTATTATCAAAAGATCTTTCCTGAGAGCCATTAATTTTATTTCAATTTACTCATAACTCATAATAAGTTAATATATTTGGTATAACAACAAATCTTAATTTATTATGTCTGAATTTGAAGAATTTGATAGCTCTGCAAAACAACCGCAGAGAGATTTCGGTGATATATTATCCCATGCTTTTAATCTCTATAAGGGGATTATAGGCTATGCAATTGTTGTAACCTTATTGATTATGGCTGTCTCGTATTTTCTGTCTTTTTTGACGGGCGGATGGTCTAAAATGGTTACGATGAGCCAAAGTAGCGGATATGGATATAATGCCGATGCTTATAAAGAAATGTATACTAGTGGTCCTGTTTTATGGTGGGCTGGAAGTTCTACATTATTTTTCATTTTAGTATCTCCAATCATTGTCGGGATTATTTATATGATGCATAAAAAGAATTCCGGACAGGTATTAGATTTTTCAGACCTGTTTATTGGATTCAAGCAAAATACCGTAAATATTATGCTGTATAGTCTTATTTACGTTATTGTAGCTACAATTTCTACCAATTTGTGCTACCTTCCTGCTGTATTTGTTATGCCTCTTTTCTTCCTGGGCTATCCGGTTTTATTATTTGAAAATGCAGGCGCAATAGAAGCAATATCTAGATCATTCAATATTGTAAAAGAAAATTATGGTGCTTTTCTTCTTCTGAATTTGGTTGCTTTTCTTCTGTCCGGTCTAGGAATCATTGCCTGCTGTATAGGTATTATAGTGACAGCATTTTTTTATTATGCAACTATGTATTCTGCTTATATAGCTTACAATGGAGTACCAAAACAATTGACTCATACAACATAATTCTGCATGCAGATAAAACAGGATAAACCTATTAGCGAAGTAGCAATCAAGCAGATTGCCCTTATCAGTATTATTATCATATTAGCAGGGCTTATATGTTATAATTTGTCAATGTTTATTCCCTCACTTTTGGGTGCGATTACATTGTATATTATCTCAAGGAAATACTTATTATATCTGATTGAAGAAAAAAAATGGAAACCTTCTTTGGCAGCTATAGTAATTATTGTTGCAACATTACTAATTCTGATCCTTCCTGTTTACCTCATTATAGATGTTCTTATTGACAAGCTTGGAAACGCCCAGGCTTATATGCAGAAATTCAATGTTTTTATTGATAAAATTCATGACTTTGTTTTTAAAGAAGTAGGCATTGATCTACTGAGTAAAGAAAATATCAATAAACTGAAAGATACGGCTGGTAGGCTTTCCACATCATTGCTGAATACAACATTCAATGCATTAACAGTTATTGCTTCCATGTATTTTGTTTTGTATTTTATGCTGATCTCTCCACGGAAATTCGAGCGTCTATTGGAAAGTGCAGCACCTTTCAAAAAATCCAACAATTTCTTATTGGGAGAGAAGATTCGCAAAATGGTAATTGCAAATGCTATAGGTATTCCTGTAGTTGCATTGGGACAGGGGATAGCCGGCTTTATTGGTTATATTATCTTTGGAGCACCCAGCCCGGTATTGTTATTTGCGCTTACATTTGTGACCTCTATGATTCCAATTGTAGGAGCTGCAATTGTATATGTGCCTATTTGCATATTTATGATTGCAGAAGGGCAAACCGGAGCGGGAATAGGGTTAGCAATATACTGTTTGGTTGTTGTTGGGCTTATTGATAATTTGCTGAGATTTACGCTGCTGAAAAAGCTTGAAGATATACACCCGTTAAATACTGTCTTCGGAATTATAGCAGGGATGAATATATTTGGCTTTTTAGGGCTTATTTTCGGGCCTATACTGGTTTCGGTTACAATATTGCTGATGCAGGTATATAAAGATGAGTTTTTAGGCAGAAAAAGCAGTCCGCCCGATGACGAGTTCCTCTTAGAAAAAGATGAATGATAAAATTAAAATGAACAAATGAATCCGGAAATCTTAAAAGATATTGTAACCCAAAAAATGCCGTTTGGAAAATATAAAGACAAAATTATTGCAGACCTTCCTGTAAGCTATCTGGAATGGTTTCAGCGAGAGGGGATGCCTCCGGGAAAGCTGGGAATGATGCTTTCTACAATATATGAGATAAAATTAAACGGACTTGAAGAATTGCTTGTTCCTCTTCGGAAATTTAAATGATTATACACCTTATTGTATTTAGGAGAGTAGTTTATCCTAGTTCTACATTTCGAGAAATCACATTTATTATTTTGGGTATCTGGGTGTTGATATCCATAATTCTTTGGATAAGAAAGAAATATATTCAAGGAGAGAATAATAAAAAACATGATAAAAAGGTAGAGGAACTGCTACAAAACGGAAAATCAATAATTATTGATCTGTCCGAAGCACTAGTTAAAATTATTGAAATAGAAAACGAAAATTATTATACTGATCCGTATGATCCGGCGGAGGACAGGATTGAAAAAAAATATCACAGCATTATTATTCTGAAATTTATAGTTGAGAAAAAAACATATATTCATGAAATCACAGTTCCTTTACGGGCTCTAATAATCCAGCATCAGTTCAAAGAACAGCAGAAAACAATCTTAATTTATGATTCTTATGATCCAAATCATTGTGTAGTAGATATTGGTTTTCTGGATTAACCTTTTAAAGCAGCTATTTCATCACGTAGTTTTGCGGCAGCAATAAAGTCTAAGTTTTTAGCGGCAAGTTCCATTTCTTTTTGTTTTTTGGAAATAATTTTTTCAATCTCATCGGATGAATAATTAGCCTGTACTTCGGCTACTTTCTGTAATATTTCTTTCTGAATATATTTTTGATCCGGGAAGTCTGGGTTACGTCTTACTAGGGATTCACTAATCTTTTTGTTAAGTGCCTGTGGTTCTTGACCATGTTCCTTATTGTAATTCATTTGCTTTTCACGGCGGTAGCTGGTTTCATCGATAGCGGCCTGCATACTTTTGGTGATTTTATCAGCATACATAATTGCTTTCCCGTTAAGGTTACGGGCTGCACGGCCAATTGTCTGTATTAGAGATCTTCTGGAACGTAACATACCCTCTTTATCAGCATCCAAAATTGCAACTAACGAAACTTCAGGAAGGTCTAATCCTTCTCTAAGAAGGTTGACACCTACTAAAACATCAAATAATCCGGCACGAAGATCCTGCATAATCTGTATTCTTTCCAGAGTTTCCACATCGGAGTGTATGTAGCGTGTACGGATCCCAAAGCGGGTAAAGTATTTGGTTAGCTCTTCTGCCATTTTTTTGGTTAGTGTTGTAACCAGTACACGTTCATCTTCTTCAGTTCTCTTCTGAATCTCTTCAATTAAATCATCAATCTGATTCTGGGTTGGTTTTATTTCGATAACAGGATCTAATAAACCTGTAGGGCGAATAATCTGCTCTACATATTCACCATCTGTTTTTTGCAGTTCATAATCTGCAGGAGTTGCACTTACATAGATCACCTGGTTCTGCAGCATTTCAAACTCTTCAAATTTTAATGGACGATTATCCATTGCTGCAGGAAGACGGAAACCGTGCTCTACCAAAACTTCTTTCCGACTTCTGTCACCACCATACATCGCATGAACCTGTGGTACTGTAACGTGGCTTTCATCAATTACCATCAGATAATCTTCTGGAAAATAATCTAAAAGGCAGAAAGATCTGGATCCGGCTTCTCTTCCGTCCATGTATCGGGAATAGTTTTCTATTCCGGAACAATAGCCTAATTCTTTTATCATTTCCAGGTCAAGCTCTGTTCGTTCCTCCAGTCTTTTGGCTTCATAAGGTTTTCCAATTTCCTGGAAAAAAGCGGTTTGTTTTACCAAGTCATCCTGAATTTCCTTGATTGCATTCTGCATTGTTTCAGGAGAGGTTACAAATAAGTTGGCAGGATAGATATTGATTTTATCAAAATTTGAAGTCACATTCCCGGAAACAGGATCAAAACTCTGAATTTTTTCGATCTGATCTCCAAAGAACTGAATACGGATAGCACTATCAGCATAAGCAGGATAGACATCGATAACATCTCCTTTTACCCGGAATGTTCCCCGAATAAATTCGTTTACACTTCTGGAGTATAATGAACTTACCAGTGTATGCAATAACTTGGTTCTGGATATAGGAACATCTACATCTAACGAAATTACTGATTTATGGAACTCAGTAGGGTTACCAATACCATAAATACATGAAACGGACGCAACAATCAGTACATCTCTTCTTCCGGAAAGCAATGAAGCTGTTGCAGAAAGACGCAGCTTTTCTACTTCCTCATTAATACTAAGATCTTTTTCAATATAAGTGTTGGTGGTAGGAATAAAGGCTTCTGGCTGATAGTAGTCATAGTAGCTTACAAAGTACTCTACGGCATTATCCGGAAAGAACTCTTTGAACTCCATGAAAAGCTGAGCTGCCAGTGTTTTATTATGTGCCAGTACCAGAGTAGGCTTTTGTATTTCCTGTACAACATTGGCAATCGTAAAGGTTTTACCGGAGCCAGTTACCCCGAGTAAGGTTTGGTATTTTTCACCCAATAAAAGACCTTTGGAAAGTTTGTCAATTGCCTGAGGCTGATCACCGGTTGGTTTGTATTCTGATTGTATCTGGAAATTCATGAGATAGGTATTCCTTACAAAAATACAAAATAGAGAAGAATATTACATAAGTTTCTGTAGTCTCTAAAATAGGTCTGTTTAGATATCTAAGATGCAAAAGCTCCGTTAGGTTTAGGAGCTTTTGTTGTATTAATTTTCTATAACTTTTTAGTTTCTTCAAAAGCCATGGTTATAGGAAAGCGAAAAAGAGAAGCAATATTTTGACCATTCAGTTGTGCCGGAATCCATTTTTTCTTTGCAACAATTGTTTCAATGGTTCTTTTTACTTCTGTATTGAAACTTTCATTAGGACCTATTGCAACTATATTTTTTACAGTTCCATCCTTATCGATAATATATGATGCAGTAGTTTTAATAATTCCTTTACCATCAATTTTACTATTATCAAAATTGTGGATGAAGAGATTCCGGAAGCCTTCGATACCATCTGGAAAGGCAGCTTCTTTATCTACTTTTGCATAAGCATCAGGTGATATCGGAGCTTTTGGTGGAGTAGGGGGAGCAGGTGGGGTTGCAGGAGGTACAGGAGGCACAGGTGGAGCAGGAGGAAAATCTGAATTTTTTAATTCCCCGGACTTATTGTACTTCTTGATAATTTCCGCCCGTTTTGTGGCTGTATCAGCATTAAGCTCTTTTATTTTTTTTGAAATAATCGCTTTTCGTTCCAGTTTTGTGGTATCGGACTTTGTAGAGGTTAACGCCAGAGTGGCGTCTGTAATTTGATCTAGTTTAGCCGTAAGAGAGGTTGTTACAGACTCTTTTTCTTTTGCATTCATACTTATTCCAAATGCGGTTGCGGCTATCAATAAAGTAGCGCCGGATAATTTTAAAAAGCGTACTTTGTTTTTGGATGTTTGCTTTGTCATCATAATGAAACGTTTTTTAGTGAGTAAAAAATTAAAATTACTTGCAAACTGGTTATGATATGGCGCCATTGTTTTTGATATAATCAATTTGCGGTAATGCTGTATATCTTTAGACAAACGAAGCGTATGCTCGTCTGCCAGAAATTCGTGATTAGCAGTAATAGATTGTTTAATAAGCCAGAAAAAAGGATTGAACCATGCGAATGCCAATACCAGCTGAATAAACATAACATCTAATGTATGTTTCTGAAAAAGATGAGCCTGCTCATGCTGTAATATTTCAGATTCGATGTTTTTGTGAAGAAAATCTTCTCCGGGAACAAATATATAATTGAGAAAACAATATGGAATTTGTTTATTGTCGAGTAGTATATAATGGATATTATCGACAGTTTTCTTTTTGTTTTTATAGACCCTGTGGGTAATTTGGAGTATACCAAGTATGAAACGAATAATAAAAAAAGCAGTTATTATGATATAACTATAAGTGACAATCTTATACCAGTTGAATGACGGCTGTGGTGCTTTACCAATGATAACTTCCTGAATATAGTAAAGGTTTACAGTTCGGGTAACCGGATTATTTTCTTGGGCAATGTCAATTTGTATAAACGGTATAACAAGACTAATAACGACAGCTCCTAAAAGAAAGAATCTGTTGAATACAAATAATTTATGATCTGCCAGTACCAATTTATAAATAAGCCAGCATAGGAATGAAATTCCTAAAAGCAGAATAATTTTAGAGCTATCCATCTTTTTGTTTTTTCTCTATTTCCAGATCTATCATATCACGCAGCTCTTTTAGCTGCTTTTCGCTAAGTTTTGCATTTGCAGTAAAGTAAGAAACAAACTGAGATACAGAGTTGTTGAAGAACTTTTTCATCATACTTTGCATTTCTCCACTGAAGTATTGTTCTTTTTTCACCAGAGAATAATACTGTCGCGAATTTCCAACTGTTTCGTATCCTATCAGGTTTTTGTCCTGCATACGTTTTAGTACAGTAGCTAAAGTTGTACTGGCTGGCTTAGGTTCGTCATAGGCCTCCATAATATCTTTCATGAAAGCTTTTTCTTTAGACCAAATGACCTCCATTATAAATTGCTCAGCTTCAGTTAATTTTATCTTCGACATTGTTTTTATTTTTAGTTGCTCTACAAATGTAGAATTTATTTTTAATATTCCAAATGAAAAATAAAAAAACTCATCTTTTCAGGATGAGTTTAAAATATTATGCTTCAGTAAGGTGAACAGTAAAGTGCCTTAGAATGTCGGGTTCCCAGGTGATTTTATAACCTTTTGTAATCTCATTTCTTCGTTCAAAAACATTTTTCAGAGCAGCGGCAATATAATCCATATGATTGTTGGTATATGTCTTTCTTGGAATTGCCAGCCTGAGGAGCTCCATTTTTGGATAGCGGTTTTCTCTGGTCTCTGGGTCTCTGTCGGCTAATAAGGTTCCTATTTCTACGCCGCGGATACCAGCTTCTTTATACAATTCTATAGCGAGAGTTTGTGCAGGAAACTCAGCTCTCGGGACATTTGGCAGGAAGGTAAGGGCATCTATAAAAACAGCGTGTCCTCCAATTGGTTTTTGAACAGGGATCCCATATTCAATGAGTTTATTTCCAAGATATTCAATCTGTGAAATTCTGCTTTCAAGATAGGTAAACTCTGTTGCTTCATCCAGTCCCTGAGCAAGAGCAGCCATATCACGGCCTGCCATTCCACCATAAGTAATAAAGCCTTCATAAATAATTGTAAAATTTGAAGCTTTCTGAAATACTTCATCATCATTAAGAGCAATAAAACCACCAATATTTACCAATCCGTCTTTTTTGGAAGACATGGTCATTCCATCCCCATAGGAGTACAATTCTCTTACAATTTCTTTAATGCTTTTATTGTGGTATGCTGCTTCTCTTTTCTTGATGAAATAAGCATTTTCTGCAAACCTTGCTGAGTCAAAGAATACCGGAATACCATATTGTTTGGACAATTCCCGAACGGCTTTTATGTTTTCCATAGAAACAGGTTGGCCTCCTGATGAATTACAGGTAATGGTAATAAGACAAAACGGTATTTTTTCTTTGCCATATTCCTGGTAAACCTTTTCCAGCTTATTGAGATCAATATTTCCCTTGAAAGGATAAAGATTATTAATGTCAAAAGCTTCGTCAATTGTACAGTCTACTGCATGGGCTTTACGAAGTTCAATATGGCCTTTGGTGGTATCGAAGTGTGAATTTCCCGGAATAACATTACCTTCTTTTACCAAAACAGAAAAAAGAACATTTTCTGCAGCACGCCCTTGGTGAGTTGGCAAAAGATGTTTGAATCCGGTAAGTTTATTAACGGTATTATAAAGTTGCTCAAAAGAACGGGAACCTGCATAACTTTCATCTCCAGTCATGAGGGCAGCCCATTGTTTGTCAGACATCGCTCCGGTGCCACTATCAGTTAGCAGATCAATAAAAACCTGTGAGCTTTTTAGGTTAAACAAGTTATAATGACTGTTTTTAATCCATTCCGCTCTCTCCTCAGGAGCAGATTGGTGGATTTCTTCTGTCATTTTTATACGATAAGGTTCAGCATAAGGAAGTTTCATGTTGATAATATTTAAGATTGAAAAGAATTTTAGAAATTGTAAACAAAGCCCCTCAAATACTATGGAAGGCAAAATGTTGCACTTGTAATACTTATACAAAAACAACAGACTCACAATTTTCTAAAGCATCATTCCGGTGCCTTAAATATATTTTCATCAGAATGGAAACCTGATACACCGCCACTAACGGCAAATTTCATGGCTTCTACAGAATTCATACCTTCAACTTCCCGTACATTATCGGGTTCGGTAAGGATTACCCAGCCAGAAATTGCATATGAATGGGGAAGGTAAACGGCAATTTTTCCGCTCAAACCTACAGGTGATAAATCGTGTTGCGTAAGGAAACCGATACGCCATACTTCCGGATTATTGTTGGTTTTTACCCATACAGGATTACTGAACTTCTTTTTATCGCCAACAAAAGAGCTCATTACATCCTTTAGTGAAGAGTAGATGTATTTAATCCCGGGAGTATGTTCCAGCAAATTATCCATAGCATCTACAAGGATACGGCCTAGTAGAAATTTGGTGCCAATAAAGCCGACAAGTGCGGTAACAATAATGACAGAAATAAATACAAGTCCGGGGAATCTCTCGGAAATGGACGGGATAATATTATCGATAGAGGAAACAAGATACCAGATCAGTCCAATGGTGGCACCAATAGGCCCAAGGATCACTAAGCCCTGTAGCAGCGATCTGAAGCATAAACCTATATAATAATTGATTCCTCTTTTTTCCATTAATTAGCCGTGGATGGTTTCTTTTTTTCCGTAAGACTGGATAATTTTGGACTCATATTCAAGCCATTCCTCCCAGCGTTGGTTTACTTTTTCAGGATCACCCAATTGTCTTGCGAATTTAATGAAAGTTGTGTAATGATTGGCCTCAGAAATCATTAAATCGTTATAAAAAACTTTTAGCTTTTCATCTTTTATATTTTCTGTCAGTACTTTGAAGCGCTCGCAGCTTCGTGCTTCAATCATTGCAGCAAATAACATTTTGTCTATAATAAGCTCGTCACGGGTACCCTGAACAATAAATTTAAAAAGATCATTTACATAATCGTCTTTGCGGGACCTGCCCAATGTAAAGCCTCTTTGTTTGATAATTTCATGTACCTGATTGAAGTGATCCAGCTCTTCCTGAGCAATAGCCAATAGTTCTGTTACTATTTCCGGATATTCCGGAAGCAGGGTGATAAGGGTAATGGCATTGGTTGCGGCCTTCTGCTCGCACCATGCATGGTCGGTTAATATTTCGCCGAGATTACTTTCTGCAATATTTGCCCAGCGTGGATCGGTTGGTAATTTTAGCCTGAACATGAATTATAATTTTTTACAAAATTAATGATTTGGAGGATGAAATCAGTTATATTTGATAAAATGAGTTCTATGAAAACAGTATTTTTATTAGGAGCCTTTGCAATACTTTCTTCCTGCCAGAAGAATGAAAACCTATCGGCAAAAGTACCCGCAGAAAATAATTCTGAAATTCAGGAGCGTTTTGTTGATGAAAAATCCAATACGCTGAAAGGCAGGCTTCTTGTTCCGAAGGGCTTTACCCGGGAAATAACAAATGAAAATACATGGGAACATTTTATTCAGAATCAGACATTGGGGAAATATGGTAGTCCGATACTGAAATATGACGGAACAAAAATATTGGATCAAAAACATCATGTTGGAACCCTGACTTATGATGTTGGAGAAAAAGATTTACAACAGTGTGCAGATGCTTTAATAAGACTCCGCGCTGAATATCTTTTTGGTCAAAAAAGATATAGTGAAATAGGGTTTAATTTTACCAGTGGAGATTACTTCTCGTGGAAAAGCTATGCAGAAGGGATGCGGCCGTTAATTAACGGAAATAATGTGAAATTCATAAAGAGAGCACCCGAGAATGCGTTAGGCTCTTACTCAGATTTTCGACAGTATTTAGATATTATATACAACTATGCAGGCACAATTTCACTTTCTAAAGAACTTAAAGATAGCAAGAGTAGTACAGAGCTAAACATTGGGGATTTGATTATAACTCCCGGAAGTCCCGGACATACGGTAATGATAGCTGACAAAACTTCTGATGGGAAAAATAAAAAATATGCATTGATAGAAGGATTTACTCCGGCACAGACTATTCATATTCTTTCCGTAAATGGAAATCCATGGTTTGATATCAGGCCTGGAGCCATTATTGAGACACCAAGATATACATTCCAGAATGCGGTTATAAAAAGATTTGAATAGGTTTACTTTAAGACCTTTTTCCACCCACCACTCTCTGCAAAATTTTTTATAATCTGATTTCTGTTCAATAAAAACTGCTTTAGATAGTTAGTTAAAACCAGCTTATTAAATAGCTTTCCTAAGATACCCAAAGGAGAATCAAACCTGAAAATATCAGTCATTATAGTCCCAGTATCTGTTTGTTCGAAATAATGATCGTGTTTGATGTATTTAAAAGCCCCTTTTAACATCTCATCCCGAAAATGAAAAGGTGGATCTAATGCAGTTATTTTTGATGTCAGAGTTTGTCTGATCCCAAAATGTGTTGCTTCCCATGTAACTGTTTCTCCATTGTTTATTAACCCCGAGGTGACTCCGGCAATAGCCTTTTCATGAGTTTTGACTGTAGAAATAGTATGCAGGTCAATACTTCTTGATAGGTCAAAGACTATCTGAATATCAGCATTTATATGGGTTTTTAACTCTATTACGGGCATTTAAACTCTTCTAGCAGTTAATTTTCTCAGTTTTTCCAAAATTCTCCAGCCTAAAGCATCTGCTTTTTTCAGTACTTCAGCAATAAGAATAGCCAGAATAACATTGATTACATATATCAGAACCATAAGTACTGCCCAATGGATATTATCTTTTAGCGGAACAACAATGAAGTATACCAAAGAAGAGCTGATACCTTGCGCAAAGTAGAAGAATATGGCATTCCGGCCAATATTATTGATGAAAGTATCTTTCGTAATTTTTAATCGGTTGTACAAAATAAAAACAGTAATCAGTGATAAGAAAGACCATACAATATAAGGGATCTGTGGTGGGAATTTCTGTTTGTTGATTTTATAATATATATCCGGTCCGTAGATGTAACCTATTATAATAATACTTATAGCTGCTAATACATATAAAACAGGAATGTAAGCTTTTTTTATAGTTTTTCCTTTTAACTGAAATCCAATAAGAAATACACCTAAATAATATACAACATAACCAACTTGTCCGGAAGGATAGTTGTTTGGATCAATATTGAAAATAAGAGTAAGGGCTACACAAAGAGCGATAAACCATAAAATGTGCTGCTTGAAAAAACGGAGAATTAGAACTCCTAAAATGGTAATAATATAATACACCTTAAGGTACCAGAAGCTACCCATAACCACAGGGAAGGTGTCGCAGTTGGTATAACTGTGCAGATACCAGTTGCCTAATTGAGCCCAGTCGATAGCAGCAGACGGGTTCTGAGGAATATATTTTCCTCCAAATGTGGAGTAGAAGCTTTTTAGCGTATCAATATCCCAAAAGGTAATAACGCCTACTTTGAAGATCCAGTCCGCAAAAAATAATCCAGTCACAAAGATCATATAGGTGATCTGTAGTTTCAGCAGACGGTAAAGAGTTTTCTCTATATTTCCTGAAGATGTAATTCCGCTTAAAGCAAAGAAAATAGGAACATCTATCAGAAGACTTAATACTCTGAACTCACTTGGAATATAAAATTGGCCGGACCAGAATGCAGTATGAATAAAAATAATACTAAGTGTAGCCAGCCCTTTGGCAAAGTCAATATAGAGATCTCGCTTCATGAATTTCTTTTTTCAAAAATAGAAAATAAAACAGCCGCTTAAAACTTTTTAAGCGGCCGCAGCATTATTTAACTAATTCTACGAGTTTTAGGAATTCATTCCGGTAGCCGTCCGGATCATATTTTATAGCTGATTTTCCAAGGTTTAAGATGCTTTTTGTTTCTTTATCTTTTAGATATTGAGAATCGCGTAATTTCATTCCGAACCATGCAACATCAGCAGCAAACCTGAAATCATCGGAAGTATTGCTTAGAGTAATATTTTTATTGTCAATATTTTTAATGATCTCAATACTTTTGTCTCCGTCAGGCTTTTTATATCGGAATTTTATGGTTGCCAATTCTTTTCCGAAACCGTTGCCTGTTTCCGTTTTTTTGGAATATTTCAGATTTATATTCTTTGGAGAAAATTCATCTTCTGTGCCTGCAGGTATAATTTCATAGAGAGCAGTAACTTGATGTCCTGCACCAATTTCTCCAGCATCTATAGCATCATTCACAAAGTCTTCATCTTTCAGCAATCTGTTTTCATATCCAATCAGTCTGTATGCCTGTATATTTTGTGGGTTGAATTCTATCTGGATTTTTACATCCTTGGCTATTGTATACATCGTTCCTGCAAATTCCTTTACCAGAAATTTATTAGCTTCCTGCAGGTTATCTATATATGCATAGTTTCCGTTTCCTGCTTTTGCAAGAGTTTCCAATGTGGAGTCTTTATAATTGCCCATACCATACCCCAGGCAGGTTAAGAAAACTCCGGATTTTCTTTCTTCTTCAATAAGACTTGTAAGATCTTTTCTGGAAGAAATCCCAACATTAAAATCTCCGTCAGTAGCTATTACTACTCTGTTATTTCCGTTTTTAATAAGATTTTCTCTTGCTATTTTATAAGCCAGCTGAATTCCGGCACCTCCAGCAGTACTTCCACCAGCAGAAAGCCTGTTGATAGCTTCAAGAATTTTCTTCTTATCACTTCCGGGAGTAGCCGGTAAAACAAGTCCTGCTGAACCTGCATAGGCTACCAAGGTTACTTTGTCCTCAGAGGTAAGTTTCTCTGTCATAAGAGCTAATGATTTTTTTAACAGAGGTAATTTGTTTTCCTGATCCATTGAGCCTGAAACATCTACTAAAAAAACCAGATTGGATTTGGGTGCCTTACCAAGGTCTAAATTTTTACCCTGTAAACCTATTTTCAAAAGTTTATGCTTCGGATTCCACGGTGCAACACTGTATTCTGTATTGATAGAGAAAGGGTGCTGATCTGTTGGCTGAGGATAGCTATAAGGGAAATAATTAATCATTTCTTCAATTCTTATAGCATCTTTAGGCACAGTTTGTCCATAATTAATCATTCTTCTGATATTGGAATAGGCAGCTTTGTCTACATCAATTGAAAAAGTTGAAAGAGGTGCTGTTGCAGGGTTCTCAAAACTATTTTCTGTGAATTCTGGATATTCCTCTTTTGAAACTTCAATTTTCGGTTGAGGAAGTGTAATTATTGGATTTTCTTTTTCTAATTTCCTCGCTTTACGCTTTATTTTTCTCAGTTCTCGTTTAGATAAATCTTTAGTTGTGATAATAATTACACCGTTTGCTGCTTTTGCACCATATAATGCCGCCGCTTTTTCACCTTTCAGGACATTTATAGATTCAATATTGTTGGGAGACAAGGCTTTTAGATAGTTATTATTTACAATTTCACCGTTCATTACATATAAAGGCTCGTTGGTTTGTGAGGGAGTAGATACTCCTCTAATAACAACATTGTTCATATCTGTATTAACTGGAGCCCTCTTGATTCCCATTGCAAGTAAAGAATTGCTTTCTTGTGAAACAATACTTTGCTTTTTTTGAGCTTTAAACCCAACAAGTGTAACTTCTTTAATTAAATTTCCATCAGCATTACTAAGCCTTTTAGCCTCTCTTCTTTCATCTTGCATGCGGGGCGCTTCTATATTTTTTCCGACTCCGGTATTAGCTGGTGGAGGTGATGAAGTATAGCTGGCAGAAGGACTTATTCCAATAGAGGGTGCTGCATAATAAGCTTCCGCTTTGGCAGGTTCCTGATATGCAATAATATCTTTAGGAGCATTTAGTTTCTTTTTCTCTTCTTTTATTTTTTCTACCTGACCCGTTGTAATATCGTTTTGTGCAATTGCTTGCGGTGGGGTAGGTTTCTTAACAGGAGAGTCTGCTACGTTTACAGATTCAGTCTTAGCCATTATCGGTGTTTGTCTGTCTGTAGGTTTGACAAACAGATAAGTAATTCCTGCAAACAGTATTACTGCAGCAGCGGCAAGCCATTTCCGATTGAGTAAAAACTCTTTTGTCTCTTTTTTAGCAGGCTGGTCCAGTTTGCTTTCCAGCATAGCCCATACCTTCTCTTTAGAAGAAAGGTCGTTAGATTCCGAATGGTCTAACTTTTTAAATATATCGTTAAGTGGATCTCTTGGGTTCATTTTAGTTGGTTTTTGAAAAGTAAAACTGATGTACCAATTTCTGTAGCTTGCTTTTTGCAAAGTTTAGTTGAGATTTTGAAGTTCCCTCACTTATTCCCAGTTGCTCAGCAATCTCTTTATGAGAATAGCCTTCAATAGCATACAGATTGAAAATGGTCTTGCTTCCCGTCGGAAGAGTGTCCATTAAGCGTAACAATTCTTCTTCATTATACGGGAAGTCCTGTATAACGGGATCCGGTATATTGAGTTCAAACTCATCAATAGAGATGGAGGCCAGCTCTTTTTTGCGTAGAAAACTAAGGCATTGATTAACTGTAATCCTTCTTGCCCAGGCATCAAATGCCAAAATTTCCTTTAGCTGTGGCAATTTGGAAAAGATACTGAAGAAGGCATCGGCCAAAACTTCTTCTATGTCTTCTTGAGACTTCAGGTATCTTTTGCAGACAAAATGCAACTTCGGATAGTAGGCATCATACAGCTTTCGCTGTGCAATACGATCGTTACCGATACATTGTTGTAGAATTTCCTCGTTCATTTTGGTGGTTTCTATTGATAAAGACTCTTTTTCTTTTCAAAAGGTTGGAAAAGATAACTAAGTTTTATCTTTTAAAAAACAGTGTCATGCTTTTCAGTATGAATTATTTGCTAATTTTGTCATTCTCTATTTACTAAAAATGATCAGGAATTTTAGAAAAAATGAATATCTGGCTTTAGCATATCGCTTATTTTTAGCCTACTTTTTTTATTTTGTAACCAGAGTTTTGTTTGCTGTTTTCAACTGGGATCTTTTAAAAATTGATTCAGTTGGAGAACTGCTGAAACTTTGTTTTCATGGGATAGCATTTGATACTACGGCAATTTTATATACCAATGCGCTGTTTATTTTGTTCTCAATATTACCCTTATTTGTCAACACAAGGAAAGGTTATCAGAAGTTCCTGATGATTCTTTATTTTGTATGTAACCTTGTAGCAATCTCTTTCAATTTTGTAGATCTTATTTACTACAAATTTACTTTCAGCAGAAGTGCAGTTAACATATTGGAAAGTGTTCAGCATGAGTCGAATAAAGGAAAGCTTTTTGCTGATTTTCTTAAAAATTATTGGTACGTATTCTTATTATACTTTGCATGTGCATTTTTATGGATTTTCCTATACACAAGAGTTAAGGTAAAAGAAAAAAAATACGAGAATAAAGGAATGTATGTGCTAACATCAATTATCGGTGTCTGCATAATCACTGTTTTGGCCGTTGGCGGAATTCGGGGAGACTTTAAAAAGAGTACAAGACCTATTAATCTGGTAGATGCCAATAAATTTGTAGATAAATATGTACAAGCCAATGTGGTTCTTAATACCCCATTTTGTATCATCAGAACAATTGGTACAACATCTTTCAAGAAGCTCACATTTATGCCTCAGGAAGAAGCTGATAAATTGGCTCACCCTGTAAAACAATATGAGAATAATGCCCCTTCTAAACCCAATATCGTAATCTTTATTCTGGAAAGTTATTCACGTGAATATATTGGTGCCTTTAATAAGAATAGCGGTATTAAGGATTATGTAAGTTATACACCATTTTTAGATTCGTTATCGCAGAAAAGTATGATTTTCACAAATGCCTATGCCAATGGCTATAAATCTATTCACGGGATGTCTTCTGTTCTGTCTGGTATTCCGTCGTTTAAAGATGCATTTACATCTTCTCCTTATCCTAATCAGACGATACAGTCTTTAGTTTCCATTTTAAACGGTGAAGGCTACGATACTTCTTTCTTTCACGGTGCTCCAAACGGATCTATGGGATTCTTAGGCTTTGGAAATATCCTGGGCTTCAAGCATTATTATGGTAAAACAGAATATAATAATGATGCAGATTTCGACGGAGTCTGGGGGATCTGGGATGAACCTTTCTTTCAGTATATGAATAAGACGCTTACTCAGAAAAAAGGACCTTTTATGTCAACAATATTCTCTGTAACCTCACATGAACCGTTCCAGGTGCCAGCTAAATTTAAAGGAAAATTCCCAATGGGTAAAGTACAGATGCACCAGGTTGTTGGTTATACGGATTATGCTTTGAAAAAGTTCTTTGAATCTGCATCGAAAGAGCCTTGGTATAAGAATACGATTTTTATTCTGACAGCTGATCACGATAATCAGAGTTACTATAAGGAATATCAGGAAGGCCTGAATAAGCAGGCGGTACCTATTATTATTTATAAACCGGACGGAAGTTTACAGGGAGTAAATGACGAATGGGCACAGCAGATAGATATCTATCCAACAGTTCTGGACATGATAGGTTATCAGAAACCTTTCCGAAGCTGGGGGGTAAGTTTGTTTGGAGATAAAAATCAGTTGCCTTTTACTGTAAACTATATGGATAATACATACCGTTATGCATCCGGAAGTTATATTTGTGTTTTCGATGGACATAAAACTTTAGGCTTTTATGATAAAAATGACAAAGGCTTGAAAAACAATCTTATCGGTCAGCGGAATGCAGAGATGAATCAATTAGAGCAGCAGTGTAAAGCATTCCTGCAAGATTATTTCCACAGAATAGTAGATAAGAAACTGAACTAATTGATTTTGTGTGCAAAAAATGTTGATAAACATATTGCTAATTGCAAAAAAATAAATATCTTTGCACCTCGAATAATTATAAAAAATATATACAATGTTTGCAATCGTAGAGATAGCAGGGCTTCAATACAAAGTTGAGCAAGACCAAAAATTGTATGTTAACCGTTTGAAAGGAGATAAAGGAAACAAAGTTTCTTTTGACAAAGTTCTTTTAACTGTTAACGGAGCAATCACTGTGGGCGCCCCAGCTGTAGAAGGAATCGCTGTAGAAGCGGAGATTATTGATCATGTTCAGGCTGATAAAGTAATCGTTTTCAAAAAGAAAAGAAGAAAAGGTTACCAGGTTAAAAACGGTCACAGACAGCAATTAACTCAAATCCAGATTACTTCAATCACAGGATTTGATGGAGCAAAGCCAGCTAAAAAAGCTGCTGCTAAAAAAACAACTAAAAAAGCTGCAGAAGAAACATCTGAAGAAGCTGCAGGAGAATAATATTTAACCCGAAAAAAGTTAAAATAAAATGGCACACAAGAAAGGGGTAGGTAGCTCCAAAAACGGTAGAGAATCACACTCTAAAAGACTAGGTGTTAAAATTTTCGGTGGTCAAGAAGCTATCGCGGGTAACATCATCGTTAGACAAAGAGGTACTCAGCACCACGCTGGAGAAAACGTAGGTATCGGTAAAGATCACACGCTTTTCGCTCTAGTTGATGGTAAAGTAGTATTTACTAAAAAGAGAGATAACAGATCTTATGTATCTGTAGCACCAGACGCTTAATTTTAGCGTTTTATAAAAATTAAAACCCCGACGAAAGTCGGGGTTTTTTGTTTTTACAGAATAATGTTATATTAGTAAAACCAAAACCTTATAAATATTACATTATGAAAAAGTTATCCAAAAGAGAACTTAAGACAGTTCATGGAGCAGCCGGCTTGTGCCCGGCACCAGCGACAACTTGTGGCGAATGGTGTGGGTGGACACCAACACAAAAAGCAAGATGCTTAAGTATGGTTGCTGAAATTTGTGAATGTTAGGACCTAGTCCCGGAACTTCTCCGGGATTTTATTTATCAATACATTAAACAATCTAAAATATTAATTATGAAGAAATTATCTAAAAAAGAGCTTCGATTTATTGAAGGAGGTTGTGGCGTAATTATTAACCCGCCAATGAATTGTGAAGAGTACTGTGACATTCAACGAAAATATGGTGGCATAGAAATATGCTATAACAATCCCCAGATTCCTTTGTCGTGTGAAGCATCATGTCAATAGATTAAAACCTCAGTATTTACTGAGGTTTTTTGTTTTAATAATCGTGAAACTGGAATAATGTTACAAGCTTTTAGAAATAGATTTAATTAGAATTCTTAGAATTAAGAAAACTTCCCTATTTTTGGTAAAACCAATTCTATGAAGTATAAAAAACTATCTGTGGCAGTTGCAGCTTTTGCTTTTGCAGCTGTTTCAGCACAAAATTCTAACTCATTGAAGTATCCTGAAACAAAGAAAGTAACTCATACCGATACCTATTTTGGTACTCAAGTAGCAGACCCATACCGTTGGCTGGAAGATGACAGAGCTGAAGACACCAAAGCATGGGTACAACAGGAGGTGAAATTTACGCAGGATTACCTTGCGCAGATTCCTTTCCGCGGACAGCTTAAAAAACAACTTTTAGATATCTGGAATTATGAAAAAATTTCAGCTCCATTCAAGAAAGGTAAATACACTTATTTCTATAAAAATGATGGGCTGCAGGCTCAGTCGGTAATCTACAGAAAAGATGTTGCTGGTAAGACAGATGTATTTTTAGATCCAAATAAATTTTCAGATAAGGGAACAACCTCTTTAGCAAGTCTTTCATTCAACAAGAAAGGATCCTTAGTAGCTTACAGCATCTCTGAAGGAGGATCCGACTGGAATAAGATTATTATTCTGGATGCGGAAACTAAAAAACAGATCGACGAAACGCTTATTGATGTGAAATTTAGCGGAATCTCCTGGTTAGGAGATGAAGGTTTTTTCTACTCCAGCTATGATAAGCCGAAAGACGGGAGTGTACTTTCCGGAATGACGGATAAGCACAAGGTATATTTTCACAAGCTTGGAACGAAACAGTCTCAGGATGAGCTGATTATTGGCGGTGATAAATTCCAGAGAAGATATTTAGGAGCATATGTTACAGATGACCAGAGGTATTTGGTAGTTTCTGCAGCTAATGCAACCAATGGAAACGAGCTTTATATTAAAGATCTTAAGAATAAAACAGACTTTATCCCAATTGTTACAGGTTTTGATAGCAATGTCGGTCTGGTTGATACAGATGGAGATACATTGTTCCTGCATACTGATAAAAATGCGCCTAATATGCGCATGGTAAAAACAACGATTCAGAATCCGAAGCCGGAAACCTGGAAAGATGTTATTGCAGAAACATCTGAGCCTATGCGTGTAAATTCTGGAGGAGGTTACTTTTTTGCAACTTATATGAAGGATGCACTTAGCCAGATTAAACAATATGACAAAACCGGAAAGCTGGTCAGAGAAATTAAGCTTCCTGGTAACGGAACTGCAGGTGGTTTTGGTGGTGAGAAAACAGAAAAAGAACTGTATTACTCATTTACCAACTATATTACGCCGCCAACAATCTTTAAGTTTAATGTAGAGTCAGGAAAATCTGAGGTTTATCAAAAGCCAAAAGTGAAATTCAATCCTGAAAACTATGTTTCGGAGCAGGTATTCTATACTTCTTCAGACGGAACCAAAGTTCCAATGATGATCAGTTATAAAAAGGGTCTTAAAAAAGATGGAAAGAACCCTACAATATTATACAGCTACGGAGGATTTAATATCAGCCTTCAACCGAGCTTTTCTGTTGTAAATGCTATCTGGATGGAGAATGGCGGAATTTATGCTGTTCCTAATATCCGTGGTGGAGGTGAATATGGAAAGAAATGGCATGATGCCGGAACAAAAATGCAGAAAAAGAATGTATTTAATGACTTTATAGCTGCCGGAGAGTATCTACAGAAAAGTGGTTATACATCTAAGGATTATATGGCGCTTTCAGGACGTTCAAATGGGGGATTGCTTGTTGGTGCAACTATGACGATGCGTCCGGATTTAGCAAAAGTAGCCTTCCCGGGTGTTGGTGTATTAGATATGCTGCGTTATAACAAGTTTACAGCCGGTGCAGGCTGGGCATATGATTATGGAACGGCAGAAGACAGTAAAGAAATGTTTGAGTACCTGAAATCTTATTCACCAGTACACAGTGTAAAAGCAGGCACATGTTATCCTTCTACAATGGTAATTACGAGTGATCATGATGACAGAGTTGTTCCTGCACATTCATTTAAATTTGGTGCAGAATTACAAGCAAAACAGGCTTGTAAGAATCCTGTTCTTATCCGTATTGAAACTAATGCTGGACACGGAGCGGGACGTTCTACCGAGCAGGTTGTTACAGAGAATGCAGATTTGCTTTCATTTGCATTATATGAAATGGGTATTAAAAACCTGAAATAGAATTTATTTTCAGTTTAGATATAAACAGACAGGCCAAAAGCTTGTCTGTTTTTTATTATGTTAAAAAGAGAACGGATAAGTCTTATTTGTTTGGAAATGCATAACTTTAGTAGACTAAATTACAGACAATGGAAAATAATGACATGACAACTCTGGTGCAGGTAATGAATACCCTGAAAAGAAGAGGTGTAGATAAGGAAATTCAGATGAATGAAAATAAAAAATTTGTTCTTCAGAATTCTGATAAAGAATACCAGCCGGAAGATCTTACAATTATTAAAGTTTATCGTTTCGAAGGCGATTCAAATCCATCTGATAATGCTGTGCTTTATTTGGTAGAAGATACTACAGGACAAAAGGCATATATTATAGATTCATATGGTGCTGAAAGTAACTATGCTGGAGCAGAATTTAATAACTTTCTTACAGGGATCGCTGTAGACGAGAGAGAGGGGAGAAATCTGAGTATTTAGTCCGTTGTTGTTTCTTTCTTTTTAAAGAGACCATTAAAAAGTCCTTTTTTAGCCTGATTCTTTTGTTTTCGGGCGTCAATCTTTTGCTTTATTTTCTCCTTTTTTTCTTTGATGTCATCTACTGTCTTTTCGATTTTGGAGGTATCACCAATCAGAGAACCTTTTAATCCGGATTCTATACCGCGCCATAATAAATTGAAAAGAGATCTTTTTTCGGTTCTGGTATAGTCTATATCAACTTGTTTAGGAGTATTACCCGTGTTATTTTTGATAAACCAGTTGGTCAGGAAACTCAGGAATTTTTTCTTTTTCTGGTTTTTCTCATCCAGAAGCTCTACCTTCAGATTGGTATTTGTCATAAGAAATGGACCTTTTATACCATATTTATTCCCTTTGAAATCAAAATCGACACTATTAATCATCCCACTGGTGCTTACATGCAAATAGGGTCTTATAAAATCATTGATTCGGGATGCATCCAGATTGATGATATTGGCTTTGAAGTTAAAGGCATCATGCGGATTTGCAACATCAAAGGTCCACAGAACTGTGGTTGGAGAAGTTCCGAAGAAACTGGTTTTTCCGTTTACGGTAACCATAGTATTCTTTCCTTTTAGTTTGGCTGTATTTATATTTTCAATGCCAACATTAAGGTTTGCAAAAGAAAGTTTTCCCGGGGCCAAAGCTCCTTTATCTGTTTCCTCATACTCCAGAAGGCTATTGATTATTTTCGTATGATGTATAGTCAATGGGAACTTAATTTTCCTGAATTTTTCTGAGAAAAAGGTTCTTGGAGTAGGATCTGGTGGCGGCAGACTACTGCTGAAAATATTCATGTACATCTGATGTACATTCAGATTGCTGACCTCTACTTGCAAATGGTTGTTTAGATTTGAGACTTTATATCCGGCGAGTTCTATTTTAGGAATCTTTACCGTATACAAATCTTCCTGTACCGGGATTGATTTGTTGAACTGAGCTCTGTTCATGGTCGGAAGAAAGCTGAAATTCGAAACAGTAATTTTATGATTGTCCAGAACAAAAGATGATAACGAGAGCTTGTAATATTTGCCAGGGTTATAGTGGAAATCATGTGTCTCGAATCTATAAGCGCCATATTTAAATGGGATTTCTCCTTTCGATGTTTCCTCATTCATCAGGATCTTATTCATATTGGCAGAAACTCTTTTTAACTGGAAATGTTGGCTCCCGTCTGGTTTCAGCATTAGGATATTTCCATTTTTTAAAGAGATGTTATCCAATTCAATATCATAAGAAAAGTTTTTCTGAGATTTAGGACTCTTCCCATTAGTTGACATAATTCTGATAACAGGGCTGTCAAACTTTACTTCTGCCAGAGAAATTTTGTTGTCTTTAAAGCTAATATCCTTAAATGTCATTTCTCTGGAGGTAACATCGAACAGATTTGTTTTATTGGGATATTTCTGGGCAAACTGCTGTTGGGTGAGTAAGGGTTTCATTTCAAAACCTTTAATACTCATCTGACCATTTTCAGTAGCAATTTTTTTTGCTTTATAATCATAGATGTTTTCGTCACGATAGATGAAGTTTTCTCCGGAAATGGAGTAGGAATCAAAAACAATAGGAAGTTTTTGTTTTACCTCCCTTTCTGTCATTCTGAAATTTGTTAATTCAAGATTCAGATTCTTTACTGTAATAAGAGAATCTTTATTAAACTTCAAAATATCAATATCTCCGTTCTGTACATGGATGTTTTTAAAAAGTATAGGCTGTTTGCTATTACTGCCAGTTTTTTCATCTTTTGCCTTTGCCAGTACAACTCTTAATTTCGGTTGTACAAATGTTACATCGTCTGTATTGATTACTTTATTGTATAAAGCGTCCCATATTCCGAGGCTGCTTATTTTTAGTTCTCCGATACTTCCGTCTAAACCTATTTCATTTTGGTTATTCGGTTTTTTATTGGAAATATTAATCTTTTTCGCGGTTATATTTCCTGTTTTAATATCTACATCCAGATGCTGGTATGTAATATTATACGGGGATCTCTTTTTAATGATCTCCGGCAGATTATTTTTTAGCCAGTAATTGAATCCATAAGAAGCAACAAAAGAAAGAATCGCTAATATACCGATACCAAAAGCAAGTATTTTTAAAAATCTTTTGTACTTTAATTTCATCCGTGTATTGTGTTTCCGGTTTATCCGGCCGAAAAATCTATTACATAGCCTTCATGACTTCGTACGTTGATAAAGTTTCCGCCTTCAAAGTAAAGATATTGGCCTTTTATACCTTTTAGTACTCCTGTAAATTCAGGTTTTTTATCTAATGTAAATACTTTTATATCCTTAGGCGCTTCATATGGATAATCCAGCCTCCAGATTTCTTCATTAGAAGAATAGAATTTTTGTGAATCTTTTGGGAAATACTCTTTTATTTTTTCTCGGAAATCAGCAAGATCAACATCCGATTCCAGTGTTTGCAGCATTTTTTTCCAGTTGGTCTTATCTGCAAGGTGATTTTTCATCTCTACCTCTATAACTCCCGCTTCATATCGGTTGTCAGTTCTTGCAATAGGAAGAGCAAATGTAGCTCCTTGATCAATCCATCGTGTCGGAACCTGAGTTTCCCTTGTTACACCAACTTTTACATCCCCGGTATAGGCCAGATATACAACATGCGGAACTAACTGAATTTCTTTTTCAACTTCCAAGTCCCTCTCTTCAATACCTAAATGGGCTGTTGACAATTCAGGGCGAAGGATTGTCTCACTGGCATACGGACTTTCAAAAAAACATTTTTTACAGAATCCCATGCGGAAAATAGGTAGATCCTGCCCGCAGGAAACGCATTGATATCCGATATGCTTTATGCTTATTTCTTTATCAAAAAGCTGATTCATACTAATTAAATCGCCCGAAAGATTAAGGTAATATTGTATTGGTTTACCATTTTCAGTGATCATTTTTAGTATTTGTCCAGAGAATTTCATTTGTATATAAATTATGTATATGTAAAAGTAAGTAATATTTCAGTAATTTATTTATTTCGAAATTAACATAAATGTCTATAGAAAAGGTTATTTTTGTTAGGAACAGGAAAAAGATGAATTATTTAGTAACAGGAGGGTCTGGTTTTATAGGATCGCATCTGGTAGAAAAATTATTGAGAGAAGGACATTCTGTCATAAATGTGGACAACTTTGATAATTTCTATGACTACCAGATAAAAGTTCAAAATACACTGGAATCAGTAGGTGATGACAGTGCTTTTGGTTTCGATCACAAGCTTACAGATATAGCTAAACTTATTGACAGAACGAAGTCCGAACAATACAGACTTTACTATCAGGATATCAGGGATAAAGACGGACTGGAAAAGATCTTTCAGATGCATTCCTTTGATATGGTAATACACCTTGCTGCATTAGCAGGAGTTCGCCCATCTATCGAAAGGCCTCTTGAATATGAGGAAGTGAATATCCGAGGTACCATGAATCTTTGGGAACTTTGTAAAGATTTTGGAATTAGCAAGTTTGTATGTGCTTCATCTTCAAGTGTTTATGGCAATAATGATAAGGTGCCATTTGCAGAAACAGATTTTGTCGACGAGCCTATATCTCCTTATGCCGCAACCAAGAAATGTGGTGAAATACTAGGGCATGTATATCATAGTCTGTATAAAATTGATATGATCCAATTGCGTTTCTTTACAGTATACGGGCCAAGGCAAAGACCGGATCTTGCGATTCATAAATTTGCTGATTTACTGCATCTTAACGAAAAAATTCCTTTTTACGGAGATGGTACTACTGCCAGAGATTATACTTTTATAGATGATATTATAGACGGTATTACCAAATCAATTAGTTATCTTCATAATCATGAAGATATTTATGAGATACTAAACCTGGGGGAGAGTGATGTAATAACCCTGCAGGAGATGGTTTCGATACTATCAGAAGAGTTAAATACAGTCCCTGTTCTTCACCGGTTGCCTATGCAGGCCGGAGATGTACAGAGAACAAATGCTGACATCCTGAAAGCAAAAACTTTAATAGGCTATCAGCCAAAGACTAAGTTCCAAAATGGCATAAAAATATTTGTGGAATGGTTTTTGAGAAAAAAAAACAAAAAAATAGTGAGTTAGAGGTGGAAAATTAATTAATATCCCACCTAATTTTTTACATTTGCAAAAAATTCAAAATATGTACTGGACATTAGAATTAGCTTCATATCTTAGTGATGCACCATGGCCAATGACTAAGGCAGAATTAATCGATTATGCTATTAGAACAGGCGCACCGATGGAGGTTGTGGAAAACCTTCAGGCTATTGAAGATGAAGGTGAAATTTATGAAAGTATCGAGGAAGTTTGGTCAGATTACCCGACCGATGAGGATTTCCTTTGGAACGAGGACGAATATTAATAAAACGTTTGGCTGATTGCATGGAGCTATCGGCTTTTTTTAATGATTAACTAATGCAATTAGCCAAATGCTATTTGCCAAATGCGATATAAATGGGTTTTTTAGACACGATTCTCAAGGGTTTTTTAGGTAACAAAAACGAAAAAGACCTGAAGGAAGTAAAAAAAGTAGTAGAAAAGATAAAAAAAACTGAGCCGGCTATTGGACAGCTTTCCGATGATGGGCTTAGAGAAAAGACCAGAGAATTTCAACAAAAAATTCAGGATGCTGCAGCTAATGTGCGTAAGCAGATAGAGGATATCCAAAGCAAAATTGAGACAACAGATAATGTTGACGAGAAAGAAGCGCTTTACGGGCAGGTAGCAGATCTTAATAAAGTTGCATATCAGCACGAAGAGAAAGTTTTAGGAGATCTTCTTCCGGAAGCTTTTGCATTGCTGAAAGAAACTGCAAGAAGATGGGCACAGAATGGTGAAATCCGAGTAACTGCCTCAAACAGAGACCGTGAACTGGCTGCAACAAAAGATTTTGTTGTAATAGAAGGGGATCAGGCGATCTGGAAGAGCGAGTGGGATGCTGCCGGTACTGCTGTGAAGTGGGATATGGTACATTACGACGTTCAGTTTATCGGGGGAACAATACTTCACCAAGGTAAAATTGCCGAGATGGCAACTGGTGAAGGTAAAACATTAGTAGGAACATTACCTATTTTCCTTAATGCCCTTCCGGGCCGAGGTGTACACGTTGTAACAGTAAATGATTACCTGGCAAAACGTGACTCGGCATGGATGGCTCCTATCTTCGAATTCCATGGACTTTCTGTAGATTGTATCGACAATCACCAACCAAACTCCGAGAGCAGAAGAAAAGCATACAAATCCAGTATTACATACGGAACCAATAACGAATTTGGTTTTGACTACCTGAGAGATAACATGGTAAACAGTCCTGAGGAATTAGTTCAGGGTGAGCTAAACTATGCGATTGTGGATGAGGTAGACTCCGTATTAGTAGATGATGCAAGAACTCCGCTTATTATCTCCGGTCCCGTTCCACAAGGAGACAGACAGGAATTCGACCTGCTAAAGCCAAGTGTTGACCGTATTGTAGAGGTACAGAAAAAGACCATTACGGGTATCTTTGGTGAGGCAAAAAAACTTATCGCAGCTGGAAACAAAAAAGAAGGCGGATTCAAACTTCTTCAGGCTTTCAGAGGATTGCCTAAGAACAGACAATTAATTAAATTCCTTTCTGAGGAGGGAAACAGGGCGCTTCTACAGAAGACTGAGGCGCAATATATGGCGGATAACAACCGCGAAATGCCAAAGGTAGATAAAGACCTTTATTTCGTTATCGACGAGAAAAACAATCAGGTAGACCTTACCGATAAAGGAGTAGAATATATGTCTCAGGGTAACTCAGATCCTAGCTTCTTCGTTCTTCCTGATATTGCAACTGAAATTGCAGAACTAGAAAAGCAAAACCTTCTTAAAGAAGAAGAATTTGCTGCTAAAGAAGAATTATACCGTGATTTTGCTGTAAAATCTGAACGTGTACACACTTTAAGCCAGTTACTAAAAGCTTATTCATTATTCGAGAAAGATGATGAATATGTAGTAATTGACGGTGAAGTTAAGATCGTTGACGAACAGACAGGTCGTATTATGGAAGGAAGACGTTACTCAGATGGTCTTCACCAGGCGATTGAAGCAAAAGAGAATGTGAAAATTGAAGCAGCAACCCAAACCTTTGCAACGATTACATTACAGAACTATTTCCGTATGTACAACAAGCTTGCGGGGATGACGGGTACTGCTGAAACAGAAGCTGGCGAACTTTGGGAAATCTACAAATTGGACGTAGTGGTAATCCCTACCAACAGACCAATCCAGAGACACGATAAACATGATTTGGTATACAAAACCAACCGTGAGAAATATAACGCAGTAATTGAAGAAATTGAGAAACTTACAGCTGCCGGAAGACCTGTATTGGTCGGTACGACTTCAGTAGAGATTTCTCAGTTATTATCAAAAGCACTTCAATTAAGAAAAATACAACACCAGGTACTTAATGCTAAGCTTCACAAGAAGGAAGCTGAAATTGTTGCCGGAGCCGGACAACCAGGAGTTGTGACTATTGCTACTAACATGGCAGGTCGTGGTACCGATATCAAACTTTCTAAAGAAGTAAAAGATGCAGGCGGTTTAGCAATTATTGGTACAGAAAGACATGATTCCAGACGTGTAGACAGACAGTTAAGAGGTCGTGCAGGACGTCAGGGAGATCCAGGTAGCTCTCAGTTCTATGTTTCTTTGGAAGATAACTTGATGCGTCTTTTCGGTTCAGAAAGAATTGCGAAAATGATGGATAAGATGGGGCATAAAGACGGAGATGTGATTCAGCACTCTATGATCAGCCGTTCCATCGAAAGAGCTCAGAAGAAAGTAGAAGAGAATAACTTTGGTATTCGTAAGAGATTATTGGAGTATGATGATGTAATGAACAAACAACGTGATGTTATCTATAAGCGTAGAAAAAATGCTTTATTTGGAGAGCATCTGAAGTTTGATATTATGAACATGATCTATGAAACAGCAGGATCTATTGTTAACCAAACAAAGGCAGATAATAATTTCAAAGAATTTGAATTCGAAATTATTAAAAACTTTACAATGGATGCTCCGGTTTCTGAATCCGAATTCAAAAATATGCAGGCACCCGCATTAATAGATAAAGTATACAATACAGCTGTAGAAGACTACAAGCAGAAGTTAGCTTTATTGAAAGAAAAAGCTTTCCCTATTATCGAGAACGTATACCAGAACCAAGGTAGTATGTTCAAAATGATTCAGGTTCCTTTCAGCGATGGTCACAGAACACTAACGATTGTTACTGACCTTCAGAAGGCTTATGAAACACATTGTGAGTCTTTGATTACAGATTTCGAAAAGAATATTTCTTTAGGTATTATCGACGAAAACTGGAAGAATCACCTTCGTGAAATGGATGACCTTAGAAGATCTTCTCAGGGAGCTGTTTACGAACAAAAAGATCCGTTAGTAATCTACAAGCAAGAATCTTTCTTCTTATTTAGTGAGATGGTAGATAAAATTAATAAAGAGATCGTTTCTTTCCTTTACAAAGGAGAGATCCCAGCTTAATAATCTTTAATTTAAATATTGTTGAAAACCGTCAGCCTTAGGCTGGCGGTTTTTTTTGTATCACATTACGGCATTAAAATATATGATAAATAATAGCTTTATGCATATGATCAGTATTTCACCTATTAGTGATGGTCTTTTATGACTAAGATCGCTCCATGTTATTTATATTTATAATAAATAAAAGAAATTTGATAGAAAAATAAAATTTATTTAGAATTGTTAAAGATAATATATTTGCAAAAAATTTGTTTACATGAAAAAAGCACTATTATGTGCCTCTCTATTAGGTTCCGTATTGGTTTTTGCACAGGAAAAAGACTCACTTAAGTCAAAAAGTATTAATGAAGTTATTATCAACACCTATATTAAGAAGGATAGTAACTATTCTAATAAAATGCCTTTGAAAGGAATTGAAAATCCACAAGTCTATTCTTCTATTGATAAAACTATCTTAGAAAACCAAGGAGTATATACTGTCGATGATGCTTTCAAAAATATCACAGGCTTACAACCTATGTGGGGAGCAAACGGAAGAGCAGGAGATGGAGGTGCCTATGTAAACTTAAGAGGATTTGTTGCGGCAAACTCCTTAAGAAATGGTGTGTTAGGAGCTGTAACAGGAACTATTGATGCTATTAATCTGGAAAAAGTAGAAGTACTGAAGGGACCTTCAGGAACCTTGTTCGGAAGCTTGCTAACAAGTTATGGTGGTGTGATTAACAGGGTAACGAAAAAGCCCAATGAGGTCTTTGGAGGCTTCGTTAATTTATCAGGAGGTAGCTATGATACTTATAGAGCCGCAGTAGATATAAATACACCTCTTACAAAAGATAAAAAATTATTATTCAGGCTGAATTCTGCTTATACTCATGAAGGTACTTTTCAGACAGAAGGTTATAAAAAGAATCTGGCAATTGCACCCAGTATTACTTATAACCCAACAGATAGATTAAATATCAACTTTGATATGGAATTATTCGACATGAAAAGTATGGGAGATCAAACCTTTTTTATGTACTCAGGTAATTACCTTAAGAAAGTTAATAATATTAGAGACCTGAATTTAGATTATAAAAACTCCTATTTAGGTAAGGGCTTAACAAATACAGGAAGAAGTATTAATTTTTTTGGACAGGTAAACTACAAAATATCGAATACAATCACGTCTTCTACTAATTTTAGTACATCCTCTAGTTATTCTGATGGGTTTATGCCTTACTTATATTTCTCGGGTGATGATCCGTCCAGTATGTACAGAAGTGATCAGTCAACCAGAGATAGCAGAAAAAGGTCACTCAATTTTCAACAAAATTTCAATGGAGATTTCCGTATCGGAGGTTTGAGAAACCGTGTTGTTTTAGGTTTCGACTATTTAAGAGTAAACAATAATCAGAACTTTTATGATGTTAATGGTTTTGACAGAGCTCCTGATGGTACTTCGATTCCGGTACCATTACACCAGCCTGGTTTTGATTATACCAACTTTAATGGTCCGGCATTACAGGCAAAATATAATGCAATGGCAGGTAACGAGACTCCGTATTTAGTAAAAGGAATACAGGATAATTATGCAGTGTATCTTTCAAACGTTTTAAATGTAACAGATAACCTGAATGTTCTTATGGCACTAAGAGTAGATAATTTTATTAATAAACCGGGAGTTACAGGAGCAGCAGATTCAGAAGCAAACAAAAAGTTAAATCAAACATTTTTTTCTCCAAAGCTTGGAATCGTTTATGAAGTCGTAAAAGATAAGGTTTCATTTTTTGGAAACTATCAGAATAGCTTTAAAAATCTTAATTACTATACAGATGCTACTGGTACAGCAAAGACTCCTGTACCGGAGCAGGCTAACCAGATGGAAGGAGGAATCAAAACAAGCCTGCTTAATGGTAAGATATCCTCTACACTAAGTTATTACAATATAAAAGTAAAAGATGTTCTTAGGAGTATGCCTAGTCCGGGAAATCCTAATGCACAGATACAGGACGGAACTATTGTAAGTAAAGGTATGGAACTGGAGGTCAATGCATATTTAGTAAAAGGTTTTACTGCTGTTGTTGGCTTTAGCTATAATGATTCAAAGTATACAAAAGCAGATAAATCTGTTTTGGACAGAAGGCCCAATACATCAGGTTCTCCTTATTTAGGCAATTTTTATACAAGCTATCAATTCTTGGATGGGAAGTTAAAAGGTTTAGGCTTTGGTATTGGTGGTAATTATGCAAGTGAGAATAAAATATATAATGCTGAAGATGGTGTTTTCTCCTTACCATCCTACTTTGTACTAAATGCCAATGTATACTATGATGCTAAGAAATTTAGAATTGGAGTTAAGGTTGATAATCTAACGAATCAGCATTACTGGATTGGCTACACCACAGCAAATCCTCAGAGATTATTAAATGCGGTTGGAAGCATTTCGTATAAATTCTAGATCAAAAAAAAATAATAAACACACTATAAAAAACAATGAAGATGCTAACACTTGGCTAAGTTATAGATTTGGAAATGGATTTTTGAAAAGATTTGGTCTTTCAGCAGACTATCAATACCAAGGAGGAAGACAATCCTGGTTTGAGTCTAATACACAATACGATCAGAGATTATCAGACTATTTTGATACTAACTTCGGAATCTCTTATGTGGCCAAAAAATTTGATGCTAACTTATTGCTGAACAATACGCTCAACAGAAAACTTTATAGTGGATACAGAGGAGGACAAGGAGAATATGCATGGACCTATAATGCTCCAAGAAACTTTAGAGATTATCAATAGGATATAAATTTTAAATAATGAAGAGATTAACCGGTGAAACTCCGCCGGTTAACTTTTTTTAGAATGAAGAAGAAACATCATCATAAAAAGAAGCCTGGATTTTTTAAAACATGGTCTGCCAAATTACATCTTTGGCTGGGGCTATCCGTTGGGTTTATTGTTTTCATAGTGTCCTTATCAGGGACTTTATTTGTTTTTAAAGACGAGGTACAGAACGTTCTCCGAAAAGAGGCTATTTATGTAAAACCACAGACTGTAAAGGCACAGGCTTTACCCATAGAGGTACTCCGTAAAAAGGTAATGACTCATGTTCCGGAGAAATATCCCGTGAGCGCTGTAGAAATCCCGTTAGATAAAAATAAATCCTATATGTTTTCTTACTATGAGAAGAGTAAGAAAGGATGGAATTACTTCGGTCAGGTAAAGGTCAATAAACTGATTTATGTGAATCAGTACACAGGGGATATACAAGCAGTATATAATGAGAAGTATGATTTTTTCATGCTAATGAAATATCTTCACTGGAGTCTTTTACTGAATTCTGAATGGGGAGCATATGTTATCGGAATTCCTGTTGTACTTTTTATTTTTATGCTGATTACCGGAATTGTATTATGGTGGCCCAAGAATAAAAAAGCAAGAAAAGGACGATTTAGCTTCGACTGGAAGAATGTGAAAACCTGGAAACGTAAAAACTATGATCTTCACAATATTTTAGGCTTCTATGCTTCATTTATTGGTTTAATAATGGCTGTTACCGGAATCTATTTCACTTACCCATATGTGAAGAATGTATTCAATTATACTTTGTCTGGATCCGCAGAGCTAAAAAAGGAGAAAGATATTAAATCACCAGATTCACTTACTATAAAGAACAGTTCTGTGTATGATCTTACAGCGCAGCAGACAAGGTTGCATTATCCCGGATCATCGAGTTTCAGAATTCCCTTAAGCGGAAAGAATAAGAAAGGAAAAGAACTGAAAAATATCCCCGTAACGGTCTATCAGAAGGAGGGTAGGTACAGTGATAGACATCAGATTATTTTTGATAAATATTCAGGGAAAATCCTTCTGAACAAATCTCATGAAAGCTTAAATGCAGCAGAGAAATATTCTAATGCCAATTATGATATTCATACCGGATCCTATTTTGGACTGTTTGGAAAGATCATCTGGTTTATTACAGGGCTTATATGCACATCTTTACCTGTAACAGGATTTTTGGTATGGTGGGGAAAACAGAAGAAAAAGAAAATATAAGCACACATTAAAAATGAATAAGGTCATACTAACCGCAGCATGCCTGGCTGCAATCAATATATTTGGGCAAAAAAATGACAGTCTAAATACCAAAAGTGTAGACGAGGTTATACTTACAGCTTCAAGAAAAAAAGAGAATATAAAGGAAGTACCAAGTTCCGTTACTATTGTAGGAGAAAAGCAGGTACAATCTCAGCTAACTGTAAACTCTGATATTACAAGTATCTTACAATATACGGTTCCCAGCTTAGGGCCTAGTGCCGGACAAACCTCCAATACAGGGCAAACCCTTAGAGGGCGCCAAGTGCTGGTTCTGATAGATGGTGTACCACAATCGACACCTTTGAGAAATGGAGGAAGAGATATCAGGGTAATAGATCCCTCTTCAATAGAGCGTATAGAAGTTATTAAAGGGGCATCCGCCATCTACGGAAACGGAGCAGACGGAGGTATCATTAACTATATCACGAGAAGAGGCAAATCGGACAAGAAAATATCTGGAATTTCTCAGGTTGGTTTTACAGGTCAGCCTTATGGCGGAACGCTTGGAGTAAGAGCAAGCCAGCTGCTTTCAGGTAAACTATCGGATAAATTCGATTATGTTGCCTCATTAGCCTATGAAAGAACGGGATATATGAAAGATGCTAATGGTGTAAATCTTAGCCCTTCTTATAGCACAGCAAAAATGGATAACTACAATGGGATGCTGAAGCTAGGTTATAATATTAATGAAAATCAGCGAATAGAAGCCTCTTATATTGGTTATGCCTCAAAATCCGATTTGAATTTGGGATTAAAAACCGGTAAATATGGTATTACTCCAACCATAGGAGAGGGTAAAGGTCTTGGATTGGAGACAACTCCACAAGGGACACCAAGAAATCACAACTATAAATTGAGTTACGATAACAGAAACCTCTTCAATGGTACTTCCCTGAATGTAAATCTTTATTATCAAGATTTCAGAACTGTTTACGGGTATAGTGATACTTTTCTGAATGGTGGACAATCCAATGTAATTTCAAAGAAAAAAGGTGCAAGAATAAATCTGGATACACAGTTATGGAATGCAGCAAATTCTCAGGCTGAAATTATCTATGGAGTAGATATTCTAAATGATCAGACGGTTCAGAAGCTAGAAGACGGACGCTATTGGACTCCGGATATGGATATGACAAACGTAGCCCCCTTTGCATTAATAAAAATAGATTTATTAAAAAAGCTGACGATAAAAGGAGGACTACGCTATGAAAATATGAAAGTAAAAGTAGGGGACTTTAATACCTTGTCTACACTTAAAAACGATGGTACCTTTACCAATAGTATATTTGTAAAAGGTGGAAATCTGGAATATAATGCACTTGTTGGGAATATAGGTGTACGTTATAATGTTCAGCCGTATATCAATTTATTTGGTAGCTTCTCACAGGCTTATTCTATAAATGAATTGGGCAGGATATTAAGAACATCCACAGCCAGTACAATTGCCAATCTTGAAACCAAACCAATTATTGTAAACAACTACGAGTTTGGTGCAACAGGACAACTTGCTAAGTGGATTAACTATGAAATTACATCTTATGTAAGTACTTCCAAACTGGGTGCAACATTTGTACAAAGTCCGGACAGGTCTCTTACCATACTCAGAGCACCGGAAGTAGTATATGGAGTAGAAGGATTCCTTCACTTTACACCAGCCCGATGGATCAACTTCGGAACCAGCTATAGCTGGATGGAAGGTATTACTTCTCTGAAAGATGATGGTGATTATTCTGCAAAGATTAATAACAGCAGAATCTCCGCACCCAAAGTTTTAGCTTATGTACAGGTTAGACCGATTCAGGCACTTTCTGTAGGGTTAGATATGATGCACTCATTTAAACAGGATCGTTTCCAACCAAACCCTAAAACAGGTCAATTTACATACGGCGAAGGTTTTGTTCCGGAATATACCATCTTCAATTTAAAGTCAAGTTATGAGGTAAATAAGAACTGGAAACTGTCATTAGGTATTGAGAATCTTTTTGATAAACTTTACCAGCCGGCGGTTGCTTGGTGGAATGCACGGGACAATGAATTTGTCAATTCTATGGGGATGAGAGGTACTTTTATGATTGAATATAAATTTTAATTAATCTAAATAAAAAAAGAAGCTTATCTTTGGGCGAATTTATTTTCACTGACAGGATATGAAAAAACATCATCATAAAAAGAAGCCGGGATTCTTCAAAAAATGGTCCGGAAAGCTGCACCTTTGGTTTGGTCTTTCTATTGGCTTTCTCATATTTATTATTTCTATAACCGGGGCTTTATATGTCTTCAAAGATGAGGTTGAAAACTATACCCGAAAAGATGTAATCTACCACAACGAACAGAATATTGAAAATAAGCAGATCCTTCCGATAAAGGTTATGGAAAAGCTGGTGGTAGAGCAGGTGAAAGAAAAGTATCCCGTTCACTGGGTAAATATCCCGATAGATAAGAAGCAATCTTACATGTTTTTCTGGTACGAGCACAATCCGAAGGCATGGAACTATTTTGATGAATTTCCTGTTTACAAGCAAGCTTATGTAAATCCATATACCGGTAAAGTTTTGAGGGTATATGATGAGAAAAACGGGTTTTTCAATATTGTAAAGATGATCCACTGGAGTTTCCTGCTAAAACAGGAATGGGGTTCTTATGTGGTAGGTATTCCCGTGATTATTTTTATGGTTATGCTAATTACAGGAATTGTCCTTTGGTGGCCTAAAAATAAAGCAGCAAGAAAACAACGGTTTTCCTTTAAATGGAAAAACATTAAAAGCTGGAAAAGGAAAAACTATGACCTTCATAATGTTCTGGGTTTCTATGCCTCTATATTTGCTCTGATCTTCTCCATTACAGGTTTGTTTTATGCGTTTTTCGTTGTTCAGGCAATGATCTATGTTGTTTTCTCCGGAGGAAATACAAAATATCCGGATTTTACACATATTAAAACCAAAGCTCCTGTTGAAATGAGAACAGACAGAACACTGGATAAGATCATTAATACTGTTAAAGAAAAGTACCCTGAGTCTTATGGTTTTGCATTAGATCTTGGACACGAGCACATGGACGATCATGAACATGCCAACTTTGAAGTTTATGTAAAGCATTTATCCTATTCTTATCATAAAAACAGCAGTCTTATTTTCGATGAAAATTCAGGTGAGTTACTTCATACACATGATCCTAAAGACAAAAACTTTGGAGAGAAGGTTGTGGGAGCTAATTATGATATCCATGTAGGAGCTATTCTAGGGTTGCCTACTAAGATTATAGCCTTTATTGTGAGTTTAATCTGTGCATCATTACCCGTAACCGGATTTATGATCTGGTGGGGCAGAAGAAAGAAAAAGAAAGCCTAAATTTTCAAAAGATTATAATAATTGACGAAGCCGGGACCTAAGTTCCGGCTTCTGTATTTCAGTATAGGATCATTGTTTACTGAATGTATATGCTTGTTTTGAATCAGTTTACTACTCAATTAAGTAGCCTGAATATAAACTATTTGTCTTCTTGAATTTTCATATATCAAAGTTATTTAAATTTAGTCTAAATAAAATATGATTAATTTCATGTCTTAATTTAGAATAAATAAATATAATTTTGCACAAAAGAAGATTATGAAAAAAGCTGTCTTGTTTTTCTGTCTTTCAGCTTCTACGGCTGTGGGTGCTCAACAACAATCTGAGAAAGAAAAAGAGATTGAAGAAGTTGTGGTATCCGGAAATACTTTCGAGCAGAAGGTAAAGGAAGTTCCTATTCCCATAAAGGTTATAGATAAAAAACAGATTCAGCAGTCAGGAAGTGTACGATTAAGTGATATTCTTGCGGAGCAAACAGGTCTTATTATTACTCCAAACCATGGTACAAGTCTGCAAATGCAGGGGATGACCGGTGAATATACGCTAATACTGATAAATGGAGAGCCTTTGGTCGGAAGAACTGCGGGAACACTGGATCTTTCCAGAATTACTGTAAATAATATTAAGAGAATAGAAATTATAAAGGGACCAAGTTCTTCACTCTATGGATCGGATGCTTTAGCTGGAGTGGTTAATATCATCACCGAGACAGCAACCAAAGATTCAGGAAGCTTAAGCTTGCGATACGGAACCAATACCAATATAGATTTTGGTGGAGACATCAACATCCGAAGAGATAAATTTTCAGTAAACCTATCTGCCAATCGTTATAGCTCCGAAGGCTACAGCCTGAACCCCGGAGCAGACAGCTATGGGAAAACAGTGAATCCATTTGAAAACTTCACTTATTCCACTAATATCAACTTTACACCTAATAGTAAATGGAAATTTGGGTTGTATGCAAGATATTATTATGACGATCAGGATGGGAAAATGCTTAGCCAGGGGCAAAAAGTTGATGGTTACTCTAAAAACAAAGACTACAACATTGCCCCACAGGCTACATGGACACCAAACGATAAAGTGACTTCCAGGTTAAGGCTTTATATGTCGGCATCGAACAATGATTCTCAGTATAAGTTTGTAGATGGCGGACAGGTGATGGATGAAACCTACTTTAGAGAGCGTTATGCTAAAGCTGAAAACTTTACAGACATCAAGTGGAGCAAAAAATGGCAGACAACTTTAGGTGCAGGTATTATCTATCAGGATATTGAGGCCAACAGATATAATGAGAGGAAATCCTCTAATCAGTTTTATGGTCTAGGGCAGATTGCGTATACACCCATGCAGGGTTGGAATATTCAAGCCGGATTCCGATATGATAACAACAGTGTATTCGGATCTCAGTTTAGTCCAAAGCTGGCAACAGATATACAGGTCTTTAAATTTCTAAGTATTCAGGCTTCTGCAGGACGCGGATTTAAAGCTCCGGACTTCAGACAGCTCTATCTTAACTTCACCAATAATTTAGTAGGTTATTCTGTATTAGGAACACAAGAAGTTGGTGTAGAGCTGGCCAAAATGATAGCTCAGGGAATTGTAAAACAGGAAAATGTCCTTATAGATCCTTCAAAAATTAGTGAGCTAAAACCTGAAAGTTCATGGGCCTATAATTTAGGAGCAACATTAAAACCGGCTAAAGGAGTAGTTGCCAAAGTGAATATATTCCGTAATGATATTGACAATCTTATTCAGACAGTTCCTATTGCCAGAAAAGAAAACGGACAGAGTGTTTTCTCTTATCAGAATTTTAACAAAGTCTTTACTCAGGGAATAGAAACAGAGTTGTCTGTAAGTTTCCTGAACAATTTTACGTTTGCAGGAGGCTATCAATACCTTGAGGCAAAAGATAAAGATGTATTAGACCGTATAAAAGCCGGACAATTAGGTGGGAATAATGACAGAGGAAACTATATCATATTAGGCCCCGGAGATTACTATGGCATTCCGGGAAGAAGTAAACACACTTTTAATGCTAAGCTATTTTATGAGGACAAAAATGGCTGGTTCTTCAATGTAAGAGGAATTTATAGAGGCGAATATGGTTTTGCAGATACAGATGGGAATGGAATTATTAATAATAAATCCGAAATGGCACCAGGTTATTTCTTACTCAACGCCTCGCTAGGAAAGAAGATTTTCAAAAACTATCATATCAGCATAGGTTCTGATAATATCACGAATTTCAAAAATATACAATTTAACCCAGAGTTTGCCGGAAGATTACTATGGGTGAGCTTTAAGATAACTTATTAATATATTATATATGAAAAAATTACTTTTTACAACAGCAATCGGATTACTATCACTGGCATCATGTTCCAGTAATGACAGAGGCTCTGAACCAGCACCAGTAAACCCATCAGCAACCGTTAAGACACAAGATGTGAAAGACGTTGATGGTGCTACAGTTGCAACAGATAAATTTACATTATACAGCCTTCGTGAAAATAAAGTTATTGCTTCTACAGAACAGGAAACAGATAAGTGGGATATAGGTTTTAATAAAACAAAAATTATTATTAACGGGGGAACCGCAAGAAAAGGAAAAGGAGCTGCAACAATTGTGAAAGGAACTTCTTTTGATGCTATAAAAACAGCACCGGAAGATGCTGCCTTTAAAACAGACAGCGGTAATAGCGGGGATGGATTGGCAATTACAACCGGAACAGGGAAAGGATGGTATTCTTATGATCCTGTAAAACATCTTATTACCCCAATAGCAGGGAACATTATTGTTATTAAAACAGGAGATGGTAAGTATGCCAAAATTCAGATAACAAATTATTATAAAGGAGCTCCAGCTACAATTTCAGATCAAGCTGCCTTAAATGACTCTGGATATTACAACTTTAAATTTGCTTTACAAACAGACGGAAGCAAAACTTTCAGCAAATAATAAATACACCATAAATTAAATAGTTTGTTTTTTTACTTTACTTTTGGCCAGCCGGATTCCGGTTGGCTTTTTTTGATAAAGCAATTGATAAAAACTAATAGATAATAATCTGAGAAATAACTAACTTCGTATAAGATTATGAAAAAAGTCTTTTTCCTTATTCTTAGTTTACTATTAGTTTCCTGTCAGGGGCAGGAGAAGAGGAAGAGCACAGTTAAGCAAAATAAAATGGAGAATAAATTAGCGTATGCAACCATTGGAGGTGGTTGCTTTTGGTGTGTTGAATCATGCTTTAATATGTTAAAAGGGGTAGATTCTGTTGTTTCAGGTTATTCCGGAGGACATAAAGCGAATCCTACCTATGAAGAAGTTTGTACCGGAGATACAGGACATGCTGAGGTTGTACAGATAGCCTACGATCCTGCAGTAATCAGTTACAAGCAACTGATGGAGGTATTCTTATTTCTTCACGATCCTACACAGCTAAACAGACAAGGGAATGATATAGGAACACAGTACAGATCTGTTGTATTCTATAACAGTGAAGAACAGAAAAAAGAAACTGAGGAAGCTTTAGAAGAATCTGAGGCTAAACAACAATGGAACGGTAAATATGTAACGCAGATTGTTCCGTTTGAAAAATTCTGGCCGGCAGAAGCTTACCATCAGGGCTATTATAAAGAGAATCCAAATCAGCCTTACTGTAGTGCTGTTGTAGGTCCTAAAATTCAGAAGTTCAAAAAATATTTTGGGGAAAAGGGTTGGTTGAAATCCGAAGAAAACTAAGTATTTATTAACAATAAAAAAAAACAGTAAGAAACAAAATGCTTCTTACTGTTTTTTTATGTCTATAGAGAGATTAAAATCTTCACTTTTTTAGATGCAAAACTATAAAGAATGCTTTCTTAGCATTTCGGTATGTGGAATGTTATCTTCAAGATAACTTTCTCCCACAGGTTCGAAGCCAAGACTTCCGTAGAATTTTAATAGATAATTTTGTGCACTGATTCTGATATCAGGATTAGCGTATCTGTTTTTAATGGTTTCCAGAGTCAGATTTAGCATCGGTCTTCCTAGCTTATAACTACGATATTCCGGATGAGTAACAACTCTGCCGATACTGCTTTCAGGATATTTTATTCCCTGATCGAACATTCTGCAATAAGCAACAACTTTACCTCCCATTTCTGCCCACAAATGCAGTGCTTTCTGATCTGCATTATCTACATCCTGATACGGGCAATTCTGTTCCACAACAAAAACTTCCGCTCTCAGCAGAAGGACTTGATATAGTTCGGTTGTTGTAAGCTCTTCAAAAGCTTTTACTTTCCATACAGGTGTTTCCATTAAAACTTCACTTTATTTTTTTCTAAAATAATATTAGTTTCTCCAATGAAATCAAGAATAGCATCTCCACCTTCTTTTTTCTCAGCAGAAGTGATATAAGATTGTGGCAGCTCTTCCCAGAATTGCAAAAGCTCATCATGATATGCTTTTACATGGTTTTCAATCGCTTTAGGCTTTAGTTTGTCTGCCTTTGTAAATATGATAGAAAACGGAATTCCGGATTCACCACACCATTGCATAAATTCGATGTCAATTTTCTGTGGAGCATGACGGATGTCTACCAACACAAATAGATTCACCAAATTATTTCGGTTTAGGATATAATTGGTGATTAGCTTTTCAAAACTTTTACGAAGAGTCTTCGATACTTTTGCATATCCATAACCAGGTAAATCGGTAAGATACCAAGTCTCATTTACCAGAAAATGATTGATAAGCTGTGTTTTTCCGGGAGTCTGTGAGGTTTTAGCAAGGTCCTTTCTGTCCATCATCGCATTGATGAGAGAAGATTTTCCCACATTGGATCTTCCGATAAAAGCGTATTCCGGAAGATTAGCTTCAGGACATTCCTGCCATTTGCTGCTACTTTTTACAAACTCAACTGATTTTATCAGCATTTATATTTTATCTTTTAACCAGTTATACAATATATCACTAAACTCTTTTGGCTTTTCCATCATGGCAGCATGGCCACATTCTTCAATCCAGAAAAGATCAGAGTTTGGTATTTCTTTATGCATTTCTTCTGCTACTTCAGGTGGAGTAACATTGTCCTGCTTACCCCAGATAATACATGTTGGACATTTAATATCCGGAAGATCATTCTGCATATTGTGTTTGATGGCACTTCTGGCAAGCATAACTGTTTTTATGCCTTTCATTCTGTCATTCACCACTGCAAAAACTTCGTCTACAAGTTCATCTGTTGCTACTTCAGGGTTGAAGAATACTTCTTCTGTTTTTCTTTTGATATAAGCTTTATCGCTTTTTCTTGGAAAAGAATCACCAAAAGTACGCTCATATAATCCTGAACTCCCTGTAAGAACAAGATGTTTAACAAGATCTGGTCTTGCTAGTGCTGTTATAAGTCCTACATGTCCGCCCATAGAATTCCCCACAAGAGTTACCGGGGCTTTAATATGTTCTTCTATAAAACGGATTACATATTTAGATATACTTGTAAGATTAGTATTTAAAACAGGCAAATCATAAATAGGAAGTTGTGGTACGAATACTTTAAATCCTTTTTCCGAGAAGTATGCTGACATTTCATCGAAATTACTCAAACCACCCATTAATCCGTGCAATAGCACCATAGGATGTCCTTCTCCTGCTTCCATATAGGTGAATTTCTTCTCTTTTTTTGTTTTAAAAATCATAATTATATGTTGCCTAAACCCTGCAAAAATACGAAAAAATCAAGTCTTGATTAGAGGTAAAGTTGATTAATATGTCAGAAATTACAAAATTTTAATATCAATCAGATCTCTTTTTAAGAAAAAAAATAAAAATATATGATAAACAGTTATAAACCAAAATATTAGAAAACACAGGAGATTCGTTAAAATTTTGAAAATCAAAAGTTATCCACAATAAACAAAATAGTGGTACGAAGTGGTAAAAAGTGGAAATATTTGTATAAATTTGTCCCAAATGAATAATTTCATCGGGACATATGAGTGTAAAATTGACGATAAAGGCCGCTTGAAAGTACCTGCGTCGCTGGTGAAGCAAATGGAGAATTTTGCTGACCAGCCGTTTGTTGTTAAGCGATCTGTTTTTCAGTCATGTCTTGAAGTGTATCCGATGAGTGGTTGGGAAAAATTAATGCACAAAATTAATGGTCTTAACCGATTTGTAAAGAAAAACGCAGATTTTATCAGAATGTTTACGGCTGGTGTAAAAACAGTGGAGGTGGATAATGCAGGCAGGTTGCAGATTTCTAAAGACTTGGTACAATATTCAGGTCTTAAGAAAGATGTTGTGGTTACGAGTGCCGGAGAGCTTTTCGAGATTTGGGACAAAGAAACGTATGAGCAGGTAATTTCAACAAATGATGTTGATTTTGCTGCATTAGCGGAAGAAGTAATGGGATCAATAAATCCAGAAGATGTATCATAACCCAGTATTATTAGATGAAAGTGTCAGTGGCCTTATTACTAATCCGGACGGAATCTATGTAGATTGTACTTTTGGAGGAGGAGGTCATTCAAGGGAGATTCTTTCCAGACTTTCCGACAAAGGACGTTTGTTTTCCTTTGATCAGGATCTGGATGCTCTTGAGAATAAAATAAATGATGAAAGATTTACACTGGTAAATCAAAATTTTCGTTTCCTCGAGAATAGTTTGTTAATGTATGGTGTAAGCCAGGTTGACGGTGTTTTAGCGGATCTAGGTGTTTCTTCTCATCAGTTTGATGAGGCGGACAGAGGATTCTCTATACGGACAGACGGACCTTTGGATATGAGAATGAATACCATGCAAGGGCTAGACGCCAAGAAAGTGGTGAACGAATATGAAGAGGAGCAGTTGGCGGATATTTTTTATCTCTACGGAGAATTGCGTGACGCCAGAAAACTTGCAAGAGAACTGGTGGCGGCTCGTAAAAAAGGAGAGATTAAAACAACGGAAGATCTGAAGAAAGTCTTCTTTTATATCCCGACACATAAGAGCAATAAATTTTTTGCTCAAATTTTTCAGGCTATAAGAATAGAAGTGAATCAGGAGCTGGAGGTGCTGAAAGAGATGTTGGAGCAATCTTACAGGGTTTTGAAGCCAGAAGGCAGACTTTCGGTAATATCTTATCATTCACTGGAAGACAGACTTGTAAAACGTTTTCTGAAAAATGGAATGTTTGAAGGGGAGCCTGAAAGAGATATTTACGGAAATTATAAAAAATCTTTCGAACTTCTGAAGAATAAAGCAATTGTTCCGACAGAAGAAGAGGTTGAAGAAAACTCTCGTGCGAGAAGTGCAAAACTGAGAATAGGAGCTAAGGTTTAAGATAAAAAAACACAAAATTAATGGCTAAAAAAGCTTCAACGCCTAAGCAAAGGAAACGATTAACCTTCATAGATGTTGTGAAGGGGAATTTTCTTAATAGGGATGAAGTAAAAGAACATTATAAATATTTTACACTGGTTTTTATACTGATGATGGTAATGATTTATTCTAACCACTTGGTAAGCCAGAAAATAGAAATTGTTAACGGCCTTAAAGAACAAAGTGAAGAATACAAATCCAGGAATGCTTATGCGCAGAGCAGACTAATCCATATCAAAATGGAATCTGAGCTTAGCAAAGAAATGGGAAAGGATTCATTAATGACGTTGGAGAGTCATCCGACTAAACTTTTAATAAAAATGGATTCAATTGATGGTAAGAAAAGGAAGTGAATACAATGAAAAAAGAAGCAAGATGCTTTTTTGGGGATATGCCTTTGTTGGTGTAGCCTTATTGACTTTTGTTGTATTTGTTGCCCGGATTATCATTCTTCAGAATACAAATGTTGAAGAGTATAAAGACAACATTATTAATAAGAATTACCGGGAAACAACACTAAAGGCGGCTCGGGGAAATCTTTTTGCCTCGGATGGTTCTATTCTGGCGACAACAGTAATGCGCTATGATATTTATCTTGACTTCAAAACCATGCGGGATACCATTTATAAAAATAACGCAGGTAAATTGTCGGATTCTTTGGGCGCCATGTTTGGTAAGCCCGCTTCTTATTTTAGGCAAAGACTGGATCAGCAGAAAAAATCCGAAAATCAGTATTATCCTTTGGCAAAAGGGCTTGATTTCGATCAATATGACAGAATTCGCAAGTTTCCGATCTTTAATAAGGGAAAAAATAAAGGAGGATTTATTGTAGACCGCGAATACCGCAGAGAGATTGCTACAGCTCAAATTGGATCTGGGACTATAGGAATGGATCGCGACGGAGCAAAATCAGGATTTGAAGGAGCTTTTAGCAAATTCCTTACAGGTACAGACGGAACACGTTTAGAACAAAGAATTAATTCCACCCAGTGGAAGCCAATTGACTTCTGGAAGGTAAAAGAGCCTGTAAACGGAATGGATGTTTATACAACATTAGATCTTCGGGTACAGGATATTGCACATTCGGCATTAGAAAAACAATTGGTAGAATTTGATGCGGATCATGGTAGTGTTATTGTAATGGAGACTGAAACAGGTAAGGTGAGAGCGATGGTAAACCTTCGCAGAACAGAACCTGGTATGTATGTAGATGCCTATAATTATGCAATAAAAGATGCTACAGAGCCTGGATCTATTTGGAAGACAGTGACATTACTGGCGGCAATGGATGATGGATTTGTAGATGAGAATACAAAAATAAATATTGGAGGTATAGAGTGGACTTATGCCGGGCAAAGGATTACAGATAGCCATTCTGGTGGTGTTTATGATATCAGTGATATTATGGCGCAGTCTAGTAATATCGGAGCAGCAAAAGTGATTACTTCTCATTATGCAGATAATCCTCAGATTTTATTTGATCATCTTAAAAAATGGAAGCTGTACGAAAAAATGAATATTGAGCTTCCAGGTGTAACAAGACCTCGGGTTCTTACACCTGCTAACAAAAGATGGTCAAAAGGAGCTTTGGCTTCTATTGCCTTCGGATATGGTGTTAATGTAAACCAGTTACAGCTTACAACTTTTTATAATGGTGTTGCCAATAAAGGAAAGATGGTAAAACCTTTATTCATTGATAAGATCATGAAAGAAGGTAAAGTTGTTTATGAGGCTAAACCAGAAATAATGGTTCAGAAAATGGCTTCTGATAAGGCGATAGAAATGATGACACATTCTTTGACAAAAGCTGTAGAAAAAGGTACTGCAAAAAGTATCTATACGCCGAATTTAAAGATTGCCGGAAAAACAGGTACTGCTCGTTTTGAATACTGGAAGCCGGGACCAATGAAGTATATAGCATCATTTGCCGGATATTTCCCTGCAGATAATCCTAAATATACATGTATTGTGGTGATTAATCAACCGGACAACTCAAAAGGCTTTTATGGAGCCAGAGTGGCAGCTCCTGCTTTTAAAGAAATTGCAGGAAAAATATTCCTTAAAACACCTCTGAATGTGAACAAGGAAATGTTGGTGAACAAGAAGGTGGATATGAGCAAAATGATTGAGCCAACACGAAAAGTAAGTGTAGATAGTAACAAGATGCCAAATTTGGTAGGATTGATGGGTCGGAATGTAATCCCGCAATTGGAAAATTTAGGTTATCGTGTTGAATATAAAGGTGCTGGAAAAGTATTAGAACAATTTCCGGCAGAAGGAACAAAGATTAACGGGAATCAGAAAATTTATTTAAGTCTTCAGAATTAATGTTATTAGAAAAAGTATTACATAGAATATCCGTTTTAAATTCTCAGGGAGAACTTTCCCGCGAGGTTTCAAAGATTGTTTTCGATTCAAGAAAAGCAATAGATAGTGCTATGTATGTAGCAATGAAGGGGGTAGTAGTGGACGGACACCAGTTTATAAATGCTGCAATAGAGAAAGGAGCTAACGTTATTGTTTGTGAAGAAATTCCTTCTGATAAGAAAGAAAATGTAACCTATATTCAGGTTAAGGATACAGCCGTTGCTTTAGGGCATTTGGCAAGCAATTTTTATGGTAATCCATCGGAGAAATTAAACCTTATTGGAGTTACCGGAACCAATGGAAAGACTTCTGTAACAACATTGTTATTCGATGTGTTTACTCAGCTAGGGCACAAATGTGCGCTGATATCGACTGTTGAGAACCGTATTGGAGAAAAGATTATCCCGTCTACTCATACGACACCAGATGTGATAACGCTGAACGAACTTTTGTCAGAAGCTGTATATGAAGATTGTGAATATGCTTTTATGGAAGTAAGTTCACATGGTATTCACCAGCACAGAACAGAAGGACTGCATTTTAAAATTGCAGGATTTACCAATATTAGTCATGATCATTTAGATTACCACAAGACTTTTCTGGAATATCTGAATGTGAAGAAATCATATTTCGATAACCTTCCGGATACAGCTATTGCTATTACCAATATAGACGATAAGAATGGGATGGTAATGTTACAGAATACTAAAGCAAAGAAGAAAACTTATGCTTTGAAAACAATTGCAGATTACCACGGGAAAATTCTCGAATCCGACTTTAACGGAATGTTGTTGAACTTCAACGGTAAAGAGTTCTGGACAAGTCTTACAGGAAGGTTTAATGTATATAACCTTTTATTGGTATTCGGAATTGCTGTTGAATTGGGTATTGAAGAAGATGAAGTACTAAGAGTAGTAAGTTTACTGAAAAGAGTAAAGGGGCGCTTTGAAACCCTGAAATCCAGAACAGGAATCTTCTTTGTAGTAGATTATGCACATACTCCGGATGCACTTGAAAATGTTTTGAATACCATTAACGATATCAGAACTAAAAATGAAAGACTGATTTGCGTTTTTGGTTGTGGTGGAGACAGAGATCATTCCAAAAGACCAGAAATGGGTGATATAGCATCAAAAAATGCAACATTGGCTATTATTACATCAGATAATCCGAGAACAGAAGATCCGTTAGCTATTATCAAAGAAATAGAAGCCGGAGTTCAGCCACAGAACTATAGCAAATATCTTTCGGTTCCGGATAGAAAAGAAGCGATTAAAATGTCCATAAAATTTGCTGAAGGCGGAGATATTGTGCTGGTAGCAGGAAAAGGACATGAAGATTATCAAGAGATTAATGGTATAAAACATCATTTTGACGATAAAGAGACGATACAGGAATTACTAACCATAATGGGAAAATAGAAAACCTATGTTATACTATCTATACGAATACTTAACCGCACACGGAATTCACATTCCAGGTATGAATTTGCTGAAGTATATTTCCTTCAGAGCAGGGTTATCTATTTTAATGTCCCTGGCGATAGCTATGATCTACGGAAAAAGAATCATTAACTTTTTACGCAGAAAGCAAATGGGGGAATTGGTAAGAGACTTAGGACTGGAAGGGCAGAAACAGAAAGAAGGAACCCCTACTATGGGAGGACTCATTATAATTCTGGCCACTATTGTTCCTGTATTATTGTTTACACGTGTATGGAATGTGTACATTGTTTTGCTTATTGTTTCTATGGTTTGGATGGGAGCAATTGGTTTCCTGGATGATTATTTGAAAAAAGTAAAGAAAAATAAAGATGGACTTCGAGGTATTTTCAAAGTAATAGGACAGGTAGGACTTGGCCTTATTGTAGGAGTTACCATGTATTTCCACTCAGATATTACTGTTCAGCGTAAATATGCCAATGCATCACCGGAGAACAGACAAAATATCGAAAAGAACTTTGCGCCACCAGAAAAGGCAGTTGTATCTACAGTACCATTTGCAAAAAATAATGAGTTTGATTACAGCAAAATTTTATTCTGGATGGACGATGCTCAGGCACAGGAATGGGCATGGATTATTTTCATTCCGGTGGTTATCTTTATTGTAACAGCAGTATCTAATGGAGCCAACATTACGGATGGTATAGACGGGCTTGCTGCTGGAACCAGTGCTATAATATTAGCTACACTGGCATTCTTTGCCTACTTGTCGGGGAATATTATTTTCGCCGATTATCTCAATATTATGTTCCTTCCAAATATGGGAGAAACAACCATATTTGCGATTGCAATGGTAGGAGCCGTTATTGGTTTCTACTGGTATAATACATATCCGGCTCAGGTTTTTATGGGAGATACGGGAAGTCTTATGTTGGGTGGCGTAATTGCAGTACTGGCTATTATTCTAAGAAAAGAATTATTAATCCCTGTGCTTTGCGGAGTGTTCTTAATAGAACTTGTGTCTGTAATGCTTCAGGTAGCTTATTTTAAATATACGAAGAAGAAATTTGGAGAAGGAAAAAGAATTTTCCTGATGTCTCCATTACATCACCATTATCAAAAAAAATCTTATCACGAATCTAAAATTGTGAACAGATTTATGATTATAGGAATTATGCTGGCGGTTATTTGTCTAATTACACTAAAAGTAAGATAAAATGGAAAAGCATGCAGAGATCCAGAGCGGAAGGATGAAAGTTGTTATCCTGGGTGGCGGTGAAAGCGGCGTTGGTGCTGCCTTTCTGGCTAAGAAAAAGGGCCTGGATGTTTTTTTATCAGATCAAGGATCTATAAGAGATAATTATAAGAAGATACTTCTCGATAATGCAATAGATTTCGAGGAGGGAAGTCATGATGAAGATCGGATATTACAGGCAGACTGGATTATTAAAAGTCCGGGAATACCTAAGAAAGCAGAAATCGTAGGTAGAATTCATCAGAAAGGTATTAGGCTTTCTTCAGAGTTGGAGTTTGCTTATCACTTCACCGATGCTAAAATAATTGCAGTTACCGGAAGTAATGGTAAAACTACTACTACCTCACTAATCTATCATATCCTGAAAAATGATGGATATAATGTAGGACTAGGCGGAAATATTGGAAAAAGCTTTGCTTATCAGGTAGCAACTGAGGATTTTGACTATTATGTACTTGAAGTAAGTAGCTTCCAGTTAGATGATATTCAGAATTTCAGACCATATATTAGTTTACTTCTGAACCTGTCTCAGGATCATTTAGACCAGTATAACTACAATTATGAAGAATATGCTTTAGCAAAATTCAGAATTGCAGAAAATCAGGAAAATGACAACTATTTCATCTACAATAAAGATGATGAAATGAGCCAGAAAATTCTTCAGTCTCTGGAGATTAATGCGACAATGATTCCTTTCTCTATGAAAGAGAAACTAAGTGAAGGTGGTTATTCTGTTGATAATGAATTAGTAGTTAAACTTCAGGACGACTTCAGAATGAAAATTTCTGATCTTTCGCTTGTAGGAAATCATAATGTTGCCAATAGTTTAGCGGCAAGTATAGCAGGTAAACTGCTAAATATTAGTAATGAAAGTATCCGCAATAGTCTGATGACATTTCAGGCTGTTCCACACAGGTTGGAGCAGGTTGCTGTTATTAATGATGTGAAATACATCAATGACAGTAAAGCAACCAATGTAAATGCTGCATATTATGCACTGGAAAGCGTGAAATACCCTGCAATATGGATTGTAGGCGGAATAGATAAAGGAAATGATTATACAGAAATTGAAGATCTGGTAAAGAAGAAAGTTCGTGCTATTGTATGCCTGGGACTTGATAATGAAAAGATCATTCAATTCTTCAGAAACAAAAAAGATTTGATTTTTGAGACCTCTAGCATGGAAGAATGCGTAAAGCTTTGCAAAAGCATTGCCGAACCGGGAGATACTGTATTACTGGCACCATGTTGTTCTAGCTTCGATTTATTCAAGAGCTACGAAGATCGCGGGGATCAGTTCAAAAAGTATGTATTAGAAGGAGAAGAAGTAAAAGAAGATTAAGCAAACGTAAAAATGGAAAATAGTAACGATAACAAATTTGAATTTCTGAAGGGAGATAAAGTCCTTTGGATGGTTATCATTTTGATTTCCATTTTTTCCATATTTCCGGTATATTCTGCCAGCTCTAACCTGGAATATATTGTAAATAATGGTACCACAACAGGTCACGTAATCAAGCATATTTTCTTTGTACTTCTGGGGTTAGGTATTATGCGCCTTGTAGGGGTTGTTAAGTATGAGTACATCGGAAAGCTGAGCAGTATTTTACTCGGAGTTACCGTTTTTCTATTGTTACTAACCACATTTACGGGGCAGAAAATTGATGGAGCCAGTGCATCTCGTTGGCTAAAGATACCTGGTACACCAATATCTTTCCAGCCGTCTACATTTGCTTATTTAATGTTGATTATTTACATCTGTAGATATCTGACAAAAAAGATCACCAGAGAAAGATTGCCAATAGAGAATATTATTTACTTATTTGGCCCTACACTATTAGTGTTTGGTCTTGTAGCAAAGGATAATGGTTCCACAGCATTAATGATCATGTTTGTATCTTTAATAGTAATGGCACTGGGAAGACTTCCGCTGAAGTATATTATAGGCTTCTCCGGGGCAATGGGAATATTTGCAGGAATCTTCCTTGTAGTTGCTCTCAATACTAATCTTATTGGCGGAAACCGTGTACATACTTGGAAAAGCCGTATTGAGGCATTCAGCAAGAAAAAAGATGAAGCTTTAACCGAAGAGGATAAAGCAAAAAACTATCAGGTAATGCAGGCAAAAGCTGCGATAGTACATGGTGGGGCTATAGGAATGGGACCTGGTAAAAGTGCATTAAAACAAACTTTGCCACAGTCAGTATCCGATTTTATTTTTGCAATTATTGTAGAAGAGTATGGCGCTATTGGGGCAACAATACTTATTACATTATATTTCATTATGATCGTAAGAATTGTAATGATTGCCAGTAAGATTCCAATGTTCTTTGGTTCTTTGCTGGTATTGGCATTAGGAGTTATGATTTTTGTACAGCTATCCGTAAATATAGCAGTGGCAGTTAATCTTATTCCGGTTACAGGGCAGCCATTGCCACTGATTAGCTACGGAGGTACATCTATGTTGGTGACCTATCTGCAGTTAGGAATTATATTAAGTGTAAGCTCAAGAATTCTGACCAACGAAGAAGAAGGAATGGGTAAAAAACAAACAGTAGAAGAAATAAATGACATCGCCTAGAGTATTATTAAGCGGAGGAGGAACCGGAGGGCATATTTTTCCGGCGGTTTCTATTGCTCAGGAAATTCAAAAAAGATTTCCGGATGCAGAGTTTATGTTTATCGGAGCTTTGGGAAAGATGGAAATGGAAAAAGTTCCACAGGCCGGATTTAAAATTGAAGGACTGGATATTGCAGGATTCGACAGAGGTAATATTTTATCAAACTTTAAACTGCCATTCAGATTACTGAGCAGTATTTCTAAAGCAAAGAAAATTATCAGAAACTTCAAACCCGATTTTGCTGTCGGAACCGGAGGTTTTGCCAGTGGACCGGCTTTATGGGCTGCATCTCAGTTAGGAGTTCCTACATTTATTCAGGAGCAAAACTCTTTTCCCGGGGTTACCAATAAAATCCTGTCGAAAAAGGCTAAAGCAGTATTTACCGCTTATCCGGGAATGGAAAGTTTTTTTCCAAATACAGAAGTTAAATTTCTTGGAAATCCAATACGTCAGAATATTATAGATGACAAGTTGGCTCCGGAAGTAGCAAAAGAAAAATTAGGATTACAGAATAAATTAACTATACTTTCCGTAGGAGGAAGTCAGGGTTCCAGAACACTGAATAACGGATGGAAAGATAATCTGGATAAGTTGACTGAAAAAGGCTATCAGTTGATATGGCAGACAGGAAAACTTGATTATGAAGCACTAAATAAAAATCAGGAAATTCAAAACCTGAGTAGTGCTGAAGGTCAGATTTCACTGAATGAGTTTATTAAAGATATGGGAACAGCTTATTCTGCAGCAGATGTTATTGTTTCCCGTGCAGGGGCAATCGCTATTTCTGAACTTGCGGTAGCAGTAAAGCCTATTTTACTAATCCCGTTACCAACTGCAGCAGAAGACCATCAGACCAAAAATGCTCAAAGTCTGGTTGATCAAAATGCAGCCTTTATGGTTAAGGATATAGAAATGAAAGACAAATTCTGGAATACGCTGGAGCAGATTTGTGAAAATGAAGCGCTGAGAAAAGAAATGATGGTAAATCTGGAGAAATTTGGAAAACCAGAAGCTACAAAACAAATTGTAGATGAAATATTGAATAAAACAGGATTTAACCACAATAAAAATTAAAAAAACAAGAAGTCAGATGGCTGATGTTAATACATACGAAAACTATTATTTTATAGGAATTGGAGGAATCGGAATGAGTACGCTGGCGCGTTACTTCCATTCTGTAGGCAAAAAGGTGGTGGGTTATGATAAAACGCATACCAAACTTACCAATGCCCTTCAGACAGAAGGAATAACAATAAATTTCGATGATATATTAACTGATGTAGAAGAGAACCTGACTCCTGAAAATACATTAATTGTTTTTACACCAGCAATTAAGAATCTTAAAATTTTAGACTACTTTACAGAGAAGGGCTTTACCATAATGAAGAGAGCTAAAGTTTTGGGAATTCTTACTGAAACTACAGAATGTGTAGCTGTAGCCGGGACACATGGGAAAACTACAACTTCTACGCTGATTACACACCTGTGTAAAGTTGCGAATCTTCCTTTCTCAGGTTTTTTAGGAGGTATTGCAGAAAATTATGGATCTAATTTCATTTTCAATGGTACAGATATATCCGTTGTAGAAGCTGATGAATATGATCGTTCTTTCATGAACCTTCGCCCAAAGTGGGCAGTTGTAACCTCAATGGATGCAGATCATTTAGATATTTATGGTGATAAAAATACAATAGAGGAATCATTCAGAGATTTTGCAGGATTGGTTCCTGATGGTCAGCAGCTATTTGTCCGTAAAGGACTTGATATTGGCAGAGATGCAGTATCCTATGCTGTAAATGAAGAAGCTGACTATTACTCCGATCATATCCGTATGGAAGGCGGAACACTTCGATTTGATTTTCATGCCGGGGATGAAACTATTGAGGATTTTGAATGGCACTTACCGGGGATTCATAATGTAGAAAACGCGACTGTAGCAATAGCAATTGTACACCAGCTGGGAGCAAGCTATGAAGACCTTAAAAAAGGAATTAAATCTTTTAAAGGGATTAAAAGAAGATATACCAAGCATTTCTTTGAGAACGGGAAAATATATATTGATGACTATGCACATCACCCAACTGAACTAAATGCTGTAATTGGTTCAATAAAAACCTTTTATCCCGATAAAAAGCTATTAATAGTTTTTCAGCCACACTTATTTACCAGAACAAGAGATTTCGTAGATGGTTTTGCTGAAAGTTTAAGCAAAGGAGAAGAGCTGATCTTATTAGATATATATCCGGCTCGTGAATTACCAATAGAAGGCGTAACTTCTGATTGGTTATTAGAAAAAGTAAAAAGTGAAAAGAAAGAAATAAGCAGCCTTCAGGATGCATTTGAAAAAATTAAAAATAAAGAATTTGATATTCTTCTAACAGTCGGAGCAGGAAATATAGATACCCTGTACGATCCGATTATGGAATGGATGGGAAAAGAAAAAGAATAGGAGCAGTGCGTTTCAAAAGAATATGAAAAATAAATACAGAATATTAAAAATCTTCGTAGTAATAGTGCTTTTGGCATTTTTACTCAATTTTTCATTGAAACGATTCAGTACCAAAGAGCAGAAGCTAAAAATAGACTTAACACAGGAAACACCTGTATATTTTATAGATGAAGCAACCGTAAAAAGTATTGTAAAGAAAAGTAACCCTTCAGGGAAGGTAGGAACCTTAGATATACCCGCACTTGAAAAAAAATTGAATGCTCTTAAAGCAGTAGACAGCGCAAATGTGTATCTTAACCTGAATGGAGTACTAAATGTAGATGTAAAGCAAAGAGTACCGTTTATGAGAATAAACGATGGTGCGAAGCAATATTATGTGGATAGCAATGGTGAAGAATTTCCTCTTTCAGATAAATTTTCATACCCGTGTATGTTAGTTTCCGGGGATATTCCAAAAGAAGATTATAAAGCACTGTCAGAGCTTATTGCTAAAATAGGAAAAGATGATTTCAACAAAAGATATTTTGTAGGAATAAATAAAGAAGGGGGAAATTATGAGTTGCTTACTGATGAAGGAAACTTCAAGGTGCAATTGGGAGATCTGGAAAATATAGACTTTAAACTAAAAGGCTTTAAAACTTTTGCTGAAAAGTATCTTATCTACCAGGATCCAATGAAGTACAGACAAGTATCGGTAAAGTATAATAACCAGATTGTAACAACATTACGAAAGGGCTTTAAATCAGATGCTGACAGCCTTTTAACTCAGAAATTACCAAATAATATTATTGCAAGACCAGTATTGGTCTCGGATAAAAAAGCTCCGGAAAAGAAGAAAGCTCCTCCCGAGAAAAAGCCCGAGCACAAAAAAGAAAAGGGCAAAAAGACACAAGCTAAAGATAAAAAGAAAGAAAAAAAATAATAAATCAAACTGAATAATTAGAGATAGTGATGGAAACAAACGAATTTGCAGTAGGGCTCGACATTGGGACTACCAAGATTGTAGCCATTGTGGGCAGAAAAAATGCTCATGGAAAAATTGAAATAATGGGCGTAGGACGAAGTAAAAGTCTTGGCGTTCATAAGGGCATTGTTAACAATATTTCACAAACGATAAGCTCTATTCAGGCAGCTGTTTCCGAAGCTGAGAAAAGTGCGGGAGTGAAAATAAAGAATGTTACAGTAGGTATTGCCGGTAAGCACATCCGAAGCTTACAGCATTCCGATTATATAATGCGAGAGCATCCGGATAGATATATTACTGAAGACGATATAGAACAACTTAAAAACCAGGTGAAAAAGCTGGTAATGCTTCCAGGTGAAGAAATTATCCATGTATTACCTCAGGAATACAAAGTAGATTCTGAAGGAGAGATTCAGGAACCTATAGGAATGCACGGAAAGAGACTGGAAGCCAACTTCCACGTTGTTGTTGGGCAGATGGGATCTATCCGTAATATTGCACGTTGTGTAAAAGAAGCCGGATTAGATATGGAAGCTCTTACGCTAGAGCCATTAGCATCTTCCGAAGCAGTTCTTACAAAAGAAGAAAAAGAAGCAGGTGTTGCAATCGTAGATATCGGAGGAGGTACTACTGATGTCGCAATATTTAAAGACAATATTATCCGTCATACATGCGTTATTCCTTATGGCGGAGGAATTATTACAGATGATATTAAAGAAGGATGTTCTATCATCGAGAACCATGCAGAAAAACTAAAAGTAAAATTTGGTTCTGCTGTTCCCGAATTAGAAAAAGATTCAACTTTTGTTACCATTCCTGGACTTCATGGAAGACCAGACAAAGAGATCTCCTTAAAAACTTTGGCGCAAATTATTAATGCGAGAGTAGAAGAGATTCTGGAAATGGTAAATAATGAACTAAAAGGTTATGGTGCATACGAGCAAAAGAAAAAACTTATTGCAGGTATTGTACTTACAGGAGGCGGATCTAATCTTAGACACCTTCGTCAGCTTTCCAATTATATAACCGGATTTGATGCCAGAATTGGTTATGCAAACGAATATGTAGCGAATGATAAGAACCAGTTTTTAAAAGGTCCTGAATTTGCTACTTCTATCGGACTTCTTATGGAGAGCTTAAAAATTAGAGATAAGAGAGCTTTTGAGGAACCTGAGATTGTTGAACAGGTAACCGAAACAGTTACTGATAAGAAAGAAACTGTAACCGAAAATACAACAGAAGTTATAGCACAAACTCCGGTAGCAGAGGCGAGTAAGAATAAGATGAAGCCTACTCTGGGACAGTCTATTATGGAGAAAGTTCGAAAATTTTTCGAAGAAGTTGAATAATTTTTTTTAAATATCATTAAAGTTTGCTAAATTTTGCAGACCGTTATATAAACGAAACAAAGAATGGAAAATATAAGTGTACAAGGATTTCAGTTTGATTTGCCAAAAGGAAATTCATCAATTATAAAAGTTATCGGTGTTGGAGGAGGTGGTAACAACGCACTGAAGCACATGTACGAGAGAGGGATTCATGGAGTAGATTTCGTCATTTGTAATACCGATGCGCAGACATTAGACAATAACCCTGTTGCCAACAAAGTACAGTTGGGTGTAACCATGACCGAAGGTCTTGGTGCCGGAGCAGATCCTGAGGTTGGAGAAAAGGCAGCTATTGAAAGTATCGACGATATCAAAGCCTCTATGGGACAAAATACCAAAATGGTATTTATCACTGCCGGAATGGGAGGTGGTACTGGTACCGGTGCGGCCCCAGTAATTGCTAAAGTTGCAAAAGAAATGGGTATCCTTACCGTAGGTATTGTAACTATTCCGTTTAGCTTCGAAGGGAAAAGAAGATTAGAACAAGCTGAACTTGGTCTTGAAAAGCTGCGCAATAATGTCGATTCATTAATTGTTATTAATAACGATAAGCTTCGTCAACAATTTGGTAACCTTGGTTTCAAATCAGGTTTCTCAAAAGCCGATGAGGTTTTAACCAATGCTGCAAAAGGGATGGCCGAGGTTATTACCGGTTATTTTGATGTAAACATTGACTTCCGTGATGCTAAATCTGTACTTCAGAATAGTGGTACAGCATTAATGTCTAACGGTATTGCTTCCGGTGAGAACAAAGCAGAAGATGCTGTTAAGAAGGCATTAGATTCTCCATTGTTGAATGATAATAAAATTACAGGAGCAAAGAATGTTTTGCTATTGATCAGAAGTGGAAACGAAGAAGTTACCATGGACGAAATCGGTATCATTATGGACCACATCCAAAAAGAAGCAGGACATACAGCGGATATCATTTTCGGGGTTGGCTCCGATGAAGAATTAGGAGATTCTGTAAGCGTACTTGTTATTGCTACAGGATTTGCAAAAGAGCATCAAAAATATTCAGGACCTACGGAAAAAATTGTACACAGCCTTTCCGAAGATAAATCTGCACCTCAGATAAAAAGAGAATCCCCATTCAAAACTTCCGAAGAGCAAGTTGTTACTTCAGGAAAAGATTTATTTCGTTTAGATGATGAGGATGATGCTCCAAGACCCGAATTTCCAGTTAATTCTATAGAAAAAAGTGCAGACAGAGCACAATTTTTTGTAGAAGAAACGCCTACTGAAATTCAGTTTTTAGATAAAGAGGAAGAAGGTTTTGGTGATCAGAACTGGAAACTAGAGAATGATAGTAATGAGTTCAATTTATTTTCTTTTACCGGAGAACCTCAGGCAAAAGAAGATCAGGCTCAGGATTTCCAATTTAACGGAGAATTATTCGAAGAAGAAGAAAAGCCGGTAGCTTTTACATTCAACTTTGCAGATGATAGAGTTGAGGTACAGGAACCTGCAAACAGAATAGAAGAAACACAGGTTAATGAAGTTGTAGAAGCTGAGGTTACGCAAACACCAGTAGAAAACCCTTCAGAAGTAACAATAGAAAATATTACTATTGTTGAAAAGCCATACGAAGAAGAAATCAGTATTGTAAACAAAGCTCCTTTAAATGAAAATCAATTAAAGATTGAAGAGCGTCGTAATAAACTGAAAGAGTTTAACTCCAGATTCGTTAATACAGAAGCTGAAAATGCTTTTGAAACGATTCCTGCATTCAAGAGAAAGAATATTAATATCGACGGAGAAAATGCTTCCGATCATACTATTAATTCATTCTTTTCCGAAGACAAAGGACAGATGAATCTTCGTGAAAACCGTTTTTTAAATAAAGACGTAGACTAAATTATAACAATGTAAAAATGTATCAATATAACAACCTCCCTCTGAGCAATTATTGGTAAACTGTTATATTGATACATTGTTAAATCTTAAAATAAGATGAGCTTAGAAGTAAAAGTAATGGACGCAATGAAGACAGCCATGAAGGAGAAAGACAAAGTCGCTCTGGATGCATTGCGTGCTATTAAAGCCCAAATAATATTAGTGAAAACTGACGGAAAAGGAGCAGATGTTACACCAGAGCAAGAAATTGCAATTCTACAGAGAATGGTGAAGCAGCGTAAAGACTCTATGGAGCAATTCAATGCTCAGAATCGTCAGGACCTTGCTGAGGTAGAAGAAGCTCAGACAAAGGTTATAGAAAAATTCTTACCTGCACAGTTAAGCACAGAAGAACTGGAAGCTGAAATAAAGAAAATTATTGAAGAATCCGGAGCTGAAGGAGCAAAAGACTTAGGTAAAGTAATGGGGGTAGCCTCCAAAGCATTAGCCGGAAAATCCGATGGGAAAAGTATTTCGGAAATGGCTAAAAAGCTATTGAGTTAGATATGAAAGAAAGGAGGAAAGAAATCTATTCTTTCTTCTGAATTCATACGCTAGCATTTAATTTGAGATATCATTAATCTGTATATCGGTTTGATTTAAACCCGGAACTACGAGTTGGTTCTGGGTTTTTTGTCATAATGTCCGATTACTATTGAACATATTTTTCATAGATGTAGTATATTGATACATCTGTAAAATATGTTTACTTTTGTATGAGATATTTCAATTATTATAAAAAAATTAAATTATGTATCCATCAGATTTAGTATTGCCTATGAAGGCAGAACTTACCAGCAACGGATTCGAAGATCTTACTACTCCTGAGGCAGTAGACGAGGCTATAAAACAACAAGGAACAACCCTGTTAGTAATTAACTCTGTATGTGGTTGTGCAGCAGGTGCAGCAAGACCAGGTGTTATAGCATCTTTATTAGGTGATAAAAAACCAGATCATCTTACAACTGCTTTTGCAGGATATGATACCGAAGCGGTAGCAGAAGCTAGAAAGCTTTTAGCTCCGTTCCCACCTTCTTCTCCGGCAGTAGCATTATTTAAAGATGGTGAGTTAGTACACATGCTAGAGCGTCACCACATCGAAGGTAACCCTGCAGGAGCTATAGCAGCTAACCTTCAGGCAGCTTACAACGAATATTGCTAATTAGCTATTTGTAATGATAAATTTAAGCCATCTTTTTAAGGATGGCTTTTTCTTTGTCAAAAAATCTTTACAAAAGCTAAAAAACATTATATTTGTTTTTTAGGCATTTTATGGCAACAAAAGCGCTTTTCAATTCTGTGGTAAACTGGTTTATTGGGAGAAGAATAGACCAGATTGAGCGCTTCATTGCTCATCCCTACGAAACGCAAAAAGGGGTCCTCTTTTCTCAACTTTTTCTCGCAGAGGATACTGAATACGGACTAAAATATGGTTTCAAAAGTATTTCCAGCATTAGCGATTTTCAAAATAGAATCCCTATTGTTAGCTACGAAGATTTTGAACCTTATATAGAAAAGGCCCGTCAGGGCGAATCAGATATTATCTGGCCCGGACAAATTAAGCGTTTCGCTAAATCCTCGGGCACAACTAATGCCAAGAGTAAGTTTATTCCAATTACAGAAGAAAGTCTTGAGGACTGCCATTATAAAGCAGGAAAAGACCTTATCGCACTCTATGTGAATAACCATCCTGAATCCGAACTCTTTCAGCATAAAAACCTTCGCTTGGGGGGAAGTTCAGAAATGTATCAGGATTTCAATACCAAGTTTGGAGACCTGTCGGCAATACTTATTGAGAATCTTCCGTATTGGGTAGAAGTCATTAATACTCCGAGCAGAAAGGTCTCATTAATGGGAGAGTGGGAGAGTAAACTAAAAGCAATAACTGCTGAGGTTAAAAGCCAGGATGTTGGCAGCCTAACCGGAGTGCCAAGCTGGATGATGGTTTTACTTCTAAGATTACTGAAAGAAACCAATGCAGATAATATAGGACAACTCTGGCCAAATCTTGAAGTATTTTTCCATGGTGGTATAAGCTTTATCCCTTACAAAGATCAATATAAGCAGTTGATGGGTAAGGATATCAATTACTACGAGATTTATAATGCATCAGAAGGATTCTTTGGTATTCAGGACAGGTCTGGAGCGGACGATATGCTCTTGATGCTGGACTACGGAATTTTCTATGAATTTATCCCGATGGAACACTTCGGAGAATCTCACCCTAAAACAATTACCCTTGAAGATGTAGAGATCGGAAAGAATTATGCAATGGTGTTGACTACAAATGGTGGGCTATGGCGTTACCTGATAGGCGATACCGTAAAGTTTACTTCAACCAATCCTTACAGAATAAAGGTTTCCGGAAGAACCAAGCATTATATCAATACTTTTGGTGAGGAACTGATGATAGATAATGTTGAAGTTGCACTAAAAAAAGCCTGTGATTATACCAATTCGGAAATTATAGATTATACAGGAGCACCAATATATATGAACGGAAACGAATCCGGTGCACATGAATGGGTGATAGAATTCTCTAGAAAGCCATCTGAAATTGAAGCTTTTACTCGTATATTCGATGATACTCTAAAGAAAGTTAATTCAGATTATGAGGCAAAACGTTATAACAATATAACTCTTAAAGAGCCGGTAGTTCATATAGCCAAATCAAACCTGTTCTATGACTGGATGAATAGCAGAGGAAAGCTTGGTGGACAAAATAAAGTGCCGAGACTAAGTAACAACCGGGAATATATAGACCCGCTTTTAGATATGAATAAATATTAAAAAATAAAAAATCCCTCAGAATTTTCTGAGGGATCTTGTTTTTATGAAGTTTTAGGCTCTTTTTCCTTCTTTTTAGGAGACTTCTCTGCTTCCAGAGCATCTTTAGCCTCATTAATCTTAAGGGTGATTTTATCGCCTTCTTTCAACTGTTTGTTTACAAGCATTTCTGCCAGCAGATCTTCAATGTATTTCTGAATTGCACGCTTCAACGGACGGGCACCAAAATCTTTATCCCAGCCTTTTTCAGCAATGAACTCGGTAGCTTCATCGGAAAGCTCAACATGGTAGTCAAGTTTTTCCAGTCTGCTATACAATTTACCTAACTCCAGGTTAATGATTTTCTTAATATCATCTTTTTCCAGAGAGTTGAAGATTACAATGTCATCTATTCTGTTCAGGAATTCAGGAGCAAATGCTTTTTTAAGAGCATTTTCAATTGTACTTCTTGCTCTGGTGTCTGATGTAGACTTTTTAGCTGAAGTTCCGAACCCTACACCATCACCGAAATCTTTAAGATCTCTGGTTCCGATATTTGAAGTCAGGATAATAATGGTATTACGGAAGTCTACTTTTCTACCCAAGCTATCAGTAACATGTCCTTCATCCAGAATCTGAAGAAGAATATTGAATACATCTGGGTGAGCCTTTTCGATCTCATCCAAAAGAACTACAGCATAAGGCTTTCTGCGTACAGCTTCTGTAAGTTGTCCACCTTCTTCATAGCCTACATATCCCGGAGGCGCACCTACTAATCGGCTCACAGCAAATTTCTCCATGTATTCACTCATGTCTATTCTGATTAGTGCTTCGTCTGAATCAAAAAGTTCACGAGCCATTACTTTGGCTAATTCTGTTTTACCAACACCAGTTGTACCAAGGAAAATAAATGTTCCGATAGGTCTGTTCGGATCTTTTAACCCTGCGCGGTTTCTCTGAATTGCTTTTACAACTTTGCGAACTGCATCTTCCTGACCGATAACTTTACCGTTAAGCATGGCATCCATCTGGGAAAGTTTATCCAGCTCGTTTTTGCCTACTTTAGTTACCGGAACACCACTCATCATAGATACTACTTCAGCAACATTCTCTTCGGTAACAACTTCTTTCTTCTCTTTTACCTCTTTATCCCAGTTTTCCTGAGCAAGGTTAAGTTCAATTTGTAGACGTTCTTCCTCATCTTTAAGCTTGCGGGCTTCAAGATAATCCTGTGCTTTTACAGCTTTCTGCTTTTGCTCTTTTACCTCTTCTATCGCTTTTTCGTACTCGATAATTTCGGTAGGAACTTTCATGTTTTTGATATAAACACGAGATCCGGCCTCGTCTAAAGCATCAATTGCTTTATCCGGAAGGAAACGGTCGGTGATATATCTTGCTGTTAAATTAACACAAGCTTTGATAGCATCATCAGTATAAGTTACATTGTGATACTCCTCATATTTATCTTTGATCTGGTTAAGGATCTGAATACTTTCTTCAATAGTGGTAGGTTCTACCATTACTTTTTGGAAACGACGCTCTAAAGCACCATCTTTCTCGATGTACTGACGATATTCGTCCAGAGTTGTAGCACCAATACATTGGATTTCGCCTCTTGCCAAAGCAGGCTTGAACATGTTTGAAGCATCCAGAGATCCTGTAGAACTTCCGGCACCAACAATAGTATGAAGCTCATCGATAAACAGAATTACATCTCTGTTTTTCTCCAGCTCAGACATAATAGCCTTCATTCTTTCTTCAAACTGTCCTCTGTACTTAGTTCCTGCAACAAGACTTGCCAGATCCAGAGTGATTACTCTTTTATTGAATAATACACGGGATACTTTTTTCTGGTGTATTCTTAGTGCTAAACCTTCAGCAATAGCAGATTTACCTACTCCTGGTTCACCGATTAGAAGAGGATTGTTTTTCTTTCTTCTGGAAAGAATTTGAGATACTCTCTCAATCTCTTTTTCACGGCCGATTACAGGATCTAGTTTTCCGTCTCTTGCAAGTCCGGTAAGATCTCTACCGAAGTTATCAAGAACCGGAGTTTTACTCTTACCTGTTCCCAGATTTCCGGAAGGTTTTTTCATCTGACTGAATGCATCATCTTTGTCTTCATCATCATCGAATGCCTGATTTTTAGGCAAATCGCCGTTTTCCTTCAGCATAGATTTATAGTGCTTGGATACAGCTTGATAATCGATGTCGTAAGACTCCAGAATGCTGGTTGTCGGATCTTCGGTTTTATACAAAATACCCAGTAACAGGTGTACAGTATTCACTTCTGTAGATTTATATAATCTGCATTCAAGTGCTGCACGTTTAATAGCCTGATCTGCCATTTTAGTTAACGGAATCTTTTCCGTTACCATAGCATTCGGGTTGTTACTAGTTATGTTAAGGCTTTCAATCTTTCTTCTTATTTGTGTTAAGTCGGCGTTGAAATCCTCAAGAATAGCGTAAGCGGAAGAGTTCTCAGACTTTATAATACCCAATAATAAATGTTCAGTATTGAGGAATTCACTCTGCAATCTCTTGGCCTCATTACGGCTATTGTTGAACACTTGGTTCATCCCTTTTGAGAATTGATATTCCATGATTTTAAAATGTATACTAATTTAAAAGTTATTTCTGAAAAAGTTCTTGTTTTGTTATAGAAGTTTTTCAGCTTATTGAAATTTGCAAACATCTTACCAAAGAAAAAATATGCCGTTATGGCACAAAAAGATTTGATTTTAAGCGAATTGTTTATTAGGTTTGCGCCAAAATTGTATTCGTTATGAATGAAAGCTGGGTTGAAATTGTAGGTTATATAGCATCAGTACTAATAGTTCTGGGCTTTATACCGAAAGACGTATTAAAAATCAGACTTATTAATCTGGCAGGTTGTATTTGCTTTGTAATTTATGGTATTTACAGAGGGATGCTTTGGCCGATTATTATACCCAATGCAATTATCTGTTTCATTCAGGTTTACTATCTTCTTCAGAAAAAGGTAAAAAAGTAGATTATATGATCATTTCTTCCAAAATCTTTACCTTTGCATAAAGCATTTTAATAATGACAATTCAAGAAAAACAGAAGGCTTTAGTAGATGATTTTGCTTTCCTGGAAGACTGGGAGCAGAAATATGAATATATCATTGATTTGGGTAAAGAATTGAAAGGATTATCTGAGGACAAGAAGACCGACGAGAACCTTATTCGCGGGTGCCAGTCCAAAGTATGGATTGATGCTGAATTTAAGGATGGTAAATTATTCTTTCAGGCAGATTCCGACGGAATACTTCCTAAAGGTATTGTAGCAATGCTTACTCAGGTATACAGCGGCCACTCAACACAAGAAATTCTAGACTCCGATTTTAAATTTATTGAAGAAATAGGCCTTCAGGAGTTTCTTTCACCATCCCGTGCAAACGGGCTGATGGCAATGACCAAGCAAATTAAATTTTACGCAGTAGCATTTCAGTTAAAAAGTTGAAAACTATCTTGGCATACCGCTTCTCCGCATTTGGCGATGTAGCGATGACTGTACCTGTTTTTCGGGAATTTCTCGAACAAAATAAGGGTGTTCGTATTGTAATGGTTTCCAGAAAAGGCTTTTCGGGGCTTTTTGAAGGAATTGAAGGAATTGAATTTGTCGGAATTAACATAGACGACTACAAAGGAATTCTTGGTATGCGAAGGCTTGCCAAAGAACTTCTGAAAAAATATAATCCCGATTTTATTGCGGATCTACATGATGTGATCAGATCCAAAATTCTTTACCTATTCTTTAAAAGGAGAGGTTTTAAGGTTTATAAGATTAATAAAGGAAAAGAAGATAAAGAAGAACTTACTGATGTATGGAATCTGAATAAGCACCAGTTGAAAAAAACAACTGAACGATATGCAGATGTTTTACGCTCTATGGGGTATTCTGTAAAGCTTTCCCATACATTAAGACCTTTAACTAAAGATAAATCCGGAATTGGTTTTGCACCATTTGCTCAGCATAGAGGGAAAATGATGCCTCTTGAGAAATCTTTTGAACTTGTAAGGGAGCTTGCGAAAAGCGAGCATATTTACTTTTTTGGTGGAGGAGCATCCGAAGTGGAGGTTTTATCCAAATGGGAGAAAGAAATACCTAATACAACTTCTTTAGCGGGTAAACTAAGCCTTTCAGACGAATTAAATATGATATCGAAACTTCGGGTGATGATATCTATGGATTCGGCCAATATGCATTTAGCTTCTTTGGTGGGGACACGTGTGGTTTCTGTCTGGGGAGCAACGCATCCATATGCCGGATTTTTAGGCTACGGACAAAAAGAAGAAGATGTAGTAGGTGTGAAGGATCTAACCTGCAGGCCATGTTCTGTTTTTGGTGATAAAGAATGTTATCGTGGTGACTGGGCTTGTCTGGAAGAACTGAAAATACAACAAGTAATAGATAAGATAAAGAAATAAAAAAAACTCTCAGAAAACTGAGAGTTTTTTTGTGGGTCCTGAGGGATTCGAACCCCCGACCCTCTGGGTGTAAACCAGATGCTCTGAACCAACTGAGCTAAGAACCCGAATTTTTTAAAGGATTTCGAACCTTTTGTGGGTCCTGAGGGATTCGAACCCCCGACCCTCTGGGTGTAAACCAGATGCTCTGAACCAACTGAGCTAAGAACCCTCTTTTAGAGTTATTTTCTCTTTTTGAGTGGTGCAAATATACAACTTATTCGTGAATTGCCAAATTTTTTTCTAAAAAATCTCCAACAACAAAGTTGCTTCCTCCAATAAAGATCATATCGTCTGAAATACAATTTTCTTTAGCAGCTAAATAACCTGACTGTACATTATTGAATATCTGATAGTTTAGATTTTCTTTTTTGATAAGGCTTTCATATTCCTGAGGATTTCGCCCTCTGTGAATAGATGGTTTTACAAAATAAAATTTTTCATTTTTTGGAAGCAAAGGAATTACATCGTCTATATTTTTATCGTTTACAAAGCCAAGAACAATATGTTTTGACTGAGAATAGGTTTTCAACTGGTTAAATACATATTCCAATCCCGCCTGATTGTGCCCGGTGTCACAAATAGTAAGAGGACTTTGAGAAAACTCAAACCAACGACCAATAAAATTGGTGTTTTTATGAACGTGCAAAAGACCTTTTTCTAAAGACTCTTCCGAAATAGAAATATTCTGATGACGTAGTTCTTCGACTAGTGCCAGAACAACTCTGATGTTATTTTTCTGATAAGTTCCTTTTAAATCGGAGTTTAATTCAGGAGCCAAATCTGTAGCGTCTATAAACTTAGCATTAAGCTCATTTGCCTTTTGTTGGATGATATTCCTTACCGATGGATTTTCGTCGCCAGAAACAATAGGAATCCCTGTTTTTATAATTCCTGCCTTTTCTGTTGCGATCTCTTCTTTTGTATTGCCTAAAATATTGGTGTGATCCAGCGCAACATTGGTAATAGCTGTAAGTATAGGCGAGATAATATTAGTTGCATCTAATCTGCCTCCTAAACCTACTTCTATAATGGCAAAATCCACGTTCTGTTGCCGGAAGTACTCGAATGCCATAATGGTTGTAAACTCAAAGAATGAAGGCTTTATTTCCTCAGGAAGATTTTTCAGTTTTTGAATAAAATCATAAACAAACTCGTCGTTCGCATTCTTTCCATTTACTTTTATTCTTTCCGTGAAATGAATAAGGTGAGGAGAATTGTATAATCCGATTTTATAGCCTTCTTCCTGTAATACAGATGCCAGCATATTGCTGGTAGACCCTTTGCCATTAGTACCACCGATATGAACCATCTTAAGTTCCTTTTGTGGATTCCCAAAATATTCACAAAGTCGGATAATATTATCTAATCCGGGTTTATAAGCCTTTATACCATCAGTTTGATAATTAGGCATTTGTACAAAAAGCCATTCCAGGGCTTCTTGATATTCAGATTTTGTCATGATGATTTCATCGGTTTAGAAAGTGATGCGATATACTCCGGTAGAGGAGAAGTTAGCTTTTTCAGCTTTTACATATTGTTTTACCCACTGGATAGAAGTAGAGACGATACATGGATCCGAAATACCCCCTGAACGTCTTACAGATATTACATTTCCAGCTTTATCTACAGTATAAGCCAGTGTAATAGATCCTGATGCTTTACAAGAATGTACGGGCTGAGCACCGCCACGTCCCATGGTACCAGGAATATAGCCGGTAAGTTTTCTGTCAACTCCGATTTTGCTGTCGCCATTACCATCTCCGCCTAAAGGATCCCCTGCATTTCCGGCTTTTCCACCGTCACCCTGAGAACCATCTTTTGTTCCGCGTCCTTTTAGCAGATTTCCTATAGCTGCGGTTCCTTTTCCATCACCAGTTGCTCCTTGTTTTTTATTAGGACCATCGGCTTTAGTATTTCCGGTAGTCGTTTTCTTTGCGTCGCTTTTTTTAGTCTCTTTAACAGAAGACTTGGTAGCCGTTTTTTTCTCTGCTTTGTCTACTTTGGCAACGGGTATTTTTTCGTTTTTACCTGTAATAATTTTTTCTTTAGCCTCAATAGGTGGCTCTGGCTTTGCTATTTCTTTTACTGGCTCCTCTTCTACAACAGGTTTGGTTTCGAGAGGTGCAAAGCTCCCTTCCTGTTCTTTAGGCTCTTCAGTTCCGTTACCATTGCGATTGTCACCGAAATTAACAAGCATTGTATTAATAACTTCAGCTTCTTTCGGGAAGTTTACTTTAACGGAATACAGTGCAATAAAAAGCAGGAGTGTAGTCCAAACTATAGTGGTTATTACAGCACTTTTTAGTTTGTCTTTTCTTTCTTCCTTTTTATTTACTGAGAAATAACTCATCTTTTGTGTTTATTCAGCCTCTGTAGTAGTGGCGATCGCAATGTTGTATTTGTGCTTTTCTGCAATTTCCATAACGAAAACTACATCTTTATGTAAGCAGTCTTTATCGGCTCTTATTGTAAAAGATGGACTTGTTACATTCTGTAATCTGTTTACAATAAGGCTCTCCAGTTCGTTTCTCTGTACTTGTTTTTCATCTATAAAATAAGATCCATCCGGTTTAATGCTTACAGACAAAGGATTAGGAATATCCATTGCCTCGCTTTCTCCTTTAGGAAGTTTCACATCTATTGCATTTTGATTGGCTGCAGAAGAGGTGATCATGAAAAATATAAGAAGCAGCAATATAACGTCTGTCATTGCTGCCAAACTGAATTCAGGATTTGCTTTATTTCTTCTTGAGATTTTCATGATATTCTTACAAAGGTTTGTTGATGATATCTAAGAACTCTGCAGACAAGTTTTGAATCTTCAGAATGAATTTGTCAATTTTTGTCAGCAACAGGTTGTAAAAGAAGTTAGCCGGGATTGCCACTGCAAGACCTGTAGCTGTTTGTCCTAATGCTGTATAAATACCCTCTGAAAGTGTTTTCGGAGAGAATGAACCTGTAGAGTTAGACAAATTGAAGAAGGCTAATATCATCCCGATTACGGTACCTAAAAGTCCTAACATAGGTGCAATACTCGGTACAGCTGCCAACAAGTTAAGATTCATTTCCATATTAGCAACCTCAGCTTGTCCCTGACCTTCCATCGCATTTACAATGTCAGATACCGGACGGCCAATACGGGAAAGCCCTTTTTCCAGAATTCTGGCTTCAGGAGAATCCTGACGGGAGCAATAATCTATCGCTGCATCTACCTTTCCGTCTTTTAAGAAATCTTCAATATTTCTCATAAGATTAGGATCGGTATTGGAAGACATTCTTTTGATAAAGAAGAATCTTTCCAAAAACAGGTAAAAAGAGAATATACCCAGTAATAAAACGGTTATCATTACCACATTGGCAAATATATTACCGTGGAACATTATTTTCCAGAAAGAAAATTCCTGGGTTGTTGCCGCCACCTGAGTCTGTGCCTGCAATATGGTTGATATTTCTAAAAATGCCATTAATGAATTTGTTTAAATTTTAAAACGCAAGTTTCCTATAGATATTGTTGAGAACAATATATTAGAATACTTGTTTACGGAAAAGTTAAATTTTACTCTTATTCGTCGTCTGCCTCGGTAGTATCCTGTCTAAAGTGACATTTTAGTTTAAAGGCAATTGGTTCGTCCGAAAAAGTATAAAAATCATCTATGTTTCCTTGCCAGATTAACTGAAGATCTCCATTCTCATCTTTAGAGAATTTCAACTCATTATCATGGATGAAGGCATCTTCGTCATCATATAAATTTACACCACAATAGGTTTCTTCTTCAGAATCATTCACATTGAATGTCTGCCCTACAAGTTTGTCTGTATCAATAGGGAAGTCCGAAATGCTTAAAGAAAGCTGTGGAAAATTATACTGCAAAGAGTCGTCATCAACGTGATCCAGATCATCATCCGTAATGATTTCTACTTCCAGGAAGTTTTGCTTATTACTATAGACTGCCTTGCAGTAACTACTTTTAATATTGTACTTAAGGATCTCTTCCGGATGGTAGATTTTCAAAATCCCTTTCATAGGATAGTTTAAATGCTTTTAGTTAATTAATAATCAGTATATGGAACAAAGATAAAAAACATTTTTTTTCAGACAAGATACAAGGCTTCAAAATTATTTAAAATTAAATTTCACCGTAAACATAATCTGGCTTGGACGGATATACATTCTTCTGTATGTAGTACCAATAGAGCTGTTTCCTATTTGTTCATATGTCTTTGTATTGGCGATGTTTAACCACTTTATTTCAAAATCTATTTTCTTTTTAGCCCATGTATATTGGTAAGTTAAATCATAGAATGGGTTTTGAAAACTTTGTCCACCTTGGGAGAAATTTGTCTGATCCCAGTTAAATCCAATAGAGTGATTCTCGATAGGGTAGAATATTAAGTTTAGATTTTGAGTCCAGTTATTAGACTTTACAGTTGTCTCTCTTCCCTGTGTTGTATACAGGTTATTTCCCCATCCATAGTTCATTGTATAATCTAGACTCATCCAGCTGAAGTAAGCATTGTTAAATTTGAATGCTATACTTTCATTGTTGTTTTTAGAGCGTTGAAGAATATTATCATTTAAGCTTAAAGACTTGTTGTTGCTATTTGTAAAACTTACAGAAGCATTTGTTTTAAACTTAGGGAAATATTTACCTACCTCGAAGCTTTGTGAGTTAGTATTAATATCATTATTTCTAACAATATAAGCAAGTGTTACGTTTCCCCCATTGTAAGAAGTATTTGCCATAAGGTTATTTCTCGTATTGGAAACGCTGCCTCGTATATTAAAGAATAAGTTATTCAAAGGATTTCTATATTCTATTCTCGCTCCTGATGACTGCACTCTGTTTTGGGATAAAACACCATCCGCAGCTGTTGCTATAAGGCTTGATGGCGTTTGTAATATATAGCCAGCATATACACTATTAATAGTCCCGAAATTATAATTAATATTACCGCTAACAGAGGCTTTCCAAAATGATGCAAATTCATATTGAGCAAATAAACTAGGCTCAAATGTAGTTTTTTGAAGATCGATTGCTACCTTCCTTGCAGGATCTGTTGCTTTAATATTATTAAAGTTAACAGGAAGCGTTAGATACATACTGAAGTTTGATCCTTTATAATTAATCTGGGTAGAAGCTGTTGGAGTTGTGTTGGTGAATTCCAGGTTATTGGAATAGTCATCTCCATAATTTTCTCTATATCCATTATTATCAACACCAAACAGAGTTGTATTCAATTTATTACTTATATATGAGATCCCAATCTCTGGAGTGAATGTCCATTTTTTAGCAGAGAAACTAACATTTACTGCATTGTTGGTTTCAAAAGTTTTAGTTCTTAAATATTGTTCTGCAATTTTTGCGTTAGGTGAATATGCAAATATAGGTGTGAAAATAGGCTTCCCTGAAGAATCAAAAGACTGTTTGTCTGTAAATTTAATGGGATCTACACGAAGTGTTTGTCTGTCTGTCTGATAATTGATAAAAGATCTGACATTAATTAACTTTTCTTTCCAAGGAATAATCGTACTCAAGGAGTTTTGAAAACTTGTTGTAGGCGATTCTAAGGCTTCATTGGCAGGATTCGCAATAAATCCAGAGCTTTGACTGATACTTCTGTCAATAACAGCACGATCTGCATTCCAGAATTGGGAGAAAGTTGTGGTGTTTTTAAAGAAGCCTTTTTTAGCATTCTTAGTGAAGATAACTTCTCCTTTTACTTTATCTGTATAAAAGTTGTTTTTAATTGCATTTGTTACTTTTGCCCCTTGGTTAAACTGAGGTATGTATTGCGTTTCATTATACGACTCTCTTTCTACAGCATTGTTAGTATAACTAGCATTGGCTTTGAACTCCCATTCTTTATTTTTATTCAAATTTGTTAGTAGATTTCCGGAGAGATAGTGAACGCTGTTCATTAAATATCTTTTTTGCGGAATATTTGGCGCATCAGAATTGTCCACATTCAGCCAATTATTTTGGCTAATGTTTCTTCTAATACCTTCATAGCGGCCTCCAAAAGACAATATGTTTCCTTCATTTTCTACGGCCTCACCATTATTATTGGATTTATAATTAAATAACCATTGTATCTTATCGGTAAAGAGCATTGGTGTTAATTTTACATTCCATAAAAGAGGAGAGGCTCCTAATCCTATTTCTCCTCGGCCAGTCATGGTTACAGATTTTTTTAATTTGATATTAATCGCTGCACGATCACTCGGAACTTTATCCTGAAGAATTTTTACAGGCTGGTGATTTTCCATAATTTCTACCTTACCAATGGCATCAATAGGTAAAGAATTGTTGATGGTGCCATAGCCTCCTTCCATTAAATCTTTTCCGTTGACATAGAATTTATTAAGTGGCTCACCTTGGTACAAGATTGTTCCGTCTTTATTAACGTCTATACCTGGGATTTTCTTAAGTGCATCTGCTAAAACACGGTCATTTTTATTGGCAAAAGCTTTCAGGTCATACGCAATTGTATCTCCTCTTTTTGTGATGAGTTTAGTTTTTAGTACCACCTCTTTTATTTCGGTAACATCAGATGCAAGACTGAAATTGACGGTCTGATCCTGGTTGCTAACTTCTTTAGTTTGTGGTTTTTGATTGAATGCTTTAACTTTTATATTGATTTTGGATAAATCTGTGTTGAAGACAATTTTATAATTTCCTTTGCTGTCGGTAATTCCGTAAGCAATAATTACAGGGTTATCTGGGTTTTCGATAGTGACACTTGCGCTTGCAATTCCGTTGCCACTAGTATCCGAAACTTTTCCGGAAATAGTCTTCTGTGCAAACAGGAAAAAGGTTGCCATGAAGAACAAAAGAGTTAAGAGTTTTTTCATATCAAATTTTATAACTAAATAATTAGTAAACGAAATTGTGACTTTGTTACAGATAAAAATAAATAAATTTCATAATAGTTAAGATAAATGATCATGCATAAAGTTAAATATAGCCTCGGAAAATGTGGAAAATAACAATAAAAGTCATGTTATATATTGAGTTTACGGTATGGTCTTTGACGCAAAAGTTGTACTTTAGATGGCTATTTTATTCATAATAAATTAAATTAAAATGAAAGTAGAACAAATATATACAGGATGTCTTGCACAAGGAGCTTACTATATTGTATCTCAGGGAGAAGCAGTAATTATAGATCCATTAAGAGAAGTGCAGCCATATCTGGATAAATTACGACAGGACAATGCGAAGCTAAAATACATTCTCGAAACTCACTTCCATGCGGACTTTGTGTCAGGGCATGTTGATTTAAGTGGTAAAACAGGAGCAGCCATCGTTTATGGACCTACTGCAAAACCTGAATTTGAAGCAACCATTGCTAAAGATGAGGAAGTTTTTGAGGTAGGTAATATCAGGATAAAAGTATTGCATACACCCGGGCATACGATGGAAAGTTCATGCTATCTCCTTATTGACGAGAATGGAAAAGAAACAGCTCTGTTTTCAGGAGATACTTTGTTTTTAGGAGATGTTGGAAGACCAGATCTTGCACAAAAAGGTAAAGATCTTACACAAGAAGATCTTGCAGGAATGCTTTATGATAGCCTGATGAATAAGATTATGCCTTTATCAGATGAAATAACGGTTTACCCTGCTCACGGAGCCGGAAGTGCTTGTGGTAAAAATATGCAAAAGGAAACGGTAGATACTTTGGGAAATCAAAAGAAAACTAATTATGCACTGAATCAGCCGGATAAAGTAGCTTTCGTTAAAGAAGTTACGGATGGATTAACGCCGCCACCAGGATATTTTGCTATGAATGTTGCTATGAACAAGATGGGTTATGAAAGTTTTGATCATGTTCTTGAACAAGGGCTTAAGCCATTATCTGCAGAAGATTTTGAAGCTGCGGCAGATGAAACAGGAGCATTGATTCTGGACACAAGACCTGCAGCAGAATTTTATAAAAACTTTATTCCTCAATCTGTAAATATCGGAGTGAAAGGAGATTTTGCACCATGGGTTGGAGCAATGATAGTAGATGTAAAGCAGCCGCTATTATTGGTGACAGATGAAGGAAGTGAAGAGGAGGTTATTACCCGTCTTAGTCGCGTAGGCTTTGATAATGTATTAGGGTATCTTAAAGGCGGTGTTCCGGTATGGCAATCAGCTGGAAAAGAAACTGATTCTGTGGATAGAATTACCCCTGAAGAATTTGCTCAAAGATATACAGAGGATGCTAAAGTAATAGACGTAAGAAAAGAAGGTGAATATGCTGCAGAGCATATAGCAGATGCATTTAGCCGTCCTTTGGCGTATATCAATACATGGATAAAGGATATTGATCCAAAAGAACATTTCTTCCTGCACTGTGCAGGTGGTTACAGAAGTATGATCGCAGCAAGTATTCTACAGGCAAGAGGTTACCGTAATTTCACAGAAGTGGAAGGTGGTTTTGGTAAGATTAAATTAACAGAAGTGCCAACAACGGATTTTGTATGTCAAAGCAAATTGTAGGAAGTATACTAACTATTCTGTTATTTGGTGGCATGATTTCCTGTTCGGTAACCCCAAAAACAGAGAACCAAAAAATAAGCAGGCTTGTAAATGATAACAAAACGTTTTTAGTAGATGTCCGTACTCCGGAGGAATATAATGCTGAAAAAATAGAAGGAGCTATTAATATTCCGCTGGATCAGATTGAAAACAGATTATCTGAATTTCGAGGTAAGAAGAACATTGTTGTTTTTTGTCGCACCGGAATAAGAGCAGGAAAAGCAAAAGATCTGTTACAAAAAAATAACGTGCCGGATGTTTATAGCGGAACTTCTTATCAGAATGTTTTTGAGGTAAAAAAGAATAAAACTAAAAACTGAGAAAAATGTCAGCAAAATTTAATGAACTTATTCAGTCAGAGAGACCGGTATTAATAAACTTTTTTGCAACGTGGTGTCAGCCATGTAAAGTAATGTCTTCAGTTTTAAATACTGTTAAACGGAATGTAGAAGAGGAAGCCCGAATTGTAAAAATAGATATAGATCAGTACCAGTCTATAGCTGCAGAATATGGGGTGAGAAGTGTTCCGACATTACTACTCTTTAAAAAAGGTGAGTTGTTGTTCCGACAGAGTGGTGTAATGGATGTAAACAGTCTGACAACAGAACTGAAAAAATATATATAAGATAAAAAGAGCCTGATTTTTCAGGCTCTTTTTATTTAAAATGTATAGGAACAGGTTATTGCAAGATTTCTTCCGGGAGAGATAAACCTTTGGGTATAACCTGAACTGGCTGAGGTTTTATTTAGATATTCAGTATAGGCTCTGTTGAAAATATTTCTGAGCTGTAATGTAGCATTGAAGTTTTTGAATACCTCAACACGGGCATCAATATTAAACAGCGTAAAATCTTTCGTTGCGATTTCTCCAAATAAAGGATTTGTTCTGTTTTGCTGTCCAGTGTATCGCATCTCTGCACCCAGAATGAATACATTGAAGTTTCCTTCTAGTCGGAAGCGTGTTTCTAATGGTGCGATTTCAGGAAGAGGAACATCCTGACTCATATTTTTTGCATAAGTATAAGCTGCTGCTGCCTCGGTTCTCAGATAATTTGTAATATTCCACTGGACGGATCCTTCAATACCAGCTTTATAAGCATTGTCTATATTTATCATTTGACGGACTCCTTTAAACATCGGGAATGTAGGTTTTATATCTGTAGAAATTTCAGAGGATATAAAGTCTTTCAATCTGGAATAAAAAGCATCCATCTGGAAGCTCAACTTGTCTTTTTTATAAGAATATACCAAGTCTATCTGATAGTTTTTTTCCGATTTTAAGAAAGGATTTCCCAGGTACTGATAGAAATCGTTCCCAAGAGGGAAGAAGCTTATATAGCGTTCAGTAATACCCGCGCTTCTTTCTCCGCGACCTATTAATACAGTTATCTGCTGATGCTGGTCTAAAACTTTGTTGTAAGAAAGACTAAAGCTGTGTGTTGTCTGGTTTGTTGAAAGTTTATCCCCATACCATGTAGTAAAAAGAGGGGAAGGATCATTAGCAGTTGAATGAGAATAATCTAATCTGTAAGAAGCCGTAATTTTATTATTTCCCCAATGACGCTGGAACTCATTAAACCAGCCTAAACGGTTTATTTGTCCATTCTGCCAGGTGCTATAACTTTTCATGGGCATTCCACCGTGCGACATATTCATTTCCTGCGGAACTTCCCGTTCTCCGTCATGACGGAAATCGGCACCTGTGTAAAGCAGATTGTTATCCCACTGTAATTTAAGTTCGGCACGTCCACCTCCGGACCTGCTTTTTATTCTGGAGATCATACTCATGTCAGGAGCTCCCATGGTATGATCTACTTCTGATAAATAACTGCTCAGGCTTAATTTTTTGAAAACAGAATTCTGGAAAGTCATATCATGCTTTAGAGAGTATAGCCATGTATTATCTTTTAGAAGATCCATCATTCCGGTTGCAAACTTTACATCTCTGGCCTGATTAGTTGTTACCTGTGCGGTTGTTACATTATGATCATTCCACTGATAGGATACCCGAGAGCCAATATTATATCTTTCGAAAGCAGAAGGGACTTTATTACCATTGCCGTCTTTATAATCATCAGCTTTTTGATAAGAGCCAAACAAGTCTATATTGAATTTGCGAGTAGAAAGACGGGTAAGAAGCTCATTGCGTGTTCCATATCCGTTGGTCTCATATCCGGTAGAAAGTCTGCCGCTAAAAGCAGGTTTTTCAGTAAACTTCGGATCAATACTTACAAAATTAATGGTGCCTCCGAAAGAATTCCCGAACCGGAATTGATACGGACCTTTGTAGATCTCAGCTTCTTTCACAAGGTTTAGGTTTACCTGACTTGCAGGTGGATCCATTCTGCTTGGGCAGGCTTGTATACTTGTAAGAGATCCGTCATTGACAATATTAAGCTGCTCGAATTTAAATCCTCTTAAAACAGGATCTGTTGCATAGCTTCCGGCAATTCTACGTCCGCTGATTTCCGGAAGATTGGTGAGGAAATTTCCGGCATCATGATTTAGAAAATCAGAATGATTTGCAGAGATTTTTTTACTGGTGTTGTTTTTGAGAATACGTACTACTTCAATATTTTGCTGAAGTATTGAATCTGATTTCTGAGCGTATATATTGCTTGCGCCAAGGCTTAAAAATGCCACGACAGCGATATTTTTATTGGATAATATCATAATGTGTTATAATAAGTTTAATGATGATGTCTGATTATTAGAAGAATAACCAGATTGAAATAAACGATGTACGGTTTGTACATGTTTATATATTCGGAGAAATTAAACTTATAATACGGGAGGCCTTAGATGCAGGCGCAGAAATCCAAATAACAGAGTCTGGATTTTATGAGGAACTTCTTGAAATACAGGTAAGATCCTATGAATAGAAACCGAAGTTTCAAGGGCTGGCAATCCAATAAATTCTGAAGCTATTTTTAACCATGTAAAATTAGGATTGCGAGTTTCTTCTTGGTTCAGTTGGCATTTTCCGTTACAATGCAGTTCCGGTTTATTTTTATTGGTACAATTTTCAAGATACCAGTCCATATTGATTTTATATTCTGCCCATACCCATGTCTTCTGGAAAACAAGAAGGGTGCAGATAAAACTAAATAAATATGGAGTAAGTCTTTTCAAGAAAATTAATTCTATGCAAAATTAACGATTAATATTCCCTTTGTTATGAGGATTGTTAATGATTTTTGTCAAGAGAAAAATAGTTCAATATTAAAAAATATGTCCTGTTTTCACCCAAAATTTCTAAATTTATCCGTCAAAAATATTTTTAGATGGCAGATAAAGGAAAATTTATTCAGGAGCTTACAGCTAGATATCAGTGCAATGGTGAACATATTGTACTAGGGAAAGGTATTTTTAATGGAGAAGTAGTTCCTGAAGTGGATGTGTGTATTCCTTTGAGCACAGTAAACCGACATGGGCTTATAGCAGGAGCAACAGGAACCGGAAAAACAAAGACGCTTCAGGTTTTTGTAGAGCAGCTTTCCCGTAATGGGATCCCATCCATGGTTATGGATATTAAGGGTGACTTGTCCGGATTGGGAGCTGCAGGAGAAAACAATGCTAAGATCCAGGAGCGCTATGCAAAAACACAACTGCCATATAGTCCACAGGCATTCCCTGTAGAATTTATGAGCATTTCCGATGAGAAAGGAGTGCAACTAAGAGCTACAGTAACCGAATTTGGACCTGTATTACTAAGCAAAATTTTAGGACTAAATGATACCCAGTCGAGTATCATGTCTATTATTTTTAAATATTGTGATGATAAAGCTCTTCCGTTACTGGATTTAGACGATCTGAAGAAGGTATTGCAATATGTTACAGATGATCCACAAGGAAAATCGGAACTAAGTAGTAATTACGGAAGTATCGCTTCGGCATCGCTAGGTGCGATACTACGTTCTATTGTTGCTTTGGAACAGCAAGGGGCAAAAGAATTCTTTGGAGAATTATCCTTTGAAGTAGAAGATCTGTTACAAACCCGAAATGGCTTGGGAGTTATTAATATTTTGCGTGTAACCGATTTACAAAGCAGACCACAGTTGTTTTCTACATTTATGTTATCATTACTGGCGGAAATTTTTGATAAATTTCCAGAAGTGGGAGATAAGGGAAGACCGAAATTTGCGTTGTTTATAGACGAGGCTCACTTGTTATTCAAAGAAGCGTCTAAAGCACTGTTGAACCAGATTGAGACTATTGTAAAGCTAATCCGCTCTAAAGGTGTAGGGATTTACTTTATTACTCAGGTGCCGGGGGATGTTCCGGATGGCGTTTTGAGCCAGCTTGGTTTAAAAATTCAGCATGCACTAAGAGGCTTTACAGCTAAAGATAAAAAGGAAATAGATAAAGCGGTTGAAAACTATCCTACAACGGAGTTTTATAAAGCATCGGAACTTATTCAGAACCTTGGGATTGGTGAAGCATTTGTAACGGCTTTAGATGAAAAAGGAATTCCTACACCTTTGGTAGATACATTCCTTATTTCTCCGGAGTCCAGAATGGATATCCTTACACCACAGGAAATAGATAATCTGGTTGTATCTTCTTCTTTGGTACAAAGATATAAAGATGCAATAAACAGAGAATCTGCATATGAGATTCTTAGTAACAGAATGAATCAGGTGATTCAGAATCAACAACAGGCTCCGTCTTCAAATGGAAGACAGCCAAAACCGGAACCCGGAATGTTTGACCAGGTTCTTAAAAGTCCATTAGCAAAATCTGTAGGAAATACCATCGTAAGGGAAGGTATGAATATGCTTTTCGGAATGCTGGGACTGAAAAAAAGAAGATAATTTTATTTAATTAATAGAGAACATTGTATTCAATTATAGATATTGAAAGTAATGGCGGTGCTTTCAAGAAAGAAAGTATTATCGAAATTGCTATATACCGATTCGATGGACACGAAATCGTAGATCAGTTTATATCTCTGGTAAATCCGGAAGATGTGATTTCTCCGTATGTCCAAAAGCTAACAGGAATCACTGCCAAAATGGTAAAGACTGCGCCTAAGTTTCACGAAATTGCAAAAAGGATTGTTGAAATCACGGAAGGTACTGTAATCGTTGGGCATAATGTAGAGTTTGATTATCGAATGATCAGGCAATCTTTCCATAGGTTAGGATATAATTACGAAAGAGAAACGATAGATACTATTCCGTTAGCAAAAAAACTAATTCCAAATGAAGAAAGCTACTCTCTGGGCAAGCTTTCAAAATCTCTGGGCATTCCTCTCACGGATAGACACCGTGCATCTGGAGATGCAAGAGCGACTGTGGAATTGTTCAAAATATTACTGGCAAAAGACCAGGAGAAAGAAATTTTGAAGCACCAGAAAGAGACTCAGGTGTCAAATAATCTGAATAAAAAGATTACGGCGCTTACAGAATTTCTTCCGGCAGAAAACGGAATTATCTATTTTCAAAATGCGAATGGTGATATTCTGTATACCGATTATTCATCTAATATTTATCAGACAGCAACAAAGATATTCCATGCGCGGACAAAGAAATGGGACAAGTTAAAAGCTGAGACTACTCAGATTCATTATGAATTTACAGGAAATGAGCTTATTGCAAAACTTATGATGCTGCAGAAAACTAAAAAGAAAACGCCTTCGTTGCCTTTCGGATTGTATTATAAGAATGATAAATACATAATAGAAAGAACCAAGGGACAGACAGGTGATTTACTGAAGTTTAAATCTTTTTCACAGGGGAATAAAGTAAAGACTTTTATCACTGAACAGGAACGTTTTCAGGATAACCCAACAGCTTTAAAAGAGTTTCTTTCATTAGATAATCGAAATGAAGTATGGATTTCTGAGGGAAGAACTAAAAGCGAAAAATCCTTTTTAGTTCTGGAAAAAGGAAAACTGACAGGGTACGGATTTTATGAGCTTCACCACCAGATAAAGTCTTTAAGTAAGATAAAAAAACTGAAAATTGAAATTCATGCAGTAAATAATATGATATACAATGAATTAAAATTATCTTTGCTGCGCAATAATTATGAGATAAAAAATCTGCCAACAACATAATGTTAAGTACAAAAAGTACAAGAGAAGCCATATGACAAATCAAGAATTACTAAAAATTGCAGGAGAGTACGGAACACCCGTATATGTTTACGAAACTGATAAAATCAGAGAACAGTATGAAAAGCTTACCAAATCGTTCGATGATAAGACCAGATTTTTCTATGCAGCAAAGGCTTTAACTAATATCAACATTCTGAAGTACATACAAAAGTTAGGTGCTAATATCGATTGTGTGAGCATTAATGAAGTGAATTTGGGCCTTAAGGCTGGATTTACACCAGAGAAGATCTTGTTTACACCAAACTGTGTAGATATTACTGAGATTGAAGAGGCAATGAAGCTTGGTGTACACATCAATATTGATAACATTTCTATTCTGGAACAATTCGGAAATAAATATGGTAATACATATCCGGTATTTATCAGAATCAATCCACATATTTTTGCCGGAGGTAACTATAAAATCTCCACTGGGCATATTGATAGCAAATTTGGTATTTCTATTCACCAGCTAAGACATATTCAGCGTATTGTAAAAACTACAGGACTAAATGTTGAAGGTTTGCATATGCATACCGGAAGTGAGATTAAAGATATTGATGTCTTTATCCAGGGTCTTGAAATAATGTTTGAGATGGTGGAGGACTTCCCGAATCTTAAATATATCGATATGGGAAGTGGTTTCAAGGTACCATATCAGGAAGGAGAGCTGGAAACTGATGTGAAAACATTGGGTAAAAAAGTTCTGAAAGCAGTAAACAATTTCAAAAAAGAAACAGGAAAAGATTTTGAACTATGGTTTGAACCAGGGAAATATCTGGTGAGCGAAAGCGGACATTTCCTTGTAAGAACTAATGTTATCAAACAGACTACAGCAACTGTTTTTGTTGGTGTTAATTCAGGATTCAATCACCTGATCCGTCCAATGTTCTACGATTCATACCATAAAATAGAAAACCTTTCCAACCCGACAGGGCCGGAGCGTATCTATACTGTTGTTGGAAACATCTGTGAAACAGATACTTTTGCATGGGACAGAAAAATAAATGAAGTAAGAGAAGGTGATATCCTTGTCTTTAGAAATGCAGGAGCTTATGGTTTTGAAATGAGTTCTAACTTCAATAGTCGCTTAAAGCCTGCTGAAGTAATGGTAATGGACGGAAATGTACACTTGATCAGAAAAAGAGATGTTTTTGAAGATCTTCTTAAAAATCAGATCGAAGTGTTGTAATTTTTAACATTCACATAATACGATATAAAGGCATTAAAGACTATATTAGCAGACTCTTTAATGCCTTTTTTAATGAAACATTTATGATGAAAAAATTACTTCTTTTTACTTTATTAGGATCTTTATTTTTTGCACAGCAAAAAGAGGGAGTAGCTCCTGCTGTTTATGACAAATATCCCAAAGGACAGAGCGATTATAATGGAGGTAATGTCCAATTCTATAAAGAACTTCATCAATTAATTATAGATAAGAAGATTCAACCCTGCGAAAATAAGACAGAACTATATTCTGTTAGATTTGTGGTATATCCGGATGCTACAATAAAATTTGTGAAAGAAGAGAATCCTGAAAAAGCAGAGAAAAATAAATGTGCTTACCAGTTAACCAGAACCCTTTTTAAATATCTGGATGGCTGGAAGCCTGCTGAAGTAGACGGACAAAAAGTAGCAGCTATTACAAGTATGATTATATTCCCGGATGCACTGTTCGATAAATATGTAGAAGGTTATGATGCTGTAAATTATTATGGGCCTCCGGCTGAATTTCCGGGAGGCGTTCAAGCTTTTAGAAAGAAATTTAGTCGTAATGTAAATGCAAATGGCTTTAAATGGGACCAAAGGATTCAACTTGTGATGTATTTTAAAATTGATGAAAATGGTAATGCAGTAGATTTTAGGATGGATCCGAGTTCCGGTAATGCTGATTTTGATGAAATGCTTATAAAATCTGCAAAATGGATTAAAGATAAATGGAAGCCCGCAACACTACATGGAGTGAATATTAAAACCGGATTTAGATTTCCAATAGTTCTCAGTGAAAATTAATAAACCCAACACCAAAATATGAAATCACAACTATTATTAGTTTTTACACTTATGTGTAATCTGTTTTTCTCTCAAAATACTAAAAAGCTCAAAGAATTTGTATTAGATAAATATCCTGATGATCAGGTTTTCTACAAAGGAGGATTAAAGGCTTTTTATCGCGATGTACATAATGTTATTGAAGAAAATAAAATAAAAGCTTGTGGTCAAGATGATCCAAATCAGTATTATAAGCTTAAACTTAAAATTTACCCTGACGGAAGAATAGAAAAACTTAAGAATGTAGATTCATTAATCAATGCAAAAAATGAATGTGCACGTGTACTGGCTAATAATGTTGTAAAAGATCTTAAAAATTGGAATCCTGGAATCTATCAGGGGCGTAAAGTTCCTGCTATAGCTGAGATTTATATCTTTCCATACGACTTGTTCGGAAATTATAAAGACGGACTTAATTCTATAGAGAATTTTACATTACCGGAATTTCCGGGTGGTAAGTCTGTTATGATTAATACAATTCATAGAGAATTTTACACCATCTTCAGAGATTTTGATATTCAAGGAGGTATTCTACTGAACTTCGATATTAATGAAAAGGGAGAAATGAACAATCTTACAGTATGGCCAAAAATTATGGAGCAGAATTTTGTATGGGAAACGATGCGGACATTTAAAAGAATAAAGACTACCTGGAAACCGGCTATGAGAAACGGAGTTCCTATGGCTTATCATTTTGAATATGGAATGGGGATGTCAGTGGGATACAATTATGATAAAACAAACAAAGACAACAATTAATGAAAAGAATTTTAACCGTTATTGGATTTATGCTAGTAACGATGTGTGTTACTGGGTGCGCAACCACTCAGAAAGAAATAAGTGCCAACCTTAAACGACAATGGATGCTTGTTTCTATGAAGGAGTTCTCTAAAGACGAACTTATACATGCAAAAGCATCTGTAGATTTAACAACCAGAGAAGCTGGGGCTATAGGTTACTCCGCTTTTATGGGGTGTAATAATCTAAGATTCCAATTGAATGAAGTAAACGGGAATAGATTATCTGTATCTGGTGTTTCCGGAACAAAAATGTTTTGTCCGAATCACCTTGATTTAGAAAATCAGTTTATAGCTCTTTTTCCTACAATGAAGTTTTATAATGTAGAAGGACATTTTCTTACACTGAGAAACAGAGATGGGGAAGAAATGAAATTTGTGGCAGCCGACTGGGATTAGTCAGAAGAAGCTATCTGCCAGAATATATCAGCATCTTTTGGAAGCATTATCTTATGAGGGCTTACCAGAAATATATCAGCATCCTTATCGTAGGTCACTATATTTTTAAAATATTTTAGCAAATCGCTATTAGAAAAACCTATCCGGAACTCATTTCTGAGCTCCGGATTTTCGTGTACAAAGCAAAGATTTCCGGAATTGTCTTCCGGTAGGTATTCCAATTTTAATACCTTTTGTAAATAATCTTTTAATATTTGTATTTCATCTCTCACAACACTATAAAATTAATAAAAAGTATAATTATACATAACTGTGTTACTAAGGGTTAAAATATGTTTTATATTTAATTCTGTAAACTTTATTTCACAATTCTTATTTTTGTATATGCTAGAAAAAAAAGAACATCAGTATGAAAAGGCGGTCTTGGTAGGTCTTATTACCAAAGATCAGGATGAGGAAAAACTAAAAGAATATATGGACGAACTGGAGTTTCTTGCTTATACAGCAGGAGCGACGGTCGAAAAAAGATTTACCCAGAAAATGTCCCAGCCGGACTCTAAAACATTTGTAGGTAAAGGTAAAGCTGAAGAAATACGAGACTATGTAAAGGAAAATGAGATAGGAACAGTTATTTTTGATGATGAACTTTCCCCTTCTCAGTTAAAGAATCTTGAAAGAGATATAGAGGTTAAAATTTTGGATAGAACCAATCTTATTCTGGATATTTTCGCTCAACGTGCTCAGACATCCTATGCAAGAACACAAGTAGAACTTGCGCAATACGAATATCTGTTACCACGACTTACCAGAATGTGGACTCACTTGGAGCGTCAGCGAGGGGGTATTGGGATGAGAGGACCTGGTGAAACCGAGATTGAAACTGACCGTCGTATTATCCGTGACAGAATATCTTTATTAAAAGATAAACTAAAAACAATAGACCGCCAGATGGCGACCCAAAGAAATAACCGTGGAAAAATGGTTCGTGTTGCTTTGGTGGGCTATACCAATGTAGGAAAATCGACTCTGATGAATTCCTTATCTAAATCTGAAGTATTTGCAGAAAACAAACTTTTTGCAACACTGGATACCACAGTAAGGAAAGTAGTGATAGGCAATCTTCCTTTTCTGTTAACAGATACTGTAGGATTCATTCGCAAGCTGCCAACACAGCTGGTAGAATCTTTCAAATCAACATTGGACGAGGTGCGTGAGGCAGACTTATTAATCCATGTTGTCGATATCTCACATGAAAGTTTTGAAGACCACGTTAATTCAGTAAACGAAATTTTACAGGAAATAGATGCACACAAAAAGCCTGTGCTAATGGTGTTCAATAAAATTGATGATTTCAGCTATGAGAAAAAAGCTGAAGATGATCTGACGCCAGCTACTCGGAAAAATGTTTCTCTGGAAGAATGGAAAAATACATGGATGGCAAAGTCTAAGCACCCTACTGTTTTCATTTCTGCTCTTACGAAGGAAAACTTCCCTGAGATGAAAAAAATGATTTATGATGAGGTACTGAAAATTCATATCTCAAGATTCCCATATAATGATTTCCTTTTCGAATATTATGACGATGAAGAAGTAGAATAATAAATAAATTAAAAAACACAACAAGAAGAAAAAAGAAGAATGGAGTTATATTATTCGTTTTCTGCACTCATAGTGCTGGCATCTATTTTTGCCTATATCAATTATAGATTTCTGAAGCTTCCCAGTACAATCGGGATTATGGTAATAGCCATTACGGTTTCTACATTTCTGGTATTATTTGGAGAAAGTGTATTGCCTAAAACATTTGTAAGGCTAAACCGCCTGATGGATAGTATTGACTTTACAGAGGTATTGATGGGAGCAATGCTTAACTTTTTATTATTTGCCGGCGGGATTCATATTAATATCAATGACCTCAAAGAACAGTTTCGGCCGGTCTTTATATTTTCGACGATAGGTGTGGTAATCTCCACCTTTGTGGTAGGTTTTGGAGTTTATTATATTTTTCCGCTTGTAGGGGTACATATTCCTTTCCTTTATTGCCTTGTATTTGGAGCCTTGATTTCACCAACTGATCCTGTAGCGGTGCTCAGCATTCTGAAGCAGGCAAAAGTATCTAAATCGCTCGAAACAAAGGTTGCCGGAGAATCATTGTTTAATGATGGTATGGCTGTCGTTGTCTTTACAGTGGTATTGCAGTTGGCGGTGGGTAAAGAAGTGGATCTTGGAATCGAGAATATATCTCTTTTATTACTTCATGAAGCCGGTGGCGGATTGTTACTCGGTGTTTTGTTAGGTTGGATTACTTCCCGATTGATGAGAGAGGTGGACGATTATATTATATCCGTACTGGTTACACTGTCCGTAGTAATGGGAGGTTATCTTATTGCACGACAACTACATATTTCAGGGCCATTAACGATGGTTGCCGCAGGTTTGTTCATGGGGAATTTCAATGTTAATTTCAAAATGAAATCTGTTACCCAGGATTATCTTATTAAATTCTGGGAGCTGATAGATGAAATTCTGAATGCCGTTTTGTTCCTGTTTATAGGTTTTGAACTTTTAATGATAAAAGATCTTCAGAACTTTATCATTCCGGGTATTATTGCTATTGTAGTGGTATTACTGGCAAGAGTTATTTCTATATGGGGGCCGACTCAGTTTATGTCTTTCAGAAGTCGATTCAGCCCGCAAACGATTAAGGTTTTGATATGGGGAGGAATCCGGGGAGGTGTTTCTATCGCTTTGGCGATGTCTATTCCGAAGAATGAATATAGTACGGCTATTCTCAGTATCACTTACTTTGTTGTTGTATTTTCTATTATTGTTCAGGGCCTTACTATTGGTAAGGTGGCCAATCCTAAGAAGATTGCAAATGAAGAAAAAGAACAGGAGCATATTTCAGAATAATAATATATGAAAGGAAAAGCAGATCATATAGGACAACAGATAGAAGAAGCCCTTCAGATGCTCTCTACACGAGAAAGAGCTGTTCAGATGCCACGATATTTCAAAACCGGAAAAGGAGAGTACGGAGAAGGAGATATATTCTATGGTGTTTCTGTTCCGGATCAGCGAAGTGTAGCGAAAGAGTTTTATAAAGAAATTTCACTGAAAGAGCTTTCGGATGTGTTAAAGTCCGAAATACACGAAATGCGCTTAACAGCAATCTTTATGCTGGTGGCCAAATATGAAAAGGCAAAAAACAATACAGAAAAAAGACAGTTGGTAGATTTTTATCTCGATCATCTTGAATATGTGAACAACTGGGATATTGTAGATTCTTCTGCGCATAAAATATTGGGTGCCTATGCTTTCCACAACGGTGAGGAGGAAATTTTATACAAGCTTTCCTTTGATGAGGACTTGTGGAAGAAGAGGGTAGCGGTTATAGGATCGTACTGGTTTATAAAGAATAAGCATTATGAGTTGACACAAAAGCTAGTACTAAATAACCTGAAACATCCGCATGATCTGATGCATAAAGCTAATGGTTGGATGCTTCGGGAAATTGGAAAGAAGGATGAAAGTGTAATGTTGGATTTCCTCAACAAGTACTATAAAGAAATGCCGAGAACAAGTCTTCGCTATGCTATTGAAAGATTAGATGAGGAGCTCAGACAAGATTATCTTAAGGGAAATATTTAGAGCCTTCTGGCCATTTCCATTTTATAAGCCATAAGATTCGCAATATTATTGGCTTTGTATATGGCTAAGTCTGCATTTTTTCCAGAGAAGTTTTCTTCTACTGTTTCTGTCCATAGCTTTATCCAGTGTTCAAAATGCTCTTTCTCAATAGCTTTTATTTCATTAATTGGGAAATGTACCCGCATTGGATTTCCTTTGTAAGTCATTTGACCAAAAAGAATAGACTCCCAAAAGTCATACATCTTGGGTAAATGCTTGCTCCAGTCAACCTTGCCAATATCATTAAAGAATAAGCCTATCTTGTTGTCTGTCTGAATTTTCTGATAGAATTTGTTTACCAATAATTCTATATCTACTCGGGTTTCCAGGTCATTCATTCCCACTATTTTTATCAAAGGTACAATGAGAAGCAATGCTTTACAAAATTTTAAAGACTGATTAATTACATATCCTTAATTTTGTAGCTTATTATGGATTTAAAATATTACGCCGAACAGGCTAAACTAAAACATAAAGAACACAAAAAGTTTCTGGATTCTCTTAAAAAGAAACCTCCTAAAAATCTGGATTATGCTGTACAGGAAACTCATGATGAGGTTTTCGAGGAAATTGACTGTCTGCAATGTGCTAATTGCTGTAAAACAACAGGGCCATTATTTACTGAAAAAGATATAGAACGGGTTTCGAAACATCTTCGTATGAAAGCTTCTGACTTTGAGGAGAAGTTTCTGAGAGTAGATGAAGATCAGGATAAGGTTTTACAGGCCTTGCCTTGCTTTTTTCTGATGAATGACAATAAGTGTTCTATTTATGAGGTAAGGCCTAAAGCTTGCCGCGAATATCCACATACAGACCGAAAAAAAATTTACCAGATTAATAATCTTACATTAAAGAACACGATTATATGTCCTGCAGCATATACCTTCGTAGAGAAAATTAGAAAAAATTTGGAAAAAAAGTAAACGTATTCCCAATGAATATTAAATAATGTCAAAGTGCGTTAAAGTTTTATAATGTAAACAATTTCAAATAGATAATGATCGTTTTAAGAGTGAACACTAAAATTTAATTTTTAAAAACGAAACATTATGAAAAGGTTATTTTTCTCAGCCATTTTACTGGCTTTAGGTACAGGTGCTACATTTGCTCAGTCAACAACTCAGGACACTACTAAGAAAACTACTACAACGACAACAGAAGTAGCAACAACACCTTCTACAAGTACAACAACTACGACTCCGACGACAACTACCTCAACAGAAATGAGTACTTCTACTAACGTGAATACGGATGATAAGAAGCAACCGGCTACGAATGATCAGAAGGCAACTCATGAAAAAAAGAAGAAAAAGGAAAAGAAAATTGAATAATCCAAAACTTCACTATTTAGTTTTTCTTCAAAATAAAAAGGATGGTTCAAAACCATCCTTTTTATTTCTTCATATTTTACTTTTTGTTTCTATACAACACCTTGCGCAAGCATAGCTTCTGCTACTTTTACGAATCCGGCAATGTTAGCACCTTTTACATAGTTTACATAGCCATCCTCATCTTTACCATAGTCTCTACAAGCTTTGTGAATACCAATCATAATTTCTTTAAGACGAGCATCTACTTCTTCAGAAGACCAGTTAAGACGTAGAGAGTTCTGCGTCATTTCAAGACCAGAAGTTGCAACACCACCAGCATTGGATGCTTTGCCAGGAGAGAACAATACTTTGTTATCCAGGAAGTAGTTAATAGCATCTAAAGTAGAAGGCATATTTGCTGCTTCGGTTACACAAATACATCCATTAGCTACTAATAACTTAGCATCTTCAAGATCTAATTCATTCTGCGTTGCGGAAGGAATAGCAACATCACATTTTACCTCCCAAGGTCTCTTGCCTGCAACAAACGTTGCAGAAGGATATTTCTTAGCATAATCTTCAGCTCTGTTGTTTCCAGAAGCACGAAGTTCTAATAGATAATCGATCTTATCTCCAGAGATTCCTTCCGGATCATAGATGTATCCGTCCGGACCAGAAAGAGTAATAGCTTTACCTCCTAGCTGATCAATTTTTTTAATTACACCCCATGCTACATTTCCAAATCCGGAAACAGCAAAAGTTTTACCGCTGATGCTTTCACCAATGGTTTTTAGCATCTGCTCGCAGAAGTATACCACACCATATCCTGTAGCTTCAGGACGGATAAGTGAACCTCCATATGCAAGTCCTTTTCCGGTAAGTACACCGGTAAATTCGTTTCTTATTTTTTTGTATTGACCAAATAGGTAACCGATTTCTCTTGCACCAACACCAATATCTCCAGCAGGAACGTCAGTGTCTGGTCCAATGTGCTTACAAAGCTCTGTCATAAAAGCCTGGCAGAAACGCATGATTTCATTGTCAGATTTTCCGCTTGGGTCGAAATCTGCACCACCTTTTCCTCCACCCATTGGTAGAGTTGTTAAGCTGTTTTTGAATACTTGTTCAAATGCTAAGAACTTTAGTACACTTAGGTTAACTGTGGGGTGGAAACGTAACCCTCCTTTATATGGTCCGATTGCAGAATTCATCTGAATTCTGAAACCTCTGTTTACCTGAATTTCTCCTTTATCATCAAACCATGGAACACGGAAAATAATTACTCTTTCTGGTTCAGCCATTCTTTCTAATAGCTTGAATCCTTTGTACTGATCTTTTGAAAGAATGAACGGAATCACCGTTACGGCTACTTCGCGTACGGCTTGGATAAACTCTGGTTCATTAGGGTTTTTGGCTTCAATATAAGCCATAAAGCGGTCAATTTCCTGTTGTACTTCTGCACTAAATTGTTCCATTAGAATTTGATTTTTGTCCGAACAAAGTTAAAATTTTTCCCATATCTACCAAGGAATATTTTGAATTTCAGTAAAATTTAAAAAAAATACGGGTTTGTTTTAAAAATTTTACAATTTACTTTTGTTTGTTAGAAAGTTTCATTCTTTATTCATTAAATAATATAATATTAAGAAATTGTTAATTCTCAGCTTGGGTAATATTGTCTCCCGGAAGAGGCTTTAATGTGCCCCAAAAGTTCCAGATCTAATATTATGGGTAAAATTTTATACACAGGAAGAGATACTTTTTCGGCAATTTCATCCGGATTTATGTTAGGACAATCTATAATAGCAGATAGAGTCAGTTGTTGCTCCGATGTAAGGCTTGCAGGAATCTCTTTTTTATGAAATAAAGAGAGTTGTTCCACAGGCTTGGCAGCAAGGCCTAGATAGTCAATTGTATCGGATATGGAAACGATGATTCTTGCCTTGTTTTGCGAAATCAAAAGATTGCATCCCTGGCTGTATTTATCTTCAATAGGCCCTGGAAGAGCAAGGACTTCACGGTTATATATATTGGCATAATTAGCAGTGCTTACAGAACCTCCACCATAAGCCGTTTCTGTTATGATTGTGGCGGGGGATATGCCGGCAATAATTCTGTTTCTCTGGATAAAACTTTCTCTTATCGGTGGCTGTAATGAATTAAATTCAGTGAAAAGACAACCATTATGCTCCAGAATTTTATCAGCTAATTTTCTGTTTTTAGTAGGATACAGCATATGAAAACCATGTGCTAATACTGCGACAGTGGGAATGTTATTTTTTAAAGATTCTTCATGCGTACAAGTGTCTGTTCCTATAGCAAGCCCACTCACTGTTTGGAGATTGTTATTTCTTAGAGAATACAGAAATTCGGTAATAAACTCTTTTCCATACTTCGAACATTTTCTTGTGCCAACTATGCTAATATTTGTCCTGTATTGATTAAATTTTCCTTTCTGATAGAGTATTGCTGGTGTATCATCGCAATGGTGTAATAATTCTGGGAAATTTCCCTGATGAGAAAGTAAAATCTGAATGTTATTCTTATAGCAAAACTCTAGTTCTCTTTCGGCAAATTGTAAATGAGAATCTTTCCCAATCTCTTCCGCTATTTTGTTCCCAATACCATATAATTTGATCAGCTCATGTTTGTGTAGATTCCATGCTCTTTGGGCAGAGCCTGCTGTACCAACTATTTTCTTGAAGTATAAATCCCCGATCTGTGGGCAGTGTCTTAGCGCTATGGAATAAAGATGCTCTTCGGAAAACATTTAAAATATATTTCCTTAAAAATAAGAAAATTATTAATTATTTTCCTCTTATTTCATCTAAAAAATCCCAAACATTCTCTTTTTTTCTGTAAGGAAGTTCTCTGAAATCTTCCGGGTTTTCCTGTATATATTTCTGCCAAAGTATATCATCTTTCTCATTATAATACTCAGGATATTCCCAAATAAATTTTTTTCTTTTTTCTCCCTTATCTTTATAAATGAAGGCCATAATAATACCTATAACAGCCCCGGATAAATGGGATTGCCAGGATATCCTGCTGGGCTCATTTAGAGTGAAGAGAAGTTCCTCAGGAATCATTCCCCATATCATACTTCCATAATAAAGAGCCACTATAAGCGATACTGTTAATAATTTTAGGTTCCATCGTATAACACCACTGGCGAAAAGGAAGAATGCAAGTACATATATAACACCACTAGCGCCAATAATACAAGAGGTATAGGTCTGGTGGTCGAACAAATTAACAGACGGTGTCATCCATACAGCTAAACCGGAAAATAACCAGCCATACAGCATAACTCTATCTGCTACGGATCCGTAAAACTGGTATAGTAACGAGCTTAATACAACCAAGGGTAATGAGTTGCCAAGTATATGTTCCCAACTGCCATGTAAAAAAGGTGAAAAGAAAATACCTTTAAGCCCAGAAGGAACTAATGGTATAATAGCACCATCACAACCTTCGATCAGTCCAAGGTTCTGTACGAGAAATCCTAACCATATTGCGGCTAAAAAAAGTAAAGGCATAATAATGGCCTTTGGATGTATAACTCCTTTGAACATAACTAGAAAGTGCGCAAAAGTTTTGCCATACTATTTACGATTTATTTTTGGCATCTTTTGACATAAAATGAGTATTTATTCGTTTTTAAATAGTCATAGAAGTGACAAAATTTCTTTTTTTATAAAGAAGTTGTATTTTTGAACGAATTTTAAAAAGATTGGAAAAAATGAATAGGGTTTTAATAGGTACGTTGTTCTTTTTTGCAATGCTGGTTTCTGCTCAGCATGCAAAAACAAAAGCTGTTATCGATTCTATTAATCAGGCTAAATGGAAAGAAAACAGTGTAAACGTAGACAGTCTTTCTAATTTCAGCATGGTGAAAATTCCAAGAATAAAAATAGATACTATTATTATTCAGCAGCCCGCAGTTATAGCTGCACTAACAGAGCCTATACCAGTTACACCTTATCAGATTATGAGATCCCCAAGTCTTAGAAGATGGTACGTATATGGGCAGAATAATGTTTTGTTTAACCAGGCAGCCTTCTCTAACTGGAATGCAGGGGGGAATAATAGTGTAGGAATAAATGCTAAGGTAAATTACAGCCTGATTTATAAAAAAGGGAGGCATTTTCTGGACAATAATTTTCAATTAGGCTACGGGTTGGTATCTTCTCAAGGGCAATCGTCGAGAAAGACAGATGACTATATCAATATTATGTCCAACTATGGTTATGATCTTAGAAAGAATTATTATCTGTCTGCAGGTATACAGTTTCTTTCTCAGTTTTCTCCGGGATATAATTATTCTACGACACCGGAACCTGTTTATAATGACAGGATATCGAAGTTTATGGCTCCGGGATATCTGAATATAGGTCTCGGTATCTCTTACAACCCGAAAGAGAATTTTCAGGTGATATTTCGTCCGGCAACAGGAAGGTTTACTTTTGTATTGGATCCGAAACTTCAGGTAGCTGGTAATTATGGTTTGGAAAGAAATGGCCAAAGTGTAAGAACGGAGTTTGGTGCATTAGCCAATATTATGTACAAAATCCAGATTATGAAGGATTTTAGCTTTACCAATCAGCTAAATCTTTTCTCCAGTTATACAAGCCACCCGGAACGGGTTGATATCTCTTATACAGGTGTAGTTAATATTAAATTCAATAAATTTATTTCTACTATTATATCTGTTGATTTGCTGTATGATCATGACCAGATTCAAAAACTACAGCTAAAGCAGACTTTAGGAGTAGGTATTTCTTATAATCTTGGTTTGCAAGCGGAGGACAGGCCCGATGGTAAAAAATTTATCAAACCTTTTGGTACAGGAGTAAGAGGGTAGTAGCTTCAAACATTCCAAAATTCCCGATCCAGACTTCTGTATTGTATAGCTTCTGAAATGTGAGCTGTGGATAGGTTATGAGAATTTTCAAGATCAGCAATTGTTCTGGCAACTTTTAGTATCCTGTCGTAGGCTCTGGCGGAAAGGTTTAATTTTTCCATAGCTGTTTTCAGTAGCTTCATGGACGCTTCATTGAGTTCACAGAACCGATCTATTTCTTTTGCACCCATTTGCGCATTATAATTTATGTCCAATTCAGTAAATCTGTCAGACTGAATTTTTCGGGCTTTAATAACACGTTGACGAATTTCAGAACTGGTTTCCCCTTTCTTTTTGTCAGAAAGTTGCTCAAAATCTACTTTGTCAACTTCGATATGAATATCGATACGGTCTAATAAAGGTCCTGAAATTTTATTCATATACCGTTGCATTTCAAAGGTTGAAGATGTGTTGTTGGGATCATCAGGGAAATAACCTGATGGACTTGGATTCATAGAGGCAACTAACATAAAACTTGCAGGGTAATTCACCGTAAACCTAGCTCTGGATATATTTACCTCACGATCTTCGAGGGGCTGTCGCATCACTTCCAGCACACTGCGTTTGAATTCGGGCATTTCATCCAAGAATAATACACCATTATGGGCAAGTGAAATTTCTCCGGGCTGAGGATAACTTCCTCCACCCACCAGAGCGACGTCTGATATTGTGTGGTGAGGATTTCGAAAGGGTCTTATAGTAATTAGTGAGGCATTATTCTCTATTTTTCCGGCAACAGAATGTATTTTTGTCGTTTCCAGAGCTTCTTTTAAATTCAGAGGAGGCAATATTCCGGGAAGTCTTTTTGCAAGCATGGTTTTTCCACTTCCGGGAGGACCGATTAATATAATATTATGCCCTCCTGCAGCAGCTATTTCTAAAGCCCTTTTCGCCATTTCCTGACCTTTTACTTCACTAAAATCCGAACTAAAATTATCAGTCTTTTGTTCAAATTCTTTTTGAACATCGAATTCTGTTTTGGGTAAAGGTTTATCCTGGTCGAAGAAATCTATAACCTCTTTAATATTAGTGATACCATAGACATCCAGCTTATTTGTAATAGCAGCCTCTTGTGCATTTTGTTTAGGTAAGATAATTCCCTTGAATCCTTCTTCAGCGGCCTGAAGAGCAATTGGAAGAATGCCTTTTAGTGGCTGTAAACCTCCGTCCAGAGATAATTCTCCCATGATAATATATTTATCAAGATTTTCGGCTTTTATAGAATTGTTTGCAGCTAATATACCAATAGCAATTGTGAGATCATAGGCAGAACCTTCTTTGCGAAGATCGGCAGGTGCCATATTGATGGTAATTTTCTTTCCAGGAAGCTTATATCCTACATTTTTTAGAGCAGCAGAAATTCTGTGACTGCTTTCTTTAATGGCATTGTCTGGTAAGCCAACAAGATAATAGCCAACACCTTTATCGATATTGACTTCTACAGTAATACAACGGGCAGAGATACCATGTATGGCACTTCCATAAACTTTCACTAACATATATTTTTAATCATTTGTTAGTGAAAGGTATAAAAAATAAATTAATATATAGAATTGTGTTTTATATTTATGTTTATTTGGTTAAAAAAATGATTTAATTTATACTGTTATAATTAATAAAGGCGGATAACCTTTTTGATTCAGAATTACCCGCCATTTACAAACAAATGATGAAGTTGTTAAACTTATTTTCTATTTAAGTATTCGGAGTTGATGTTGTTCTTACACAACGAACCATACGGCCTTCGGTTTTGGCTCCGGATCTCACTTCTGCATTACTCCAGCCTACAAACCACGCAAATCTGGAATAACTCATGTACCAATAATTGGCATTGTTGGTGTTAACAGAAGTAGAAGACCAGTAATATGCGCCACCGCCGCCTAGGGCACCCAGAAAAATTCCTCCGGGAGAATCACTTACACTTGTACCTCCTAAAAACCCGGGTGCAGTTCGATATCCGTAAAAAGAAAGAAATAGTCTTTGGGAATTTGTGGGGAAGGATGTATTTAAACTATTTCCTGCATCCAGATTATATACAGCACTAAAATTTGCACCTAAGAATAATCCATAATTTTCTTTTTTGTCATCAGGTTGCCCCAAATTACTGAATTCAGTATTGGTAGGCATACGCCACATTCCTTCAGGATAAACTTTAGAACATGCATCAGTATTGTCAGATGAAGATCCGTTTGGTGTTGCTGCCATCCAGTTCCAGTATTCTATGTCTTTGTCTGGCTGAGAATATTCATTATCCGGTCGGAAACGATATTTATCAGCTTGAGAGGAATAGATTAAGTTTGTACGCGCCCATAATAATCCCTTTAGTCTGACACCTGACTCTATCAGGCGTACATTGAGGGTATAACGGTTTCCTAAAGCAGGTGTAACTGGGATATTGCTATACGGTACGATACTGTTGCTAAAGCTTCGTGTGCTGTTGTCATCCATGTTAAGATCTAGCTGATTCAGTCTTATTCTTAGATTATTTGACGGTACAGGTGCTGAGCTTACAGTATAGAAAGTTGCTGTTTTAGTAGCTCCGGCTGCACCACCGGCTCCAGCTTTGTTAACCATATTAGCGCCTGTTACTGCGGATACATTCTGAAGGTTAGAATATTGTCCGGTAAGTACATTAAGGTCTCCTGTTTTAATTATGCTGGAAAAAGCAGATCCGGTACCTGTTCCAACTTCTACTGAGGTTGTATTATTGATGGTTCCAAACATTCCTCTTGTATCCAAATCTAATTGTATACGTGCTGTGTTGCGCTTAAGGACAATGCTCATATTGTTTTGTCCATATTGTGCATTTATAGTTCCCTGGTTCCATAATACGTCTTTGTTGGCCAACGAAGCTGCAGAAACAATTCCCGTAGCAGTATTCACTGATGGTGTCGAATTGTCGTTTGTAGAGACAATATACCATTTGTATTGTTTTCCTGCATCTACCTGGATATTTGGATTTGTTCCTGAAGTTGCATCAACATTTTTTATAAGTGTGTTGCTTGCAGCATCATAAATTAACAAACGATACTTTGTACCTGTTATCATAGGGGTATTGGTTACCGCAGCCATAGCTCCTGTATATGAAGATGTAAGAGAGGCTGATAACCCTTGTGATTTATCAGATGTAATCTGACCTTCAGCGCTGATCAGGGCATCGAAATTTTCCGTTGAAATTACTTTTTCTGGAGCAATTGAAGCCGATGAAGATTTTCCTGTATTTTTTATAGATGCAGTAGCGAGGTTCGTTATATTTTCCTCTTCCTCGATACCAGCAATATTAAAGCTTAGAAATGTTCCTTGCATTCCTGCATTTCCATCCGGGTTTTTGGTTTCTTCATCCCTTGATGAACAAGAGATGAAGCTGAGTAGCAGAGTTCCTGTAAAAATAAAAGAACTCGTTGCCTTAATTAGATTTTTGTGTATAGATGTATTCATAATTGTGTTTTACCTGATTAATGAGCTTTTAATTACAAGTCAAAATCTTTACCGCCCAGACTTCCACCATCATTCCAGTCTTCGACCTGTGGTGTATTGGGAGAGCCTGCATCTCCGGGGTTTAAAGTGGCTGATGTTGCGGCGAAACCGTGCTCCATTTCTATTAAAATGACTTCTAATGCAGGTGGAGTGTATGCCTTTTTGCCGGAAGCATAAATCTCAGGTAAGACATGTTTGTTTTTCTCTTTTTTCATCACTCTGATTTTTAATGTTTTATGCCGTAAAATTAGAATGATGACAGGCTTGGCTGTTAGTATTGTAAAAGCAGAATTCTGGAAAATTGCTTTTGTTTGAATTTTAACTTGTTGTTTATCAGTGTTTTGTGATTATTTGTTTTTTCTTTTTAATGTTCTTATAAACTCAGAAGGGGACAGTCCTACTTCTTTTTTGAATATATAAGCAAACCGGCTTTGTGAAGAAAAGCCACCTATGTCTGCCAAATAACTGATTTTGTAATTCTGAAATTTAGGTTCTTTACAGAGGCAATGGACAATGTATTTTATTTTCAGGCCATTAATATAATCGTTGAAATTTTTATTCCGGTGGGCTTTCAGGAGGTAGTGTACATACTTTGTATTGGTATCAAGAATCGATGCAAGGTTTGAAAGAGTAAAGTTTTTTGCCATAAAATCGGTACTGGTTTCAAATTGGTTTAATTTTTCCAAAAGCTCAGATTCTTTAGCTTCAGAAATAAGAGTAGATGTCCGGGTAATGTTTTCGTAATTGAGATTTATAAAACTAAAGTTTTCAGTAGGCTGTATGTCATTTTCAGATACATGCTTTATTTTCTTAATGAAGGCAATTCCAACGTTTTCTGTATGATTTGGAGGTCTTTTCTTATATGTTTTTTTATCTTTTATAATAATATATAAGGTTATAATAGCGGTTAGCAGGATAAAAAAGCTTTTCCAATGTTCTATCTGGCTATTCTGATCGGTAACTTTTTTTTCTTCCCGCTCAATCTCCAGCTCATTTACTTTTTGAATTTCGGTTAAGATCTTTTTGAAGAACTCTTTGAAACTTTTAGAGCTGCGATCGTCCAATTGGCTAATTTTGCTTAGAATTTTCTCTTCTGAAATTCGCTTGGCTAATACCTGATAACCTTTTTTTTCTGCAATTTTTTCTGCAGAATCAAACAACTCCCGGGCTTCTTCTCTTTTGTTTTCTTTTGTTGCTATCATTGCTTTGCACAGATCATAATAGGGTGTCTGATAGTGGGTGGCAATATTTATATTCTTTAAATAGAGCTCTGTTTTTTCAAAATTTTTTTTAGCCTCGTGGAGATTATTGTTTTTTAAATAATCATATGCAATGATATTATGCTCCAAAGCGAGATCAATTTTTTGCTGAAAAATAAAGGGCTTCGACTCGGGGAGGTTTAAATATTTTTTCTTTAACAGGTCTATGTTTTCCTGATGGTATAAGATGGCTAAATGAAACTGGTTACTATGCTCCATTCTTCGAGCCTTATACAGGTTAGTCATTATATAAGAATCTATCTTGTCCAGAGAATTAGAAAAAGAACATGCTATCCCCCAATATTCATTGGCTTTATTAGGGAAACCTATACTCCGGTATATATCACTCAGAAAATAATTAATGACAAAACGTTCCTTGTTATGATGATTCTTTAATGCGTAATAATTGGCTTGTTCATAAAGTTTAATGGCGTCAGTATATCTTATCTGTTTGTAGAGGGAATCTGCCATTTGTGTATATGTCAGTATCTTTTCCTGATCTGTGCGTGGTGTTGAGAGGAGAGAGTTAGTGTCTAAATAGTAGAGCTTTCGGATATATCCAGAGATATTGAAGCTGTCTGTTGCTTGTGCAAATGTAAATGCAGAAAATAGCATCAGAGCGTAAAAATATTTTATCATCATTCCTTTGTTTGTGTAAAAACAAAGAAAGGAAGAAGCTTTCTCTAATACATTGTTATTTGTATTAAATGTTGGACAGTTTTCTGGAATATTGTAAAAAAAGGAGGACTTAATTCCAGAAAACAGATCATAATTTGACGTAATTTCTGAAAACTAAAAAAAACAGGGTGAAATTCCCTGTTGTCTTTTTAGTTATATCTTAATGTATATTGCTGAAAAGCGCACTGAAAAGATAAATTTTATAGCGCTTTGGGCTAATAAAAGAAAAATAAAAATATGTTTAGATGAATTTATCTCCCTTTTTTGTTGTTTTCAGATCAATTACATAATCTTTAATTTCCTGATCGTGACTTCGAGGACAAATTAGTAATGCTTTATCAGTGTCTACAACGATATAATCATTTAATCCGTCTATGATTACAGCCTTATTTTTATTTTTAATGTGTATGATATTACCTGTAGAAGCATAAGACAATACATATTTAGAATTTTCAGCATTGTTATGTTCATTCTTTTCAGCATTTTCAAATACCGATGTCCATGTACCCAAGTCGGACCAGCCTAAATCAGCTGGAATCACAGCTACATTTTTAGTTTTTTCCAGAATACCGTTGTCAATGGAGATTTTCTGAACCTTTGGATAAATGGTTTCAATACATGTTTTTTCAGACTCATTGTTGTATTCACATTCTGTGAATTGCTGATACATTTCAGGAAGGTTATCTTGAAATGCTTTCAGGATATCCTGAACATTCCATACAAATATTCCGGCATTCCAAAGGAAGTCTCCAGATTCAATAAGTGTTTTGGCTACTTCTAGAGTCGGTTTTTCAGTAAAGGTTTTTACTTTGAAAACATTTTGCCCTTTTTTTTCTAAAAACTGAATGTAGCCATAGCCTGTTTCCGGGCGTGTCGGTTGTATACCAATAGTTACAAGTGTATGATTTGTATTTGCTTCTTCAAAAGCAAGTTCGACAGTGTTTAAGAAAACGTCTTCTTTTAAAATAAGATGATCTGAAGGAAGGACCGTTATTACAGCATTAGGGTTAATTTCCGCTATTTTCATACCCATGAAAATATTACAAGCTGCAGTATTCTTCATCACTGGCTCGCCAACAATATTTTCTGGTTTTAATTCTGGTAACTGATTTTGTACCACGCTAACATGCTCGCTGCTGGTAATAACAAAAATATTTTCAACAGGAACAATTTTGCTGATCCTGTCATAAGTTTGCTGAATCATGGTACGTCCTACCCCTAATATATCCTGAAATTGCTTTGGAAACTTGGAGGTACTGATAGGCCAGAATCTACTGCCTACACCCCCTGCCATTATTACACAATATCTGTTTTCAATCATCATGAGTCAATTTTTTAACCTGAACACAGGTTCGGAATAAATATTTTTTTCCCGAATGCAGGTTTTTGCAAATATAGCGTTTTTTCCTTACTTCGAGGATTTCAAAAGTCTGATTTTGATATTCAAAAATATGGCCAGGATCCAGATCTTCAATAAAATCCTCATTTGTATTTTTACTGAAATAACGAACTATCTCTGGCGTTGCCATATAGTTTGCTTTTGGGGTTTTAGAAAAAGCCATTACCATTGGGCGGAAATCTTCTTCATAAATATTCAGACTCTCTAGTAAAAGATTACGATAGCACGTTTTCCATTCCTTACCGTGTGGTAATATTTTTTTGTCCGCAGAGAATGTAATGAGATGTGCAATTTCATGTGTTAATACAAAGAAAAAGAGCTGTGGTTCCAGATCTCCATTAATCGATATTTGCTGGGTTTCACCGGAGCGATAACGATAATCACCAAGTTTAGAGTTTCGTTTCTTTGTTATTCTGATATGGCAGGAATAAGGTTTCAGCCATTTTTCGATAAAGAAAACGGACCCTTCCGGAAGGTATTTTTGTAAGACTTGCAGACTCATGACTTTCAAACAAAGGTCTTAATTTTTTCGTTAGAATCAATACCTTTATTTAATACATTTGTAAGAAACAACGACAGAAAATATGCTGAGTATAATTGTAGGTATTGTAGTTCTTCTTATTATCATTTGTTTTGTATTAGGGTATGGTTATCTCTTTACAGCCGTAAGGAAAACCTATTTTAAAGGAAAGACCGGAGCGCATATTTTTGATGGTCAGGACTTTTCCTCCAATACTATTGGAAACGGAAACATTCTGCCATGGGAGAAGGCGTCGGACTATAATCAGATTTCACTTCCTCAAAAGCTTTTAGTGCATCTCAATAAAACCAAAAGCGTTTCTTTTCTTGTTATTAAAGATGGAAAACTTTTAAGTGAAAACTATTGGCAGGGAAAGAATCAGTCCTCCAGAACTAATTCTTTTTCTATGGCTAAGAGTGTCACCGTTATGCTTTTAGGATGTGCAATTCAGGATAGAAAAATAGAAAGTACAGATATTAAATTATCCTATTTTTATCCCGAATTTGCTAAAGACCCAAAGGGGAAAGACTGCACACTTGGTAATCTTTCGGCAATGGAAAGTGGGCTGGACTGGGACGAAAATTATGCAAATCCGTTTAAACCAAATGCAAAAGCTTATTATGGGGATGATCTTGCAGATTTTATGCTGAAAAGAAAATTTAAAGCAGTGTCCGGAACTCAGTTTGAATACCAAAGCGGTACCACGCAACTTTTAGGCTTTGCAATTCGTAAAGCAATAGGAGAGAGCCTGAGTAGTTATGCTTCCGAAAAGCTTTGGAAACCATTAGGGATGGAATACCCTGCTTTCTGGAATCTCGACAGAGAAAAAGGTATGGAGAAAACCTATTGCTGTATCAATGCGGCATCAAGGGACTTTGCAAAATTTGGACAATTACTTCTTGATAACGGAGTATATAATGGGCAGCAACTTCTGAGTTCGGAATTTGTGCAAAAAATGATTACTGGAACAAAGTTATCGAAGGAATCCTATGGTAATGGGATCTGGGTGAATAATGATGCAAAAATTAAACATTATTATTTGCGGGGATTATATGGGCAGTATGTAATTTGTATTCCTGATTATAATATGATTGTTGTGAGAACGGGTTCCTCCAGAGACGAAGCTAAAGATACCAAGGAACGTCCTGAAGAAGTTGAGATGTTTGTAAATGAAGCAGTGGCCTTATTCGGAAAGTAAATTTATATTTTGTTAAATTGCATACTTCATAGCAGGAGCGTTATTCAATTTGTGAGTTTCACTCTGGCGGAAAATTATACAAAATGATCCAAAATATTCCTTTTGAAAAAATTCTATTTTTAGATATTGAAACTGTACCACAGGCTGGTAACTGGTCCGATTTGGATGAAGCAACACAGAAGTTATGGGACAAGAAAACAAGATTTCAAAGAAAAGAAGATGTTTCAGCTGATGAATTTTATGAAGACAGAGGTGGGATAATGTCTGAGTTTGGTAAGATTGTTTGCATTTCTGTAGGAATGCTCGCAAAGTCCGGAAAGTTGAAGATTCATTCATTTAGTGGGCACGACGAAAAGAAGCTGCTGGAAGAATTTGGAGAAATGTTCAATAACCCACGAATGAATCAGGTGGTACTATGTGCACATAACGGAAAAGAATTCGATTTTCCTTATATATCGAGAAGAATGTTGATTAATCAGATGCAGCCCCCGGTTCCGTTACAAATGTTTGGTAAGAAGCCGTGGGAAATTCCACATATAGATACAATGGAACTCTGGAAATTTGGTGACTGGAAAAATTTTGTTTCGTTAGAATTATTAGCACATATATTTGGTGTTCCGACACCTAAAGATGATATAGACGGATCTATGGTCGCGTCAATTTATTATATAGAAAAAGACTTAGAACGTATTCGTGTGTATTGTGAAAAAGATGTCTTAACTTTGTGCAACGTTTTCAGGAAGATGCGGCAAGAGGATTTGTTGCAGCGTGAAGACTAAAAACAGGAGACAATTTATAATGGAGACACCTTATACAGACGAATTTATAGCAGAAATCGGAGATAATATCATAAGAGTTCTGAAGACTATTTTTGATCCGGAAATTCCGGTAGATATTTATGAACTGGGGCTTATTTATGATGTACAGATTAGCGAAACAGGAGAAGTAAAAGTACTGATGACACTAACAGCACCTAACTGCCCGGTAGCGGATACTCTTCCGTTGGAAGTAGAACAAAAAGTAGGTATCGTAAAGGGAGTAACAAAAGCTTCGGTAGAATTAACATTCGAGCCTACCTGGACAAAAGATATGATGAGCGAAGAAGCTCGATTTGAACTTGGGATGTTATAGTCCGTAATAAACTATTTTTATATATAGAAAGAGCCTTCATTGAAGGCTCTTTTATTTTTATCCGTAAGTGAAGCTTACCGTTTTTTTTACGTCTGGGTGAAGACTTAGGGCAACAGGGCAATTCAGTGCTGTTTGTTCGATAAATTGCTTTTCCTCATCGCTGTAATTCGTCGGGAATTTCAGATCACATATAATCTCTGCAATCTTACGCGGAGCCGGATTCATTACTTTTGTAATATCACAGGTTGCACCTTCTATATCTATATTCTTGCCTTTTCCCAGAATAGCAATGGTAGTAAGCATACATTGTCCTAATGAAGTTGCGCAAAGATCTGTGGGAGAGAATGCAGCACCTTGTCCGTGGTTATCTGTCGGAGCATCTGTAATAATAATGCTTCCGGATTGCAAATGCTGAGATTCGCATCTAAGCTGGCCTATGTATTTTATTGCTGATGTCATATTTTTATAGATTTATTGAAACCGTATATCTTTCTAAATAGCTATACGACTTTACTGTTTTACATTAATTAAAAATGAAAGATATCTTTTGCCTGATTGTAAGAACTTTCAAAGTTTAACAAGTTAAGCCTGTTATCAATTTTTTCGATCTGAAGGAAATTAATAAGCTGTTCCGTAGGCATATTTCCGACAAGTTCATCTTTAGCCATAGGACAGCCTCCAATCCCTTTAATTGCGGTATCAAAACGTCTACAGCCGTTATCATAAGCTGCTTTTAGTTTTTTATAGGAATCTTCATAGCGATTATGAAAATGGGCTCCGAACTCTATATCCGGAAATAAAGGCGGGATTTTGGAAAACAGAAGAGCAATTGTTTCAGCGTCCGAAACACCGGTAGTGTCCGATAGCATAACTGTCTTCACTCCCATATTACTAAAACGCTGTGCCCATTCTTCAACATCCTGCCATTTCCACATTTCTCCGTAAGGATTACCAAAAGCCATAGAGAAATATAAAATAAGGTCTTTGTTTTTACTTTTAGTCAGATCAAAGATTCGCTGTACTTCTGTAAAAGCTTCCTCCCTGCTTTTATTAGTATTTCTGTGCTGAAAGGTTTCTGAGATAGAAAAAGGGAAACCCAGATAATCTATCTTTTCATGTTCCAAAGCTTTTTCGGCACCTCTGAAATTAGCAATAACAACAGAAAGTTTTGTACTGGAACGGCTTTTATCAATGTTATCTACAACCTCACCGCTATCTGCCATCTGTGGAACCATTCGGGGATTTACAAAGCTGCCACAGTCCAGAATATCATACCCGACATCCATCAGGCTGTTCATATAATCGATCTTCTTGTTGGTCGGAATCAGTTCCGGCCAGCCTTGCATAGCATCTCTGGGGCATTCTGTTATAAACATATTCTAAAACTTTTATTAGGAAAACCCTGAAAAACAAGGGCTTCATAAAATTTGTCATTCGTTCTATAAATATATAAATTTGTTCAACACAAACAAAAAGTATGAAAACCTCAAAGAATCTGTAAGTTAATAGGATAAAAGAGGGTTTTACAGAATGTAATAACAGTTGCCGGAAGAGGCAAAATAAAAAATAGTAGAATGAATAAAGTAGAATTGAATAAGGAATGGGAAGAAAAACTTTTAGAGAGATTTTTGACCTATGTGAAAATATATTCAACAAGTGATCCGGAAAGCGAGAAGACGCCAAGTACAGAACAACAATGGGATATGGTTAATTATCTTTATGAGGAATTACAAAGAATTGGTCTGGAAGATGTTTCCAAAGACGAAAACGGATACGTATATGGCTTCGTTCCTTCTACATTAGATAAAGAAGTTCCTCAGATTGGTTTTGTCTCTCATTTCGACTCTACACCAGACTTTAACGGTAAAGATATTAAACCAATTGTATGGGAAAATTATGATGGTGGAGATTTGTTATTGAATAAAGAAACAGGATTTACGCTTTCTTCAACTAAGTTCAAAGAACTGGCAAACTATAAAGGAAAGACTATTATTACAACTGACGGGACTTCTCTTTTAAGTGCGGATGATAAAGCTGGTATTGCTGAAATTGTAACAGCGGCTGAATATCTGATCGCAAACCCAGAGATTAAGCATGGACGTATTTCTATTGGTTTTACACCAGACGAAGAAATAGGACGTGGTGCTGATAAATTCAACGTTGCACACTTTAATGCAGAATGGGCTTATACAATGGATGGCGGAGAGATCGGAGAATTGGAGTATGAAAACTTTAATGCTTCCGGAGCAGTAGTAAAGATTCATGGATTAAGTGTACACCCGGGTTATTCTTACGGTAAAATGGTAAATGCTGGTTTACTGGCAGCTGAATTTATTCAGAGCCTTCCGGCAAATGAAACTCCGGCAACAACACGTAGTTATGAAGGATTCTTTCATTTAACAGATGTTAAGGCTGATGTATCAGAAGCTAAACTGCAATATATTATTCGTGATCACGATGATACTAAATACGAACAGCGTAATGAATTCTTAAAACAAAAGGTTGCAGAATTCAACCAGAGACATGGAGAAGGAACAGCTGAAGTAGAGATTAAAGAGCAGTATCTGAATATGCGTAAACATATTGAAGATAAAATGTACATTATTGATTTCGCTGAAGAGGCAATGAAGATTTCAGGTGTTACACCAGATATCAAAGCGATTCGAGGTGGAACAGATGGTGCAAAGTTATCTTATATGGGGTTGCCTTGTCCTAATATTTTTGCCGGAGGTCATAACTTCCACGGACCATATGAATATGTTCCGTTGCAGTCAATGTCTAAGGCAACAGAAGTTATACTACACCTTGTACAGTTAGTAGCAGAAAAATAAAAATAGCGGGCAATTGCCCGCTATTTTTTTGAGTTTTTCTTTTTCAAAAGGGCCTTTCATTCTCTTTTATTAACTAAAACGTAAAGAAGTATTAATAATTCCTTAATCATAAATATGTTTCAGGTTTTTAATTTTGTCAAAACCCTGTTACAATGAGAAACAGTGAAGTTGTTATTATTTCAGATGTGCATTTGGGAACTTATGGTTGCCATGCAAAAGAGTTAATTTCCTATTTAAAAACCATAAAGCCTCGTTTACTGATACTTAATGGTGATATTATAGATGGCTGGGCATTCTCAAAAAGATATTTCCCGGCTTCTCATATGGAAGTTATAAACGAATTCTTTCGATTATTGAAAGAAGGGACGAAGATTGTCTATATCACAGGAAATCATGATGAGTTTCTGCGCAGGTATTCCGATACCCAAATGGGGGAAATATGGCTGACAGACAAGCTGTTATTTGAACTGGACGGGAAAAAACATTGGGTTTTTCATGGAGATGTGTTCGATAATACGACGAAAGGTTATGCAAAATTTATGGCCAAGCTTGGCGGAAAAGGTTATGACCTCCTTATCCTGCTGAACCGGGCGATTAATTATACTTTCAGTTTATTCGGGAAATCAAAGATTTCATTATCCAAAAGAGTAAAGAATAGTGTTAAAGAGGCGATAAAGTTTATTGCAGATTTTGAACAGACAGCTGCCGAATTGGCTATAGAAAACAAGTATGATATTGTGATCTGCGGACATATTCACCAGCCTGTAGACAAAATGATAGAAACAGAGAAAGGAAGTGTAAGGTATCTGAATTCAGGAGACTGGATAGAAAATTTGACGGCTCTTGAATATCATAATGGTGAATGGAGTCTTTATAAATTCGACGAAAAGAATTACAAAGAGCCAGTTATATCAAAAGAAGATATCGGAATCAATATAGATGAACTCATCCGACCAAGCCAGATCGCGGCATTCTTAGGAAATAAAAAGGGAAGATTTATATAAGATAGTAGTAATATAACAGTGTAACAACTTATCAATCTATTGTTACACTGTTATATTAATTATAATTATTCACCTTTGTTCAGGAAGGCATCCCATCCCTGAGCAGTAAGCTTTATGAGTTCGTTAGAACCTCTTGCAACCATATAGTTGCCTTGATTAGCCTCTACAGCGTGACCGATAATAGTAAAATCAGGATGGTTCTTGATTTTGTCATAGCTATCCGGACTGATGGTAAATAATAATTCGTAATCTTCTCCACCATTAAGTGCAGCAATTACCGGATTAAAATTAAGTTCCTCAGCGGTATTAATCATCTGTGTATCCATAGGGATCTTTTCTTCATACAGATGGAATCCTACCTTAGACTGGTCTGAAAGATGAAGGATTTCGGAAGCAAGGCCGTCCGATATATCAATCATAGTAGTTGGGATAATATCCATTTCTTCCAGAGTTGTTCTTATATCTGTACGGGCCTCAGGTTTCAGCTGACGCTGAAGGATATAATCATAGCCTTCCATTTCGGGTTGCATATCTGGGTTTGCTAAATAAACAGCATGTTCTCTTTCCAGAATTTGTAATCCCATATAGGCCCCACCAAGATCTCCGGTTACAACCAGAAGATCATTAGGCTTCGCTCCGGATCTTTTAACAATTTTCTGTTCGTCCTGTAGGCCTATTGCGGTAATACTCATTACTAGTCCTGCATTGGAACTTGTGGTATCTCCGCCTATAAGATCTACATGATAATGCTGACATGCCAGAGCAATACCAGCATACAATTCTTCAAAAGCTTCTACCGGAAAACGGTTAGATGCAGCTAATGAAACCAAAATCTGAGAGGGTACAGCGTTCATTGCTGCAAGATCACTCAGATTCACAACTACAGCTTTATATCCCAAGTGCTTTAGTGGAGCATATCCCAGATTAAAGTGTACACCTTCGGCTAAAATATCTGTTGTTACAACTACTTTTTTGCCTTCCGGATTTATAACAGCAGCATCATCTCCTACACCTAATTCCGAAGAAGAGTTTTCCAATGGAAAATTCTCTGTCAGGTGTTTTATAAGCCCAAATTCACCAAGTTGGGAAACAGGGGTTAGTTGAGGTTTTTTATCTTCTAACATAATATTATTTAAAAACGGATGGATCTATATTTTCTGGTCGGTGAGAAAGTTTTTTTAAATCTTCCTTGGCCAAAAGTTCCGTTTGATCAGTTTTGTATTTTAATAAGCTTACCAGAATATCGTCTGGTGGAGTTGTCATTTTACGAAGCATCATATCAATCCATACACCTGTAACTTTAGATGTTGCACAGTGTGTTCCGTCTGGAAGATAAAATTTGTGTGTGAAAGAATAAATAGAGCTATCTTCGGACATTCCGGAAATTTCCAGACTTACATATACTGTTTGGTCTGCCATGATTTCTTTATAGAAAGAATATTCCTCATGCAAAATTACAGGACCGATTCCCCAGTGTACAAGTTTGGAAACACCCATATTATGAGCATTCATAAAAGCCATACGTGTTTGGGCACAATACATTACATAAGATGAATTTGCCAGATGACGGTTGGCGTCAATATCTGACCACCTTACCTCGAATTTATAATAGAATGCTGACATGCTTAAATTGAATTTTTTTTGAAAAAAAGACTTTGTTGATGATTTTTATCTAATCTTCAAAATTAAGGATAAATGATGGTTTATAAAAATTGTAATTTTGTGCCTTGCATTGTATTACTATGAATCTGGAAAAGAAAAAACTTGTTATTATCGGAGGTGGGGCTGCGGGCTTTTTTACAGCGGCAAATGTGGATGGAGAAAAATATGATATCCATATCCTGGAGCAGGCTTCAGATGTTTTGCAAAAAGTAAAAATTTCAGGAGGAGGCAGATGTAATGTCACTCATGCCTGTTTTGATCCCCGTGAGCTTACTTCTTTTTATCCGAGAGGGAATAAAGAATTATTGAGTGTTTTCACAAAGTTTCAGCCGGGAGATACAATGGGCTGGTTTGAAGAACGGGGCGTTGCTTTAAAAATTGAAGATGATAACCGTATTTTTCCGGAAAGTAATTCTTCATTGAGTATTATGAACGCCCTTGCAGATGCTGTAATTGCAAATGGAACAAAAGTTTCGACTAAACAGGTCGTTAAAAAAATAGAACAGCAAGGAGAACAGTGGGTAATTACGACATCTTCTGAAGAATTTACAGCAGATTTAGTAGTTTTTTGTACAGGAAGTTCACCAAAATCTTATCAGCTTCTAAAGCCTTTAGACTTTAAAATAGTAGATCTGGTACCATCATTGTTTACTTTCAATATCAAAAATAAAAGCATAGAAGGATTAATGGGAACTTCGTTTCCGAATGCTTGGGTAAAGCTCCCTGCATTAAAGAAAGAAGAAAGCGGGCCTTTATTAATAACCCATTGGGGTTTAAGCGGACCAGCTGTTCTGAAATTGTCTGCATGGTGCGCACGGGAATTATTCGCAATGGATTATAATTTTGATGTGATCGTTAACTTCCTGGGTATTGATATTTCAATTGCTGAAGATACTCTAAATCAGTTTAAAGCAGATAATCCTAAGAAGAGTATAGGACAGTCTAAGATTTTTGATATTACCAATCGCTTCTGGAACCATTTATTGGATATTTGCAACATCGATCCGCAAAAGCAACTAGGAAATATCAGCAATAAAGAAGTTCAGCTGATTTTAGAAAGTCTTTGTCAAAATAAGATGCTGGTAAAGGGTAAGAGTACTTTTAAAGATGAGTTTGTAACAGCCGGAGGGGTAGACCTGAAGGAAATAGATTTCAAAACGATGCAGAGTAAAAAGTATTCTAATTTTTATCTTGCAGGGGAAGTACTGAATATCGATGCAGTTACTGGTGGCTTTAACTTTCAGGCTTGCTGGAGTGAAGCATGGTTAATTGCGCAGGACTTGAATGCAAAATAGGAGTTACTAAAGAAATATGTATTTCACCCCATAAGAAATTATACTTTTACTATATGATAAATTCTATGTTTAAATAACTTATACATTCTCCAGTATTAATTAAAATGGAAAACCACTTTTTTAAAATTTTTATGATAGGTGTTGGCTTGCTTATGATGTGGTTGGGAAGAGATAAAGATAAAGAAGTACGGTCAGATTCTTACTCTGACGCAAAACGAATACAAGCTTTTTTATTTGGGATTTTCCTTATTATCGTAGGAGGATATGGCATTTTTTCTGAAATAATGGGATATCTGAAAGAAATTTTTGCAGTGCCTTATCAACCTATTTAAGTGTATTTTTTGTACAACGAATAGTAAATAGAGGGCGAGGTATAAATTAAATTATGCGGGATATAAATTCCTTAACCTTTCAACAGCAAAGGCAATTAAACAGCCAGCGCCATAGCAAACTATATCAATCCAACTAAAACTGTTACCTACTACAATGTAAGCAATACTTCCGCGTTGTAAGCCTAATAAATCGGCTATGTTGAAGTATTGTAATATTTCTATAAAAACAGAAAATATGAAAACACCAATCAGGAGTTTTCCGCTATCGATAGCAAAGAAGCTTTTTACAAATGTATAAATCAGAATAGTTACCAGAACATCTCCCAGGTAAGCGCGGACAAAGAATAAATCTTTGAAAACAGTAGCTATAAGGACTTCTGTGATGAAAAGGATAATTGTGGCAATAAAATAATAGAGGTTGAATTTCATTTTGTTACATTTGTTCTATGAGTCACAAATATATCTTACTTTTTTCAATTTTATTCTCCGGATCTGCTTTTTCTCAGGCAGTAAAGGATACACCTACGGTTACTAGGCAAGTAGAATCACCGGATAATCTCACTACTTTTTATAGAGATCTAAGCCAGTCTTTTAATACACGTAATTTTGTAGGGAAAGGAGACTTGTCTTGCGTTCTTTCTTTTACAATTGAGAAAGACGGAAGTATGACCCGAATTAGTGCGGCAGGAGATAATCAACAGTTTAATAATGAAGTAATTAAAACTTTAAAACGCATTAGAACAAAAATAAAAGTAAGACTTGAAAATGGTCAGCCTATTGCGGCTAACTATAGATTACCTTTTAGGTTTAATGACAATTAAAATTTCAACTACTTCACTAATATACTTTTCTTTAACTACCTATCATCTTTTTGATAGAATTCAGCTTCATTAAAGCTTCAATAGGAGTTAGTGTATTAATATCGATTTTAGTTAATTCCTCACGGATATTTTCCAAAACCGGATCATCCAGTTGGAAGAAGCTTAATTGCATATTTTCTTCGGTTACTCTTTTTATTTTTTCAGATGAACCGCTTTGTGCTCTGGAATCCTCCAGTGTCTTCAGAATTTCCTCTGCACGGTGAACAACTTTAGAGGGCATTCCTGCAAGCTTTGCTACATGGATACCAAAACTATGCTCACTACCGCCAGGGATTAACTTTCTGAGGAATATAATGTTCCCTTTATTTTCCTGGATACTTACGCTAAAGTTTTTAATCCGTTCAAAGTTTACGGTCATTTCATTTAGCTCATGATAGTGCGTTGCAAAAAGAGTCTTTGGCTTTGTTGAGTGTTGGTGCAGATACTCTGCAATAGCCCATGCAATGGAAACACCATCGTATGTACTTGTACCACGTCCAATCTCATCCAGTAATATTAATGAACGGTCGGATATATTATTCAGAATATTGGCCGCCTCATTCATTTCCACCATAAAGGTAGATTCACCAGCCGCAATATTGTCAGAAGCTCCTACACGGGTGAAAATTTTGTCAAGTAATCCCACTTCGGCATGTTTTGCCGGAACATAACTACCAATCTGAGCCAAAAGACAGATAATAGCTGTTTGTCTTAATATGGCTGATTTACCGGCCATATTGGGGCCTGTAACCATAATAATCTGTTGTGAATCCTGATCCAGATAGATATCATTCGGAATATATTTTTCACCCAAAGGCAAAGATTTTTCTATAATAGGGTGGCGTCCTTCCGATATGCTGATTACAAAGCTATCATTAAGAACAGGTTTTGTATACTGCTCCTGTACGGAAAGCTCGGATAAACCTAATGCGCAATCCAGCTGAGCAATTAAAGCAGAATTCTCCTGAATAAGATCTATATATTGTAGTAGATAAGCACAGGTAGTGCGGTATAGTTGTGTTTCCAGTAACGAAATCTTTTCTTCAGCTCCTAGAATCTGGCTTTCATACTCCTTTAGCTCTTCGGTGATATAGCGTTCTGCGTTTACAAGAGTCTGTTTACGGATCCAGTCTTCCGGAACTTTGTCTTTGTGGGTATTTCTTACTTCAATAAAATAGCCGAAAACATTGTTGAAATCTATTTTCAGACTTGGGATACCAGTACGTTCAATCTCACGATCGCGCATCTCATCCAAAAAGCCTTTGCCTTTGGACTGAAGATTTCTCAGGCGGTCTAATTCTTCGGAAACACCTTCCTTTATTACATTTCCTTTGTTAAGGTGTACAGGAAGTTCCTCATTCAGATGTTGGTATACATACTGAAGAATTTCATCCAGATCATTTAACGGATCCAGCCATGCCAGAACATCCGGATGTGGAATAAGTAATTTTTTGATTTCCTGAATGCTCTCTAGTGATTGACGGAGATATCCCAATTCCTTAGGACTTATTTTTTCGGCAGCAAGCTTACCCATTAGTCTGTCGAGATCAGAAATCGTTCTAAGTCTTAAAGAAATTTCATATTTCAGCTGATCTTCTTTATTCAGAAATTCAACAAGACTTAGTCTGCGGTTAATTTCATTGATATTTTTCAGAGGAAGGATTAGTCTTCTGCGGAGTAATCTTCCACCCATTGGGGTTGAAGTTTTATCGATGATGTCGAGTAAACTTTTTCCTTTCTGCTGACTGGAAAATACAATTTCCAGATTACGAAGGGTGAAAGCATCCATCATCAGATAATCTTCCTGAGGAATAGGCTGTATTTTGGTGATATGGTTCAGAAGACTGTGATGAGTATCTTCTACCAGATAAGCAAAAATACCCCCTGAGGCTACAATTGCCAGTTTTTGATCCTCTATACCAAAACCTTTTAAAGATTTTGTTTTAAAATGTTGTGTAAGCTTCTCATATGCATAATCATACTGATATGCCCAATCCTCCAGTTTGAATGTATTTCGGTTTTTAAGAACAGCAGGAACTTCAGTACTTCTTTGAAGAATAATCTCGCTAGGATCGAAGGTATTGACAATATGGAGTAACTTTTCAAGATTACCCTCGCTCACCAGGAATTCTCCGGTAGAAATATCCACCAATGCTATTCCGTATTTTTCTTTTTCTTTGTGAAGCGACAGAAGGAAATTATTTCGCTTGGCGTTCAGAACCTGATCATTGAACGTAACCCCCGGAGTTACCAATTCGGTAACACCTCGTTTTACAATACCTTTAACCATTTTCGGATCCTCCAGCTGGTCACATATCGCAACACGCATTCCGGCACGAACTAACTTCGGTAAGTAGCTGTCCAGTGAATGATGTGGGAAGCCTGCTAATTCTATATGAGAAGCAGTGCCATTTGCTCTTTTAGTTAAAACAATACCTAATATCTGAGATGTTTTAACCGCGTCCTGTCCAAAGGTTTCATAAAAATCACCAACTCTGAACAGTAAAAGGGCATCCGGGTATTTTGTCTTTATACTGTTGTATTGTCCCATTAAAGGAGTTTCCTTCTTTTCTTTCGCCATTTTTTATAGGTATAGGTTCCAAATTTAAGGATTAAATTCAGGCTTTGAAAGTTTGTTTTTTGTAAAACTCATTTTCACATTTTATGACTTTGTACGTATAATATTTTTACGTTCCCAAATGTACCTGCGTACCATAAGCTTTTTTGTAAATTTGTAACCGAAAAATGAAGTTTCATGGTAGAGAAGTTAAAACTGGAAGAACTCGGCAGAGTAGATATAGAAACCTTTAAACAATCAGAAAAAATTCCGGTAATTGTTCTGTTGGATAGTATCCGTAGCATGAACAATGTAGGAGCGGTATTCAGAACAGCTGATGCTTTTATTATAGAAAAGGTTGTATTATGTGGTATAACGCCGCAGCCACCACACCGCGAGATTCATAAGGCAGCATTAGGGGCTACCGAAAGTGTAGACTGGTATTACGAGAAAGATGTTACCGATGCTTTGCAAAAACTAAAGTCCGAAGGATATAAAATTTTAGCCATAGAGCAAACTACAGGCAGTATTGCTCTGAATGAGCAGATAATTTCCAAAGATGAGAAGTATGTGGTGATTATGGGGAATGAAGTTGACGGTGTATCGGATGAAGCGTTGGCGTTATGTGATGGCTTTATTGAAATTCCGCAACTGGGAACAAAACATTCATTGAATGTAAGCGTATGTGCAGGTATTATCATGTGGGAATTCTTTAAAAATCTGAAGTAATGGACTTTCCGGTTTTAGAAACCCAAAGACTTATTCTGCGTCAGCTTATACAAGATGATGCCGGAGATCTGTTTGAATATTTCTCAAAAGATGAGGTTACAGAGTATTATGATTTGTATACTTTTAAGGAGATTGACGAGGCAGAAAAACTGATTCAGGATTTTAATAATAGCTTTGAAAATAACAGAGGTATCCGTTGGGCGATTCAGCTAAAAGATAATGCTAAAATGATCGGAACCTGTGGTTATCATAACTGGGCTCATGAACATTTTAAAATAGAGTTGGGTTACGAGCTGAATCCTTTGTACTGGCGTCAACATTATATGGAAGAAGCGATAGCAGCGATTCTTCCTTATGCTTTTTCAGAAATGAATATCCATAGGGTAGAAGCGTTTACTGACCCCAATAATCTTGCTTCAGAAAGGTTATTGTTGAAAATGAATTTTAAGGAAGAAGGATTGCTTAAAGATTTCTTCTTTGAAAAAGGGAGATTTGTAGATGCAAAAATATTTGGACTAGTGCCATAAAAAAATCCTGCGAAAGCAGGATTTTTATTTATCGTAATAAAGCGTTGAAAGTATCGCCTTGTTTTATATCGCCGGTATTATAACCTTTCATAAACCATTCTACACGTTGTGCCGATGATCCGTGGGTAAAGCTTTCCTGATTCACATAACCAGATGATCTTTTCTGAATATTATCATCTCCTACAGCCTGCGCAGCACTTACCGCAGATTCAATATCTCCTGGTTCCAGAATTCCTCCCTGAACACGTTCGTTGTTCTTTTTAGTCCATAGGCCAGCATAAAAATCTGCCTGTAATTCTACGGCTACAGATACACGATTCATTTCAGCTTCTGAATAACGTCCACTTCGTCTTAACTGATCTACTTTCTGTGTTGTTCCTAATAAAGTCTGTACGTGGTGACCAACTTCATGTCCCAGAACGTAAGCCACTGTAAACTCACTTACCTTTGCTCCATATCGAGACTGTAATTCATTAAAGAAGCTCATGTCCACATATACAGACTGATCTGCCGGACAATAAAAAGGACCCATTGCCGCCTCTGCAGGACCACATCCGGAATTTGTACGATTACTGAACATAACAATTTTAGGGGCAACATATTTCATCCCATTTTCCTGGAAAATTTGTGTCCATGTTTTGGTATTCCATGCATCCAGCATGCTTACAAGTTCATAGAGTTGTTTATCTTGCTCACTAGATGCTTGTTGGCGTTGCTCAGTACGTGCTGGAGCAGCAGAGCCTCCGGAATTAAGTATAGCAGAAGGATCACCGCCCAGGAAGAAAATAATAGCCGCAATGATCAGGGTGCCTAAACCGCCACCAACCATCATTCCGCCACCGCCCATACCGCGTCGGTCTTCTACATTTCCACCTCTTTCTTCAGTCCATTTCATTTTTTATCGTTTTTTGTGATGTTAAAAGTACAAAAATTATCTGTTCAGTTTATTTTCCTTCAACCATTTGGATACCGTTTCATAAGTAGCAATCGTTTCATCTACAAGCGGTTGTTTTGGCTGTTTTACCGGTATTTCTTCATAGTAAATATTAAACTCAGCCGGCAGGTCTGAAGGTTTTTGCTGTAGCTGGTATTGTTTTACTTTTCTGGTTGGAGAGATAATGGTTAAATAATTATCCTTTATGTAACCCAGATCTTGATAAGTTGCTACATAAGCTCTTGGAGCGTAGTTAGGTTTCAGCACATCTTGTCCCAGGAATTTAGATGTATAATTAAAATTTAAAAGTCCAAATACGGTTGGCATTAAATCAATCTGTGACATTAGTTTGCCAAATTGCTGAGGTTGTACAGATCCGTCTGGGACGTAAACCATAGCAGGGATACGGTATTTATCCATTGGAAGCTCTGTTTTCCCAGCACTAGATGCGCAATGATCGGCGACAATAACAAAGACTGTATTGTTATACCAGGATTGTTTTTTAGCCATCTCGAAAAACTTCCGAAGGGAGTAATCGGTGTATTTAACACCTCCATCACGGGATTTTGCTGTTCCCGGAATATCAATTCTACCATCAGGATAAGTAAACGGGCGGTGGTTACTTACCGTCATCCAGTGATTAAAGAAAGGTTTCCCGGTCTGGGCTTCCTGATTCATTACCTGAATAGCTTTCTTAGCCATATCTTCATCGGCAACACCCCAAACATTAGCGAAGCTTATTTCTTCTGGTTTGAAGTTGTTTCTGTCAACAATATCATAGCCATTTCCTCTGAAGAAATCTTCCATATTATCGAAATAACTATAGCCACCATATAGGAATTTTACATGGTAACCTTTGGATTTGAAAAGATTTCCTGTGGAAAATTTATTTTTATTATTTTGTCTTTTTACAATACTTTCTCCGGCAGTTGGCGGAATATTCAGCGTAAGAGCTTCCAGCCCACGAACAGTTCTGTTACCTGTAGCATACAGATTGGTAAACATTAAACTCTTGTTAGCCAGACTATCCAGGAAAGGGGTAATCTTATCTTTATTTCCGTAATGTTGCATAAAATCTGCCGAAAGACTTTCTATAGAAATCAGAACCACATTCTTATGCTGTTCTGTGGAATCACTTGTAATAGGCCTTGGCATAGTTTGTGGAACAAACTGTGATAGATATAGTTTTTCAGCTTTATTTTCGGCTAATGTTGGATAGAATTTAAAGTAATCCAGTTCACTATGCGTAAATGCATAATAGAACTTATATAATCCATTAGACTGAATTTCTTCAGCAAAGTTGTTGTCGTCCTTTATTTTCTGAAACGGTGCTATTAAAAAGTAACAGCCAGTTGCTAATATAAGGTAAGAGAATAATAGAACAAGCTTTTGTTTAAATGTAGGAAGTTCAACAAGGTTTTCTTTTGTTCTTTTATAGATAAACCATGTAATAATTGATGTCACAGCAATTATTATGGAGAATAAAGGAACAATAGGATAGGACTCCATAATATTGCCAATTACCTCATTGGTGTAGATAAGGTAGTCTACAGCAATAAAATTATAGCGGACTCCAAATTCATTCCAGAAGAAATACTCACTAACAGCATTGAATATAATAAGCAATACATACAGAAAAATTGCAAAGAAATACAGAATATTTCGGATGGTGAATCTCTGTCGGGGAAGGAAAAGCATTAAGGCGAATAATAGCGTCTTGATGCCTAAAAATGCCAGTACAATCTCTGAAACCGAGCCTCCGTACTGTTTGAAAATATTATTGGGATAAAAAGCTACATATAGAATTGCCAGGACTAAAATTGCAAGAATAATTTTCCCCCAGGGTTTACTGTACTTAGAATCAGAGAGGAAGAGTGTATAAAGAACAAATAATGAGCTGGCCAGGGCAAAGATGAAAAAATCGTTAACCAAACCTATAGACAGTACTTTAGTACATTCCCAAATACTAAAATTACTCGTTGTAATAGGATGGAAAATAAAAACGAATCTTAAAATAAAAGACACTAGAATATACAATGCCCCAAGACAGAAAAATGGCTGTAACCTTTTTAGATACATGAAATAGTTTTATATCCCAAAATTAGACAAAAAAAGGAACATTATGAATGTTCCTTGTCAATATGATATTTATTTTAATGTAAATTTCACAGGTTTGAAATATTCTGTATAATTTACTTTGTAAATAATTCCGTTTTCCTGTGGTGTCCCTTGTGGTCTGTAACCATGTATTTTTCTGGTTTCAGCAATAACATTAATGTGGTAAGTATTTTCTTTTTTATCGGATGGATTAATCTCTTTTCTGATCCGGTTAATAACAACAGCAACAGGTTCTGCCCCTTTGCCAATAACATCGAAAGTTACATTATAACCTCGCTCTCCGTTAATATCGTACATTTTATAGGTTGCATTTTTTACTTCCTGAGTATCATTTGTGACATTATTTTTACAAGATTCACAGATAAAAAATAGAGCACCTAAAAAAAATAAGCTGTACATTAATCTCTTTTTCATACTTTTAATTTTGAATTTAAGATACACAAATCTACCTGAAAAATATGAAATTTATAAATAAATTATTGTTTGCTTCCGTTACTGGAGCAATGCTTCTTACTTCATGTAACAGAAATAATCCGGATCCTGTGGAACCTGAAAAGCCAAAGGAGGTAAATGATTTTGTTTGGCGAGGGCTTAATTCCTGGTATTACTGGCAGGAAAAAGTTCCGGAACTTGCGGATAGTTTTAAAAATTCTGCACAATATGTGAGTACTATTAATAGCAAAACTCCGGATGCTTTATTTTACAGCCTTCTTTATCAATATACTATAGTAGACCGAAACTCCTGGATTATATCTGATATAGATAAAGAATTAGCAAATTCGAACGGAGTATCTAAAAGTACCGGAATGGATTTTACAATTTATACTAAAGTTCCGAACGGAGATACAAAAATAGGCATTGTAAATTATGTTGTCCCGAATTCTCCAGCATATAACGCCGGGATCAAAAGGGGAGATGTTATTACAAAAGTTAACGGAGCCACTCTTAATAATTTTAATTATGGACAACTATTAAATGATAGTTTCAGTGTTACTTTTGCTCAGAGTGCTAGTGGAGATCCTAGCTCCGGTGTAATAACAACTACTGGTGAAAAAGCGGCAATTACGCTTACAGCTGTGGATAATCTTGTAGAGCATGCTGTCGCTGCTCAACAGGTTTTTACAGAAGGCAATAAAAAGATTGGTTATCTTGTTTACAATGCGTTTCAGAATAGCGATAGTGAGCTTGTCACTGTATTTGGAGATTTAAAAGGTCAGGGCATTACAGATCTTATTTTGGATCTACGGTATAATGGTGGTGGGTTTGTAAATACAGCCGTATCACTTGGAAGTTTGGTAACGGGACAATTCTCGAACTCTCCATTTGTTATTATGGACTTTAATAAGAAGCATTTGGATGAAAATGAAACTAAATATTTAGGTTCAGCTGCTGGTAGTTTAAATCTGAGTAAAATTTATGTTCTTACAAGTGGAGGGACTGCATCGGCAAGTGAACTGACAATAGACTGTCTGCGTCGTTATATCAGTGTAATTACAATAGGAGAGGAAACGTATGGTAAATTTGTAGGATCTAATACCATTTATGACTCTCCATCTATGTATTCATCGTCAGGAAGGAATTTGTCTCATAATTGGGCATTACAACCTATTACATTTGCATACTACAATAAAGATCGTGTAGCCCCACAAGTAGGTTCGAAGGGAGGGTTACTGCCAAATTATGCTATACAGCCTGCACAATATGCCGGCCAGCTTAAAGAATTTGGAGACAGATCGGATGTTGCTTTAGACAGTGCTATAAAATTGGCTACAGGACAACTTCAACTATCTTCGGCTACTGCAATGGCTTCTACTAAAGGTCGTAGCGCTTATCCTCTTGCTTCCGGAGGTGATTCCTTTGTTGCCAGCAAAAGAACAATGACTCCCTTAGGTACAGATGTATATACTAAACCTAAAAATAAATAACTAAACAAATCCAATATTATAAATTATTATATGAAAAATTTAAATAAACTATCCTTAGTCTCTCTAATAGGGCTATTATCATTTACATCCTGTTCCAGAGATACTATAAATATAGATAATAATACGAATGGAGGTGGTACCACAGTAGCTGTAAAAGCAGAGAATGATTTTGTATGGAAAGGTCTTAATTCCTGGTATTATTGGCAGAAAAACGTTCCTGTTCTTGCAGATAACTTTAAAAATTCTACTGAGTATGCGAGTACTTTAAATGCAAAAACTCCGGATGCACTATTTTATAGTTTTCTATACCAATATAAAGTTGTAGATCGTTTTTCTTGGATTGAGCAAAATGGAGTTATCCAAAGGTCTGCAAGTATAAGGGCTGCTATTACTAAAACCACAGGTTTAGAGTTTAATGCATGGTTAAAAGAGGTTAATAAGCCAAATCTTATAGGTATTGTTAATTATGTTGTTCCTGGTTCTTCGGCAGAAAGAGAAGGTGTTAGAAGAGGAGATGCAATTCTGGAAGTTAATGGGTCTCCTCTTACAGTAGATAATTACAGCAGTCTGTTTGCTGATTCATTTAGTGTTACTGTACAAAAAGTTAAAGGTTTGGATAGTAATTCGGATCCAATAGGTGATGGAGATAAAAGAAAAGTTAACCTCTCTTCGAGTGAAATAAACGATAATCCAGTAGCTTTTGATACAGTAATTGATTCTGGAGGGAAAAAGATTGGTTATTTAGTATATAACGCCTTTAAATCTGATTTCAATGGAGAATTAAATGATGCTATTGGAAGAATGAAGCAAGCTAATATTACAGATTTGGTATTAGATCTAAGATATAATGGTGGTGGTTCTGTAGAAACGGCCGTGGCTCTTGGAACAATGATTACGGGTAAAATAGGCCAGCCTTACGTTATTGAACAGTATAATGATAAGCATACAAAATATAGTGGAGCAGAGCTTATGAAAAAGCAAGTACCTCTTTATAGTAAAACAGATTCGAGAGTTCAAATTAATCCGGGAGTTGACATTAATACACTAGGGAATCTTAATAAAATCTGCATCCTTACAACTGGAGGAACTGCATCTGCCAGTGAATTAACTATTGATGCATTAAGACCTTATATGGAAGGGAGGGTTATTACTATTGGAGAGACAACTTACGGAAAGTTTGTTGGCTCTATTACGTTATATGATTCACCCAGTACAGATTATATAAACCGTAATGCTAGTGATCTTAATAAATCCCACAATTGGACTATGCAGCCAATTGTATTTGCTTATTGGAACTCCAGAAATGATGCTCACCCTCTAATTACTGAAACTAATAAAAATGGAGGTTTTGTTCCTAATATAAGAACGGCAGGAAGAGAATATTTTGGAAATCTTAAAGAATTTGGTAATACTTCCGATCCGGACTTAGCGAAGGCGATAGAACAAATTACAGGAGTAAGTACAAAGGCTCAATTATCGGCTTCGATAAGAAATAATAGTGTTTCATCTTTTTCAGATTTAACCTTTTTTGGAAGTAGAAAGACACATACTCCTTACGCTACAGATGCGTATATAGACAATCCAAAAGTAAAAAAATAAAAAAAGGAGCCGAAAGGCTCCTTTTTATTTTATAGAGGCAGAGATTATTTACTCAGGTTCTTTTTGAATTCCACCATTTCCATTGCTGTTACAGCAGCTTCAATACCTTTATTTCCTAATGCACCACCACTTCTGGCAATAGACTGCTCTTTGTTATCATCAGTTAATAGGCAGAAGATAGCAGGGGTGTCTGTCATTAAATTGATGTTAGTGATACCTTGGGTCACTCCAGAGCATACGTAGTCAAAATGAGCCGTTTCTCCGCGAATTACACACCCAATAGCAATGACTGCATCATACTTCCCGGTTTTTGCCAACTGCATAGAAGCATAACTTAGTTCAAAAGCTCCCGGAACAGGAAATACATGGATATTATTTTCTTTTAAACCTTCCTTTTTCAGAGTTTCAATTGCTCCGTCACGAAGGTTATGAGTTACAAAATCATTCCACTCAGAAAAAACAATGCCGATAATCATTTCATCGGCATTTGTTATATGGAGTGGCTTATAAGCTGAAAGATCAGTTGTTGCCATTTTTTAATAATATTTTACCATTTCAATATAAGCATCGGATGCTCCATTGTCATAATCTTTATATTTTTCGTCAATTGAAGAAAAGTATTTTTTAGCAGCGTCGTTCTTTTTTAAAGATAAAGAAAGAAGACCGGCCTTTCTTGTAAAGTAGTATGATGTATAATCATCATCTGAAGAGCTTACCGCTTTTTCAAACTGAGAAAGAGCATCGTCACCTTTGTTAAGGTTAGCTAGACAATCTCCCATTACACCATATTTAAGAGCCATAAGAATCTTGTTGGAAGAACTGAAATTATCCATCATATCGTATGCTTTCTGGAAATTTCCTTTTTTAAATTCTAAAACAGCAGCATTGTAAGCAGCAAGTTTACCTACTTTAGTTCCGGAGTATTCGTTATAAGTACCAATAAATCCAGGATTAGCAGCAGACTTTCCACCAAGGGCTACGTCTTCTTTTCCTTGGCTTAGATTTTTCTGTGCAGCAAGAAACTCAGTTGTTGCCTCTTCATTTTTCGGACCTAATACAAATTGGTCATAAGCAAAGTAACCTAAGATACCAAGAAGGATAACACCTAGTGCAATCCCGATTTGCTTTGAGTATCTTTCAATGAATTTTTCAGAATTCAGATTTCTTTTGTCTAAATCTTCGAAAAACTCTACAGTTTCTTTTCCGCTGTTATTATTTTTAGTCATTTTCTGATTTTAATGAATTGCAAATTTAATGTTTCTCTGTTGATATACAAATAATTCATTTGAGATTTAAAACCTTAGGCTTGAAATTCTTTCATGATACTTTATATTTTATCAGGAAGCACTTTTAAAAGCTTCTAATTTTGTTATTAGTACTCTAGTATTTAGTATGAAAGAATTTTATAAACTTCAGCATTGAATGGGCGAAGTTTTTCTTCTCCATTCAGAAAATCCAGCCCAATTAAGAAACTGAACTGTGAAACTATTGCACCCTGCTTTTCGACAAGCATTGCAGCTGCTTCAGTTGTACCACCTGTGGCAAGCAGATCATCATGGATTAATACCCTTTGCCCGGCTTTTAGCTGATCGGCTTTCATTTCTATTTCAGAAGAACCATATTCCAGATCATATTTTTGAGAAATAAAAGGTGGAGGTAATTTCCCTTTTTTCCGGATCAGAATAAAAGGAACTTCCAGCTTTACAGCCAATGCAATTCCGAATAGAAAACCACGACTTTCGATTCCGCAAACAACATCAACTTTCCCACGACTGAAATTAGCTAAATCATCAATTACCTCCTCATAGAGTTTTGGATTTAGAAATACAGGTGTAATATCCTTGAACTGTATTCCCGGTTTTGGGAAGTCAGGAATATTTTCAATTGTTGCTTCTAGCTTTTGGATTAAGCTTTCGGATGCCATATTATATTATTTTGCAGAATTTATTTTATAACCAGTAATCTTCCAACCGTCAGCAGATGCTTTCAGTGTATAAGTAACATTCAGGTCTGTATTTTTACCACCATTATCTGTTACGGTATAGTTAGCATTTACAGTTGCCTGATCAGCTGTTTTGCTGGCCGTATTTACAGATTTTACATTAATTGATTTTATAGCTCCAAAACCAGAATTTGCATTTGAGAAAGACTCATAAGAACCCCAGCTTGGGTTATTAGACATTTCATAAGCAGCTTTTAGATTTTTAGCTCCGATACTTCCGATAAATTTGGAAACAGATGCTTTTGGATCAGCCAATGGCTTTGGTGTTTCTACAGGAGCAACAGGAGGGGGTGTAGTTCCGTCCGGATTGGTTGGAGTTGTTGTACCGTCAGGATTTGTAATCGTACCATCAGGATTGGTTACAGGCTCTGTTGGCTCGGTAATTACAGGTTTGTTCAGAGCATTAGGATTAAGAGAGATTCCGGCTTTGGTCATCTGCAATGTTTTCTTAGCCGTTTTTACGCTTACTTTTACATCAATGGTGTTATCCATAATTCTGTCGAAAGGCAATGAACTTAGCTTTAGATAAAAACCTTTGAAGTTATTATTAACCATCAGGTTTTTGGAGGTTGATATTTTGGCACCACCGCTTGACACTTCCAGTACTGTTTCTAGTGCAGCATTACTAAATTCTATTTTATTCCCTTGTGCATCTACTAAGCGAGGAATAATCATCAGGGCTTTAGGACCCGAAATTGAATCTACACTTGCCGGTTGTACAGAAAGGCTAATAGCAGAAGCCTGAATATCATTCGGGTCTACCTCTGTAGGTTTGCTTTCTTCGAAGATATTCATTTCACCTAGTGAAGGTGGAGCAGTACTTGCCCATTCTATTCCCTGCTTTTGTGCAATACTATCTGCTAATGCAAGAATTTCGGCAACATTTTTCCCATTAAGAAGTTTTGCTGTCGCATTCATCTGATCGATATCTCCCTCTGTATTGGTTCCGAATTTCTTGATGATGTATAACGCCTCATTAAACTTTATCTGTTTAATAGTGGTTAGGGAAGAGGCCATATCATTTACACTACTCTGAAATGATTTTAGCGACTCACCGTCAACTTTGTCTTTCTTACAACTTACAAGAAATAAAAATGACAATAGGAAAAGATATTTAAGGTATCTCATAATATAAGTTTAGTTTGTGCAAAATTAAAAAAAAATCCCGTCGTTGGACGGGATTAAATTTGTATTGATCAAAATTTTAGAATGGATATTCATAAATTTCAGATTCTTTTAAGAATGGGTTACCTGTAGGTATTAGTTTCAACTTAGAAAGAGCTGACATTACGGCGAAGATAAACAGACCGATAATGAATAAAGTTGCTCCGATTTCTAGTAAACCAATATTCCAGAAAGGACCTACTGTACCAGGCATTACAATGTTGAAATAATCTAACCAGTGTCCGCAGATTACAACAACTGCCATAGTACTAACTACTTTATAGTTTCTCTTGATGCTGCTACTTACTAATACCAATAATGGTAATACGAAGTTAGGAATCAGCATTGGAAGGAAAGTCCAACGGTAGTATTCAAATCTTCCGTAGAAGTAGTTAACCTCTTCCGGTACGTTAGCATACCAGTAAAGCATGAACTGTGCAAACCAAAGGTAAGTCCAAAGCATACTTGTTGCAAATAAGAATACACCAAGATCATGCAAGTGGTTATCATTGAACTGAGGTAATACTCCTTTTTTCTTAAGATAAACACAGATAAGGATGATAATACCTACTGCAGTAGACAGACAGCTTACCATTGTATACCAGATATAAAGGGTAGAGTACCAGTGAGGGTCAATAGACATCATCCAGTCCCAAGCCCAAGCTGCAGAAGCAAAACCAAAGAATGCGATATAACCAACACTCCAGTTATAGTATTGTTGATATACTGCTCTAGACTTAGTTTCATCTACTTTTTTGGACATTGCCTTTAATTTCCATACAAAGAAACTAGCTCCGATAACGAAGATAAGGGTTCTTACAATATAGAAAGGAATATTCAGGTATTTGCTCTTTTCGTATAAAATTACATCGAAGTTTGGTGAATTTGGGTCAACAAGACTTCCATCCATCCAGTGGTAAAGGTGGCTCCATCCGATTGTGTTTGCAATAACAATGATCAGCATTAATACACCACCATAAGGAATGAACGATGCTACTGCTTCCATAACTCTTAGGATGATAATAGGCCATCCTGCGTGAGATGCATTTTGTACACAATAGAAGAACAATGCTGCACAGGCAATACCAAAGGCAAATACAGAAACCTGTAATAATGCTGCCATTGGCTCATTATGAACCTGATGTAAAGCAGTTTCTATATGCTCATCATGCGTTTTGTCGTGCTCCTGCATAGAGTTGGACTTTGGTCCGTGCTCCAGATCAACGTGCTTAGCAGCAACCATTTGCTCTACTTTAGCTTTATCGATACTGTGATTTACAGCGTAGCCAATACCAAACAGAACAAGCCCCACAACAATTAAAATAATGGAATACAGTCTTAATTTAGGTGAAAAACTATACATCTTTTTTCTTTTTATTTTTTAGTATTAGCATTATCAGCCGGAGCATCTTTAGCCGCAGCATCTTTATTTTCAGCTGCTGCCGGAGCTGCAGCTTGTTTTTTAAATTCGTTCATAACGTACATTGCCACTCTCCATCTGTCACCAGCATTTAACTGACCAGCGTAAGATCCCATGTTGTTACGTCCGTTTTCCAATACATAATGTACAGAACCTACAGTGATTTCTCTATCTGCATAGTTAGGAACACCACTATAAGCACCAGATTCTACGATAGGCCCTTTACCATCTCCACCTGTACCATGACAAGCAGCACATGTATGATCAAATAATTTCTTTCCTCTTTCTAAATCCTTTTCTTTATTAGCCGGATTTAAAGGAGAAGAAGTTATTTTTTTAGACTCATCGTATAGTCTGTTATAATCTTCAGCATCATTTGGCTTAGGAGCTTCAGATGGTAATACACCGTCTTTATTCTGAGCTACGGTTCCAGTTACAGGATCTAGGCCAGTTTGTCCATTTCTGGATGCAAATGCCGGAATTTCGTTCTCATGATCTGAATAAGGATCCTGAGCTTTCATTAACGGGTCATATGCTACCGGAAAATACATATCCGGGAAGTATACTAAAGGCGGTTCAGTTTTGTCCCCGCAAGAATTTAAGGTAATTACTCCAACGCTAAGGATACCTGCTATTTTTAAAAAATTCTTTTTCATGTTAGGCATCTTTAATAGTTATTTCTTCAACTCCTGTATCCACAAGCAATTGCTTGATAGTGTCCACATCATCAGATACAAATTCAATTAAGAATTTATCATCCGTAGTTCTTGGATCTGGATTCTGAGGTTTAGCACCAGGATACATTTTATTTCTTACTAAGTAAGTTAGTGACATTAAGTGCGCAGCACAGAAAACCATTAACTCGAACATTGGTACTACGAAAGCTGGCATGTTGTGTGCCCAGTCGAAGTTTGGTTTACCACCAATAACCTGAGGCCAGTCGTGGTTCATCATGTACCATGTTGTCAATGCTCCGATACTTACACCATAACAAGCATAGATAAATGCAGCATCTGAAATTCTGGTTTTTTTCAACCCTAAAGCTTTATCTAACCCGTGAACCGGGAATGGAGTATAAACTTCAGCAATTTCAATTCCTTTATCTCTGAACAATTTAACACCGTGCATTAAATCGTCATCGTCGCCATAAAGGCCGTATATTCTTTTAGTGGTGCTCATCTCCTTCTTTTGCTTTATAAGTTTCACCAGAAATTTTCAAAATCGTTTTCAATTCCGCCTGTGCAATTACAGGGAATGTTCTTGCATATAAAAGGAATAATACAGAGAAGAATCCGATAGTTCCTAAATATACACCCACGTCTATAATAGTTGGCTTAAACATTGTCCATGAAGATGGTAAGTAGTCTCTTGAAAGGTTGATAACGATGATATCAAAACGCTCAAACCACATACCGATGTTGATGATTAATGCTACTATAAATGTCCAGATAATATTAGTTCTTAATTTCTTAAACCAGAATGATGCAGGTACAACAAGGTTACAGATAATTAATGCCCAGAATGCCCACCAGTAAGGTCCAACTGCTGCTCCCGGAGATAAATAGGTGAAGTCCTCGAATCTTGAACCTGAGTACCATCCGATGAAATATTCAGTTGCATAAGCTACAGTTACCATACCACCAGTTACAATGATTACGATGTTCATAATCTCGATGTGGTACATTGTAATATATTGCTCCAAGTGACATACTTTTCTTGCAACTAAAAGAAGGGTCTGTACCATTGCAAATCCTGAGAAGATCGCACCCGCAACGAAGTACGGAGGATAGATGGTAGAGTGCCATCCTTTGATTACCGAAGTGGCGAAGTCAAAGGATACCGTGGTGTGTACCGAGAATACAAGTGGCGTTGCCAAACCTGCAAGAACTAATGAAAGTTCTTCAAATCTTTGCCAGTGCTTCGCTTTACCTCCCCAACCAAAAGCAAGGATAGTATAAATCTTTTTAGTGAATGGAGTCTTTGCTCTGTCACGGATCATTGCAAAGTCAGGAATAAGTCCCATGAACCAGAATACTACTGATACTGAGAAATAAGTTGAGATTGCAAATACGTCCCAAAGTAGAGGCGAGTTAAAGTTTGGCCAAAGAGATCCAAACTGGTTTGGTAATGGGAATACCCAGTATCCAACCCAAACACGACCCATGTGAATTACCGGGAATAACGCTGCCTGAACAACGGCAAAGATTGTCATTGCCTCTGCAGAACGGTTAACCGACATTCTCCATCTTTGTCTAAATAATAATAGTACGGCAGAGATCAATGTACCGGCGTGACCAATACCTACCCACCATACGAAGTTGGTAATATCCCAACCCCAGTTGATAGTCCTGTTTAACCCCCATGCACCAATACCTGTACCAATTGTATAAGCTATACATCCAACTCCGTAGATAAATAGTACAAGTGCTGCATAAAGTGAGTACCACCATAATTTTCCGGCTCTTTCCTCGATTGGACGAGCAATATCTTCCGTAATATCATGGTAAGTCTTGTGACCAATAATAAGCGGTTCCCTAATCGGGGCTTCGTAATGTCCTGACATTTGTTACTTTATTTATTATTTAAACTTCTTTTTCTTCTCTATTTCTAATTTTCGTATGGTAGAAAACGTTTGGTTTTGTACCAATTTCCTCTAGCAGGTAATATCTTCTCTTGCTACCGAATAAGCTTCTTACATGAGATCCATTATCATTCATATCTCCGAACTGCATAGCTCCTGTAGAACAAGCTTTAGAACAAGCTGTCTGGAATTCTCCATCAGCAACTCTTCTTCCGTCTTTCTTAGCTTCAAGGATTGATGCCTGAGTCATTTGGATACACATTGAACACTTCTCCATTACCCCTCTGGTTCTAACCACAACATCCGGGTTTAGTACCATACGACCAAGGTCATTGTTCATGTTATAATCAAACTTATCGTTTAATGCATAGTTGAACCAGTTGAATCTTCTTACTTTGTAAGGACAGTTGTTTGCACAATATCTTGTACCAATACATCTGTTGTATGCCATTTGGTTCTGACCTTGCTTACCGTGAGATGTTGCCGCTACCGGACATACAGTTTCACATGGAGCATGGTTACAGTGCTGGCACATTACCGGTTGGAAGATTACGTCCGGATTTTCTGCAGGATTTTCCAAGGCTCCTTCCATACCTAGAATTTTACTTCCATAAAGTCCCGGAACAGCCATTCCTTCTTTTAATCCTTCAGCTACCTCAACTTTCTTTGTTGAAGAATAGTAACGGTCAATTCTTAACCAGTACATATCACGAGACATTCTGATCTCTTCTTTACCTACTACAGGAACGTTGTTCTCTGCCTGACAAGCAATTACACAAGCTCCACAACCTGTACATGAGTTAAGGTCGATAGAAAGATTGAAGTGAGGACCATCAGTGTCATCATTATTATCCCAAAGGTCAATTTTACCCATTGGTAAAGTCCCTCCGTAAGTGTGCATTTCTAATGGCTTGTTCCAATCGTTAACATCTTTGTGCAAGAATGTTTGTAACGGAACTTCTTTTGCAATTTCATAACGCCCCATTAGGGTGTTCTGAAGCTGCATACCTGCAAACTGGTGCATTTCACCTGTTTTTTCAAGTTTAACACCTGAAAGTGCAAGGTTAGATCCGTCGAATAACGGATATGCGTTGATACCAGTCTTAGCTACTTCACCATTATCGGTTTTACCATATCCAAGTGCTAGACCGATAGAACCATCTGCTTGACCTGGCTGGATGAATACAGGAACATCTTTTAATGTTACTCCATTTACAGTAAGGTTAACGATAGAACCATCTAACTGCATTCTGGCATTAAGATCATTATCTAAATCTAATTTCTTAGCATCAGCAGGAGAAATAGTGATGTAGTTATCCCAAGACATTCTTGTGATAGGATCTGGTAATTCTTGCAACCAAGGGTTGTTAGCTTGTGTACCATCTCCAATCGCAGTATTGGTGTTTAATACTAATTCTAAATCAGAAGCTTTGAATGCCTGTAACTCAGAAATAGCCTGAGAAGCATTACCCCCTGAATAAGAAAGGTTGTTACCACCACCTACATTATTGAAACCGTTGTATAATGCCTGGTTGAATGAAGTACCACCAAGGATTGATACAGCGTTTGCTTTAAGGTAATCGTAGTAATTATTGTTAGTAGCCCCTTTTCCGTTTGTCCAGATTAAAAGAGACTCTTCAGTTTGTCTTGATTTGTAAACCTTTTGGATAGTTGGCTGCATTAAAGTGTAAACACCTGTTTCAGGCATTACATCACCCCAAGATTCTAACCAGTGTGTTGCAGGGATAACAACTTTAGCCGCTTTAGCTACTTCGTTATTTTTATCTGCAATTGCTACTACAAAATTTGCTTTTGATAAAGCAGCTTTGAACTGAGCACCTTTATTAGAAGAGTATACAGGATCGATGTTATTTGTAATAACAACACCTACCTGACCACCATTTAACCAAGAAAGGAATTCATTATAACGAGCTCCGTCAAATTCTTTCAGGTAAGAAGCCTTACCAGTGAAAGCATTAGAAGCTAATTTTTGATTAATTAAGTGTGCTAAAACGTGTGCCGCTTTAGAACCATCAGCAAATACTACTGCATTGCTTCCTTTAGCCTGAAGTTCTTTAACGATAGAAGCAGCAATCTTATCAGATGTACCACCGTTTAATCCGTTATAAACCTCTACTAAAGTTTTGTAAAGCTGAGAAGGCTTTTGCTTAATTCTTGTATCAGCATTTGCTCCTGTTAAAGACATGTTAGATTCAATCTGTACGTGTCTCAACATTTTGTCTCCAGGAACTCTTGCCGCTGCATAAGAAGTCTCTAAGCTAGCTCCGTTGAAATCTCCTAAGAAATCTGCATTGAAAGATACTACCAACTGAGATTTGCTTAGATCATAAACTGGAATGTTTCTACTTCCGAATACTTCCTGTGCTGCATCTAATGCTGCTGCATATGGGAATGCATCGTAAGTTACTAACTCAGCATTAGGATATTTAGCTTTGAAGTCACCAAAAAGTTTTTTGAAAGTAGGGCTTGGTATAGAGTGAGAAAGTAAAACCACTTTCTTGTTTGATGCCTGAGCATCTGCCAAAGCCTTAAGTACAGTGTTGTCTACTTCATCAAAAGTAGCTTCCTTACCGTTAACTTTTGGTTGCTTTATTTTATCATTGTCATAAAGAGAAAGAACACTTGCCTGAGCTCTTGCATTTGTTTTACCAAGGTTGCCAGCTGCCGGGTTTGGTTCAATTTTAATTGGACGCCCTTCTCTTGTTTTTACCAATACACTAGCAAAATCGAATCCGTCAAAATAAGATGATGCATAGTAATTAGGTACACCCGGGATAATATCGTGAGGTTTCACAACATATGGAATAGTTTTAACTACCGGAGCTTCACAAGCAGCAAGTGTTACTGCTGCTGTAGAGAATCCTAAAAGTTTTAGGAAATCTCTTCTGCTGGTAGAAGAACCATTCATTTTTTCCTCATTCCCTAGGAATTCATCTACCGGAATTTCTTCGGCAAATTCTTTCTGAGCCAACTTGTTTGTTAAAGTTGGATCTTTTAGTTCGTGAATACTTCTGAATTGTATTTTATTTGAAGCCATTGATACTTCTAGTTTTCGTTATTAATAATGACATTTACCACATTCGATACCTCCAATAGCATCTACAGTAATCTTAGCACCGCTACCATATTGTTTCTTCAACTTGTCGTGAAGTTTCTCAAAATAAGCCTGGTTGTAAGTGTTACCCATATCTACTTCTGTAGTTCTGTGACATTCGATACACCATCCCATAGTGAAATCGTTAGCCATTTGTACTACGTTCATAGTATCGATTTTACCGTGACAAGCTTTACATACTACATCGATTTGCTCGTTAGGATGTTTTTTGTTGAATGAATTGATAATCGCTTGTTCTCCGGCAATAACGTGCTGAGAGTGGTTGAAGTATACAAAATCCGGCATGTTGTGGATTCTTGTCCATTCAACTGGAGTCTCTTTTCCAGTGTATGCCATTTTAGCTGGATCCCAACCTGTTGCTGCATAAAGTTTTTTGATCTCCCCGTTGTAGAAGTCTCTGTCATGACCTGGCTCTAGGTATTCACCTTTGTATTCAGGGATAGCTTTGTGACAGTTCATACATACGTTAAGTGAAGGGATTTCAGATACTTTACCATACTTAGCACCAGAGTGACAAAGCTGACAGTCAATCTTGTTGATTCCTGCGTGAATTTTGTGAGAGAAGTAGATTGGTTGCTCAGGCTTGTAACCTTTGTAAACACCGATCCACATTAACCAGTTCCATACACCATATGCTGCAAAGATTGCTAAAAGAGCAACAACACCTTGTCCTACAATTTTGTATTTTGCATAAAGCTCGCTGAAAGATTGAATTCTTGTAGCGTTAAGAGCGGTAATCTCTTCGGATTGGTTAAGTTTTACTAGCTGTCTTATTTTGAATAAGATCCAGATTAATAGACCTGCAATAGCGAAAAGTGAAATCATTACGATTTTAGCATTTCCTTCGCTAGCTTTAGCTGCGTTTACAGCGTTTAGGTCTGGGGAATCAGTAGCTTTAGCATCTTTCTTTGCGTCAGCTGCTGGTTCAGCAGGAGGATTGGATGTATAGGCTAAGATATCATCGATATCTTTTTCAGAAAGATTAGGGAATTGTTGCATCTCAACTTTTCCGTTTTCTTCGAAGATTTTATTTGCGTACTTGTCTCCGGAAGCTCTTAAAGCTTTGTTGTCTTTAATCCACTTTTGGAACCAGTCACGTCCTAGACCTTCCTCTGCTTTTACCTTTTCTACAATGCCTTTTAATGGTGGCCCAATTAGTTTTGAGTCAAGTTTGTGGCAGGCTGTACAATTTGTTTTAAAGAGCTCTGCCCCTTTTGCAGGGTCGCCTTCCTGTGCGTTATAAAGAGCACTGGTTGATAGCAAAATACCAATTGCAATCAGCCCTTTCTTGTAATGCTTTCTCCAATTAATCATTTAATTAATCTTGATTAGTTAATCTTTGATACTATATCATTCAATTCGGCAAAAATACTATTTTAACACTACATTAACAGGGCTAAAATATGTCTAAATGTCATTTTTCTTTAATTTATATCAATTCTAAATTAGTTTCAAGAATTAGTATTATTTTTGCATAAATTAACTATTAATAGATGAAAAAGATATTCCAGATAGGAGCTGTTATGATGTTGTTTTGTTTTCAAAATATTTATGCTCAGAAGATTATCAGTAAGAAAGATAGTGTGAGCGGTAATGTTTATACTACACAAATGGATAGCAGAATAGACGAATTGTTGACCAGATCTGAAGAGAGCTGTAATCGTCCTGCAGGCCCTAAAATTGTAAATAACACTACTGGCGGTGGATCGGTAATAAGCGATGACAGAACTGTTACAAGTACACCTCGTGTTATCAATACAAAAACACTATCCACAGCAGATATCTGTAGAAACAGACCTAAGCTTAGTGGTTATAAGATTCAGATTGCTGTGACTAACAATAGCAATGATGCAAATAAGATAAGATATGAGGTAAGACAGAGTTTTCCGGATCTTAGAACGGAGCTTGACAGTAGCCTTAGACCTAACTATAAAATTCTTGCCGGAAGTTTCTTTAGTAAGCAAAGCGGAAGCGAAGATCTGAGGAGGGTAAGAAGAGTGTACAGCGGAGCAATACTTATTCCTTACAGAATCTTCTGTGTGGAAGCAAAATAAAAATAAAAAAGGAAGCCAATCAGCTTCCTTTTTTTATTGTAATCAGTACCTAGTTTTTTACTAAAAGTCTGAATCCTTCACCGTGTACATTGATGATTTCTAAACCTTCATCTTCTTTCAGAAGTTTACGAAGCTTAGCAATGTAAACATCCATACTTCTCGCTGTAAAATAATTCTCTTTCTTCCAGATTTTTCTTAGTGCCAGATCACGAGGCATAAAATCATTTCTGTGGATGCAAAGTAGTTTTAATAACTCGTTTTCTTTTGGAGAAAGCTTGTATTCCTGATCGTTTACACGCAGCTGACGCAACATTGAATCGAAGAAAATGTTACTGATTTTAAACTGCTCCTGTTCTTCATCTTCAATGGAAGAACTTCTCTGAAGAATTGCTTTGATTTTGTAAAGCAATAATTCAGTATCAAAAGGTTTTGTGATGTAATCATCGGCTCCGATTTGGTACCCTTTTAGGATATCCTCACGCAAGTTTTTAGCGGTAAGAAAGATGATCGGAATATTTTTATCAATTTTTTTAATTTCTTCTGCTAAAGAGAAACCATCCTTTTTTGGCATCATTACATCGGTAATGCAGATGTCAAATTCGTTTTCGGTAAATTCTTTTAGTCCTTGTTCACCATCGGCAGCCAGAGTTACATCGAAGTTATTAATGGTTAAATAATCCTTCAGTACAGCTCCGAAGCTTTGGTCGTCTTCTACGAGTAAGATTCTGTTGTTCATTTTTTTAATATTTTGTTGTTAGACGATTAACGGAAGTTTTATGGTAAAGGTGCTTCCTTTTTCCTTTTGTGATTCTACAATTATTTGTCCTTTATGGAGTTCTATAATCTTTTTAACATAAGAAAGACCTAGTCCTTGCCCTTTTACATTGTGAATATTTCCGGTTTCTTCACGGAAGAATTTCTCAAAAATCCGGCTCTTATTTTCTGTTTCCATGCCCATTCCTTTATCGGAAATTTCTATGACATACCAGTGGCCTTCATTTCTGGTTTTTATTCTTATATCAGGCTTTTCGGGAGAATATTTGTTTGCATTGTCCAATAGGTTTACAAGCGCATTTGAAATATGAAATTCATCAATTTTGAAGTTGTATTTCTCTGCTTTGAATTCCTCTGTAAGGGAACCTTCTCTTTGTTCAACAATCAGGCGGAAGGAACGGGTTATTTCCTTTATCAACTCTCTTACATTTGTTGTCTTCAGGAAAAGTTTCATTTCATTACGCTCCAATTTGGACATGTTCAGTACATTCTCTACCTGTTTTTTCATACGCAGGTTTTCCTGTTTTATAAGGCTTGAGTAATATTTTACTTTTTCCGGATTGGTTGCTATTTTATCATTGTTCAGAGAGTCTGTAGCAACGGAAATAGTAGCTAGCGGAGTCTTGAACTCATGAGACATATTATTGATAAAATCAGTCTTTACTTCGGAAATTTTCTTCTGCTTGCTCATGTAGTTGATGGAGATAATGTAAATCCCCAGAATCGTAAGCAGGGATAGCATTGTTCCCAGAAGCATCGGTAGATTATTTTCCACAAGTGAATAGTCTTTGCTTGGGAAAATTAATGCTAAAGTATAGAGTGTTTTATACTGATTGTCAGTGAAAAGTTCGAATGTGTAATTTTGTTTATCAGGTTGTGCTAAAAAATTATTATTAGCAACCTTTGTTGGGTTGTTATTCTTATCTAAAATGGCAAATCCTATTGGAGTATTAATGCCCTTCATGTTTAGCTCGCGTTTGATGAGGCTGTCTAGTTCTTTCGTATTTATACGCTGCTGAATAGGCATATTGCTGGCATTAATTTTGACCAATTGCTTGAGAGTAAAATTATTGCTGGATAAATCCTGGTTCATTTCAGAGGTCAATGGCTTTGGTGCAGTGTTTTTTAGCTTTATCAGCCCCTCATCTCCATACAAGTTAGTTAGCTCTACATTGTCCCCCGGAGTAGGTAACGGAATGTCTTTCTTTTCAATAATATTTTTAGAGAATGCAATAACTCTTTTGTTATTAGTAGAGTCCGTAGTAGACTGAATATATTGCTGGGTAGCTTGTCCGCTGGAGTTTTTTATAGCTTCCGAAAAATTGGTTTTGTTGTTGGCGTAATATTTATCCACCTCCATTTCATTTACCTTTTCACGGATATTTTCCATGGAAGAATACACCTTGTTAGAGAACTCCTGTTCCAGAGCTCTGTAATATTCTTTCAGCCAGTATAGCTGCATAGATACGAAGACGATAAGAGATATCGTCATAAAAACTGATATGATAGGAATGAACTTGTTATTCATTGTTTGCTCAAATATTTGTTAAAATTAAAAATAAATTGAAATAAAAAGAAAATAAATTGAAAAAAAATGTTTCAAATTTCTTAAAACGAGCATTTTTAACATAAATTTCGATATCTAGAGTGTTCGGATACGATATGCGGTTAAGAATTATGTGAAAATTTTGAAAAAGAATTGAAAATAATTCTTTAAAAGAAATTAAATTTGGAAAAAGTAGTGAAATGCTGTACATTAAAATTCCTAAATTACAGTGCGTTATAAAAGAAAATACCGGAGTAGACTGTCCGGGGTGTGGTCTCCAGAGGAGTGTAGAGTATCTTTTGAATGGTGAAGTGATGAAGTCTCTGCAGATATATCCTGGCCTTATTCCGCTTGTTTGTGTATTTCTGTTTTTAGGTCTTCACTTATGGATAGATAAGACATGGACGTTGAGATTAATGAGCTTTACTTTCTGGTTGACCTCAATTGTAATTCTTGGAAATTATATTTTAAAATTTATTTAAACACCAATATTAATTTGAAAACTATTTAATTTATGAATGAAAACATCGAAATTTATCCTATGGGAGGTGGTAAGTTGCCAAATGATCAGATAGCTCTGATATTGTCTATTTCTGCGGCTGTTTTATTGCTTACAGGTTGCTGTTGCGGACTTTTTACAACAATACCGGCTCTAATCTGTGCTATCATCGGTTTTGTTCTTGCTAATAAAGCAACAACATTATACAAGCTTAATCCAAGTATTTACACTCAGCAAAGTCTTAGCAATGTAAAAACAGCTAAGGTTATAGCGCTTGTGGCTCTTGTTTTATCTGCTATATGGACTGTTTTCAGTATATTGGCTATAGTTGGGGCAGTGACTTCACCAGAATTCCTGAAGGAATATCAAAGTCAGATCAGGAATATGTAATACTGACTCTTAATGAAACAGAAAAACACTGCGCTTTGCAGTGTTTTTTATTTATTCTTCAAAAAGATCTTCGTCAATAAAATACTGTATAATAGATTTTCTCATCAAAACGCTTTGCTCATTGGGCCTTAATTCCGGAACCTCCTGGAGTTGTTCGTATTGTGGCCAACCATCGTCATAACCATTGAATTTATAATAGCCATAAGGTTCTAATAATCTGCAAACAGCAATATGTATAAGATTTAGTTTATCGTCTTTAGAATATTTTTGTTGTCCGCTACCCAGCTCCTGAATGCCAATAAGGAACAAAATAGTTTCTATCGGAGGATTGGGTTCCATATCAAAGTTCTTCTGGAAAAAAGCATCTACTTTCTTCCATAGTTCCTGTTCTGTCATTTTTTAGTTTTTTTGAAGTTCAACTTCGGTTTTATTCTCCAGTTTAAGAAGAAATGCGTATTCAAATGCATCATCTTTCAGGGATTCAAAACGCCCTGAAGCGCCACCATGACCAGAAGACATATCAGTTTTGAAAAGCAGAAGCTTATCATCTGTTTTCAGTTCACGAAGTCTTGCTGTCCACTTTGCAGGTTCCCAGTATTGTACTTGAGAGTCGTGGAAGCCTGTGGTGATCAGAATATTTGGATATTCTTTCTCTTCAATATTGTCATATGGAGAGTAAGATTTCATGTAATCGTAATATTCCTTTTCATTCGGATTTCCCCATTCATCATATTCCCCAGTTGTTAAAGGGATATCTTCATCCAGCATTGTAGTCACAACATCTACAAAAGGTACCTGTGCTACAATCCCGTTAAATAGTTTAGGTTCCATATTGATTATGGCACCCATTAGTAATCCGCCGGCACTTCCGCCCATTGCGTATAAATGTTCCGCAGAAGTATAGTTCTCTTTAATTAGAAATTTGCCTGCATCTATAAAGTCATAAAATGTATTCTTTTTGTACAGCATTTTTCCGTGTTCATACCATTCTCTACCTAGGTATTCTCCACCGCGTATATGAGCAATTGCATAAATGAATCCACGATCCAGTAATGAAAGGCGTACATTGGAGAATGCAGCATCTACTGTATAGCCGTAGCTGCCATATCCGTATAATAGAAGTGGAGTGTCCTCGTTTTTCGAAGTATCTTTATGGTAAACAAGAGAAATAGGTACTTTTTGTCCATCTCTTGCTGTTGCCCAAATCCTTTCAGAGATATAATTTTCTGCCTTAAATGTTCCACCTAAAACCTCCTGCTCCTTAAGGATCTTATTGGTTTTAGTTTTCATATTGTACTCAAACGTGGTTGATGGGCGGGTCATGGATGTGTATCCGTATCGCAGAACCTCTGAGTTGAATTCAAGATTTATACTGATATAAGCAGTGTAGGTAGGATCATGGAATGGTAAATATTCTGTTTCTCCGGTTTTCCAGTTGCGAATATTAATCTTTAGAAGACCTTTTTCTCTTTCCTCAATCACAAGATAATCGTTGAAAATCTCGAAGCCTTCCAGTAAAATTCCTTCTCTGTGCGGAACGATATCTGTCCAATTTTCCTTTGTTGTTTTATCAACAGGTGTTTTTACAAGCTTGAAATTGGTAGCACCGTCAACATTTGTTATGATATAAAAATCATTTTCAAAATGTTCTACAGAGTATTCCAGGTCTGCTTCACGGGGCTGAATAATCTTCCATTCTGCAAAAATATCATTGGCCGGGATAAAGCGCATTTCGTCGGAAATTGTACTGGAGCTGGAAATAACAATATATTCAGATGATTTTGTTTTGAATACATTGACATCGAAAGTATCATCCTTTTCATGGTAAACCAGAACATCTTTTTTGGAGTCTGTTCCTATTTTGTGTCGAAGTATCTGGTAGGCGCGAAGGCTTTTATCTTTACGGATATAGAAAACATATTGTCCGTCTGCAGACCATACGGCTTTTCCGGTTGTGTTTTCTATTTTGTCTTCCAGTATTTCTCCGGTTTCAATATTCTTGAAGTATATAGTGTAGATTCTTCTGCTCAGGTTGTCATAAGAATAAGCAACCATATTGTTGTCTTCGCTTACACTAAGGCTTCCAATTTCAAAGAAATCTAAGCCCTCAGCAAGAATGTTGGAATCCAAAAGGATTTCTTCATTCGCCTCCAGGGTAAGATGCTTTCTGCAGAAAATAGGATATTCTCTACCTTCTTCATAACGTACAATGTACCAGTATTCGTTAAAGAAATAGGGGAGTGAAGAATCGTCTTTTTTATAACGGGATTTCATTTCTTCATAAAGAAAATTCTGAAAATCTTCAGTATCTCTCATTATTTCAGAGGTGTACTGGTTTTCTTCATTTAGGTATGCAATAACTTCAGGGTTTTCCCTTTCATTTAGCCAATAGTAAGGATCGATTCGTTGATCGCCATGTTTACTAAGGATTTTATCTATCTTTTTTGCCTTTGGCGCTTTCATTTATAAGTGAATAAAAAATTAAAGTTAAATAAAAAAACCATCACAACCCGAAGGTAATGATGGCTTTTGTATTATTTATAGATTTTTACTTGTTGTTAGCTTTGATAAACTTTTCCAAAGCCATTGTCATAGAAGGAGATTCTTTTGTAGGAGCCATAAGATCTACACGAAGTTTAAGCTCTTCTGCTGCCTGCTGGGTTGTTAGCCCGAATACTCCGATCTTAGTGTCTTCCTGCTTGAAGTCCGGGAAGTTCTCGAATAGAGAACGTACACCCTGTGGGCTAAAGAATATCACAAGATCATACTCTTTTATGTTAACATCCTGCAGGTTACTGCAAACTGTTCTGTACATAATCGCTCTTTTCCATTCTACACCTGCTTCACTTAGTACATTAGGAATGTCCTCTGTGAAAACGTCAGAAGATGGAAGAAGGTATTTTTCAGTATTATGCTTCTTTAATAATGGTAAAAGATCTTTTGCTGTTTTTTCACCAAAGCTGATTTTTCTTTTTCTATAGACAATATGCTTCTGAAGGTAGTTGGCTACAGCTTCAGATTGGCAAATGTATCGCATAGAATCTGGCACAGCAAAGCGCATCTCTTCTGCTAAGCGGAAGTAATGGTCAATAGCATTCTTACTGGTAAAAATAATACCAGTGTACTGACTAAGATCTATTTTTTGAGAACGAAGTTCTTTCGCATCTGCTCCTTCTACATGTATAAAAGGTCTAAAATCAATCTTCACCTTTTCTTTTTTAGCTATCTCACCATAAGGGGATGTAGCTAAGTTAGGAGCTGGTTGAGAGACTAGAACGGACTTTACTTTCATCAATTTATTTTTATAATGACTAAAAAAATAAAAATTTCCATACTACCAAATGAGGTAAAATTTGGAGTGTGCAAATATACAAAAATTTATAATACCATTCTTTAGGAAGAGTAGGATTCCTGTTAAAAAGTAGAAATGCTATTTTGCCGGTAAAGATAAAAACCAGCATTCCTATGTAATAATTGAACACCCGGAAATGATCTATAGGGTAGAAATAATGAACCAATGTAAGTGCACAAAATAGCAAAATAATAATACGGAAGAACTTGTTTATGTTGAAGGTATATGACTTCCAGCGATCTGCATTGCCAGAGCTGGCAAAAAACAGATAAGATAAGACACATTTTATTCCGTATAATAATAGGTAGGTAATAAAGATAAAACCAAACTTATTGAGGGTGTAACCACCAAGGTTTATATTATCATTAATAAATCTTGGTACTACAGGAATGTACTGTGATAAAAAAACAGATAAGATGAAAATATAAATGAAGCCGGAAATAAACCAGTTGATAAAGATATTGCTGCTATCCTCTATTGAAAGGCGAAGATGTTCTACAAAAGAAATATCTTTATTCAGTACCCTGGACGATATAATATATATTATAGCAATACCTAAGATACTGTAGATTACCCAGTCATTGTTTTCTACAATTCTAATCAATGATTTTTTTTGCAAAAGTACACACATTCATCTCCTGTACAAAATTTAGATCAGAATAACTTATCTTTGTGCTCGATTTGTATGAAAAAATTAGTCGTTATCCCAACTTTCAACGAGAAAGAAAACATTGCCGATATTATAAAAGCTGTAATGGATTTGCAGCAGGATTTTCATATTCTGGTGGTAGATGATTCCTCTCCGGATGGTACTGCCAGTATTGTAGAGGATCTTCTGCTTGTTTATGCAGGACAGGTTTTTCTTAGTGTAAGACAAGTAAAAGACGGATTAGGGAAGGCTTATATTCATGGATTTAAATGGGCTTTGGAGCACGGATATGATTATATATTTGAGATGGATGCCGATTTTTCACACAATCCGAATGATCTGCCTAAGCTGTATGAAGCTTGCCAGGATGCAGACATGACTATCGGATCGCGTTATTCTAAGGGAGTAAATGTGGTAAACTGGCCTATGGGCAGAGTATTACTTTCTTACTTTGCTTCCAAATATGTACGTTTTGTTTTGGGAGTACCAATTCATGATACAACTGCCGGATTTGTATGTTTCTCCAGAAAAGTACTGGAGGAAATAGGTTTAGACAAAATTAAACTAAGGGGTTACGGATTTCAAATCGAGATGAAATTCCGAACCTATAAAAAAGACTTTAAAATTGTTGAAGTCCCAATTATTTTTACCGACAGAACTAAGGGTGAATCAAAAATGAGTGCAAACATTTTTCAGGAGGCTTTATTTGGAGTACTCAACCTGAAGTGGAAAAGTATAATAAACAGATTATGAGAAAACTGTTTTTTTTCATATTTATAGTGTTCCTGTCTGCATGTTCGCAGGTAGATAAACCAAAAAAGCTTATTTCTAAAGACGAAATGGCGGATATTTTTGTGGAGATGGCCATTTATGATGGAGCATTGAATATAAATCCGCAAGCTAATATGGAGGGAACAAGCAAATATATTTTGCAGCAGCATAAAATTACAGGAACTGTTTTTATGGATAGTTACAACTATTACTTATCCCAAAAACAAATGGAATCTATTTTTGATTCAGCAGAAAAGAAGCTGATGAAAAAGGATCCGAAACTGGAAGCATATATTAAAAAGAAAAATAAAGGAACTGAAGTTCCGAAATAACATATGGAGAAGTTTTTTGAAGTAGAACAATTTTCAGCAAAAGGTAAAGCCAGAGCAGGTGTTATTACAACAGACCATGGTAAAATACAGACACCTATATTTATGCCGGTTGGTACTGTAGCAACAGTAAAAACTGTTCATCAGAGAGAACTGAGAGACGATATTAAAGCTCAGATTATCTTAGGAAATACCTATCACCTATACCTGAGACCAGGAATGGACGTTATGCAGAATGCCGGCGGATTACATAAATTTATGAACTGGGAGCTTCCTATTCTTACAGATAGTGGAGGTTTTCAGGTTTTTTCACTGGCTTCCAGCCGTAAGATGACTGAAGAGGGTGTGAAATTCAAATCTCACATCGACGGAAGTTATCATTTTATTTCACCTGAAGTTTCTATGGAAATTCAGCGTAAAATCGGTGCAGATATCTTTATGGCATTTGATGAATGTACTCCATATCCATGTGAATACAATCAGGCAAAGCTTTCTATGGAACTTACACACAGATGGCTGAAGAGATGTATTGAATGGACAGAAAATAATCCGGAATATTACGGACACAAGCAAAGGTTGTTTCCAATTGTTCAAGGGTCTGTGTATTCGGATCTTAGAAAAGCTTCCGCTGAAGTTATTGCTGAGGCAGGAGCTGAAGGAAACGCTATTGGTGGTCTTTCTGTTGGTGAGCCGGAAGAGGAAATGTACAGAATTACAGATGAAGTAACAGATATTCTTCCTAAAGATAAACCTCGTTATCTGATGGGAGTTGGGACACCATGGAATATTCTGGAATCTATAGGTAACGGTATCGATATGATGGATTGTGTAATGCCTACCCGTAATGCCAGAAACGGTATGCTGTTCACATGGGGTGGTGTGATCAATATTAAGAACGAAAAATGGAAGAATGATTTTTCTCCGTTAGACGAATTTGGTACATCGTATGTAGATCAGGAATATACAAAAGCATATGTAAGACACTTATTCTCAGCAAGAGAATACTTAGGAAAACAGATTGCTTCTATTCATAATCTTGCTTTTTATTTAGATTTGGTAAAAGTCGCAAGAGAACATATCTTAGCAGGAGATTTCTATGAATGGAAAGATAGCATTATTCCACAACTAAAAAGCAGAATGTAGTCCTTGAAGATTATAGATAAATATATTATCCGGAAATTCCTGGGAACCCTGGGATTTATGTTGGCATTGCTGTCTATTATTGTATTGGTAATAGACGTTCAGGCAAAGATTCCACGTATTGAAAGTAATGGCTTTACAACAGGTTACTTTCTGATTCATTTTTACCCTTACTGGTTAATATATCTGGTTATAACCTTTATGTCTATTCTGGTATTTATTTCGGTTATTTTCTTTACATCGAGAATGGCCAATAATACCGAGATTGTAGCTATTATTAGTAGTGGGGCCAGCTTTCACAGATTTGCCAAGCCTTATCTTATTGCCGCTTTATTACTGGCTTTTTCTGCATTGGCAATTAATCACTTTATATTGCCATGGGCAAATATTAAGAAAAACAAGCTAATCATCTATACCTATAGTGCGGCTAACAGAAGTAAATTTACAGATAGCCGTCAGATTTCTACGCAATTATCGCCTACAGAGTATGTCTTTATCAATAGCTATAATCCTAAAGAGAAAAGAGGTTTCTCCTATATTTATCAGAAATTTGATAAAAACAGACGACTGATTTATCAGCTTACTTCAAGCGATATGGTTTGGGAAGAGAAGAAGAAAAGCTTCATGCTGACCAACTATTACGAAAAGTGGGTGAATAAAGATGATACGGAAAAACTGGCTAAAGGAGATACAAAGTATCAGAAGCTGGGTGCTTCTCCTGAAGAAATTTTCCCGGATGAGCTTGTCGGTGAAAACAAGACAACACCCGAACTTATTAAGTTTATCAATAACGAAAGAAGGAAAGGTAATGCCAATGTTGCTGCCTATCAAAATGAGCTGCATTTGCGTACTGCCATGCCTTTTTCTATTATTATATTAACCTTTTTGGCGCTATCACTTTCTTCCCAGAAGAAAAGAGGTGGACTTGGTGCAAACCTGGCAATTGGTATTGCCCTGGCATTTGTATTTGTCTTCTCATTCGAAGTACTGAAACTGGTTTCTTCTTCACAAACTCTATCGCCTTTGGTAGCGATGTGGCTCCCGAATATTGTATTTGCTCCGATTGCATTCTATCTGTACTGGAAGCGTGCTAATCAGTAGAGCAGAGTGATTTCTTTGTGGAAAAACTTTTTCATGTCGTCTTCATTTTCCAGTTCCACATTTAGATAACCGTCATTGTCTACATATCTTATAATGCCATTTTGTCTGATATTGTTAATCTCGAATACGGATATCTGATCTTTTCGGAACAATGCCTCGTTGTATCGTGCCAGTACTTCTTCGTCTGAAGGAAACTGTACAAGTTGCTCAGAAAAATGATTGTGCATATCTTCCGTAAACTGATGCAGGTCGAAGATTAAACCGGTTTGTGTCTTTATAGAACCCGCTTTTGTAATCTCGTCAAAATTATCCTGAAGAACATTTACACCAAAACCGGCAATATAATAATCTACATGTTCTACTGTAATTTTCTCTATGAGAATTCCTACAATTTTTTTATTTTGCAGAATTATATCGTTGGGCCACTTCACTTTTGCCTCTTTATCGGTAATTTTGACAATAAAGTCACGAAGTAACAAAGCGGTATAGAAGTTGAATAGATTTGGAGACAATCTCACTAGCTTTGTTGGTAAGATAAAAGAGTAAGCTACGTTCTTGTCTTTTGGGATTTTCCAGGTGTTGCCATATTGTCCACGTCCTTTGGTCTGGTCAAATGTATATACTGAGGATATTCCTGTAGCGTTTGGATTTGCAAGTTCAGAAACGATATCGTTTGTGGATCCAACACTTGGAAGGTAAAGCAGGCTGTTCATTTTTTAAAGCTAATTAAAGAGGATTTGAGATAAAAAAAAGTAACTTTGCAAATATTACAATTTTTTGAATGAGTAAAAATACAGAAAAACAGCAACTAATAGACAAAATACTAGAAGCGATTCAGGATACTAAAGGGGAGGATATCCAAGTTCTTGATCTCTCGCATATTGAAAATACAGTTGCCGATACATTTATTATATGTAGTGCCAATTCTAATACACAGGTTTCAGCAATCGCAGGAAATGTAGAAAAGAAAGTAAGAAATGAACTACAGGATCGTCCATGGCATGTGGAAGGTGCTGAAAACTCATTGTGGGTATTAGTAGACTATGTATCGGTTGTTGTGCATATCTTCCAAAGACATATTCGTGAATATTACGATATTGAAAGCCTTTGGGGAGATGCCAAAGTCACAAAAATAGAATCTTAACAGAGAGAACGCTCTCCTAATTATTTAAAAGAAGTAATGAAAAGTAAAGGATTTAATTGGTTTTATTTAATCTTTGCAGCAGTATTGCTTATGCTTTTCCTTCCTGGTTTAATGTCTTCATCGGACACCAGAAAACTAGACGAGAAAAGTTTTTATGCATTATTGAGCCAAAATAAAATCAAAAATGTTGTCGTATTAAAGGATACAGACGTTGCTCAGGTTTTTTTAACACCTGAAGCTAAAAACGATCCTGCATTGGCTAAGAAGAAAACGACTCCGTCGCCAATGATGGGATTCATGAAAGAAAACCCGGATTTTACTGTAAATATTGGTGACCTGAAGTATTTTCAGGAACGCTATAACGCTATCACAGATAAAGATTCAAATATCAAATCTAAACTTACGTTCGATACGGAAAGTTCTCCATGGAGTAGCTTCCTTATGAATATTTTGGTGTGGGTAGGTATTATGGTTCTGTTCTATTATATCTTCTTCAGAAAGATAGCTGGTGGCTCAGGTGGAGCAGGTGGCCAAATCTTTAACATTGGAAAATCGAGAGCGAAACTTTTTGATGAAAAAGAAAAGGTAAATGTTAGCTTTAAAGATGTTGCTGGTTTAGAAGGTGCTAAAGAAGAAGTACAGGAAGTTGTAGACTTTCTGAAGAACTCTGAAAAATACACCAAATTAGGTGGTAAAATACCAAAAGGTGTTCTTTTAGTAGGCCCTCCGGGAACAGGTAAAACCTTATTGGCGAAAGCTGTAGCTGGTGAAGCAAAAGTTCCTTTCTTCTCACTTTCAGGTTCCGATTTTGTGGAAATGTTTGTAGGGGTAGGTGCGTCCAGAGTACGTGATCTTTTTGCACAGGCAAAAGCGAAATCTCCGGCGATTATATTTATCGATGAGATCGATGCTATTGGTAGAGCCAGAGGTCGTGGAAATATTACAGGTGGTAACGACGAAAGAGAAAACACACTAAATCAGTTGTTGACAGAAATGGATGGTTTTGGTACAGATACCAACGTTATTGTAATGGCAGCGACTAACCGTGCGGATATCCTGGATAAAGCATTAATGCGTGCTGGACGTTTTGACAGATCTATTTATGTGGATCTTCCGGAATTACATGAGCGTAAACAAATCTTTAATGTTCACCTTAAGAAAATTAAACTGGATTCTTCTGTAGATGTTGACTTCCTTGCGAAGCAAACACCTGGATTCAGTGGGGCAGATATTGCCAATGTTTGTAACGAAGCAGCTCTTATTGCAGCTAGAAACGGACACGAATCTGTAAATAAACAAGACTTCCTGGATGCTGTAGACAGAATTATTGGTGGTCTTGAAAAGAAAAATAAAGCGATTAAACCATCTGAAAAACGTAGAGTTGCTTTCCATGAAGCAGGTCATGCTACTGTTAGCTGGTTGGTAGAACATGCAGCGCCTTTACTAAAGGTTACAATTGTACCAAGAGGACGTTCTCTTGGGGCAGCATGGTATCTTCCGGAAGAAAGACAACTTACTACAACTGAACAAATGCTGGACGAAATGTGTGCAACATTAGGTGGTAGAGCTGCAGAGCAGGTTGTATTCGGAAATATCTCTACAGGTGCCCTTTCCGATTTGGAAAGAGTAACTAAGCAGGCGCAGGCAATGGTAACAATCTACGGACTAAGTGATGCTGTAGGTAACCTGTCTTATTATGACAGCTCAGGTCAGCAGGAATACTCTTTTGGAAAACCATATTCAGAAGAAACTGCTAAGCTTATTGATAAGGAAATTTCCAAAATTGTAGAGTCTCAGTATCAGAGAGCTGTAGAAATTCTTTCAACTCATCGCAATAAATTGGATGCTTTAGCGTCTAAGTTATTAGATAAGGAAGTTATTTTTAGAGAAGATCTGGAGGAAATCTTTGGAAAAAGAGCCTGGGATCCGGAGTTAACAGAGCAACCGCTTTCTGCAACGACAGAGAATGATACTGTTAGCCCAATAAATGAGGAAGCAAAAGAGCTTTAATTAAAAATAATTTTTATTTTTGTTAGGCTAATTAAAAATATTCAGATTGAGCATTTTTAAAAAAATTGTTAATAAACTGTTTAATAAAGACGAAGAGGAGGAAATAACTTCTGTTCGTCTGGGGGATCAACTGAAAAATGCTGATCTCGACTATAAATTTGCTCAACTTTTCACACATTCAGGAGGTTATTTTAACTATTGTGCGGACGAAGCAGAGGCTCTTCAAGCTTTGAATAGTATACTCAAACTTGAACAGGTAAAATCTGTTTTCTGCTGCGACGAAGACTTACAAAACTTCCTGAATGTTGTAAAAGTTCCTTACACCGAAAGTCTGGAACTTATAAATGATACTGCCTTTATTTCATGCGAATATCTTATCGCTTTCGATGGTAGAATCATGTTGTCTTATAACAATATCAGACATTTCCCTTCATCTTCATTACCCGAGAAGATCATTATTATAGCAAACGTCTCTCAGATTGTTGCTAACCTCAACGACGCTATGATGAAAGTTAAGCGCAGAGGAACCCTGAAAAATCTTACATCAATTAGTGGAAATATTTCCAAATTAGATTCTCCTAACTCGGATAATACTAAACTTTTCTTACTTTTGCTGGAAGATTAAAAGGCATCACTTTGGATAAAAATCTCATACAGCGTCTTATTTCAGGACTGATATACGGATTGGTTATTTTTCTGTGTACAACCCATTACGGCTCCACACTTATTTTAAAAACATTTTCAGTATCTGTTAATCAGTCTTATCTGTATTACGGATTGATGACTTTTTTTGTAGTCGTTGGCGTTTATGAATGTGTAAAGATTACAAAATTAAAATCCTGGTTATGGATTCTTATAACCGTTATTCTTGGCGGATATATCTATTACAGATTTTCTTATAAATTTTTCTATCAGTATTTCTATCTAGGAATTAACATGATGGATATTTTTGGCATTATACTTATGGCATTGGCCATGATTACTATTTTCAAGTTTCCGCAGGAAATTAAAAATGATAATGGTAAAATGATCTTTACCATCCTGTATGTAACAATTCCTTTTGGCTTCGCACTTGGATTACCGGATTTTTTACCTTATGATACCCACTTTAGCTGGGAAGCTTTCATGCTGTTTGTCCTGATCTGGAGTAGCGATTCTTTTGCATATTTTGCTGGTAGATTGTTTGGGAAGCATAAAATGGCGCCAACGATCAGCCCTAAAAAAACATGGGAAGGTTTTGCCGGTGGTGTTGTATGTACAGTGATTTTAGGCTATTTTATTGAATATAAATTCCCTGAAATGAAAGGAAACTGGATGGTGGTTGGACTTTTAGTTGCTATCTTTGCACCGTTGGGAGATTTGGTAGAGTCACAGCTCAAAAGAACTTTCAATGTAAAAGATTCGGGAAATATAATCCCGGGACACGGAGGTGTATTGGACAGGCTGGACAGCTTTATACTTTGCGCTCCTGTCGTTTATGTTTATTTTATGATTTTAACAAGGTTTTAGATGAAATTTCACAAAGAAGGTAAAGGTACTTTACTTACGGTTTTATTAGCCATTATTATTATTTCAGGAGTTAGTATCTACTTTCTGGAGATGTGGTCATTGCTTATTATTATACCATTATTGGTATTGTATGGTTTTGTAATGTGGTTCTTCAGAAATCCTGAAAGAAATATTCTGGATCAGGTGGATAACGTTATTGCTCCGGTAGATGGTAAAGTAGTAATGATAAAGAAGGTTTTCGAAGGAGAGGTTCTTCAGCAGGAATGTCTGCAGATTTCAATCTTTATGTCACCACTTAACGTACACGTTTGTCGTTATCCGGTTACAGGGGAGGTAACGTATAAAAAATACCATAAAGGTAAATATCTGGTTGCATGGCATGAGAAATCCTCTGAGCTTAATGAAAGAACAACTATGGCAGTTAAAACTTTAACGGGGGCCAATGTTGTATTCAGACAAATTGCAGGATATGTGGCTAGACGTATCGTATTCTATCCGGAAATCGGAGATTCTGCAAAAGCCGGTCATGAATATGGTTTTATTAAATTCGGGTCCAGAATGGACGTTTTTCTGCCTTTGGATACAGAAGTGATCTGTAAAATAGGAGATATTACAAAAGGAGGTATAGACATTATTGCAAAGCTTCCTACAGAAAATAAATAAATCTTCGTTAGCAAGATTAGAATAATAAAAAAACAGGTCCCGTTTTCAGGACCTGTTTTTTTGTTGTATTTTTAACTCATGGCAAAAGCATTAATTTCACAACAGAACTATTATACAGATGTTGAATTAGATTCTTACAGAGTTCACGTAGATGAACCTAAGAATGTCGGAGGTCAGAATCTTGGCCCAAAACCAACAGAACTTTTAGATGCAGCACTGGCTTCATGTACGGCAATTACACTAAAGATGTATGCAGACCGTAAGCAATGGGAACTTGGTGACCTGTATGTGGAAGCCAAGAGAATAATAAACACAAAAGGAGAAAGCACTTTCAGAATAAGCTTGTCAACAAATGTTGAGCTTAGCGACGAACAGAAAGATAAGCTTCTGGAAATAGCAGATAAATGCCCTGTGCACAAAATGCTGGACCAGAATGAAATGAAAACTTTTTGGATTTAAGAAAGAACAACTTATGTTAAATATAAAGGCACCAAAGAAATTTCTTTGGTGCCTTATAAAATATTTTTAGTTTTTTGTCAGATCCTGATTAATCAAAGTTCTGAAGATCTACTAATTTGCGGTATACGCTATTATTTTCCATCAGATTATGGTGGGTGCCCTGCTCAACGATAACTCCTCTTTCCATCACAACGATCCAGTCTGCTTTCTGAATTGTCGATAGTCTGTGGGCAATCACCAGAGAAGTTCTGTTCTCCATCATTTTTTCCAAAGCTTCTTGTACAAATCGTTCGGACTCTGTATCCAGAGCCGATGTAGCCTCATCCAGAATCATAATTGGTGGATTCTTCAATACAGCACGGGCAATTGAAACTCTTTGTTTTTGACCACCGGATAGCTTGTTACCATCGTCTCCAATATTAGTTTCATAACCATCAGGAAGGTTTTCTATAAACTGGTGTGCATTAGCAATTTTTGCCGCTTCAATAATTTCTTCACGGGTGGCATTTTCTTTACCCATGGCAATATTGTTATAGATGGTGTCATTGAATAATACTGATTCCTGAGTTACCATACCCAGAATAGAGCGGTATTCCTTTAATTTCAGATCTTTAATGTTGTTGCCGTCTACTGTTATGGCACCTTCAGTTACATCATAGAAACGAGCCAGGAGGTTGGCAATTGTTGTTTTTCCGCTACCACTTTGTCCTACCAGAGCAACAGTACTCCCTTTTGGAATACTAAGATTAAAGTTTTTCAGAATCAGATTCTCCTTGTTATAATAGAAGCCTACATTTTTGAACTCAATACGATCTTTCAGCTCAGAAACCGGAATAGGATTCGCTATTTCGTCAACTTTAACGTCGGCATCCAATATGTCCATTACTCTTACAAGTGAAGCTTCACCTTTTTGGATATTGGATATAGATGTTGCTAAACTCTTTGCAGGGGGTAAGATCTGAAAGAACATACCCAGGAAAACTAAGAAGTCCTGTGGCTGCATATTCTTATTTACCAAAATCTGATAACCTCCGTACCATGTAATAATAAGGAAAGTAATAGCTCCTAAGAATTCACTCATAGGAGAGGCTAGCTCTCTTTTTCTGCCAAGGCTGATGGAGTGGTTGATCCATTTGGTCATAGAACCGGTAAAACGATTATCCAGTAACTTATCAGCATTGAAAATCTTGATAATCTTTGCCGACTTCAATGTTTCGTCTACGATGGAGAAAACATTCCCTAGTTCATTCTGAGCTTTATGAGAATCCTTTTTCAGACTTTTCCCTATAAGAGAAATTAATGTTCCCATTACAGGTAATACCAATAAACTGAAAAGTGTTAATTGTGGATTCAAAAAGAATAATGATGCCAATGTACCTATAAGCATAAACGGTGAGTTTACAAGGTCTACAAGGCTTCCCAGAATATTATTTTCTACTTCGCCAACATCATTAGACATTCTGGACATAAGATCTCCTTTTCTTTGCTCCGAAAAGAAAGAAACAGGAAGCGTAAGAATCTTTCTGTACATAGATCCTCTAAGATCTTTTGTTACTCCAACGCGGTAGAAGATCAGGAGGTAAGCTCCAAGATAACGGACAATATTTCTCAGGAAGAAAGCAACACCGGTAATAATACAAAGCCAAAGCAATACATTTAAACTGCCATGCTTTTCTATTTCATTATTAATAAAAGTATAAAGCGTTCTTTTAAGGTTGTCAGAAAAACCATCTCCTTTTATTTCCTGCTTCTCTGTGCCGAAGAGTATTCCCAGTACAGGTAAGAGTGTTCCGATGGATGCTATTTGAAGAAGAGAGTATAAAATATTGAAAAATAAACTCCCGTAAATATATTTTTGGTGTGGTTTAGCAAATTTTAGAATCCTAAAGTATAAGTTCATCAATTTTTAGATTAAGCTACAAATGTAGTGCATTTACATTTACTATACAGCATACATGAAAAAACCGTCCCTCTCAGGACGGTTCTCACTCAAAAAAATCGTTGTAAGTCTACCGGAATCTGTCTACAGATTTTACAAGTTTCTCATCTTTTTTAATGTAGATGTTTGCTATAATCAAACCTACAATTGCGATGAGCGGAAATGTTAACTCAATACCCTTCTCAGGAAAACTAATTCCTCCGGGTAATTTTAGTAGCCAGTAAGCCAATAAGCCGATCAACAAGGCGTTTATGAAAATGCTGATATTATTCAGCAAGATTTGTCTTTTTCTGTTTTTATAACTGAAAATGCTTAGCAAAGAGATTAATATCAATATGACTGTTGCAATAGTTATAACAGGAGTTGTTCCTAATACGTCTACATCCTGCCCTGTATAAAATAAAAAAACAGCGGCTAATACAGCAAGAAACATCCAGACAGTTTGTATTCTTTGAAGCATTTATGCAATTAATTTATGCAAAAGTAATAATATTTTTTTGGTTTTTATAAAAAATGTGTAGATTTGCATTACACAGAATCGCAAAATGGACATTATCAATCTGATAGGTTCACTCTCATAAAGATTTTAAATTACAATTTTATACCTTACATACATTATTAATTTCATATGTTTGACATTGAAAGTCTAAAGTCAAAATCGGATACCGAATTGACGAAAATCTCAAAAGATTTAGGTATTGGTGTGAAGAAAACTTCCGATATTAACGAAAAAATTTACGCTATATTGGATTTTCAGGCATCCAACCCTCAAACGATTAAGGATTACCTCGGACCACAGGATAAAGGAAATGATGCCGGAAATGAAGAAGCCGCGCAACCTAAGAAAAGAGGAAGGAAGCCTGCTGCCAAAGCTGAAGTTGTAAAAACTCCAGAGGAACCGGCTAAGCCTGAAACGCCTGTAAAGGAAGTTAGAAAGAAGGCCGAGACTACTAAAGCTGAAGTTCCTGTAGAGGAGGCTGCTAAAGTTACCGAGGAAACTAGTCAGCCAGAAAAAAAGCAAAGAAGAAGAGTTACAAAAACTCAACCGCCTGTAGAGGCAAAAACAACACCGGAAGAAACTGCTCCGGAAGCTTCAGAACCTGTTGAAGTTGTGGTACCTACCAAAAAAGAAACACAAGCTGTTCCTCAGCAAAAAAATAACAACCAGAACAATAACAACAACAACAACAATAACAACAACAATAATAATAATCAGAATCAGAACAGACAACATCACCATAATCAGAATAGAAATAATGGCGATGCAAAACATTCTGAACCACAGAAGAAGGAATATAGCTTCGATGGTATTGTAACTGTGGAAGGTGTTCTGGAAATTTTACCAGATAATTATGGATTCCTTAGATCTTCAGACTTTAGCTATATATCGTCTCCTGATGATGTATATGTATCTACAAGTCAGATTAAGAACTACGGATTAAAAACTGGTGATACAGTAAAAGGTATTGTTCGTTTACCTAAAGAAGGAGAGAAATATTTCTCTTTGCAACGTCCTACAGAAGTTAACGGAAGGGATCTTGCTTATATTAAGGACAGAGTAGCTTTCGAATTTTTAACACCACTTTTCCCACAGGAGAAATTTAACCTGGCAGGAAAAAATGCAACATTATCAACAAGAATTGTAGATCTTTTTGCACCAATTGGTAAAGGCCAGCGTGCGATGATCGTAGCACAGCCTAAAACTGGTAAAACAATGTTGTTGAAGGATATCGCCAATAGTATTTCTGCAAATCACCCGGAAGCTTATATGATGGTCTTATTGATCGACGAAAGACCGGAAGAAGTTACGGATATGCAGAGAAGTGTAAATGCAGAAGTTATTGCATCTACATTCGACGAAGCTGCTGATAAGCACGTAAAAGTTGCCAACCTGGTATTGTCCAAAGCACAGAGACTTGTAGAATGTGGGCACGATGTAGTAATTCTTCTGGATTCTATTACGCGTTTGGCCAGAGCTTACAATACAGTAACTCCTGCATCCGGTAAAATACTTTCTGGTGGTGTTGATGCTAATGCATTGCACAAGCCAAAGAGATTCTTTGGTGCAGCGAGAAAAATTGAAGGTGGCGGTTCTTTAACTATTATTGCAACTGCACTAATTGATACAGGTTCTAAAATGGACGAAGTGATCTTTGAAGAATTCAAAGGAACTGGTAACATGGAACTTCAATTAGACAGAAAGATTGCGAACAAGCGTATTTATCCTGCTGTAGACCTTATCTCTTCCAGTACACGTAGAGATGATCTGTTACTCGACGAAGTAACTCAGCAAAGAATGTGGATTATGCGTAAGTACCTTGCCGATATGAATCCTGTAGAAGCAATGGAGTTTGTAAAAAAACACATGCAGTCTACCGTAAATAATGAAGAGTTCTTAATGTCCATGAACAAATAGTCATGAAGATTTTTCTTAAAATATTACCTGCGTTTTTGTTGCTACTTTCAGTAGCAGCAAAAGCCCAGATAACAGTGCACCCAATGGTACATGCCGGATATGTTTATCAGAACCAAAGCTTTGGAGAAGTAGGTGGGCGTCTATTATTTTTAACCAATGACGATACTCTTTTCAGAGTTGGGGCAGCCGCAATGATGGGTGAGACTAATGGTAAGTTTGCTGTTATGCCAAAAGTACAGGCAGATATTTTACTAAACTTCGAAAAGAATGTAGATATTTTTCACTCATGGTACCTTCTTCTTGGTGCAGAAAGTACGAACAAGTACATTGCACCAAAAGCAGGATTTAGCCTTTTCGGGATTATAGATCTTACCGGAGGTTATGCCTTTAATTATGGAGATGCTACTTTAAACGGGAAACAGTTGAAAGGCTTTAATTTTAATCTGACTTTTAATATTCCTTTAGTAGCTTTATCTAAAAAATAGCACGATTTCTTTTATTAAAAGTTGGTGCTATTAAATAATTTTATAATTTAGCAGTTCAAACAGACAAATAATATTACTATAAGCAGAACATTTACTTTAAAACAATGAGTCGAAGAGATAGCAAATTAATTTTGCTACTGCTTCTCGGCATTTTAAAGTAAATGAATAATGAAGACACTGCCAGATAGTAAACTTATTGCTGATTTTCAAAAAGGAAATGAAGCTGCTTTGGAAATCCTCTTAAAGCGTCACCAGCGCGAAATTTTCACTTTTATTTTTTACAAATTAGGGGACGAAGACCTTGCCAACGATATTTTTCAGGATACGTTCATGAAAATTATTATCACCTTGAAAGATGGGCGTTATAAAGATGAAGGTAAATTCTCATTATGGGCCAAACGTATTGCCCATAATTTGGTTATAGATCACTACCGGGGAAAAGCAAAGAACTTCAAAATATCTGAATCTTCTTATGATAATGATGAGTTTTCTATTTTCGATATTATAAAGGAGCCTGATGCAAATATAGAAGATAGACTTATCCAGATTCAGATTAATGATGATTTGTATAAAATGATAGAATGTCTCCCGGAAAATCAAAGAGAGGTATTGGAACTCCGTTTCTTTAAAGAATTAAGTTTTAAAGAAATTGCCGAGCACACCAATTCCAGTATTAATACGACATTGGGAAGGGTCCGTTATGCTCTTATTAATCTGCGGAAAATGGCAGATGAACATCAAATTATTCTTACGAAATAATAAATTGGAAATCGTTGCGTTATATAGATATAACAACGAAACGATTTTCTATGAAACAACTCGACTCTTTAGGAATGGCTAAATTAAAGCCAAGAAAGTCTACAATAGATTTTCTATTAAGCTATTCCAAAAATATTAAAGTAGTGAATACACGTACTATAAAAGTTGTATTTTCTAAAAACTAACTAGCAATTTTCTTTAAATTTGTGTCTGAATTTTACAATATGAAATTTAGACACATTTTTTTTGACCTAGACAATACTTTGTGGGACCACCGCAAGAACGCATACTTAACACTTAAGGACCTTTTCAACCGTAAAGAAATAAATAATATTTACGGAATAGACTTTGAAGAATTTCATCACAAATATGATGAAATTAATGAGAGATTATGGGAACAGATAAGAGATGGTGAAATCGATAAGGAATATCTAAGAAAGCACCGCTTCTATGATGCTTTCTTGTTCTTTGGTGTAGACGATGCCGAACTTGCAGAACATTTTGAAGTAAACTTTCTGGATGAAATTGTAGAATACAACGAACTTGTAGATGGAACAAAGGAAGTATTAGATTACCTTAAAGATAAAAACTACAATATCCACATTATATCGAATGGATTCTATGATGTTACTCACCGCAAAATAAACGGATCGGGTCTTACTCCTTATTTTGAAACGATAACAAGTGCAGATGATGTAGGGGTAAGAAAGCCAAATCCAAAAATATTTGAGTACGCATTAGGAAAAGCGAACGCTCAGAAAGAAGAAAGTATCCTGATAGGAGACGATTGGATTGCTGATGTAAAAGGCTCACAGGGATTTGGTATGGATGTTATTTTCTTTGATGCTTTGAAAGAAGATAAGCAGGAAGAAAAACTAAAATCTGTAAAAAACCTTTTGGATATAAAAAGTTTCCTGTAAGCGGAGTGCATACTTCAATTAATTAGAAATAGGATAATTACCCTTTCTCTAGAAATTAAGCATTACTTTAATATATAAACGTCATAGACTTCCGAAGCCTATGACGTTTTTCTTTAATTTCTTTTATAAATTATTAATAATCTCTGTCAAAGATTTACAGAGGAAGTGCAGAAACCTGATGCTGGTCTCTGAATGTTGTAAACTCATGTAATGAATATTCCGGGCAGGCGCCTTCCTGTGCTGTGATAAAAGCTCCCAATGCAACCGCCTGATGCATAATTTGGTGAGCTGAGGTGCCTATTTCTAAACGTTTGGACAAGAAACCGGCAAGGAAAGAATCTCCGCTACCTACGGTATCTTTTACTTCAACAGATACAGTTGGATACAAATAGAGGTCATCTCCATTGGCATATAATGCTCCTTTGCTGCCTTTAGAAATAATTATTTCCTTCATGGCAAATACATCCTGAAGGTATTGTATACTGTCTTTTTCGGTAACATAATCTTTACCCATAAAATTCAACATCATACGAAGCTCCGCTTTGTTGAATTTTGCCAGCTGGGTTCTGTGCAACAAGTCTTTAATCAAATATATATCGTAATAAGGGGGACGTAGGTTAATATCAAATACATTATAATTACTGGCTTCTGTTAATTCGAACAATGTATTTTTAGATTTTTCATTTCTGGCGGCCAATGTTCCGAATACCAATGCATCAGTTTCTGCCAGAAGGTTTAGGTCTGCAGGTCTTGTTTCAATATAATCCCAGGCTACATGCTGGACGATATCATACTGTGCATCATTATTTTCGTCTATGCTTGCTATAACAGTACTGGTTGGATATTGATTAGTTACCTGAATTCCGTTAACAGATATGTTCCAGCCTTGTATTTTTTCCAGTAGTTCATTCCCTAAATCATCATTTCCAACACCACTAATCATATGGGCTTCTACACCCATTCTGGAAAGATGATAAGCAACATTAAACGGAGCTCCTCCAATTCTTCGTTGACCTCCCGGAAATATATCCCATAGCACTTCGCCATAGCAGGCAATTTTTATTTTGTTTTCTTTCATTGTAATTATTTAATAACCTGTTTTATCTTCTTCAGCAGGATCTATAGTTTTCATTTTTTATTAAAATTAATATATTTCTTTTTACAGATGTAATATTAAAAAGAATATACTTGGGCTGAGAACTGCAGAAGTGCACGATTATCTACAGGATTCCACATGCCCCATAAACCCAAGGGGATTTTATAGCTGCCAATTGTCAGTGGCTTTGATATCATAAGGCTGATTTCGTTGAAACCTGCCTTCTTCGAAAAGAAATTATTATGTTCTCCGGGATTGTTTAGTGCAAAGCTATAACCAATTCTTCCACGTACTTCCAGATCATCCTTTTTGTATACAGGATATTCTGCAAAAACAAAAGTAGAATACTTATTATGGGTATTTTCTTTATTTCTGTCCCTTCCGGAGATTACAGTGTTCCAGCTTAGAATCAATGGGATACGATCGCTGATAGTGTAATAAGATCTGAAATCTATAAAGCGCCCAGTCTCCTTGGCATTGTAATTAAAAAACTCTTTATTGTTATAGGTAGCGTTAGGGGAGAAGTTGTAAATATCCCAAAACTCTAGGGTCAGATGCTTGTTTTTGTATCCAATATAGTTGTTGAATTCTTTATAATCGCCATTAGCTGTGCCACCAGCCCAAAAACCACCGTAAAAATTTTTATAATCCAAATGGATATCTCCGGTATATACAAGGCCTGACGCTACTTCTATACCTCTCCATAAATGATTATTGCGAAGCTGTAAAGCAGAATGTATTTCCTGTGCATATAGTAATATGTTCCCTGTGATCATTGAAAAAATGATCAGTAATTTAAATCGATACATAGTGTGACTGGTTTTTAGTTTGACTGAATAATATCTTTAGGCCTGATGCGGGAACCGAAAAGTGCATAGGAAAGCATGAGTAATTCACATATAACAGTGAGACCCCATGTCCATCTCCACGAACCGAATATATCAGCAAGACCGCCTTGTATCAATGTGAATACGGCACCTCCGAAAACAGCAGATATGAATACGCCGGAAGCTTTTGAAGTATATTTCCCCAATCCTTTTATTGCTAGAGAGAAAATACAACTCCACATGGTGGAATGTAACAGCCCAATAGCTACCAGATACCACAGATTTTGGGTAAGCATAGATATAATGGCCAGTATAGTTGCCAGTATTGTGGTTACGGTGAGCTGTGCACGGGCAGAAACCTTACTGAAGAAGCTGGAAATAGCCCTGCCGACTAAAAAACCACCCCAGTATAGCGTAGATAATAAAGCATGTATACCCAGATCCATTCCACCAATGATAATATCACTTTTTCCAAAGAATGTCATCGGATGCCCGGATTCAGCAAGTTCGAATGCATGCAGATTAATATTTGCTCCTATGGCTACTTCTGTTCCTACATAAAAGAATATAGCTATTACACCCAGTGCAAAATGCCTAAAGGACCAGATGCTTCTTTCCAGCTTTTCACCTGTTACGGCACGTGTATTGGCAATGTCCGGAAGATGAAGTTTCTTAGTAATTAAAGTTACAATAAGAACGGATGTTATTAGTATTACCAAAGGCAGTATCAGCTGTCGGATCTCGATATTTGCAATGGAAATGCCACTGAACATAACAACTGTTACAAAAAATGGAGCTGAGGTAGTACCAATGGAGTTGATCGCAGTTAAAATATTTAAACGCTGTACAGGTTGCGTTCCTGGTAGCTCATAAGCCGCAGCATATGGATTGACAACAACCTGTATAATAGCGGCTGAAGTTCCCATAAGATATGAGCCAATAACAAAAATTATAAAACCATAAGGTAATGCTGCATTACCAAAATGTATTGCCAGGTGTGGATACTGATAACCAAACCATGAGGAACAGAGATACATACATAAACCAGACATCATAAATAGTAAACCTCGAAGAATGGTGTTTTTATAACCATAAGCATTAACCCATTTACTCCCCAGAGTACCGTTGAGCAAATAGCCCAGAAAGAAAAAAAATGAAATGAGAGTTGTAAAGGTATTTTTCAAGCTTCCGGCTTCTGCAAGAAATGTAAATTTTAATGGAGCCTGTAATTGTTCGTTTACTGTAGTAAGAAAACCCACAATAAAATAAATGAAGGTAATAATTGCAAAGGGCAATAGACTATTACGATGTTTAGTTTCCATAATTTTATGAGCTTATCTTAGGTTGAACAATAATGGTTTGTAACACTGGCTTGATCCCTTCGTTTTTAATTCTTTCTGTAAAGGATATATATAATGTGGTAAAAGTGCTTACAGTATCAAGGTTGATGCTTTTGAAAGCAGAAATATTCAAAAAGTCAAGAAGATTATCGCTGGAGATGAGTTCCTGATCTTCTGGAGTGATCCAGGGTTCTGCAATCTCGTAAGATAGACCATTGTCATCTACTTTGTACTTCAGGTAATGTCGGTAAGCAGCAAAAAGGAATGCTATTCTTGAAAGATCCTGCTCATGGTTAATCATCTTAATCAGATTAGGCATTATATAAACAGGGAATTTAGAGATGCCATCAGAGCATAATCTGCTGATCTGGTCACTTACAGAACTATTGGCAAATCTTTCTATTAAAGTTTGTTTGTATTCATCCAAATCTACACCTTCCGGGGCCGGAATATGAGGTGTAATATCAATATCCATAAAACTGCGGATAAAGCTTACAATATCTTTGTCATGCATTGCTTCGTCTACTTTGCGGTATCCGGCTAAAAATGAAGGATAGGATAGCAGAGTATGAGAGGCATTAAGCAGACTCAGCTTCATATTTTCGTAAGCAGTTACATCTTTTGTGAAAGTAACTCCAACTCTTTCCCAGGCAGGTCTTCCGGCAATAAAATTGTCTTCTATTACCCATTGGACAAAATCTTCACAGTATACCGGTGCTTTATCAGCTATACCACTTTTTTCGTTCAGTTTTTTCACATCTTCTATTGTTGTTACAGGTGTTATTCTGTCAACCATACTGTTTGGGAATGTTACATTTTGCTGAACCCATTTTGCTAAATCTTTATCCTGAGTTTCAATAAATGTGGAAAATACATTTCGGGCAGTATTGCCGTTATGCTGTAGGTTGTCACAGGAGAGAATGGTAATACTGCCATTACCTTTAGATTTTCGCAGACGAAGACCTTCGGCAATAAAACCGAAAACAGTAGTCGGAAATTCAGGATTCTTCAAGTCATGTTGTATACTTTCATTATCCAGTATAAACTCGTTTGTCGCTTTGTCCAGATTATAACCACCTTCAGTGATTGTTAGTGTAATAATTCTGGTGCTGCTGTCAGCTATTTTATTCAATAAATCCTTTGGAGCTTTTACTGCCCAGATGAGATCATTTATAGCTCCGATTTTATAAACTTCGTCGTTGCCGTCTCTTCCACATATGGTTAAGGTATACTCCAGATCCTGTGATTTTAGATTAGTGACAATTTTCTCATCCGAGGGCAATAAGCAGGCACCGCATATACCCCAGGAATATTGGTCTTCATCTTTTAACAACTGATTTGTATAGAATGCCTGATGGGCACGATGAAAGTTTCCAACACCGATATGTAAAATGCCCGTTTGAATAGCTTTTCGATTGTAATAATAATCTGATACTTTCATAATTACATTGATTTTTTTAACTTAAGTATCTCAAGTTTAGAACAATAAGTTTATTGCTAAATCATTTGTACTTAAAAAAAGTATATGGGAACGTTCCCAAAATTCAGGGAACGTTCCCGGGAATAATTGTTTTTATTATTTTTGAATAAAATGTAATCACTACTTTATGAAACGTATCACTATTAAAGACTTGTCTAAACATCTTTCGATATCTAAATCCACGATATCCAGGGCTTTAATGAATGATAAGAACGTTCATCCGGAAACAAGAGAAAAGATCTTGGCAGCAGCTCAAGAATTAGGGTATAAGCCCAATCCTGCAGCACTTAACCTTAGATATGGACAATCTAAAAGTATTGGTTTTGTTGTTCCGGAGATGACAACTCCGTTTTCATCGAAAGTGCTTCGTGGTATTCAGAACATTTTATATCCGTTCGGCTACAGGGTTATTATTACACAGTCGGATGAAAATCCTTTAATTGAAAGAAAAAATCTTCTTTTACTGGAAGAGTTTAATGTAGATGGAATTATTATTAATCCATGTCATGAAAATTATAATAAGGATATATACCAACAAATCATAGAGCGGGGAACACCAGTGGTCTTTTTTGACAGAATTCCTGATAATTCTCTGGATGCTTCTAAAGTAATGGTAAACGATCAGCTTAAAGCTTCTTTGATGACAGAACATTTGGTAAGTACCGGAAGAAAAAGAATTGTTCATATTACTGGACCGGATACTATACGGAATGCTGCTGAAAGAATTTCCGGTTATAAACGGATCCTGACCAAGTACAATATTTTCGATCCAGAATTGCTCATAAAACCTGAAGGAATGATGTTTGAGCACGGACGGAATGCGGCCAAACAGTTATTGGACAGAGAAATTAAATTTGACAGTATTTTTGCTTTTACAGATACATTGGCTATTGGAGCGATGAACTATCTGCTGGAACAAGGGATGAAGATTCCTGATGATGTTGCTGTTGCCAGTTTTTCGGGAACAGAACTGGCGACAATTGTATATCCACAGCTAACCAGTGTGGAGCAGCCATTAACAGAAATGGGAGAGGTGGCAGCAGGGTTAATTCTGGATAGAATAAAAGATAATTCAGCGCTAAGCAGAACTGTTATGATGGATGCTGAATTAGTTTACAGAGCTTCAACAGGTAAATAAAAAACTCACAAGTAAAACTTGTGAGTTTTTTATTCTTTTTATAGGTATGTTAATACCCTAAAGCTTTTCTTGCTTTATCCAGTGTTGTGCGGGCAATAACTCTTGCTTTTGCAGCACCTTGCTGAAGTTTTTCTTCCAGTTCATCCAGGTGGGACAAATAGTAACTGAAAAGTTCTCTTTCTTTTGCAAAACGTTCCAGAATTAGATTTAGAAGCTCTGTTTTAGCGTGTCCATACCCAAAGTTTCCGGCAAGATATTTCTGACGTAGTGCTTCGGTTTGCTCCGGAGTAGCAATAAGAGCATAGATTGTAAATGTCTTATCCGTTTCAGGATCTTTTGGTTCTTCCAGACTTTTACTATCTGTTTCAATAGACATCACCTGCTTTTTTAGTTCTTTTTCTGGCAGGAAGATGTTGATGATGTTTCCTCTGGACTTACTCATTTTGTGACCGTCGGTTCCGGGAACATACTTAGTGCTTTCCTGAATTTCTGCGCCAGGTAGTACAAATACTTCTCCCATTTGTCTGTTGAACTTCTCTGCAACATCTCTTGTAATTTCAAGATGTTGTAACTGGTCTTTACCTACTGGTACAACTTCGGCATCATATAATAATATGTCTGCTGCCATCAGAATAGGATAGTTGAACAGACCCGCATTTACATCCTGAAGTCTGTCTGCTTTATCTTTAAAAGAGTGAGCTAATGTTAATCTCTGGAAAGGGAAAAAGCAATCCAGATACCATGTTAATTCACATGTTTCAGGAATATCACTTTGTCTGTAAAAGATTGTTTTTTCAGTATCTAAACCACAAGCAAGCCACGCAGCTGCAATCTCGTAAGTGTTTTGTCTTAGCTGTGCTGCATCTTTTATCTGCGTTAATGTGTGCAAATTGGCAATGAAAAATAACGAATCATTTTCGGGTTTTTTTGCCAATTCGATAGCAGGAATAATGGCTCCTAAAAGGTTTCCCAAGTGGGGCGTTCCTGTTGCTTGTATTCCGGTTAGAATTCTCATATATTTATATTATAAATTAAGATTTATATCTCTTGATATGCAAATTTACAGGGTTTTAGTGCGATAAGAAAATTTATTTGCTACTTTATTTCCTGATAAATAGTGGTAAGAAACATCCCGTAAGATTTTTCCAGTCGTATAATGTCTCCTGATTTCAGGTTAATTCCTGCCTGTCCATATGGATTAGACTTTACTTTGAAACCTGAAACCTGGAAGTAATTGGTGTTTTCTTTATCCGAAGCAGTAAGTTTTATGGAAGACCCAAGAAACTTTAATGTAGAAATGGTATAGATCTCTCCGGGATTTAATTTGATCTTTTTAAAAGAACGTTCCGGGAGTGTTATTTTCTCCTGGTTTACACCAATCTTTTGAGAAGTTGTCGGGCTGCCGATAAGGAAAGCAATATTGTTTTCTTCTTTCTCAGCAGACTCAGAAGGTAGATAATAAACACTCAGGAAATAGTGGTTTGGATCAAAAGGTTCCAGTTTTCCGTCTATAGTTTCAATAGGTCTTAGCTTAAATGCATTTGCACCCATTTTTTTTGCTCTGGAATAGATATTACTAAACATCAATGCATCATCATTGCTAAAACCTCCTATTTCGATTTCACCTAGATATTCTGCCTTGCTGATATCTTCAATTTTATAAAGATGTTTGTCTTTATTTTCATAAATGTTAGCCATCTTAGAGATGGTAACTGATTGTGCTCCTATTATTGTAAAAGAAAGGAGAGAGAATATAAAAAGAAACTGCTTCATAATTATTTCTGTAAGATATTAATACACTCTTCAAGGCTATTCTCCCAATACTCCGGAGTTATTTTATAATCCTGTTCAATTTTGTCTAAACACATAGTACTTCTTTCTGGTCTTTTTGCAGGTGTTGGATACTCAGCAGTGGTCAAAGGTTTTAGTTTTATAGAAGAACCTGATAATTCTGCAATTTTAGAGGCAAAATCATACCATGTAGTCTCACCGTAGTTGGAGAAGTGATAAATTCCGAAGATCTTTTTTGGAGTACTTATAATAGCCATAATAGCTTCTGCAAGATCGGCAGCATTAGTTGGCTGTCCGTACTGATCTGCAACAATCCCTAATTCATCTTTAGTACTAAAAAGATGAAGCATGGTCTTTACAAAATTTTTATTAAACTCTGAATAAAGCCAGGAAGTACGAAGGATGATGGTATTAGGATTAGCTTCCAATGCCAAAATTTCACCCTCTCTTTTGGAGTTTCCATATACCCCAATAGGATCAGTAAAGTCATCTTCTGTATAAGCAAGATTTGTTATACCATCGAATACGTAATCTGTTGATACATGTATGAAAACAGCATTGTTATCTGCTGATGCTTTTGCCAGGTTTTCTACACCATAAGCATTAACTGCATATGCTTTTTCTTTTTCAGTTTCTGCAAGGTCAACAGCTGTATACGCAGAAGCGTTGACACAATATTGTGGCTGAAAATTTTCAAAGACTTTTTTCACAGAATCTTCATTTGTTATATCTAATTCAGAAGATGAGGTGAATAAGAATTCATAATTAGAATATTGCTCCTCTAATTTTTTCAGACAATTTCCAAGCTGGCCGTTTCCGCCTGTTACTAAGATTTTCTCCATTGTTTATTTTCTTTTCTTAAAGATTCTGTTCTTTGTTCGAATTGTTGCTCAGGAATTTCAACCCAAAAGTCTTTGAAAAACTCCATTAGTTCCGGAGAGTGGGGTAAAGATCTCCTTTCCTTCATGCTAAAATAAATAGCTGTTGTCCATAGTACAGCATGTATAGCTTCATTTTTTTCATCTCTCATCAAAATTTCCACTACAGAAGTTCTTTCTCCCAATTTTATAATTTTGCTGCTGATGTTTACAAGTGTATTTGGACGTACTTCTTTTAGATAAGCAATCTGATTCTGAATGGCTACCCATGTACAGCTTGTAAGGCGGATATGCTCTTCATAAGTGAAGCCATAAGTTTCTACCACGTGATCTTCACGGGCATTAAGCATATAATCCAGATATTTTACATTATTAAGATGGCCTATGGGGTCGCAATCGTTAAAGCGTATTTTGGTTTGTGTAGTTGTTTCTCCTTTCATAAATTTTTATCAGTTACAAAAATAAAAAAACCACCGCAAAGGGTGGTTTTATTTATGATACTTTAAGAGCTTATTAAAGACCTAATTGCTTTTTGATATCAGCAGTTACATCAACACCTCCTTTGTATACTAAACCTTGACCGTTAGCATCAAATACGTATTCTAAACCTTTAGCTTTAGCTACAGCGCTAATAGCGTCATTAAGTTTTTTATCGATAGGAGCATAAAGAGTTTCTTGCTTGTCAGCTACATCTTTTTGTGCAGCCTGACCCATTTTTTGGATGTTATCTCCTTCTTTTTGTAATTCTGCCTCTTTAGCAGCATCTTGTTTACCTGCTTTTTGGTATACTTGTACTTTCTCTTGGAAAGCTTGTTGTAATTTACCAAGCTCAGCTTGCTTCATTTTCCCAAGAGCTTCAAGTTGTTCGTTAGCCTTTTTCATTTCTGGCATTGCTGTAAGAATTCCAGCAATATCAGCGTGAGCTAATTTCTGAGCTTTTATAACAGTGAAAGACACCATCATTAATACCGCCGCGAATAATACACTTAATCTTTTCATAGTATAATCTAAAATTTAATTTGTTTTTAATTTAATTCCTTGTTTTTTATCAAAAACTATACCTAAATAGTTTTACAGTTGTTGGTTCATTAAGAAGTGAGTCTTCCATCCGTTTGGCTGAGTTCCTCCGATTGTTTTATCGAATCCGTAAGCGAAGTCAAATCCAATAAGACCAAACGCTCCCATATAAACTCTGATACCTATACCGGCAGATCTCTTCAACTGGAATGGGTTGTAATTTCCCCATCCTTGCCATGTATTACCACCTTCCAGGAAGGTTAATGCATAAATCTTCGCTGTTTGTGACATAGAGATTGGGTATCTTAACTCGAAGTTAATACGGTTATAGATTGTACCCCCTCCGTATGGTGTAATATCCTGATTAGTACCTCCGGTAGAAGATGCATCTTCATAACCACGAAGTGGAATAAGTTCACGTCCATCGAAACGTCCGTTAAATAGTCCTACACCACCCATATAGAATCTTTCGAATGGTGGTGCTCCAAGTTGTTTGTTATAACCATCCAGGAATCCCATTTCGATAGAACTTCTTAGAACTAATTTACCAATAATTTGGTTATAAGAATCAGCTTTTAATTTAATTTTATAGAATTCCAACCATCTGTACTTACTAATAGCTGACATATTGCTATAATCCTTCTTTGCGAATAAAGAATATGGCGGCGTAAGCTTCGCTGAAATTTCAAAGTCAGAACCAGACGTTTTAAAGAATGGGTCCGGACCTGCTGCATTTCTGGAGATACCTATGTTAACAGCAAAGTTGTTCGCTTCCCCATTGTATAGCGTTTCAGTACCAAACTGGAACGGATAATTGTTAAATTCATATCGCTGGTATGATAAACCAGTGTATAAAGAGAAGTAATCATCCGGCCAACGAAGTAGTCTGTTCAGACCCGCATTAGCAGAGAATATATTCAACTTCTGAGCAGCACCATACTGGTCTGTATATTTAACTCTGGAATAGTTGAAACCAACTGATAATGCTGTAGGTTTTGTACCAAATAACCAAGGTTCCGTAAAGGAGACACTATAGTTTTGGAAGTACTGACCTGCCTGTGCCTGTAATGAAAGGATTTGTCCGTCACCCTGAGGAACTGGTCTGAAGTCTTTCAATCTCAAGAAATTTTTCAAAGAGAAGTTGTTGAACGTAAGACCTAAGGTTCCGATGAAAGAGTTACCACCATAACCTGCCTGAACCTGAACCTGCGAAGATCCTTTCTCTACCACAGTCCAGTGAATATCTGCTGTATTGTCTACTGAATTTGGCTTAATATCCTGTCCGATTTGCTGAGGGTCGAAGTAAGACATCCCTGCAAGATCGAAATAAGTTCTTTTAATATTTGCTTTAGAGAATAAATCTCCAGGACGCGTTCTTAATGATCTTAAGATAACATGGTCATGTGTTGTAACGTTTCCGCCCCATGTTACACGATTCCACGTTGCTTTTGTACCTTCATGGATACGAACTTCCATACTAATGGTATCGTTCTTAATAGATTTCTCTACTGCATTTACATTAGAGAAAAGGTAACCACTATCCATATAAGATGAAGCGATATCGGAATTATCTTCTTTACCTCCTTCTTCACCTACTTTTTTCTTGAAACCTACAGAATCGTAGATATCACCTTTTTTGTAACCAAGAAGTTTTGTCAAAGCTTCAGTTGAGAATACTGTATTTCCTACGAATGTAATATCCCCAATATAGTATTTTTTACCCTCATCTACTTTTACTTTGATGTTGTAGCCTTTAGTATTACGCGAAACAGAATCTGATACGACTCTCATATCTCTAAATCCTAAAGAGTTGTAATAGTCTACAAGAGTTTTCTTGTCTTCCTCATATTTATCTTTGATGAATTTCGAAGGCTTAAGTAGACCAAGAAGGAATCTCTTTTGTTTCGTGTTTTTAAAACCGTTTTTACGAAGTTTAGATGAAGAAACACTGTTGTTCCCTTCAAAATCTATACGGTCTATTTTAACACGTTTTCCTTTATCTACATTAATGGTCCAGTCGATAAGGCTAGGATCTTTTGCATTGATTTTATCTTCAATGGTGATCTTAGCATCTGGGAATCCTTTTGTAATGTATTGCTGAGGTACATTATGTTTTAGGTTAGTAACCAGGTTCTCGGTAATTTTCATACCAGGTTTCAGGTTATTATCCTTAATAAGTTTTTCGTTTTTAGATTTCTTGATCCCCTTTCCGGTAAATTTTACTTCACCAAGTTCTTTTAAATCCTGAAGAGAGAATTTTAAGACAATATTTTGCCCTTCAATGCTCTGTACATATACTTCAACCTCCGAAAAATATTGGCTATCCCAAAGTTTTTTGATAGCTGTACTCAGTCTTTGTCCGGGAATTTCAACAGATTCACCTTTCACAAGACCTGTAAAGCGTAAAATTTGCTCAGGTGTGTATTTTTTAACACCATCTACTACAATATCTTTCAGAACATAAGTGCCCTCATGTTGAGCAACTGCTTCACTGTCCTGCTTCGTTTGCGGAGGTGTCACCTGCCCATAAAAATGAGCAGAAGCAATGAAAAGGAATATCGGTAACGATCTAAACTTCATTTTTAATGTATCTTTTCTTATATATACTCTAAGCTTTATCAGCTTCTATTTGTTCACTAGTTTTTCCATATCTGCGTTCCTTATCCTGATAATTAAGAATACAGTTGAAGAAATCATCCTTGGTAAAGTCTGGCCAGAAAATATCCAGGAATTGTAATTCTGCATAAGCAATCTGCCATAACAGGAAATTACTAATACGAATCTCTCCGCTTGTTCTTATCATAAGATCTACTGGAGGCATATCCTTTGTATAAAGATGGCTTTCGAATAATTGGTTATTGATGTCTTCAGGATTTATCTTTCCGTCTTTAGTATCTTTGGCAATAGATTTTACAGCATGAATAATTTCATCCTGAGATCCGTAGTTTAATGCTAGTACTAAAGTTCCGCCTTTGTTGTTTTCGGTCAGATTCATTACATTTTGTAATTGTTCTCTTACCATTTCTGGCATTTTGGAAACGTCGCCAATTACTTTCAGGCGTAATCCTTTTGTGTATATTTCATCCGCTTCATTTAATAATGTTTCCGAAAGAAGAGACATCAGAGTAGATACTTCATCTTCCGGGCGGTTCCAGTTTTCTGTGGAAAAGGTATATAGCGTTAAATAAGGAATGTGAATTTCGTTACAGGCATTAATGGCATTGCGTACAGATTGTATTGCACTGCGGTGTCCATAAGTCCTTTCCTCACCACGAGATTTAGCCCAACGACCATTACCATCCATAATAATGGCAACGTGTTTCGGCAGTTTTGTCATATCAATTTTCGACTTCAATTCTTCCATAACATTAATTGCGGTAGTCCTGTGGCTTTTGTATTGAGTGAATAACAGAATACTTTAGACTATTATAACCGGAAAATTGCGGCAGCAAAATTCTACCCGTTCCGGTAAGAGAACTGATAAAGGATAAAATAGAATATTGTGGTTGCTTCATTCTGTTATTTACTATTCCGTAGAATAATTATTTATAATATCAATGGTGCAAATATAAAACAAATTTATATTAGGAATATTCATAATGTTTAGTTAAATAATCCATTAATTTTCAGCAATTATTAACGTATTTTTAGAAAAAAAGCTTTTTCCAAGTAGAACATATTTTCCTAAATAACTTTGGTCTATTCTTCAAATCTTAGCAGCCTGTTATTAAGATGTCCGGCCTTTGCATTTTCAAAGTCAGATTTTGCACAGGGCAGACATTCTGCAATATTTGGGCTCTTCCCAAAATACCATAGATTACTAAAGGTATCGCGTTTAAAAGCAACCTCATGATCTCCGATCATAATCCAGAATGTTTCGTATTCTCTTTCTTTAGGATGGCTCCTCTGAATATTGATTCCCTCCAAAAGGTACCATATCATTTGTGCCAATAGTTGTTGGTTCAGATAGTTTTTAGAAGATGTCTGATAATTGAAGATACCTATGGATTTAAGGTTTTCAGACAAACCTGCTTCTTTCATATAGGCACAAATCTCTCTTCTGTTTAATCCGTTAACCTGTGGTTGGACTGAAAAAGGTTCAGCAATACTTTCTACAGCATTACAACTAATCGTAACCAGATCCGCTTTTCGGAAGTATGGTTCAATAGGTTCTGTAGAATTCATCATCTCAGCAAGTCTGATAATGTCAAAGTTTACTTCATTCATCAGCTTCACAGCATCATATTCACTAGAGTGCTTCTGGAAGCCAAGGTGATGGTATTTTCCTACGGGATTAGTTTCGGAGCTAAGAATCTTAGCCAAGAAATTCTTTTCTGTTAAGGTTTCATCAGAGTGGTCCAGGCTAAGCATATTATTGATCTGTACATAAGTCAGATTTTTATAAATATGATTAATGGCTGAGAATACAGAGTAAGATATATCATTAGAACCTCCTATAACAATTGGAAGAACATGCTTGCGTAAACAATACGTAAGAAGTTCCTGTAATGCAAAATGAGTGTTTTCAGGATTCTTACCGGAAATAAAATCTCCAAGATCTGCAATAGGAACTTCCCAATCATGTCGGGATAGCTGGTATAATTGCTTTCTTACTTCTGTGAAGTTTTTCGGAGTTGCTGTTCCGCCAGCTCCTCTTTCATCAGAACAGAAAATAAGAGCAATACCCCCTTCTTTGATTTCTGGTTTTATCATTGCTCCTAATTGCCACTTTTCAGTAGGGATACTAGGAGCAGGAATAAGAAGATCTTCAATATTCATGATTAACCTTATTTTTTAGAAGGTTTTTTAGCAGCAGCTTTCTTGGCAGGTGCTTTTTTTGCTTTTGGTTTTTCTTTAAAAGCAGTTTCGTCCTGAGCAATGATCCATTTCTTTACTTCATCAAAGGAAATATCCTGTAGGTCTTCAGCAGTATATTTTTCTCCCTTTCCTTTCAATGGAATTTTCAACATTTTCTTTCCAAAACGAATGAAAGGTCCCCATCTTCCGTTTTCAAGAGATACCTTTTGGTCTTCCCATTGCTGAATATATCTGTTAGCTTCTTTTTCCAGTTTGGCATCGATTAGTTCGTTGATGTCACTTTGAGAAAGATTATTAAAATCATATTTCTTCGGAACGTTTACAAAGATGTCCTTATATTTTATGAAAGGCCCGAATCTTCCGGTTCCTTTTGTTACAGGCTCTCCTTTATAAGTTGCGATAGGAGCATCAGCTCTCTTCTTTTCTTCTATAATCTCGATTGCTCTGTCATTATCTACAGACAGAGGATCTTCGGTTTTAGGAATGCTGATATAAGCTTCTCCCCATTTGATATATGGTCCAAAACGTCCAACACCAACCACAACTTCTTTACCTTCATAATCATTAAGATTAAAAGGTATTTTGAAAAGCTCCATTGCCTCTTCAAAAGTAATTGTAGTGATATTCTGATTAGGCATCAGAGAAGCAAAGATTGGTTTCTCTTCATCATCTGTTTCTCCAATTTGGATCATAGCACCAAATCTTCCGATTCTTGCATGTACATTCTTGCCCGTTTTAGGATCTACACCTAATATACGGTCACCATTTGCTCTGTCAGCATTTTCTTCTACATCAGCAATTCTTGGATGGAATTTCCCATAGAACTCAGTCATTACATCTTTCCACGCTCTGTTTCCCTCCGCAATAATATCGAAAGCTTCCTCAACACGAGCTGTAAATCCGTAATCAAGAACTTCGTTGAAGTTATTAACAAGGAAGTCATTAACAACAACACCTATATCAGTTGGTAAAAATTTGTTTTTATCAGCACCATACTTTTCTGTAAGTGTTTCTTTTTTCAGTGAAGAAGTTAGAGTTAGCTGGACGATTTCGCGTTCTTTAGCCATAATTTCTCTCTTGTCCACATACTCACGATTTTGGATCGTCTGGATTGTTGGAGCATAGGTAGAAGGTCTTCCGATTCCAAGTTCTTCCAGTTTTCTTACCAATGATGCTTCTGTAAATCTTGCAGGAGCTTTTGTATATTTCTCGGTAGCAATGATTTTTTTGTATTTAAGAGCTTCACCAATATTTACTTTTGGCAGAAGTTTATCATCGTTCTCATCATCTTCCTCATCATTTTTAGTAATACCATATACTTTTAAGAAACCATCGAAAATAATAACTTCACCAGTTGTCTCAAAATGTTGCGAAAGTTTCTGATCTCCTATCTCAATTACTGTTTTCTCAATTTTAGCATTGGCCATCTGACTAGCCATTGCTCTTTTATATATTAGCTGGTATAATTTATTAAGCTGTGCATCTCCTACTGTTTTTACACCAAAATCGGTAGGACGAATTGCTTCGTGTGCTTCCTGAGCAGATGCATTCTTAGTAGTATAGTTTCTCGGTGCAGAATATTCCTTTCCGAATTCTTTCGTAATAGTTGCTTTTGCCGAATTAATAGCCTCCTGAGAAAGGTTAACACTGTCCGTTCTCATATAGGTAATATAACCTTCTTCATACAGACGCTGAGCTACACGCATTGTAGACGTTACGGAATATCCTAATCTGTTCGAAGCTTCCTGCTGTAGAGTGGAAGTGGTAAACGGAGCTGAAGCAGAGCGTTGTCCCGGCTTTTTTTCTACATTTAAAACTTTGAAGTCTGTAGTACTACATTGGTTAAGGAAAGATTCAGCTTCTTTTTCTGTAGAGAAGTCCTTTTTTAGTTTTGCTAAAATTTCCTTCTTCTCGTCGTTCAGGAAAGTTCCTTCTACCTTATAAGAAGCCTGAGACTGGAATCCGTGGATTTCCTTTTCTCTTTCAACAACAAGACGTACCGCTACCGACTGTACACGTCCTGCAGAAAGGCCTGGTTTTACTTTTTTCCATAAAACAGGAGACATTTCAAAACCTACAATTCTATCCAGAACTCTTCTTGCCTGTTGGGCATTGACAAGATTATTATCTATTTTTCTCGGATTCTCTATAGCTTTAAGAATTGCATTCTTAGTGATTTCATGAAATACAATTCTTTTAGTTTTATCTTCTTTTAATTTTAATTCCTCCGCCAGATGCCATGCAATAGCTTCCCCCTCGCGGTCTTCATCGGAAGCCAGCCATACCATATCGGCTTTTTTAGCTAAAGACTTAAGCTCTGTAACGAGCTTCTTCTTATCCGGAGAAACTTCGTAATCAGGAGTAAATGTTTCAAGGTTAATACCCATGCCCTTTTTAGGAAGATCACGGATGTGTCCCATACTAGAGGTTACTTCAAAGTCATTACCAAGATACTTCTGTATCGTCTTAGCCTTCGCAGGGGACTCCACAATTACGAGATTTTTCGACATAGAAAATTTTTTGCAAAATTAGGATTTATTTTGAAAATCAAATTTTTCTTTATCATTCAAATTTTCTATTTAGGCAACAAGCTGTGTTATTGCTTATTCCTAAAAAGAAGAATGCTTAATATTTAAAAGCTTAAATTTCAATAGATTTAAGCTTTCTTAATATAGGATAAATTCGACAATTTTTTTTATATTCGCAATCTTAATTTATAAAGGACTAGAAATATTTTTTAACGTCACATGAAGAAGTTTACCGAGTATAAAAACTTAGATCTTATCGGTTCTGCCGAAAATGTATTGAAATTCTGGGAAGAGAACGATACTTTCGAAAAAAGTGTAGAAAATCGCCAGGGGAGCCCTGAGTACGTTTTCTATGAAGGTCCGCCATCCGCGAATGGGATGCCGGGTATTCACCACGTTATGGCCAGAAGTATTAAGGATATTTTCTGCCGTTTCCAGACTCAGAATGGTAAGCAGGTTTTTCGTAAAGCCGGCTGGGATACCCATGGACTTCCGATTGAACTTGGTGTTGAAAAAGAATTAGGCATCACTAAAGAAGATATTGGTAAGAAAATTAGTGTTGAAGATTATAATAAGGCTTGTCGCGAAGCGGTAATGCGTTATACCGATGCATGGAATAAACTTACTGAAAAAATTGGTTATTGGGTAGACCTGGAGAATCCTTATATTACCTACGAACCAAAATATATGGAAACTGTATGGTGGCTATTGAAGCAGCTATACAACAAAGAATTATTGTATAAAGGATATACAATACAGCCATATTCACCGGCAGCAGGGACAGGACTTTCTTCACACGAATTAAATCAGCCCGGAACTTACCGAGATGTGTCTGATACAACAATCGTAGCACAATTCAGAGTTAAAAAAGAAAGCTCAGATCTATTTAATGATATCGACGGAAATGTAGATATCCTTGCATGGACAACTACACCGTGGACATTACCTTCAAATACTGCTTTAACAATTGGAAGAGATATCGAGTATGTAGTTGTTAAGACTTTCAATCAGTATACGTTTGAGCCAATCAATGTGGTATTGGCAAGAGTTCTTTTAGAAAAGAACTTTGGTAAAAAATATGCAGAAGGAACAGATGAAGATTTTGCTAATTACACACCGGAAAGCAAAGTTATTCCTTACAGAATATTAAAAGAATTTACAGGAGAACAGCTTGCAGGTACACATTATGAGCAACTTGTACAATGGTTTACTCCAGAGGAAAATGCTGAAAAAGCATTCCGCGTAATTATCGGAGACTTTGTAACTACCGAAGATGGTACAGGGGTAGTGCACACGGCACCTACATTTGGTGCGGATGATGCTCGTGTATCCAAGGAAAATGATATCCCGCCAATGTTGGTGAAGGATGAAAATGGAAACCTTATCCCGTTGGTAGATCTGCAAGGACGCTTTATCCATGGGAAAAATGTTCCTGAACTATTTGCAGGTAAATACATTAAGAACGAATACTATGACAACGGTCAGGCTCCTGAAAAATCTTGGGATGTTGAATTAGCAATTTTATTGAAGACTGAAAACAAAGCCTTCAAAGTAGAAAAATATGTACACAGTTATCCACACTGCTGGAGAACAGATAAACCAGTTCTTTATTATCCGCTGGATTCATGGTTTGTAAAAATGACGGCTGTAAAAGACCGTTTGGTAAACCTGAATAAAGAAATTAACTGGAAGCCAAAGGCTACAGGAGAAGGACGTTTTGCAAACTGGTTAGAAAATGTAAACGATTGGAATCTTTCCCGTTCGCGCTACTGGGGGATTCCGTTGCCAATATGGAGAACAGAAGATCTAAGAGAAGAATTGGCAATAGGTTCGGTTGAAGAACTAATGCAGGAAATTCAGAAATCTATTGATGCCGGGTTTATGACTTCTAACCCTTACGAGGGCTTTGAAGTTGGAAACATGGATGAAGCTAACTATGCTAAAGTAGATTTACATAAAAATATTGTAGATCAGATTATTTTGGTTTCCGCTTCAGGAAAACCAATGAAGAGAGAATCTGACCTTATCGATGTATGGTTCGATTCAGGATCAATGCCATATGCACAATTACATTATCCTTTCGAAAACAAAGAGCTGATAGATGAAAGAAAAGCTTTCCCTGCAGACTTTATTGCGGAAGGTGTAGACCAGACAAGAGGATGGTTCTATACGTTGCACGCAATCGGAACAGCTGTTTTCGATTCTGTAGCCTACAAAAATGTAATGTCTAACGGACTGGTGTTAGATAAAAACGGACAAAAAATGTCTAAGCGTTTAGGAAATGCAATTGATCCTTTCAAGACCTTAGAAACATACGGGCCGGATGCTACCCGTTGGTATATGATCTCCAATGCAATGCCTTGGGAGAACCTTAAGTTTGATCTGGAGGGAATAGATGAGGTAAGAAGAAAGTTCTTCGGAACATTATACAATACCTATTCATTCTTTGCGTTGTATGCTAATGTAGACGGATTTAGATATGAAGAGGCAGATGTAGAAAATCGTCCGGAAATCGACAGATGGATTTTGTCCGAGCTTAATCTTCTGGTAAAAGAAGTGAAATCCTTCTATGAAGATTATGAACCAACAAAAGTAGCAAGGGCAATCAATACTTTTGTTAATGACAATCTTTCCAATTGGTATGTACGTTTGTGCAGAAGACGTTTTTGGAAAGGAGATTATACTGAAGACAAGATTTCAGCATATCAGACCTTATATACGTGCCTAGAAACAATTGCTAAAATCTCTGCTCCGATTGCGCCATTCTTTATGGATCAATTGTATCAGGATCTGAACAACGCAACGCAAAAAGAATCAGCAGGATCTGTACATTTAACAGATTTCCCTGTTGTAGACGAAAATAAGATCGATTACTCTTTAGTAGAAAAGACTCATCTTGCACAGCAGATAACCTCTATGGTGTTCTCTCTAAGAAAAAAAGAAAATATAAAAGTACGTCAGCCTTTACAGAAAGTAATGATTCCTGTTTTAGATGCTGCTGCCGGAGAGCAAATCAATGCGGTTTCTGAGCTTATCAAACAAGAAGTAAATGTGAAAGAGCTTCAGTTGATTAATGCAGAAGAGGCTTCTCATCTTATTGTTAAGCAAATTAAACCAAACTTCAAGGCGTTAGGACCTAAGCTTGGTAAAGATATGAAGACTGTAGCTGCAGAGATCTCTGCATTCTCGGATGATCAAATTGCTGTATTAGAGAAAGAAGGTAGCTTGACAATTCAGGGGTATGAAATAACTACAGATGATGTAGAGATCCTAACAAAGGATATCCCGGGATGGACGGTGGCTTCTGAAGGAAAGTTAACAGTAGCGTTAGATCTTACCTTAACAGATGATCTGAAAGCGGAAGGTATTGCACGTGAATTCATTAACAGAGTACAAAACCTTAGAAAAGAGAAGAATTTTGAAATAAGTGACAGAATTCTTATCGAATTAGAAGAAAATAATCCATTTTTACAAGATATCTTGAAGAATAAAGATTATATTAGCGCAGAAGTTCTTGCAAATGATATAGCGGTTAAGGCTAATATATCAGGGGAAGAAGTAGAAATTGATGAACTTAGATTCAATATTAATATTATTAAAAATTAAAAAAATGAAAAGTACTTGTCTGCGATTATGCAGAAAGTGCTTTTCAAACTATAAAGTACCAATTATCAAATTAGAAATATTATGGCAGAGGAAAGAGTAAGATACAGCGATGCTGATTTGGAGGAATTCAGAAAAATTATTGAAGAAAAAATAGAAAAGGCCGAGAAAGATTTATCTCTTATACGTGAAAGTTTCATCAATGATAGAAATAACGGGACAGATGATACTTCGCCAACATTTAAAGCTTTTGAGGAAGGAGCTGAAACTTTGAGTAAAGAGCAGAATGCTCTTCTGGCTTCACGTCAGGAAAAGTTCATTAGAGACCTGAAAAATGCTTTAATCCGTATTAAGAACAAAACTTATGGTGTATGCCGTGTTACCGGAAATCTTATTTCTAAAGACAGATTGAAAGCAGTTCCGCATGCTACTTTAAGTATTGAGGCTAAAAATATGCAACGATAAAATTACACCAATTGGTGTGACTGATTAATGTACAAAGCAAAATGTGTTCAGTAAATACATGATGCTTTGTACATTTTAATTATATGATACAGAAATTATGAAGAAAATTGTGCTTATTACCCTGCTGGTTCTTTTCATTGACCAGGCTTCCAAAATTTATATCAAAACACATTTCCATTTAGGCGAAAGTGTAGACGTATTTAAATGGTTCAAGCTTGCTTTTGTTGAAAATCCTGGAATGGCCTACGGCCTTCACTTTGGAGGAGCAATTGGTAAATATGCATTGTCCTTAGTTCGTATTGCATTAGTAATAGGGATTATAGTGATGTTCAAAAAATGGTTAAAAGAAGGAGCTTCCAACTATTTAATCATTCCGATGTCTATGATATTCGCTGGAGCAATTGGTAATCTTATAGACGGAATGTTCTATGGATTGATTTTCGATACAGGAACAATCTTTGAGTCTTCAATAGGGCGTTGGGTAGGTTATGACGGAATTTCAAAACTTGGTGGTGGCGGATATGCCTCCTTTATGAACGGTTGTGTTGTGGATATGCTTTATTTTCCATTATTCAAATTCAACTGGCCAACTTGGGTTCCGGGAATTGGTGGTACAGAATTTGAATTCTTCAGACCAGTCTTCAATATTGCAGATAGTGCTATTACTGTTGGGGCTGCAATTATATTAATATTTAAGAAAAAAGCTTTCCCGAATGGTTTGAATTTCTAAAAACTATATCGGGTATCATTTATATGATATGAATAATCTAATCAAAAGAGTATTTTTACTTTTAATTATTATAGGGTTGCTTGGAGCAACCTTTATAATTTATGCCAATTGGAAAATTGAATCCGAGACGAAAAATTATATTACATCGGATCCTAATAAATTACCAATTGAACATGTAGGTCTTGTACTGGGTACTTCCAAGCTTTTGGCTAACGGAAGTACGAATCCATATTTCAAATATAGGATTGATGCCGCAGAAGAATTATATAAAGCCGGTAAAATAAAAAATATTATCGTTAGTGGTGATAATAGCCGCAAAACATATAATGAACCAGAAGATATGAAAAATGAATTGCTGAAAAGAGGCATTCCGGAAATTGATATCTATATGGATTTTGCAGGTCTTCGTACATTAGATTCTGTAATACGGGCAAGAGAGATATTTGGACAACACGAGTATATTATCATTTCTCAGGAATTCCATAATGAAAGGGCTGTGTTCATTGCGCGGGAAAACGGGATCAATGCATTTGGTTTTAATGCGCAGGATGTGAATAAGACAATAGGGATTAAAACAATGATTCGTGAAAAGTTTGCAAGGGCAAAAGTTTTCTGGGATTTTCTTTTCAGCGTTCAACCTAAATTTGGAGGTGAGAAAATTTTTGTTGAATAAACATTATACATATATCATATATAGAATATAAGATCCGGCGTTAAGCCGGATTTTTGTTTTCTATTATATATAAAGAGAGTGATTAAAGCTAAAAAAGAGCTTTTGAGCAGCTAAAAACACAAGACTCCAGCCAATACTTAAAAACAAAAATCCCGTTTTCAAAGCATCTGCTACGATATATATAGTGTATGTAAAGAAGGCTATTGCTTCCAGTATGAATATTATGTTAAATTTTTCTCACCTGTATTCAGGTAGTTACGGATATTATGTTAAAAAATGTGTTTAGAAGTTTGGTGTATTATAGAAGTTTTTCTACTTTTGCAGTCCTAAACAATGAGAGTTGTTTGGGGGAGCAGGAGATAATTGAGACTATAAAATCGATTAAAATTTTTTAGAAAAAAGATTTGGTCATGTTAATAAAATTTATTAGTTTTGCCCACGC
>NZ_QBUH01000002.1 GCF_003058195.1 Elizabethkingia sp. YR214
TGTGTCTCTGTGAATCTTGTCTTTTTCATCTTTTACAGTTTAAAATTAATAAATTTCTCTATTTTTAAACTGTCTGGTTTTTAGGGACACTTACAGTTTTTTTGTTTTAAAATGCTAGGACAAACTTCTTGTCTTTCTTAGGTCAGACGGCCTTGACTGAGTAAACTCATGAAAAGTATCGCTAAAGGTACTAATACTGCTATAGCCAACTTCGTCTGCAATCTCATTAATAGATTTATGTGATTTTAGGATAAGTTCAATGGCTTTAACCATTCTCAGTGTTTTCAGATATTGCAGAAAAGAGATGTCCAAAGTAGATCTGAAGAGCCTTGACATAGACCTTTCACTCATTCCGAAACGATCGCTTATACTAACCAGGGTATGTTTATCACCAATGTTATGGTCCAGATACAGAAGTATTTTGTTCATCTGATAATCATCTGTCATGGGCAGGACAATAGGTAATGCATATTGGCTGACTCTAGGAAGTATGTTCTTTAATGAAATCAGGAATTCAAAATTGTGATCCTTTGCTTTCACATGCTTTTCATCCCAAATTTCGGTATACTTAATCATCTGAATCAAAAGTTCTGAAGCCGGATAAATTCCCAGTTTGGTATAGAACGGATCTGTGGTATCATCATGTGCATAGAAATAAAGGGAGCGCAAAACAGTAGCAGAATGGCCTATGCGAAGAAGATGTTCCATTCCCTGTGGTATCCAAAAGAAATGCCGGGCAGGAACAACGTAAGTTTTGTTATCTGTTGTAATATAGGCAATCCCTCCTTCTACATAGCTTAGCTGCCCTTTTGTATGTCTGTGAAAAGGAATCAGTTTTTCAGATTTTTCATGCATTACAAAAACACTTCTGGAGTGTTTGTCAATATCTGGTAATACTGCAATTAGGCCCATAATTATACCTGTAAATTCAAGAGTGCAAAGGTACAATTATATTGGCCGGAATCAGGTAAAAATTGACTATTTTGGATAAAAATAATATTCGGATAGAAAATAGCTTTGCATTCTGATAATTCATAAGTTCTCAATGAAAATTTATTCTACCCTGGCCTTTATGCTGGGGACCCTTTTTCCGGCATTCGCCCAGACCCAGGTTCTTAAAAATGACACACTTTATCTCTCCCTGAAGCAGACATGGCAGAAGGCAGAAGAAAACAGCCGCCCTATTCAGATGAGTAGTCTGGAAACTGATATCTCAGTAGCCAGAATAAAAGATGCTAAATTGGAGCGTCTTCCTGAGCTAAGTGTAAAAGGTTCGGTGGAGAAGGCTTCTAATATTCCGGTCTATGAAAATGGCTTGTTCTCAAAACCAACGCAACATGAAGTTATCCATACACTTTACAGAGCCGGAGCTGATTTTTATTTTAATATTTATAATGGTAATAAGCTTAATCTTAAAATAAAGCAGGAAGAAGTTCTGCAAAAGATCAAACAGATCCGAAAAGATGAGAGTGTTTCCGATATTCATTACAAAGCAGCTTCATTGTATCTCGATCTTCAGAAAAGTTTAATGTTCCGGAAACTTATAAAAGAGGATATCCATGATCAGAAATTACAGCTAAAAGAAATACAATCTCTTTATAAAAACGGAGTGATTTTAAAGAGCGATGTTCTTCGGACAGAACTCGATTTATCCAAAAGGGAAATGACTTTAATAACGATTGAAAATGATATATTAATTGCCACACAGAAGCTTAATATCATCATAGGAGCTCCTGATGAAACAGTTGTTATTCCTGAAGATTCGGATATCAAAGAGGAAAAGAACATCACCTATGATCAGTATCTGGAGCTGGCTTTCAGATATTCGTTTGACTATCATATCTCCGGACAGCAGACAGAACTGTGCAAACTTCGTCTGAGGGAAGTTAAAGCCAATGTCAGACCACAAGTAGGTTTATACGGAGAATTTTATTTTGCAAATCCACAGATTTTTCTTTATCCGTATAATCCCAACTGGTATTCGTTAGGAATTGTCGGGTTGAAAGCTTCATTTTCTCTTTCTTCTCTATATCACAATACTCAGAAAGCGGAGGCCGCAAAACTTGAATTAGAAAAAGAAGAAATCGCTCATAAAAATACTGAAGATAAAATCCGTCAGGGTGTGAAAGAAGCCTATTTAAGATATACTGAAGCTCTGGAACAGATAAAACTGGCAGAAATTAATGTTTCTCAGGCAAAAGAAAATGCAAGGATTATTAAAAATACTTATTTCAGTCAAACCTCACTTATTACCGACCTTTTAGATGCCAATATTCAGCTTCTTCAGACCCGATTTGAGCTCGAAAGTTCAAAAATTATAGCTCAGAATAAATTTTACTTATTACAAAACGTTACAGGAACTTTATAAACGATGAAAAAGAAATATACTGCCACCGATAAGCTTATTACAAAAATCACCGGCTGGATTACCATACTTGTAGTTCTGATGTTAGCAATCTGGGGAGGAGTAAGCCTCTTTAATTATTACAAATATGAGCAAACTAATGATGCACAGGTTCAGGAATATGTAAATCCTGTAATTGCCCGAGCAGGAGGTTTTATTGTAGCTGTAAAATTTGAAGAAAATCAGAATGTAAAAAAAGGTGACATACTTTTAGTTATAGATAACAGAGAATATATTCTGCAGCAGGAACAGACCAGAGCCCAGCTAATTAAAGCGCGGGCCCAGTTAAAAGTTCTTGAAAGTACTGTCCATACAATGAGTAAAGAATCCTCGGCATCCAGAGAGCAGATTATGGCAAACAGTGCTAAGGTAAAAAAGCAGGAACTGGATTATAACCGATACAAAAAACTTTATGATGAAGAATCTGCTACAAGGCAGAAATTGGAAGATGTTGAAGCAACATTGGAGGTGAACAAAAGTGACTATAAATCTTCGCAGGATGCCTATGCAGCTTCTATTTCAAAAATAGAAGATGTAAGAGCAGAAAAGGAAGTTGTAAAGGCTGAAATTGTAAGACTGGAAGCACTACTTGGAAGACATAAACTGGAAACCAGCTATACTGTTGTTACGGCTCCTTATAACGGAAGAATGGGGAAACGAAGTGTAGAGGTTGGACAGATGATAGATGCAGGGGAGCCTCTTGCTTTTATTGTTAATGATCAAACCGATAAATGGGTGGTTGCCAATTACAAAGAAACCCAGATTAGTGGAATGCATATCGGGGACAGGGTGAAGATCATTGCAGATTCCTATCCGGATAAAGAATTTAAAGGAATTATTATATCACTTTCTCCAGCTACAGGTTCTAGCTTTTCCTTATTGCCGCCGGATAATTCTACCGGAAACTATGTAAAGATTGTTCAGCGTATACCTGTGAGAATTAGAATCGACGGGCAGAAATCTGAAACAGATATCTTAAAAGTGGGAATGAATGTGAATGTATATGCTTCAAAAAAGCACAGTAATGGTTAGAAGGAAAATTCCTTTTTTTAAGAGCTGGGCACCGGACTGGTTTGTGAAGCTTTTTCTTTTACTGATGACACTTCCGGGGATTGCCATTTTCTTTCTGCCTCTAACCAATATTGAAGCGGCGCGTGGGTATTATGGATGCGAGACAGGGGATATTCAGTTTTCCGTAATTTTGTTTTATGCGGGTTATGTAGGATTTTATAATCTGGAAAGAAGATTCTTTAGCTTTTTAGCTGCCAGAGAATATCTCTTAGTATTTGTAAGCCTGCAAATATTCAATTCTCTCATTTGTTACCATGCCCATGATATTTATATTCTTTTTCCTGTACGGTTTATTCAAGGGGTTCTGTTTGCGTGCAATGTAAATTTGTCTCTTACCTTATTCTTTTCAAGACTTAGCAGCGAGCGGGGCAGGGAAATTAGCTTTTCAATTTTTTTTGGGCTTTTAATTTGTGCTGTACCCTTCAATAATCTTTTAACAGCTGGAATAATCGACGCTTATAATTTTAATATTATCTATAAAGGCGCCATCTTCTCCTATGTACCCTGTCTTATCTTCCTGGCATTTGCCATGAATCATTATCGTAGTGGTAAAAGATTTCCCCTTTATAAATTAGATATTCAGAGCTTTATGTTGCTCAGTGGGTGCCTTGTACTCTTTGGCTATATGATGATCTTCGGACAGGAATATTACTGGCTGGAAGATCAGAGAATTCTTCTGAGTGTTATTGGGATTTTTATACTCTTGGTATTAATGCTTATCCGCTTTAGGGCGATGAAGCGTCCTTATATTGATCTCAGAGTTTTCAGGTACAGAAACTTTATTATAGGTCTTGTATTTCTCTTTATTCTCTATATCTGCAGATTTGCTTCAGGAATTACCAATACTTATTTTACTGCAACCCTTCATTTTGACCCTTTTTATCTTTCTTACATCAATATCTTTAACCTTTTGGGTATTGTTACAGGCGTTGTTTTGGCCTGTTGTATGGTTATAAAGAAAGTCGGAATACGCTATATATGGTTTTTAGGCTTTTCATTGCTCCTTATTTTTCATGTGATGATGTATTTTTCATTTGATATTGAGGCCAATCCTTTTAATTATTTTATTCCTTTAGCACTTCAAGGGCTGGGAGTGGGAATACTAATAGTACCCACTATTATTTATATTATATCTGCTGTTCCTTTTTTTTTAGGTCATTCAGCTGCAGCCACAGCCCTTACCATACGCTATTTGGGGTTCTGCGCCAGCATTGGAATTATTAATTTCTTTCAGCTTCTTGGAAAAAGCAGGCATTATAATGCTTTTCAGGATCACCTGACTGTACTGAATCCTACAGTAAAAAGTATTTTGAGTAAGCAGGCTGGTAAATTAAGTGCTAAGGGGGTGAATAAAAATCAGATAATAAAAGCATCAGATAAATTGCTGCTAAAGAAAGTAGAAGAGCAAAGCCTTTTAAGATTTAGTATGGATTACTATGAAATGATGAGTTGGCTTCTTTTAGCTACACTTCTTTTAATCCTTCTTTTTCCTTATTTAAATAAAACTATTCTGCATCTGAAATCCAGAAGACTTTCTCCGGCTTAAGTTTTATAAAAGTTGCTACGAATATTTCTGAAGAGGTAACGAATATTGACAGGATTGTTTCAAATATTAATTCCCATACTTGTGAAAGATAATAATTCTTCAAATTTGAAGTGTAAAAGAAATGTGAAATATATATTCCTCATCTAGTTATATTCCTATTCACCAAATCCTTAATTTTAACTAGAAAAGTAGAGGGAGGCTATTAGTCTCCCTTTCTTTATACTATTTTTATGTAAATATCTATGGAGAGATTATATAATACCTTAAATTATCACAGGACTTACTTATCTTGGCCTAACTAAAATCAGCAAATGTCAAATTGTTTAAAATTTAGAATTCTATCTATAATATCTGTATGTGCTTTACTATTTACAATTAGCTGCAATAAAAAAGCTAAAGAACAAGGTACTGTACCCACACCAAATACAGATAAGAATTTTATAAGTTTTGCCATAAAGACAGATGTAATTCCACGTGAGGGTAAAGAAAAAGTCTTTCTAAAGCTCGATAGTATAATTAATGGACTTAGTACAAAGGATAAAGTACTGTACTATAATTACATGAAATATGCCCTTAGCAAAAAAGACAGCTCAGACTATTATTTAAATAAAATAGACACAGTAGGAAGATCTGCGGATGTAAGAGATCTTATAGACCTCTATAATTTTAAGGATGGGTTTAAGTCAGATGCTATCGGTCCAAAAACTACGGAAGCTATCTTTAAGAAAATAAATAGTGAAGAGAAAAGAAAAAGTCCCCTTCTTTTTAAATATTATGATCTAATGGCCCAGGCATTTTATATCAATAAAAATGTAGCGAAGTCAACCGAGTATTTTAAGCTCTCTTTTGAGAATAATCCGGAAAAAAATACAATTTCAGAGCAACTTAAGTACTACGAAATTTTGTTTTTATATGCCATGGAAAGCTCCAATATAAAAGAGATGGAGAGTAACCAGAAAAAAGCAGAAGATCTGGCAAGGGCACAAAAAAATGAATATGAGCTTTCCAGAACTATGGACTATAAGGCTATTATTTTTGGACTTAAGAAAAAACCGGATAGTGGCGTCTATTATTCTAAAAAGTCTTTTGAGTATTTAGAGTCTACCGGAAGGCTTAATCCTGTAGCCTATATCAACCTTGCTATAAATTATCAAATGAATAATGAATTTGATAATGCTGTTAAATATGGGGAAGAGGGTATAAAATGGTCGGTAAAACATAAAGATTCAAGCAGGATGGCCGAATTGTATTCTGCATTATCGGATGCTTATAAAGGGAAGAATGATTATAAAAATTCGCTAAAAAACTTAGACACCTTCTACAAACTTAAACTAAAGAACATTAACAGTATCCAAAAGGATAAGGTTTATGAGATCGAGCAAAAATTTAAGTCTGAAAACAAGGATTTAACGATTAATAATCTAAAGACCAGTAATGAGCTGAATAGCAAAATTATTAAACAGCAAAAATGGTTAATGTCCATTCTCGCCGCAGCATTCTTACTAGGTGGATTTTTCCTTTACAATTTTCTGAAAAGAAAAAATCTGCAATCCAAGGCCGAAAAGCTTCTGGTTGAGAATGATAAACTAAAACTTGAACAAAAAAGTTTCCAGCTAAAGATAAGCCCGCATTTTATATTCAATACTGTAAGTAATCTTCAAGGATTAATTAGTGAAAAGGAGACAACTAAGTCAATTAGCTATCTCACCAAATTTGCCAGACTGATGCGTAATATCCTGGAATACGAAAAAGAAGATTTTATATCTGTCGAAGACGAAATCAGACTTCTGGAAGATTATATGCAGTTACAGCAGATGAGATTTAAAACCAGTTTTGAGTATAGTATAATAGTAAATGATAATGTCCACCCATATTTCCAGTTAATCCCGCCGATGTTGTTGCAGCCTTTTGTTGAAAATTCCATTATACATGGATTTGGTAATATTGATTATATAGGAAAAATTAATATTATATTTGAAAATAAGACGGATTATATGGAAATTATCATTGAAGACAACGGTAGAGGAAAAGCAGCCCAATACACAGATGTAAACAAACAGTCTTTGTCGACAGCAATTACCGAACAAAGGCTGAATGTTCTTTTTCCTAAAACCAATTCTTTTGTTAAAACCAACGCTACAGATAATGGCTTTAGAGTAGAAATTAATATTCCGATTTTAACAGAAGACTAATGAAAGTATACGTACTTGAAGATGAAGAGAATATCCGCAATTATATATTGAGTATTCTTAAAGAAATTCCTGATATTATAGTTGTTGGGTATACAGATCAGGTTAAAACTGCACTTGATGAAATTCCAAAACTGGAGCCACATTTAATTCTGGCAGATATTCAGTTAAAAGATACCATAAGCTTTAGATTGTTTGATACACTTGATATCGAGAAATATAAAGTGATTTTCATCACTGCTTTTAGTCATTATTCCATTCAGGCACTCAATTTAGGAGCAATAGGTTACTTGCTAAAACCTATTGCAAATGACGAATTAAAGGCTGCAATACAAAAGGTTATTGATAAAAATGAAGCCTATTTAGTTCAGCAGTCCCAACTTCAGCTGGTTAATAGTTACATAGAAAAGCCAAAAGAAGTAAACAGGATTGTTCTAAAAAACCGCGATTATCTTCAGATTATATTTTGTGATGACATTGTGTATTGTGAAGGGGACAAGGGCTATACTACATTTTTTCTGAACAATGAACCGGGAGTTTTGGTTTCTAAAGTTTTGAAAGAGTATGAAACTTTATTATCTCCTGCCCATTTCATACGATGCCACCAATCTTATCTTGTGAATATGAATTATGTTACCCGGTATTTTAAAGAAGGTTATTTACAATTAAAAACAGGAATTAAAATTCCTGTATCCGCAAGAAAAAAAGATGATGTTCTGAGATATTTAGAACAGTATTTATAACTCTTATATATAACAAAAACTACCTGTGAAGGTAGTTTTATAGTATAATCTTATCGGGGTTGCTGCTGTGTAACACAGTGTACCATACCGCCATTGGCAAAGAGGTTCCGACAGTCAATTCCGACGACCTTTTTGTCAGGGTACAGTTGCTGTATGATATTGTTTGCAACTGCATCATTTGGATCGTTATAATTAGGTACCAATACCCGGTTGTTGGCAATATAATAATTGATATATGATGCACGACCAACTTTCTTCCCATAGGTAGTTGTTACTTCATTTTTGGTTAAAGGAACTTTTACAAACTGATAAGCTGAACCATTTTTTCCTGTGGCATTATACAAATTATTAATATCATTGTCAGGAATCTGCCAGTAAGCAAGATCATTAGAATTCATTGTAATAATAGTAGAAGAATTGGCAAACCTGGCAAAGCCGTCGATATGCATATCGGTAATATCAAGACCAGCTTTTCCTTCCAGCCATATAAATTTTGTAATACCTAAATTCTTTGTGAATATTTCCTCTGCCTGTTGTTGGGTCATCCCGGGGTTTCTGTTGCTATTAAGAATAGAGCTTTTACATGCCATTAATACTCCGTTTCCATCAATTTCAACACTTCCGCCTTCATTTACCATTACGGTGTTGAGGTCAATTTTCGGAACATTAGTATCTGCAGCTATTTTGGAAGGAATAGCATCGCAATTGTTATACTGAGCCTTTTTTCCCCAGCCATTAAATCCCCAATCCTGAATAAATAATTTGCCATTGCTATCTTTCACATAAATAGGGCCGTTATCTCTCACCCAGAAATCATCCGTTGGATAAATTTTAAAATCAATGTTGTTTAGTGATATTCCAGCATCATTTAATAATGTTGTTATACGATCTTTCTCTGTATTATCATAAGCAATAATGTGAACTTTTTCACTCTGTACCAACTCTTTGGTCATGGCTATCCAGGTGGGATCAAGACGTTCGCGGTAAGTAACTCCATATTGATATTCGTGTGGCCACTGAAGCCATGTACCTTCATGCGGAGCAGACTCTTCAGGCATTTTATAAAGAACAGCAGACGGATCGGTAGTCCCGGATGGCTTATCGGTCTTCTCATCCCGGCTACATGATAACATAATAAAGGGTAGTAATAAGAGTACTAATTTTCTTCTTTGCATAATTGATCTTTTTTGATAGGGCAAAATTAGATCGGTAAATATTGTCAGACTTGTCCAAGACGGACAACTTTTCTGTATAGTTTAAATTTTCGGAAACTTCATTCTGTATAAATGTTGTGTAGGTATAATTGGTTGATTAATAGCTTTATAATTAAACCTTGTATTCAGAATAGGGCATTGAATTATTTGGTAACTTTGAATACACAACCATCAAAAATATTAAAAATGAAAAGCGATCTTTTTTTTGATTTTTCTATAGATAAGGAAAACAATACTATTGTTATCAAGCGTGAATTTAATGCAAATTTGGAGCAAGTGTGGCAAGCCTGGACAAAAACGGAATTTCTTGACAGGTGGTGGGCGCCGAAGCCTTATAGGGTTGAGACAAAGACTTTAAATTTTACAGAAGGAGGGATATGGCTATATGCTATGGTAAGTCCTGAAAATGAAAAACTTTGGTGTAAAGCAGACTATCAGAAGATAGAATTTAAAAAGCTTATCGAGTGGCTAGATGCTTTTTGTGACGAAAATGGAAATGAAAATACTGAAAAGCCGCGTTCCAACTGGAGTATTAATTTTTCTACGGACGATCATCTTACAACTGTACATATAATCCTTAAGCATGATAGCTATAAAGATGTAGAGACCATGCTGGAGATGGGCTTTAAAGAAGGCTTTACCATGTGTATGGGAAATCTTGATGAATTATTACTGGAAGTAAACAAATAAAGATTTTATGATAAAACTAAAAAGCTCCTCAAAAATAGAGGAGCTTAATTTTTATGCTTCGTTAATCAACGGAATTACTTTTTTACCAATCAGCTCTATTGATTTATAAACCTGTTCCTGTGTAAGTCCCGGATTATCCATCTGGAAAGTAAATCTTGAAATACCTCCCAAAGCTTTACTATGACGAAGTATTTTTGCTGCTACTTCCTCAGGACTTCCTACAACATAGGCTCCGGTTAATCCGGCCTGTGCCTCGAATTGAGATCTTGTTGGTGTAGGCCATCCGCGTTCTTTACCTATTTTGCCCATCATCTCCTGATACCCTGGAAAGTATTCATCCTTTGCCTGATTTGTATCTTCCGCAACATAACCCAAGGAATGTAATCCTACCTGTAGTTTTTCACGGGGATGCCCTGCTTTCTCTCCTGCCTCGTAATATAAATCAATCAGAGGTCTGAAATTATGGGTTTCGCCCCCGATAACAGCAACCATTAGGGGAAGTCCAAGTTTTCCTGCTCGTATAAAAGATTCTGGTGTTCCGCCAACACCAATCCACACCGGAAGAGATTCCTGATATGGGCGCGGATATATTGGCTGCTCATGTAATGGGGCACGGAACTTACCTTTCCAGGATATCGTCTCCTTGTCACGGATAGCGAGTAGTAATTCTATTTTTTCTTCAAAAAGCTGATCATAATCCTGAAGATTAAGTCCAAATAAGGGATAAGCATCAATAAAAGAACCTCTACCAGCAACAATTTCTGCCCGGCCCTTTGATATAAGGTCTAGGGTAGCATATTCCTGAAAAACTCTTACAGGATCAGCCGCACTTAGTACCGTTACGGCACTGGTAAGCTTAATGTTTTTGGTACGAGCGGCAGCAGCGGCAAGAATAACAGCAGGAGCTTCATCTAAAAACTCTTTTCGGTGGTGTTCCCCAAGTCCAAAGACATGAAGTCCCATTTTGTCAGCATGTTCAATTTTACTGAGCAAAGCTTCTATGGCTTCTATGTTTTGCTGAGGATTTAAAGCTCCTTCATAAGCGCCGGTTGCAATAAAGCTATCTATTCCTATTTCCATAATGTGTGTTGTTTTTGGGAATTTCTAATACAAATATCGCGTGTTTAGCTTTGGTTTTCCTTGATATAGGATAAGAAATCTAAGACCCCACAAGGAATAAAGTTCTTAAAAAGCACTAGGCTGAAATCTGAGATTTAAAGCTTTGGATTTTAGTATTAAGTTCTTCTAACATTTCAGTATTAATTACACCGTTTTCGAGATCGAAATTTTCATAAAACTTTGGAAGTGAAAAGTTTTCCATGATCACAGCGCCAAACTGAGGGAAAAAAGTCTTGGCTGTATTCATAACATTTCCGCCACCATAACCTCCCGGAGAGGTACTCATCAAAAGCATGGGTTTATTTTGAAATACTTTTACGTTTATTCTTGATGACCAGTCGAAGACATTTTTAAATGCTGCACTATAAGATCTGTTATGTTCAGCCAAGGAACAGATAATAATATCACTCTCTTCAATTTGTTTTAGAAAACTATGTGCCTGATCAGGAAAGCCTTTTTTCTCAAGATCTACGGAAAATACCGGCATGGAATAGTCGTTAAGGTCGAGGAGATTGATCTCATTACCGGAAAAGCTTTTTAAAACAAATTTTACAAGTTCCCGGTTAATGGAAGTGGATGAAGTACTTCCTGCAAATGCTAATATTTTCATATTGTTTATTTTTATTATCTGTTTATATTTTCAATCAGGAAATAGTTCCTAAGAAAAAAGGTAGTGTAGAATCTTTTCTTTTAAAAGACTTACCTAAAATTAGTAAATTTTCCTTAAAGATTAGCCTATAGCTTTTAAGGGCGTAATTCTGGTAATATGCAAAACTTTATAATTTTAGAATTTTTTTGCTGGAAATTTAGTTTCTTTTATAATCCTGATTTTATATAGATTTGCTTAGAGATATAATCTAACAATTAAGTAATAATCTTTGATAATAGCCCTGTGAAAAAAGATCAAATTCATATCTATTCTGAAAAGGACAGCTTTCCTAATAGTATAGTGGAAAACTTTTATATTAATTACTATCAGGACGTAAATCTTAAGAACAGTAATAGGACTGATATACATCATCATACTTATTATGAAATTATCTGGGTAGAAAAAGGAAGTGGAGTTCACACTATTGATTTTGTTGATTATCATTACTCCGGACCTTGTCTTTTTTTACTACATCCCAGGAATGTACACAAAATTCAAAAAAATACGCTGTGTTCAGGAGGTGTGATTAAATTCAATGATCAGTTTTTTACAAATGATGAGCCTGAGTCAAAATTCTTATTAAAATTTGCTGTATTCAATGATATTGATGTTTTTCCTATTCTTAATTTATCAATGATTGAAGCAAAAAAAGTAAAATATCTTTTTGAGATTATTTTTGATGAAACCAGAGGTGGTGAAGTTCCGATGAAAACATTAATTTTAAGTTTATTAAAATCTTTGCTACTTAAAATCTATCTGATAAAAAAAGAAAGCTTCCAGATTGATAACGTTTATCACCCGAGTTCCATTAGGTATCAGGAATTTCAGGAACTTGTGGAGCGGTATTTCAAAGACGAACATAACCTTAGCTTTTATAGTAATAGACTAAAGTTTTCGACAAGAACCCTGAATGAGGTATGTAAAAAGAACAGCCATAAAACTGCCCATCAATTAATTAAAGACAGACTTTTATTGGAAGCTAAGAGAATGCTGAGTTACACAGATTTGTCCATCAAAGAAATTGCCTTTCAACTGGGTTTTGAGGACTCCGCTTATTTCACCCGTTTTTTTATGGTCAATAGCAAAGTGAGTCCCTCAGAATTTAGGAAAGTAAATTCTTAAATTTCCTAAAAGTCCATTTCTTTTGATCTTTTGTCCAATTACAAAGGGTGCTGTATTGGATACCTTTGCCAGGTAAAAACTTGTAAGGAGTTGAATTTTAGTACCAGTAGAATGAAAAAGATATGCAGAGCTTGTGGAACTCAGTTTCCGGAAAATTATCATTTAGCATTATGTGCAATATGTTCTGAAGAAAGGCAGTTTATACCTCTTTCCGGTCAGCGTTGGACAACACATCAGGAGCTAGTGGAAAGCCACAAAACGGAAATAACTGAAATTAATGAATATCTTTATGAGATTATCATTACACCCAAATTTGGCATAGGACAAAGAGCATTTTTAGTACTTTCAGAAAGTGGTAATATTCTTTGGGACTGCATTCCTTTATTGGATCAGAATATCATAAACTTTATTAACCAAAAGGGAGGCTTAAAAGCGATTGCAATATCTCATCCCCATTATTATAGCAATATGAATGATTGGGCTGAAGAGTTCAACTGCTCTGTTTACATTCATAGTTTTGATAAAGAATATGTAGCTGATAAAGGGAGGAGCATCCATCACTGGTCAGGCGAATCATTTAAGCTTTGGGATAATATTACGATTGAAAATATTGGTGGGCATTTTAAGGGAAGCAGTGTACTGATCATAAGTAAGCTCTCAAAACTAGGGGTAATGCTTTGTGGAGATACGATGTATCTTTCACCTAGCATGAATTTTTTTGCCATTATGCATAGCTACCCTAATAGAATTCCTCTAAAGAGAACGGAAATTTTAAGAATAAAAGAACGCTTATCTAACTTGAGCTTTGATACCATTTATGGTTTCTACAGCTATCAGAATCTTACAGAAAATGTGCGGAAAATCGTTGCAAAATCCATAGAACAGCATCTATCGGAATAAATTTTTGAAATATTTACTTAAAAAATATCATATGAAAATAACAATATTAGACGACTATCAGGATATTATTAAAGATCTGGATTGTTTTCAGATGCTAAAAAGCCAAAACGTAAATATCCTAAACAAAACTGAAAAAGATCCTGAAAAATTGGCATCCTTAATTGGAAAATCAGAGATTATAGTTTTAATACGGGAAAGAACCGAGATATCGAGTGAATTACTTCAGTATTTACCACATTTAAAGCTAATCAGTCAGACGGGAAAGATTTCCAACCACTTAGATTTAGATGCATGTACTAGAAATAATGTTCTTGTTTCGGAGGGAATAGGTTCACCTGTGGCTCCTGCAGAATTAACATGGTCGTTATTAATGAATACGGTTAGAAAAGTTCCTCAGGCTATTGAAGGAATGAAAAATGGCCACTGGCAGGTTAACATCGGAAATACGATCAATGGAAAAACAATTGGGATATGGGGGTATGGGAAAATTGGACAAAAAATAGCCCAGTATGCAAAAGTATTTGGTGCAAAAGTTCTGGTTTGGGGAAGTGAAAATTCCAGAACTAAAGCACTTGAAGATGGTTTTGGAACGGCAAACAGTAAAGAGGACTTTTTTAAAACCGCAGACATTATAAGCTTGCACTTAAGGTTAAATGAAAATACTTTTTCTATAGTAAAAGAGCAGGATTTAATGAGTATGAAAGAAGGTTCTGTGCTTATTAATACAGCCAGAGCAGAATTAGTTCAAAAAGATACGCTGTTGAATGTGCTTAAAAGCGGAAAGAAAATTTCAGTGGGAGTAGATGTTTATGAGAATGAACCTGTATATGATACAAGTTATGAATTACTCAACAGAAATAATGTAATCTGTACGCCCCATCTTGGGTATGTAGCATGTGAAGGCTATGAACTTTATTTTAGTAAAGCCTTTGAGAATGTACTTAATTATATTGCTGGTAACCCTACAAATATTGCCAATCCTGAAGCCCAGTAACTCAATTTAACTTAATTATAAGGAAGTTGTAGTGCGAACTTCTGGTATTTAATTTTATATTTGAGTGGTATGAAACATCAATTAGGTATTTTGTTAATGTGTCTTTTTATAGCTGCTTTTAATGGGCAGTCAATTAAAAATGATCATTTAACACCCCAGCAGTGGAGAGATGATTTACACGCTTTATATGATAATTTAAAGGCAAATCATTTAAATATGTTTCATTTTAGTTCAAAAGAGGTTTTTGATAAAAAATACCAAGCCATTTATAAAGAAATACCAAACCTAACCAGCAGTAAGATTATTATGCATTTTAAGCAATTTGTATCCCTTGTAGGGGACGGGCATACAATGCTGGTAGAACCAAAAGATTTCAGAAAGTACCCTTTAGATTTTTTTATTTTCCAGCACCAGATGATTCTGGTGAGAAGCGGTGAAGAGTATAAAGAGCTATTGGGTTTACCATTAATTTCAATAAATAATATACCGATCAAGCGGATCACAGACTCCTTAAATACTATAATTAGCCATGGAGAGTCAAAATCTTATGCATTGGATCAGTTGCCAAAGAGATTAACTACAGCGAATTACCTTCAGGCATTTGATTTTGCTCCTGATACAGATTTAGCGGTTTTTGAGTTCCTTAAAGCAGGTAAAAGTATTAAAGTAAAAATAAAGGCTACTGAAGAAAATAAAGCTATTAACTGGAAATGGGCATATAGTAAACTTCCGTTATTTTTAAGCCATGGTACCTCTCCTGAACCTTCAATTTTTCATAAAGCTTTAGGTGATAATATTTATTATATTAACTTTTCAGGATATCCATCCTGGGAAGATTTTGAAAAAATCACTAAGAATATATACGAAGGTTTAAGTAGTCAAAAATCTACAGATAAAATTATTATAGATATGCGTCTAAACGGTGGGGGAAATTTTGATAAAGGATTGAAATTAATGCTGCCTATGTTTTTAAATTATAATGCACTGCACCCGTTGGTAAAATATTATGTAATAATTGGAAGAGCAACATTTTCTGCCGGAATGTCCAACGCTGCTCATTTTAGAGATTGCCTTAATGCAACACTGGTAGGAGAGTCGACAGGAGCTATACCCAATGGTTATCAGGAGATAAAATGGTTTAGGCTGCCAAATTCTTTACTTGAAGTTTCTTCATCACAGTTATTTTATTCTTTTCAAAAGAAAAATACTAATGGCCTTCAGCCTGATAAACAAATAATACCATCCTTTAAGGACTACAATTTGGGAAATGATCCTGCTTTAAACTGGATTTTAAAAAGATAATTTATAGAACGTTTTCTAACTCAAAATCTAAGAAGATAAATTAATTTTCTGTTATTTATAATCTGGATTTTTTGAATTAAAAAGAGGGTAGAGTACCTCTTTTTATGATATATTACCTCAATAATTATTAAGATTTTGCTTAATATGTCTTTGTGATATATATAGCTGAAGCCCTTAACCGTGGATGGGCAAGTGGTGATGCTGGAGATTGGTAGACAAAGGTATCAATGCTTCTTTAAGCTTCTATACCGCTGGACCTACCCCCAAGGTGAGATCACTTATAACAGTGCCAATTATCAGAATGCTTTACATACATAGTATGGTGGTAATGATGACATCACTAAAATGATGCGGCTTTTGAAGTAAATAAAATTTCACAATTAACATAACCCAGGGATTAGCTCTAATCTTTGGGTTTTTATTTAGTATTTTTAATTTCCCTTTACAATTTTTTCAGCTAGTAAAAGAATCTCTTTATTTATTATATCAGCATTTTCTTTTTTGGTAATGATAGTACCATGACTTGCATCCATAATAATTTGTTTTCCGTTAGAAGAGATTTCTTTTAGTTCTTTTTGCATATCAAACCATAATTGAACTTGTTTATCAGGGTCAATTCCATCTTTTCTATATTTCTCTTTTTGGGATTCTTTATACTGTTCTGTAGCAGTAAATACCAAGAGAGGTAATGAACCTAAATCCTTTGCTTTACCTGCTCGCTGCAGTATTTGATTAGTTACTTCATTTTCTCGTAAAAACATACGATAAACATCTCCAGAATTAGACATTAGTGATCGTGAACGGCTGTATAATTCTTTTGGTAAACCATCACCTTGATATACGGGTTTACCAAGAGTATTATCATATATACCCAAAATACCTAAATCTGCAAGTACAGATCCTATTTTTAAAAGTTTTGCTTGCCCTTTAGGAACCAATTCTTTTTGAGCTAATCGCTTCCATTGTTCAGGATGGCTTGAATCTATGAAAACCATTCCCTCAACTTCGTTTGGATAAAGATCCCTGAATATTCTGCTATATGGCCCTCCCATAGAATGGCCTACCAAAATGTAAGGTGGTTTTTCACCAATTTTTTCTAATAATTCATGAAGCTGATGTGCATAAAATTCAGGAGATAAACTATCATTACTATTCGATTCACTAAACCATTTTCCATCTCTGTCATAGCGTATAACTCTAGTATTATTTTTCAAACCTTCTGCCAGCCAATGTAACATATCTGTATTGCTTTGTGCTCCAGCTTCAATAATAATGGTAGGTAAAGCTTTCTTTTCACCTTCTGCTCTTACATGAATATTAGTACCATCAACATTAACTAATTTGCCAGGCGGAATTGGTTTTGGAGCAAATAATCGGTAGCACAGCCCCGAGAACAATAATAATATTAGAATTCCTACGATAAGTTTACCAGTAAACTTAAATATTTTTAAAATTAATTTCATATAAGATCTTGAAGCTTGATAATGTCAGCAATTTTGAAGCGTAAACTTTTAACTAAAATAAACCTTCTACGATCATTTTAATTATCGTTGATCGTTTTTTAGATTGTGCTATTTACAATAGTACTACTGAAACGCAAATTTAAACTTTAAACTAATATAATTTGCATTTAAATGGATGTAATCGTAAAATAATTTATGCTTTATTCGAAATTATATTTAAGAAATTTAGAAAGAATTCCAGATGGCGTTTTTGTATTTCTATTCAGAATTTTAGATTAGCGAGTACAATAAAATTATCATTAGCCTTTGAAATGGTTATATTGAGCATATTTTCTCTATTAAGAAATTTTATCGCTCAAAACTTGTATAAAATAATAAAACCGGCATTTAGTCCGGTTTTATTATTTTATACTTATCTTTTTATTACTAAAGATCCTTATCCAGTTTACGCATTAGTTTGCGCATAATGTAATGATGCTGATTCACTTTTCTATATTCTGTGGAGAGCAAAATTGCAGCAATCCCAATACTAATAAAATATAAAGCTGTAACAAAGTTAATCGGAATACCAGCTGAGGCTGGATTTAAAATTAGTAATACAGAGAAAATAATTCCTGCAGCACTCCATGTGGCAATACGTCCCCAATGATAATGTTCATGTCTTTTCAAATCTATTGCTGTCCCCATCATGGTGATTGAACGTAATAAAGCTGTTAAACCAATAATAAGAACAGGTGATTTCCCGGAATAAATCGTTAAATAGATTCCCAGGTCCAGAATCAGCATCCCGTAAATCAAATACCAACCCCAGCCGTTAATTATTCTTCGGTTTTGAAAAGAAAATATAAGACGAAGCAATCCTGCTATAATAAAAACTATTCCATAAAATAGGATGTATTGAGTATAGTTTGCCTGCGGTATTATAAATAAAAATACTCCCATTATTACAGAGATAATACCTGCTATCATAGGAAAATACCAACCTTTCAGAGAGCCTCTGATAGTGGTGTTAAAAGAATCATTCATTTTATTTTAATCAAGTGCGATTATTGTAATGCAAATAACGGACAAAAGTGGTTGGAGGTGAATTAATTAATTATTAATTATGAAACTTTATGATATATTTATTTTTTGTTAAAGCATTACTAAAAAGATATTCTTATTTGTATAGATTCGTAACAAAATGTTGAAATGAAATTAGTTTCTTACTGGAGTATTTTTAATGGATTAATCTGTAGATTAAAAACGCTTCTATGGCATTTATTGGTAATTCTTATTGATGTATTGAAAATATGTAAATTAATATAATAAATAAGACCTGTTTGCTTCATGTAGGTTGGCATAAATGAAGCATAAAATGTGTATTAATAAAGTTCTGTTTAATGATTGATGGAAGAATTATTTTATAAAAAGAGCGGGGATTCCCCGCTCTCCAACTGTTTCCAGTTTTAACAAACAAATAACAAATAAATGATGATCATGTTATTTTCTTTAATTTCCGTTATTTATATAATTATGGCTGAGGAAAATACTATTAGCCATAATTATATCTGTTACTTACATTGCAAATTATCATTCATTAATCAGCTTCATTTTTATTAAACTGCCCCGTTAACTGTTCTTTAATGCTAAAACTATTATGGGATCATTTCATCAGGTGTGTTTCTGGTTCGGGGCAGTTGTGCAATTATTTAATTTTGATTAAAATGGATGTTATATTGATATACAACAGGCAATTTTGTTTGATAGGACAAAAATAGCGTGGTATGAGTATGCGATTCCAGAAATGCTTATTCTAATTTGTTTTGGAGTAGCATTCGTTTTCTTACGAAAAAGTTAAAACCATATAAAAGCTGTGTTTTTATATGGTTTTTTGTTAAAATAATTTAAAAGACTATTTTTATTTATCTATTAGCCAGATGTAAATATTTTCTTCAGATGTTATATTTAATTTTTTCCTGATCCGGTGTTTTTTACTCTCTACAGCACCCACTGAAGTCTTTTTAATAATTGCTATTTTTTTTGTGTCAAAGTTTAGTTTCATCATAGCACAATATTCCAGATCAGATTGTGTAAGTTTTGGATTAATATTTAAAAGTTTTTGATTGAAAACTGGAAATATCTCCTGAAATTTTAGATAGAATGCAGTATTGTTGTTTTCTGCAAGTTCTATGATCTGATCTAATTTTTTGTGATCATCATAACCTCCATGGTCTGCTTCTATATTATAATTAGCCACTGAATTGGATATTTTGTGCTTTTTAAAATGTATGTAAATTGCATAACTGGCAATTAGTGATATAATTATAGCTGGGAATATATAATACCAGTTGATCAGACTTTCCCATATGTTATTTGGAGCTTTAGTTTCAAGCTCTTTTTTCAACATATAGCTGTTAATTTGTTTTTCTGCTTTAGAAAGACTGTCATTTAGCTTTTTATGCTGATTAAGATAATAAGATTCATTTTTATAGTCTTGTAGTTCATGATAACTTTCGGCAAGAAGTGAATACATTAGCTTTTGGTCATATACCAAATTGTAGGATTTTGTAAGGTCGAGTGCTGTTTTGAAATGTTCTGCTGCTTTGGAAAAGTTTTTTCTTTTTGTTTCCATTTCTCCGAGAAGAACATTGCGGGTTAAAGGCCAGGTAGACTCTGTCTTTTCATTAATTTTATCACCTTCAGCGAGATAAGCTTCAGCTTTACTTAGCTCTCCCCAATCTGTATAAGCTGAAATCAGACCTTGCAGACTTTTAGTCATAATGTAAGGCTTTTGCTGATAATCCGGAGTAATTTGGGAGGCTTCTTTATAAGCACTCTGAATATAAAATTCTGTTTCTTTTTTATTTAAAGGTGCATTGTCGTCGCGTTCGTGCAGCAGTCTGATAAGGAAATAAATAAGAGACTTATTGTAATACTTTCTGTTATCGTCTTCAGGTGAAGCTTTGTCTGCGACATTAAGAGCTTCCTGAAAGGTGTGTATAGCCTTGTCAAAATAACCTAGCTTTGAAAAAACTGCTCCTTTTGTCATTAGTAGATTTGACTTATCTATTGTATATTTTTTATTGTTCCCTGCAAGTGCTATTCCTTCATCGGCTTTTGTTAATGCCATTTTTGTATTCCCTGTATTGGTATAAATCTCAGCCATATAGCTTAATGCATCTATTTGACCATCGATGTATTTTATTTCCCGGGATTTGTAGTAGACTTCTGTAGAAACTTTCAGTATCCTGTCTGTTTCATTTTTTACATAAGGATTAACGGTGTTGGATTTTATTGTATTAAAAAGACTGTCTATCTCTTTCTCTTTTTTACTCTGAGCGGAAATAAAGGAATATAAAAAGACTGAAAATAATAATAACAGTTTGCTTTGCATATATAAAGTGTATTATCAATGTGTTTTTGAATAAATTTTTATATTGAATTAGTATGTAATAAAAGGCTTTTACAGAAATAGGAAATAAGTGATAGCTCCTGTTGTTTTAAAATAGCAAAATTATAAGCTTGATACTGAATTATATATATTGTTTTCTTACGATTCCTTACGATTTCATGCTAAAGCATACGATTTGTGAAATTTATACATTGTAATTGTTTTTTTTATTGAATTCTTCTTTGCGGATACAAAAAAAACATTTCTAATTTTATTCAGAAATGCTATTACTATAATTTGAGGCTTTGTGAAAGATTACGTTTATTTTTCTTCCTCTTTAATAAGTTTGAGGTCGGTTTCTCCCAATTGTTCTACAATCCATCTTTTTAGTTTGTCTTCATCTGTTTTTTTATTTGCTTTATAAAGCAATACAGTTGAAGTACTAACGGAGTCATTGGAATAATAATTGTCCATCTTACCCAATGATACTTCAGATATTTCTGGAAATAATATTCCAATTTCTTTAATAAGTTTTGGGTTTTCAATCTTATATTTCTTTAATTCAGAACTTAGAGCGTTCAGTTGTAAATCTTTTTCAGAAAGATTGGTATTTTGCTTATTGATTTCAGATAGAATTTCAGATTTTAAATCTGAAGTATTTTGTTTGATAACAAGTTTTGTATTGATAATACCGAAATTTTTCAAATCATTGTTGAGTTGCTTTATTTCGGTACTGTCAAATTTTTTTGATAAAAATGCCAGCTCAATGCTTTTAGGGTTCGAATTATAACTGATTTTTTTATAAATGGTAATGTAGCCGTTATTGTAGAATTTATCTTTTAAAAATTGTTCAACATTTTGAGAGAATTTCCGCTCATTTAAAAGGTTATATGCCAGATAAGAACTAGGGATAATCATCAGAAGCATCACTAAAGTGATGGAAATTCTAAGCTTTTTATCAAAACTGAAATTCCCTGTGCTCACAGCACCATACTTCATATATTTAATAATAAGAAAAGTGGATATGCCGATAAAAAAACAGTTAATGCTGTATAGGTATAGCGCTCCGGCCATAAACTTCAAGTTCAGTGTGGCCAGTCCAAAGCCAGCAGTGCATAGTGGTGGCATTAAAGCTGTTGCAATAGCAACTCCTGGAATGGGATTTCCTTTTTCAGCTCTTGTAATAGATACAGCTCCTACAATACCACCGAAAAAAGCGATAAGCACATCATAAATAGTGGGTGAGGTTCTTGCTAAAAGTTCAGACTGAACTTCTTTAAAAGGACTTAAATAAAAATACAGAGTGGATACAATAAGGCTGACACCGGTAGCAATAATTAAGTTTTTAGCTGATTTTCTAAGCAGAATAAAATCATAAGTAGCTAGGGCAAAGCCAGCACCTACTATCGGGCCCATAAGGGGAGAGATAAGCATAGCCCCAATAATAACGGCGGTAGAATTTACATTAAGCCCGATAGAAGCTATGAGAATTGCACAGGCCAATATCCAAAGGTTGGCGCCTTTAAAAGAAATATTCTTAAGTACATCATCCTGGACTTTTTTACGGTTTTCTTCTCCATTATGCAGACCAAATAAATTACTGAAATATCTCATGTTTTGTTTTGATAACAAAATACGTAAATATCTGTGAATAATATGAATGTGGAAATTAGATTGTCAGGTTTTATGCTAGAGATAAGTTTTGATGTTTTTTTATTTAAAAAAATATTCATTAATTTTGATATAAATGTAGTGTTAAAGCTATATTTTGATTTTTATTTTAATGTATTGATGGTTTTGATGAATATTTGTAATTGGTTGTATGGGTGGGCTTGTGAAACGTTAATAATTTCAAATTATTAACGGTAAAAAATGAAGAATAGCTTGATAGATTGTGTTGATGAATGTGCACAGTTTTGGACAAAAGCTATTAGGTTGTTAATCGCAGGTAAATTAATAGATCTGTAAATACCTTCACATAATATTATATAGAAAAATGAAATCATTGATTTTTTTTTAAAATACCCCATTAGGGCCTTCTTTGGTTTTAATGGCAGGATTATCCTTAGGGATTGTTTCGTGCAGAAGCACGGATAATGTAACCGATACCGCTTCCGGTGGAAAAGCCATTGTAAAAGTAAATTTATTGCGTACAGAAACCGAGGACGATAAGCCGGTAAAAATAGGTGCCTCGAATCAGATGGCAGGAAATCTGGAAATGCAAAGGCAAAATATAGCTTTTGATGATAAACACAGTTTTGAGGTTACTTTCTCTCCAGCCTCGGCTGTGAATAAACTTGGAACCATTAATCCTATGGCGGCATCGCCTACGCCGCTAAATCCAGGTGTAATGTATAAAGTAGTGGTTTATGACACTAATGGTGCGTTCGTAGATCAAAAAGACTTTACTTATGGTGTAAACGATACTTCAGGTTTTCAGTTAAATGGAGATCAGAATTACACCTTTGTCGCTTATTCTGTAAATAGTAAAACAGGTGTTCCGAATGTTGATAGTCCAAATTCTTTAGCCAACGCAGGAGTTGTAGGAGCCACAGGTGATTTGATGTATTTCAAAACCAATATGACGGTTTCAGGAAATCAGGACAATAACCTGAATGTGATCTTAAAGCACCGTTACAGTCAGATTACTACAATTATAGATGCTACGGGAATCGGAAATGTTATGAATGCCTCTGGGGTAATGACTCCGACAAATACCTCTGCAAATCTTAAATTTGCAAATGATCAGGTGCTTACTTATAACGGAATAGATCCTAATGGAGCAAGTGTCACTTTTCCGGCCTCAGAATTAGGGAAACCTACAGCCAAAAGTGATCCTACAATTTTAATTTCTGATACCAGTCTTAGTGGAGAGCTTAATCTTAATTCTTTGACTATTGGAAGCACGACCAGAAATAATATTAAAATAAAGAATCTAAAAGTCAATCCGGGATACAGGTATGATCTGACGCTTAAGTTAGATGGAGCTTTAAAAACAATTAGAGTTCTCAGTATCATTCCTGACGGCTGGAATTCGAATTTATCAGATGGTTTGTATACCAATATTGCACGCTCTAAATTAAATAATCTGTCTAATTTTGGACCAAATGGAACTGTAAGAATTCAAAATTTCTCCTTTACAACACTAAATGTAAGTACTGCAACAGATACAGATATTTCTACTGCAATAGATAATGCTGATATAATCTGGATAGGATATGTAGCGAATAGCTATCTCCCTGTAGGCTCTGCCAAAAGAAATGCTTTAGAGGCTAAAATAAATGAAAAGAAGAAATTCTTTTTTGTTGCCAATGATAGTGATTCAGGAGGTGCATATTTCCCAGGATTTAGCACTTTAGCTGGATATGATTTTGGATATGATACATTCGCAACGATTCAGACTACTGTTCTGGAAGGAGAAGGACCTATGAAAGGTATCTTTGGGTCAATACCAAGAACAACCACAATACAACAGACCAGATCTATCGGTAAGATTAATTCGTATCCAGTGGGGGCAAGGCCTTTTCTTATGAATCCTGATGGAACATATAATGCAGTAGCGGGAGACAATTTTATGACTGTAAGTGATAATAGCTGGTATATTAATTATGAATCTACCGATGGTTTTTATAATGGGACCGACAGTTGTTCTGATAATAAATATTCTATCATGTTTTGCAATGTTTTTGAAACGGCCATTAATTATATTAAGAACAATCCGTAAATATTTTTCTCTAGCTATAGATAAACTGTAATATCCCTGTAAAAGGGATATTGCCATATATATGAGTATTGCAGAAAAAACTTTAATTCCGCATTTATTTTATATTAAATTTTGTTTTTGTGCTTTTATTTTACGAATATGTAGTTAAATTATAGTATATTTAACCGAAAATTAATTAAATTCTACCAAATCATGAGAACAAAACTATTCAAACCCTTATTGGGAGCATTTGTGCTTGCCTTTATGTTAAACTCCTGTAAAAGGGATATAACCTCCGAAGGGGAAATGAATCCTCAGGCCAAGTCCGGGATTACAACTACAACGATTACGAATGCTTGGCGTAATAATCCTTACAAACTCAATGTGATCTATTTTGTACCCAACGATATAGATACTATTCCTAACTACCGCAAAAGACTTAGCAACATCATGCTTCAGTTGCAAAAGTTTTATGGTGACAATCTGCAAAGAGCAGGTTATGGTTATACCTCTTTTGGACTGGATCTTTTATCAGATACCCAGGTGAATATTATTACGATTAAGGGAACAAAAGGTAATGCTTCTTATCCATATGATGGTGGCGGGGGAGTTGTATTGGACGAAGTAAGACAGTATTTTACGCAAAATCCTACACAGAAAAAGAGTGACCATAACCTCATTATCATGCCTTCTTATAATTCGGATCCAAATAACCCGGGTGGACCTCCGTTTTATGGCTTAGGAAGAGATTGTTTTGCGTTGGATTATGCCGGAATGGATACCGATAAATTAGGTGTAGCCGGAGCAACAGGAGATCTGGCTACAAAATGGATTGGAGGTCTTGCTCATGAATTGGGACATGGGCTGAATGCTCCTCATAACAAAGAACATAAGACAGATAAGCCTACTCTGGGAACAGCACTAATGGGAGCTGGAAACTATTCGTATGGTAAAACACCTACTTATATTACCAATGCGACATCTGCATTATTTTCACTTTCTCAGACATTTGCGACGACAACGAGAAGCGATTGGTATGCTTCTGTACAAAATAACCTGGTTAAGCTAAAAGGTGAAGTTAAAGACAATAAGATTATAATCAGTGGTAAATATACCTCAAGCTTACCGGTGAAAATCGTAAATGTGTATCATGATCCTTTCCCTGCAGGTGGTAATAAAGATTACGATGCTTTGGCATGGGATGCACGTCCGACGGGTGGAGATTCATTCTCTATAGAATGTCCACTAGATGATTTTTATACATTATCCGGGCAGTATGAACTCAAGCTTAATTTCTATCATGAAAATGGAACACTTGTAACCTATAAATACCAATATGAATTTGTAAATGGGGTACCAAATATTTCAGTAATCAATACAAAAGACTTACTAGACAGAACAGCATGGCAAGCTCTTTCAGCAGATAGTCAGGAAACCAGCGACGGAGTAATCGCAAACATTTTGGATGGTAATTCTACTACGGTATGGCATACCAAGTGGAGAGGAGGTGAAGCACCACTTCCACATCAGTTTGTTGTGGATATGGGAAGTACAACTACAGTTAATGGATTTGCTTTTGCTAATCGAAGCAATTTGAATGGCGCTATGAAGGATATCGAAATCTTTAAAAGCAGTGATAATTCTAACTGGACAAGTATAGGCACATTCTCACTGAAAGCGCAGCAAAGCTGGCAATATATAGATCTAAGTCAAGTACAGTCTATGAGGTATGTAAAAGTGAAAGTCACTTCTACAAATGGTGGATTCCAGTATGCACACCTAGCTGAATTTGCAGCTTATTAATTCATGATATCCATTTTTAAATAAAAGAAAACCTCCCATTTTGGGAGGTTTTTAGTTTTTAAGAAAAATCTTTGTTATAAGTGGATACCTCCGGAAACTTCTATTCTCTGGCCATTAACCCATTTTGATTCATCAGAGCAAAGGAAAGCAACTACCGAACCTATATCATCCGGAAGACCAACTCTGCCAAGAGCAGTTCCCCCGGCAATATTTTTATTAATTTCAGCATTATCCCGTACAGCACCACCACCAAAATCGGTTTCTATAGCACCTGGAGCTACAGCATTTACTCTTATTTTTCTGTTACCCAGTTCCATTGCCCAGTATCTGGTCATGGTTTCCATAGCTGACTTTAGTCCTGCATATACGGAGTATCCAATCATGGAAAATCGGGTAAGTCCGGTTCCGATATTTACGATACCTCCACCATCATTCATAAAGTTTATAGCACTCTGAACAAGGAAGTAAGGGCTTTTAAGATGGATGTTCATAAGGGTGTCGAATGATTTTTCATCTGTATGTCCTAAAAGGGTAGGTAGTCCTATTCCGGCATTGTTTACCCAGTAATCGATTTTACGAGCATCAAATTTGTCATTAAGTACACTGGATAACTGATCAAAGAAAAGATCAAAGCTGCTTTGCCTTTCTACATTAAGCTGAATTGCTGCGGCTTTTCTGCCCAGTGCTTCAACTTCTTTTATAACCTCGTTGGCTTCATCTTCTTTACTGTTGAAAGTGAAAATAATATCTTTTCCGCCTTTAGCCAGATTAAGTACCATATCTTTTCCTAGCCCACGGTTTCCTCCGGTTACGACTGCAATTTTACTCATAATTAATGTTTTTTTATTGATTTGACTATCAAAGTTATCATAAAATAAATCAACAAAAAATGATTGGTATTTAGTTTTAACTATGCACCATATTTAAAATATTCATATCATTTTAGATTGTAGCCTTATCTTTAGTCCGGCTTATTATTAGAACTCATCATAGTAGATTTAAGGACATATCCTTTTGCCGTCTTTTCCTATAATGCTGTCTACCTTCTGGTAAGAGAACCCTATAAAGTTTTGTTTTCCGCTCAAGTAGAGTACTGCTCCGGGATTCGGATCATGGATCGTACTACATTTATATCCTGTTTCGGTATTGGCGGCCGCATAGACCCAGAAAACTTCTTTTTTTCCATTGCTAAGCGCTATGTTCCAGTAGCGATGCCAATAATATTTTCCCCTGATAGAACCGGTGCTGGTAGCTTCTGCAGTATAATGAGCTTCTTTTTGTGGTAAATAATAGGCAGCTGTACATATAATCTGGTTAATAATCCACCAGGTAGCTGCTATAAAAAAGAAAACAGTCAAAACGGCTAATATTTTTTCATATAGCGGTTCAGATTTTTGTTTGAATTCCTGAAGTAAAGGTTTTATTCTAATTTTGGTACTATGACATAATACTACAATGAAAAGCAGTATTACAAGAAGATTAATACTGTAGATAACAGTATAATTTTTATTCCATAATAGTTTTTCCTGCCATACACTGTCCGAGCCCATAAATAAAGTAAACATAACTAAGGGAAGTGCCCATGACATTGTAAACTTGTTAGGAGAGCGAAAAAGAGATATAATAAATACAATAAGGGTGAGCGTAAAATAGATTAACAGCACGACTGTAAGCTTCATTTTCTCCGGAATAGAAGGAATTATAAAGCTAATGCCAAAGAGAAGTAAGGCTACAACAGAGGGAATAATCCCAATGAGTATTTCTCTCTTGTTATTATTTTTCTCCGTGATTTGTAGCTGTATTTTCTTTTTCATTTCTCGCGATTTATCCAAGTGTCTGGATTTTTCAATTTTATATTCTCAGTGGCAAATACTGACTGGACTTCCTGTGTAAAGGTGAATGTAAAGCTTGCATACACTTCCGTATCAATTTTTAATCTGTATTTAAATGGAGTGCCGGGAATTTCTATTGTTTTAGTGCTGATACGAGTAACCTGTTGATAGGGAATTCTCTTATTTCTAAATGTTCTGAAGATGATAAAACCGTCTTTTGTAAATATATAAGGTGGAATACCTGCCCAGACACGAGCAATTTTAGAAATATAAATCTGGTATAACATAATATATTCTTTATCCATACTTCTTAGAATATCCATAAATGATCCGAACCTCTTGTAGGTCATGTAAATAAGAGGACCTATGGCCAGTAATAATATTGCCTGAATAGATAGTATGGTGGTAAGAATATAGGGAATAAAATGAGGCTCAGTTATGCTTCGACTATTGTAGGCTGCATGAAAATTATAAATGAAGAAAAATAAAATACTACAGTTTAAAATGACAAGAGCAATATAAATAGTATTTCTTAATTGCTTTAGCTTTTTAATTTCTGTTTGCCTGAAATCTTCATAAGAGGTTTGTAGAGTCAAATGCTGGTATTTTTTGGTGCCATCAAATATAATAAAAGCTAATGATTATTCATTTTTTAGAGAAATATTGTTCCTAAGATTCGAAGCTGACCAATAAAAAACCTTGTCCATTCATATAACATGGACAAGGTTAATGTTTTTATTTATAATAAAGCTAATCTTTCTTAATCTGATTCATAACTTCTACAAAATTGTCTTCATTGGGGGAAGGTGCATTCATATTATAAATCTTACCTTCAGGATCCAGAATAATGAATCTTGGAATTCCCTGTATACCATATTCCATAGCAAACTTATTAGCATTTGGGAGGTGCCATTGCAGTGTTTTAGAAGGTTTAGTTTTTAAGAAATTCTGCCACCTTGTTTTATCCTGGTCTACGCTGATGGAAATAAATTTTATATTTTGATAATATCTGTAATTTCTTTCTCTGGCCTCAAATGCAGGACGTATTTCCAGGCATGGCTGACACCAGGTAGCCCATAAGTCGATTATGACATATTTCCCACGGAATTGTGAAAGTTTCTGGGCTTTTCCAAGGCTATCAGTAAAATTAAGATCCGGGAAAGGCATGCCTTTCTGGCTTTGGTTTAGAGATAATAATTTTCCCTGTAGGTACGCTTTTAGCTCTTTATCCTGAATATAGCCAATCTCTGAGCGGAATATGTTATTTCGGGTAATGCTGTCTGTTTTTAACTCTAGGGATTTATAGAGCTGTGTTCCTATAAGTCTGTCTTTTTCTATTCCGGTGGGTAGAGTATTGAGCTTATTAAAAATAAGACTGTCATTGCCCTCTGCATTACTTTGTCCAGCCATCAATTGATTAAGTTTGTAATCAAGATAGTTGGTATTTTTTTTCAAAAGGCGTACCGGGTTTTTTATAGTTCCTTGTAACTCGTCCATCAGATATTTTGGTGCAGTAGACGAAGAGGAGGATATTTTTTTATAATTTTCAATATTGCTAAGGAATTTTATAGCCAAAAGCTGCTTTCTGTATTCTTTAAACTCATTGGAAAGCCCAAAGTTTTCAGAGGTAGAAAACCTGGAGAGGTACTTTTTATTTTCATTCCATTCCTTTTGTATTTTACTGTAGAATTCCTGAGGATTTTTGAACTCTTTATTGTCTAATTGGTATTGGAAATTTCCTGCAAAATCCTCTTCTGTACTATTATACTCCTGTTCTGCTTTCCTGTTGCTTTTTACAAAAGCTTCCATTTTTATTGCATTCAGGCGGAAGAATAGATCAAACCAGTCTCCCTTACCAAACACCAAAGGATATTTCTTATCACCAAACTCTAAAACATATTCATCCATTGGAAGATTTTCTTTTGTTTCCCATTTAAACTGATTGTTTGTTGCAGGTATAGAAGCTATTTTTTTATGAAAATCTTTAGTGAAAATACGAACAGAATCTATTTTTATATCGGTTTCAAATTTCCCGGTAATATTAGTGAATTCCGTATTGGCTTTAGGAATAATCGGTTTTTTTACCGCATAAAAAACACCTGTAAAGATAATGGCCATAACAATGCTGGCGATTAGTGTTTTTTTATGGTCTATAAAAGCACTGCGGAATCCTTTTTTAGCATACCATAAATAGCCGATGATGAGAAATACAAACATCCAGAATATGCTTAAGTATTCTGAGTAGGAAAAAATATGATTAAGGTTTCTTACATTATTGTTTTTACTCATAATGTAGAAAACATTGTATGGGGAATATTCTATATTTATTCTTTGTACCAGAGAGAAAACATTAAGAATAAGTCCTAATATTCCCAATAAAAATGGCCATATAAATCCCGGAATTATAACAGATATCATAAGCTGAAGGGCTATAATCCCTAATGCTGAAACCATAATTCTAAATAAAGTTTGAGCAGACCATAGAAAACTAAAATCTAATATTTTAGCAGGATCAGGATAGATATAGTACTGAGCAATAGCAACAATAGCTGTGATAAGCAAAAAGCTTACGGCGCAGATGAAAGCCATAATCACCAGATTAACATACTTGGCCATATAAATATTAAGTTTGCTAATAGGCTGGGTTTCCATTAAGAGCCATCCACCGTTTTTGTGATCAGTCTGGGCAATTCTATTGGCTGAAATAATAATATACAGTAAGAAGAAAAACATAACAAAACCTTTTAATGAGTCTTGTACGCTGGTTTCAATAACCGGATATTTCAATGCAGCTGCATCGGTATTATGATCCCTGAAAAAATCTGATACAAACCCTAAAAGAGGAATAATAGCACCCATGGCAATAGCTAGGTATAAGAGTCCTAAGCCTTTGATCTTTATCCATTCTACTTGTATAGCAATCAATAGTTTTTTCATCATTTTAGTTTTTAGTTAGTTCTATAAACCAGTCCTCAAGACCAGTATTACTTTTTAGTTCAAATATTTCAGCTTGTTGAGATACAAGAAGGTTATTTAATGCTATTACTTCTTCTTTGCTACTAACTGCACATTCCATTGTGTTTTCATTGATAAGTTTTGGACTGTATACATTGGGGATCTTGTCTATAAACTGATGCGCATTGTTAATGCCCACTTTTACACGGCTATATTGATAAAGTTGATTAAGCTCTTCTTTACTTCCCATAAATTTTATCTCGCCATGAGAGATAATAGCCAGATGTGTAATCATTTTCTCAATTTCCTGAAGCAAATGGCTCGATATAAAAATAGTAATCCCTTTTTCTTGATTTAGTTTTAGAAGCAACTCCCGAATCTCTATCATCCCATTAGGATCCAATCCGTTTACCGGTTCATCCAGAATCAAAAGTTCGGGATTTCCTAAAAGGGACATAGCAATGGCAAGACGCTGTTTCATACCCAGGGAATATTTTTTCATTTTAGTATTTCTGGCATCCCATAAACCAACAAGGTGCAGAACTTCCTCAGCATTTTGTTTTGGAAGTTCCCGTAGTTTAGAAAGGACCATAAGGTTATCCCATCCGGACAAATGATCATAGAATGCCGGATAATCAATAAGAGAGCCAATTCTATTAAATCCTCCGGGATAGAACGAGCTGAGTTCCTGACCGAAAATTTTAATAGTTTTATCAGTATCGGTAAGTGCACCAATAATAAATCTCATAGTTGTTGATTTTCCGGCTCCATTTGCACCCAAAAAACCAAAAATACTTCCTTTCGGAACATGAATGCTTAAGTCTTTTAATATAGGTTTTCCCTTACTAAAAGAGAAGCTCAAATCTTTAATATCAATTGTGTTCTCCATAGCTAAAAATGTGATTTCTTTTGCTTGATCAGTCTTGGTGAAAAGATAATTGTTACAAAAAAAGAAAAGTCGATAGTAAAACAGAGAAGGGTGAAAGTGCAGGAAAAGTCTTTTATTAAAGGGTTTATAGAGATTTAATAAAAAACCTCACAGAATCTCTGTGAGGTATATCAATAAAATAGCGTGCCTATTTTTCTTATTATTCGTTCATGCGGTACCCAAGCGCACCAGTAGGGCATTTTTCAATCTGACTTTTTAACTCTTCAGCACTAGCTTCCATAGGTGTGATCCAAGGTTTATCCTTTGGATGATACACTCTAGGTAGTGTTTTAACGCATACTCCGGCATGTTTGCACTTTGAAGGTGTCCATAAAACTGTAATGCCTTTGTTTTCTGAATATTCTTTTGTTTCCATCTTATATGTTACTTATTGTTCTAGCATAAAGTTAGTTGAAAAAAAATAAATATTAAAATCAGGGTTTTGTATGAATGTAACAGGCTACTCTGTGGAACTAATTGAATCCAGCCACCTAAGAATCGCTTTCTTTTCTTCTAAAGACAGCTTTGCACTTTTATGAATCACCACGTAGGAGGGGAGTGGCATTTTATTATTTTCAATCTGTTCTTTAATGCCACTGAATTTATTTTTCTTTTTCCGATTAGAATAATTCCCCCATTCATTAAAGTTCAGTTCCTGCTTACCTTTGTTAATATGTTTTTCTAAAAAATAACTTACCGGCTGAATATAAGCGTAAAAGGGGTAAGTAGTATTATTGCTGTGACAGTCATAACAAGAGTTCAATAAAATACGCTGTATGTTAATAGGCGCTTTATAGACCTGCATGAAATCAGAAGAAGGAATTTTTCCTTTATCTATATTTCTTAAAGGTTGAAAAAACTGAAGGAGTAGTAAAAGAATGACCCCGGCAAAGAGTATTTTTTTGATTGCTTTACTCATTCTGTAATTCTTTTTTTATCGACCCGCAGTCAGGCATTTTAGCTCCATAATAAGGGTTTATGATTTCTTTTTTTTCGCTAAGCCATATAGCTCCTTCTCCCTTATTGTAATTGGGACAAAAATCCTGATAAAGCTTTATTCCTCCAGTTCCAAAACTATCGATAAGATCGTTGATATCTCTACTGAGTAAAGAAAAATGTTCTCTCTGGTGTTCAACATTTCCGGCATTAGTACTGATATGTTCTGCATTTTCATGAAGGCTTTCATAGATATCCATGAATACCGCTTTTTGTTCCTGATCTAGAGCATCCAAAGTTTCAAATAGCTTTTTTGCAGCCTCTGCAGTTGCTTTTCCATCATCTTTAGTCAGTGCATTTTTTATATCCAGGTAATCGTTGATAATCTCTTTTACCGAAAAAGAAGCTCTAGCTTGTATATTTGTTTCTTTAGAGGTTTGTAGTGTTTTATTTTCAGTCTTAGTTTTTTTATCGGCACAGGCTATTAAACTTAAGCCCATAAGTATTGTAATGATGATATTTCTCATTTCAAAGTATGTTTTAATTAATGATTAGTTATACCTAAATCCTAGGCTAGAATAAAGGGTTTAAGACATCAATAGGTTTATTGATGAATGGTGATGGCGCGTAGTTATCCCTTTTAAAACGTCCCATACAAGTAAACATTAAACTACATCACATTGTTCTAATGCAAATATTGTTTTGGACGAAATACAATTTGGGCTATACGTAATGAGATTAGCCTATTTTAGGTGTAAGCCAGGTAAAAAGAAATCCTTTAGAAATAGTGTATTCAGGATTAATGAAAGATGACTTGTTATAGTACATTGTTTTTTCAAAACTGAAGTTTTGAGAATCAGGAAGTAAAGTAGTAATACAGCAGGTAAGACATTTGCACTGTTCAGTACAATTTTGACGATTCTGTTGAGAATTACAACCTTCACAGCCGCTGCAATACTCTTTTTCTGATAATTCAGCTTTATAACCGGACTCCGATACAGGAATTATATTTTTACCACAGGCGGAAACTTGCCCAGGGGTAAAGAGAAATCCTAATAAGATTATAAGTATGTATCGATATTGCAACATGTTATCGATAGCAAATTTAAAAATTTATTTTAATCCGATGTTTTATTATTTATTATTTATACAAAATAGAGGTTTTGTATTTTTATAAATGTCTATATATAAGTGTATTGTGGATTGTGTGATGAGCTTATTTATTAAAGCTTTCTATAGCTTTTTTATAAACCTGCAATGCACGTTGTCTTGCCTCTTCATGTTGTACTATAGGAGGCTTCATACTTTGCTGAAAATCAGGATTCCATTTTTTTATGTATTGTAAATCATTATCAAATTTCTGTGTTTGAGCGGTCGGATTAAAGATCCTGAAGTAAGGTGCTGCATCACAGCCACAGCCTGCAGCCCATTGCCAGTTGCCATTATTGGCAGACAAATCGTAATCGAGAAGTTTTTGCGCAAAATAAGCTTCACCCCAACGCCAGTCAATAAGCAGGTGTTTGCACAGGAAGCTTGCAACAATCATTCTTACGCGGTTATGCATAAAGCCTGTACTATTGAGCTGTCGCATACCAGCGTCTACTATCGGATAGCCAGTTTCGCCTTTGCACCAGAGTTGGAATTCGGTTTCATTATTGCGCCACTGAATATAATCATACTGTGCTTTAAAGCTGTGGTGAACGACTTTAGGGAAGTGATAAAGAATCTGCATGAAAAACTCCCGCCAGATAAGTTCGGATAGCCACGTATCGTTATGCTTAATGGCAAAGGAAACGCATTCTCGTATGGAAATAGTTCCAAATCTTAAAGCGATGCCTAAGTGAGAAGTTCTATCTAAAGCTGGAAAATCTCTATATAGGGCATAATCTTTTATTATTTCAAGATCTGGTTCGGGCTTTTGGAATACTAGGTCTGTTTTTTTGAAACCAATATCTGATAAAGCCAGAATTTCCTGTGGGATAGCTTTATATAAATTGTTTAAATCCGTTTTTGCTGTTATATAATGTTCCTGCTGAAGTTCAGTTCGCCATTTTTTAGCATAAGGGGTATAAACAGTGTAGGGGAGGCCATCTGCTTTTACAATTTCAGACTGATCGAAAATAACCTGATCTTTAAAATTGCAAAAACGAATATCATGTTCTTCTAAAAATGTTTGTACTATCTGATCTCTTTTTATGGCCTGAGGCTCGTAATCCCGATTGCAGTATACAGCTTGTACCTGATATTGCGTTATAATCTTTTTAAAAACTTCTGAAAGCTTTCCATGGTAAACCTGAAGAGTTGATTGATATTTATGAAGCGTCTCATTAATTGATATTAATGCCTGATGGATATAATCTACACGACGATCATAGGGATCAGTTAACTGATCGAGAATCTCTGTATCAAAAATAAATATGGGTAGTACCGGTAAACCAGAAGCTAAAGCTTGTTGTAATCCCTTATTGTCTTCGGTTCTTAGATCTCTTCGGAACCAGTAAATAACAACTTTATTTTCCATGTACAAACGGATTATTTTTATCCTGCTTTACCCATATTAATTTAGAGGTGTCATAACCGATTGACTGAGCCTTTTTTAGGTATTCTTCCTTAATATTCTCAGGTATTGATTTTTCACGAGAAAGTATCCATAGGTATTTCAGACTTTGTCCTGCAACCAGTGCATATTTGTAATCTTTATCCAAGGCAATAACATTGTACCCTGCATAAAAAGGTTTAAAGAAACTCACTTTCAGTGCAGCAATTGTTTTATCCTTTCTGAATTTGGCACTGCCGGTGGCTGATTTCCATTCCTGGGTTTGGGTATTGTAACCACTGTTTAGAACTTTAATCTCTCCATTTTCTTTAAAGCTGTATTGGGCTGTTACATTATCTAAATTCCGTTCAAACTTATAGTCGAATCGGGCAATCTCATACCAGGTTCCGAGGTAACGATTTGCATCAAAACTTTCAATAGGTTTTGCATTTTTAGGAATATTGGAACAAGAAGATAGGAGTGCCAGTGTGGTAAGCGTAAGAGCTGTCCCAAGTAAGATTTTATTTTTCATTTTATACTGCTTTATAGTTACTTTCAAAAACTTTGTCCAGAAGTTCAGATGAGTCTATATTCTGAGTAAATATGGGATGGTGAAATTCATTGAGTTTGTTTAATAACTCTATTAGTTTCATTTTCTCATGATGGGTAAGATTACCTGCAACTAGCTGCGTAGCCTGACGAATTTTATCCATTTGTGCATCAAGGGCATCTAGTCCCTGAGTGGTAATTTCTATGATCTTACTTCTTTTATCGGTCTGTGAAACAGATTGTTTTACCCATCCTTGTTGTATAAGCCTGTTGATAATTTGTATTCCTGCTGGTTTTTCCTGGATATTCTTTTTAATGAGTTCCATTTTGGTCATTCCTCCAAAAGCTTTGAGGTTGATAAGGTATATAAACTCTTCCTGGGTAGAGAAAGCTGAATAATGTATGGCTGACTTGGAGTAAGTTCTTGCATACCGATTCATGTGTACAAGGAGTGTACTGATAATACTTTCTGCACTTCTTCCATTTTCTTTTCCTTCCCAATAGGGTTCAGGACAAGATTCCTCTTTAGGAGTCTGCTGAGTAACCCAAAGCTTAAATCCATCAATATTATTGGGGTATTGATTTGTGTTTTGTTGCTTAGTTTCAAACTCTTCAACAAGCGTTATTACATCTTTTAATAATGCATAATCCATGGTGCAGGAATGTTTAATGGTATGTAAATATACTAATTATTTTATATAAAGTATATTATTGTACTTTTTTAATTATTGTTTTGTATAAAAAATACAATGTGAATATAAATGGATACAAAAAAAGGAAAGCATTGCTTTCCTTTTATTAAGTATTGAGTTGAATCAGTTTTAGTGAAAGAACCAACTATCCGGAATTGGTTGAGGTTCAGAATTATTAACACTATAATAAAGCTTCAGTGTAAATCCGCCTCCGGCTTCAATAAAGTCTATATCTATGGGATGGTAACCTTGTTCCAGAGCAATTTGTCCGCTTTTCATAATCGGCGCATGCTGACCATCATTATCAACAACTAATTGCTCGGCAATTTTTAAAACTCCGCCGTCATCACATGTAAAGTAGAAGTTATAAATTCCTTTTTCCGGAACACGAATCATTCCTTTTATTTTTGCTGCAAAGGCCGGCATTTTTATAGTGTCACTCAGTTTTACATTAGAGATAATTTCATTCTTTACCACTTCACCCTTAATGCCTTTTGTATTTGGAAATACACCTGAGTAGAATGCCGTATTTAATCCTGGAGTAGCTGATTTTGCTTTTACAGCCGGATGCCATTTGCCTTGTTTCACCTGTACCTGATATAGTTCGCTTTTGGCACCTGAGGAAGAAATTGTTGCAAACCGGATTTTAGCAGGTTCACGGATGATTAATGAACTTTGTAAAACGGGGCTGGAAGCATTTGGTAACGAGCCATCCATTGTATAATGTATTTTGCTTGTGAGTAAAGGATTATTTACTTTTAATACAGATTGTCCATCTACAATAACCTGTTCATCTGCAAAACCAGTAAGATCAGGCATCCGGTAACGGTAATCTTTTTTATCCCACAGATTATAATGCTTAACTACCCGCTGCTGGTAAGATGAATACAAATCGCTGTCTGTCCATACTCTTTCCGCAAGAGCTGTTAAGCGGGGAAGTATCATAAATTCCAGGCGTTCACGCGATGGAATCATTTCTGACCACATATTGGCCTGTGCTCCCTGGACAAGATGGTGCTTCTCCTGAGGTATGTCCAAAGGAATAACCTTCATATTATAAACGCTTTCTAGTGAGCTGCTATTGGGTAAGTAATCGAAATATAATGGATTGGTAGGGGACATAATCAAGGGATGATTGCGGTTTACGGCTTCCAAAGGAGCATTCTTTTTCCAGCCACGCCAGTACATAACAGTCATGCTTAGATCAGACGGACCATCCAGTATTTCGTCCCAACCAATAGCTATTTTCCCTTTTGACTGGATAAACTTATTTACGCGTTTTACAAAATAGCTTTGAAGATCGTGTAAAGAGTTCAGTTTTTCTTTCTGCATTAGTTTCTGGCAAAGAACAGATTTGCTCCAGCTGGTTTGTTCCACTTCATCGGCTCCGATATGAATGTAACGGGAAGGGAATAAATCCATAACTTCTTTTAGTACATCCTGAATAAACTGATAAGAACTTTCCTTGGCCGGATTAATGGGAACTGAAAATTGTTTTCCCCATCCTGAAGTAATTCCATCCAGTAAAAGTTCAGGGTATGCAGCCGTAGCAATCATCATATGTCCGGGCATATCGATTTCCGGAATGATCTCAATATTTTGTAAAGCTGCATAGGCTACAATATCTTTAATATCCTTCTGGGTATAGTAGCCACCATATTGTTGCTTTCCGTTTATGGTTCTTAGATGTTCTTTAGGCAACTCAAAGTCAGGATTTTCTTTTGCTTTCTCCAGGCATGCAAGGTCCTGATTATTGAATTCACGCCATGCTCCCTGTTCTGTAAGTTTCGGATACTTTTTTATTTCAATACGCCATCCCTGGTCGTCGGTAAGATGCAGGTGTAGTTTGTTGAATTTATATGATGCTAATAAATCAATGAATTTGTATAAATATTCTTTGGAAAAGAAATGCCTAGCAACATCCAGTTCTGCACCTCGCCAATTATAGGCGGGGCTGTCTTGTATAGAAAGTGTAGGAAGTTTTGTATTCCCGGAAAGCTGATAAAGCTGTTGCAAGGTTTGTAAAGCATATAAAGCACCTGCTTCACTAGAAGCTGATATTTCAATTTTATTATTAGTAATCTGCAGCTTATAGGCTTCTGGTTTTAAATCAGGCTGATTTTTTATCTGAAGATCTGCCTGTGCTGAATTGCCTTTTTTCCGGATAACTGATGTACTGAAAAGCGATTGGCTGATAAAGTTTTCTACTCGTTTCCATGGTTGTTTTGCATCTACTGAATAGCTTATTGTATTGTTTTTCAGAGAAAAGTTTCCGTTGGTTTGTTCCAACTTTGCAGGATAAGGAATAAGAGCAGGAGACTGTAATTCTTGTGCCGAAAAGAGCAAAGAACCTATAATACAGGTGAAAATTGTGGAAAGTATTTTCATGTTTGAATTAGTTTTCCTCAAAAATAGGACTTTTTTCTGTTTTATGTTATGTTATAGTTTGTCAGGTTTTATATAAGTATTTGTATTTATTTAAATGATTTTCAGTTGTTTATGTGTTTTATGCTTTGTTTTTTTTATTATATTTGATTACTAATCTTTAAAATGTTTAATATGAAAAATCTTAAAAAACTTTCAAGAGCAATTCAACGTAGCTTTATGGCTGGTGATGGTCCTTATTATTGTTTTGAAGGAGAAGGACCAGGTACGGGAGGATGTTCCGCAGGCGAAATTTGTTCAGGCGGTAAATGTGTTCCTTATACAGGTCCCGGCGGCGGTGGCGGAGGTGGAAATCCTGGTGGACCATCATATACCTGTATTTGCCCGTGGGGAACATTTGTTCAGAACGAACCATGTGCTGGACCGCCGTATTACTGTATACAGGGTTAGTTCTATTTAATGAAAATATAGTATAAATATTCTGAAAGAGTATTTGTATAAAATGTCTGATGTAGAGAAGAGACTTTATTCACCAAGCTGAAAAGGTCTCTTTGTTTGTTAATAGAATGGATATAATTTATATAGACAAAGTATTGTCACATTTAGTAATTTAGCCAGCAAAGTATTTATGATCAGCGGATGGATATAAACCTTTTAATTCTTTTACTAATAGCCGGAGGACTAATCCTATTGTCCTTTCTGTTGCTTAGCAATGCAATCAGGGTAAACAGGAAACCTAATTTTTATTTTGGAATATGTATACTTATTTGGTCAAGCTTCTTTTGGGACGATTTGCTATTGGGGGATTTATTACAAAATCAGATTGTTTTTGTAATTACCCGATTTATTCAGTTTTTAGCTCCACTAGCTTTTTATCAGAGCGTTCATTTTTATTCCAATCCATATTATAAATATAAAATAAAAGATACTGGGCATTTGATATTAGCCCTCTTGTTTTTGATATTATTGTGCAGTAGATCAATAGTAGATTCAGGACTATTCCATATTATATACCTCACTATGGTTCTGGGGAATGCATTATTTTATACAGGATTATCTTATCTGAAAATTCTAAAACATCGGAAGAATATTGAGTCTTTTGCTTCCAGTAAAGAGAATATAGATCTTAATTGGATTACGTGGATTATTTATGCTACTATTGCGGCATCGGTTACCACAGCTTTTTATAATATCTTTTCTGGTGAAAGATCACTAAATATTTATATCAGTCTTTTCTTTATGCTGGTCGTTTATATTGTTGCTTATTACACCGTTCAGCAGAAAGAAATTTACCCCAAAGGATTAGAAGTAAAGGATATTGAAACAGAATTTTCTGAAGTTACTTCTGGTGTAAGAAATAAACTGATGGATGATGCAGAGCTTGAAGGCCTTAAGGTAAAGCTTATGATCCTTATGGAGACTACTAAACCATATCTGGAAAGTGAACTGAATTTAGTTAAGCTTGCTTCAAAAATGGATATTTCTACGCATCAGCTTTCTTATGTACTTAATCAGGGCTTTGATGAGAATTTCTTTTATTTTGTCAATAAATACAGAGTTAAGAAGGCAGAAGAGTTATTAACGAGTCCTGCATGTAAACAATATACAATATTGGCGATAGGATATGAAGCCGGGTTTAATTCGAAAACATCATTCAATAATGCTTTTAAAAAAATAACCTCTTTTACACCTACAGAATACCGGAAAAAACGTTCTGGTTTATAAAATAGTTTGTTTTTATTGTTGTAAATCAGTGCTTTAATTGATTTTCCTGATTTTGTTCTGATTGATAAACCGGAGCATTTCCACCTATTGCTTAATCTACTTTTGTGCTATAATATTTAGAGTATGAAAGATTCGTATGCTGTAATTACAGGGGCTAGTCAGGGACTGGGAAAAGCTTTTGCTGAAGAATTGGCTAAAGAAAAGAATAACCTGATCCTTATAAGCCTGCCGGGACAAAACCTAAAGGAGTTTGCAGAAGAACTGGAATCACAACATTTTGTAAAAGTCTGTTACTATGAAACTGATCTTAGCATAAGGGATAACGTACTGGCTTTGGCTGAATGGATTAATTCCGGGTTTAATATTGATACACTCATTAACAATGCAGGTATTGGAGGTTCCGGAAAATTTGGCGATGTTTCCGGAAGTTACATCGAAAAAATTATTCAGCTCAACGTACTTGCTACGGCATTGTTAACGCATCAGCTTCTGCCTAATTTACAAAGAAGCCGCAAAGCATATATACTTAATGTATCCAGTCTCGCCGCTTTTTCACCGATGGGTTACAAAACGGTGTATCCTGCATCTAAAGCTTTCGTTCATTCTTTTTCCAGAGGTTTATATCAGGAACTAAAGGGTACCAATGTATTTGTAAGCGTTGTAAACCCGGGACCTATGAAAACAAATGCTGAGGTAAGCCGTAGAATAGAGGAGCAAGGCTTTTGGGCAAGGATTACCAGCCTGGATCCACAAAAAGTTGCCTGTTATTGCATCCGTCAGCTAAAAAAGCGTGATACCGTAATTATGGTGAACCATTTTAGCTGGCTACTATTAAAGATTCTTCCTATATGGCTGAAAATGCCTGTGCTGACAAATAAAATAAAAAGGGAAATTAATATTATAGCCTCATGAAGCATAAATAGTTTAAGGTTCATTATGGTTAACACTCACACGATAATTTTATAATTTTGAAAAAATAGTGATAATGAGATCTTTTGATAAAGTTATTTGTACTTTTATTTATAGAAGCTAAATCTTATAACGCTAAAAGATATGTATAGCAAGAAGGTATTTTTAAGCTTTAATAATTTTCACAAAATCTTTTAGCAGAAAATCAAATTAATATAAAATGATAGATACAAAACAATTAATTCTAAATGCACCAAATCAAGATAATTTTGATAGGTATTTTGATATTAATTCTGACCCACAAAATAATCTATATAATCCAAGCGGACCTATGAAATATGAGGCTGCAAAAAGAAATTTTGAAACTATAATTAGACATTGGCAAGAACATAAATTTGGTGTTTGGTCTATTGCAGAGAAAACAGATCCAAAATATGTAATAGGTTTCGGAGGTCTAAATTATAAACAATATGCGAATCATCTGAGATTGAATTTGGGATATAGGTTTGATAAAGATTTCTGGGGCAAAGGCTATGCTACAGAAGTTGCTAAAATGGCAATTGAATTTGGGTTTAATGAATTAGGTAAAGATGATATATACGCTTTGGTCAGACCTTCAAATCTGCCTTCAATTAAAGTGCTTGAAAAGTCTGGATTAGATTTGTTTAGTGAACTAAATGATGTTGAAAATGAAGTAAATAGTTTGGTGTTCAGAATAGAAAATATAAAAAAATAATTTTTTTTAGAATAAAAACAGCCAAAAGATTTTCTTTTAGCTGTTTTATATTAACGTTTGGTATTCATATATTTTTGGGTAAGCCATTTTCTTACCGGGATGTCATAATACTTCAGGAGTAGCCAGGCAACTAAAATGCTCACTGTCAGAATTCCAATGCCTATTGGCCAGGCCTGGTCCAAAGTTACTTTATTGTTTACAACCCATGCATAATAAACATAAAGAACAGGGAAGTGGGTGATGTATAATGGATAAGAAATATCTCCGAGGAAGTTGCATATATTTGTCGCAGCTTTTCCTTTAATACTTCCACTGGCTCCTAAAAATAAGATAAGAGGAAATATAAATATAATAGTAAAGGCTTCATAGGCTCCATTCATCCAAAGTTGTTCTTTGCCACCAATTCTCGGCATTGCCAGAACAACTATCAATAATATACTGCATAGTAAAAAACCATTTTTCAGGGACATTGGCTTGAATATACGGTACAATAATAATCCTGCCAGAAACGGATATAAAAGTCTTGTGAAACCTATTGTGAGTTGCTCTCCGGTAAGAGACCAACCGCCAATAATATCTCCCTGCGGGCTTGTAATGGTATAATAAGCCAGAAATGCTCCGGATAACAAAACCAGTATACTGAGTACGGTTGTAGATGCTTTTCTTAAAAAGAATGCATACAGAATATTGCCTACATATTCATAAAACAATGACCATGCAGGTCCATTTAGTGGGTGCATCTCGCCCCAGCCATGTATATCCAGAGATAGCGGAACAGGTATAAGTGTATACCCAATAAGCATTACTAATATCAGTTTCCATACTGGAGTTTCCCCAACGATAGGGAAGAGCACAGCTGATTCACTGAAATAGAAAAATATCCCGCCAAGAGTCATCCCTGCAATAATTAAAGGATGCAGTCGGATAAGTCTTCTTTTGAAAAACTGACCAATAGTCATTTTGTTCCAGCGGTCATCATAAGCATGAGCAATTACAAAACCAGATAAGAGGAAGAAAAAGTCTACCGCAAGGTAGCCGTGGTTTATCATCAGTTTGGTATGGTCACCACCGGCAAATATTTCCAAAATATGGAGCATAACGACCATAATAGTGGCAATTCCGCGCAGACCATCCAGGATTTCATAGTGTTTTTTTGAATCAGAAAAAGTAGTGTTACTCATCAGTATTTCAGTTTGTTAAATGGATTATTAGTTTGGTGTCAAATATCTAAAATTATTTTATGATAAACAATAGGCTTTTTATATAATAAGTTGATAATTTATTGTTTATATATGTTGCTATTTTTAATTATTTAGGTTATGTATTTATTATTTTAATAAAAATGAATATGATGTGATATAAAAAAAGCCCTCGGAAGAGGGCTTTTAGAATTGTATATTTTATTTTTTAGAATTTGTAACCGAAGCCCATATTCAGATATACATTGTGCATACTAAATGAGATCGCGTCGAAGTCTTTATTCAAAAGTCCATTGATTCCGTAAGAGAATTCAGGGAACAAAACAAAATGTTTGTTCATAGACCATTCTGCTCCCAGTTGCAATCCCCATTGGAATTTACGTACTTCATTCGAGAAGTCATAGGTTGCAGTACTACCTTCAGAGAATGTAATTTTTGGTCCTGTAGGTGTATTCTGACGCAAGTAACCATCAGAAACATAACCATCAAAGTTTTTATCAATAAGCCCGGAAAAATAAAGTCCACCATACAGATTCCATTTATCAGACAGACGATAGACCGCAGACACAGGTACTGTAATATAGGAGTTTTTTACAGTGGTTTGTACTTTACCGGTATAGTACCCGCGTACTTTTGAATTGTCCTGTTTTATTTCTGTAAGATAATTCTTTACTTCTGCTTTGGTTTTCATTCCTTTCCCCTCTACACGAACACCTAAACGGATACCCCATTTTTTGTCTTCAGAAATCCATTTTGTAGCATTGGCTTCAAGGCCTAAAGCAAGCGTTGGGTTATAACTTTCTATTTTACGTATTTCGCGGGGCATACCTAGTGGAGTGCTACCACCAATGCTATAATTTGCTCGGATCTGATAATCGATATCAGTATTGAAAAAATTGGGTTTTGGCGTAGAGATATTTGCTTCTATTTGTTGTGCAGAAACAATACTGCTGGTTCCCAGTGATAATAATATGGATAATAATACTCTTTTCATGTGATAATTCTGATTCTGTTAAGATTAGAAAACTTTAGTTTTTACTCCGTGACGACATTTACTTCGTCGATCCATAAAGCACTTCCTACAGCACCATTAAACAAATCGCCTTCTAAGCTAGATGTAAATACAATCGTGTACATGTATTCCTTATTTTTATCAAAAGCTTTTCCGTTTACATTCTCAAAAGGAATTTCGAATGCCGTCCACTTATCTGTTTCTATTCTTTTGTCTGCTTTTATTCTCGCTACACTTACCATTCGTGCATCTTTGAAAGAGTGATCACCACTCAGGTAATTGTTTTTATCCGATTTCTCAAATAGAATAGCATAAGCATCCCATGTGTCTTTTGTAAGTTTGGTTCCGGTTTTACTGTTCACTACAAAATTATCTCCGGCCTTGTATTTAAAATAACCTTTAATAGCTTTTGGCGCCGTTTTGAAGTTGTAAGGGATTCCAAAAAGAGTTGACTTAATTGCAGGAACGGTTAGTTTAAATGTTCCAAGGAATAGATTTCCTGCAGCCAATGGCGAGCCAAACATACCACCTAATGGTCCTGTACTTTTTGTCTGCATTTTTACACCTTTTCCAATATAACCATCTGGTATCTGAGCTGTAGGGTAGAAGGCAGGAGTAAGCGTTTCTCCCTCTTCCAGCAATGTTTCAGCCAGAATGTTATAGCCCTCATTTGCTGTCGTCCAATCGTATTTTTTCTGTCCATTAGCCTGATAGTCGAAAAACCTATGGAAATGACCTTCGGGGCCGTCTGTATCAATAACTTCTGCATTTTCAAAAGGGTAATAACGCCTTTCTGAATCATCGACAACAAATGATACTGTATATTCTTTTGTCCATGCACCATCTTCTGATGTTACAGTATATTTCTGAGGAGCACTGAAATCCAGTTTTGTTCCGCTTGCAGGTTTTATGCTGGCTCCTGGTGTTAAAGTGAATTCCGGAGAAAAATGGAAATCGGTGGTGTATTCCTTTAATCTGAATGTAATTGTATTGTCAGTGATAATGGGTTGGATCTGTAAGATTTCTGTAGAATTTGCTATTGTTGCGGTTTCTATATCGGCTTCCATATTCTGAGCCTGATCCCGGATACAGGAGGCTAGTAACAGACCTGTAGCCAATAGTAATAAATAGATAAAGTTTTTGACTCTCATCATTATAATATAAGATTAATTAACAGATTAATATATTGTATGGACCGGAAATATTTGGTCACAAAAACTTTCCGGATGGCTGAAAAGAATGTCACAGCCGTAATGCTAAGCAAAGATACAGTAAAAAATAATGCATTTATCTGTTTTGGTTAAAAAAAATAAAGCTGCTCCGATATGGAACAGCTTTATTGAAAATAAATTTTTAAACCGGTAAAGATTAAAAATTCATTTTTTATTACTTAACAATCTGGATATCAATAGCTGCAAATCCTTTCATTGTTCTTTCTTTTTCGAAAGATACTTTGTTGCCTTTTTTTACCGGCTCTTTACAGTTATTGATGTGGAAGAAGATATTCTCTTTGCTTTTGTCTTCTGTGATGAAGCCATAGCCTTTTTCACTAAGGAATGTAATAATCCCAGTTTTTACAGCTTCCTCTGCTTCTATCGGAGCAGCACCCAGCTGTATGTCATCCAGATTAATCTCCAGTGGAGCATTGTCTTCCGGCGGAGTCATAGTGATCTGACCATTGGCATCTACATATGCCATCATCTCGTCCAGACTCTTGCCTTTGTTATTGGTTGATTTACGCTCTTCGCGTCTTTTTGCTTTTTCCTGTTGTTTTTGTGCTTTTTTCTTGTTGTTTTCCTTTTTAGAGAAAGAATCTGCCATATATTGTTTTAGTTTATTTAGTTATGATCTGGGTTATGTTATAATCTATATCTGTTACTGTTTTGTGAGGCTTTGCTCACGAATATTGCATGTCCATCCAGAGATGTACCATTCAGTTTTCTAATTGCTGCTTCTGCTTCTTCAGGATTGGGCATCAGCACATATCCATAGCCTAGAGAATCACCGGAGTAAGACTCCTTAATGATGTCTACAGCAGTTATAAAGCCAAAAGAATTAAAATGTTTTTCCAATTGTTGCTCGGTTGTCTGAGGGTTCAGTTTACCAACTAATATATTCATAATTATTGAATTATAGGTTAAAAAAAATACGGCAACTGAAAAAAAGCGAAAACTGAGAAAAAAATATAAATATTCTAAACTATTACAGAAATAGCATTGGCAAAAGCCCTGTTCATATTGTCATATGATTATGCAAATATACGAAAAATATATTTAATAGTGTTAAAGTTATTTGCTTAAAAAGTTGATTGAAAAGATTATAGCATAAAACTCATGAAAAAATATGATCAATTAGGAGTTTGGACAACTGTAGACTGAGGTGTATTGATAATCGTTGTTTGAGTAGAAGAGCCGGATTCCTGCCCTTGCTTCAGGGATATAAGCTTTCCTGCTTTAAAAGTCAAGATATTCGTTATGTTGCTGTTCCCCGTAATATAAAGGAATTCTCTGTAAAATAAAGTCTCTTCAATTGCTCCGGTCTCTTTATCCTGTACAAATGAAGATTTATAAGGCTTTCCAAACTTTGCCAGGACCTGTTCTTTTGTCATTCCTATGTTTAGGGATTCTGAAGAAAATTTGCTCCTTGTTGAACATGAATTCATAAATAGAGCAAACAGAATGGAAGATACAAACCAAATAATTTTACTTTTCATCATTGATGTATTTTATTAGTTTAAATATACTAAAAATGAGTGTCATGTTTTCATTGGCGATATTTTTTTTAAAGATAGAAAGGACTGGTAGGGATTTGTGTTCAAATATTAGGGCAACAAAAAAGCATTTTTCCGTTTAAGAAAAATGCTTTTATTATAGATGAAAGAATGTTTTATGAAAATAACATCCAGTCGCTTTTATTACTGGTGTCTTCCAGAGCATATATATTTTCATGGTGCTCTATGGAAGCGATAAGATTTCTGATCTCTTGTCTTACCATTTGTATACAGTTGTCTGTAAGTTCCTGGCTGAATCCGGAATCATTAAGCTCTAGCAGATCATTTACGATAATGACACGAGCAACAATTTTACCCAGATCTATCATTTTACGCTGAGAAATAGGTGCGTTAATGCTGATGTCCAGATCTTTACTATATACTGTAGCGGCGTTTTTAGTCGTTTCGTTAATGCCTAAATACTGAGCCAGATTTTCTGTTTTCTTCTTCTTCATATCCTTTAAGATTCCTTCTGCAATCTGAGTATAAAGCATCTCGTTAGAACCTTCAAAAATCTGGAACGGACGACTATCCATAATACCACGTCCGCCAATATGGCTCATACGGTAACCTTTAGCTCCGGATAGCTGTACATATAGCTGCGCAGCTTCCTGCATCATATCTGTTACCAGAGCTTTCATACTATTTGCATGAATACCGCTTCCTGATACATCATGATCTATACCACTTACTTTAGTACTTTTTGCACACATTGCCGAGCAAAGTGTAAAGAAAGACTGCATTTTGGAAAGCTGAAACTGTACCTGATCAAATGATAACAGATTTCCTGCACCTACCTGCCTTTCCTGACAGTGCTTGGATGCTTCTTCCATCATACGCTTCAAAAAGCCCATTCCCATTCCCGGGAACTGAAGTCTGCTTCTGTGAAGGATGTCCAGCATCATTTTTAGTCCTGTAGATTCAGGAATTAATTTATTCTGCTGTGGTACTTTTATATCAATTTTATTCAATCCGTAAGGAATCATATACAGTCCCGGATTGTCATAGTATTCGACTACATCTATATTTTGATCAGGTTGATGTGTATTGGCAATAAAGAAGTCTACATCTCTTGCAAGAGCTCCTTCTGCATTTATATTCCTAGAAGTTACCAACCAGTAATCGGCCATTCCTGTAAGACCTTGCCAATGCTTTGTTCCTTTTATATGGTATGTATCATTTTCCAGTTTATTCTGGGTTTTCATGTTAAGAGCATCACTACCATAATCCGGCTCTGTAATCATAAGCCCGCCCATTGCGCCGTAATCTAAAAAGTGCTTAAAGATATCAGCTTTTGCCAGTGCATTCCCATATTTAGCCAATGGCTCGAGGAAAAGAGCAATGTTGATCCCAAATGTTAAAGAAAGAGGAAGGGATTCATAAGATGCAGCTGAGAGAATTCCAAGGCATTCCTTTACTTTTGTTCCTCTTCCGCCAAATTCTTCAGGGATAGCAACTGATAAAGGTTTTAAGTTCATAATGGATTTCCATACATGCGGAGGAAGACCTCTGGATAAACTTAGCTGATTTATACAGTCTGTTTTGAAAAGTTGGGAAATAGAATCTTTAAAATGAGTTAAAAATTCGGAAAACGGAATTCCGGTAAGGGCTGGTGCCGATGGATTCATACATTGTTAAATTAGTGCTGTACGCCATCTACACAACGATAAAAAGAAAATAGAGCGAATGGCACCCAACTTAATAATCTAAATAGCAGCCCTATATAATCTAAATCAAAATCCTATTCTTTGTAAGAAGAACGATTTGTCACAAAGTACGTTTAAAAAAAAAACTCTTGCAAGTATTTATAATATAAATAGTAAAGGTCATTTCTAAATAAGTGTTTAATATTTGGAACCCCTTGTTTTCTATATGTTTACCCCTGCTGTTTTATTTTATTTTTTTAATTTTTATTCCAAAATATTCTTTAATCGTTCAATTTCCTCTTGAATATGCTGTTTTTCAGCTCCGGATTTTACCAGTTTTATTGCTTCAGAATAATAATGTATTGCTTTGGATATTTCCGTATCGGCGTATAAGAATCCCAATAGTTCATAATAATAACTATTTTCTGTTTTTTCGCCTTTCAGAAGTTCTTCGAGGGCCTTTTCTTTTCCATAGACTCTTGAGAAAGCATAAAGTCTGTTGAGTGCTGTAATTGGTGAATTTTCGATAGAAATAAGCTGATTATATAATTCTAATATCTGTGGCCATTTTTTTTCGTTTCCAACACTGGTATGCCAATATGCAATAGCTGCTTCCAGGTGATATTTGGAAACTTCATTTCCTGTACAAGCCTTTACAAGATAGTAATTTCCTCTATCAATAAGAGATCGATCCCAAAGACTTATATCCTGCTTATCAAAGAGAACCATCTTTCCGTATAGATCAGTTCTTGCTTCCAGCCTGGAACTTTGGAAACACATCAGGGCTAACAGGGCATTAGCCTGCGGAGTATTTGTAAGAGTAGATTCTGTAAGTATCAGGGTGAGTCTTATAGCTTCCAGACATAGTTCCTTTCGAATATAGTATTGGTTACTTTTGGAAAAATAGCCTTCACTGAATAAAAGATATAGGGTTTTTAAAACTGTGCTGAGTCTGGATTTTATTTCAGATACGCTTAAAAGAATGATTTGAAAATTTGTGTTTCTAAGGTTTTCCCGAGCTCTTGTCAATCTTTTTTTTATGGTTTCCGGTTTGCTGAGCAGAGCATCGGCAATTTCTGCAATACTGAAGCCACATAATATCTGTAGTGCCAGACATATTTGAGATTCAGTAGGTATCGAGGGATCACATACTGCAAATATCATGGCTAGTTGGCTATCTGTAATATATTGTTCAGAAGCTTCCGTTTCTTGCATTGCCTCACTATGCATTGTTCTGAAAATTTCCTGAAGCTTTTCCTTGGCAATACCGGTATGTTTGTAATAATCTTTAGCTTTATTTTTTGCAACAGTATAGAGCCAGGCACTAGGATTTTCTGGTATTCCGTGAAGCGCCCAGTATTCTGAAGCTTTCAAAAATGTATCACTGGCAAGGTCTTCGGCAATTTCAATATGATGAATGCCAAAAAGACGGCATAATACAGCCGTCATTTTAGCATATTCCTGTCGGAATAGATGGGGAAGTATGTCTTTAACCGATTGTTGTTTCACGATTAATTACGCGCTAAAACTTCACGTACTTCTATGCTCCCGCCTATTTTGAAGATAGGATTTCCTTTAGTCATTTCAATAGCTTCTTCTATGTTTTCAGCTCTTACAACAATATATCCACTTATAAACTCTTTGATTTCGGTGTAAGGGCCATCGCTTATAACGTTATCGGGCTTTACTGTTTTAGCACTTCCCTGCACAGGTAAGAGGGTATTCCCTTTATCTGCCAGTTTATTTTGAGCGACAATACCTGCCAACCAGTTCATACGTTCCTGCATCTGTTCCGGAGAAGGGCGGAAGTCATTGATATCTGTAAGTCTGAAAATTAATGCAAATTCTTTCATGCCTGTTTTATTTAGAGGTTTTGTATAATCTTTTTGTAGTCGTCCGTACTATAATTGTTTTCGATAGTTCCCTCAACCCTAAATGTACGAATATCTGTAATTCCTGTATAGGCCTGGAAAACAGTTTTTATATACGATTCTATATAATCATTTTCCCGCATAGTATCTGGTAATTTACCTCCCGAGGCAATTGCCAGATATACTTTTTTGTCTTGGAGAAGACCAACTCTTGCACCTGTATTATCGAAATTATAAGTAATACCAGGGCGGATAAGTAGATCTATCCAGGCTTTAAGCGGTGCCGAAATACTAAAATTATGCATAGGAGTGCCTATTACTATAATATCGGCATTTTTGACGTCATTAAATATGACATCAGAGTATTTTAGAAGTCTTTTCGATTCCTCATTATAGTCTTTTGGAGTTTTATAGAGCTCCGGAATTAGTATTTCATCAATAAATGGTGGAAATTCCTTTGTAAGATTTCTTTTTGTAATACTTGCGTTAGGATCTGTATCCATTAATTTTTCTACGATAGCAGTGCTTAGTCTGTAGCTGTAAGACTCTTGGCCTCTCGCACTGGAGATAATGTGCAGTATATTTTTCATTATGTAAAAGTTTTGAATTCATTAGCATAACGATTGAGACAACAGAAGAGGGACATTATCTTAAAAAAAAATAAAAAAAATACCTCTGTTATGGAGGTATTATAAGTTGAAATAATTGAATTGTTAATACTTTGTCATATAATGGTTATTTAGTTTCTATGTATCACTATTTTGTTAGTTATACAATGTTACGACAAGGTTTTAAATTATACAACTGTTTTATTAGTGATATTGAAAATTATATTAAAATGCTTGCCCAGAAGGTATATAAATTGAGTCGACTGTTACTTGTTCAGGAATAGAGCTTTCTTTTCTTCATCCAAAAATTTGTATACCGGAAAAGCATCTCCCATACTGGTAAGAGCAATAATTACAGTATTAGAACCAAGGTCGCGCCAGATCACACTTCTGAAGCCATCTATTCCTCCTGTATGCATGGCAGTATTGTCTGATATATACCACCCAAAAGCATATTCGCTTGGTTTTCCGCCTTTCAGAGTAGGCAATTTGTACATCAGTTTTGAATTTTCAACGTTTAGTAGCTGGTGGTTTTTTAATGCCTGATCAAATTTGTACAAATCCCCGGTAGTGGAATAGATACTGCCATCTCCTGTTGTTAATAAAGAATAATCATCTGGTTTTTTATGAGCATCATAAGCTTTCGCGATATTAGAGGGTGGAATCGTTTCAGAATCATAAACAAATGAATGCTGCATTTTCAAAGGCGTAAAGATATTGTTTTGCATAAATTTACTGTATGACTCTCCCGATAGTGCTTCTATAATCTGCCCCAGTACAATATAGCCGCTATTGCTATATTCAAATTTGTCTCCGGAAGGGAATTTTAAACCTGCCTGCTTTTTTAGAAAGCTAAAAACGTCCTGATTTGTAATTTTATGGGAATCCATTATCAGGATATTTTCATAGTCAGGTAGCCCGGAGGTATGGGTGAGTAACTGTCGGATTGTAATGTTCTGTGCATAAACAGGAAGCGAGGGAATATAACGACTGGCCTTATCATCATACGATAAAAGATGCTGCTGTTGTAATAGCATAATTCCTACAGCAGTAAATGGCTTTGTTATAGAAGCTATACAGAATGGAGTCTCTCTGGTTAGGATACTCTTTTCCTCAAAGCTTTTATAACCTAATGCTGTATCACAAATTACTTTCCCATTTTTTATAATAAGAACAGAGCCATTAAGTCTGTCTTTTTCATAATACCGAAGCACAATATCTTTCTCTGATTTCCCTTTGCAGGAGAAAAGAATTAACAGGATAAAGCTGAAAAGAGGTAATATTCTGATCATGGTGACTGATTCTAATATTCAATAAGTCAGTTGTATACATGTGAACGTTACACGGGGGAAGTTTATTTTTAAATATAGAATAAACGCTATTTGTATGGCTTAAAATAATAACCCCGTCAAGGTCTAAAACTTTGACAGGGCTGTATATGCTTTATTTCAACTTTAATCCCATTCTTTTTACCTGCTGTAGCCATTTCTTTCGATTGGCCTCAGGAGAGTTTCGAATAATTCCGATATAAGTAACTTTTACCGGAGAGATACCGCAGAATTGTAAAGTAGATTTCCGAAGCTGATTAACACTTGGTCTGCCATACATGAGCCTGTAATACCAACCTGGCTGGTCTAGTGTTGTGATAATACGGGCTGTCTTCCCTTTTAGTAGTTTATCCCATAGAATAGAATTGTCACGGTATTTATAAGCCATTCCCGGAAGGAATAAACGGTCGATAAAACCTTTGGTAATTGCAGGAAGACCTCCCCACCAAACAGGATGTATCCATACCAAATGCTCTGCCCACTGAATAATTTCCCAAGCTTTTAAAAGATCAGGTTCCAACTCTGTTCTTTTACTGTAACCGCTTTCCAAGTTAGGATTAAACTCAAGATCTGCAATGTTTATTTCCTGTATAGTAGCTCCCGTTTGCAAGGCTCCTTCTTTATAGGTTTTTACCAAACCTGCATTAAAGGATTCCTTATAAGGATGTCCGTTGATAATTGCGATGCGTTTCATAAGATTGATTTGTGCAAAGCTATGAACAGCATTTGCCTCAATAACAGGACAAATGTCTAAAAAGAAACTTGCTTTCTGATGCGGCTCAGGTGGCGCTGGGTTATTCCCAGATAGGAAGCAAGATATTGCAAAGGGATTTCCCGTACAAATTGCGGATGATTGTTCAGAAGAGAGGTATAGCGATACAGAGCTGTTTCTTTCTGAAGCTGGAATACCCGGTTTTCAAGTTCCAGGTATTGCTGTTCAGCTATTATTTTCAGAAACATTGTCCATTTAGGGTTTTGGGCTTCCAGTTCGTCTATCATATTTTTTTGTATAACGAGTAAGGTTACGGGAGTAATTGCCTGCATACTTTCGGTACTCGGATTTCCGGTTATAAAAGAAGAGTAGGCTGCCAGCATATCTTTAGGAAACCGGAAGCAATATGTTGTATCGTTACCGTCAGCAGAAGTGTAATAGGATCTGAAAATCCCGGATTCTATAAAAGCAACTTCATTATTTTTTTCATGCTCCTTTACAAAGAAATCACCCTTATCCAGTTTTCTGGTTTCGAACAACCGAACGACTGTGGCAATTTCCTCAGAAGTAAAAATACCAAAGCTGCTAAAATATTCTGTAATCACTATTATTTGGAATATGCTGACTTTGGATAAAGCTTTTTAAACCCATTGTATACGCCCTGATGTATTGCTGTGGAGTGTAATTCATCAGGCATATAATCAAAGCTTACTTTTATATTCTTATTAGACTTTAGTATTTTATAAAGCGCTTCAGCTTCATTATACATCCTTACATCTTCCTCTTTATTTGGAGCACCGATATAAATATTTTTGGTTGTTTTTAATCTGGATTTCAAAAAGCTGTCAGCTTCTTTTAATAATTTTTCTCCACCCCACCACATACTTGGGCTAATGATGATGTACTGATTAAACATTTCCGGTTCTTTTAGTAATATTTCGGTTGACATCAATCCGGCAAGGGACTCACCAATAATTGTTCTGTTATTATTGGCTTTGTATTTTTTCTCAATATAAGGCTGAAGTTCGTTTTTCAAGAAACTGATGTATTTTTCGGAACCACCGTACTGCGGAAAGCTTTCCTTTTTAAAACCTTCTTTTTCCAGGAAGTTAAGATTGGGAACAGCGTAAGTAAAGTCTCTTCTTCTGTTGGTGTTTTCTATGCCAACAACGATAGATCTTGGAAAACGCTCCACCCATGGTTGTGTATTATAGCGTACAATCCCTGCAATATGGAAAAAATCTTCTTCCACACCGCCATCCAGAATATAGATGACCGGATATTTTGTAGCATCAGTCGGGTTAAACTCTTCAGGCAGGTAAATATTGATATTTCGGTCTTCTTTCAGTATATCGGAATGAAAAACTTCACTATTGCCGAATACTAAAGGCTTGGTATTGTTTTGTGAAAACAGGGGAGAAGCGATAGTCAGAGCTACCAGCATAAAAAAAGTCCTGTAGCGTGTAAGTGCCATGTAATGTTAATTAGGTTTGTTCGAAATTTAGTTGTTTCCCTTGTATAGGGGAAAAGCTTAACGAAGTTAGTCTTTTTATGGCGATTAACCGCAATGATTTTTAATAGGGTATTCCGTTCATTCTGGTCAGTACAACAGGTTTTGTATCAGTTATAAGAATTGTATGTTCGTGTTGAGCCATATAACCATCTTTGTTTCCGGTCATTGTCCAGCCGTCATTTTCTTCTTCAGCATAGGTAGAAGTAGTAGAAATAAAGGTTTCAATAGCAATTACAGTATTTTTTCTAAACCTTCTCTGGTCGTTTCTGTTTCGATAATTCAGGATTTCATCAGGCTCTTCATGTAAGCTTTTCCCTACACCGTGACCAGCGAGGTTTTTAATTACCCGATAACCTCTTTTTTTGGCTTCGGTTTCCATTAGGTAACCAATATCGGCGATCTTTACACCACCTTTTATATTGTTGATAGCCTTATTCAGGATATCTTTAGAGGCATCAACCAGTTTCTGATGCTGATGGATGTCGACACCGATAACAAAAGAAGCTCCATTATCTGCCCAATAACCATTTAGTTCCGCAGATACATCAATATTAATGAGATCTCCTTCCTGTAAAATTCTGTTTTCTGAAGGAATGCCGTGGCAAAATTCTTGACCGACACTAATACAGGTACATCCCGGGAAATTATAGGTAAGGAGTGGTGCCGATTTAGCACCGAAATGGTCCAATATCTTAGCTCCATAATCATCCAGTTCTTTAGTCGACATACCTGCGCGGGCATAGGCTTTCATCTTTTTCAGGGTATAGGCTACAGCCTCACTTACCTGCTGCATGCCTGTAAGTTCTGTTTCATTGGTAATAGACATAGGTGATTATTTTAAAAATTTGACAGGGTAGTTGCTTTCGGTTTGTCCGGTTTTGATTTTATGGAGCTTTGTTTCCATTAGCTTTTTGGTAAAAGGTTTTAGATGATCCAGGTAAAGGATACCCTGGGTATGATCGTATTCGTGTTGTATGGTTCGTGCCGTAGCCCCGCTAAAGCTTCGTTGTTGAGGCTGGAGACTGGCATTAAGATATTCAATAGTAATACCCCATGGTCTTCTCACTTTTTGAGAAAGCCCCGGAATGCTTAGGCAACCTTCATAATCGTCCCACTGCTCCTCCGAGTAACTTGTAATTTTAGCGTTGATGAATGTTTCGGTAATGCCCTGATCCGCAGCGTCAAAATAATTTCTGCGATCTTCATTGTCCATTAGTCCATAGACAGAAGTGCTGTCTACAATAAATAATTGCTTGGCCTGTCCGATTTGTGGAGCTGCCAATCCACAGCCATTAGCGTTTTGCATAGTTTCCCACATATCCTTTACAAGTTTGTTCAGATCAGGATTTTCGGCTATAGGAGAGCATTTTTGTTTCAGGATACTATGGCCATATACTAGAATAGGTAAGATCATTGTAAAAATTTTTACAAAGTTCTTGCGACCTGATTACACAGGCAATGAACAAATGATAAGTAATTAAAAGATCTGGCGGCGAATTCTGCTTAAACCCTGTGGTGTTGTACCAATATAAGAAGCAATATATTTTAGCGGGATATACTTCAAAACATCAGGTTCTTCTTTAAAGAGGTTCAGGTACCTTTCTTTTATGTTGTATTTCAGTAAAGAAAGTTCGCGTTTACTTTTTGTCAGAAATAATTTTTCTGAGGCCAGGCGGCCAATATAGTTGCCCACTTTTGTTTCCATGTACACACGCTGAAGATTGTGATGAGAAATCTGCCAGATTACAGTTTTGGTTAGTGCCTGTACTTCATATTGAGAAGGAGTACGGGTTAGAAAAGAATCATAAGCGCAGGTAAGCTCTTTGTCGAAGCTAAAATTAAAAGTCAATTCATCCTCTTCTTCCTCTTCCGGAATATAGAAACGCACAATACCAGATTCTATAAAAGACAAATAGTTTTCTGTTTCACCCTGCTGGGTGATAATTTCGTTTTTAGTCACTACTTTACGCTCGAAATGTGATGCAATAAAATCCCATTCCGATTCCTGAAGTTCAACTATCTGTTCGTAATATTCTTTTAAGAAACCCATAATGCATTTGTGTTTTTAGCCTTGCGGAAACTTTATGCAAAGATAGTCAATAAAGAGAGAAGGAAGATAAATATTGGTCAATTGTATTGATAGACAATGATCTATGAGTAATGGTGAATGATAAGCACTAAGTTATAAGCTATAAGCAGGTAACTTAGTGCTCATTTATTTTAATTAAAAAGGAACATGATCCGGATTTAAACCAGAGAAGCCAATTTCTTCCATTCCGGCAATTATTTTCATATCCTCATCTGAAATATTAAAATGATCTACATTCAGATTGCTTTTAATATTGGCAGGTGTTACAGACTTTGGAAGTGGTAGAACAGCATTCTGTAAACAGAACTTCAAACACAATTGTGCCACACTAGCCTGATATTTTTCTGCAATACTTTTAAGAAGTTCGTTATCCAGAAGTCTTCCTGAGCCAATAGGACTCCAGGCTTCTACAAGGATTTCATTGTTTTTGCAGTAGTTAACAACATCATTCTGAAGATATCCCGGATGATATTCAATTTGGTTAACCATCGGATTTATTTTTGCTGTTTCTTTTAGGGCTTCAAGATGATGTGTTAAGAAGTTACATACACCAATAGATTTTGCTCTTCCGGAGGTATAAAGATCTTCCAGTGCTCGCCATGTTTCGGCATTTAGTACTTTCCAGTTGTCGAACTGAGAGGCAACCGCCGGCCAGTGAATAAGATACAAATCGACATAATCAGTTTGTAATAACTCGAGTGATTTTTCGAATGCAGCCATTGTTTCGTTATAGCCACGGTCGCTATTCCATACTTTTGTGGTCAGGAATATCTCTTCGCGGGCTATACCGCTTGCTTTTATGCCATCGCCAACACTTTTCTCATTTTCATAAATCTTAGCTGTATCTACGTGTCTGTAGCCATTTTCAAGAGCAGACAATACAGCATTTTTAGCGTCATCACCTTCAGGTATCTGCCAGGTTCCGAATCCTATTGCAGGTATTGGTAAGCCATTGTTAAGCATGAAATCTTTCATTTTATAAAATTTTGTTTAATTTTTTATTTAGTTATTTTTCAAATATTCCCTTAGTACATACTGCAAAATACCCTGATGTCTGTAGTATTCAATTTCTATAGCAGAGTCCAGTCGGGCTTTTGCTTTAAAGTCTGTTTCCTTACCGGAAGGATGCACTGCTTTTACATCCAGTATTTTATGGGGTGTAAGGTTTTCTGCAAGACCGGATATACTGTAGGTTTCTGTACCATCCAGACCAAGAGATTCAGCATTTTGTCCTTCTGTGAATACAAGTGGGGCAACACCCATACCTACCAGGTTACTTCTGTGGATACGTTCGAAGCTTTCCGCAATTACCGCACGAACACCCAACAGGAAGGTTCCTTTTGCTGCCCAGTCGCGGGAAGAGCCTGATCCATATTCTTTTCCAGCAAGAATAATCAGTGGGGTATGATCCTTTTCATAAGCCATTGCAGTATCGAATACTGTTTTTACTTCATTAGTAGGGAAGTAACGGCTAAAGCCACCTTCTTTATCGGCAATTTTATTTTTAATTCTTACGTTGGCAAAGGTTCCGCGCATCATAACCTCATGATTTCCTCTTCTGGATCCGTAAGAGTTGAAGTCTTCTTTGTTTACATTACTGTTTTTCAGATACGTACCTGCTGCGGAGTCTTCTTTAAAAGAACCTGCAGGAGAGATGTGGTCGGTAGTTACGGAATCACCTAAGTATAATAATACCCTGGCATCTTTGATATCAGTTACCGGATCAGGATCTGCACTAATGTTCTCAAAGAAAGGAGCTTCTTTGATGTAAGTAGAATTTTGATCCCATTCGAAATTCTGATCTAAATTTACTTCCAGATTCTGCCAGTCTTCAGAACCATCAAAGATAACATCGTATACCTCTTTGAAATCGCCCTGTTTCAAACATTCATTTATTGTTTCCTGAATTTCTTCGCGGGTAGGCCAGATATCTTTCAGGTACACAGGCTCACCATTAGGATCGTATTGCAGAGGTTCTGTGGTAAGGTCTATATCAACATGCCCTGTTAGTGCATAAGCAACAACGAGCATAGGAGACATCAGAAAGTTCATTTTTACCTGTGGATGGACCCTAGCTTCAAAGTTCCGGTTTCCGGAAAGTACTGAGGCAACAACAAGTTCACCTTTGTCCACGGCAGTAGCAATAGCGGGAGGTAATGGTCCCGAGTTCCCGATACAGGATGTACAGCCATAACCTACAGTATGAAAGCGAAGTGCTTCCAAATCAGTATTCAGTCCTGAACGTTCCAAATACTTGGTTACAACTTTAGAACCTGGTGCCAGAGATGTCTTTACCCATGGCTTTGTTCTTAGTCCTTTCTCTATAGCATTTCTGGCAAGCAGTCCCGCACCTACCATTACAGCAGGGTTGGATGTATTGGTACAACTGGTAATAGCTGCAATAACAATACTACCATCACTTAATACAAATTCAGAGTTATTTTGTTTTATTCTTACTGTATGCAGGGTATCCTGAATAACCTCGGAATGGCTTTGTCCTTCTATAGGAACTTTACCAAAAGTAAATTCTGTTCCCGAGCCACCGTCGGATAACCAGGCATATTCTGTTCTTTTAGAAATAGGCTCGTAGTCACGATGGTGTTCATCTTTTAGTACTTCAGAGAATTTATGGCTGAGGTCTTTTACCAGAATCTTATCCTGTGGACGCTTAGGACCGGAGACTGTTGGCTCCAGAGTATTTAGGTCCAGTTCTACTACGGAGGAATACAGGATATTTTCTTTTCCGGTTCTCCATAACAGGTTTTCTTTACAATATTCTTCCACTATTTTAATCTGCTCCGGGGATCGGTTAGTAGCGTGCATATATTCCAATGTACGATCATCAATAGGGAAGTAGGTTACAGTACAACCAAACTCCGGGGACATATTAGAAATTGTAGCACGGTCTGTTACCGTCAGGTTATCCAATCCGTCTCCAAAGACTTCTACAAATTTCCCAACCACTCCCTTGTCTCTCAGGATACGCGTAATAGACAATACCATATCGGTAGCTGTACAGTGTGGCGGGATCTTACCAGTAAGCTTCAAACCTACAACTTCCGGACAGGTGAAAAATATTGGCTGTCCCAGCATAGCGGCTTCGGCTTCTATACCACCGACACCCCAAGCAATTACACCAATTCCGTTTACCATAGGTGTGTGCGAATCGGTTCCGACCAAAGTGTCCGGGATTAACCAGCCTTCTCTGTCAATAACTCCTTTGGCCAGATATTCGAGGTTTACCTGGTGACAGATTCCCATACCCGGTGGAACAACGGTAAAGTTATTCAGGCCTTTCTGTGCCCATTTCAGGAGTTCATAGCGTTCCTTATTTCTGTCAAATTCTAAAGTAACGTTTTTATCATAAGAGTAATCTGTACCAAAATAATCGACCTGTACTGAGTGGTCTATAACCAGATCTACAGGAATTGCAGGGTTTATCTTTTGCCCATCTTTTCCCTGACGTACAAATTCTGCGCGCAGGGAAGCCATATCTACTACTGCGGGAACACCCGTGAAATCCTGCATTAGGATTCTGGCAGGCTTAAACGGTATATCCTTATCTACCGGGGCAGGAGTCCATTGCAGAAGTGTATCAACATGTTCGTCTGTTATGCTGAAACCATCGTAGTTCCTCAGGACATTTTCCAGAAGAATACGAATACTGAAAGGAAGATGATCGACTCCTTTTTCCGAAAGATTTTTTAAAGAACTGTAATGGTAGTTTTTACCGTTTACAGATAACTCCTGTACCGATTTAGCTTTTGGGGTATTCATAAAGATGCGATTTTATGTGAACACCTAATTTACCGCTAAAAAAGAAAAAGTAAGCTAATATTATGATAGATTAACATGAATATTAACATTAAGAATGACTATTTGGAGAGCAATGTGAATGTGTGAATTTGTTAAATCGTGTAACCGTCAAATCGTAAATTTGATTATATGGTTAGACAGTTTTACAAAGATTAATCAATATGTCAATGGGTGAGTATGTGAATATGCTAAACCGTGTATCGTAAATTTGTTTATACGATTAAACGATTAAACAGTTTTGCAACTAATTACTCAAACTATAGGTTATTTTTCAAAATAGGCAGCAATGTTTTTTCTGTATATGATAAGTACAAATCCCAGAAAAACATTAAGAGCACTACTGAGCAGAGTAAAATTATTACCAATCTCGGGTAATGGAATAGTAGAATGGTCTAATTTTACTTTATAATAGGCAGACGCTATGAATCTGGTAATATTACTAATTACCAGATAGCCTCCAATTATAAATAGTCCAACTGTTATAAGATTTCTGGAACTTATATTTTGAATATTAAAGCTCTCATTATCGAAGTTTTTATCCAGTTTAAAAAGATCAATTATTTTATCCGGATTTTTAATTAGAAAATATAGAATTCCAAAACATATGAATATGATAAGAATTATATATAATAATGCTCCTATTATTTCTAAAGAATCGGAATTAAGGAAAGCTATTGATATCTGAGAGGGAAGAAAAGAAAACAATGTTTGTATAAAGAAATACAAACCAACAATTTTTATTAATACCCTGAAAAAATCTTTATAGGTCATATAGTTAGAGTATGAAATTAGTGTAACAATCTAATAATGTGTCAATAGGTAAATGTGCCAATTCGCGTAATCGTAAATTTGCTTATAAGGTTCCACGATTTAAACAATTGCACAGTTTCACAACTAAATTATTTCTTATTAATGTAATAATCGTATGCTGCTCTTCCGATATCAGAGATGATTTTTTCAGAATCATCAAAGCTCTCATAAGTATTGTGAACGAAGACAGCAATATAAATCTTCTTCTTGCCCGGCAATTCTATTATTCCGTAGTCGTTAATAGCTCCGGTCATCCCTTCTTTATTGGTAAATGAAGTTCCGGTTCTGTGGGCAATTTTTACTCCGGTCGGGAGGTTGCCTTTCAGTCGTTTTTTGCCACTTACATTGTTCAGCATGGCATTGTATAACCATTGTGTATGGGCTTTGTTTAGTATCTTACCATTACTAAATTCTTGCAGTAACAGAGTCGCAGAATTAGGTGTAATTTTATTGATGAACTGAGAATCCCAGTCTTTATGCATTCCTTCCTCATCATTCTTTATGATAAAACTGCTGCTGTCTATAAATTCCTGTACAGTTTCCGGACCACCAATTAATCTGATAAGAATATCTGTAAGGTTATTATCACTATAGGAGACTGTCCATTTCAAAGCTTCTTCTAAAGTTATTGAGATATTTCCTGCCGGATATTTTTCTTTGAAGGGACTCCATGTATCATCCAGAAGTTCTTCTTTTTTGATAAAAAGTTTCTGAGCCATGGAAAGTTTTCCTTTTTCTACTTCATGGAGAACAGCGAGGGCTAAGGGAAACTTAACCGTACTTAGCATTGGCAACATCTGGTCTGCATTTATTCCGGTCACTTCTTTTTCATCAGGGCTCATTACAGAGATCCCGACAGTTGCCTTTTTGCCGGAAATAATAGATTCTAAGGTTTTCTTTAATTGGGAATTTTCTCGGGTTTGAGAAAAAACAGACATTGACAGGAATAATGCAACAATGCACAGAATAGCTCTTTTAGCCATAAATAATGATAAGGTATTAACTAATTTTTCGGGTCTAAAATAACTATAAAAACTCAAACCAAAAAAATAATCACAGAAAAGGGATGTAGGTGTTGGGTGTAAATTTGCTTATACGGTTAAACAGTTTTACAAAGATTAATCAATATGTCAATGGGTGAATATGTGAATGTGTTAATTTGCTAAACCGTATAATCGTTAATTTGTATATACAGTTTTACAGTTACACGATTGAGCGGTTTCACAATTGACTAACAACTAGTTCTTTACAAAATACTCAATAGGTCATCTTTGGAAAGGCTACTGAAGAAAGAGGTTTCGGTGGTAATAAGATCCTGAGCCAGTTTTTTCTTTTTCTTTTGCAGGTTCATCATTTTTTCTTCAATAGTATCAGAACAAATCATTCGTACAGCCACTACATTTTTAGTCTGTCCGATACGGTAGCTGCGGTCTATTGCCTGATTTTCTACAGCAGGATTCCACCATGGGTCTACCAGGTATACATAATCAGCCTCAGTAAGGTTAAGACCTGTACCACCGGCTTTCAGGCTGATAAGGAAAACCCGAACCTGATGGTTATTCTGGAAGTGCTGAACTTTTGCACCGCGATCACGGGTTTGCCCGGTAAGGTATTCATAACGGATGTTCTTCTCATCCAGCTTAGCTTTAATCAGATCCAGCATTTCTACAAACTGGGAAAATACCAGTATTTTATGCTCTTTAGATTTGTTTTCTATCTGCTCAGTCAGAATCTCAATTTTTACAGCATTATCCCCTGAATGCCCATCCTTTAGTAAAGCAGGGGAGTTGCATATCTGTCGGAGCCTGGTTAGTCCTGTTAGTACATGCATGCTTTTATTGTGGATTTCATCTTCCTCTGTAGCCGATATAAAATCCCGAACTTCCTTTTCATAGATATCATAAATTCGGCGCTGTTCCTCATTCATTTCGCAATAAATCAGCATCTCGGTTTTCTCCGGTAGTTCTGTAGCAACCTGCTTTTTGGTTCTTCTGAGGATAAATGGTTTTATTTTATTTTGAAGTTCTATAGCCCGTTTACTGTATTCGAATTTATCGATAGGAATGGCGTATATGTCTTTGAAATATTGCTTGCTTCCCAATAGTCCGGGACAGGCAAAGGAAAGCTGCCCGTACAAATCAAAAGTATTATTCTCTACAGGAGTACCCGTAAGTGTAATTTTGTTACGGGACTGCAATAGACGTGCAGCTTTATATCTTTCTGAGTTCGGATTTTTAATCGTTTGTGATTCATCCAGAAAGATGTAATTGAATTTGAATTTTCTTAGAAATGTAATATCCGAAAGTAACATACCATAAGTGGTTAGTACAACTTCGTATTGCTGGAAATTAGTGGTGCTTTTCTGTCTGTCTGCACCATAATGAGTTAGTACTTTTACAGAAGGTGCAAACTTAGCGAGTTCTTCCTGCCAATTGAAAAGCAGGGAAGTAGGTAGTACCACAAGGTTGGTTGTATGTCCATGTTTTTCTCTTTGCGAGAGGATAAAAGCGATAATCTGAATGGTTTTACCCAGTCCCATATCGTCGGCAAGACAGCCCCCAAAATTATGATCATCCAAAAAGTTCAGCCAATTTAGTCCCTCTTGTTGATAGGCTCTTAGTTCGGCATCTAAAGTTTCAGGTACTGCAACTTCAGGTATACTGGCCGTTACAGAAAAATGTTGCGTATACGTTGCTATTTCTGCCTGTACTTCTTCACTCAGGACTTCCTTTTCAAACAAATCCTGTATTTCGGTATAGCTTATTTTAGGGATTTTCAGCAGTTCTTCATCAATATCACCTGCCTGAAAGTAACGCGCAATTTTATGAATCCATTCTTCCGGCAGTATTCCAAGAGTGCCATCATCCAGTTGTACAAATTTGCTTTTGTTCCGGATTGCACGGTGTACCTGTTTTAGGCTTGCTTTTTTATTTCCAAAACCAACTTTTAGCTGTGCGTTGAACCAGTCAATTCCGCTTGTTACTTCTATATTTATTTTAGCCCGGTGCGGATTGAGCTTATTATTTTTTATATCATTGAATCCCAGTATGTGTATACCTTCGTTTCGCCATGATTCAAATGCATTTAGAAACCATTCATCATCCAGAAACTTATCTTTATGGAGATAAAAGTATTCATGCTCTTCCATTTGCTCTCTGAAATCGGAATGTTGCTCCATCACAATTCTGGTAAGTCTGATTTCAGCATTTTGATCACGCTCTATTTTAAACTCGTTCCCGTTCTGGTCGCTATCCAATAATTGCTTTCGCGAGTATACTGGAATTTCTACATTGCCATACTTCATTACCGGAGTGATGGAAATATAATTTCCTTCCTGATGAAGGTAAACAAGCTTTTCTATCTGGTAATCTTTATCGGCTAACTGGCTTGGTGTTGCCTGACGGATATAGCTGTAATTAACTTGTACTTGCTGTTCCAGTGGCGCCAATATACTCTGCATAAAAGCTTCGTATTTGGAATTGTGGATTATGAGTATTTCGTTATTGGATTTAAAGAACTGTATCACCCGCTGCATATCAGGATCTGTAATCAGGTAATAGACATTCCGGTAGTATACGAAATATTCGTTTCTGATGATTACCTGACTGAAGGGGAGTGCTGTATCACTAAATAATAACTCCCCGGTTACTTCATAAAAAGGTTCTTTTTGGAAAACATGGAGCTTGATTTCAGCTTTCAGTGTATTTAGGCTTACCGGAATCAATGATTTTGCCGATATGGTTTCTGCTACATCTCTGTCGTGGTAGTAGACTTCCAAATTTAGCGGATTTTGTACAATATGTTTTAGTGCTTCAGCTTCAGAAGGATTAGTTTCTCCATACTGATTGTTAAAGCTTGCTATAGCGGAGTAGAATTTAATTTCCGATGCCTGTTCTGTTTTCCAGAGCAGCTTCATTACATCAATACTGCTTACCGGATTTTTAAGTTTTCCGGTCTGGGTAATATCTGCCTCCATCAACTGGAAATTCAGCATATTATAGTACCGGTGTTTACCAATAACCAGAATCTGCCTCTTGTCAGTATTTTGTGTTGCCAGCTCTTTTATTAAAGACGGACGGCGGGGAAGCAAATCTCTTTTCAGAATATGTTCATCTATCTGCAGCAATTCTTTTATTTTAGGACTTACCTGTAGTCTTCCGTCAATATAATCCAGCTGAAAATATAGATCCAGATTGTTCTCTTTTTCCAGTCCATAGCTCTTTGCATGGGGGAGAAGGGTTTTATGCCGCAGATAAGCATCAAAGAAAATACGATAGTCTTTCTCTTCGATGATGCAGTGGATAATTTCGGCCTGATGTACACACAGTTTATCGTCGGCAAAATCACATGAACACGACGTTACCAGATTAGCACCCACCTGGCTAACGGCTACTCTGGGGAAATCTGCAAGAGGGGAGTTCTTTGTAAATACACCGGCATTTAGCTCCAGAGCAATAGGAGCGATATCCTGAAACTCCTTTACAGCTATAAAGTCCGCATTTGTTGTATGCTTTAGCAGATCATAGATGTGCAGTGTTCTTATATTAAAGTCCGGTAAGATATATTCCTTAGGCAATCCCATTCTCTGAATTAGTAAAGAACAAAAATAAGGATTTTAGTAAAGCTTACTTCTGTGTAAGTTTATCATAATTTTATAACAATACTTTATTTCCGGTAAGACCTACTTTGTACCATTTATTATTTTCAAATAAGGCAGCCTGATGGTCTCCTTTATGCTGGTTTACATCTACACCCAATACTTTTTTATTGTAATAAAAACCGACATTAGTTTTTACAATGGTATGACCTACAATAATTCTTTTTACCTGAAATAAAGACAGGGTCTGGTCTACAATTTTCTCATCTACTACAGGTTCTTTAAAGTATCCGCGGAACCAGAAAATACCATCTTTACTATTAAATATTTTCAGGATAGTGCTGTCAGTGACAGTGTTTTTAAGATTTTTCCAGCCAATATAAGGTCTGGCTATTTCATTTAGCTTTTCTATAGTTAGCCCCAGATCATTGACATCCGGAGAAATGCCACCATGCATGCATAGGTTATCTCCAATTTTTTCAATCAGATTTTTACTTCTCAGCCACCGGCCTAGTTCTGTTTTCTCACTGTATAGATCAGCATATGAAAGATTTAGTTTTTCAGCGTTCAGGAAATACTTCTGATCTACGTACTTAAAATTTCCTGCCAGATTCATAATATCGTGGTTGCCTAAAATGGTATGTACATAGCCTCCTTTCAGCTTGGCTTCTTCTTCCAGTTTATAAAGAAGCCACATCGTAGCCGGGACTTCGGTTCCTCTGTCAAATAAATCTCCACAGATTACCAGGTGGCCGTCTCCAAAGATCCATTCGTATTTTTTATTAATGACCTTGTTGGCTAGTAACAGGTCTCTCAGCGCATCGAATTCACCTTCAATATCTGACAGAACAAGCATTTTCTTGGGCTGGGTCCATGTAGAAGACTCATTTAAAATATTCTGTCTTAGTTTTACTTCAAAATTTTTCTCCGGTGCATCAGAAAAATTGATTCTCAGTTTTATTGCTTTCTTATTACTCTGAAGATATTGCTCCTTTTTTTGTCCACCCTGTTCTATTTGCTGTACAAGAATACTGTCGCCTTTATAGATGACATAAGGACCATCTGAGGAATTGATAGGGCCTTTTTCTTGTCCTTGGACAGAGCATAAACCGAAGACAAGTAACAATATAAATGCAGATTTTACAGGAGAAAACATAATGATATAGTATTAATCAGAACAAATATAAGGGATAATGAGGAATTGGTTGTTAGTTAATTGTAAAACCATGTAACCGTGTAACTGTTTAATCGTATAACCATATAAGCAAATTTACGATTGCACAAATTCACAGATTAACATATTATAATTGTAAAATCGTTTAACGGTGTAACTGTTTAGTCGTATAACGGTATTAACAAATTTATGATTATACGAATTCACAGATTAACATATTATAATTGTAAAACCGTTTAACCGTGTAACTGTTTAATCGTATAACGGTATTAACAAATTTACGATTACACGAATTCACAGACTAACATATTATAATTGTAAAATCGTTTAACCGTGTAACTGATTAATCGTGTGAACGTATTAACAAATTTACGATTACACGGTTTAGCAAATTAACACATTCACTTATCATTCCATTGCTATATGGCTGTATTAGCCTAATTTTATATTGAAATTGAATGGATGGTTATGACGGAAAAGAGTACAGAAGAATACCTGATTGATATATTTAAACTAAAAGAAGCTCCTCATGATAAAGAATGGCAGGAGCTAGTGGAAAATGCACGCTTAAGATCGTTTAAAAAAAATGAGGTTATTCTAAAGCAGCATCTGAGATTTACCGATGTTCTGTTTGTTGCGAAAGGTATATTGGCTTCGGAATTTACCATGAAGGATAAAACGGTAATCGGAAGATTTTTTACTCAGGGAAATCTTTGCACCAATTTCGACAGTCTTCTTAATCAAACCGTTTCTCAATATCAGGTGGTCAGTATGACAAATTGCAAGGTGATTGATATTTCAGCTGCACAGTTTATGGAGTATTACTACAATGGAAGTAGTGTAGGAATGATACTCCGCAAAATTGTGTTGAAGATTATTACCGAAGATATCTGGATGACCAATGTAAAACTAATGTATCAGAAACCGGAAATGATTGCTTTTATGCAACAGCATTATCCTGAGATTGTCCGTGATGTTCCGTATAAATACGTTGCCTTATTTCTGGGTATTACTCCCGAAGCCTACAGTCGCATCCTAAAGAAAGGACATAGTCGTATTCTGCCAAAGTCTTAACCAGGGTTAAGTTTTTCAATTCTCTTTCGCTCCTACATTTGAGGTATAAATAACCCCAAAAAATAAAGTTATGATAGCGGAAGATAAAGAAACTGAAACCATGTTTTCAACAGTTAATCAATTACTGTCACCAAAACCTATGCTATTGGAAACCGGTGTTAAAAGGTTGGATAATGGTATGCTTCAGATTTCAGTACGCACGGATCTGCATGGCTGCAAAAGCCATATGCTGGATTGGTGGTTTAAATATTTCGAAACAACGGAACATTTAAAATGGTGGCATCCACATGACCATGTCTCGCATGGTGGCTGGGACAGTCTTTGGGTGAAAAACAAAAATTATATAGGAGCAACAATACAGGCTACAGAATCTTTGGGAGATATTCCGCCGCTACCGGCAATAATCAAATTCCATGATCCGGCAGAAATATTCAATCCTGTATTATTAGATCAGGCATATGAAAATGAAGATGTAGGCGCTGTAGTATTTGCACGAATTGGTTTTGGTGAGCATGCTCCTGTAGACCATAATGGAGACCCTGTGGATGGTTATATGTTCCATGTTGCCCGTGATACACCATTTGGCTGTGTACTCAAAAGTCAGTTTTATTTAGGTGCAACAGTTGCCAATACACCCAAACCTTTACCAGAAGAGATTGGATTGGGACTTATGCAGCATTGCTATTCAGAATTTACCTACCTGTCACATTTTCTGGCTTCTATCTATTATGCCGAGAATCAGGATGGTGATAAGGCTCCGTTACCATGGTGAACACAAATATGAAGTACGAAGTTAGAATTAAGAAATTGGCCGTATGCCTTAAGTGATTTTATATGATCAATCAAAAAACTCCCGGCTATGTCGGGAGTTTTTGATGAGATTATTATATACATTTATCTAATTCTATATTATTTCATTTTCAGATATTCAAACGGCAGCCTCTTCAATTTGAAATAATTTTATCTTATTTTTGCCCAAACATTCACTAATACGAGCATTCATGGAATTAAATTATAAGCTAGAGGAACAGGATTATTTACAATTGTATATGTATGCTGCATCTAAAAACCAGGTTATAAAGCAGCAGCGACAGAGGGTGTTATGGCTTTTGATTATAATCTACATCATTTGTTCGTTGCTTATGTTTAGTATGAGTATGGTTTCTTTATTTGTTTTTATAGCAGCAGCTATTACTGTTACACTTATTTATATATATTACTATGAACGTAAGCGTTATGAAAAGTTTTACTTAAAGAATATAAGAACTAATCTGAAAAATAGGATAGGGGTTAATTATAAGACTGTATTTGGCCCTCACGATGTTATTGTGACAGAGCCTCATGCTGAAGCAAAGTTTAAGTATCCCAATATAGAACTTGTAGAAGAAATTAATGCCCATTATTTCTTTAAAATGAAAACCGGTGAAAGATTCATTGTACCTAAAAGTGCTGTTCAGAATCCTCAGGAGTTTAATCAGGTAATCAGCAGGTTGTCTAAAGATTATAATATTCAGTTGCAACAAGAACTTAACTGGAAGTGGAAATAATATTAGTTGTTGGTTGCTAAATTGTGTAACCGCGTAATCGTGCAACCGTAAAACTGGTATAAGTAAATTTACAATTACAGATATCGACTAATACCAGTTTTTGTAATTTAATTGATTATAAATATTTTTATTGAGCGTATCTTCTGATTAAAGCTTCCAACGAAATATCTTCCTTATCAATATTGATCTCCTTATTATGATACTGTTCATATTCCGATCCTTTTAGTTTATCAGCAATTACTACTCTGAAATTTTCAGGATTTATTCCTAATAAATTAAGATCAAACAAAGTATGTATATCAGCTCTTAATAGTAACCCATTGGAGAGATGATTGTCCTGATTACCTCTGTAAGGATTAATGTGAGCTGCTTCTAAGATATCAGTAATTTTACAACCTGTAATTACACAAGTATTGTTGTATTTTTTTAATAATTCTTTTCTAAAACTTTGTTGACCTCTTCTTAGTTTAATAGCTCTTTGTATGATTTCGCGTTCATCCTGATTGCTTATTGTATATTGTTCGGTTTCTTTTTGTATATAACCTTCCTCTGGTGTGATAGAGATAAGAGAATAGTCATTGGAAAAAACACTAAACAATGACAAAGCATCAAGATCAAGTCTTTGCATTGACATATTTGGGTTGTAGTTGCTACTATAATAAGGACGAAGTTGTGCCAGATCTCGATTTTGACTACTTATGTGGCTGAATGAACTAAATATAGCACTATATTTGGTCACCGTTTTAGTTTCCTCAATGGGAATTTCAAACTCATGACCTTTACTGCAACGATATTCGGGAAGCTTTTGTTTGCGTATATCGATAGTTGTATTTGCACATATAGGACATTTTCTAATGATTTTTTCACCTGTACTTTCTTTGACTTGTGCAATAGTGGCAAAGCCTAATACTTGTTTCTTGTCAATTATAATTGCTTGATCGCCAGCTTTTATTTGTTTAGAATTGGCAACGTTACTGTCATAATTATAGTATTCGGTAAGGCTATCCTGATAACTATCAATTAGTGAAGTTATATGGTTTTCATGGACAGTTTTAAGCACCCATAGATTTTCGGTCATTGTTATTTGTTTGTTGCTCAAATATCTAAAAATATTTGATGATTACAATGCAGATTTGTGTCTTATCTAATGACTAAATGGAAGATTAATATTTTATAAGCTTAAAAAAACAAAACCTTTCAGTACTCCTGAAAGGTTTTTGTATATCTGAATTTTTGTGTTTTAATCATGCATTTCGCTTTCGACATAGCCCTCGTCTTCAATCTGGAAGGTAGTATGGCTAATTTTGAAATTGCTTGTTGCCTGATCGGTGAGTATCCGCAGCATCTGATTATGTGGAATGCTCTGATCGGAGACAACATGGGCACTCATAGCATTGATACCAGAGGTTAGTGACCATACATGGAGATCGTGCAGACTTTTAACGCCCGGTACTTTTTCCATGGTAGTGCGCAGTTCATTAATGTCTACATCTTTAGGAGTACCTTCCAATAATACATGGATAGCTTCCATCAGAAGTCGCCATGTTCTCGGGAAGATCAGTAAACCAATACCTGCAGAGATCAGTGGATCGGCATAATACCAGCCTGTGGTAAGCATTACCACACCGGCAATCATTACTCCGACAGATGTCAGCATGTCTGATAATACTTCAAAGTACGCACCTTTCATATTCAGGCTGTCACCCGAACTTTTTCTAAGAATCATCATCCCGGCAATGTTCACTAAAAGTCCGATTCCAGCTACGATAAGCATTGCTTTGCTCTGTACCTCTGGTGGGTTTAGGAAGCGCTGATAAGCTTCGTAAAGCACATAAATAGAAATCCCTAAAAGGACAACAGCGTTGATTACTGCGGCTAGTATCTCGGTACGGTAATAGCCAAAGGTTTTGGAGGATGTAGCTTTTCGTTCACCAATTCTAATGGCAATATAAGCCAGTAAGAGACCGACAACATCGGTAAGCATGTGTGCTGCATCGGCTAACAGGGCCAAACTATTGGTGATAATCCCACCAATGACTTCAGCGATAAGGTAGAGACCACTGAAGGAAAGTACAATCAGTAAGTTTTTTTTATGCTTACTGGAGGCTGAAGCTGTTTGTATATTCGTTTCACTCATGGTGTTTGGTATTACATTTCGTAGTATAACGGATTTCTCTTTTTCTGTGACACATCTTGCTCACCAATCATTTCCCTTAGGTTGATTTCTATGGTCTGCGCCAAAGAAGTCATTGGTGTATCTACAGGAGTATTTTCAAACGGATCCTGCATAATAATAGCTGTTTTTTCAATAGCGATAAACAGGGTAGGGATAAGAATGGTAATTCCAATTTCTATAATTAACAGGGAAAGCTGAGAGTCGTCGAACCCAAATGGCAGAATGGCAGCAAATACATAGATAAGGCTATGTACCAAAATGCTGTAAGAACGTGGAAATACTGTATTCTTGATCCTTTCGCATTTCCCCATGCTGTCACATAAACGTGCTAATGTTTCATTCAGTTGTATAAGTCTGAACTCACTAATCAGACCCTTATCGGCCAATTGCTTTAGCTGTAAAGAATGTTCGTCCAGTAAAGCATTGGGAATATTAGTGGCAGCTATTCTGTGGTCGATAAGATAATCCTGAACACGATCTGAGAAAGGGAGCTTTCTGAGGGACTCTCCAAGAGCATAGTTCCAGATAATCTGGCGCTGGGCAAATTCCTGAATAATAGCCTCGCTTCCCAATGGAAGTACCTGGGTAATTTGACGTATAAATGTGCGGGAATCATTGACAATGGCTCCCCATATCATACGGGCTTCCCACCATCTTTCATAAGACTGTGAAATCCTGAAAGCCAGCAGGAGAGATACAGCTGTACCTACCAATGCCGGAATAGCAAGGGGAAGTGTTATTTTCTGAAAGGCTGGTAACTGATCTAAAATACCAATTGCCACTGCAAACATGGAGATCAGTAATAACTGGGATTTGATTAAATTAATAAAATACCAGATGGATATTTTCTTTTTTAGCAGCATAGTGTGTTGTGTTATTGCTTGTGATATATAAAATATGAAGGCGTTTTTATTTAAAAAAGTCAGTCCGGGTTTTTAATGGAAATGACGATAAATGATAATTATAGCGTAATAATTAATAATACTAAACAATATAAAATTAAACTTTTGAAAGCATATTCAATTATAAAAATGCATCAAAGTATTACACCGATTTACCCGGACTGACGTGTTTACATTAATTAAATGTGTGTTTTTGGGTTAATGTAAATTTATTTAATGTTCGTGCTCACCGACATTGGTAAGCTTAGCATTGACAAAGAAGGCCCCTTTTACTACAACTCTGGCATCGGGAGCAAGCGGCCCTACAGGTGTTATTGCCGTATAGCCCATATCGGATGTTCCTTTTATAATCTCAATTTTTTCGAAGTTAATGGTTTTGGCATGTGATTTTTCAACAGGAGCAGCTTCTTTTTTATCTTTTGATTCTGCTTCCTCATGTGCTTCCGGCTTTTTATTCGTTTGTATAAAAACATAGAATTTGCCATCAGCCTCTACAATCGCTTCGTTTGGAATAGCAGGTGTTGTGCTGTGATCCAAACTTACCACTCCGGTAATGTTCATTCCGTCAATAAGTCCGGTCTTGTTCCCGATCACAGTACAGTGTACCGCAATTGTTTTGCTTTCGTTCTCGAAAGAAGATCCAATGCTGTATACCTTCGCATCGTATTCCGTTTCAGGATTGTTGGTGAGTTTGAAATGTACGATCTGGCCAATACGCATTCTTGGCAGATCCTTTTCAAATACCTGTAAATCCAGGTGAAGCGAAGTGTTATCTATAATTTCGGCAACAGGAGCAGATACATCTACATAACTGCCAATCTGTGCTCTGATATTACTAATCGTCCCACTGATAGGAGCAGTAATAGCCAAACCTGTTCTCATACTTGCATTGGTAACAGAAGCCGGATTAATACCCATCATTTGTAGCTGTCTGGCTAAAGAAGCCTTTTGGGTAGACAAGGTTCTGAGTTCGGAAGAAGAACTCTGCAGGTTCTTTTTGGTCCCTGCATCGTTAGCATACAATTCATTTTGCCTTTTGTATTCTTGTTCGGCAAAAGCAATTCTGCTGATAGTAGTAAGATACTGTTCCTGCACGCGGATGTATTCCGGATTGGCAATTGTGGCAATCACCTGACCTTTGCGAACATAGTCTCCTTCAAGAATATTAAGAGTTTTTACAACCCCGCTGAAAAGAGCTGCTACCGTTGCTTTATTGTTATTGGGAACACGAAGCAGACCATTGGCTTTTACAGTAGCCGTTAGTTCCTTCATTTCTATGGGACCTGTAGTAACGCCGACTGACTGTATCTGGTCTTCGGTAAGGCTTGCAATACTCGGTGCTGCCTCTTCATGGTCCTTAGCTTTTGCCGGCTGTTCGGTTTTAGCCTCAGGAGCAGCTTCTTTTTTGCCACAGCTGGTGAAGATTAAAGAAGCAGTTATCAGGTAAATTATGGTTTGTTTCAGTTTCATTTTATTGATTAATTATAGAATTAATAATAACCACAGATTGGTTTACTTGCTGTATAGATTCCAGATATTTCAGCTGGATATTAGTTGTTGTCTGCAGGGCGAAAAGATATTCTACATAAGAAATATCCCCGGTGCGGTATCCGAGTTGTGCTGCTTTAGCAATTTTTTCGGCATTAGGAATGGCTTGTTGCACATAATAATTGTACTGGTCCACATCCTGTCGGTATTGGCGCATAGCAGTATCAAACTGTGTTGTCAGCTGTTGCTGCTGCAACCTGGCATTATTTTCTGCAGCTTGCCTTTGGTATTCCAGTGATTGTATTCTGGCTTTGGTTGCACCAAAGGTAAGCGGAATGCTCACACCAACGTTTACCGAGTTAAAACGGTTCCAGCCATTGTAGTATTTTTCTCCGCCATTATTGGTAGGATGCATACCTGTAAGAGACTGGCTGGTGACACCTAATGTAAATTCCGGTAGGCCCTGAGCTTTTTCTATTTTTTTGTTTTTCTCAGCAATATCCATTTCCTGATAAAAAGCTCTTACCGACGGATTATTGGCAATTACACTACTGTCCAGAACATAGTCTATTTTTAAAGGAAAATAGGCTTCTTTAGGAGTTACTTCTATAGATTCTGAAGTGTTCAGTAAGGTTTTCAGATTCTTATAAGCATTGTCCAGATAGACCTGGTTCTGTTTAAGTAGTAGGTCAATTTCTCCTTTTTGGGTTTCTGCAGTACTGATTTCAATCTTTTTAATATCTCCGGCATTATACCTTACAGTAGCAATACGGATGAAATCCTGATAGAGATTGTCCAGACTCTCCAGCTTGGTTTTGTTAAACTGCAGGTATTCAATCTGGTAATAATAAGATCTTACCTGTTTCAACAATTCATTTATAGAGACTTCTTTCTCAATCTGTCTGCTTCTGATGTTGGACTCTATCAGTTCCTTTCTTGCCTTGAAGATAGTAGGGAAGGGAACGGTCTGAGAGATTGCAAATGAATTGTCAAACTTTGGACTGTTGTATTGCCCCAGCTGTGCAGATACGCTTAGCTGTGGGAGCTCTTTGGCTGTTGGCCTTAGCGCTTTGGAGGTCATAATGTTCAAGTCCTTGGACTTCATTAGCAGGTTATTTTCTACAGCCATTTGTGTTGCCTGTTGAATATCGATGGTTCTGGTCTGTGCCTTCAGACCTTGTCCTGCCAATCCTGATAACATAATGAATAGCACGATTACCGTAGCTTTAGGTTTCATCTTTAGAATACGGCCTTTTACTTTTTCACTGAAAATAATATATAACATAGGCAGTACAAATAGGGTGAGGAAGGTTGCTGTAATCAGTCCACCGATAACTACAGTTGCCAGTGGTTTTTGTACTTCGGCACCTGCTCCTGTAGATATAGCCATTGGCAAAAACCCAATAGAAGCCACAGTTGCAGTCATCAGAACCGGACGCAATCTGGTTTTGGTTCCCTCAATAACTCTTTTCAGAACATCGGTTTCACCTTCTTTTTTCAGCTGATTGAAGGTACCTATAAGTACTATACCGTTAAGCACCGCAACACCAAACAGGGCAATAAATCCGATTCCGGCACTGATACTGAAAGGCATTCCCCGAACAAGAAGGGCAAATACACCACCAATAGCACTCATCGGGATAGCTGTAAAGATTAGAGCAGCCTGTTTGAAGGAATGGAAGGTGAAGTATAATAGCATGAAGATTAGAAGTAATGATATAGGTACAGCAATCATCAGACGATCGCTGGCCTCTTTAAGGTTTTCAAACTGACCTCCATAGGTAAAGTAATAACCATTTGGAAGTTTTATCTCTTTATCCAGCTTTTGCTGAATATCTTTTACCACACTGGCAACGTCACGGCCACTTACATTAAATCCGATTACAATTCTTCGTTTTCCGTCTTCACGGCTTATCTGTGCTGCTCCCAGTTTGTAATCGATATTAGCCACCTGTGAAAGCGGAATTTGTAAACCGGATTTGGTAGAAATCATAAGGTTGTTGACATCGTCTATATTGGTACGGCGAAGGCTGTCCAAACGCACCACAAGATCGAATCTTCTCTCGTTTTCATAAACCTGGCCAGCCGCTTTACCGGCAAAGGCTGTGCTTAGAACATCATTGACATCCTGAATGCTGAGTCCGTAGTTGGCCATACGTGTACGGTCATATTGTACATTGATCTGTGGCAGACCACTTACTCTTTCGATCTGAGGAGCTGTAGCTCCGGGAACCGTCTGAATCACTTTTCCTACTTTATCTGCATATACCGCAAGAGAATCCAGGTTCTCACCAAATATCTTTACGGCTACATCCTGACGGATACCGGTCATTAGCTCGTTAAAACGCATCTGGATAGGCTGATTCTTTTCGAAGAATACGCCTGGAATACTTTCCAGTTTTTCACTGATCTCATCCGCTAGTTCATCGTAAGACTTTTTGATCTTCCATTCGCTTTGTGGTTTTAGGACCACAATCATATCTGTAGCCTCAGGCGGCATAGGGTCGGTAGGTACTTCGGCAGCACCAGTTTTCCCGACTACCATTTTTACTTCATCAAAGCTTTTTATAATCCGTGAAGCCTGCATCGAGGTTTCGATACTCTGGCTGAGTGAACTTCCCTGCGGAAGGATACAGTGGTAGGCGAAGTCACCTTCCTGCAGCTGAGGTATGAATTCACCACCCATATTTTTAAAGATGATGAGCGTACCAAAGAATATAAATGCAGTACCTGCTACTAACCAATATTTTATTTTAATTGCTTTTAATAATAAAGGCTGATAAATACTTTGCAGTTTATTCATCATCTTATCTGAAAAAGTTTCCTTGTGGGAGATCTTTTTAGATAAGAACAAAGCACTCATCATCGGGATATAAGTCAAAGAAAGGATTAAGGCTCCCAGAATAGCAAAACCTACAGTTTTAGCCATTGGCGTAAACATTTTTCCTTCTACACCCGCAAGCGTAAGGATCGGAATATATACGATAAGGATAATAATCTCACCAAAGGCAGCACTGCTTCTGATTTTGGAAGCTGAAAGGAATACCTCTTCGTCCATTTCTTTCTGGGTAAGTCTGTTCACCGACTTTCTGAGTCCCAGATGGTGTAGTGTAGCTTCCACAATAATAACAGCACCATCTACAATAAGACCAAAGTCTATCGCGCCAAGACTCATCAGGTTGGCACTTACACCAAAGACATTCATCATTCCTAAAGCAAATAACAGAGATAATGGAATAGCAGAAGCTACAATAAGACCTGCTCTAAGGTTTCCAAGGAATACGACTAATACAAAAATTACGATAAGAGCACCTTCAATAAGATTCTTCTCTACTGTGCCTATTGCTCTTTCTACCAGATCTGTACGATCCAGAAATGGTTCTATAACAACGTCATCCGGAAGTGACTTCTGAATGGTCGGGATTTTAGCTTTTACATTGTTTACGACTTCGTTACTGTTAGCGCCTTTCAGCATCATAACAATACCCCCTACAGCATCTACTTTTCCGTTGTAGGTTAGAGCGCCATAACGTACGGCACTACCAAAGCGTACATCGGCAACGTCTTTTATAAAGATAGGTACACTGCCGGTTTCATCTTTTACCGCTATATTTTTAACATCATCTAGCGAGGTAACAAGACCAATACCACGGATAAAATAAGCATTGGGCTTTTTGTCAATATAGGCACCTCCGGTGTTCTGGTTGTTCTTTTCCAGCGCGTTGAAGATGTCGGTAACACTGATGCCCATCGCCCGCAAACGGTTAGGGTCTATCGCTACTTCATATTGCTTTAGTTCACCACCAAAACTGTTGATTTCTGCTACGCCGGGTGTTCCGTTTAGCTGTCTGCGGACAATCCAGTCCTGCATGGTGCGAAGGTCCTTGGCGCTGTATTTTTTCTCACTTCCTTTTTTAGGGTGCAGGATATACTGGTATATTTCTCCAAGTCCTGTACTTACAGGTGCTAATTCTGGAGTTCCTACACCTTTTGGAATCTCTTCGGAAGCTGTTTTTAGTCTTTCACCTATAAGTTGTCGGGCGAAATAAATGTCTACGTTTTCGTTAAATACTACAGTAATAACGGAGAGCCCAAATCTTGAAATACTTCTGGTTTCGTGTATCCCTGGTACATTGGCAATACTTTGTTCTATAGGAAAGGTTACAAGTTGTTCTACTTCCTGGCCTGCAAGGGTAGGGCTTACGGTAATAATCTGTACCTGATTATTGGTGATATCCGGTACGGCATCTATGGGAAGCTTTGTAGCGCTCCATACGCCCCAGATCACCAGTAAAAGTGTCATAATACCAATAACAATTTTGTTGTTGATACTAAATTTGATGATTTTATCTAACACGGATTATAATTTAATTTTTAATGATTTAACGTCCATATAATCAGCATATAACATGATGTTAAAAGCCGACTAATGGTACTGCAAAGATTCAACAGAATGACCATGCAACACTATTGCAAAGTTTCTGTTACAATACTTCATGGCCGTAATACAGCCATTTGGTAATTAAAAATTAAATTTTAGGGGGTTGCCAGATTCCGTAGGTGATATCGAATGCTGACATAACAGGAGTACTAACGATTTTGTCATAATATACCGGTGAAACAGTATTGATGCTGAGAGCAGCAAAATTGGCTGCTGTAATGTGCATACCGCAACATGAACAAGTACAGAATGGCGAACATAAATCGCTATGATAATCGTCCTGGGAATGTGAGTCTTTTTGGACAGTGGTTTGTGTATTGCCTGTATAGAGAGAAGCATCACTGCAAGATACAGTGAGCAGGAATGTAAAAAATACAGCAAGTATAAATCCTAAATGCTTCACGATACAAACTTACATACTTTTTTTGAAATTTTGTAAAGTATATATGTTAATAGTGTTATAAATCAGTTAATCCTATTTGTTCTCCAGTTTATTGATAATACTTTTAGCATTCTCATTTGCAGGATCTAATGTTACAGCACGCTTGTAGTTTTTTAGGGCATTGGGCATGTCTCCTTTAGTAAGATAAGCTTCACCCAGACTGTCGAATACATTACCCGATTTAGGAAATAGCTGGGTGTTGTATAGGAAAACTTCAATTGCATCGTCTGTACGTTTTTTATTGAGCAGATAATAGCCAAGGCTGTTCAAGCTATCTTCGCTGTCAAATGCATAAGTATTCTCATACTGTTTTTTTAGTAGCTGGTAGCGGTTTAGTATTTCTTTACTGTGTAACTGGTCTATATCGTTCTGTAATAGTGGCATTACCTGTTTTTTGATTTGTTTGTAAGGCTTTCCATCGAGTATATTCTGGATAGCAGTGTTGAAATCAAACAGGTTATTTTGCTTATTATTGGTCATCAGAATAATAGCTCTGCCTTCTTCCGGACTGCAAACAAGTAAAGCCTGATAGTTTCGTGCAGTACCATCGTGTTCGAAATGAATAATTTTATTATCAGTCATTTGGCCTTTAGATCCCAATCCGGATTGTTTGCTTGGCGAGTAAGGTATCAGAAGGAAACGGGTAGACTCCGGGGATATTATTTTGAAATTGACTATGCTTTGAGACCACTTATAGAAATCGTCGAGATTAACTGCTGTCCATCCGGAAATAGGAAGGTCCATAGGGTCTTGTTGTCCTTTTTCGTCAAAAGCATGTGCTACTAAAGATTCCTTTTCTGTAGGGTCGATTACGGCATGGGTAATTTTATTAGGAATAAGTAATTCTTTATATACGAAATCATTAAATGAAAGTCCGGTGATGCGTTCGATAATCCTGCGTTGCAGGAACACATTATTGTTATTATAGGCGTACTGCGTACCTGGTTCAAAGTCTAATTTTTCTGTTTTCATCAGATTGGCCATATTGTCCTTATCGGATTTTACATTCTTCCACTGAACATCGGGAATACCACTGGTATAACCTAGTAAATCCCTTATGGTGATGCTTTTGCTCCAGGTTGGTAATTCAGGTAAGTATTGGGACAGATTATCGGTAAGTTTCAGTTTGCCTCTGTCTTGTAGCAGCATTATACCTACAGCATTAAATTCTTTGGCAATAGAGCCTATGTGAAATCTATAGTCGGTAGTTAGCGGAGTGTTTTTATGAGTATCGGTATAGCCAATTGCTTTTTTGTAAATCACTTGATGGTGGTCTACGACCAAAACATTACCATTAAAAAGTCCGTTAGCTGCTGCTTTCTCAAATACAGCTTGTATTTTTTGAGCTTTCTGCGTTTGGGAGAAAATAACTCCGGAGAATGTAAGACAAATAAGTAACGCTGCTTTCATAAGATAGTTGTTGGTGTTAAAAGTTCTAAAGAGGCAAAGGCAATACTTTTTTCACTTGTATTAAGCTCTCCTTAATCATTTTCGTTGTTATAATTTTTTTCAAATCCAAATGGTTTTTCATATGATTCAATAGATTTTATAATGTTTTTAACATAGAAAATGGCATATCCGAACTTTGTCAATAGGCTTTAGATAGTATATTGTTAATGTCGTAAAGTTAAATAAAATTCTTTTTGATCAGAGTATTTGGCCGCAAACAATATAGTTGTGACTTTATCAGATATATAGACTGTATTTATACTGTATCTCGTATATTTGACCATTACATATATAAATTTTATCCTCCTTAAGACATATAATTATGAAAAACTATAATATAGACCTTCACTGCGATTTGTTGTATTATCTGCTAAGACCGGGAACAAGAATTGATGATGGAGAAATTGGCTGCTCGCTGCCTTTTCTGAAAGAAGGAAATGTAATGCTTCAGGTAATGGCTTTGTATACGGCAACTGCTAAGGGGAGTAGGGGAGAGGGATTAAGGCAGAGTGAGATTTTTGCGGAGCTTACCCGAAAAGAAGGTTTTTATTTGTTTGATAAAGAGTCTTTAAGCAATCTGGAGAATCAAAAAGGAGTGGGTATTGTAGCATCACTAGAGAACGCTTCTAACTTCTGTGAAGAAGATATGGATCTGGATAAAGGCTTCGAAAACCTTGAAAAAATTATTGAGAATACAAAGGGAATTTTCTACATAGGAATCACACATCACCATGAAAACCGCTTTGGTGGAGGTAACTTTTCTCAGGCGGGCCTGAAAGACGATGGTAAAGTACTTATAGATTATCTGTCGGATAAGAAAATAGCTATAGATCTGGCACATACAAGTGATCAGCTGGCGCATGATATTTTCAATTATACTGCGCAGCGGAATTATAAGATTCCGATTTTGGCAAGCCATTCTAATTTCCGTTCTGTTTATCCTAATAACAGAAATCTCCCTGATGAACTGGTTAAAGAATTGATTGCTAGAAAGGGACTGATCGGGATCAATTTTATTAAAGATTATATCCATAAAACCAATCCTGAATTCGTCTATGACCATATAGCCTATGGAATGGAGTTGGGAGCTGAAGATAATCTGGCTTATGGAGGTGATTTCTTTTACGATAAAGACCATCCGGATAAATCGAGGTATCCTTTTTTCTTTGAAGGAATGGATGATTCCACCGCTTATAATACAATCAATGAGAGATTAATAGAATTATATACACTGGAGGTTGTAAACAAAATCAGTCATCAGAATGCACTGCGTTTTATACGTGAATTGTGGGAGTAGTTTCTAAAAAACAGCTGAGCCTTCATCTCTCTGCCGGACTATATTTTTATAGTATTCGGAAGGTGTTTTGCCGTTAATCTCTTTAAAATAACGATTAAATGAGGATTTGGATTTGAATCCGGCTTCATAGGCAAAAGAAAGGAAGTTGATATCTTCATCCTTTTCTATGGCCTTGTTAATGATCTGTTTAAAGTATTCTATTCTGTATTCATTGATGTAGGAATAGAAAGATTTGTGCTTATACCCGTTGAGCATTTCACTGATCTGATATTTATTGATACTGGTCTGTGCAGAGAGCAGATCCAGTGTCAGATCGTAATTTCTGAACAATTGCTGTTTAACGACCAAATTATCCAGTTTTTCCCATAGTTCCCGAAATCGGGATTCGTAATCTATGGTCTTGTTTTCTGTAATCGTTTCTGTTTGATTATTAGCTAATAAAATAGGATTTCCGAATGTATTGGTAGAGGTGAGAGAGGAGCTTTCCTGTGTAAGACTTTTTCTCAGAATAAGAAGGCATATAACCAAGAGGAGTGTGTAAGCAATGCTTCTCACTATGTCATTAATAATTTGTGTGTATTGAGGTTGGATATGGATTAAAACTTTGGAAATAATAATGATACAATCTGTTAAAAGCATATAGCCAGAAATTCTTATAATAATTAAATAATCGCTGTGAAGAAGTATTTTATTGTGTCCCCCATTTGCAATGAGTATACTTTTAATAGGATAGTATAAATTGGTAGCGAATATTACAATCATACTGGTATTATTGTATAAATCAAGCAGTCTTTGATCCACCCGGTCGATAATAAAGAAAACAGCTGAAATGGTAAAATAAGCAATCATCAGGACAAAGAAAGGGATGAAAATATACCATTTGGTTGCAATATTAAAGTCTTTTGCGGATTTAGTCAGTGTGTACAGGTATATCAAAGGTCCATAACAGGCAGAAATAAAGGTATTCATTTGTTGTTTGATACTCTCGTCTGGTATGAATTTGAAGATGACAAACTTAATGATCAGATGAACAGCAATAGCCGAAAGAAGGATGATAAAAAGGTTATTGGAGATAGCTTTCTTTTCTCTGACTCTTAAAAACCAAAGTGATATTAATGCCTGAAAAGCGCCGATAATAACGATATATTGCATATTCTCCTTGCTCTATTACAAAGGAAGTATATAAATGTTACACTATCATTATTTGATTATTATTTATCTATTAAAAATGCTGCAGTGATGTTAATATTAAGTTCATAATTAAATAACAAATAATTAAGGTTATTTAATTTATTGATTTTCAGTATTGTAATAGTGCTTTTCCAACGAGTGACACTTCTGGAATTATGATTTTTTCTGAAGGACGAAATAAAGAGACAAGAGCTCCAATTTTGCCTCAAAAAAATATGAAAGATTCTACTGGTTTTCACAAATGGGAAAGAGGAGCAATTAAAGTATCGGTATTCTTCTTACTTGCATCTTTTGGAAGTATTCATGCACAGACGATTAAAGGAACTGTGGTTAGTAAAGTAAACGGAGCGCTTCCGGGTGCTAATATATCCATTGTAGATGCTAATGTTAAGGCTGTTTCATCTTTGGATGGTGATTTTAATTTGCTTTCGCCAAGACTCGGTGAGGTTAAACTTAAAGTAGAATATATTGGTTATCAGACCCAAACCTTATCTATTGTCTTGAAGGAAGGAACAAACGATATAGGCTATGTTAGCATAGAACCTGAGGATAAGAAAAACAAAGATAAAATAAGCAATATTGAAGGGGTTGTTATATCGACAAGGGCCAATGCCCTTACGCAAGCAAAAGCTTATGAAATAAAGAAAAATTCGAATGCCATTATGGAGGTTATCGCGGCAGATGCTATTGGTAAACTTCCGGACAGAAATGCTGCAGAAGCAGTGCAAAGAGTTCAGGGAGTAGCTGTTGCCAGATATCATGGTGAAGCAGATCAGGCTACGGTAAGGGGAACTCCTTTTGCATGGACATCAACACTTTTCAACGGAAATCGCCTTCCGAGCGCCAATGTTTTAGGAAACAGATCTTTTGTTCTGGATGTTGTCCCTTCGGAGCTGATACAGTATGTGCAGGTCTCTAAAGCGGTTACACCAGATATGGACGGAGATGCTATAGGAGGCAGTATTAATTTTATTACAAGGACAGCTCCTGCTAAAAAAACATTGAGTGTAAGCGGGGCGGGTGGTTACAATACATTTTCACGTAACGGAACCTATAATGGATCAATAGTGTACGGTGATCGGTTTTTCAAGAATAAATTAGGTGTAATCTTATCCGGTGCTATCTGGGACAGGCAATGGGGTGCAGATTCTTTCGATGCTTCTTACAATACCGGTGCAGCTAATGAAATAGAAAGGAAATCTATCAGTACAGTGATGATGAAGAGGTATATGGGGACAAGAAGAACTATTGGTCTGAATGGCGGACTGGAGTATAAATTGAATGCAAATAATAAAATCTACTTCCGGGGAATGTTCAATAAGTTTGATGATATCCGTCCGGTTTATGAATCCTATGTAGACTATACCAATAGCAGGTATCAGTACAACTTTAGATATTCCCATTATCAGACTGAATTATACGGAATGGAACTTGGTGGGGAGCATAGCCTGTCTTCGAAAATAAACTTGGACTGGATGCTAAGTAATTATAAAGCAGACTATTTCCTGAATACACCTCCGACAAACGAAACAAAAGGACTTCCAATAGCAACATTCAGACAGAAAATAACCAGTGGCTTTAACAATCTTACAAATGGTAAACGTTATTGGGGATTTGATTCCCCACAGGGAATTGGTGGAGAGTATATGGATTATAGTTTTGATGTGAAAGATCAGAATGAAAAAATGAGCCCTGATAAGCTTTTGCTTTCTCAACTGGTTATCGCAAAGCTGGATAACAGTGAGCGGGATAAAATTGCAAGGCTGAATTTAAAATATGATATCAGTCCTAATGTTACATTGAGAATCGGGGCTAAATACAGAGAAAAAGACAGAAATAGTACCTATGGTTACAGTGCTGTATACCTGCCTGGTGCTTCGGTAGGTATTCCAAATGCACCGGCTTTGTTAGCGCTTTCTCAGTTATCGACGACGGATCCTGCTAAAGGTGCTCGCTTTTTGAATGGAATGAATGGTGATTACAGCTCATATGTGATGAATCCGCCCACAAAAGATCAGTTATTTCAGATGTATTCACCTGAGTTTTTGCAGAAGAATGGTTTCAGAGACTTTTCGAATGCCGCAAGTAATGCAACAAGTGTATATACCGGTGAAGAATCTGTTTTTGCAACCTATGCAATAGCAGAACTTAAAGCAGGTGATAAGCTTAAAATTATCGGTGGATTCAGAAATGAAACCACAAGGCTGACATTAAACGGAGCAAAATCTACAAAAGAAGGAAATTCAACTGTCATCACTCCTTCGGTTGTAGAAAGCAATTATAATGCATTTCTTCCAATGCTTCATTTACGGTATAATCTGTCTTCTCAGGCCAATCTGAGATTTGCTTATACCAGATCTTTTATCCGTCCTAATTTTGGAGATATGTCACCTGGATCCAGTATAGACAATACGACAAATCCTTTTACCATTACAAGAGGAAATCCGGACCTAAGACCTACTTTTAGCCATAATCTGGACTTGATGGGAGAGTATTATTTCAAAAATATAGGTATTCTTTCCGGTGGTGTATTCTATAAAAAGATCTCGGATATTGTTTTCTCGGATACCTCTATAATGAATATCGGAGGTACAGATTACAGGGTAACCCAATCTAAGAACTTACAGGATTCAAATCTATTAGGCTTTGAAGCTGGAATTAATAAACGTTTTGACTTCCTGCCAGGGTTCTGGAATGGTTTCGGGATTGAATTTAACTATACTTTTATCAATTCGAATGTTGAAGTTCCGAGAACAGACAAAAATGGTGTGCAGTATTTTGATAAAATATCACTTCCTAATCAGTCTAAAAACCTATTTAATGCTATTCTGTATTACGAAAACAAAAAATTGATGGTTCGTTTAGCTGGAAATTACAGAGGAAAATCAGTTGAAACAATTAACCAGAACCTTGGACCTCAGTATTATATCTGGTCTGATAAGAACTTTACAATCGATTTTTCTGCTAGTTATGATATTAGCAAAAGCGTCAAATTGTTTGTTGAGCTGAATAATTTAAGTAATGAAAGCCTTAGACAGTATATGGGAGATAACAAAAAGAGAATTACCTCGCATGAGTGGTATGGCAGCAGAGGGCAATTAGGAATCCGTTGGCAAATATTTTAAAATTTATATATGAAAAAACTAATTTTAATAACTTCATTATCAGTATGTAGTATGAGTATGTATGCACAGATTAATGACAGTCTTCGTCGTGTTGTAAAAATGGAAGGGGCATTTAACTTCCGGGATGCGGGAGGCTATAAAACCGTAGATGGAAAAGAAGTAGTTCTGGGGAAGATTTACCGCAGTGATGCAATTGATAAATTGTCGGATAGTGACCTGAAGACCTTTAAAAACAAGAAGATAAGTACTGTTGTAGATTTTAGAGGAGTTGAAGAGGCTAAAAAGGCACCGGACAGGCTTCCGGATCATACAAGTTATCTGCTTTGTCCTGCAGGTAGTAATGATCTTCCTAATGCACAAAATATTGTAAACATGCTGAAAAACAAGAACTTTTTGTTCGATATGTATGGAGAAGGAGGATTACCTTACTTTGGAGAAAGATACAGACCGCTATTTGTGAAACTCTTGACTTTGCAGCCTGATGAGGCTCTTTTGTACCATTGTACAGGCGGGCGAGACAGAACAGGAATGGCTTCTGCATTGTTTCTAAAAATACTGGGTGTCCCGCAGGATGTTATTGAGAATGATTATGTTGCTTCTAATTTTTATCTGGCAAAGAATCCTACAATGAAGAATATGTATGCTGGTCTTTCGAAGATGTCCGGATTAAGCGATGCGGAAATAAAACAGCAGATGGAATTACGTCCTGAACTTATCAGAAATTTCTTTGATAGTATTAATAAGAAGTACGGAAATATTGAGAATTTCTTTCAGGTTGAGATGGGAATAGGTCCTAATGAAATTGCAATTCTAAAGAAGAAATATACCCGTTAATCTGACTAATTTTACGCCCGATTAATAGCTAAGCATGTTAAGGTTTTTTGCCCTGATATGCTTTTTTTTTGTTGTAAATCTTGTGTGTTTTATTAGAGAGTAGAGGTTGGCTTTGTAAGAATTTGTTATTTTTCAGAGAAATTATTTTAGTGAATTTCTTATATTTTTTCTGATTTTATTATGACTTATATTTGCGTTTAAAATGCGTATTTTTAGAGCTTTCAATTTTTTTGCAATAATATAAACAACTTTACTTAAAATGTCATAAAGTATTGTTAATCAGTATTTAATGTTATTTTATTTATAATTAAGTTTAAAATTGTTTTTATCCTTTTATTTTTGTGTTTAAAGACTATTTTTATATTGCAATTTTCAGAATTTGGCAGTGTTAAATACTATGTAAATTATTTAGAATAAATAAAAACAATATATTTGCAAGAAATTCTAAAACTATATTATTAATGAACTGTAAGTATATTTGCGCTGCTTTTCTTTTGGGGGTAGGAGCATTTGCATTTGGACAACAACAGGATAGTGCAAAAAGCAAAACTATCGATGAGGTAAGTATTATTGGTGTAAAAAAATACGCTGAGAAAAAATCGGATTACGTGGCTAAAATGCCATTGAAAAATCTGGAAAATCCACAGGTATATACAGTGCTTCCAAAAGAGCTAATGCAGCAACAGGTAGCAACAGACCTGCAAAGCTCCTTGAATCTTTTGCCGGGAGTAAACAATGTTTCTGTAAGTGTTGGTAGTGGTGGTGTCGGGCTTGGACTAACAATGAGGGGGGTTAGTTCCAACGCATCGGCTGGTGCTTTGAGGAATGGTATGGCTACTAATTTTGTTTCACTTTCGGACCCTGTGAATCTTGAAGCTATAGAAGTGATTAAAGGTCCTTCCGGTACTTTGTTCGGATCCGCATTATTAGTTGGATACGGAGGTTTTGTAAACCGTGTGACAAAAAAACCATTTAACCATTTTAAAGGAGAAGTAGGTTATACTGCCAGCAGCTGGAGTGGTAACAGGGTAACAATGGATATTAATACTCCGCTGAATAAAGAAAAAACTTTCCTGGCACGTATTAATGCCGCTTATAATAACGACGGAAGTTTTCAGGATTTCGGAAAGTCTAAATCTATAGCCGTAGCACCTTCATTTTCTTTTAAGGTAAATGACCGATTAGATATTAATATAGATTTTGAATATTTTGATATGAGTCGTAATACAACCTATATGGGGTTGCTAAACGGCAGTAAATTTGAAAAGAAAAGCATTAATGATTTCAATCTGAATAAGAAGATTTCCTATGCGAGTGATGAAATACAGAGTAAAGCCAAAATACTCAATACCTATGCTACAGCCAGTTATAAGATTTCGGATAATTGGACTTCTCAAACCAACTTTTCTTCTGCTAAAACCGAGAATGATGCCAATTATTTGTTTCTGAATCTTACAGACAAAGGAAATATCCGCAGAGACTATTACCATATCCCGAGTACTTTTAATCTTACGGAGGTACAGCAAAACTTTATTGGAGAATTTAATATATCCGATAAAGTTAAAAACAAATTATTGGTTGGTGTAGATTATACGACAATTAAGACCACAGATAAGCGCGGAGTATTGATGGATATAGATAGGCTGATCTATAAAAAGTCGCATAATAATAGTGATACAGGCTTTAAACCTGTTGCTTTTAATGACGAGAATTCACCTTATATTTCACAGGCGGCATATCAGCAATTATTGGGAGAAACTGCTTACAGAGGTTATAAAAGGGATTATAAAAACTTTAGTGTCTATGCATCCGATGTTATTAGTTTTTCTGATAGATTATTTGCTATGGCTTCCATCAGGTATGATCATTTTAACAGCGCCTCAGAAGATTATAAGCAAGATTCGTGGTCTCCAAAGTTGGGGATAGTCTATCAGATTGTAAAAGATAAGGTTTCCTTGTTCGGAAACTATATGAATGGCTTCAAAAATATTACACCAGCCGGGCCTCTGTATGGTGAAAGAAGAACTTTTAAACCAGAGAAGGCGAATCAATGGGAAGGTGGCGTAAAGTATGAACTTCTTGGGGGTAAGTTATCCGGAACTATAAGTTATTATAATATTTTGGTAAAAGATAAGCTGCGTAGCGCTCCGACATCCACCGATCCTACGTTCACAGTGCAGGATGGTTCACAGAGAAGCCAGGGAATAGAAATGGACCTGATTGCGTCTCCGTTCCACGGATTCAACGTGATCCTTGGTTATGGATATAATGACAGTGTTTATGAGAAAGCTCCTCCTTCTGTACAAGGAAGAAGACCTGCAGGACAGGCAAGGCATGCCGGTAACTTCTGGCTAAGCTATACGGTACCATCTGGCATGTATTCTGGTTTTGGACTTGGCTTGGGCGGAAATGCGCAGTCTAAATTTTATATTGTAGATTCTTCGGATGTGGTATCTAATGGATATGCGAAGTTAGATGCTTCGGTATTCTACGAAAAATCAAAATACAGAATAGCTTTAAAACTGAATAATTTTACCAATCAGCAATATTATCTGGGCGATTCATGGACATCTGTACAAAACCCTCGCCAGCTGTTACTTTCGTTAAACTATAAATTCTAAATATGCTGAGGGAGCAGAAATGCTCCTTTCAGTTTACTTCAATAAACTATTCCAAACAAATGAAATCCAAATTATTAATTGCTTTAGCTTTCTCTTTTACATCTGTAGTTAGCTATGCCCAAACAGAAAACATTAATATAGGCGTTAAAATTCCAATGGAATCGGAAGTGCTCAAAGAAACACGTTCCGTATGGATATCGTTGCCGGAAGGCTATCAAAAAGACCTTAAAACGACTTATCCTGTAATCTATGTACTGGATGCGGAAAATAACTTCAATTATCTATCGAGCGTTTATCATTATCTGAGTAAGGAACCTTTTGGTATTTTACCGCAGGGAATTCTTGTAGCTGTTGCCAATACAAACAGAACCCGTGACCTTACACCAACAAAATCTTCTAAGGAAATGAATCTGGGCGGCAAGAAACAATCCATGTTTACAGAAAGTGGTGGAAATGCAGCTTTTATGGACTTCATTAAAGGGGAATTATTTCCGCTTATTGAAAAGAACTACCGGACTAATGGTTACAAAGTATTTGTGGGTCATTCTTTTGGTGGGCTTACAGCTGTTAACAATCTACTGACAGAGCCTTTGTTCAATGCTTATATTGCAAATGACCCGAGTCTTTGGTGGGATAATGAATTAATGGTAAGAAAGGCAGAAAGCTCCATAAGAGATTTTAAAGGTATCAAGTTCTTTTTGGCTCAGGCGAATAATGCTGAAGCAAGAAATGTGAAGGATGATGAACATGAAATAGCCATTGGGAAATTTAAAAAACTGCTGGAGCAGGGAAAGCTAAAGAACCTTCAATGGAAATACGGATTCTATGAAAAAGATGATCACGGAACAGTACCATTACCAGGAAATAACGACGGACTGCGTTTTATATTCAAGTCTTACAAATGGAATTTCAGAGATGCGTTAAAGAATCCGGCACTTATCAGAGAGCACTATAAAAAGGTTTCTGACGAAATGGGATATTCCTTTAAGCCTACAGAAACATTTTTCAGAAAAATTATTGATATCGCTAGGGAGAGAGGTACTCCTGCCGTTGTAAAAGAGTTTGAAGCTCTTCAGAAGCAGTATTACCCTGATTCGAAATAAGATAAAAGATGAATAAGCAAGATAAAGTTCCTAAAAAGAAAAAAGGAAAATCACTGTTCGGCAGGATTGTGGCATGGGTGCACTTGTGGCCAAGTATTGTTTCCGGAATTATTCTGGTTGTAGTCTGTTTATCGGGAACTATTATTGTTTACTGTGATGAAATAATGGATTGGACAGCCGGGGATGCAAAGTATGTTACAGTACCACAAAATCCACAAAGGGTTTCTTCGGATGTACTAAAAGCTAATTTTAGAACTGGTAATCCGGGATACGACATATCTGAATTTGTGTTTTTCAAAGATCCGGAAAGAAGTGTTAGAATACGTGCGTTTAGTCCAAAAGGACCTAGTCTGGCCATGGTATATGCAGATCCTTACACAGGGGAAATTCTGAAAAAAGATGATACACTTCAGTTTTTCTTTGTTATGGCACATTTTCATGCTTCGTTTCTGGCAGGAAAAACCGGAGGCTGGATTGTTGCTGTTTCAACAATAGTCTTTGTTATCAGTACAATTACCGGTCTTATTTTATGGTGGCCCAAAAAGTGGAATAAGACAACAAGGCAGGCCAGTTTCACTATAAAATGGAAAGCCCGTTTTAAAAGGTTTAATTATGATTTGCATAATGTGTACGGATTTTATTCGCTTATTATTTGCTTTATTTTAGGAACTACAGGACTTGTTATTTTCTTTGAACCACTAATGGAAGCAACGGTAAAGATGACTAATGGTACAACAGAACATCTCACGGATATTCTTCCTAAGCAGGACTCGACAAAAGTAGCCAAAGACATAGTACCTTTTGCCTATGGAGTATTGAACAAAACCGGACAACAAGAAGTAAGTGTCTGGAATTATGACAGAAAGAAACTGGGAGCATATATTCTTACATCCGGAAAAGTTGGTCTGAAAAGTATAGAACATGCTTCTATTGATGTATATGACAGCTATACCGGTAAAGCAATAAAAATAGATCCTAAATATCTGCAACACGAGAAAACCGAAAATATTGTTTGGCAGCTGCATCTTGGGCAATGGTGGGGACAATTGGGTAAGCTGTCTACTTTTCTTGCAGGTATTGTTGCTACCTCTTTACCCATTACAGGTTTTCTGATCTGGTGGGGCAGGCGTAATAAAAAAAAGTCTAAACCGGCTGTTAAATAAATAATTATAAATACATTAAGAAATTAAGTCTGCATCCTGTCTTAGTTAATAGATTGATGCTTATATACTTAGTTTCTTAATGTTTTTTTGTAGAGTCTTTTATAAATTGTTTTTATAAATTGACTTAAATGATATTTATCAATTATTTTAAATTAGTCTAAATAAAATTAGCATAGCTTTATTCAACTTTTTACTTTTGCCGAAAGAATAATGCTAGATGGTAGGGAATGATAGGCAATTTACTTTAAGAACTCTTTTTTTTAATTTCCTTTTTTTTGTTGTTGGTATTGTAACAGTAAAGTCTCAGGACAGATTTGTTGATATCAGATTTGAAATAGCTGATGCCAAATCTGTAGCTATTGATGGTGCAAAGCTTGTACTATCGTCTGATACTAATCGGTATGAAGCTTATACTGATGCTAAAGGTCTCGTGGTACTAGATGTTATTCCGGGAAAGTATAAGATTCATGTTAAAAAGCTCTCTTATCAGGATTATTCTCATGTAATTTCATTTACAAATGATGTCCGATTTAGTATTCGGATGACTGAGAAAATCAGCAATATTGAAGAAGTAGTTATCACAGCTAAAGAAGGAAAGGGTTTAACTTCATCTACGATTATCGATCAACGTGCAATGCAACATTTGCAACCCTCTAGTTTTACAGATTTACTGGAGCTGCTTCCAGGTGGACGTTCTAGTGATCCTGCCTTGAGCCAGATGAACCGAATACGGCTAAGAGAAGCCGGGTCCGCAGGTAATGATTATAACACGTCTTCTATGGGGACTACATTTTTGGTAAACGGGGCACCATTGAACTCTAATGCCAATCTGCAATATACCTATGACTTTTTAGATAAAACAAGAAATGGATTAAAGAGCAGACTTAACCTAACGAGTGGTGTAGACATGCGTAGCATTGCTACAGACCAGATTGAGAAAGTTGAAGTGCTGCGCGGAATCCCTTCGGTTATATACGGTAACCTGACATCGGGAATAGTGAAGATTACCAATAAATCTGGTTATACACGTTGGAAATCCAGATTTAAAGCAGATGGTTACAGTAAACTTTTTGCTTTGAGCAAAGGTTTTGAGGATAAGGATAATGGGTTGAAAATTAATACAGGAATCAATTATCTCGATGCTAAAGCCGATCCCAGAGACCGGCTGGAAAGTTATAAAAGAATCACCGCTAATCTGGCTGTTGCAAAAGAGCATACATCGGAAAGAGCAACAACAAGATGGCAAACCAATATAAGCTATACTGGCTCTCTGGACGGATCGAAGACAGATCCGGATACAGATTTGTCCAATCTTAACTCTTACGAGGTCAATAACCACTTGGTGAGTTTTTCTAATCAGTTTACTTATACCAGAAAACAGCCGTCATTTTACAGAGAAACAGATATTCAGATAACCGCAAATCAGAGATTTGATAAAATAAAGCAGACCAAATTCGTCCAACTGGAGAATGCGATGGCTTTTCCTTTGTCTAGGGTTGAAGGAGAATATGACGGCTATTATCCTGAAGCTAAATATATTGCTAACTATACTGTAGATGGTAAGCCATTGGATGTTTTTGTAAAAATGGTCAACAATTTTCAGTTTAACTATAAAGCCTATAAAAATGAACTGAATGCAGGTTTTGACTGGCAGCTGAGTAAGAACTGGGGAAGAGGACAGGAATATGATATTTTCAGACCCATAGACCCTAAATCTACTTTCAGACCGCGAGCATATCGTGACGTACCTGCATATGTGACTTCAGCATTGTTTCTGGAATCTGTAAACTCGGTAGATGTTGGAAGGCATAAACTAACATTGGCATTGGGAATCAGAGGAAATGCTATGATGAATCTTCCTTCTCATTTTAAAATGCACGGAAAAATATATGCAGATCCCAGAGCAAATTTCCAGTGGGAGCTACCTGCATTCGAATTACTAAACAAAAAGACAAAAATAGATTTTACATTAGGGTATGGTAAGCAAAGTCTGTTTCCGGATCTAAACCTCTTGTATCCGGAGTTGTATTACAGGGATGTCCAGCAGCTCAACTATTTTCATAACAATCCGGCCTACAGAAGAGTCAATTATAAAACAATGATTTATAATCCTCAGAATCCGGAAATAGTACCCGCCGTGAATGAGAAATTTGAAGCAAGAGTCGATTTAACTTTCGGACTGCACCAACTGTCGGTTACGGTATTCAAGGAAAAAATGAATAATGGTTTCCGTTCTATGAATCAGTATGCCATTTACCAGTATAAAAAGTATGACACATCTGTACTGGCTCATAACACTATTACAGCACCTCCGGATATCAATACATTACCTTATCAGACGGTTAATGAGAATCTGATCTATACAACTCAGCGAAATGGTAGCAGAATGGATAAAGAAGGAGTGGAATTTCAGTATTCATCCAACAGAATTCCGGTAATTAATACCCGATTTACGTTAAGTGGCGCCTGGTTTCGCACAAAATATGAAAACAGTCTTCCGCTATACCGAAGAAGTGATTATGCAACAGGAGACAGGCCATATCCTTACATAGGTTTGTATGAAGGAATGGAGCCCCGATCTGTAAATGAAGTCCTGAATACGAATCTGATGCTGGATACTTATATTCCGCGTTTGGATCTTATTTTTTCATCATCATTCCAGTTTTCATGGTATTCAACCGGAAGAGTACTGCCGATGAATGGCGTGCCAAGTCATTATGTAGACGGGGAAGGAAATATATTTCCTTTTGATCCGCAGGCAGCGAAAGAAACTTCTCTGGAGAGATTAATCATTGCTCAGAATAATGATTTGTATAATGCTTCCAGAAGACCTATGGAGATGAATCTTAATCTGAAGGTTACTAAAAGTTTCAGAAACAAAAGCATTGTTGTGTCCATGTTTGCCAGCAGGCTTTTCAGTTATTATGCACCCTATTGGAAAAACGGAATCCGTATCAACAGAAAAGGAGCAAACGACCCGTACTTCGGTATGGAAGTCAATTTCAATTTATAAACCAATATAATTAAACATAAAATTATGCTAAAACATTTACTAAAAACACTATTACTATTGTGTGCTGTGGCAGGTTTTACAGCCTGTTCCTCCGATCGTGATTTCTCCGAGCAACAAACCACTCTGAAACTTGAATTAAAAGTACCTGAAAATATTAAAGTTAAAGAATATAAACAGCTTACGGTTAGTTTCAAGGAACTGAATACAGGATTCTCTACCAGTAAAGAATTAAAGAATACCAATATTTTGCAGATTGTGCTTCCTGCGGGAACTTATAATGTAACGGTGGAAGGAACTGTTTCCTATACGGATGATTCCGGAGTAGCTGAAACAAAGATAGGCGGAGTGCAATCGGGCCTTGTGGTAAACGGAAATGAACTGAGTAAATCCATTAATATCGCTCCGAAATCCACGAGTAATGATCTTATTTTAGAGGAAATATTCTTTACCGGAAGTAAAACGCCGGAGGGACAATTCTATTTTGGGGATCAATATTTTAAGATTACCAATAATACTGATCAGGTATTGTATGCTGATGGGATGCTTTTGATGCAATCCAGTTTTATGACAAATGAAAAGCAGGATTATAAACCTAATTTTATGGGAAGCTTTTTAACTGCCGGAGCAATCATTAAAATCCCTGGAACAGGTAATACCTATCCTGTGCAACCAGGAGAATCTATTATTATCACAGAAGATGCAATTAACCATAAAGAGTTCAATCCATTATCTATAGACCTTACTAAGGCGAACTTCCAAATATTTAAAGGCGGAGATGATATTGATAATCCGCAAGTGCCAAAAATGATTAATGTAAACTATAAGTATACTGATGATGATATGGATAACGGGAATAAAATGGTTATCCATACCCAGGGGGATTATGCTTATGCTTTAGCACGTATGCCTAAAGGGATGACAGATGATGCACTGATTAATCAAAATACTTATAAATATACTTATAATCTTACAGTTGGCGGGGATACTTATCCAATGGATGGTACCGGCATAAAAATCCCGAATGAATGGATAACAGATGTGGTAAACCTTAGTGTAAAAGATTCTTTCCAATGGATCGTAACATCTCCGGCTTTGGATATGGGGTGGACTTCTGTAGCAGCATTTGACGGAGACCAGAACCGTTTTGGAAAGTCTGTTCGCAGAAAGGTTCTCGGCAAGTCTGTAAATGGTAAGAACATTTATAAAGACACCAACAATTCTACTGTGGACTTTGACCACGGTGTAAAACCATCATTATTCAATTAAAATGAAATATTCTCTTTCTCTGCTTTTATTGTCTGTTTTTCTGATGGGAACAAAGCTCAGTGCTCAGAGTAACGATACCATTGTCCAAAAAGTGTATGAGGAATATAGCCCGGAAAGGCTGCTGAAAAACACAGTAAATGTAAACCCTGCGAACTATATAGGAGCGCGGAAATACAGTATTACCACTTTCAGCCTGTCCACTGAGAATGCCAATACACCTTATGAACTTCAGCAAAAAGGTAAAGGAAAGAGTATTTGGGGAGCAGAAACCCATACAACACAACTACTAGATCACAAAACACTGGTATGGGGTACTGCTTCCTATAATAATGGGAAACATAAAAAGATGCTGTGGAATGAAAACGCAGATTATGATATAATCTATCCTTATGTAGCAGCAGATAGTGTAGGTGGTGATATGAAGTTTGAAAACTATGCTTTTTCAGGGGGATATGCGAAAAAGCTTGGTACATATACTATCGGTATTTTCGGGAGCTACAAAGCCAGTATGAGTTACAGGGATGTGGATCCCAGACCTAAAAATACTACGGCGAACATTGCTTTGACAGTAGGTGGTAATAAGCTTATAATGGACAAATTTCGGATAGGAGCTTATCTGGAAGGAGAAAAGTATACACAGAAGCATTACCTGAGCTTTGTGAATAATCAGGGGTTTCCAATGATCTATAATATGAGCGGGCTGGGGAATTACAATGAGTTGCTTTCCGGGAAGCTTCGGCAAGCTTATTATGAAGGTTGGTTTTATGGTGGAGGAATACAGATATATGATGCCAACAGCCGAAACTGGTATCTGAATCTGAGCATCAGAAAATTGAAATTGGACAAGTATCTTACTGAATATACAGATCTTAATGCTTCGAAAGTAGACGAGCAACAGTTTGGTTTTTCTCTTGGGAAATTCTTTACGTCCGGAAAACTCTTCTGGGGAATTATAGCTGAAGGAAATACAACAGAAAGGAAAGGAACCGAGAATCTGTTTCTAAATGATAATTCCAGAAACTATATACAGATTGGATCTGCGGAAAGATACAATCACAGAATTAGTAATTTACTGTTTAAAGGTCTTTTGCAAACAGAATATGGAGATACAAAATCTTCACTAATTCCGTTTTTTGGAATAATCCAGGAAAAGGAAAAATACAACAATCCGTTATCAGCAGTTAAGCTGAATAAAACGGTTTATGGTGCCGATTATCAGTGGTGGAAGGCTTTTAGTAGTCAACTGGCACTTTCTGCCAATCTTGGGTTTTCTGTTACAGAGGTTTATAAAAAAAATGCACTCTTTAGTAATGCAACAAAACCTGCGATCTATCAGATGCTAAAGGATAATTATAGCTTTCAGTCAGCTAATTTTTGGCAGGCAAAACTGGATATTAATTTTCATTTCAGCTTACCTGTTATCCAAAATGCCTTTATAGGCGGAAAAATGATATACAGTGGTTTTAAAAACGGTAATAATATGCTGTTTGCTGTTACTATAGGAAGTGTGTTTTAAATTTAAATGAATGAGAAAATTTTCAGATCTCAAATTAGTATTGCTGTTGGCTGGGTTGGCCTTCTTTTTCATGCAGCATACGATAAATCGGTACAGAATAGATTATGGGGAGGTTATAGAAAACTATAAACAACCTTCGAAATACTGGCCCAAACCGGTAGTAGATCCCAGTGTACAGTGGAAGGAATTTGAAGCAATAGAGCAGGATTCCAATTACTATGAAATACAGGAGCTTCCGGAAGTAATGCTTGGAAAGAAGCTGTTTTTTGATCCTAAACTCTCAGCTTCCAGTCAGATTTCCTGTAGCAGCTGCCACAATCCTGAAATGGGGTGGGCAGATCGTCAGGAAGTAGCTTTAGGACATGATCATCTACAAGGAAAGAGGAATACACAGTCGCTATATAATATAGCAGAGCGAAAATCTTTCTTTTGGGACGGACGTGCAAAAACATTGGAGGAGCAATTGCTGGGGCCTATATCTGCTCATAATGAAATGAATATGAAACCTGAAAAGCTGGCTGGGAAGCTGGCCAAATATACAGAATACAGGCAGTTGTTCAAGGAAGTCTATCAGAGTGATAAAATTACATTTGATAAAATAGCCAAAGCACTGACTACCTTCCAAAGAACAATCAGGAGCCAGCCCAGTAAACTGGATAAGTTTATTAAAGGAGATTATAAAGCATTATCTGATAAGGAAATTTATGGAATGCATTTGTTTCGGACCAAAGCAGGATGTATGAACTGTCACTATGGAAAATATATGACAGACGAATCCTTCCATAATATTGGATTAACATATTATAAACGAGAATATGAAGACTTGGGCAGGTATAATATAACCAAAGATCCGAATGATACCGGAAAATTTAAAACACCTTCATTAAGAGATCTTGCTTATACCGCACCTTGGATGCATAATGGTTTAATGGATGATCTTTATGGGATAGTCAGTTTGTACAACAGCGGAATGCAGATGGTTAATCCGACAGAGGAAGAAAAGAAAGCAGATCCTAAATTTCCGGTAACGGATCACCTGATGAAACCTTTAGATCTTAATGAAAAGGAAGCGGAAGCCCTTGTGGCATTTCTGGAAAGTATTTCCGGTAGCTATTACAAGATGCCGCGACCGGAGATACCGAGGAAATAATGTCGTAAAAAACTATCGAAATACTAAATTAAACTATATCTGTATTATGACTAAACCTCCCAATAAGGGAGGTTTAGCTTAATAATCAAACCGATTATTATGTATAATAACCAAAAAAAATCCTGTACTCGGATTGCTCTTTATTTTACACGTTTCAGAACCACATGAGAGCTCTGACCGCTACCAAAGTCTATATCTACAGCACATGAATCTGTATAAGCTTTACCGGTATGGGGATAATCAGTACCAGATACATTTACACTAAATGAAAAGTTGTTGTCTTTAACCTTACCATTTTCCAAAGTTATTTCGCCCATAGGAGAGCTGACTACACCTGTAAGTTTTTCACCATCTACGTTAAAGTTGTATACGGCATCCAGGGAGTTGCCATCCGGAGTATGGACTACACCGCTCCATTTACCATTCAGGTTAGCGATTACTACTGCTGCCATACACACGATAATGCAGCAAAATAATAGGGCAGTTGTAAAGATCTTTTTTTTCATATCTATTTAATTAAATTATGTTATCCGAGAATCCGCTACTCCTGATCAATATATATAGAGAGAACAGAAAGTATTTATCAATTGTCTTTTCGTTTAAAAAGCAGTTTTGTAAAATTCAGTTTTTTTGAAGAAATATTAATGAATGCAATATGAATTTTTATTTAACATTCGGTTATAGGCTTCTCTAAAATATAAAAATTGCAGGTTGCAAACGAAATAAATGGGAAGTATTTCTATCCGGTTAAGCAAATTGAATAGTGAAATAAATGCCAAAAAAATTGCTTGTTATTCTTCTCTTCGGATACGTCTGATTTATTATTTGGATATCTGTATTTTAAATTCAGATATATACAATTTTAAGATATTTCTTTCGTTATATGATGTGGATATTTCCTCATTGGGTATAATACGGGAATAACTATAATGTTGGTTTCGGCATTATAGAGTTTAAACAGGCCTGTCTTCCATTATATTTAAATTATAAAATAAAACCATATATGTTGTTGATATTTAAATGTTTGTTGATGTGTTTTTTTATTCGGATTTAAAATCTCAATACCCAAACACTTTTTTTTCAGTCGTCAGGGAGCTAATTTTAGACCACAGATTCAATATCTGATTTGAGAAGATCCCAAAGTTCTGCTATAATCTGCGATAATAAGTATTGATTGAGCACACTTAGCACACACATAAACTTGATGATGATACTCAGTTATTTTTTAACTAAAACTAAATTACTATGAAAGAAGAAAATGAAATTAAAAAATCTTTTCAAAATAAGAAAGAATATATTCCACCCAAATTAGAAGTTGTAATAATAAGAATGGGACATGGTATAACTTCGGGTCCAATACGTACCGTTAACGACACAGACGGATCGTATCAAAAGAGTATGAAGAATGTATCATAAACCGTAGACTTAAATAAAATATACTTATTTAGATTTTTATGATCAGGCCATAGGCAGTAACCTCTGCAATAGCTATGGTATTTAGTAATTAACAAGACTATTCTGTATAGTACATTTTTATTCATTTTATCAGGGCAGCTATCATGCTGTTTTGCCTTCAGTATATCAGGATTAAACAAATCAGAAATATAAATAGACAGATCTTGTGTATCTCTGTCGTGTAAAGGAAAAAACAATTTCTCATCATTTATTCATTTGTGAAATTTGTTATTTGTTTGTATTTGTAAAAGAACGGGCAATATATTTGCCCGTTCATTCTTAAAGTAAAAATATCTGATTTAATCCGATTATTCAATATGGTGATCTAAGATATAAAGAGATGAATATTTTATTTATTTAGTATTTGTAAATTAATATCAATTGATTTCTTTTTTGTGATTGTATTTAAAACCGGGTTTTTACTCTACATTTTGCGTAAAATGGTATTCGAGTTAAATCCTTTATTTATTCCCTGCAGACTCAGACGGCTTTTTACCAGTACATGTTTCTGCATATCATTTTTTTCCTACACCCAGTACACCGGTGAAGAACCCATACGTAAAGAAATTATGGATCTTTACATGACAAAAGATACGGATAAAGATGAAGCCTACGCTGCAGGTGAGAATATATTGCGTCTGGCTATAACCGATGAAGAGCGGGCAAAAGCTTATGCAAAAATGGGAAAGGCAATGTATGATAAAAATAGTTATGCAGAGGCCATCCAATTGTTAGAAAAAGGGGATCATTATGCACAGATAAGCGGTAGTACCTACGAACGCTTTTTTATTAACTTTTATTTATCAGATGCCTATGCTCAGGTAGGTTTTTCGGGAAAAGCACAACGGAGCTGGTTGGTAGCACAAAAGGAAGCAGGTAAGCTAAAGAAATATATGCCCGCTGGTTTTATGATCGATCAGCGTTGTATAGCCAATCTGGAAGAAGACGAAGATTATTGTAAAGCGATACAGCAAAGATTAAAAATAATAGAGCATATTGGTAAAGCAGATATAGATATCAGCATTCAGAGAATATATAATGCTGCAAATTATAGTGGTCTGGCCTATGATTACCTAAAATGTGGAGATATTATAAAAGCGAAACAGGCATTGTCGGAAGCTAAATATATATACGAAAACCATTATGATACCGAACATCTGTTATCATTACCCAGATATTATCTGAGTAAGGCAATTGTAGCTGTAAAAGAGGGTAGTAAAACTGAAGGGAAGCATTGGTTTGACAAAGCTTTTGAGACTGCAGTTAAAAAAAAACTCACAAATGATGAAGAGCTTATTGTGAGAGAACGATTGCTGAGCAATATAGATACTAATAAAGAGCTTCAGCATCAGAATATAGACTATTATACCAAATTTTATAAAGACAAAGTTAAGCAGGCAAGGCGGGCAGCAAAAAATGAAATTGATAAAAAAGAGACTAAAGTTGTTAATCAGAATAAGAAAATTAATATTCTTCTTGTTATTGTAACTGCTCTGGTTCTGAGTTTTTTATATGTATATAAACGAAAGGTAAGATTAAGATCGAAGTTACTCAATACACTTTCCAGATTAAGACAGGCCAAAGAGCCTGTAACAGTTGCACATACGGAAAAGAAACAGCGGGTATCTGAAAGCCAGACGGTTATAAAAGACCCCAATACGGAGGCTGTCTTACTCAGAAGGCTGGATAAATTTGAAAAAACAGAACAATATATAACCAAGGGTATTACGCTTCCCAAAATGGCGGTTTTGTTAAAAACCAATACAACCTATCTTAGCTATATTATTAAAACACACAGAGATTCAGATTTTAGTCAGTATATCAACAGGAACCGAATCAACTATATTGTAGGAAAGCTGAAAAATCATCCGGAGTATCTGAATTACAAAATAGGATATCTGGCAGAAGAGTGTGGATTTCCTACCCACAGCCAGTTTGGTAGTGTATTCAAGACCGAAACAGGGATGTCTCCATCCCAATTTATCAACAGCCTGAAACAGGAGAAGAATACAGACGGAAGCAGGAAATGAAATATAGAAAAACAGAGGGTTAATAATAACCCTCTGAAAAACATGATGCAGTTTTTTTTACAAACAAATGATGATGTTGTTTATGTAAATAAAGAATGTATGAAATAAACCTATGTAAAAAGATTAAGGCTGATTTTTAATATAATTGATAGCTTTTTCGAATATATTGCACAGGAGTATAGATTCACTATTCTCTGTACAACTGCTCGTCCCGCCGGTCAGCCCGTCTCCAGATTCATAACTCAGATACCAGTTGATATCTCCAATACTTACAAAATTATCGGATGCTACAGCATTTATACTGCCGTCCGGATTTGTGAGAAAAGGGGTAGCATTAGCAGGGTAGTTTGTAACCTGACCTATTGCTCTGATCTGTCTTATGGTATTGTTTTGTGTCAGATTTCCAAATATACCTTGTGTAGGCCCCGTAGGAATTACATTTATTTGTCTTGTACCAGCACCGTTTGTATCAAATGTAAAACCTGCAAACGGAGTATTTCTTCCCGGAAAATAAGCTGTACTATAGTTATCATTTCCGATAAAAAAGAATTTCTTTTTTTCCTGTACTTTCTGTTCCAGTACAGCACGTTTGTCTGCTGTTAGCTGACTGTTCAGAACATAGCCCACCCATATGATATCATATTTATCTATTTCATCTGCTAATTGTTGAGCGGTGAAGTTTCTAACATCAATATCATCAATCTGGAAATTTTCTATCCTTACTTTTCCATTAGGACCAAAATTTAGTTTATCATTAAGTTTTTCTCTTGCCAAAGAAGTCCTGCTGCCAGTTGCAATTCCTGCTGCCCATTGATCGGGGGTAATTCCGAGTACTTTAATCGTTTTTAAAGCACCATCAAATTTTAAATCCAGCCCATATCTTACTCCCGGAGTAATTTTCAGGTTATTAATTTTGATATCGTTTCTGGTTGTTCCGCCAACGGTAATAGATTTTATATTAAGTTCTCCGGAAGTTGTTGCATCAGATATGAGTAGTGTGGGAGTACTTGTGATAATCGATTGATTTTTATTAGGGAATTCAACAGTTGTTCCGTTGGCCGACACGGGACCGTAAAAAAGTACTTCCGGCTTATCAAAGCTAATGCTGGCTGAAGTCCTTACCGGGGTAATTACGGCATTACTTACATCCGTTATGTTACCTGCTGCTGAAGCATCTATTTTGGTTGTAATCTGGCTATATCTGTGCTTTAGGACAACATCCAGATTGTTTTCTCGGTTCCCTGTTACCATCATAGTTCTTTTGAAAAACATCAGGTCTTTTGATATATTTTCAAGCTTTGCCTGAGACAGTGGCAGATCTTTAACGGTACGGGCTGGTGCGGTATAATCTACAGAGTAAGCGACAAAAGTATAGGTTTTGTCTCCGGTTAAAAGAAATCCTGATTCCTGTTGACCATAAGTAAATGTTTTTTCGTCTAAATAATTGCCTTTATCATCATAAACGACAACGGCGTACTGATTTCCGGCTTTTAATTTTTCTTGTTTAATGACACTTGATAAAGAATTTACGGAGGCCTGTGCAGAATTTACAAAAGAGGATTCAGGGGTGAGTGTAGCAATAATTGTCTGTTTCTTATCAATTGTGATGACTTGTCTTTGAATAGCTTCGTTTAGAGAGCCTGTTTTGGTAGTAGCAGCTGTTTTTCCAGGTCCTGTTGACTCAGCAGCTGTTCCTAACATATTGATTTTAACAACTGTTTGTCTGTTGTTATTTCCGTCTGTTACATTATCAGAGCTTCTACAGGCAGTTAGACTGGAGAAAATCAAAAGAAAAACAGATGTTTTATAAAAAGTGTTTTTGATAGGTAGTTGTATTTTCATCATTGTTATTTGTGTTTCAATAAGAGTTTATAATATGATATTGCGGCTATCGTTTGGATCTTCTTCCCATTCATCCAATACTTCCTTATTGATATTATTGGGTACTGTAGTTGCTGATCCTGCGGCAATACCATTTTCCATTTCTACTAACATTACATGGATTACAGGAGGAATGTATTCCTGCTTATGCATGTCAGCTGCTAAATCATTGTTTTTTATCATTGTTTTTTAGTTATTCATATGTGCTATTTGTAATTAATAATCCATTGCTTAAACATATTTCTGTTTAAGAATGAGAGTATATTATAAAAGCCTGGAATTGTGTTTTTTTATTGAAGGCAAAATTCTATAAATTTATTTTTAAGCTACAAAAAAGAGGCTCCTTCATGTATCCTTCACGGCTGTTATTATTTTGATTTTCAATATTTTAAATTATGATGTGAGATAGAGATCTATTCCAATGAGCCTAAGAATTGATACAGATCGATATTACTCGAAATATTTAGTCTTTTTCTTAGTCTGCTTTTTTTCTGTTGTGCAGATTTGTGCTGAATAAACATATAGTTGGAAATTTCTTTAGAAGAAAAATTGAGCTTAAGCATGGCGCATAAAACAAGCTCAGAGTTTTCCAATGAGGAGTTAATCTCCAGTAGCTTTTGAATATATTCGGGATATAGTTCCCGGAACTTGGCTAAAAATGAAGAATCATTTTTTTTCGCCAGATCAACAACCTGCTCAAATCTGGTATCATGCACTTGATTTCTTAGAAAATTTGTTTCGTTTCTTAAAGTTTCCGCTTCATTTTTAAGTAATTTCTTTTTCTTATTTAATCTTCTTGTTTGTCGGTAGGTATATAATCCAAGGATTAATATGCAGGATACCAATATGCCTGTGTAAATTTGGATTTCTTTTCTTTTTCTTTTTTTATTCAACATTTGCTTTCATGGTACAGATCAGTAACTCTATATTATCTGTTAATTGCTAATATCATCTGACTTAGAATATCATCTAATGAATAGAGAGCAGATCCTTCATTTGTTTGTTTTTATGTGGGATAAAATTCTATAAATTAATTTTGAAAAGAAAAAAAACGACATCCTTCATATATACTTCATGAGTATAATGTATTGATAGTTAGTATTTTGAAATTTTGATTGAATCTTTATTAAAGAAGACAACTTTAATAAATGGTAGCGAAAAAGAAGACTTATTTTGATTTACGAAAGGGCATCTAGCAAATAATTCGTTGAAATATGAGCCATAATATTATTCATTTAGTAAGAGAAATCAAACTTTTAGACAGGGTAAGAGAGAAAATATTAGTTTGGTGGTACAGAGGTTTAGCTCAATCCCCCAAAAAAGAGGTAAAGGTTGGTATCACTTGGCAGATTTAGCCTTTTCCTTATCCTATTCTTCTTCTGTTGTGCAGATTTATGCTGGATAAAAAGATAGTTGGCTATTTCCTTAGACGAAAAATTAAGCCTAAGCATCGCACAGAAAATCAGTTCAGAATTTTCTAAGTCAGGATTTATTTCCAAAAGTTTATTGATAAAGTCAGGATATACCTCTCTGAATCTTGCCAGAAACGTAGAATCATTCTTTTTGGCAAGCTCCGTCACTTCATCGAAGCTCTTGTCATGGATCTTCGTTTTTAAAACCTCGGTTTTGTTTTCAAGGCTTTGTGTCTTATGTTTTAATAGTTCAGCTTCACTAGCTAATGCTTCTCTTCTTGATTTTAAAGACTTCGTTTTTTTTAATGTGTAAACTCCAAGACAGATAATACATAATAATAGTATTGAGATATAGAGGTATGATTTTTTTGTCTTTTTCTCTTCTTCCTGAGTAATTCCCGAAATAAAATTATTTACCGTAAGGCTGGCCACCTCATGTTGTTGGTCATCAATATTTTCTTTTGCTGTAAAATAAAGATGAAGATAGTGGTCTTCCTGAGCCGTTTTGTTCATTTTTCCATAAACCCCGGAAAGTGCTTTATATACATACTGATTAAAAAAATAATGTGTATCGTTGGTCTTAGTACCAATATCTAAAGCTTTTTTATAGGCAGCCTCCGCTTTGGGATAATCATGTATAGCTTCATAATAATTGCCTATAGTATAATAAACAAAGGTGTATTGAGCATTGTTGTCGGACTTGCCAATTAATGAATTCTGTGTACGTTTAATATAAATTTCAGCAGAATCCATATTATGGGTATATCTCATATGATGCCTGGCGATTGCGCTCTCATATAAAGGTTTAGGTTTAATAAGCAATGCTTTGTGCAGATATATTAATGCAGAGTCATGTTGCCTGTTCTCATTCAGCAGATCTCCTCTGTTGTAATAATTCCATCCCATTAAAAAATTATGAACTTTGGAGTGCTTTATACTTTTAACATAATACATAGCTTTTGAGTTATAGCCAATCCCATTATCATAAAACTTAAGCATATAACTAAGCATTGCATACTCCTGAAATAGCCTTGCTTTAACGACATTATTATTAGAGTTAGCCAGAATAGAACCCGATTTTTTTAGCAAGAGCTGGGCACTTTTGTAGTTACCTATGCCGAGGTTTACATCGGCCATGTTGATGTAACATAAAGCTTCGCCTTCTTTATACTTCTTTTCAGTTGCTAATTTCAGATATTCTTTATTGAGCCGGGTGATTTCAACATGGTCAGATGTCCGGCGCAGTTTCTCATTTTTTTCTAATAAAGGAATGTCGAAAGTATCCGATAGATCATTCTGGGAGGAAGAATTGCAGGAAAATGAAATAAAAAATCCTAATACAGCATATATAACTTTATTATTTATCATATTGTTGTTGGGCGGATAGTTTATTTAAATTTTAATATTTAGTTTTTAATGTCTAATTTTTTGTGTTTTCTCTGTAACTACTATACTCTTTTGAAATATAGTCTGTTATGATTAATATTTAGTGAAATTGTGGGAGGCAAATATACATTAACCAGAGTAAATAGCATCGAAAAAAATGCAGATACTTGTTTTAAACAAGTAGTGATAATATTAAAAAAAGGTAAAAACCCTTTGATAGTCGGGAAAAAAATGAAGCTCTGTAATTTACAGAGCTTCGGTTTGAAAACTAATAGTAGTTATAGCATGTATAACTGGCGTAATTTATGAATTTTTATGCTATTTTAAATTAGAAAAACAGAGGATTTTAATAAATCCCCCGGAAAACTGTCAACAGTTTTTTACAAACAAATGAATTATAATGCGTTTTGGGACTGTTTAAATTATGGACATGTTGTAATTTGTTTTCCATAGCCTGTACCTTTAATTCGGGTTGGACCAGAAGCTGCCTGACTAATATATACTTCATTATAACCGGTAGTCCATGTTATTTTCTTTACACCACCAGTTCCGGTATAGGTTAGAGGTTCCAGTACCAAATCTCCGGATTGTCTTTTGCCATAGAATGTTGTATTTCCGTTTTTATCAATTACAACTCTAATCACGGGAGCGGTAGGAGAATCCGCTGATATATTATAAATTGCTGGGACACCACCAGATTGTCCCCACTTATTTCCGTTTGGAAACTGAATATTAATTGCTCCGCCTCCACTATCAAACTGAATCTCATCTGCTGTTATTCTGATACCGTTTACCAGAAAGCTAAATGAATTATCTACATAAGTAAAGTCTACAATAAACCGATCTGGTATGCCATTGAAGCCAAAATACTTGCTATTGTTTGGAAGTGAAGCATCCTGATCAAACGGTGTTGCATTCATGTTGAACTTGGTACAGGGAGTAAGCTTTAGATTCAGATTATAATTAGATTTTGGTGTAATCTTAAGGTTACTGAACTGTACATTGTTTTTAGAAGTACCGTCAATAATTATATTTTTAATATTAAATATTCCGCCGTTGGATGTATTTCCGATTACTATAGCAGCATTACTTGTAATTTTCGATTGGTTAATCGTTGGAAAAGTAAAAGGAACATTTCCGGTTCCTGTGTAAGACATTTGCAGATCGTTCTTGAAACTGAGTTCCCCCGCAGCATTTCCTCCTGTATAGGTAGGTGTATCTACTTTTGTAATAATCCCTGTACTTTCTACCTGGCTGGCATCTATATTTGTTGTAATTCTTGAAAATTGATGCTTCAGGATAACATCGAGTGTATTAGGAGTATTTCCGCTTACAGTCATAGTTCTCTTAAAGTACATAAAATCCTTACTGATATTTGATAACTTAGCTGTAGAGAGGCTTTCGGGGCTTGTAACCACAGGAGTATCAGCCGCCAATGTACTGTTTACGGAAAAAGCAACAAAGGTATAAGTCTGTCCGCCATCCAATAAAAAACCATCTGTTTCATTTTTTTTGTAACCGAACTCTTTCTGGTCTACCAATTTTTCATTTTTATCATATACCAGAATTTTGTACCTGATTCCTGCACCTATCTCTGTTGCTGCCATAGGATTTACAGAGGCTATGGCTTTATTGGACAAAGAAGGGGTAACCGGAACAAGGGTAGCGGTAATAGAGTAGGTATCATCAAACGGGATTGTTTGTGTCTGTGCAGCTTTGGAGGAGATAGTGTTTCCGGAAATCGAAGCTTGCTTTACAGGCTCTTCGGGATCATCATCTGCACCTGAAAGATTAATCTTTACATTGTACTGTCCTTTAGTATTGGTGTTTGCACTAGTGTCCAGAGTGTTGTCGGTGCTGCGGCATGCTGTTGTAGCAAGAAATATTGCCAGTAGTAATATCCCGGCAGATTGTTGTCGTATTTTCATATCATTTATGTTTGTATATGTTTTACGCAGGTTTACCAGTCTATGGTACGATTATCATCAGTTCCGTTTTCCCATTCTTCCTGTACTTTTCCACTTGCGTCAGGAGGAATAACTTTTGCAGAACCAGCAGCGATTCCGTTTTCCATTTCAATAAAACTAAAGCTTAGAGTGGGAGAGGCATAATTTTCCCTGCAATCTGTTTTATCAGATTCTTTTTCTTTCATCATTTGTACGTGTTTTTGTTAGTATTTTTTTACTGAATTATTTTTTCAGAATGTTGTTTCTAAATCCTAAAGTAAATTTTACAGTAAAATTGTTTTTGTGTTTTTAGATATCGTAAAAGTCAGTAAATCAGATGGAAGTATGCAAGAAAATATATTCTACATGAGTACTACATCTTTATATTTTCTTTTATAGAAGCTATTTTGCGGATGTCATCTGTCTAGCAGAAATATAAAAATATATTAAACAGATCATAGTGTAGTATGTATGTGGAAGTGCTGAAAATGCTAAAAACGTAATATAAATGAATGATAAGGAAATTAGTTATAAAAAACAGCTTTTATGATAACAAAAAAGAGTCCTGAAAAACAAGACTCTAATTTGAAAACTAATAGTAGTTATAGCATGTATAACTAACTCTATATATGAAATTTTAATGCCAATCTATAGGTTATTACCATGATTTTTTACATAAACTATTATGGAAATCGATTTTCTCTATGATATAGAAAACAGACTGATCTGTTATAGTTGAAATTTTGACGTGACAGATATTATTTAAAGGTCATATCTTTATTATATTAGTTTATATTTTTGTGTCGTGCCAACTGAACTAAACAGAATACAGAAAACTATTGCTTATATTGAGGAAAATTTCGATAGAGAAATTAGTTCCAGGGAGATAGAAGATATTGCCTGTTATTCTTATCGGAACTTTCAGCGGGTATTTATGAAATTATTTGGGGAAACACTTTCCGGATTTCAGAAACGTCTTAGACTAGAAAATGCCTACAAAAAACTCCTTTACACTACAGATAAGGTTTCGTCGATTGCTTTAGAAGTAGGTTATTACAACCTGCAGTCTTTTTCAAAAGCTTTCCATAAAGAATATGGGATTTCCCCGGCAGTCGCCCGGAAAGAGCGAAACAAAATTTTTAGTTCCCTTACTAAAACAGATGACAAAGCTTTTGTCTATGAGATTGTCTATAAGCAAAGTATTACCGTATATACAAAAGGTATTAAAACCCGAAACTATAATAACAAAGATATTAACGCTTTGTGGGAAGGAATTGAAGAGGGAGTAGATTTTTCAACTGCTTATGGTATTATAACAGATCAGCCTCTTATCACCAGCGAGGAATATTGCCGCTATGAAGCGGCTATTGAAGAACCCTTTCCTGGTGACGATTACCAGAAAAAAACAATTTTCGGGAGAAAATATGCCAGGTTTGTCCATCACGGAAACTTTGAATATTTACTGGATACCTATGGCGCATTTTACCGCTTCTGGCTTGCGGATAATCCATTTCTACTAGATAATTCTCCTGTAATTGAAGAATATCTGATTTCTGAATCTGGAGAGCATACAACTTATATTTATTTTCCTTTACATATATAAAGTAGCTCATTTCCTTTATGTCTTTAGAGTAATCCGGGCTGAAAATATTCAGTCTGCCAATTAAGATTGTCTTTTTAGGACAACTTTTATCGGTGATGAAGATCTAATTTTGCATCAGAAAACACAAGATTATCCTTATGAGAAAATTATTGACAATATTCATTTTATTAAGCTTTCAGTTCTGTATGACACAAACTTATCATTTCCCGGAAGAATCTGCACCGCATGAAGGAACATGGCTGCAGTGGCCTCATCACCATCAGCATGGTATAACCTACCGTAACAGGGTAGAAAAAACCTGGATAGATATGACAAAAGCATTACAGACAAACGAAAAAGTACATATTATAGCTTATGATGAATCGGAAAAAAAGCATATCATAGGAGTATTACAAAAAGCGGGCGTAAGCCTAAGGAATATCGATTTCAAAATCTATCCTACAGATGATGTATGGGTACGGGACAATGGTCCGCTCTTCGTAAAGGATAAAAATAACAATATTCTGATAGAGGATTGGGGATTCAATGGATGGGGTGAAAAGTTTGATTTTGAAAACTGTGATGTTGTTCCTTCTCAGATTGGAAGAGATCTGGGAATAAAAGTAATTAACCTGAATGATGAAATGGTAAATGAAGGCGGCTCTGTTGAAACAGACGGAAGAGGTGTTCTTATGGCTTGCAAAAGTTCGGTAATCAGTCAGAAAAAAGGATCGATCAGAAATAAAGATATTACCCAGCAGGAAGCTGAAGATTACTTTAAGAAATATTATGGTGTTTCCAAAGTGATATGGCTGGAAGGGGTAACAGGCTTGGATATTACCGATATGCACATAGACGGGTTTATGAAATTTATCAATTCCTCAACAATGCTTACAATGGAAAAAGATGATCTGTTAGATATGGGATTGTCGGAAAAAGATATAAACACACTTAATGCTGCTACCAACACAAAAGGAGAGCAATACAAAAAAGTATATGTACCTGCTACCAAAAATAATGTGAAAACAGCATATGGGAAACAATTGGATTATAAAGGATCATATGTCAACTATTACGTTGCTAACGGAGTTGTATTAGTTCCCAATTACGGAGATGTTAATGATGAAGTAGCCAACAAAATTATTCAGAAACAATATCCGGATCGTAAAGTTATCGGTATAGATGTAAGAAACTTATATGAAAATGGCGGTATGGTGCATTGCGTAACTCAGCAGCAGCCGGCAGGAAATACTGTAAAACAAAAAGCAAAACAGCAATGACTAAAAATACAGATGAAGAGTATGAAGAATGATATAAAGTACGAAGTTAGAGTTTAGAAGTTAGAAGTTTAAATTCGGATATTAATAGATCAAATTATTTAGTTGTTTTGGAAGATCGCTTTCTGATAACAAAATAATATAGTTTTTCCAATACTATAGCTAATACTACTGCAAATAAAAAATTATAAAACAGGTGCCAGGGATAGAAGCTTTCAGATTCCTGCATGGTTTTAGTAATCAGGCTAAACCCGACGGATTTTTTATAAAAACTAAAAGGAAAACCTATTGTATCATCTCCGTCATATGCCATCCCGTTGTGGTAGGAGAATGCATTACAGATTACAAATACAATTAGAATCAAAATACACCTTAACAGAAATTTTTTTAGTGTCATAAGAGTATTAATAACGATTTAAAGTTTTTTCATCAGGTATTTCGGAGATTCTTCATAGCCCTGTCTGTAATAAAACAGATGGGCTTTCACTCTTCTTGTATGGCAATGGACTTCTATGCGGTCACAGTTTCTTTCTGTTGCAATCTGTACACAATATTCTTCCAATATTTTTCCGGCACCCATGCTGCGGTAATTTTCGTCTACGGCAAAATAACTTATTCTGGCAAAATCTCCTTCCAGTGCAATTTGTGGAATAATGTGTATTGAAATAAAGCCGAATACTTGTTGCTCATCATCCTCTATAACGACTAAGTATTCGTTAGGGTTTTGCAGTAAAGTATCTATTTTCTTTTGAATAAATTTTTCAGTATCAGGATACCCCAACTGGGCAAGCAATTTTGAAACTACTTCATGGTCGCTTTCCTTTATAGTTCTGATTTTCATTTTAGTCGTAGTCTTTTTTTTTAAGTAATAAATATAACTAAATCTCTGAAAACAGTTGCTTATAGACTGCTATGATGTATTGGTAGACATCCTGCCTATAATTTTAATCTGTTTAAGCAAATTTGAAAACACAAATAAACTATTTATTGGTATACATGAAGATATAACAATTAAAACTTAAATAAATGAGAAACAAAAATTTGAAACAACGGATACTTGGTGCGGTTGTAATATTAGCTATTGGCGTGGGCTTTACAGGATGTAAAAGCAGTAATGATTCAGATAATAATCCTGGCGGAAGTATAGATCCCATAATAGGAACATTTAAGGGAACTCTTGAAGATGGTGAATTAAAATATTATAATGCCATTATTAGTGTTACTAAAGTAGATGATTCCAGTGTGAGAATAGCACCTAAGTCCGGAGAGGCTTACTCTGCCTATACAGCGAAAACAATAAAAGTATCCAACCCGGTAGGCGCAAGTGTTGTAGGTAGTAATGAACAGGGAAGTGTTGCTTACCTTATCGATACAAAAGCAATTAACGTGAAAACTGAGCAGACCTCTCCACAGGAAAAAGTATATCTGTTTAATGGATCTAAGCAATAAAAGTTTAAATGTTATAAAATTATTTACCGGAATAAATTAATAAGTGAAATTGGTAAATTATGTAACCTTGTACAAACTATTTGTGCAGGGTTATTTTATAATGTGTTTTTTTTTCCTGAAAATAAGGCGGAATAATTTTTCCAGCCCAATGGCTAGTCCAATAGCAAAAAGGAAATCAAAAACCAGATACCAGGGATATAAGTTATCTGTTTTAGCGGTCATATCTGCAGGATCAGGATTATTACGATAAAAGCTAAGCGGGAAACCCATTGTTTCGAAACCATCCTTAGCCATGTCATTGCGATAGGAGAGTGTAGTGCCTGTAACAAAGATAAGTATAGAAAGAATACTTCTTAGCAAAAATTTTTTTAACCCCATTTTGTAGTTTTTATCATGATATGGTGATTTGGATGACAAAATCCTTCCAGTTTTGCCAAGATAAGAAAAATAAGAATATAAATCTCATTGTGTATAAGCTGTAACCAAAATGTTCCAGATATTAATAATAATTTAAATTATTCATATTGTAATTTTTTTTGAAATATTTAGTGTTGTGTTTTTCTAATGTAAATGTGTTTTATTAATTGCTATATAGTATGTAAAATATGTGTTTCAATTTATTTTTTGTAATAAAATATTTATTTTATTATGTTAAATTAAAATGTGGTTATTATTTGTATATTAGCAATGTAAAACCAAATTACAATAAAGATTATGAAAAAAGCAATTAAATCACAGTTGTTGGAATTCTTTCCGACAGCACAATTGCAGGTCCCCTGTATTGACAATAAAATTTCTCTATCACTTTTACTTAATAACTAAGATGGCTCCGGTATTTCGGCGGCCACTGTATTCTTTTTTTTAGTATACCAGAAACTCTGCTAATATTTAGCTGAACATAATAATCAATTTTATTCGGGAGGTGTTTTTATTTTCAGTTTAAACTCCGACTATATTGATTGGTTATGTAATAAAGTACTTGTATACAAAACGGTTACAGGAAATACCCGGCTTTCAGAGTGTCTGCATCACTATTACTGAGTAGTATTTTGTATTCGTTCCGATAGCCCGGGTATTTACAACAACTTAAAAAAACTAAATAACACTAAACACTAAATTTTTTATTATGACACGTAAACTATTAATCTTATCAGGCTGCCTGGTTCTGGCGCTGAATTCTTGTAAGTCGGATATGGAAACTACTCCAGCAGGTTCGGTTGATCATACAACAACCCAGCTAAACGGAACAACTATTCACAAATTATTAATTAACGGAGCTTACACTTATGTAAATGAAGTTAATGGGGAGTATTTTTACGCTGATGATATTACAATCACAGCGGAACAGTTTAACCAACTGAAGAGAATGGCTAATCCGGATATATCTACTGTTGAGCGTAGTACAATTGTAAGTTCTTTTATCAAAACCTGGCCGAATGCAACAGTTTATTACACTTTGCCTAGTCAGGGAAGTTTAAGTACTCAGGCTTATAATACTTTCCTTACGAATATTAACAAAGCGTTTGATATGATCTCTTCAAAAACCAGTGTTAAGTTCATTCAGCGTACCAATCAAACAGAATATATAACATTTACTTATTCCACAGGAAACAGTTCTCCACTGGGTTGGGTGAAAAACAGAGTAAATGGTATTAAAATATACAATACGACTTATCCTGCCATTATTGCTCACGAAATTATGCACTCAATGGGGATTATGCACGAGCAGTGCCGTCCGGACAGGGATCAGTATATTATAGTAGATACCAACAGAGCACAGGATGGTACCCGTCATAATTTCAATCTTTATAATGATTATGCAGGGCACGGCGAATTCGACTTTGGTTCGGTGATGATGTATAAATCTACAGACTTTGCAATAGATCCTAACCTGCCTGTAATGACAAAGCTGGATGGCTCTACATTCGGTAAGCAAAGAGATGGATTGTCTGCAGGTGACTATGCAGGTATCAACCATTTGTACGGACCTGTAAATTCCACATCTGCTACTAACGGAACTTATACACTTACAACTTCTTTAGCAGGTGATAAAAATGTTGATATTACCGGAAGCTCAACAGCTGATGGTACCGATGTAATCCTTTATTCTGCAACTACAGGAAACAACCAGAAATTTATTTTCCGCAAATCGGAGCATGGTTATTTCACTATCAAGTCGATACTTGACTCTACAAAAGTATTAACGGTAAGAAATAATGGAACAGCAAACGGAACAGCTGTAGAGCTTAGAATCAATGCGGATACGGATAGTCAGAAATGGTTGCTATTTAATTTAGGAAATGAAGGTTTTGGCTTTGCTCCAAAGAATGCACCATCTCTAAGACTAGAGGTGAAAGAAGGTCTGACAACTAATCTTACACCAATTGTTATTGGCAGTACAGATCAGACACTCCAGCCTTACACAAAACAACGCTTTACGCTTACAAAAGTAAACTAACTTAACATTCTTCATATCAATCAGAAGGCTGGGAATTTATTTCCCAGCCTTTTGTTATTATAGCTCCATAAAAGGAATTTTCGAAAATACTAAACAAATTTTTATTTCCGTGCTTTTTTTGTTGTCTTTTTACGCTTAGTATTATTAGCCTCTTTAGCAGCTTCTGCGGCCGCAACGCTTGCTTCCGAAGCTGCATCAATTGCTTCTCCTGGCCCCGCTGCTTCAGCACCTTCAGCAGGCTGAGCTTCTTCATTGTTTATGTTTTCTGACTGTACACGTTGTAAATCCATACGGTCACCTGTTATTTTGTAAGCATATGTACCTTCAATATTTTTAGGCTCTTTACAATCTGATGAAGCACCCGAGATACCTGAATAAAGCTCAATCCGGTTACTTTCTTCATACAAATCATAGCTTGCATCCGTTTGGAAACAAGAGTTGCCGGTTTTATATTTTTTGCTATCTGTAAATTGTAAAAAATGAAATTTTGGTTCCTCTGAAAGAAGGTTAACATGTTTTGTTTTTTTCAACACGATGTTGCCATCGGCAGCAATGCTTTCTATTTTCCAGGTTGTTTTGGCCAATAGTTTCGACTGAGCCATAAGCATACTGGTAAAAGCAGAAGTTAACAGGGCAGTGCCCAGAATAAATTTTTTCATAAAGAGTTTATTAATTGTAAATATGGACGCAAAAGTACATTAAATCACTATATAGTGAACGGTAAAATTGCTTATTTATTTTAAGAATTCTTTTCTGTAAAGAAGAGGAGAGCGCTGCGAGTATCTTCTAAAGGTATAAATAAACCTGGAAGACGTTTCATATCCCAGTGCATATGCTATTTCTGAAACCGACCAGTTGGTAACTTTTAATAAAACCATCGCTTCCTGCATAATTCTTTCTGTTATAACTTCTGTTGTCGTCTTCTTATAATTTTTTTTTACAGCCTTATTCAGGTGATTTATAGATATTGCCAGTTTATCAGCAAAATCTACAGGCTTTTTTAATCGTATAAGATCTGCTGAAGAATGTAATGGAAACTGCTGGGACAGTAATTCTTCAAACAAAGCAGCAATTCTGTGTTCTGCAGTACCACCATTATTTTTTAAAGATTGAATTTTATTCTCCTTCAGAACTTTGTGTATGAGTTGGTACACAAGGTTTCGTATCATATCTGTCCGGTATTCATATTCAGATGCAATTTCTTTTTTTATGTTGTCCAGTAAACGTTCGAATTCTGAATATTCACTTTCAGTTAAGTTAAAAATACTATGTTCGGGATTCTGAAAAATCGGATAGGAGTCTATGGTACCATAGTTATTGAAAAAGGACCCGTTGGAGACAATAAAATATTCATCAACCATACCATTCACTTCTTCCAGTATAAAAGGATTGGTAGGAGCTACAAATATTAAAGCAAATCCTTTCACATCAATACTTCTACTTGCATAGTGGCATTTACATTGTCCTTTTATCAGTTTTATTTTATACAAATTCTTTCTGTAAAAACTAAACTGTGAGATTAAAGATTCTCTTTGCAGAGACGAGGTAATTTTTATAATATCAAAATATCCAGATTGCCAGTCTATACTTGAGGGAATGCTAAGGTTTTTGTCTCTGTAAAAATCTTCTATGTTATCCGGTAGTTTCATTCAGGAAATTTACAACATCTGCTTTATAAAGATTAAGATCCGATTGATTTTCGATATTGTCTGAGTGATTTTATATATCCTGAACGGTGAATGCTCAGTAGTTTTGATTCATAAAATATACAAATGAAAAGATTTGAAAACAAAAGAATACTAATTACTGGCGGAAGCAGCGGTATTGGTTTGGCGGGAGCGAAAAGGTTGATAGAAGAAGGGGCAAAGGTTATTGTTACGGGAAAAACTGAAAGTCATTTAAACGATGCAGCAAATATACTGGGAGAGGAAGCTGTTATTATTTACAACGATGCGGAAGATGAGAATTCTGCCGAAAAGCTGGCAGAGCTAATAAATGAAACAGGTCATATAGATGGGTTATGGCTTAATTCGGCCATTGCTTTAGGGGGAAAGATCGCAGATATGGAAACAGAAATGTTGAAAAAGATTTTTCAGATTAATGTTTTTACTCCGATGCTACAAATGGCTTTACTAGCACCATATATAAAAAATGGAGGATCAGTTTTGGTTACCTCTTCAAGTTCTGTTTATGAAGGGCAGCCTGGCGTATCATTATATTCTGCCAGTAAGGCGGCAATGCTTTCCGCAGCCCGCTGTTGGGCAAGTGAATTAGCGCCCCGTGGTATAAGAGTGAACACATTGGTACCCGGACCTTTTGAAACAAATCTAAGGGCTAAGCTTCCTGCAGAACTTCGCAAACAATTTGAAGAAGAACTGGCAAAGACCGTTCTGCTCAAGCGTATTGGACGCCCGGATGAGGCGGCCTCCGTCGCAGCTTTCCTGTTATCTGATGATGCAGGTTATATAACCGGAAGCTCTTATTCTGTGGACGGAGGCCTGTTATTGATGTGAAAAATTAAATATTTCTTGGGAATGGATCTGCAAATCTGTGGTGCTCATAAAATTCGAGCTCATTATCCTGCAGAAGGCAAGCATTAAGTTCGGCTGCTATTTTTTCGGTATCAATGTCCTGACCGATAAAGACAAGTTCATTCTGTCGGTCACCCCATTGTTTACTCCAGCGGGCTTCAATTAAATCCTTATTATGTACAAAAGAGGCATATCGTACTCTGTCTGCATAAGGCATACTACACCACCATACACCTGCTTTTTCCAAACGGGAAGAGCCTCCGGCCTGAGAAAAATTCAGGGCATCGTTCCAGCGTGAGGCCAGCCAGAATAGTCCCTTTGCCCGGATAATATTCTGGGGATAATCGATGTTGAGGTAATTCCAGAAACGCTCAGGGTGAAATGGTTTCTGGCTTCGAAATACGAAAGACCCAATGCCATATTCTTCGGTTTCAGGAGTATGGCCGTCGGATTCCAGTTCCTTTTGCCAGCCTGCGGAGTTTTGGGCTTCTTCAAAATCAAATAATCCTGTATTCAGAATTTCCACAGGTTTTACCCGACCAAATTCAGAAGTAATAATTCTGGCATCGGGATTCAGCCTATGGATTGTAGCTTTTAGCAGACCAACAGTATCTGAATCTACCATATCGGTTTTGTTCAGGATAATAACATTGGCAAACTCTATCTGGTCAGTTAAAAGGTTGACAATAGTTCTGTGATCGCCTTCAATATCTGTAAGTTCTCTGTCAGTTAGCAGTTCATGAGTTCCAAAGTCTCTGAAAAAATTAAAACAGTCTACCACAGTAACCATAGTATCGATGTAGCTAAAGCGGGAAAGATCGGTTCCCGTTTCTTCATTGGTAAAAGAGAATGTCTGAGCTACAGGAACAGGTTCACTGATACCGGTACTTTCTATAATAAGATAGTCAAAACGTTTTTCCTTTGCCAGTTTCTCTACTTCAATCATTAAATCTTCCCGAAGAGTACAACAAATGCAACCATTACTCATCTCAACAAGTTTTTCTTCCGTGCGGGAAAGTGTGTTTTCATTTTCTACCAAACGGGCATCTACATTGATCTCGCTCATATCATTTACAATAACCGCTACTTTTAGACCTTCTTTGTTATGAAGAATATGGTTGAGTAATGTAGTTTTTCCTGCACCCAGAAAGCCGCTTAGAACTGTGACGGGTAATTTGTTCGCTAATGTCTGCATATGGTTTTGCTATAAATATTGATGCTGATGATTTAATTTGATATTGCAATTATGTTGCGAATATAGTGTATTTTTCTTTTAATGCAACTTAATTGCATTAAAAATATTTGTAAAATAAAACAGCTCCTTTTGGGGCTGTTATTACTAATCCGGGTTTGGGATTATATGTATTATTGAGAAATTGCCGTATGTACAGCGGTAATTTTTAGATTACCGTATTTGGTAATAGCCTCTTTCATATTCAGATCTTCACTTCCCTTATCATCAGATATTTCCACCGGTCTATTGGGGTTCTGCTCTGTGTAAACAACAATATGAGGAGGGTTTTTGTTAAGGTTAACCTCCTGATGGAAGTCTTTGTCTTTTAAAAAAGCAATTCTGAGACTTATGATTCCTTTTTGCGGAAAGTCTTTAAAAGTACTTACGGATTTCATATCAGGAAGCTGCTTCAATAGCTCAGACAAATCTTTAGCCTTATAATTTTGCTCTTGGTTCTTTATCCTTGCCAGATTTTCATGTTGTGTCTGCTTCGATTGAATGCAGGCAGTAACAGAAACCATAACTAATAACGATAAAGCAATCTTAGAAAATAATTTCATATCAATATTTTAAGTGGTGTGTAATGTCTTCTGCAATTTTGCTGCCACTAACTGAATACTATTGTTTATAGTTTTCCTTTTCTTGTACATAATTTGATTAAAATGACTAATTTAAGTAAGATATGTACATTGAAATAAGTCTCAATTTCCTTAGGTAAGTATTATTAAAATAAATCATAGTCTTTTAATTTATAGTTTTTAACAATTGTTAATTTGTGTATTAATAGTTTTATTCTATTAAAACTATAAAAATTGATTATCCGTTTTTATGTTCTTGGTGCAAATGATCTGATTAGATTTGTAACAAGAATTCTCGCTCTTGTGTATTCAGGAGTTCAAAATATTTTGGTAACTTTATAGAAATCAGTAACGAATAACTTAAAGAATTATGGAAAACCAATCCAACGACATCAGCAAATGCCCTTTTCACAATGGGACACTAGAGAAACAAAATGTAAGTAGTAATGGTACCCAGAATAAAGACTGGTGGCCGAAGCAATTAACACTGGACATCCTGCGCCAGCACTCTTCATTAACAGATCCGATGGATGAGGGATTCAATTATGCAGAAGAATTTAAAAAGCTGGATCTTGCAGCATTAAAGAAAGATCTTACTGACCTGATGACTGATTCACAGGATTGGTGGCCTGCAGACTTTGGTCATTACGGACCTTTGTTTATCCGTATGGCTTGGCACAGTGCCGGAACATACAGAGTTCAGGATGGCCGTGGTGGTGGTGGAAGAGGACAACAACGTTTTGCACCACTCAACAGCTGGCCGGACAACGTAAGCCTGGATAAAGCGCGTCGTTTACTGTGGCCTATTAAACAGAAATATGGAAAGAAAATCTCATGGGCAGATTTACTAATCCTTACTGGTAACGTTGCTTTGGAATCTATGGGATTACAGACCAAAGGATTCGGTGGTGGCCGTACAGATGTATGGGAAGCCGATAAAGATGTATACTGGGGAGATGAGAAAACCTGGCTAGGGACAGATAAAAGATATACAGGCGATCGTGATCTGGAAGATCCGTTAGCCGCAACTACAATGGGATTAATCTATGTAAATCCTGAAGGACCCGAAGGAAAGCCAGATCCGTTGGCAGCTGCCAAAGATATCCGTGATACATTTGGCCGTATGGGAATGAATGATGAAGAAACTGTAGCCTTAATTGCCGGTGGACATACATTTGGAAAAACCCATGGTGCCGGAGATGCAGCATTAGTAGGTTCAGAACCTGAAGGATCGGGAATCGAAGCTCAGGGATTAGGATGGGCAAGTAAATTTGGAACAGGTTCCGGAGCAGATGCTATTACAAGTGGTCTGGAAGTTACCTGGACCAAAACACCAACGAAATGGAGTAATGACTTCTTCGATCACTTATTCCGCTATGAGTGGGAACTAACAAAAAGTCCTGCGGGTGCACACCAATGGATCGCAAAAGATGCAGGAGATATTATCCCGAATGCTTTTGATACTGAGAAAAAAGGTCCGGCTTATATGCTTACAACAGATCTTTCTTTAAGATTTGATCCTATCTATGAAAAAATATCAAGACGTTTTTACGAAAATCCGGATGAGCTGGCAGAAGCTTTTGCTAAAGCATGGTTTAAATTAGTTCACCGTGATATGGGACCAAAATCAAGATATTTAGGACCAGAAGTTCCGACAGAAGATGAAATCTGGCAGGATCCTATTCCGGCAGTAGATCACCAACTGATTGATGCTCAGGACGAGAATCAATTAAAAAATAAAATATCAGAATCCGGATTATCTGTTTCTGAACTGGTGTCTACAGCATGGGCATCGGCTTCCACATTCCGTGGCTCGGATAAAAGAGGCGGTGCTAATGGTGCACGTATTCGTCTGGAGCCGCAGAGAAGTTGGGCAGTAAATAACCCGGAACAATTATCCAAAGTATTAGAAGTATTGGAAGGTATTCAGAAAGAGTATAATGCAGCACAAACAGGAGGTAAAAAAGTATCTTTAGCAGATCTTATCGTTCTGGCTGGAAATCTTGGTGTGGAAAAAGCGGCGAAAAATGCAGGTATAACAGTAAATGTTCCTTTCACTGCAGGACGTACAGATGCTTCACAAGAACAGACTGATGTAGAATCTTTCTCTTATTTAGAGCCTTATGCGGATGGTTTCCGTAATTACAGAAGAGGTAAATCTACAACCTCAACAGAGGAATTTTTAGTAGACAGAGCGCAATTGCTAACCCTTACCGCACCTGAACTTGCTGTATTGGTAGGAGGATTGCGTGTACTGAATACCAATTATAATGGTTCGAATTATGGTGTGTTTACAGATAGAGAAGGAGCATTAACCAATGATTTCTTTATCAATCTGTTAGATATGGATACAGTATGGAATGCAACAGGCGATGCTCAGGAAGTATATGAGGGCAGAGACCGCAAGACCGGCAATGTAAAATGGAGTGCAACACGTGCCGATCTTGTTTTTGGTTCTCATTCAGAACTTAGAGCAATTGCTGAAGTTTATGCCAGCCAGGATGCTCATGAGAAGTTCCTGAAAGATTTTGTCTCTGCTTGGAGTAAAGTAATGAATCTTGATCGTTTCGATCTTAAATAATATTTGATAAATATTTTAATAAAGCACTGTTTCGGATTAAATCTGAATTAGGCATTTATATAAACCCCATAGGCTTTTAAACCCTATGGGGTTTTATTGTATCACCGGAACTATCCGAAATAAGTTGATGATAATTCCGTATTTGCAATCAGCTTAAATTTCTTAATTTCTAAATGGTAAAATTAACTTTTGACATTTAAAATTTTATCGTTCTATGAACCTATGAGGTTTTATTGTATCAGTAGAATTATCTGGAATGAAACGATGATAATTCCGTATCTGTCAATCAGCTTAAATCTCTTAATCTCTAAATGGTAAAATTAACTTTTGACATTTAAAATTTTATCGTTCTATGAACCTATGAGGTTTTATTATATCAGTGGAAGTATCCGGGATGATATGAGGATAACTCCGTATCTGCAATCAGCTTAAATCTCTTAATCTCTAAATGGTAAAATTAACTTTTGGCATTTAAAATTTTATAGTGGGATAAAACTTTTGTGGCCTTAAAGCATTAGTTAAATTCCAAAGCTTTTGTCCCTTTTATAGTTAAATCAAGCTGTTTTTTTCTTTTTCTTGAACCACCAGACCAGAAAACCAGTTATAGGAAGTGATGCTCCAACAATGGTAATAAAAAAATACAATATCCGACCCCAGATACCGCCTAATGCAGATCCGACATGCAGATCATAATTAAGCTTCCTTACTTTGGTTGCAAAGTCAGCTTTTTCAAATGACTGTGCATGGGTTGAAGTTCCTGATAATGCAGCTCCCGAATTGCGATCATAGCTATAATTCTGAAGGTTATAAAACTGCCGATGGGACGGATAGAGAAACAAGCTTATGGTTTCGGTAGAGTCTTGCGGGATAGAAAGATAGTATCCCTTGGCTTTGGTTTTCTTAGCCGCATCTTCCCAAGCTGTATGTACCGACTGTGATAATTTTTCAGGCTGAAAAGAAGCTGTATTTTTCAGTTCTCGCCGCTCTTTTTTCTGTGTTTTTCCAAGTGAGGTTGTAAAATACAGGAACTTATTGAACCACGGAAGTCCATAATACATCCCCGTCATCGCAACAACCAGTAAAATAATCATGGCATAAAACCCAAATACATTGTGCAAATCGTAGTTCAGACGTTTGGTTTTGGCATCCCATTTTACCAAAAAGCTCTGCTTGCGCATGGCTTTAGTCCATTTTCTTGGCCACCAGAGTACCAATCCGGTAAACAGTGTAATAAAGAATATGAAAGTAGAGTAGTTGATAATCGGGCGGCCAATTTCTGATGGCAGCCATAAATAGCGATGTCCGTTTAATGTCCATTCGAAGAAATCAAATTCCTCTTTAAAGCTAGGCTTCTTTACTACCACTCCGGTATAAGGATCCAGATAAAGTACATAACCCGGATTTCTTTTTCCGTAACCTACCATCACTGCTTTTCCCGTAGGACGCCAGATGTAAGATGGCTGCTGATCCGGATAGAGCTTTTTAGCCTTTTGATAGAGTGCCGAAGGATTCAGCATGGCTTTTCCTTCTATATAATCCGATTGTAATTCGGGGTGCAGCCAGTCTGTTATTTCATCCCTGAAAGACCAGGTAAGTCCGGTCAGACAAATAATGACAATAACAATTCCAGAAGCCAGGCCCAGCCACAAATGTAGCCAGGCCGAAATTCTGTAGAATAAGCTTCTGTTATGTTTCTTTTTGGGCTTAGTCTTTCCTGTATTCATTCAGATTAGAAATTATAAGAAAGATTCAGTCTGAAATTTATAGGATTAGTTGCTCTCCACCCATAATGTGTGTAACCCCATGCGCCAGGAAAGAATCCTACATAATTATAGCGGTCTGTAATGTTATTCACGAGGAAAGAAAGCTGGTAATTATCTCTTTTATATGATACACCAAGATCTAGTGTAAAATAATCATCCGGAAGGTATGGTTTGCCTAATACTACAGGCCATGCTGCTCTTTTTGCCTGATACTCATAACCAAACGAGAAACCTAATCCCTGCAAGTCGCCTTCAGCAATAGTATATTTTATCCATGCATTGGTAATATGTTTTGCTGTTCCGTATAGCATGCTGCCAATTTTTTTAGCATCATTATCTTCGGTTACTTTAGCATCAGTATATGCATAGTTAAATAGTATACTCCAGTTTTTTCCAATATTTCCGTTTAAGTCAAACTCAATACCTTTTGAAGTTGCTTTTCCGGTTTGTTCAGAAAGTCCCGGGAATTGTATCCCCGCAGCAGTTAATATATTGGTTTTAGTCAGATGATAGAAAGTAAGACTGGTCATTAACTGTCCACCGAACCAGGTCTTTTTCATGCCAATTTCCTTGTTCTTTCCATAAGAAGGATCTGCAGAACCTCCGTTTACAAGTCTTCCGGTTTGTTCCTGGAAATTCTCATCATACAAAGCATATACTGTAAAAGTAGGGGTTAAAAGTCCTGTTACACTGAAACGTGGTGTAACTGCTGAGTTTTTGACCTCGGCACCTTTTTCAGCAGCACCTGTTTTTACTGTAGAAGTATAACGGAAGCCGGCAGCAATTCTAAGCTTATTTTCTAAAAATCTGGCTTCATCCTGAAGATGGAATGATGTATAAGAATAATTTGTCAGGTAATTAGCGCCACGCTCACGAAGTGATTTGGAACGGTCGTAAACCGGAATGTCAGACTTTTTCAGATTTCCATATACCGGGTTGTAGATATTGAATACTGGACCTACATTTTGTGGTAATACAGACCAGTCGGCTACATAGAACTTTTTACCCATATCAATTCCTGCCAGTATATTGTGGTTGATATTTCCGGTATCGAATTTCCCTCTTGTAAATACCTGTCCTATAGTTGAAGTATTTAAGGCATCGTTGATACTGATCCCACGATTAGTATCTCCTTTTTTTCTTCCGGTTTTAGGATCATCAGCCAGTGTGATATCATTGTAATTTGCATACAGTGATTCACCCTGCATCTGGGAACGGATATAACCAAATTGCCCGGTAATGAGCCAGTTGTCGTTAAAGTTGTGATTAATGGTTCCGTAGATATTATGCTCCCACGAACGGGTAGGATCAATAATAGGATCTGAGAAAGTGAAAGATCTCTTCACATCTTTAAATCCGTCTATACCGTATGCATATTTTGCAAAACCGCCCTGGAAGTTATTCTGGGAAAGAATATATTCAAATGTGACGTTGGTGTTGTCTGAAATGAGATATTTAAAGGACGGATTAATGACATATTGCTCATGTTCCACATATTGCTGGAACGACCCGTTCTTAGATCCCATCAGGTTTAGCCTTCCCCAGAATCTTCCATCTTTGCTTAGTTTTTTCTCTATATCTGCTGCTGCTCTGTAAAGGTTGAAACTGCCTAAAGTCAGCTGAACATTTCCTTTCTCCCTGCCAACAGGCTTTTTGGTTACAATATTGTAAAAACCACCAGGTTGTGTATTTCCCATCATGAATCCTGCAGGACCTTTTACAAACTCTACGCGGTCTACAAAAGACATATCTTCTCTTAGCGGGCCAAAGCTCCCACTTACATCCATACCATTACGCAGGTTAGAGGCAGAGAAACCACGCACAGCAATACCTACACTACCTTCCTCCTGGTGAGTAATGGTACGCACACCACTCACATTACGGCTTAATCCTTCGGCGGTAGTTAATATCTGCTGATCGTTGAGTAGTCTTTGGTCTATGACCTGTATATTCTGTGGTGTTACCAGAAGATTTTCACCCAGTCTTAGTGTAGAGGACGGAATTGTCTTGCGGTTGGCTACAACATTTACAGTCTGGATTTGGTATGCGCTACTGGTTTGTACAAAGTTATATGTTACCTGTTCATCCTGTTTTAGGGTAAATGAATAAGTTTTTACAATATCCGGATCATCTACTTTCAGTATATAATTGCCGGCAGGTATATTATTGAAACGGTAAATACCATTTTCATCAGTAACGGTTTCAGCTTCACCATTATTCAGAATCACTTTCAGGGATGGCACCGGTTTTTTATCCGAATTAACCACTTTCCCTGTAATCTGTGCAGTGCTTTGCGCCCATATAACGGCCGGGAAAAACAGTGCGGATAAAAGGATCTTCTTCTTATGCATAGTTGTTATTTAGAATTAGTTTAATTAAATTTACAGCGGCAAAATTAGTTGTTGATACCGTGAAAAACTTTTGAGTATAGGATAAATACTTTTTATTTTGGGAGAAACTGGACAAGAAGATATAATAGCAAGGCAGATTTTGGATTTCTTCGTAGAAGATAATACAGGGCATAGACATGAGGTTTTCACAAATGATATTGGAAATTTTGAATCGCTTACTTTATATAATGGAGATGAATTTTTGGTAAAAGAGTATGCTTCTTGTTATAGCACTGACTATACAATGAAATTTCATATAGAAAAAACTAAATACATTGAACTGGCTTTTTTTCTGGAAGGTGAGGAGATGATAAAAGATAAAGTAAACGGAAATCCCGGAACTTATAAATTACTACATCATTACATTTACTTTACGCCGGGAGAAGCCGATGTCGAGATTTATTTTAAAAAAGATATCAGTTACAAACATTTGGATATCTATGTATCGCGGGACTATTTCCATAAACTGGCTGAAAGTAACGAAGCACTCAAAAAGTTTATAGATAAAGTAGATATGGAACAATCTGCAAGTCTTTTTCCGGAAGGGCTTCCTATTACGCCACAAATGATGAGTATCTTACTGGAGATAAAAAGATGTGACCTGGAAGGTTTTTATAGGGATTATTATATAAAAAGCAGAATATTGAGTTTGCTGCTACTTATTTTTGAATTTGCTAAAAACCAACAAGATGATAATACAGTGAATAGTAAGCCAGGCATTAGCCAGGGCGAGACCCAGAAGTTGTTAGAAATAAAAGCATTTATAGAAGATAACCTGAAATCATTTTATACCATCGAACAACTTTCCCTAAGATTTGGTATTAATGAGTTTAAGTTAAAGAATGGTTTTAAAGAGCTATTTGGGGATGGTGTTTTTCATTATGCCTCTAAGCTCAGAATGAAAGAAGCGCTGCATTTACTTAAAAATTCAGAATTGTCCATAAAAGAAATTGCCTATCATTTAGGATACGGATCGCCATCTTCCTTTAGCGTTGCTTTTAAAAATGAAGTAGGAGTAGGGCCTAGTTATTACCGCAGAAACTAATTTATTTCAGAAACAAACTTATCTTTTCATAAAGTTTTTCAGTTCGGTAGGTGTCTGGCCAAAATGCTTTTTGAAAGCCGTTGAAAAGTGCCTTGGGTTTTTGTAGCCTACAGTCATTGCTATTTCGTTTATATGAAGTGATTCTTCTAAAATCAGTTTTTTTGCATTCTGCATTTTAAGACTGCTCCAATAGTTGAAAACAGTAGTATTAAATACTTCTTTGAATCCTTTTTTCAGCGCATATTCATTGGTTCCGAACCGATGGGCAAGATCTATTAGTGAATGAGTTTCTGCAATATGCTGCTCGATAAAATCTCGTATAGCATACATTTTTTCACATTCAGATTTAGAAAGGCTAATCTGGTCATCCGGTGTATTGATCTGTTCCAGCTGTAAGAGTAAGAGTTCAATAGTTCTGGCTTCCAGAAACATTTTTTTATAGATCCCGGTGCGTTTACAATTTAATATTTCCCTTATGGTATGATGCATTTCCGGGGTTATTATAAAATGTTGTGGCAGCATAAGCTGCATGTTTCCTTTATCCATCATTGTTCTGAAGCGTTCAAATAACGTTGAATCATCCGGAAGATACTTTTTGAAAAACGAAGGCAGAAAGTTTATTTCAAAGATCTGGATATTACCCTTGTCCCACAAAAAATGTCCTTTCATTTGATTGGCATACATAATATTGTGATGGTAAGATTCAAAGCTGATGCTTTCACTTTCTCCTTTTATAGATGCTGTACTATTTCCCTGCAGTGCAAAATGAAGTTCTACGCTTTCTGTTTCTGCTTCAAAGCGTATAAGTGCAGGCTGACCCAGTTGAAGATCTCCGTAGCCAATATGTATCCCGTCAAAGGATATTTCGCGATATGATCCACGGATAAAAGCATGGTTTATATAGCTGATATTCTCACTCAGTGTTGTTCCTGTAGCATTAAACTCCTTTCTGATGGAAAGGTCTGGTAGATCCCTATGGTGAAGTAGTGTTCTCATATTATCTGCAGTTCTGGTGTAAAACTCCTTTTTGCGGAGTTTTTACTCCGTTATTGAAACATCCTGCGAAAAGGAAAGCTTTAGTTTTGCAAAGTTATTTATAATTAATCTAAATAAAAACAGGTTTTAAAAGATTATTATCATAAAAACAGAAACAGAATCCAGATTCTTATGATAATAATAACCAAGAGATTTTATAAAAACAGAATATATAACTCCGATTTTTTAACACAATTAAGAAATGTACAATGAAGAAACAAGAGTTCAAAACGATTAGAGAACAATTAAGGGTAAGCAGAAAGGAGTATATCACACCGCATTACATAAGAATTTATCTTACGGGTGATAATATAAACGCATTTACAAATACCACTATTGGTGTCAATAATAAGATCCTTATTCCACCAAAGGGACTTCAGGAAATTCACTTTCCGGAATATGATTATGAAGCCATGAAGTGGAAGCCCCAGCCAGATGAAATTCGCCCTTTTATCCGTACTTATACCCACAGAGGAATTGATACGCAAAACCAGGAAATCTGGATAGATTTTGTAGCGCATGGCGATGAGGGACCTGCATCTGCCTGGGCAGCAAAGGCCGAAAAAGGAGATGTATTAGGGGTGTTGATGCATGACGGAAAAACAGAGCTGTATGCTCAGGCCGATTGGTATCTTTTGGCAGGAGATGCAACAGCAATTCCTGTGCTTAGTACTATTCTGGAAGATCTGCCAAAAACGGCAAAAGGAGTTTGTATTATAGAAGTTCACGGAAAGGAAGATGAACACAAAATAGATACCCGGGCAGATATAGAATTTATCTGGATATATAACAAAAATCCACAGAAAGGAAGTTTACTGCCAGAGGTTGTAAAGCAACAGGATTTTCAGGAAGGACAACATTTCGGATATGTAGCTGCTGAATTTAGCTCTGTAAAAGAAATACGAACCTACCTTAGAAAAGAAAGGCAATGGAAACAGCAGCAGCTTTATGCTTATTCCTATTGGAAGTCTGGCGTTGCTGAAGACAAAAGTGCCACAGAGAGACATCAGGAAAAAGATTCAATACAATAGATTACAATGAATCAGCAGAAGTCTATCATATTGCATTCCAAATTGCCCTCTGTTATGTGGCAAATGTCATGGCCTGCGGTAATCGCTATGGTATTATACGGACTCAATAATTTTCTGGACGGAATTTTTGTAGGGCACCTCATTAATAGTACAGCACTCGCGGCAGTTGGAATAGCCTATCCCTTGGCTCAGTTTGCGCAGGGATTCGGAACTCTTATTGGTACGGGAATAGGCTCTGCCATTAGTATATGGATAGGTGCGGGAGACCAGCACAAGCTGAATAAATCCCTGGGTACTGTTAATTTTCTGGCCATATTATTTTCTATCGTGGTCACCATTCCCTGTTATATTTTCGCCAAAGATCTGGTGTATATGATGGGTGGACGGGGCGAGATAGGAATCCTGGCTGCAGAATATTTTAGGGCTACTATTCTGGGAACTTTTTTCTGGATTTACGGATTAGCTCTAAATATGATTATTCGTGCAGAAGGCCGTATGAAAACCGCAGCGTGGATGATCGCAGTAGGTTTGGTGGTAGATGTTATACTAAAACCTGTTTTTATAGATACGTTTGGATGGGGAGTGGCTGGTGCAGCATGGGCAACTAATATATCCATGATTATTTATTCAGTACTCGGAGTTTGGTATTATGCCGGAAAGAAAGCCTCTTTCAGTTCCAAATTCTGGTCGTGGACACCGGACAAAGCAATCATTAAAGAAACGATGTCCCTCGGGATGCCTGGTTTTATTATGATGGTTATGATTGTTGTCCAAAACATTGTCATCTTCAATGTATTTGCAAAGTATGGTACAGACAAAGACATAACCTTTTTTACAGCTGTCAACAGATTCTATATACTGCTTAATACTCCGTTATGGGGACTTATGCGTGCCCTGCAGCCCGTTGCTGGGATGAATTACGGAGCAGGAAAATATAAACGGACAATTTCCTCTTACCGTTTGTTTTCAGTCACGGGATTATGTATCCTGATTCCGTTCTGGCTTTTTATTATGTTTTTCCCGGCAGATGTATTATCGGTAATGCTTCCTTCAATGAAGCTTACTGCAGTACAGCTAACAGATTTTAGAATTTATATGAGCGTTCTTCTGGCATTGCCATTTACTTTTATGGCGCTTGTATGGTTTCCTTCAATAGAAAATGCAAAACCAGCCACGCAGATCAGCATATTGCGTCAGCTTGTCTTTTATATCCCGGTTTTACTTATTGTTCCGCGTTTCTTCGGGGTCAGAAGCATCTATGTTGCTTGTGCAGGGATCGACTGGCTGGTATTTTTTATAATCCTATTGGCTGTTTATAAAAGTTCGAAAAGACTACGAATGAATTTAAAAGCAGCCTGACGACTACAGCATTAAAAACACTACAACTATTATTTTTTACAGAAACAGATATATTATGATTAAGAGAATTACCCATTTGTCGGTATTGGTAGCGCCTTTATTCTTCTATGCCCAGCATACGAAGTCCGATACGACAAGTGTAGGAACGATTCAGGAAGTGAGTCTTCAGGGAACTAAAAGTTTCAGAACCAAAAAATCCGAAACTGTTGCGAGGCTTCCTTTGGAGAACCTTGAGAACCCAACAGTTTATAGTGTGGTACCGAAGGAACTGATTAGTGAGACTACAGCAATAGACTTCAATACCGCAGTAGCAACTGTTCCGGGAGTGGTTGTGAATAATGGGGTTAATGATAGTGGAAATGATATTTTCCTCAGAGGTTTTACAAGTAATGCCAGCTTTAGAAATGGACTGGCTATAAACCCAAGAACACAGACCGAAATTAGTAATATCGAAAGGATAGAGGTGGTGAAAGGACCCTCCGGAACTCTGTTCGGCGGGACGATGGCCAAGTATGGCGGAGTAGTGAATATCATTACGAAAAAGCCACAGGAAAGATTTGGAGGATTAATAACCTATACTACAGGTAGCTGGGGAATGAATAGAGTGACAGCTGATGTAAATACACCTCTGAACAAAGAAAAAACAGCTTTGGCCAGATTTAATTTTGCTACTTTCTCTCAGGATTCATTTCAGGATTCAGGATTTAGCAAAGGAACATTCTTTGCCGGAAGTGTTGTATATAAAGTATCGGACCGTTTGAAGATAAGCTTTGATGCCGATTATTATGCACCTTATAAAACGATGAATGCTTTTGTCCGAAACTCTGGTGTTCTTACTATAAAATCGCTTAAAGATCTTACCAGTGTGCACGACCGTTCGTTTACAAGTAACGATATCGGATCCCGAAGAAATGTCTTCAATACCATGGCAGAGGTAGAATACAAGATCAATGATCAGTGGACATCCAGAACCTCTTTTCAGAGAGGGGAGTCTGTAGAAAATGAATCTATTTTCCTTGTGCTTACTTATCTGGATAATAATACTGTAAGAAGAGGTATCAGACCCTTTGATATGTATAAAATTACCACCAATAATATCCAACAGAACTTTGTTGGTGATTTCAAAATCGGAAAGCTAAGAAACAGAATGGTTGTTGGAATTGATTATTTTCTACAGGATTCCAAGAATCAGTATCCGATGTTCAAGAATAATGTATTCGCGGTTTATGACCAGGTAAAATTAGATGATACTACGCCTTGGCAGGGGATTTCCAGAAGTGGAGTCAATAAACTAGAGAGAACAGCTACCAATAACCAAACCGATACTTTTAGTACGATTAGTGGATATGTATCCGATGTACTGGATGTTACGCCAAACTTACATGTAATGGGAAGTTTGAGATGGGATTATTACAATAGTGATCCAAGCCTGGAAAATGGGGTGAAGAATACCAAAACCGAATTCTCAAAATCAGCATTTTCCCCAAAATTTGGTGTGGTGTACGAAGTAGTTAAAGATAAAATTTCAGCATTTGCCAACTATGTAAACGGATTTACATACAATGCACCTTCACTAAATCAGAATGGTGTAATGGAAAAATGGGCTCCCGAAAAAGGAAATCAGTTTGAGTTCGGGGCTAAATTCGATGTACTAAATAAAAAGCTTCTGGCAACGATCAGTTATTATGATCTTAGAGTGACTAATAGACTTATTGCTACTCCGGATGGTATTGGAAGCTACCAGGACGGAAAAACCATGAGCCGTGGTATAGATGCTGAGGTGATTGTAAACCCTGTATCCGGGCTTAATATTATTGCCGGATATGGTTATAACGATAATAAGTTACAGGACAGAAGCGCAAATGATGGTAAAAGACTAATATGGACACCTAAACATGTCGGTAACCTTTGGGCTAGTTATAAGTTCCAAAGCGGTGTTGTAGAGGGCTTAGGACTTGGGATAGGAGCCAATTTTGTAGATAAAACCAAATTGGATTATGTATCGGGATATTTAGTTCCTTCTTATGTTAATCTAGGAGCTACGATATTCTATGACAGATCCAGATACAGAGTCGGCTTGAAGCTGAATAATGCGAGCAATACCACCTATTGGAATTTCTACGGACAACCCCAGAAGCCGAGGGAGATATTAGCTAACTTTTCTTTTAAATTTTAAATTTTACTTTTCCGAAGCCTGTTGTTAGCCAATAGGTTTCGGTTTTATTTCAGCATGGACAAAGACTTACATATACTACAAAAGAAACATCACAAAAAAAGAGGAAAAACATTATTAAAAAAAATTACAAGCTGGCTGCATTTATGGTTGGGGCTGATATCTGGTTTAATTGTTTTTGTTGTTGTACTCTCAGGGACTTTATTTGTTTTCTGCGACGAGATTATTGATTTGGTCGCTGGCAGCGATAAATATACAGAGTACAGAGAAGGACAACAGAAAATGGATGCCGATGTATTAATAGCAGAGTTTAATGCGCGGCATAAAGAAGAAGGAAGAAAAGCCTTTTATATTGATGAGTATAAAGATCCTGAAAGAAGCTTTAGGATTGCCTCCGGAGTTAAAAGGGGTGGATTCTCCTATACTTATGTCAATCCTTATACCGGAAAAGAAATCGGAAGTACAATGGCTTACCGTTTTTTCTATGTTATAGCCCATATACACAGCCAACTGTTATTAGGTGGATTTGGAAAAACAGTAGTGGGAATCGCTTCCATTATATTTTTTATTCAGCTTGTGGGAGGGCTTATTCTCTGGTGGCCACAAAAATGGACAAAAGCAACCAGAACATCTTCTTTTAAATTTAAAAGAGGAGTAAAATGGAAGCGCCGAAATTACGATCTGCACAATGTATTAGGCTTCTATGTTGTTATTCCGGCTCTATTTGTTACCATTACAGGTCTTATTATGGCTTATGAGGTACTGGAGAGCTTTGCCCAGAAATCCTTTGGCGGAGTGCCTGCAACCGAGGCACGTAAATTATCTAAAAAGTATGAACCGGCTTTTGTTGAAGGAAAAGAATTTATTACAATGCAGGACGCCATAGAGATTACCAGAGTAAGACATCCGGATAATAAACAGATTAGGGTAAGTTTCTTTGGTGGTGATGATGCTACTACGTATTCTATTCTGACAGGGAAATTTATTGGACTGAAAAGCGTAATAGACGGCTACAATATAACATTAGACAGATATACCGGAAATGAAATAGCAATGCCGGAGGTTTTGGAGAATCATGAAAAAATAGAGCACACTAATTTCGATTTGCATGTTGGTTATTGGGGAGGTTATATCGGAAAGACTATAACATTTGTTGTAGGAATTATCTGTTCCAGTTTACCCATTACAGGTGTTCTTATATGGTGGGGAAGACGAAATAAGAAAAAACCTGTTGCTGTGGTTAAATAATTGATCCATTTTTTCAGAATTAAATGCCATATTAAAATCGCTTAATACAGCTCTGGCCGGGAAATCTTTTCCCGGCTTTTTTGTAAATTGCAGTAAAGATTATAGTATTAATCTGAAGTAAAACAAAAAGGTAAAGTTCATGTTCCGTATAAATAGGGAAGAGCTTTATAATAAATCAGGAAACAACAAATGGATAGAAAAATAAAAAGAATAACAGTTTTTTGCGGATCGAGTTTTGGTACAGAGGCTGTATATGAAAAACAGGCTTATGAATTGGGAGAAGCATTGGCAAAGCAAAATATAGGATTGGTATATGGTGGTGCTAATGTTGGTCTGATGGGGACTGTTGCCAATGGTGTTATCGAAAATAATGGCGAAGCTATAGGAGTATTGCCTCATTTTCTGAAAGGGAAGGAAATTGCTCATGAAAGTCTTACAGAGCTTATTTTAGTTGATACCATGCATGAGCGTAAAACTAAAATGAATGAATTATCCGACGGAGTAATTACACTACCGGGTGGCTTCGGAACACTGGAAGAGTTTTTTGAAATGCTTACCTGGGCACAGCTGGGATTACATCAGAAGCCAATAGGAATTCTCAATATCAATGGGTTTTATAATGAATTGCTGGCATTTGTTCAGACAATGGTAAGTAAAGGTTTTTTAAAAGAGATTAATCAGGAAATGCTACTCACAAGTGATTCAATAGATGAATTATTGGACATGATGAAAAATTACAAAGCGCCTGAGGTTAGCAAATGGATTCAGAAATAAGAAATCTAAACTACAATAGACTTTAGTCAGTATATCCCAGACTAAATCCAGGTTTTCCAACTCATATGATAGTATATAATTATGTTAAAAATTAATTTTTATTTGTAAATATGTATTCAACTACGTAGTTTTGTACTTAATAAATAAATACAATGAAATTAGATATTCAATCCATAGGAGATTCCTATTCAGAACAGCTTGTAGACCTTATTCTGACAATTCAGCAGCAGGAATTTAATATTCCTGTAACCATACAGGATCAGCCGGATTTGATTAAAATTGAAAGTTTTTATCAGGCTTCCGGAGGAAATTTTTGGGGTGCTTTTATCGATGGGGAATTGGTTGGTTCTATTGCTATCGTGAAATTTGACGAAAAAGCAGGGGCAATTCGCAAGATGTTTGTTAAACAAGAATTCAGAGGTAAAGAATATAATGTCGCTCAGATTTTATTGGAGACTTTAATATCATATTGTAGTGACAATCATATTGATGACATATATTTGGGGACAGTATCAGTACTAAAAGCAGCACAACGTTTCTATGAGCGAAATCATTTTACGAAAACTGACAAAGAGAGCCTTCCGGTAAAGTTTCCGTTAATGAGTGCTGATGATGTTTTTTACCACTTAAAAATTAATTAAAATATGAATGTAATTAATGAAGCAGGAATCCTGGCGATATCCACCAGGCTCCATCGCCTCAGTGAACAATTGAGAAAGGATGGTGCCCTGATTTATCAGACTTTCGGAATTGACTTCGAGCTCAAATGGTTTCCTGTTATTTTTACAATCTACAAGAAAGAAGTGGCAGGTGTTGTAGAGATTGCAAATGAGATTGGTTACACTCATCCCTCTACAATAAACCTTTTAAAAGAACTGGAAAAAAAAGAGCTGATACAATGGGAAAAAGATAAGCAGGATGAACGCAAAAGATTATTCATGCTTACTTCTACAGGAAAAGAACTTATTGAGAAAATGCAGCCGGTATGGGAACTGATGTCAAAAATACTGGGTGATATTGCAGACAATGAGAATAATCTGCTGAAGGCTATAGATGAGGCTGAAGAAAAAATTGCCAGTCAGTCTTTCTATCAGAGAGCATTACAACTTAAAAATTCAAAATAAATAATACTATATCTGACTTTAAATTGAAAGCCATTGCTAAGTTCGATTAAAATATATAATGTGAAGTATTTATAATAGTATTTTACATTGAAAAAATCAGTTTTTTTTAGAGCCCTGTCACAGTATAAAGCTATGGCGGGGTTTTTATTGTACTTTAATACAGCCTTGTCAAGGTTTCAAATCTTGACAAGGATTAACAAAAATGATTAACCTCTTTATTCTCTAAATACTAGAAATAATTTTGTCATAAGATTAAATCTTTGCGCTCTGAAAAACAGTAGAATACTAACATAATTTTTGTGGTTATAAGCCTTCCAAATAATTACATTTGTATAATTATCAGTTAATCACAAAATAAAAACTTATATGAGCACCCGTAAAAATGTATTATCGGCAGATCAAAAAGAAGCATTATTAAAGAGCCTTAAAACCCGCTTCGAAAAAAATATTTCACGCCATAAAGGACTGGATTGGAATAAAGTTCAGGAAAAATTAGAAGCTAGTCCCGCTAAATTATGGTCGCTGAATGAGATGGAAAGAACAGAAGGAGAACCCGATGTCGTAGATTATAATACTAAAACAGGTGAATATATATTTTATGATTGCTCAGCAGAGAGCCCTAAGGGTCGCAGAAGCCTTTGCTATGATCGCGAAGCCTGGAAAGCCAGAAAAGAACACAAACCAGAGAATACTGCTATTGATATTGCTAATGAAATGGGTATTGAGTTATTAACTGAAGAAGAGTACAGATTATTGCAGGAATTGGGGAAATTTGATTTGAAAACTTCAAGCTGGATAAAAACACCTGCCAATATTCGTGAACTTGGTGGAGCTGTTTTTTGTGATCGCCGCTACAATACAGTATTTCTTTACCATAACGGTGCTGATTCCTATTATGCTGCCCGAGGATTTCGAGGGGTACTAAGAGTGTAATGTTCCGTGGATAAATAGTTGATGAATTTTCTGGATCAGATATTATATTAATTCTGGACCAGTTTGGTAGTCCTGTTAACTGATACTTTTGCATCAGAATAAAATATTTAACTATGGATTACAAAATTACAAAAGCAAGTCTTGAGGACTTAAATGAAGCAGCTGAACTATTTAATCTTTACCGTGTTTTTTACAGACAGGAATCTGATGTAGAGAATGGAAAAGCTTTTCTGAAAGAAAGATTCCTGAATAGTGAATCCGATATCTTTTTGGCAATAGCAGATGGTAAGGCTGTTGGATTTGTTCAGCTTTATAAGCTTTTTCATTATACAAAACTGCAAAAGCAATGGTTACTAAGCGATTTGTTTGTTCACCCGGATTACAGAGGGAAAGGACTTTCGGTTGCATTGATAGACCGAAGCAAACAATGGTGTGAAGAAACCGGAGCTTGCGGACTGATGCTGGAAACTGAGAAAACAAATGATATAGGAAATACACTATATCCACGTTGTGGCTTCGAGTATGATGGATTACACAATTACTACCACTGGTGGAAGTAAAATATAAATGGCGGATCCTTATAGTCCGCCATATTTTGTTTAAACCTTAATAAGTTAATTAAAATGCTGGATCAGATTAATCATAACCTACAAAATATTCTCCAGCGGATAGAAGCTGCTTGCAGCCGTAGTAACCGAAATCCGAATGAAGTTCGGCTGTTACTGGCTACAAAAACAGTTTCCGCTGACCGTATTAAGCTTGCATTGGAAGCAGGCTGCACACTTATTGCTGAAAATAAAGTTCAGGAGCTAAAAGAAAAATATGAAGCTTTAAAAGAAATACCTCATACCAACCATTTTATTGGGCACCTGCAGACCAATAAAGTAAAAGATATTCTGAAATATAATGTAAGCTGTATCCAGTCACTTGACCGCATAGACCTGGCAGAAAAATTACATCAGCGTTTAGTATCTGAAAACCTGACAATGGATGTATTGGTTCAGGTGAATACATCCGATGAAGAAAGCAAATTTGGTGTACATCCCGACAAGGCATTAGAGCTGGTTAAACAGGTTTCAGAATTAAGCGCTCTGAAAATAAAAGGATTGATGACTATAGGTCTTTTTAGCGCAGAAACAGAAAAAGTGAGAACATGTTTCCGGTTGTTAAAGAATTTACAGCAACAGATTATATCTCACAATATCCCGGGGGTAGAAATGAAAGAACTGTCTATGGGAATGAGTGGAGATCTGGAAACAGCGATAGAAGAGGGGGCAACAATAGTAAGGGTGGGAACAGCAATATTTGGACAGCGTATTTATCCTGATGGTTATTACTGGAATGAAGATAAAGTATAGTATATCAAAATTCAGATAAAGTGAAGCAAAGAATTTATGTTCGTAGGCTTTTTCTTGTTCTAAATATATGGATTGATTGAAGCTCTGTAATTAGAAGTAAGCTGTATTATGGCTATCTTTGCTGTCACAGATAAAGGAATTTATGATACACGATTCAGAAGCTTTTACAGCTATTAATGGTAAAAAACTATATACTGAATTTGTCAATGAATATAAAGATCGTCCGGTTCTAGTTTTTTTACATGATAGTTTAGGAAGTACACAGTTATGGCGGGATTTTCCACATCAATTGGCGGCAGCCGCACAATGTAATGTACTGATATATGACCGTTTGGGATATGGGAAATCGGATCCAATGCCAACACATGAAAGAGCAACATATTATATGGAGACGGAAGCAGATGTTTTACATAAGGTATTGGCAAAATCTGGTATTACTGATGCTATTTTGTTTGGGCATAGTGACGGAGGTACCATAGCATTACTTACAGCAGCTAAATATCCTGAAAATATTAAAGCCGTAATCTGTGAAGCAGGTCACATATTTGTGGAAGATGTGACTCTGAAAGGAATTTATGAAGCGATGGATGCTTATACAAATACCAATTTGTCACAGCGTCTGGAAAAATATCATGGTGACAAGACCGAAACACTATTTCGGGCATGGACAGAAACCTGGACAAGAGCTGATTACAGAGACTGGAATATTGAACATTTCTTATCAAATATTACTTGTCCTTTGCTATTTATTCAGGGAGAAAATGATGAATATGGAACAATGGATCAGGTTGACAAAACAATTAATCAGGTAAGCGGGCAATCTGAAAAATATATAGTACCAGGGACAGGACATACACCCCATAAAGAATCACCAGAGCTTACATTAAAAGTTGCGAAATCATTTATTGATAGTGTACTAGCAGATTAGTTTGGATAGGAACAGATCAGCCTAGCAGGCTGATCCGTATATATGTTGATTGTGTTTACAAAAGCTCTTTATGCTCCATCAGGTAAGCAAAGGATTCTTTCAGAATCTGTTTTGGTTTTTTAGGATTAAAACCAAGCTCATTTCGGGCTTTAGAAATATCAAAATTTTGCTGCAAGCCAGAGAACATTGCAATGTCTTTTATGGTAAGAACAGGTGGTTTTCCTTTAAGTTTTGCCGAGAATTGCATAATTCCTGCAAGAGTATATAATATAAATTTCGGAACAGCAGCAGGCTTTTTTAGCTGAAGTTCCGGATATAGTTTACCTGCCAGAACCGTTGTGTCAGTAATGGTCATACATTGTTCATTAGCCAGAATGTAGCGTTCCCCGGGACGGCCTTTTTCTGCAGCCTGAAAACAACCTTCTGCCACATCTTTTACATCAACCCAGTTTAATGTAATCCTTGTATCCATAGGAATTTCCTTGTTCAGTATAAGTTTTAGGATGCCATAAGAAACATTTAACGGGAAAAAAGCTTCACTTCCAATCATTGCTCCGGGCATTACGGATATTAATTCTATTCCCAATTCATCTGCCAGCTTCAAGGCCAGTCTCTCACCGTCATTTTTAGAATTGTAATACATATCCCGTCTGTCGGGATTATAACCATTGCTTTCTTTGGTCGGTAGCTTTGTATAATCCAGCGCTGCAATAGAGCTTACATATACAATCCGCTTTACACCAGCCTCTGCAGCTGCTTCTATGGTATTACGGGTTCCTTCTATATTCACATCGTAGATTTCCTTTTCAGGGTTTTTCGCCCATAATTTGAATGAGGCACCAACAGCATAGAATGTTTCAACGCCCTGCAAGGCTTTCACAAAAGAAGCTTTATCCGTAATGTTGGCCTGAACAACTTCGCAGTTCAGTCCCCTAAAAGGTTCTTTATTTTTAGTGTTTCTAACTGTGGCCCGTACCGGAATACCTTTTTTTAATAATAAACGCACCAGATTGTTTCCCAGATGTCCGTTGGCTCCGGAAACCAGTGCCAGATTATGATTACTCATGTGTAGCTGATTTTAATTGATGCTGCAAAGTTCAGCGTTGCAGATTCGAAATCACTTCACAAATGTTACCTAATCACTTGTTTGCGGATTCGGCTTAAACTTTTAGGATTCATGCCCAGAAATGAGGCGATATATTGCAGGGGGACATTCTGGAGGATATTTGGATATTCTTTAATTAGTTTCAGATAACGCTGCTGTGCAGTAAGTGTAGCGAGTTCTTTGGAACGGTTCTCGTTGTAGGAGATTGATTGTTGGAATACTGAAATACTGAAATCTTTAAAAGCGGAACTTTTATCAATCAGTTTGTCGAGATCGGTTTTGGTAATTCTTAGCAGCTGACAATCTGTTATACATTCTAGATTTTCATCTGACGGCGTTTGGTTGATATAATTGAAATAAGACGTAATAAAGCCTGGCGGACAATTGATATGCGTTGTCATTTCTTCACCTTTTTCATTCTGATGAAAAAGCCTTACATAGCCCGAAACAATAAAATAGAGATACTGAGGAATCTTTCCTTCCGCTTCTATGCACATGTTTTTGTTATAGACAACAGGTTCGAAATAAGATGCACACCATTCTCTTTCTTTATCAGAAAGTATTACCCGTTCTGTAATAAGCTGAATAAGCTTTTCGTACATGATACAAAGGTATAGGAGAATTAAGAGTTGACTTGGACAAAAGTACAATTTAAAAGATAAACTATATCCTTATTCCTGAATAATAGAAGCGTCCAGACTATTTATATGCTAAAATAATTTCGTAGTTTCGGGATTCTATACATATCAATTATAGTTTATAATTCAAATAATGATGAAGCGAGTAAAATATCAGGATATAAGACATCTACTGCCCGAAGATACCAATTATATAAACGAAAGGTATTTTGATGCCGAAGAAGCATGGGTATTACGCCATGAAGGAGATTTGGTATTAGAAAAACCGCTGGATCTGGACAATTCTTATTCCTATTTCTTTGATGGAGAAGAGCCCGAAGATTTATGTTATTTTATCTTCGTAGAAGGAAATGTTAAGGCGGGTAATATTTACAATAATGAAACCGATGGTTCCACCGGACTTGTTGTTATGGGAAATCTTACAGCAAATAATATAGTTGTGGGTGGCCAGGAAATATTTGTAGCGGGGGACCTTATTGTAAATCAGCTTTTCTGGGGTGATTACAATCACGGTGAATTACAGGTAAGAGGCTCTATCCAGGCAAAGGTTTTCATCAATACAGATTATGGAGTAGACTATAAGCGCTTTGAAGAGCATACAAATATTTTCATAGAACATTTACTATGGGACGACTTCGAAGATGATTATGAAGACGACGAGCATATTCGCCAGTTACTGCGCCCTGAATATTTGCTGTCCGCAGAAGATCTGGCAGAAGAGGAAATCTATTCCTGGAAAGATTGGATTTTCGTTTCAGGTTTAATGAAAGCTATGGAGCAAGACCTTTCTGTATTACAGGACAATGTGAAACCTTACAAAAGACCGGAAGAGGACTTTTCATTTTTCTTTGAAGATAATATCGTTAGTGAAAACAATTTGAAACGTTTCCTGGATAGTGATATTCTTGTTGGAAAGGCTCCTGTGGAAGGCGAGAGTTTTGCTCTGGAATATTGGGATGGTCCTGTATTCCGCAGAATTTTTACTATTATTGGGAGTCCCGAAACAACAGCTGTATATTTCCAGTACGAAGAAAAATTTGCCTGTATGGCTTACTTTACAGAACACCAGAATATGCTGGGTAAACTAACCGGAAAAAAAGAATACCGAGTAGAACAGGCCTATAAGATTTTTCCGGAAGACAAGTGGTTGGTTCTGGATAAGAATGCATCGCAGGAGTTTCAGGATTTTATGAATACCCAATGGAATGTATTTTTGTGGCAATATTCAGAAATGGTTCACCTCAAGAATTTGTTCAGAAAAACAGTTACCCGTGAAAAGTTAGAACGAATACTCAATCTGCCATTGGTACAGGAAAAAAGTAAGCAATACTATACAGACGATGCATCCCTTGATTTAGGTTCATTGCATTTACAATTCCGACAAGAAAATTCTCAGGAAGATTATGGCAGCCGTATAAGCGTTATCCGTCAGGAAAATGGAGATGAAGATATTTTTAATTTCTGGCATTTCGATCTTGTAGAAACTGTAGATGGCAGGATAGCTCCGGTATTGTTTAGCCAGGATGACAACGATTATGAGTCTAAACTTTACGAAGTATCTGCTACGGCTGTTAATAAATATAAGAACGCTATCCGATACTGGAACAGACTGGAAAGAAATATTGACAGTCTGAATGAAGCTTATCTTCGCGGAGAACTAAGCCTTGTAAACGATGAAGAATCAGAAGAATCTTAAAAATATAGCCCTGTCAGAATCCTTGACAGGGCTTTTTAGTATTAAGGCACAAAATTTTACCATTTAGGTATTAAGATAATTATACAATAGAGACCTTAATAATCTTAATTTCTTAATGGTTTATATTGCAGTACGGTTGGGAAAAAGGCAAGTACTCTTTAAAAGCTAATCCAAATATTCCAATACCTGATCTATTCTTTTCAGTTCCATAAAGTTCTCATGCTGAAGGGTAGACTCGTGTTGTTCGTGCGCCCATGTAATATGATACGGAATATGCGCTGCATACCCACCCAAATCTAATACGGGTAATATATCTGATTTCATAGAATTTCCCAGCATCAGAAAGCTATCCGGTTCGCAGTCCAGATGCTTCAGTAGTTTTGTATAATCACTAATCTGCTTGTCACTCATAATTTCTATATGGTGGAAATAATCTTGTAAGCCAGAGTTTTTAAGTTTGCGTTCCTGATCCAGAAGGTCTCCTTTTGTGGCAACAACTAGTTTGTACTTACCACTAAGGCTTTCCAAAGTATGCTGAACACCATCTAATAATTCAATAGGCTTTTGTAAAAGTTCCTGACCGAGTTCAATTGTTTTATTGACAAGGCTAATTGGTGCTGTATTTCCGGATATTCTGCCAATGGTTTCAATCATGCACAACATGAAGCCTTTCACACCATACCCATATAAATGGAGATTTTTCATTTCCGTTTTGAATAATTCCTGAGAGACAGAATGATGCGGCAAATAATCCTGAAGCATATCACAAAACTGTTTTTCAGTTTCCTGAAAGTAAGGTTCGTTTATCCAAAGTGTATCATCAGCATCAAAAGCGATTGTTTTTATCTTGCTTTTCATTTTAATTCGTAATTTTCAGGCTCAAAAATAGGAAACAGAATCCATTTGATAAAGGACATTTGTCCTGATAATAATATGTTGCGTACCAATCAGTCATTTTTAGCTTATACAGCACAGCTTTACGAAGAACAACAACGTAAAGAAGATATCGTTATAAAAAACTTTCCTAAGGGCAGCAAACTGCTGGAACAGGGTGAAGTACCTACCAGAGTAATGTTGATAAAGGAAGGTATAACCAAATGTTTTGTAAAAGAAGAAAATGACAAAGATTATATTCTTGAATTTCTTGGGAAAGGAGAAATTATTGGAGAAATAGAACTATTGCGGAATATTCCGTGTCTGTGTAGTGTTGAAGCTGTAACAGATGTTAGTGTTTTTGCCTTTTCTATTCCTTATTTCCGGGCACTCCTCGCAAAAGATCTGGGGCTTAATAATCATTTATTAGATGTTTTTTCCGAACGTATTGTCAATACTTCAACCCGAGCATCTTATCAGCAATTATACACAACAGAACATAGCCTGCTGCGTTTACTCGAATTGCAGTCTCAATTGGAAACTCCAATTACCAAAGAAGATATGGCAGCTTATCTTGGGGTTAGTATACGCAGTCTGAACCGTACATTAAAACAGCTGGAAGGCCACAAAAAATAGACTACATGCTTTTATTTTTTGAAAGCATTTCGACTCTTTCCTTATACAGCTTTTCTATTCGGGGTAAATCTTTTTTATAATCTTCAAGATTCCAGGAAAGCCCATCTTCCTGCAGATCGTCGTTTAATGGATCCAAACCAATTTCTTTTCTTAGTTCATCCACTTTTTCAGGATTTTCTAAAGGAATTATATAGGATGTTTCAGGATTTTTTGTCATAATTTTTTGTGTTCCGTAAACCTGTTTTTTTCCTTGATTCATTAAAATTCTGTCCGTTAAAAATGCCAAATGCCATGGCTCGGCGTCTCCTTTTATAACTGCGTCTTTAAGTGTGGGCAAATATTTGGATTGTACAGCCAGATCATCTATATGTTGTATCCCCAGAAAGAGTGTTTCATTGGCTTCTTTTCCGATCTTATCTTTTCCAAGCCAGCCGTATTTATTAACTGTTTTTGCAACAATATCCGCACTCTCAAGATCAATTTTTTTCATTTTTTCGCGTGCTGATTTTACCAGATCATTATCGTCTGTGTAAGTTTTTTTCAGTTCCTGATAGACCAATCTGATACTTTGATCTTTGCTTTGTACCTCAAGTAATTTTAATCGGACATCGTTATTGTATTTTGATTTTTTAGCTTTAATCTGATGGGTGAATTTTTTCCAATTTCCCAGATGATGTAATGCCGAGAAGTTTTTATCAGCCAGAATCGTATCAATAAAATAATCTTCTGAGATTAAACTGTCAAGGTTTTTGAATGCATCCGGATACTGTTTTTTCTTGATATTTTCAATGGCGTTGTTGTAATAGGGGATATTTTCTTTAAGGAAAGCTCCCCATACCTTATCTCTGGTCTGATCGAACTTTAAATTATCATTATTCTTTAAAAAAATAATTGACTGATCTACTAGTTGTTTTGAGTTTTGGCTGTATGTAAAACTGATAAAAAATAATAAGATAATTAAAAATCGAATTTTCATGGGATATGGTTATGTGTACAAATATAGAGAATGAGTGGTAATTCTCCGTTGTGGGACTTGTTTTTATTTTGTATATACATTAAAATATGCAATTTATTAGAATTAATAATTTTATATATGTAAATAAATTGTGGGTATAATAAATTTTGTGCATATTTGGAATGTAACTTAATATTAATTATGAAGCCAAGATTTTATATTAAAGAAATTTTGTTTAATGATAATTCAAAAATTTGTTTTGAAAAAAATGATATAGTTGTATTTGTTGGTCCTAATAACGCAGGTAAAAGTGCTGCTTTAAAGGAGTCTGCAGAACAGATTAAAGCTACTAATAACTATACAAAAGTTGTTAAAAAAATAAAGATAGGGAAAGAAGGTGAAAAATATGATTTTAAATCTTATATTGAAAAAATATCGATAAAAAAGAAAACTACTAATCCTGAAATATATTTTCAAGGGCTTGGATATGATATATATTCTCCAAGCATTGAGAATCAATTAAATGATTATGAAAAGGTAGGGATTGGGAATTTATTTCCAATTTTTGTAAATATATTAAATACAGAACAAAGACTCTCATCAGCAAATCCTCCTCCAAATATAAGGTTAATAACAGATCCTATTAATCATCCAATTCATTTTTTACAAAAAGATGATGAAATTGAGAATAAATTCAGTGGTTATTTTAAGCAAGCATTTGGTACAGATCTTATTGTTCATCGGAATGCCGGGATGGAAGTACCTTTATATGTTGGAGAGAAACCCATTCTTCAAAATGGAGAAGACAGAGTTTCAAAAAATTATATTGAAGCTTTAGAAAAATTAGATTTACTACATAAACAAGGAGATGGAATGAGGAGTTTTGTAGGTATTCTTTTGAATTCTTTTATTGCAATTCATGATATTTTGTTTATAGATGAACCTGAAGCTTTTTTACATCCTCCTCAAGCAAGATTATTAGGTAAAATGTTAGGAAAGGATTTGCCATCTGAAAAACAATTGTTTTTGGCTACTCACAATGAGGATTTTTTAAAAGGACTTCTAGAAGCCAATTCATCTAACTTAAAGATAATACGTATAAATAGAGAGGGAACTGTAAATTCAATAAAAGTATTAGACAGTATTGATATTGATGCAATATGGAATGATTCACTACTTAGACATTCAAATATTTTAGCTGGATTGTTCCATTCAAAAGTTGTTATTTGTGAGAGTGATTCTGATTCTCGTTTTTATTCTGCAGTTTTAAATTCACAATTTGATGGAGGAGCTAATCCTACAACAGATATTTTATTTATTAATGTAGGAGGAAAGCACAGGATACCAGTAGCAATAAAAGCTTTGAACAAATTAAATGTTTCTATAAAAGTTATTTCTGATTTTGATATTTTGAACAATATTGAACCTCTTAAGATTATATATGAAGAATTAGGTGGTGATTGGAGTGATGTAAATAAAGATTGGGAGTTAGTTAAATATGAAATTGAAAATAAAAGGCCTGAATTTTTAACAGAAGATGCTAAAAATCAAATTAATGACATTCTGTCATCAATAGATGAGAGAATCTTTCCAAAGAAAAAAATTGTTGAAATAAATAAGGTTTTAAAAAAATCTTCGCCTTGGACAGAAGCCAAAGAGATTGGAAAAGCTTTCATTCCAAATGGAAATGCAATGCAAGCATTTAATAGAATTCAAACTAAGTTTATTAAAAAAGGTCTTCTAATTCCTGAAGTTGGGGAACTAGAAAGTTTTGTAAAAAGTGTAGGAAATCACGGGCCGAAATGGATTAATAATGTATTAGCTAAAGATTTAAAAAATGATCCTGAATTATCTGATGCGAGAGATTTTGTAAATCTAATATAATACATGTGTAAATTATATCTTTAAAGTACTTTATAATAGTTGCTATTTTAAAATTTTAATTTGTGACATTTTAGAGAAGTCTATATGTGCAGAGGAAATGACATTGTATTAAATTGAATAGCCCAGCCTGGTGTGCTATTCAATTTAATACGGCATCACCTTATACCAATGCCAGAGGAAGAATCAGGAAATGGAAGAAAGAAAAGAACTTATGGACCCCATATTAGAAACAGAAAGACTTTTGCTTAGAGAACTTACTCCTGATGATGCAAAAGATTTCTATAATTTGAATTTAAATCCGAATGTTATAAAATACACGGGAGATAAGGCTTTTCGGAGTATCGATGAAGCCAAAGAATTTTTGGAAAATTACCAGGATTATCGACTCAACGGATATGGACGTTGGGCAGTAATTAACAAAGATAATAATGAATTTTTGGGGTGGTGTGGATTAAAATATAGCAGTAGCACCAACGAAACAGATATTGGATTCCGCTTTTTTGAACAATACTGGAATAAAGGTTTTGCCACTGAAAGTGCCCGAGCATGTATTGATTATGGCTTTGAAAAACTTAAGCTTACTAGGATAGTTGGGAGAGCAATGTTGGAGAACAAAGCCTCAGTAAATGTACTAGAGAAACTTGGTCTGCAGTATTTAGAAGAATTTGATTTTGATGGTCATAGAGGTGTAATCTATAAAATAGAAAGTAGGCTCCTCGGTACTATAAATTATTGATGCAGGATTATTTTTATCATTTTGTTATTTAGGAAATTTAGCAAACAATACAAAGAGTTACTTCATAATTGAAAATGTCATAAGAAAAGCCTTGTCAAAGTTTCAAACTTTGACAAGGCTAAATATATAGTATAATGAACAATTTATCTCGAAAGCAGTACAAATACAAGAGCTAGCAATGCCGGAACAGCCTGTACAAAAAAGATCTTTTTACTGGCCGTAACAGCACCGAAGATTCCGGCCACAGCTACACAACCCAGAAAGAATAAACGTACATTATTACTCCATTCCGGATTTTCTATAAGAAATGACCAGATTAGACCAGCCACCAGAAAGCCATTGTATAAGCCCTGATTAGCAGCCAAACCTTTGGTAGGTTTGAACAAATCATGAGGTAAAGCGCGCCCAAAGGCTTTTTTACCAGCCGTTTCCCATGCAAACATTTCCATCCACAAAATATACAAATGTTCTATTGCTACAATAGCAGTAAGGATAATAGCGATGATCTGCATTTCTTTGGTATTAATTGTTAGATACTGTAAGTTTTACCTCTATATTTCCTCTTGTTGCATTAGAATATGGACATACCTGATGTGCTTTTTCAATCAGATTCTGTGCTTCTTCCAATGTAACTCCCGGTATGTTTGCATGAAGCTCAGCTTCCAAACCAAATCCACCATTTTCAATCTGGCCGATACCTACTTTTGCCGTTACTGTTGTTTCACCAGTTTTAATCTTTGCTGTCTTTATCACCAGATTAAGAGCACTGTCAAAACATGCTGCATAGCCAGCTGCAAATAACATTTCCGGGTTGGCATATTCATCATTGGCTCCGCCTAAGGCTTTTGGATAACGTACTTCCAGATCTAAAACTCCGTTGTCACTTTTTACATGTCCGTTTCTTCCGCCGGTGGCCGCAGCACCTATGGTATACAATGTTTTCATTTTTTTACTGATTTAAAGTTGTTAATATTTTTTCGATTGTTTTTTTTAATTGCATAAGTTCTTCCTGAGGAACTTTCATATCTTCAAAAAGTTGCTTCGGAACGCTGGCCGCTATTTTTTGGAGGTTTTCACCTTCAGAGGTCAGTTTTATTTTTACAATTCGTTCATCCTCTTTGCTTCTTTCCCGGATAACTAATTTTTTTTGTTCCAGACGCTTTAGTAATGGTGTAAGCGTACCGCTGTCCAGGTATAGCTTTTCTCCTAACTGAGAAACGGATTGTTCCCGATGTTCCCATAGCACCAATAGTACCAGATACTGCGGATAAGTTACATCCAGTTTGTCCAAAAGCGGACGGTATCGGTTTATGATTTCCTTGGAAAGTGCATATACCGGAAAACATATCTGATTGTCTAGCTTTAGTTGTTGCAGGTTTTTCATTTCTTAATTTCTTATACAAATTTATCAAAATTAAATTGCACACAATTTAATTTTGATTATTTAATATTATTTCCCCGATTGATATTTTGTATATACTTTGTAAAATATTATTAACAGGAAGTTTATCGATCGGTAATAAGTTTCATAATTGCCGCAATTTGTTTAAATAATTAATGTTGTGGTTATTTTACTTTTGCTTTACATCGATAAAGCATAAAGTAATACAAAACATAGATGTGAAAAATTAAATGAGAATAATTAAATTTGATTAATAACAAAAATACAATATGAAACTAAAGGTCATTATAACCGGAGCAACAGGAATGGTAGGCGAGGGAGTATTACAGGAAAGTATCAGTAACCCTAATGTCGAAAAAATTCTTTTAATTAACCGTAAGCCTAGCGGTTATACCCATCCAAAGGTTGAAGAAATATTGCACAGTGATTTTAGTAATATCTCAGCATTGACTAGTCAGGTTGAAGGATATGATGCCTGTTTTTTCTGCCTTGGAGTTTCTTCTATAGGAATGAATGAAGAACAATATACCAAAGTTACTTATAATCTGACATTGGGATTTGCTAAAACTATGGCAGAAGTTAATCCTCAGATGACCTTTTGCTATGTTTCCGGTGCCAGCACAGACAGCACCGAGAAAGGAAAGCAAATGTGGGCACGTGTGAAGGGTAAAACTGAAAATGATCTGATGAAACTTCCATTCAAAGGTGTTTACAATTTTCGTCCAGGTTTTATGAAACCCGCCAAAGGAGCTAAGAATATAAAAGGGTTTTTCAAATTCATCAATGCAATTTATCCAGCTCTAAGGGCTATAAACTCAACTTATTTCCTTACTCTGGAAGAAGTTGGAAAAGCGATGATTAATGCTGCATTGCGTGGCTATCCAAAACATGTATTGGAAGTAGGTGATATTAAGAAACTCTCAATTGGATAATTTTATAATATAGTTTACCAAATAAATATGAGGAAAATATATTTATGGAGTATAAGCTTGTTTACCGTTTTAGCCGGAGCACAGGAACGTTATGAAGCTTTTGGCGTTAATAATAAATATGGTATCGTAGATATACAGAACCAAAAAGAATATGTGGCGCCTGATTACAGCGACATCAACTTATTGGTTACAGATTATCTGGCACTCCAAAATGGAAATCAGGTAAGTTTTTATTCCAGAGAAACCGGAGAAAAAACAGTATTGGAAAAATTAAAATGGCAGAATGTTTATTTGAATGATAAGAAATATGAACATTTTCAAGATGCCAATAATAGTTACCTTATTGCTGACCGATTTAAAGAGAAAATAGTTTTACCCCGGAAATATTCGGTTGTGGGCAATCAGTTTTTTAAAGAAGGGCGAAAATATTTTGTCGGCGTTCACGATCATAAACTGGATATTTATAAGAACTCAGATACAACAAAACCTTTAATAAAAGATGTGAATGCATCCGAATATTTTACAGATTTTTATACAAAGACCGGAACTGCAGAGGTAATGCAACTGCATATATTCTACGGTGAGGGAATGGTAAATGTATATAATGATCATCTGAAACTGATTAAAAGCTACAAAGGAAATGCTACCGGACTGGGAGATCTTAACGATATAATGGAAAAGGATTACAAACAGGTATTGCGACCCCCAAGTGTCAACAATGTTTTTGCCGGAGAGTTTTGGTGGAAAGGAAAATTCACAGGTGGAAAAACAAAGATTTGGAACCGAGAAAACCTTAGTAAAAGCTTTGTAATAAATGGTGATTATGGCATTTGGGATATAAAGTACAATAATCAGTGGATCGATCTTCGAAATGAAGACAGAACAAAGCTATATAAATTTCGGGTAGATATGGAGAACAAAAAAATAATTCTTCCTCAAAAGTATCAGGAAGAGCTGTCACCTGTATTTTCAGAGTAAACATGATGAGAAACAATTAATAGAAACAGAATAAAAACACTAACAAAAAACAAAAACACACAATGCACACCGGAAAACGTTTTACCCCTTTTGAATTTGCGAAATGGACGAAAAGGGATACCTTTTTAATGCTTCTTATTGCTACAGTTCCGACTATTTTATATGTTATAGGATGGAAATTTATAGGATTACCCTGGCAGCCCGTCGCTATTTTGGGAACAGCAGTAGCCTTTATTGTAGGATTTAAAAATAATGCCAGTTACAACAGAATTTGGGAAGCCCGACAGATTTATGGTGCTATTATTAATGATAGCCGAAGCTTTGCATACTCTGTCCGGGATACGCTGGGTGGGAAAGAATCTATGGTTGTAAAAAGGATTTTCTACCGGCATTTTGCATGGCTTACAACATTGAGATTCCAGCTAAGAGAGCCACGTTCCTGGGAAAATATGAACCAGAGAAGTAATTTTGTTTATCGGGAAAGCAGATACGAAATTCCGGAACTCAACTCTAATTTGGAAGAGGAATTAAAGCACTATCTGTCCGGAGAAGAATTGCAATATATTCTTTCCAAGAAAAATAAAGCAACTCAGCTTACAGCTCTACAATCCGAAGAATTGATCCGTTTGAAAAAAGCAGGAGAGATTAATGATTTCGAATGGACACTATTACAACAGTCTATTATAAAATTTACAGACGATCAGGGAAAGGCAGAGCGAATAAAAAACTTTCCATATCCCCGAAACTTTGCTTCCATTGCAACCTATCTGCTTTTTATTTTTGTAATATTGGCGCCCTTCGGATTGGTAAAAGAAATGGATAAACTGGGTGATGGTACCTTCATGCAAGGTTATACGGTATGGTTCAATATTCCTTTTTCAGCGATTATAGCCTGGGCATTTCACACATTGGATACGGTGGGAGAAAGTTCGGTAAATCCTTTTGAAGGAAGTGCCAATGATGTTCCGATTACCCAGATTAGCCGTACCATAGAAATTGATATGCGTGACATGCTGGATGAAAATGATCTTCCACAGCCAATTACACCTAAAAACAATATTGTACTTTAAAAACAAATCACTTAATACTTTATAAATCCGATGATTGAAAATTTTGTCTTTTACCTGGGACTGGTATTAGTAATCCTGTTGGCTATTATGCTGGCAAATAAATTAAGAATTGCCTATCCCATACTGCTGGTAGTTGCCGGGCTACTCATCAGTTTTATTCCCGGAATTCCAAAAATAAAAACAGATCCGGAACTTATCTTTATTATTTTTCTGCCTCCACTTTTGTATGAAGCAGCTTTTGCTACTTCTTGGAAAGAAATATGGAAACTGCGGCGTATTATCACCAGCTTCGCTTTTATCGTTGTATTTCTGACGGCATTGTCTGTTGCTTTTATTGCAAATGCCTATATTCCCGGATTCTCATTGGCTTTAGGTTTTGTCCTGGGCGGAATTGTTTCTCCTCCCGATGCTGTGAGTGCCGGAGCTATTCTGAAGTTTGTAAAAGTTCCTAAAAATCTGTCTACAGTGCTGGAAGGTGAAAGTTTATTCAATGATGCTTCTTCACTTATTATTTTCCGTTTCGCGATGGTAGCTGTTGCTACAGGACAATTTATCTGGCAGGATGCTGCAACCAGCTTTGGATGGATGGTTGTTGGCGGAGTAGGAGTAGGAGTATTGCTTGCTTTTATTTTTCTAAAGGTTCATAAATTATTTCCTTCTGATGTTAATATGGATACTATACTAAGTCTGGTAACACCATACATCATGTATATTGCAGCTGAAGAGATTCATGCTTCGGGGGTATTGGCAGTAGTGAGCGGTGGACTATTCCTTTCCGTAAGAAGACACGAGTTTTTCCGAACCTCCGAATCGCGCCTAAGGGGATCAAATGTCTGGGAGAGCTTTGCATTTCTGATTAACGGTATCGTTTTTCTCATTATTGGTTTGGATTTGCCAGAAATTCAGGAAGGATTGCAAAATGAAGGAGTAGGGCTTAGTGAAGCGGTTGGCTATGGAGTGGTAGTTACTGTTACTCTTATTGTTGTACGTTTTATTGCGGCCTTTGGTGCAGTTATTGTAACTCTTATTGCCCGTAATTTCATTAATGTAGCTGACCGTAATCCGGGAATGAAAGCACCTTTATTATTTGGTTGGACAGGAATGCGTGGAGTGGTTTCGCTGGCAGCAGCTTTATCTATTCCGGTACATATGGATAACGGAGAACTCTTTCCACACCGGAATCTGATACTCTTTATTACTTTTATTGTAATACTGATTACATTGATTGTACAGGGGCTTACTTTACCTGCGTTGATATGCAAGCTAAAGCTCTCACCAGATTCAGGAGACTATTTGTCGAAAGTGGAGGCAGAAGATGTTCTGAGAAAGGGAATGCGACATGCAGCTTTTACTTATCTGAATGAAAATTACAGCCATCGGAAAAGCGATAATGAATATTTCCGAAAGATGATGGATCAGTGGGAAAAAGAAGATAAAGAGGAATCTATACGCAAACTCTCTGACGAAACCAAAGAAATGTATCTGAATGCTCTGGAAGAGCAAAGAGTTTGGCTAAGAGAAGAAAATAGGAAAAATCCGCGTATGGATGAGGAATATATAAGACATTATCTGGTAAAACTGGATCTGGAAGAAGAAAGATTAAGGATTGGTTAAAGTATTTTGTCAGCTTAATCGTCTTACTATTATAAAGGCTGCTTACAGTCTGTATTAAGATATAAAATATAAATTTCAAAGGCCGTATTAAAAGTGGCTGTAAATTGTAAAATGAGTTTAATAAAGCAACTGGGGCAGTTCCCCGATAACGAGAGAAAAATATTTTTCGAAACATTATCCAATTATAAAAACGGGCAGTTTCATAATCTGGTTCCGACTCCGGCATTGGCTGAAGGCGAGAAAATGGGTAAAGTTTTATGGAATTTCCTAAAAACAAAATTTCCGGATACAAAACCAAAGATGGCTATTCCGTATGTGAATACTGACCTGAAGAATCTTAGTCCGGAAGAAAATGTGATGTTGTGGTTCGGGCACAGTTCTTATTTAATCCAACTGGATGGGATGACATTTCTTACAGATCCTGTATTTAGCGGAAATGCATCTCCAATACCAGGTTCTGTAACTGCATTTGAAGGATCCAATCATTATCAGCCTGAAGATATGCCCGAGATAGATGTATTATTTATCTCACATGATCATTGGGATCATTTGGATTACAAAACGGTACAGGCGCTAAAGCCAAAGGTAAAAAAGGTAATTTGTGGTCTTGGTGTAGCACAACATTTTGAATATTGGGGTTGGGATAGAGACAGAATTATTGAAAAAAACTGGTACGACAGCATAGATCTTGGCAATGGTTTTAACGTTACCTTGACCCCGGCCAGACATTTTTCCGGAAGGCTAACAAAGCGTAATATCTCTCTGTGGACTTCTTTTGTATTACAGACGCCTACAATGAAATTGTTTTTAGGAGGAGACAGCGGTTATGGACCGCATTTTAAAGATATAGGAAATAAATTCGGACCTTTTGATCTTGCAATACTGGAATGCGGACAATACGGAGACAAGTGGCCGTATATTCATACACTAATGGATCAGATGATGACAGAGGTGAAAGAACTCAAAGCAAAGAGTTTTATTCCCGTACACAATTCCAAATTCAAACTGGCACAGCACCCTTGGTATGAACCTTTGGAAAAGGTTACTGAATATGCGGAAGCAGAAGGTATTCCGGTTGCAACACCTAAAATAGGAGAGAAGCTAAATCTGAATGAGCTTGACAAAAAATGGGACAAATGGTGGCGGGAAATTATGTAGCCAATATTTTTTGAATATAATCACGAAGGCACAAGTATTGGACTTGTGCCTTCGTGATTTTTTAGATGTTATTAAGCTTATTTTACAGAAGGTTATTCACCAATATGTAAATGAGTACTAACAGCTATTCTGTTCCATGCATTGATGGTAATAATTGCCATAATAATCTGTGCAACCTGATTTTTAGTAAAATGCTTTAATGCTTTTTGATAAGTCTCTTCGGATACTCCGTTGTTGCTTATTAGCGTTACTTCTTCAGTCATAGCCAATACCGCCTGTTCTTCTTCAGTATACAGATAGGTAGCCTCTCTCCATGCACTTAGTACAAATATACGTTGTTGGGTTTCACCATTTTTGATAGCATCTTTAGTATGCATATCCAGGCAATAAGCGCAATTATTGATTTGTGAAGCGCGGATTTTTATTAACTCTTTTAAAGTTTTAGATAATTCCGTTTGTGCAGTAGCTGCTTCCAAACCGTACATCGCTTTGTACAATTGTGGCTCTGTCTGAGCAATGTTGATGCGTTTTTCCATTGTTTCCAAGTATTTAGTTATTGATGTTACAAAGTTGAAAAATCTGCATCTGAAAAAACTTAAGCTGGTTTAAGAAATCTTTTTAGCTCTTATTTCGCTTAAGTATTCAGGTGTAAGCCCCAGAAAAGAAGCGATCAGATACTGTGGTATCCGCTGTACAAACTGAGGTTGCTGTTCCAAAAAATGAAGGTACATTTCCTCTTTAGAAAATGTATAGATATACCTTACCCGCATTTGCGCTGCTGCATATGAACGTTGATAGACAAATCTGAAGTAACGTTCCATTATAGGATGTTCTTTCAGCAAGCGTTCCTGATCCTGATATTCAATCACCAAAACCTCTGAATTTTCAACCGCCTGAATACTGAAGTCTGTCCTTAGCTGATGCTCATAAGCCATATTGTCGGTAAGCCACCAGGCTTCAATAGCAAATTCTGTAGTTTGCTCAGTCCCCTTGGAAGTAATGTAAAATTTTCTGAGGCAACCTTTGAGAACAAAAAAATGAAATTTGCAGATTTCACCGGCAGTAATCAAACTTTCCTTTTTTCGGAATTTTTTGATCCGGAAAAAAGAAGTTACTTTCTCAAACTCCTCATCGTCTATTTCAATAAATTTGTCCACGTGGGCTCTGAAGATCTGAAACATTTCCGGATAGATTATAAATGAAAATTCATATTAGTAGAGCTAAGATACTAAAAAGCAAAGATATCTGAAGTTGGTAGGTAAATGATTTTTATCGGTTCAAAATATATAATTCTATTTTTTTATCACTTTTTAGGGAATTAATATTTTATTTTTTCGTAATTTTTACATCTTGGTATCATTATTGTTTTAACAAAACTTTAACAACTATCAGTTCATGAAAAAAAGTTTTAAACTTGCTGGTTTAGTGATGATAAGTGCCATCGTATTGCAGTGTAAAAAGCAAAACGAAACAGTTTCATCTACACCCGATCACACCGACACTACATCTACTGTAGTAGAAGATCCTAAACAGGAAAAAGATTCTGTGGAGGTTCCGAAAAAAGACTCAATTGTAAAGCCCGAAAGACCTAAAGTTAGTATTAAAAGCAATTCTGATTATAGTGCTTGGCCTATAAAAGGAAATGACTCACTAAGAAAAGTCTTTTTGAATACTTATAAAGGAGAAGAACTTCATAATATCCTTGCATTGAACCGTCTGGATAGAAAAAATATGGGACAAGCTGACACACTTATTGTACCAAATAAACTGGAATCTAATTTCCTGGCTTATTCACCATTCCCTGAGTATGTTGAAGCAATGTCTTCAATACCTAAAATTGCTTTTTTCTCTTATCCTATTCAGGCTTATGCCTTATATGAAAACGGAAAGCTGGTAAAGTGGGGGCCTACAAGTATGGGATCTAAAGCACACCAGACAACCAGAGGACTGCATTTTACAAACTGGAAAGGAAAAGAGATCATTAGTACCGTAAGTGACGAATGGAAGCTAAAATGGAATTTTAATATTGCTAATCATGAAGGTATAGGCTGGCATCAGTATTCGATGCCTGGTTATCCGGCATCGCACTCGTGTCTGAGACTTTTAGAAGAAGATGCAAAATGGATGTATGATTGGGGGGAGCAATGGGTACTGAACAAAGGCGGAGCAACAGTGCGTGCAAAAGGAAATCCTGTTATTGTATATGGTGACTATCCGTGGGGACAGAGAAGACCATGGAAGAAGCTAATGGACGATCCTAAAGCCAATGATATTTCCGAAGAACAACTAACAGAAATTGTAACCCCATTTCTTGCTGAAATTAAAAAACAGCAGGATAATAGGGTAAAAGTTCTTGATGAAGTTAAAAAAGAAAAAGAACAGGCAAAACAACAGCAGGACACTGCAAAGCCCAAAATAACAATATAATCATAAAAGCCGGACTTTACTCCGGCTTTTTTATGTTTAAAAAAATAGTTAAGCTGACAAATTATTGAGATGTAATGTTACCACTTACAAAGATATTTTGTTTCTTTTGTGGTTAAGCTGACAAATAGTTATTCACAACTCATTTTTATATCTCGTACTTCTAACTTCCTGCTTTATAATGATTCTTCTTTTTTGACTTCTATACTGTCAGAAGTTTCTTCTGCAAATTTTCTCAAAATTTCCATTTCTTTTTTTGCCAGTTTTTGGCCGAACTGAGAAGCCATCCAGGTTAACAGGATTAGGACAATGCAGGCTATACTAGCATGAATAGCCCATGGGTAATTTTCAGTCTTGATCTGTATTTCAACATAATATAATGAAACAAATACCATGAAGAATATTCCGAAAAGAAAGTACAAAAACATAAAGAATGTCCATACAGCAGAACTAGGACCAAATATACCTCTGATCTCTGTATGGTCTTCCTGTTCACTGCTTTTTTCCATTCTTATAGAAAGGTATGGCTTCCAGTAATTATCGATATTGTTATTTACCCATATACTGGCAACTTCTCTGTTTATTTTTCCATGAATAAGAGGATTTGCCCGTATCATTTCCAGTAAATGTTGCTCGTATTCAACAGGGGAGAGCTTTGTACTGAATTTGAACCGAGGTCTGTTTCGTATACTATTGAGTGTTGCTTCTTCCATTGTTTTAATTTTCCTGATAAGGTATTGGATCCTCCAACGTAAAACTGAAATTAAGGGTTTCACTGTTTCGGATAACAGTGATTTTAATAACTTTAAATTCTTCAGATTTAAATAACTCGTTCAGCTGTTCCAGTGTATAACTGCCGGCTGGTTTACCATTTACCGTTACTAATTTATCATTTTTTCTTAACCCGGCCTTATAGGCAGGAGAATCTTCTCTGCATCCCGCAATAGAATAAGATGGTTTAAGAACAAATTTATACTGAAAACTATCACCCAGATTAATTTCCGTTCCCTCTCTGGGAGAGTCTTTACTCTTTATCGTTGGTATAGAAACTAAATCTTTATCCCATACCATACCATCATGGCGAAGATCCAGACCACTCATATTAAAATGAAACGGATCATTGAAGTTTCTGTTTTTCTTTAGATATATTTTAGAATTGGGATAGTCAAAAAATACGGTGAATCTTCTTAGTATTTCGCCACCTATAGAACCTTTTCTGTCCGCAACCAATTTCAGATGCTGAATAGAAAACTCATCAGGCATTGCCGTCAAGGGCTTTTCAAAACTAAATTCGCCTATAGAAAATTTTCTAATCCGGCTTCTTTTTCCAAAAATATCACCATTAAAGCCTCTGCCCAGATAATCATCAATATTGGGTCTGTTGTAAACAAAGTTTTTAATCAGGCTTGGAAATATCCAGATAGGATCACCATTCCCCAGATCTATAAGAAGTTTGGAAGGTTTAGGTATTGTTGTCATCTGAATATCAGCCATAATATAGGGTTTTTCGCCCTCTAAAGTAATATTGAAAGTAGCCGCTTTTCTGGTGTCTCTTTCGAAGTTCTTTTGATTGGAATAAACCGTAATTTTCTTTTTAATGTAGTCAATTTTAACAGGATAGTCTTTAAAGAATTCGGACCCGATAATACCATTAACCGGAATACCAATGTGAGAAGAAAAATTAAATTCTTCATTCAGGATCAGATATATTGTATGATCTTTATCTACAAGATCTTTTCCGAAGCTAAGAATGTTTTTTTGAGACAGAACGCCCTCTATTTCTTGAGAGCCTCCAAGCCCGGTAAATTTCATTTTTGAAACATCATTCAGACTAAGATCCTTATCCTGTGTGCTGAATATAATAGTATTGGTAACGCCTGAGTCCAGAAGGAAAATAAGGTTTACACCATTTAGCTGTACCGGTATAAAGATGAGACTATTAATTAACTGAAACGGTATAACAGCTTTTGTAGCTTTTCCAAATTCCATTTTGTTCTGGCCTTTAGAAAAAGCAGTTATAAATATTAACAAAATAATAACAAAGCGTTTCATGTTATGTGAAGTTAATAAAAAAATGCTTTGCTTATGCAAAACATTTTTCTGTTACTTTACAAATCTTTGTGATTTGCATTTTTCTCTAATCTTCGGTCTGGTATTATCCATATAATGGCGACAACATAATAAAAGAAAAGCGCCAGATATGACTCATAGAATGAGCTGGCAATTCCTAAAATATATAGTATTATGGATGCTTTTTCTTTATAGCTACTACCAATGGCTTTGGCATACGGAGAATCTTTTCCTTCCTGATTCAGTATCTGATAAGAAAGTACGGTATAACCTATAGCAACAAGGATAAGAAGAATACCATAGGTAATGGTTGTATTTTTATCAAAATGATGCTCTCCCATCCAAGCTGTAACAAAAGGCATCAGAGAAAGCCAGAATAAGAAAAACAGATTACTCCACATAATTCTCCCATTCACACTGGTACAGTAATGTAGCATATGGTGGTGATTGTTCCAGTAGATGCCGACATAGATAAAGCTGAGGATATAGCAAATAAATTTAGGCAATAAACTGTATAAAGCAGACCAGCTTGTAGTATCCGGCACTTTTAACTCCAGTACCATAATCGTGATGATAATGGCAATAACGCCGTCACTAAATGCCTCTAAACGCGATGTTTTCATAATCCTGATTATAGTTTTTACTTTTATTATTCTGTTTCCAAAAAGAATAATAAAAGTAAAAAACTCCCGGAATATTCCGGGAGTTTTTTTATAAGTTTTAGAATACTATATCTTAGTATCTGTAATAGTCTGGTTTGAATGGACCATCTACAGTTACACCAATATATTTAGCCTGCTCCTGAGAAAGAGTTTCAAGCTCTACACCTAACTTTTTAAGGTGAAGGGCAGCTACTTTTTCATCTAAATGCTTAGGCAAAGTATATACTTTGTTTTCATATTTATCAGAATGTACCCAAAGTTCAATCTGAGCTAATGTCTGGTTAGAGAAAGAGTTAGACATTACAAATGAAGGGTGACCAGTAGCACAACCAAGATTTACCAAACGTCCTTCTGCAAGGATAATGATATCTTTACCATTAACGTTGTATTTGTCAACCTGTGGCTTGATCTCTATTTTAGAAGCACCGTGGTTATTGTTTAACCATGCCATATCGATTTCATTATCGAAGTGACCGATGTTACATACGATAGTTTTATCTTTCATTTTTTCGAAATGCTCACCTCTTACAATACCGAAGTTACCTGTAGTTGTAATGATGATATCTGCATTGTCTACAACTGTATCCAGCTGTTTTACCTCATAACCTTCCATAGCAGCCTGTAATGCACAGATTGGATCGATTTCGGTTACTGTAACGATAGAACCAGCACCTCTGAAAGAAGCTGCAGTACCTTTACCTACATCTCCGTATCCGCAAACTACAACACGCTTACCAGCAAGCATAACGTCTGTAGCTCTTCTGATAGCATCTACTGCAGATTCACGACATCCGTATTTGTTGTCGAATTTAGACTTGGTAACTGAATCGTTTACGTTGATTGCAGGCATTACTAATGTACCATTCTGCATTCTTTCGTATAATCTGTGAACCCCTGTAGTTGTTTCCTCAGAAAGTCCTTTGATGTCTTTTGTTAATTCTGGGTATTTGTCGAAAACCATATTGGTAAGGTCACCACCATCATCAAGAATCATGTTTAGTGGTTGTCTTTCTTCTCCGAAGAAAAGAGTTTGCTCGATACACCAGTCAAATTCCTCCTCGTTCATACCTTTCCATGCGTATACAGGAATTCCGGCAGCAGCAATAGCAGCAGCAGCGTGATCCTGAGTAGAGAAGATGTTACAAGAAGACCATGTAACGTCAGCTCCAAGAGCAACTAGAGTTTCGATAAGAACAGCTGTCTGGATCGTCATGTGAAGACATCCTGCGATACGTGCTCCTTTCAACGGTTGTTGTGGACCGTATTCCTCACGGATAGCCATAAGACCAGGCATCTCAGCCTCAGCCAGTTCTATCTCTTTTCTTCCCCATTCAGCCAGAGAAATATCCTTAACTTTGTAAGGAACGTATTGTGTTTTAGTTTCCATTAATTTGAATTAATATATTTTTGCAAATTTACAATCTATAATCCTATTAGCAAAATATGCCGTTATACCAGAATTTCTCCGATAATAAAGCCGTTGTATGGGTATGGAAGTATGATGAGAGTGAAGAACTGAACCCACAGGAACTTCTGGAACCCGAAAATTATGAAAAGGTTACCCATTATCATCCCAAAAAATTATCAGAGGTATTGATGGTGCGAAAAATGCTGAAACAGCTTTTGCCAGAGCATAAAATACTGTACAAAGAAAATGGAGAGCCTTATCTGATGCCTGCAAATAAAGAAATATCAATAAGCCATTCTTTTCCTCTTGCAGCCATTGCTATTTCTGATAAAAAAGTGGGAATAGATCTGGAAATGGTAAAGGATAAAATTGTGAAAATAAAACATAAATTTACCCTTAACGAGTCCTCATTTATAGTACCTGAAGAAGAAAAAGAATACCTTACAGCGATATGGTGTGTAAAAGAATCTCTTTACAAACTACATCATTCCAAATTCTGGTCCCTGAAAAAGAATTATGAAGTTGAAGCTTTTCAACTACATCATCTGGATAATGTAAGATGCAAGGTATATGATGATACTTTTTCCGATTATTTCTGGGCCCAGTTAAAGAGATTTGATGATTTCTTTTTCTCCATCGTTGTAGAATCCTGATTTCTTAGGAATCTTTCAATAACTTTTACCTGTTCTTCGGTTACGTTATTGATAAGAGCAAAAAGTTCGTTTATACTTTTTAGTTCCGTTAGTCTGCTGATTTTTTCCGGATTAGAAATAAAAGGTATTTCTTTCTCCATAATCTCGCGACGGCGCTTTTCCAGTAAAGTTTCTATTTTATCGGAAGGTTCTTTATAATCCTCGAATTCTTTCAGGCTTTCCTCATTAATACCTTCTACATTTAGTAATAGCTGCATTTTGGTAAACTCCAGCATAATCTTCTTTCTCCAGTTTTTTAAATCTACCTCGGAGAAAGTATCGTTTTTCTGAGCATACATAGAAAGCGAGGCAATATATGCCGTAAGAAGATGGCTGGTATTGACAAACTGGTGGATACGTTTGATTCTTAAATGCTGCTGGAATTTAGGGTCAGATAACATTCTCTGGAAGTTATCCGAGAGATTGGCCAGCGCAATAATAGCATCTTTTCTTATCTCTTTGAAGTCCTGAGTGATATTCACATCTTTTTCTGTAATCATTTCACAGACAATCTTAAAGTAGGCTTTGTTGCCATTAATAGCGTCAATAACATAGGATTTATTCTGCGTCCTTTCCCATACTGGAAATACAAAATAAGAAACCAAGAAGCTAATTGCACCACCAATAAGTGTATCGATAATACGGTCTACAAAGATTACTTGAAAGTTCCCTGGTGAAAGGAAATTAAAAGACATAAATACATAGATTGTCATAAAGAAAATAGCAGTCATGTATTTCTTTTTAAGGAAAGTATAGCACAATATCATACTAACCAAAAGGATAATAAAGAGTACTGTTGTATTACTAATATAGTATAAAATAGCAAAACTGAGTGTAGCACCAGCCAATGTTCCGCCAAGCCTTAGGAGGTTTCTGGATTTGGTAATACTAAATGCAGGTTTCTGTATTGCCAGTATCGTGATCAAAATCCAGTAAGAATGCCCAATTTGTACGAATGTGACCAAGGAAACAATATAACCGATGAGCAATGCTATAGTGATACGTAGTGCATGCCTGAAGTGAGCTGATTTTAAGGATAGATTAAATTTCAGTAGCTTCAGATTGATTTTTTCATTTTTAGGAGCGAATTTTTCAAAATCCAGACCGAATGATAAACTTTTAGCAAGCTTCTCATCGTAGCCTGATGCACGATAAATAGTTTTAACCTTTTTGGTAATTTCACTAAGATTCATCAGGATCTGACGAAGCATCATAAAGTCCTGAAAGTTTTCATGATTCATCTCTGTATTGCGAAGGTCATAATACAGCTGGTAGCACTTCATCAGCTCCTTGTCGAGATTGGCAATAGGAAACGCTTTCTGATTTGCCTGTACAGCAATGCCAATATTGATAAGTTCGGATGAAATAATCTCAATATAACGATGAATAGAAGGTAGAATATTTTTATCATCAAATTTCTCATGCATGGTTTTATAATCCTGCTGAGAGGTAAGAATTTGTTCGAAAAGATCGATACTTTCCAAAAACATTAGCATAATAATACGACTGGTAGTCGTAGATTCGTTAACGTAGGTCCGGGTAGTAAAAAGTATTTCACGTAAATCCTCATGATGTTCTTTCAGTTTAATCTGTGAGGACATCATTTCATGGAAAAGAGCATCAAAATCGGGTTTGGTTTGGTAAAATTTGGATTTTATCCGGATAAAATTTCCGAGTTCTATAAAATTTTCTCCCAAAATCTGTTTTACCAGTATATAGGGCTGAATCTTAGATAATATAAAAAACAGAAGAAAAGCCCATAAACCTCCTAAAGTAAGTGTAATAGAGGTTTGGATTACCTTTCCACCACCAAAGTGCCCATCGATAAGAATTGCAAATACCACAAGGGTCAATGATCCCATTGCAGAAAGCCGGGTACCATAAATACCGATAAGAGAAAAGAACATACCGAACAGAATAATCTCTGCTGCCACAATAATGGGGTATTGGTAGGTAAGTAAAATGGCCAGAGATACAATGAAAAAGCAGATAATTCCAATGATAAAAGTATTCCGACGTCTTACAAAAGGACCGGGTTGGTCCATATTTGTCATAAGCATGGTACCAAGAGGAAAAGCGAAGTATTCAGCCAGAACACCATAATAGGCCATGATAATACAGGGAACTACAACTGCAAAGGTCATTCTAAGCCCGTAATAAATATACTGGCTGGTCATGAATTTCTTCAATTCGGCGATTCGGTTCATTTTGCAAATTTAGCAAAGCTAATATAAGAATGAAAGCCTTTATAGCAGGGAAATATGATTTTTTTGTTAAATCAATATTAATTGAGCTTACTGTTTTTTAACTAACTCTTTATGCTCATTACCCCATTTACCTAATTCAGTTATTATGTTATGAAGTTTATAACCTACTGAAGTCAGTTCGTATTCTACTCGGACAGGCACTTCTGCATACACAAACTTTTGGATTATTTTATGTTCGATCAGCTTTTTTAGTTCTAGTGCCAGCATTCTTTCTGTAATATTCGGGAGACATTGTTTTAGTTCGCTAAAACGCAGTTTTCCGTTGATAAGGTAACAGCAAATAGCAAGAGTCCACTGACCACCAATTATATTAACAGCATATACCTCATGGCACTCTTCCATTAAGTTTTTTTTATTGGCAAAGTTTGTTGAAGTGTCTTTAATTTTTGTCATTAGTTACATTTTTTATAGGACCTTACAATGGGGTGCAATATAGGAAATTAAGGATTTTTGTAAATACTTTTGTCCAATATAATTTTAGTTTTTAATATGAAAAAAGAAGGAAAAATATTAATTATTCTGGTTCATCCTGATCTTAAAAAATCAATGATTAATAAACGCTGGATAGAAGAACTACGAAAATATCCGGATCAATATTATATACATGATTTATATGCGGCTTACCCGGATGAGAAGCTAAATGTTGAAAAGGAACAACTTCTAGTAGAAGCTTATGATATAATTATTTTTCAGTTTCCATTTTACTGGTTCAGTTCCCCGCCCTTACTAAAGAAATGGTTGGATGAAGTATTGTTATATGGTTGGGCCTATGGCAGTAAGAGTGGGTATAAATTTGCAGAGAAAAAAGTAGCTTTAGCTATGAGTGTTGGCATCGAGGAAAACGAATATACCGCAACAGGTGTTTATAATTACACACTTAAAGAATTGACAACACCTTTTGAACTTACTTTTAAATACATTAAAGCAGATTACAAGCCTTTATTTGCTTATTATGGTATTGAACAGAACACATCTTCGGAATGGATTGAGAAAAGTATTCCGGCATATATTGAATTTTTGGAAAAAATGTAGACCTGTAATAGGAATACTTTCATTTTGATTGCCATATATTTTATTTCTTTTTTATAATTTTGGAGTCATGAATATTGAACAGTTATACGCTATTTATAAAACTTGTAATAAGGTTGTAATAGATTCCAGAAAGATTGAAAAAGGAGATTTATTTTTCGCTTTCTCAGGTGAAAGTTTTGATGCTGCAACACAGGCCGAGGAGGCAATAAATAAAGGTGCTATAGCTGTAATAATTGAAAATCCTGATTTTGATAACCCGGAAAACAATATTTTCTGTTTTCCGTCTACACTTCAGACATTACAGGACTTAGCAAAAGAACACCGTAAGCACTTACAAATTCCAATTGTAGGACTAACGGGGAGTAATGGTAAAACAACAACAAAAGAACTTATTCACGCTGTCTTGGTACAAAAATACAGTGTTCAGTATACACAAGGAAACCTGAACAATCATATAGGAGTTCCACTAACAATTTTATCCATTCAGCCAGGACATGAAATAGCTGTAGTAGAAATGGGTGCGAACCATCAGAAAGAAATTGAATTACTTTGCAGCATTGCTCAGCCAGATTATGGTTATATCACCAACTTTGGTAAAGCACATTTAGAAGGCTTTGGAGGTTTTGAAGGCGTAATTAAAGGAAAATCGGAATTATATGATTACCTAAAAAACAACGATAAAACTATTCTTGTTAATCAGGCAGATGTTATACAGGAAGAAAAAACAGCTGCTTACAGCAAAAAAATAACTTTTGGTACAGAGGTTTCAGATTACCAGTTTCAAATGTTCACAGAAAACAACAGGATTGGTATTCTGTTTACTGATCAGAAGGCACTTTCTCAATTAACAGGAGAGTATAATTTCAATAATATTTGTGCAGCAATTTCTTTGGGTAAATATTTCGGAGTAGAAGAAACTGATATTAAAAGAGCAATAGAGAGCTATACACCAACCAATATGCGCTCTCAGATTGTAGAAAGAGATGGGAAGACTCTGGTACTGGATACTTACAATGCTAATCCAAGCAGTATGGAAGTTTCCCTTAAAAACTTTAGCCAGTATAAAGGTTCCAAAACTATTATTATAGGAGATATGCTGGAGCTTGGTGATGAAAGTAGAGTAGAACACGAGAGAATTCTTTCATTAGCAGAAAGCTTAGAGTTTGACAATATTATCACCGTTGGTCCTAAGTTCAAGGAAGTCAACGCTTCTGAATTGGCTTTTGAAAGCACAGCTCTTACCGGTGATTATCTGAAACAAAATCCTGTAACTACCGAGAATATTCTGCTAAAGGGTTCCCGAGGTATTGCTTTGGAAAAACTGATTGATTTATTGTAAGCTAAATTTAATAATCACTTTTACTTTTAAGGTTTATGATTAATATTGAACCTGAAATAGTTATAGAGTAAAGAATAGCTAACGGAAAATCTGTACACCGAAAGCCTGCCATATAAAATGTAATGAAAACTAAAAGAACTGAGACTGGAATAATCATAGTTTTTTTATTTGTCCATCTTTTTATGAGGATTGCTAAAATAAGCATTGCTGGAACTGAAATAAGAAGTCCACATGCAGAAACAAACAGTAAATTGAACCAGAAATTTTCAGGACTGTAGTTATATATTTGGATAAGAAGAGCAGGCAGAATATTTGATATCACCCATACTTTCAATAATGATTTTAGTATGGAAGGATTATAACTAATATTCATTGCCCTTTATTTATTACTTATTGTTATTTCAAATCCAGAGCCTCATCCAATATCAGACGTATATTCTGGAAAGTATTGGGAAAAACTTCTGTTTTAATATCACTTTGAGGTTTCCATTCCGCTTTGGTAATACCTTCAATTTCCTGTGGCAATGGTTGCTGATTGCTATGGTGGCGCATTTTGTACCAATGTGTAATTTTTAAAACCTTGCTGCCATCTCTTTCTGTGTACATATGATAGGTAGAACTCAGGAATTCTTCCAGAGAAAGATCTGTGATAGAACATTCCTCTTCAACCTCTCTCAGAGCGGTTAAATCTTTAGATTCTCCCTTTTCCATTTTTCCTTTCGGAAGATCCCATCTGGACATGCGGTAGATAAAAAGAACTTCATCCTTTGTGTTCAGTACAACACCACCGGCAGCTTCGATATTTCTGAATGAGGCAGAAAAAGTATTCCAAACCTCTTCTACATTTTCAGCATAAATATTAACGGAAGGAGTTGAAGTATTCTCTAACAGGTCTATAGCAATACTAAATGTATTGACATCCACAAATTCTAAATTTTTATCAATTTGCTGAATAGCATTTGTGAAGGATAATTTTCGTTCATTGATAAAAACTTTATACATTTGTTAGGGTTTATAATTAAGTACAAAAATATAAAAATAATGAATTTAGAAGGTAGAAAAGTTGTCGTAAATAAATCGGTTGCTGAATTAAAAGAAATGCTGCAAAAGCCGGAAGACTATAAAGCGCTAATGCCGGATAGTCTTAAAACTTTTGAAGTAAAAGAAGGTGGCTTTAACTTTGAGTTAAGTGGTCTTCCTAAGATTGGTCTTAAGATTCAGGAGGTTACAGACCAAGGTGTAGTATTAGCTTCAGCAAGTTCTTCTTTGGATTTTGCATTAAGAGGAGTGATGAATCCGGTAAATGATACCCAGACTGAGGTACAATTATTATTCGAAGGAAAATTCAATCCGTTTCTTAAAATGATGGTTGAAAAGCCACTTCAAAACTTCATCAACTCATTGACCGATAAGATCGAAAGCTTATAAATATAAATTTTCTGTCAGAAAATACAAACCGAAAGAAACTTCTTTCGGTTTTTTTATTATTTAATAACTAGCCTTGCCAAGGTTTCAAACCTTGGCAAGGCTAGTTTGGATTACAAGTCCAAAGTTAAAGTTTGGATTTAAAAAAAGGGACTAAGCAATAATTCCGCTGCTATGGTCTTTTGCAGCTCCTGTTGCAGATGCCAGAACATTGTTTTCCCCCAGTACCCTTAAAAGCCCCATAAAAGCAAATATAAGAGCTTCTTTGAATTCTATGGTCTGTTGGTCCGGAACGATTAGTTGAGTTGAAGTTAAAGCCTGTAAAGACTCTATAAAAAAACGATTATAAACACCGCCGCCGGTAACAAGAACATTTTTGAGTTGTTTCTGATTTAATACACTTGCAACCTGTTCTGCAGAATGACGGGTTAGTGTTGCCAAAGCAGTTTCAATGGATACATTTTGCAATAGTGGCATAACTTCAGTATTCACCCATTCTATACCCAATGATTTTGGCGCTGACTTTTTATAAAATGATAAAGAATTTAGCTTTTGGAGAAGAACATCATCAATAGCTGCGTTTCTGGCAATATCTCCGTTCTGATCATATTCCTGTCCCAGTTTGCTGCACAAAGTGTTCAAAACAATATTAAGCGGGGAAATATCAAATGCTATTCTCTTACCCGCTTCATTGTAAGAAATATTGGTGAATCCACCTAAATTAAGACAGGCAGAATACTTTGAAAATAATAAATGATCTCCAATTGGTACTAATGGAGCACCATTTCCACCCATCAGAACATCCTGAGAACGAAAATCGTATACTGTAGTTTTATTGATGTGATATTTTATGAGTCTTGCATCACCAATCTGAAGGGTGAAATGTCGTTGGGGCTGATGAAAAACAGTGTGCCCGTGGGAAGCAATTACATCCAGCTTCTCTATCTCATGTTTCTGGATAAAGTTTTGGGTACATTCGGCTAAATAAAAGCCATATTCAGAATGTAGCGCCAGAAGATTCTCTGATGATAAATCTACGGCAGATCTTAACTTTTTTTTCCATACAGAAGAGTAGGGTAATGTAGAGCTTTTGAGTATTTTGAAGTTCCACTGCGGATTTTTAGTAAACTGAACATAGCAGATGTCCAGTCCGTCCAGACTGGTCCCGGACATAAGACCTATGCAGTGGTAATCCCTCATTTATTTTTTCATATCCGGCATAGTTTCGGAGTTTGCTTCTCCGAAGCTGCTGTATAAGCTGTATTGACTAAAGTCGTCTTTAGCTTTCATACCGTGAGAGCCAATCAATATATTTCCTTCTTTATCGGTAATGAATACTGTATCTTTAGTATACATTTTTTTATTTTTCTTATCCCAGTAGATACTCTGCATTTTGAAAGTCTGACCTTCCGGATTAATGATTTTTACATCACCTTTTGCAAGATAAAAATCCTTTTTTTCTATCATTTTGGCATAGTTTGCCCATAGTTTTCCAGGATTTTTTGGTTTCTTATGATCTATAAACTCTATGTAAAGCCCTTTTCGGGTTTCCACATAGGGTGTATCAAGATATTCATACTTTTCGATAAGCGGAGCATTGAACCTCATAGAAATACGACCAGAATCACGCTGAATGATTTTGGCATTATAAAAGACCTGTGCCGGGAAATTTGTTTTCTTTTTCCCACCGGCTTTACTTTGATCTTCCTCACAAGATACAAGCAGAAAAAAAATAGCCAAAGGAAATACTCCGGCTAAATTTTTTAAAAATATCTTATGTAAGATGTTCATCTTAGTTGTATAAGTTTTTAATGAACCAACGGTCTGCAAAATTAAATCCAATTTTGAAGTTGATAAATCCTTGCTGTACAAGATTGTTTTGAGTAGTTCCTCTCTTACCAAATTCTACAGCAAAATCTATACTACTGAATGAATTAATAGAAGGTTTTATAGGGAAGTTAGCACCAAGACTTAGTCCGTAACCATTGATATCTTTACCATTGATGTTAAGCCCTCCTTTTTCATAGAAAGCTCCGTATCTGTATATTACACGAGAGAAGTAGCTTCTGAAGTCATTTGCATTCGGGATAAACCATCCACCGGCAGACACTTTATAGCCATCCTTATATTCGAAAGGGTTTCCAAGAAAGTTAATAGTTCTTCCTTTTGTATAATCTACCTGAGCAGAAGCAAACCATCTTGCATCTCTACCATAACCGATACCAGCTGTAAATATCTGAGGGATTAAATTTTTGGACCTACTTGTTGCCCGTTCTATAATATTTACATTCTGCCTGCTTTCGCCAGTATAGAAATATGTACTATTGGTATATGTAGATTCCATTGTACCTCCATTACCAAACTGGTAAGTTGCTCCGGCAGTAATTTTATGGTCTGTACTTGTTTTGTGCTGATAAGCGGCACCTACAGTAAAGTTGAAACTTTTTACTTTATTGCTGGTCTGGTAACCATTAATAAGTTCGGCATTTTTAAAAGTAACCTCTTCGATGTCGGAGACTTTACCGAAATAGAAATTAGTTCTTAAACCTAAACCTAAACCAGGTATTACCTGATAAGATAAAGCTGCCTCTACTGTACTGATTGTTCCTTCGCCTTTAAAGAAATTAGCCTGCTGATTACCTTCATCTCCTATATTTTTAGTTGTTAAGATATTGTAGGTTTTGGAGCTGTATGGCTGGTAGCCCAGACCAAATTTAACTTTAGAAGATAATGGAACTGCTATCGATATATTAGAAAGATAGTTAGAGTGTTTAGTCTTACTATAATTATTATAATCGGATTTATAGAAGCTGTTCTCATTAGTAACCTGACCTCTTAAAGAAGTAAGTTCTAAATTGAAGTTGGCTGCCGGGTTGCCGAAGTTAAATGAGTTGGTGAAATCTGAGATATATGCTGCAGAAATACCACCCATAGCAGATATATTGAGGTCATTATTATATTTAACATCTCCAAGCCCAAATACTGCATACGGAGAATTTCCGATAGACTGAGCACTAAGAGTTGTTCCTAATGCGACTAAAGCGAAAACAAAGATTTTGTTCATGTACGATTTGCTTAACAAAGCGCAAATATCATAATAAATAATGAAAGCTAAAAATTATTTACCCCTTAAAATAAGTTAAATAATGTGAAAAAGCTAAAGACTTATGCCAGTTTCCACTCCAAGTTATTGCTTTCGCAGTATAATTTGATACTTCATTTGTTGCTTTTGCTTTTCATTTAGGTTTGTGTTTTGTTATTACGGTGCTTATCTTTGTACTATGCACTGGAATGAAATTGTCGGGCAGAATGCCATAAAGAAAATGCTTCAGGATTCGGTAACAGAAGGCCGTATCAGTCACGCCCAATTATTTGTAGGGAAAGAAGGATACGGAGGATTACCACTGGTTTTAGCTTATGTTAAAGAGATTCTTGCCAAAGAAAATTCATCTGCCGGACACAAGGTAGAAAACCTTAACCATATTGATCTTCATTTTAGTTTTCCAAGTTATACAGAAGGAGGAAAAGCTCTAAGTAAGAATTTTCTGCAGGAATGGAGAAGCATGATTTTGGAAAATCCCTATTCCAGTGACGATGACTGGATCATGCGTTTGGATTCTGAAAAAAAGCAAATGATCATCTCTGTTCATGAAGTGGAAGAAATTATAGACAAGTTTAAGCTTAAAAGTTTTGAAGGCGGCTATAAAGTCTTAGTCATGACCAAGATTGAAAAGATGAATGATCAGGCTGCCAATAAGTTTCTGAAGTTTTTAGAAGAACCACCCGAGAAGACAATTATTCTGCTTCTGGCAGAAAGTATAGATTTCGTTCTTCCTACAATCTTATCGCGTTGTCAGCTGGTAAATGTTTCTAAACTGTCACCTGGTGATTTAGAAAATGCTTTGACAGAGCAGTTTAATATTTCTGAAGATAATGCCAGAGCTTTGGCTTTTCAGGCGCAGGGAGACTGGAATCTGGCTATGAAATTAATGTCTGACAATGCTGCAAATGATGAGTTTGAGGCACTTTTTATCCAATGGGTTCGAAATGCCTTTCAGGCTAAGACAAAACCAGGTGTTATAAAAGACCTTATTTTATGGGCTCGTGAAATTTCTTCATGGAGCAGAGAAAAACAGAAGAAGTTCTTAGATTATTGTGCGGAGATTTTCCGTTTAGCATTATTACACAATTATGCTGCCGATGATTTGGTATATAAATCATTAAATAAAAATGGATTTAAATGGGAAGGCTTTTCCCGCTTTATCCATGGTGCTAATATCGAATCTATTTTAGAAGAATTATCCGAGGCAAATCTTCATTTGTACCGAAACGGAAATGCTAAGATTATATGGACCGATATGGGGATCAAATTGACCCGTTATATCCACAGGTCGGTAAATTAATTGATATATTAAGCTAGATTATCACAAAGCCACAGATGTTAAGATCTTACAATTAATCGTCTCTTTGTATTATTTGTAATTTTATCTGTAAAGAAATCAGGATAATTACATCCTCTTTCTTCTCATATAAATAAAGGTAATAATAACGACCAGTGCCATAACGCCTAAAGTTACATAATAACCACTTTTATGGTGAAGTTCTGGCATAACATCGAAATTCATTCCATATACACCTGCAATAAAAGTAATGGGTAAGAAGTAAATAGAGTACATGGACAAGATCTTCATGGCTTCATTGTTTTTCTGATCACTAATCGCCAGAAACATACCGATAAGGTTGGTAACCTGTTGATTCAAGTGCTCAAAGTCAGCAATAGCATCTTTCTGTTTATCTACGAGGTCCATTACCTCAACATGTTCCAGCGGAAGTTTATTGAAATTCTGAACCCAGTCGGACGAGATATTCAGAATACGAAGATTCAGCCCTGTTTTACGCTTTAGTTTATACAAACGTTTTATCTGATTGGTATGAGATGTTTTCTTTAAAAATATTTCAGATTCAATTTTGTCAAGAAGCTCCAAAAGATTTTCACTTTCTGCATCAAACGTTTTAATAACCTTATGTGCCAGTCTCAGTGCAATTCTTTCTACTGTAATCATGTCCGGAGTTTTGCTGTTATCCAGCTCATTTTTAGTTTTCGTTACACTGCTGGTACTAAGTCTGTGGACCGTGATTATTGTCTGGCCTATAATAAATATTCCCAACTTGGTACTCACATCACTAATGGAGTTTAGATTTATCCGTTCCAGTTCAGTATTCTCTCTTGTCAGAAAGAATTTAACATGGTCAGCTTCCTCATATTTTGGAAGGTGATTAGGATCTACAGTATCCTGAAGTAAAAGCTTATTAATTTCATACCTGTTTTGCAGGAAGTTCAGGTCTTCCTCAGTAGGAGCTTCAACATCTATCCATTCGCAGTTATGATTGTGAAATAAAGTTTTGATAGGCATAAGGCAAATGTAATATAAAATTTCTTTCGATGTATTACTATCAGCTATTTTGTGATGAAATTTACCTTCATAACAAACATGTCTACAGATATTTAAAACTAAATATTACTATGTAAAGAATAAAGTGCTATTTTTGCCGAACTTTTTAAATGAACGCAATTTTTAGGGCAATAATGTTTGTTCCAAAATTGCATAAGACCCTATAAATAAAAAAAGAAACATGAAGAAAAGTGTCATAAAAGGCTTTGGTTATTATGTGCCGGAAAAAGTTGTGACAAACGACGATCTGGCTAAATTAATGAGCACAAACGACGAGTGGATTACCGAAAGAACAGGTATCAAACAACGTCATTACCGTAAAAATATAAACGACGCTGAAGAGACGACTGCTTATTTAGGTTTGCAGGCTTCAAAAAAAGCCATCGAAAGCGCAGGGCTTACTGCCAAAGATATTGATTACATTGTATTTGCAACGCTTTCTCCGGATTATTATTTCCCAGGATGCGGAGTATTGTTACAGGAAATGCTGGGATGTGATACTATTGGTGCATTAGATGTAAGAAATCAATGTTCCGGTTTTGTTTATGCAATGAGTGTTGCTGACGCTTTTATTAAAGTGGGACAGTATAAAAATATTTTAGTGGTGGGTGCAGAGATTCATTCATTTGGATTGGATTTCACCGATCGCGGAAGAGGTGTATCTGTAATCTTTGGTGATGGGGCAGGTGCTATTGTACTATCTGCATCTGAAGATGATAATGTACAAGGAATCCTTGCAACGAATATGCACTCCGAAGGAAAATATGCAGATGAACTTTGCACAAAATTCCCGGGAACAAAATACGGTTGGAGTGTACGTCTGAAAAATGAACCAGAAGCTATTCCGGATGAAGAAATTTACCCACATATGAATGGTAACTTTGTATTTAAGCATGCTGTTACACGTTTCCCGGAAACTATTCATGAAGCACTAGAGAAGGCTGGTAAAAAAGTAGAAGACCTTGATCTTCTTATCCCGCATCAGGCGAATAAGCGTATTGCACAATATGTACAACAGCAGCTTGGCCTTCCGGATGAAAAAGTAATGGTGAATATTGAGAAATATGGAAACACAACTGCAGCTTCTATTCCTATTGCACTAAGTGAAGCCATTGAGGAAGGAAGAATGAAAAGAGGTGATCTTGTATGTCTTTCTGCTTTTGGTAGTGGATTTACATGGGGTAGTGTTTTATTTGAATACTAGACCTACGAAAAATATAAAATATATAAAAAGCTCTGTCATTTTTAATGTCAGAGTTTTTTTTCATCTAAAAATCCAGTATTTTAGTCGTTTAAAATATGAGAATGAAAAGTAAAACTAAAAAACCAATACTCATTTTATTAACTTCTCTGGCTATTGCTAATTTTTCCGCACAGGAAAAATTGACCCAGTATATTGATCCTCTTATAGGTACCGGTGGGCATGGTCATACGTATCCGGGAGCATCGCTTCCTTTTTCTATGATACAGCTAAGTCCTGATAACGGCCGTGGTGACTGGGACTGGGTAAGTGGATATCACTATACATCCGATTATATTGCAGGATTCAGCCATATGCATCTTTCCGGAACCGGAATTGGTGACTGGTTGGATATCGCAGTAATGCCTTTACTAAAACCAGTGGAACAATCGGTAGTAGACACACGTACGTTTTATTCTCATAAAAATGAAAAAGCTGCAGCCGGATTATATCAGGTAAAGTTGGATAACGGAATAGGGGCGAAACTAACGTCCACAGAAAGAGTAGGCTATCATCAGTATACCTTTCCGGCAGGAACTGCAGAACCAACTATTCGTTTGGATCTTCATCATGCTTTTAATTGGGACAAACCAACAGATACAAAGTTAACTATAGTAGACAATAATACCATTATTGGACAACGATTCTCTAAAGGTTGGGCACAAAATCAAAGAGTGTTTTTCGCGCTGAAAACTTCTAAGCCAATCAAAGAAATTTTGCTAAACGGTAAAAAGACCAAGGACAAAGAAATTTCTTCTAAGGAAACTGGTGTAAATGCACAATTGGTTTTTAATCCTTCAGATGCTGTAGAAATAAAAGTAGCTCTTTCTACTACGAGCGCTGATAAAGCTTTGGTAGCACTAAATGAAATTCCGGGATGGAATTTTGATCAGGTAGCTGCTAATGCAGATAAAGTTTGGGAAAATGAAGTTTCCAAAATTAAAATTGAAGCTAAAAGTAAATCTTTGAAGCGTATTTTCTATTCAGCTTTATACCATACAGCTCTTACGCCGACTTTATACTCAGATAAAGACGGAGAATATGGCAATTATAAGAATGAAATTAAGAAAATGCCAAACGGTGAACAGCGTTATACACTATATTCTTTATGGGATACTTTCCGTGCTGAACATCCTTTGTTAACGATTACACAACCGGAAAAATATACTTCTCTTATCAACAGTATGCTGGCTTTCTATGATGAATATGGCCTACTACCAGTATGGGATCTAAGTACAAACGAAACCAACACTATGACGGGGTATCATGCTATTCCGGTGCTGGCAGATGCAATACTGAAAGACATTCCGGGAATTGATAAAGAAAAAGCTTACAAAGCAATGTTGGCCAGTGCGTTCCAGAAAATAAGAGAAGTGCCTGCGTACAACGAATATGGTTATGTTCCTCAAGATATAGGTGGTGGTAGTGTGACCAAAACATTGGAATATACTTTTGATGATTATTCAATTTCTTTAGTAGCTAAGAAACTAGGTAAAACAAAAGACTTTGAAACTTTTAGTAAAAGAGCTAAAAATTACCAGAAGCTTTTCGATCCTAAGACCGGATTTATGAGAGCCAGATACAAAGATGGTAAGTTTGTAGAGCCTTTTGATCCTTTTTATTCTGAGCATGAATTCGATAAGAGTCAATATATTGAAGGTACTGCATGGCAGCATTCCTTCTTTGTACCTCATGATGTAAGAGGGCTTGCAAAATTATTCCCGGCTAAAAATGGACTGAGCAAAATGCTGGATGCTCTTTTTGTAGCACCTTCTGTAATGCATGGAGATTTTACTTCTCCGGATGCCAGCGGATTTATCGGGCAGTATGCTCATGGTAATGAACCAAGCCACCATATTGCTTATATGTACAGTTATATTGGTGAAGCCTGGAAAACGCAGGAGCGTATCAGACAGATTATAGATACAATGTACAGTGATAAACCGGATGGATATGCTGGTAATGAGGACGCCGGACAAATGAGTGCCTGGGCAGTATGGTCCATTATGGGATTATACCCTGCAAATCCGGTAACAGGAGAATATGTTTTCGGAAGTCCTTCATTAGACAAAGCAGAAATTAAAATGCCTAATGGTAAAAACTTTACAATTGAAGCTAAAAATAATTCCCAGACTAATATTTATATTCAATCGGTAACTTTAAATGGTAAACCGTACGATAAAGTATACATTACGCATGACGAAATGCTGAAGGGGGGTACTTTAACCTTTAACATGGGAGCTACACCTAATAAAAATTTTGGGAAAGATCCTAAGAGCTGGCCAAAGTCTATGGAAAACTAAAAGATGATAACTCAATAATAAAGAATGCAGCCTCTTGAAGGCTGCATTCTTTATTTGTAATAGCTGGAAATCCATTTTACAGGATTTCCTCTATCATTTCCCATTTTTCTTTCAATAACTTTTCAAGCTGATTAATTTCCTCCTGATACATTGTTTTTTTTCTGGTACCAAAATATAAAGTATTCTCTACAGGATGTGTTCCTTCCCATACCATTTTAATTTTTCCGGAATTAAGAACATCAGCACATAGAAAATCCGGTACTACAGAAAATCCTTTACTATCGCTAAGACATCGGATAATTGAGCTTATATTCGGGACGATATAATTGGGGCTAAAGTCTGGATGCTCTCCAAAATGCTTTAACCAGAAGTTTTTCAGGTGTTCCATATCTGCTGCAGTACTGTACCATAATTGTTGTTTCAGCAAATTTGCAGCATCTTTTATTTTTCTCTCGTGCAATAATTCTTCCAGATCATTTGTGTCTGTTTCGTTTCCGGCAATCAGAACAATTCTTTCCTTAGAAAATGGTTGATAATGGAGGTTTTGCTGAGAGCCTTTCTGCGGAGTAATAATCAGATCCAGCATACCGTTGTCCAGATCATGCTGCATTTGAGGGTATTCTCCAAATTTAATAATCAGATTAAAAGGAAGCTCGGAAATATGCTCCTCTAATGTATACTGAAAGGTTTCAAAACACATTCCTACACTAATAGTAACCCGCTCATTTTGCGTGCGCTTATGGAAATGTTGTTCTCCTTCTTCCAGTTTTTTCATGGAATCCAAAATATAATTATAGAGAATTTTCCCTTTTTCGGTAGGAACCATCTTTCGTGCAAGACGATCAAATAACTTATTTCCGGTAAATGCTTCCAGAGAGTTCAGATGCAGACTAACTCCAGGTTGTGATATAAATAGCTCCTGAGCGGCTGCAGACAGGGTTCCTGTTTCGTATATAGCTTTGAAAGTACGAAGCCATTCTAAATTCCAGCGCATAACTATAATTTTTATAATACAAATGTACAATTTAAATTATTTGTATTATGAAAGTTTCTGATAGAAATTTGCACTATCAATTATTAAAATTATATAAATGAAAAAGAGTCTGCTGTCTCTTGCATTAGGAGGACTAGGAATCGGAATTACCGAATTTACCATTATGGGAATGTTGCCAGACGTGGCAAGAGACCTTAGTATTTCTATACCACAGGCGGGTTATCTTATAACTGCCTATGCACTTGGAGTAGTAGTGGGGGCTCCGCTTTTGGTTGTGGGAATGAATAAATTTTCACCTACCAAAACTTTAATACTGTTAATGGTTTTATTTACAGTGTTTAATGGATTGTCTATCATAGCACCGGGTTACGAGCTTTTAATGCTTTCCAGATTTATTTCCGGATTACCACACGGCGCCTTTTTCGGAGTAGGTTCTGTTGTAGCCAGTCGCTTGGCGGACAAAGGAAAAGAAGCTCAGGCTGTAGCGACAATGTTTTCCGGACTAACAGTAGCCAATCTTTTGGGAGTTCCGCTGGGAACTTATATAGGACATCATTTTTCATGGCGCTATACTTTCCTGCTTATTGCTATTATAGGATTGCTCACAATATTGGCTCTAAAATTATGGATGCCAAAAACGGAGGCGATAAAAAGCAAACAAAACCCCTGGAAAGACTTCTCTATTTTCCGCAGCAGCAATGTATGGTTTATGGTACTTATCTTTTCCGTAGCTCCTGGGGCACTTTTTGCCTGGATCAGTTATATTGCTCCGTTAATGAGTGATGTATCCGGAATTGCAGAACAACATCTGCCTTATATTATGGTTTTGGCCGGACTCGGAATGTTTGTAGGTAATCTTATAGGCGGAAAGTTGACAGATGCTTTTTCTCCTTCAGTTATTGTTATTGCAGTGCTTGTGTTTCAGATTGTATGTATGATGACTATTTATTATACAGCAGCTAATGCCTGGGCATCACTTGTAATGACTTTCCTTACCGGAGTTACCACCTTTGCACTTGTACCATCACTTACATTACTATTGCTGAACTCGGTAAAAAGCGATGCAGAAATGTTGGTAGCGTCTTTAGGCCCCGCCTGTTTCAATATAGCAAATGCTTTAGGTGCTTTTCTTGGCGGCGTTCCTATTGAAAAAGGTTATGGTTACACTTCTCCGGTATTAGTAGGAGCAACAATGGCAGCGGCCGGGATTGTAATATCTCTACTATATCTAAGAAGAAATAAAAAACAAAAATATGCTGTTGAAGCGTGTTAATTAGAAGATTATTAATTCATAAAGCATGATTATCCACTGAAAAGTGAGATTTTTATACTATAGAGGCTTATAAGTAACAGTTGTTATTTGAAAGCCTCTTTTAATTTTCTATGTCTGTTTCTTTTCATCGTTTCTACCTTTACATGCCGGAAAGGTTTGATTACTTTCTTTGTTGCTTTTAATGAACGCAGGTATATGCTTATTAATAATGAAATACATGCTGCTGTACCCAGTGCTCCGCCAAAGCCGTTGAACTCCTTACTGATGTTGTAATAGATAATAGTGAAGACAATTGGTGCAATGAACAGGTTGAAATTTTTATAATGCTTTCTGGAAGTAATCATTCCGATGAAGGTAGAACCTATCACCAAAAAGGGAATGTCCCGTGGTAAATCGTAGTGCAAAAAGCTTTCATTAATCTGGTATATTCCACCGATAATAAGAGCTAAAAGGCTGGATGATTTTACAGCCCCCAGCTTTAGATAGCGGTTCAGATAAAAAGTGAGCCAGCTACCTGTTATAACAATAAGGATATGAAGAATAAGCAGCATTACATGAAAAATTTAAAAATAATATAAGAGTACATAACACCCATAAAAGCCAGTGTGCCCAGTTTTCCGCCAATTCCGTGGAAGAGGTGCTGTGTGAATGCATAAAAGACAGCCGTGAAGAACGTAGCTGTAAACAAATAGTAATAACCAAATTCCAGTTTGCTCATTCCTACAAAGGCACCACAATAAATTGCGATAGGCCAGTTTTTGGAGGATCTGAATTTCTTTATTTTTGGCAGCAGACTTCCGGTAAAACCTACAAGTCCGGCAGAAAAGACGGTGTTGAATCCGATATTGTGTTGCAGAAAGTAAGTGGTAAAACTACCGGCTAAAAAGAAAAGAAAAAGCTCATAATGGAGCTCTTTCTCATGTTCTATATGTAATCTCTGTGGCTTTCGGTATGCAAAAAACAGAATAACAGCCATCAGAATAAATACCACTACAAACCAAGTATTAATATTCTTTTCTTTTACAATTGCAATAACAAAATATAGCTGTGCCAGGATGAAAAGGAATAATAAAATACGGGGTATAAGTTTGTACAAATCTTTTTTTTGCAAAAATACCACTCAAAAAACAAAAATAAAAATTTGTTACTCAGAATCTTTATGAAGCCAGATAACTTTCTGTTCAGATTGGTGTTCCTGTCCAATAATATCACGGTACAGATCCGGTCTTCTTGCCTTCCGGTAACGGTAGCCACCTGCCATTTCCAACTTTTCTTTTGTGAGTATGGAAGATACAAAGCTGTCTTCAAAGGCTTGACATTCATTCAAAATATCACCAAAAGGATCAATAATCATGGAGCAGCCATTTTTAAGCTGGTCATCGTCCATACCGATAGGATTAGAGAAAATAACATAAATTCCGTTATCATAAGCACGAGCTGGAAGCCATTTCATTAACCAGTCTCTTCCTTTCATTCCGTTAAACTCTAATCGGAGTGATGTCGGGTCATTCTCTCTGTTTTTCCAAAGCTCAGGATCTACGAAGCCTGCTCCGGGGCGTGAAGATGGAGTACACATGGTTACATGTGGCATAAAGATTATTTCAGCACCCAATAGGGTGGTTGCTCTAACATTTTCAATAATATTGTTGTCATAACAGATAAGTATACCACATTTCCATCCTTTTATTTCGAATATACAGTATGCAGTTCCCGGATTCAGGTGTGGATTAATAAAAGGGTGCAACTTTCTATATTTGGCAACGAGACCATTTTTATCTACGCATACATAGGCTTTGTAAAGATTGTTATGCTCATCTTTTTCAAAAAGTCCTGCAAGAACAACGATATTATTTTCCGTAGCTATCTGTTGTAATCTATATATGCTTTCGCCCTGAGGAATTCTTTCTGCAAGTTCCAGCATTTGTTCTTTCGTGAGCTTTCGGGCAAAGGTATAACCCGTAATAGAGCATTCGTGAAACGCAATAATATCCGATCCTTCTTTAGCAGCCTTCTGAGCGAGTTTTTCAATAACTGAGAGGTTGTACTCTTTATCACCACTTTTATGCTCAAACTGAGCTGTAGATACTTTTATTTTGTCCATTTTGTCTTTGATTTAACGATAACAAAATTATGAGCCTCTAAAGTTCAGAAATTGTACAAAACCGACATTATGGCTTCATGATGTTCAGAAAATTGGTGGCGAGCTTTTGAGTTTTATCTGCATATTGTTTGGGAGTTATCCCGGTATGCTTTTTAAATTCTCGAATCAAATGCGATTGATCGGAATAATGAGCACTATAACCTAATGAAGTCAGAGATGAAGAAGCGTCGGGATGGCTTAGGAGTTTCAGAAAGCGGTGTAATCGTATAATATTAGAAAAAGCTTTGGGAGATATACCTATATACTCTTTGAATATTCTTTCAATATGCCGTTCCGAATAACCGGAGCGTTTTACAAGATTACTAATCGTTCCAGAACCTTTTTCTTTATACAGAATATCCATAAGACTTATGGGTATACTAATATCCTTTGTTATGCCGGTTGTATAAGTTTTCAGGAAAAATAAATTCAGAAGTTGTATTTGTTTTTCATGACTTTTACATTCGGATAGTGTTTCTGTAAGAAAGTCTATGTCTGGAAAAATATGACTTGCATCTGTAATTTGGTTTTTCATTTCATACGCCGGAATACCTGTAAGCTGTTTCATGCCTAAAGGACTAAATACAACAATAATAAAAGAAAATCCGGAGTTGGTATACAAATCCCGGAAGTCACTAATCTGACCGTATAAAAAAGAAGATGGAAGCTGAGATTTACTATTGAGATCAGTAGCTAAACTTCCCTGAAGTGAAAATACAATTCCTGTACTGCCGTCGGTAAACAAACGCAGTATTCCTGTTAATTGTTCTTTACTCTCCAGAAAGAGATAGTGTCGGATAAAAGGTCGTAGATATTGATCCGGAAGGAATTGCATAATGCAAATTTAAAAAAGGAAACTTTTAATTAGAGAAATATTGATAGAGCTATAATTATAAAAAAACATCATAGACTTCAGAAACCTATGATGTTTGTATATTGAATAGTTTATAGAGATACAATTAACCTAATAAATGAGGCTTTTCATTATAGGTTTTCCAGATGAATTCGCCAAACAATGTATTTGCCCAGGCAAACCATTTACGGGTGAAGTTTGTCGGATCATCTTTATGGAAAGATTCATGCATAAATCCTGTTCCGCCATGCGTTTTTACAAGCATCTGAACACATTCTCTGATCTCTGCATCATTATTGGAAGTCAATCCTCTCATTGTAATAGCAATTGGCCATATATAATCACGTCCAATGTGTGGTCCGCCAATGCCTTCTCCGGCTTTACCTTTAAAGAAGAATGGGTTGTCAGCGGAAAGAATATACTTTCTGGTTCTTTGGTAGACTTCATCGTTTACATCTACAGCTTCAAGATATGGAAGAGCCAGTAAACTTGGTACATTGGCATCATCCATCATCAAATAACTTCCGAAGCCATCTACTTCATAAGCGTAGACTTTGCCGAATTTAGGGTGACTTACGATTCCGTGCTCTTTAACAGCCTGTTCCACTTCATCCGCTAAAGCTAAAAATTTCTGAGCCAGATCATTCTCTTTCTTTACTTCTCTCAGAATTTCAGCAGAATGTCTAAGACTTACTACAGCAAAAAGGTTTGCAGGAATAAGGAATGAGAAAATCGTAGAGTCATCAGACGGACGGAAGCTGGAGCAGATAAGTCCTACCGGCTTTACAGGATATCCATAGCCGTCAACCTGCAAAGTATCGGATCCTCTTGGTGTAGTTCTCATGAATTTATATGGACCAAGATCGTTTTTACGTTGTTGCTCTGTAAATGTTTTATAAATATTTTTTTGTGCCTGTACCCATTCATCATTAAATGGAGTAGTATCGCCGGATATTTTCCAGTAATGGTAAGATAGCCTTATCGGATAACAAAGAGAATCTATTTCCCACTTACGCTCGTGGATACCGGGCTTCATATCGGTATGATCGCTAAACCATTCTCCTTTTTTAGTTGGATCATTATAAAAGGCATTAGCATATGGATCTATATTAATGCACTTACTTTGTTTACGGATAAGTCCCTGTATAAGTTCCTGAAGTTTTTTATCACCTTTCATCAGCTTCAGATATGGCCATACCTGCGCACTGCTATCACGAAGCCACATTGCATCGATATCTCCGGTAATAACGTAAGTAAGGTTTTGTCCGTTTTCCTGATAAGGGAATACTGTTGTATCTAATGTATTAGGGAAACAATTGTTGAACATCCATGCGAGCTCTTTATTTTTCACCTTTTTACCAAAAGTATCAATAGCTTTTTCTATTGTAGGGCTTGTAAACTTTCTGCTAGCTTGTGGAGTTCTCACTACAGGAAAATCATAAAAAAAGTCAGCTGCAAGCACTGTTCTAGGTGTTAATAAACCGATACCAGCCAATGATGCATTTTTAATAAAATCTCTTCTATCCATTTAGTATTTAGTTTTTTTTATTCTGAATAACTCCAAATATACTGATTTTATTAAGAATAATTCTCTTTTAATATAATGCAGTTGTACTAATAGTGGGACAAAAGGAAAACTCCCTTAAAAAAGGTGGTGTATAAAGATTATAGATTTATTAGGTCTACATTTTGTTGACTATGTTAAGTAAAGAAAATCCTTCGTTATTATTTATTAAAATTGTACTTCATATCAAAGAAAGATTGTAAATTGGAAGGATAATACACCGTATGATGTCTACTCCGCCTACATTGTCGTTTTCTTTATTTACAGATTATGATATTGATCTGTTTAGAAAAGGGAAACACTACCGTCTTTACGAAAAGATGGGGGCACATTTGGTGGAAACTAATGGTTATAAAGGTGTTTATTTTGCTGTATGGGCGCCAAATGCAAAAAAGGTTTCGGTTGTTGGTGATTTCAATAGCTGGAAGGGAGTAATTCATGAACTGAAATACAGATGGGATAATTCCGGAATATGGGAAGGTTTCATTCCTAATGTAGGCTTAGGCAATATTTATAAATATGAAATAGAAACCCATAATGGCGATGTTTTTCTGAAAGCAGACCCATTTGGCAATATTGCCGAAATACCACCACAAACAGCTTCTGTAATTGCTACAACCTGGTACGAATGGAAAGATAAAATTTGGATGGGTGAACAGCATCACAAAAACTCCTTTCAGGCTCCAATGTCAATTTATGAAGTGCATCTTCCTTCCTGGAGAAAAGACCGGAACGGAAACGTAAATTTCAGAAGCATAGCACTAGACTTGGTAGCGTATATAAAAGAAACAGGTTTTACCCATGTAGAGTTTATGCCGGTTACATCATATCCTTATGAACCATCATGGGGATACCAGGTTACCGGATACTATGCTGTAGATAGTCGGTTAGGAAGCCCACAGGATCTAATGTTCCTTATTGAGGAGCTTCATAGCAATAATATAGGTGTTATTATGGATTGGGTTCCGGCTCATTTCCCTTCAGATGCACATGGCTTATACCGCTTTGATGGTAGCTTTTTATATGAACATGAAGATGAAAGACAAGGATACCATCCGGAATGGAACACCCGAATTTTTAATTACGGCAGAAACGAAGTAAAATCCTTCCTGATAAGTAACGCATTTTTCTGGCTGGAACGGTTCCATATTGATGCTTTGCGTGTAGATGCAGTAACATCCATGCTGTATCTGGACTATGCCAGAAAAGATGGTGAATGGGTAGCCAATAAAGATGGAGGCAATATCAATCTGGAAGCTTTGGAGTTTCTTAGAGAATTTAATACCGCTGTAAATAAGCATTATCCAAATACTAAAACCATTGCGGAGGAATCTACTTCTTTTCCAAAGCTCACACATGCTGTAAAAGATGGTGGAGTAGGTTTTGGAATGAAATGGATGATGGGATGGATGCACGATACCTTAAGGTACTTTAAACAGGATTTTCTGGTAAGGCATAAATCACATCATGATATAACCTTTAGTATATCTTATGCATTCGACGAAAAATATGTACTTCCGCTTTCACATGATGAAGTTGTACATGGTAAATCTCCGATGCTGTATAAGATGTTTGGTGATGAATGGCAGAAGTATGCCAATCTGAGAGCTTTATATCTATGGATGTATACCCATCCCGGAGCAAAATTACTTTTTATGGGTGATGAATTTGCTCAGACCTCAGAATGGGATTTCAATGCATCTCTGGACTGGCATCTGCTGGAGTACGAAGCTCACCGCAAGATGAAAGATTTTGTGACCAAGCTCAATAAAGTATACAGAGAAGAAAAAGCGTTATACGAACAGAGTTATGAAAGCGCAGGCATGGAGTGGCTGCATGCAGATGATAGTAAAAACTCCGTATATGTATATCTTAGAAAAGGCAAAAGCAAAGAAAATCAGATATTGGTTATTCTAAATCTGTCCTCAGTTCCTTATAAAAATTTCAGGATAGCTTTGCCGGAAATGTCATATTGGGAGTCTCTCGTTAATTCTGATGATAGAGAATACTGGGGTAGTGGGAATACCATAAAGAATTTTAAAACTAAAAATATACCGCATTATGGTAAAGACTATTCGGCAGATATAGATTTGCCACCATTATGCGGATTAATATTCAGAAGAAAAATACAATAACCATTATGTACGATCAGTTAGATATTTATCACATTAGTATGGAGTGTTATCCGGTAGCCAAAGTTGGTGGACTGGCAGATGTTGTCGGCGCTTTACCCAAATATCAGAATATAATGGGTGCAAAGGCTAAAGTTGTGATGCCGTGGTATAACAAACCATTTGTACACCAGAATAAATTTGAAATTATTTTTGAAAATACAGTATATCTGGACGGACATCCTTTTTACTTTGAAATACTACAAGAAGAAAGTGATACTTTAGGATTTGAACTTTATCTGGTAAAAATACACGGGTTAACAGATCGGGATGAGGTATATGGCTACAAAGATGAAAGTATGCAGTTTATTGCTTTTCAAAGGGCTGTATTACAATGGTTATGTTGGCAGCAACGCAGACCGGATATCTTACATTGTCATGATTACCATGCCGGGCTGATCCCATTTTTTACGGAATATTGTCACGAATATTCTTTTCTTAAAGGAGTGAAAACTATCGGTACAATACATAACGGACAATATCAGGGGCAAATGTCTTGGGAAATGGCTCGTTTCTTTCCGGAGTTTGATCAATGGAAATGGGGGCTGTTGGACTGGAATAAATGCATCAATCCCCTTGCTGTAATGATTAAAAATGCGGATGCTTTTAATGCTGTTTCCGAAGGTTATCTGGAAGAACTGCTTGAAGAGGCTGCTGGGTTGGAGGAGCTGATCCGACAGGAAAGAGCCAAAGCATATGGAATTATAAATGGTATTGATACAGAAGTATGGGATCCGAAATCTGATCCTATGATGGATAATAATTATACATTAAAAACTTTTGCAAAGAAAAGAGAGCAGAATAAAAGAAAGCTTTGCGAAACCTATGAGCTGAATCCAGAACTTCCACTCTATGCATTCATCGGGAGATTTGCAAAAGAGAAAGGTGCAGATGTACTTCCGGATTTAATCAGCAGATGTATATGGGAGAATGAAGGGAAGCTTAATTTTATTGTTTTAGGTTCCGGAGATAAAGGACTGGAAGAGAAATTCAGGTACCTGAAAAATGTATTTTATGTGAATTTGGCTGTAGATTTAGGATATAAAGAACAATTATCCCATCAGATTTATTCTTCTGCAGATTTCTTGCTAATGCCTTCCAGAGTAGAGCCTTGCGGGCTTAATCAGATGTATTCCATGCGCTATGGAACAATGCCTATTGTAAGGCTGACGGGTGGATTAAAAGATACGGTAAAGGATATTGGTGATAATGGATATGGTATAACTTTCCGCAATTTCAATATGGAAGATATGCTTCATGCAATTAACAGATCGCTATATTTATACTATAACCTTCCTTCAGATATGAAAGACTATCAGAAGAAAATGATGAAGATTGATTTTTCGTGGGAAAAATCAGCAGAAAAATATTTAAATTTATATACAACATAATAAAAAATATACCTATTTTAAACACACTAAATAAATAAAATATTAACCATGGGAAAAAAAGTAATCTCAATTGTTTTAGGCGGAGGAAGGGGCTCCAGATTATTTCCTTTAACAGATCAAAGGTCTAAACCGGCTGTGCCGATTGCAGGAAAATACAGACTGGTTGATATTCCGATCTCCAACTGTGTTAACTCCGGATTCAATCAGATCATGGTTTTAACCCAGTTTAACTCAGCATCTCTCAATCAGCATATTAAAAACACATATAACTTTGATGTTTTTAGCCGTGGTTTTGTGGATATTATTGCTGCAGAGCAGAGTGTGGATAATGATAAATGGTTTCAGGGAACTGCGGATGCAGTAAGGCAGTCTATGCCGCATTTACGCAAGTATGATTACGATTATATACTTATCCTTTCCGGAGATCAGCTATACCAAATGGATTTCAGAGAAATGCTGAATTTCCATATTGAAAATAATGGTGATATAACGATAGCAACAATCCCTGTTAATGAGAAAGATGCTCCCGGATTTGGGATTCTGAAATCCGATGAACAAAATAATATTACCGCTTTTATCGAAAAACCGGGTAAAGATATACTGCCACAATGGAGTTCGGATGTTGATGAGGTTAGTAAAGCACAGGGGAAGAATTATCTTGCTTCTATGGGGATATATATTTTTACAAAAAGCATTTTAACCAAAATATTTGATGAAAATAAAGGGGATGACTTTGGTAAAGAAGTTATACCTGCATCAATTGGCAATTATAATACGCTAAGTTATCAGTATAACGGATACTGGACGGACATTGGTACTATAGAATCTTTCTTCGAAGCCAATATGGATCTTACACAGGATTTGCCTCAGTTCAACATGTTCAGTTCTTCACCAATCTTTACGAGATCCAGAATGCTGCCGCCGACCAAGATCAATGGAAGCTATATGGAAAAAGTAGTAGTAGGAGACGGAGCAATTATTATGGGAGATCGTCTGGAAAAATGTGTTATTGGTAACCGTGCAAGAATAGGCAGAGGAAGTGTTATTAAAAATACTTATATGATGGGAGCCGACTTCTATCAAAACGATGAGATCAATGATTTGGTTCCTCTTTTTGGTGTCGGAGAGAATTGTTATATTGAAAATGCCATTATAGATAAAAACTGTATGATCGGGAATAATGTCCGGATTATTGGCGGAAAACATATGCCGGATGCCGATTATGAATCTTATTCTGTACGTGATGGTATTATTGTGATAAAAAAAGAAGCTATAATTCCTAACGGAACCATAATACAATAGGCCAATATGAGGAAGAGTATTATCTTTGTTGCTTAATTTTAGTGAATGAAGTGGGTTAAGTTAATTATTACTTTTCTGGTGCTAATATTTGGTATATATGTGGTTTCCATGATATTCGTGGAGAAAACAAAAAGTTTTTCTGTAAAAAAGGAAATCAATTTTCCATTGGAAAAAGTTTTCACTCAGTTTAATAATCTGTATAATTTCTCGCAATGGAATGAATTTGTACAGGAAAATGATCATTTAGGATTTTCTTATTATACACCATATGATGGAGTTGGAAGCTCCATGCATTTTGTAAATAAAAAAGATTCTGCTGAGAATGGTGATGTGTTTATCCGTTATGTAATACCGAATAGAGGAATTAAATATCAGTTGTTCAAAAATAGCGATAGCAATCCTTATCTTATAGATGTTAGTTTCAGAAAGCTTGGTGCAGAAAAAACCGAGGTTACCTGGTATGTGCGGACACCGGCCAGACCATTTTTAAAGCGTTCCCTTAATTTAATTTACGAAGAGAATTTCGTTTCAGGTATAGATAAGAGTATTGTAGCATTGGCTAATCATTTAGGTAATAAAGTAGATCGTGAAGCCAAGCTTAATACAATAAAGTATGATACTATTGTAGAGGAAAATCATGAAGAGGCCATTCTTTTAGGGTTAAATGTAAGTGCATCTAACCGTAAAAAGGGAGATTTCTTTAATTCTGTAGTGATGAATTATAATAAACTCTATAGTTTTATGACGAAAGATCTTGGGAAGAAAAACGATGAGTTTGGAGAACCACAGCTGGTAATGCGCTCCAATAATGTCAATGATAAAGAGATTTCGTATTTCTATGGAGCTACGGTTAGTAAGAAATTTGATGTCACCGATAATAATTTTAACTTCCGTGACGTTAAAGCTTCGAAGACCCTCGTTGCCTATTATAAGGGGAGTTATGAGGGTAGGAAGAAGACAATAGCCAATTTAGTTGCAGAAGCCAAGAGAAGAGAAATGTCTGTAGGTGAGCTCACTGAGGTATTTGTGGAGCCCCCTATAGAAAATCAGGACGTAATCCTGAAAATAGCTCTTCAGATTTATTAAATTGACGGATATACAAAATCAATCGGTTATATTTTATCAAATCCTTGGGCAGATTGGCTATTATTTGTAGTTTTGTTGAATTATATAAAATTTTAATAGATAGAAGGTAATAATGGACAGATTTTCATTCTTAAATGCGGTACATTCTCAGTTCATAGAGGATATGTACCAGCAGTATTTGAAATATCCTGACAGTCTCGAACCATCATGGAAAGCTTTTTTTCAGGGGTTTGATTTCGCTTTGGAAAACTACAGTGATGAAGAAGCAGTACAAGAAATTAAATCTTTTGCATCACAGGCAGAGAACAGCAATGTCAATATTTCAGAAATTTCCGAAGACATTCGCAGAGAATTCAAAGTAATTAATCTTATCGAGGCATACCGTGTTCGTGGTCACCTTTTCACTAAAACCAATCCGGTTAGAGAGAGAAGACACTTCGAGCCAACCTTGGATATTGAAAATTTTGGACTTATTTCTGCTGATTTAAATAGAAAATTCAACAGCGCTACAGAAACTGGAATGCCGGGACCTGCAACGCTTAGTGAAATCATAAGACATCTTCAGAATATCTACTGCGATTCTATCGGAGTAGAATATATGTATATTAAAAATGTTGAAGAAAGAGATTTCATTCGTCAGTGGCTTCAGGCAAACGAAAACCACGCAAAACTTTCTCCTGAAGAGAAAAAACATGTTTTACAGAGACTTAATCAGGCAGTAGCTTTTGAAAACTACCTGCATACAAAATTCGTAGGACAGAAGCGTTTTTCATTAGAAGGTTTGGAATCTTTAATCCCTGCGTTGGATCAGGTTATTACTAAGTCTTCACAATTAGGTGTTGATGAAGTAGTATTGGGTATGGCGCACAGAGGAAGACTAAATGTACTGACAAACATTTTCCAAAAGCCTTACAAGCAAATTTTCAGTGAATTCGAAGGTAAAGAATTTGAAGAAGATGTATTCTCTGGTGATGTTAAATATCACTTAGGAGCATCTAAAGTTATTCAGACAACTGCCGGAGAAACTGTAAAAATTAATCTTACACCGAACCCGTCTCACCTGGAAACAGTTGCTTCATTAGTAGAAGGTATCAGCCGTGCTAAAGTAGACAACAGCTACAACGGAGATTATAATAAGATTTTACCAATCGTTATCCATGGTGACGCTGCAATTGCCGGACAGGGAATTGTATATGAAATCGCACAGATGATGACGTTGGACGGATATAAAACAGGTGGTACAATCCACATCGTTACAAATAACCAGGTAGGATTTACAACCAACTATTTAGATGCACGTTCATCTACTTACTGTACAGATGTAGCGAAAGTAACTGATTCTCCGGTAATGCATATTAATGCAGACGATGTAGAAGCAGTTGTTCACGCAATGCATTTTGCTGCGGACTTCCGTAACAGATTTGGTAAAGATGTTTATATTGACCTTTTAGGATACAGAAAATATGGCCACAACGAAGGTGATGAACCTAAGTTTACACAGCCTAAATTATACAACATTATTGCGAAGCATCCTAACCCTAGAGAGATTTATAAAGATAAACTGATTAAGGAAGGTATTGTTTCTGACGAAGTGATGAAGCAAATGGAAGTTGAATTCAAAAAACTATTGGATGAAAACTTCGACGAATCTAAAGAAATTAAGAAGAATACCATGGATATCTTCATGGCAGACGATTGGCAGAAATTCCCGTTTGGATCCAGAGGATCAGTTCTTAATCCTGTAGATACTAAATTCCCTTTAGATAAACTTAAAGATTTAGCAAGACAGATTTCTACACTGCCTACAGATAAGAAATTTATCAAAAAAATCACAAGATTATTCGATCAAAGACTTAATATGGTTGAGAACGATAACCTTGACTGGGCAATGGGAGAGCTTTTAGCTTATGCTACATTACTAAGTGAAGAATTTGGTATCAGAATATCAGGCGAAGATGTAGAAAGAGGTACTTTTTCTCACCGTCATGCAGTTGTAAAAACTGAAGATACAGAAGAAGAATATGTACCATTAAAATCTGTTACTACTAAAGATAACCAGTTCCAAATCTATAACTCATTGCTTTCTGAGTATGCAGTTTTAGGATTCGATTATGGATATGCAATGGTGTCTCCGGATACCCTTACAATCTGGGAAGCTCAGTTTGGTGATTTTGCTAACGGAGCACAGATTATTATCGACCAGTATCTTGTAGCTGCTGAGGAAAAATGGAAACTGCAAAACGGATTGGTAATGTTATTGCCTCATGGTTCTGAAGGACAGGGTGCTGAACACTCTTCTGCAAGATTAGAGCGTTTCCTTACACTTTGTGCAAACCAAAATATTATTGTAGCTAACGCTACAACACCAGCTAACTACTTCCACTTGTTGAGAAGACAAATGAAAGCTGATTTCAGAAAGCCATTAGTAGTAATGACTCCAAAATCATTATTGCGTCATCCAAGAGCTGTTTCTAAAGTTGAAGAATTGGCAAACGGAGCATTCCAGCCGATAATAGATGATGCTACTGCTAAGGCTGATAAAGTAGAAAGATTAGTATTATGTTCAGGTAAATTGTATTATGAACTATTAGCTAAAAAAGAAGAACTAAATGATGAGAAAGTAGCTTTGGTAAGACTAGAGCAGTTATATCCTCTTCAAATGGATCAGCTGGATACTATATTCGAAAAGTATTCTAATGCTAAAGAATTCATCTGGGCACAGGAAGAGCCTGAAAACATGGGAGCATGGAGCTATATACTAAGAAACCTAAGAGACAGAAATCCTCAGGTAATTTCTCCGGTAGCAAGTGGAGCACCTGCGCCAGGATCTCATAAGAAATTCGAGATCAACCAGAATGCAATTATCAATCAGGTATTCCAGTGTGAAGGAACTCCTGCAAAAAGACCAGTAACAGCTTAATAATAAACTAACTACAAAAGCAGTATAGAAGAACTGCACAACAAAAAAAATTATTCCTATGTCAATATTAGAAATGAAAGTCCCTTCGCCAGGGGAATCTATAACCGAAGTAGAAATCGCAACGTGGTTGGTAAAGGATGGTGACTACGTAGAAAAAGATCAGGCTATTGCCGAAGTTGATTCAGATAAAGCAACTCTTGAATTACCGGCAGAAGCAAGTGGTATCATCACATTAAAAGCTGAAGAAGGAGATACTGTACAAGTAGGACAGGTAGTTGTATTAATCGATACTGCTGCTGCAAAACCGGAAGGTGCTGCACCTGCTAAAGAAGAAGTTAAAGCTGAGGCTCCAAAAGAAGAACCTAAAAAAGAAGTAGTTGCTGAAGCTCCAAAAGCTGCACCTGTTACTTATGCTACAAATACACCTTCACCTGCTGCTAAAAAAATCCTTGATGAGAAAGGTATTGAGCCTGCTCAGGTAAGCGGTACAGGAGTTGGAGGAAGAATTACAAAAGAAGATGCTGTTCAGGCTAAAGGAGCACCTGCATTAGGTGGTTCTAACGAAAGCGGATCTAGAGCTATGAAGATTACTAAATTGAGTATGCTTCGTAGAAAGATTGCTGCAAGATTAGTTTCTGTAAAGAACGAAACAGCAATGCTTACTACTTTCAATGAGGTAGATATGTCAGAGATCTTCAGAATCCGTAAGCAATACAAAGAAGAATTTGCAGCTAAACACGGAATAGGTTTAGGATTTATGTCTTTCTTCACTAAAGCAGTTGTAAGAGCACTTCAGATGTATCCGGATGTTAACGCATCTATCGATGGTGATCAGAAGATTAGCTACGATTTCTGTGATATTTCTATCGCTGTATCAGGACCAAAAGGTCTAATGGTACCAGTTCTTCGTAACGCAGAAAACATGTCTTTCAGAAATGTTGAAGCTGGAATTAAGGATTTAGCTATTAAAGTAAGAGATGGTAAAATTACTGTTGATGAAATGACTGGAGGTACATTTACTATTACTAATGGTGGTACTTTTGGTTCTATGCTTTCTACACCAATTATTAACCCACCACAAAGTGCAATCTTAGGTATGCATAATATCATCGAGCGCCCTGTGGCAGTTAACAAACAAGTAGAGATCAGACCAATGATGTATGTGGCAATGTCTTATGACCACAGAATTATTGATGGTAAAGAGTCTGTAGGCTTCCTGGTAGCGGTAAAAGAAGCAATTGACAACCCTGTAGAATTCCTAATGGGTGGAGACGAAAGAAGAGCTTTAGAGCTTTAAAATATTAAATTATTATTAAAAATATTCCCGCTTAATCATTTTAGGCGGGATTTTTGTTATATTAACTACAAGAAAAACCAAAAGTGATGTACTCAGCAATTACCCACAGTATTCAGATTATTGTTGAACCATTTTATGATGTTAAAAACAGTTCACCAATACAGGAACGTTATATCTTCACGTACCATATCACTATTAAGAACAACGGAAGCGTCCCAATAAAACTCCTGAAAAGGAAGTGGCAGATTTATGATGTTGGCTTTGGGGTTAGAGAAGTTTCCGGAGATGGTGTAATCGGTATGACACCGGAAATCTATCCGGGAGAAGAGTTTAACTACTTTTCCAATGTGTCTCTTCGTGCCGGGGTCGGTGCGATGCAGGGGAACTACTTGCTGATGAACCTCGATTCGAAAGACACTTTTGAAGTAGAAATACCCAAGTTTTCTCTCATTACAGAAGTCGTATATAACTAAATAAAAACGGAGACTAAATTTAGCCTCCGTTTTCTTTTTCTCATCATTTGTTATTTTGGTTAAGCCGCAATTTGTCTTCTGCGCCACATATAATACCACCTAATCTGTGCTACTCTGAAGAATTTAGCATTCTTATAAAGATCCCAGTTCATTAACAGGACGCTTACCAGAATAACAACTAAACCTCCTATTTGTAAGCTTGTAATAATATCATCTGTAAAGAAGTAGCTTAGAGCTACAGCTACAACCGGATTCACATAAGCATAAGTACTTACCTCCGTTGTTGGACGTGACTGGATAAGCCATATATAAGCTCCAAATGCCATGATTGATCCGAAGAAAATCAGGTAGCCAATAGAGATCCAACCCGATGTAGAGATTTCCTGAGGACGGAAAGCGTTGTATTCTCCATTGAATATCGCAACCAGCGTAAACATTACGCCTGCAGTAATCATCTGCCATGAGGTTTTTACCATTACATGAAGATCTTCGCCGCCTTCTTTCTCTATATTTTTGCTGTTAGCGTATTTAGAATATAATGAACCTGCTGTCCATGCAATAGCTCCCAGGATCAAAAGAATCATACAAACAAGGTTTAAAAGTCGCTGAGATGCGTCTCCTGCAATATTAATTTGTTCAGCAAACAGCATGACAACACCAATGAAACCAGCGATTAGTCCCAAGATAATATTTTTGTTGGAGAAATTACTCTTCCATTGTTTTTTATCCAGAATAATAAACCATAGGGCTGCTGCCGCTGCCATAATCGCTGCAATTCCACTGGATACATGCTGTTCGGCCCATATCAGAGCTCCCATGTCCAGAAATAATAACAGGAAACCTACAACAGCTGCCTGCTTTACAACCTGAAAATTGAACAATTTATAGCCCTTGATCTTACAATAGGTAAGTAGTAAAAGGCTGGCCGTAAGGAACCTGAGCGATCCAAGTACAAATGGACTGAAATCACTTAATGCTTTATGTATAAAAAAGAATGTAGAGCCCCATACAAAGTATACAATAATATAGGCTGCAATAACCGTTGCTTTTGACTGCTTCATAATTTTTCCCTCTTTTTATGTTATAATAAGTTGATTGTCTTCTTTAACCGTTTGTAATACAATGATAGTTCGTGTGGAAATGATCCCGGGAATAGATGATAAAGATCTTTTCATAAGATTCATCAAAGCTATAGTATCAGAAGTTCTTACTTTTATAATATAGCCATCGTCTCCGGCAATATCATGTACTTCCAATACTTCAGGAATCTGAGCCAGTAATTTACCTGTTTCCTCATCACCTATAATCTCATTGGCTTTGATGAAGACAAATGATAAAAGATTCTGATTAACAGCACTTGGGTTTACTTTAGCGTGGTAAGAAATTAGAACCTCTTTTTGTTCTAATTTTTTCACTCTCTCCAATACGGCAGAAGGTGCCATACCCAGTATACGCGCTAACTCGGCATTGTTGATTCTTGCATTTTCCTGCATGAGTCTAACAATTTTTAAATCTATTTCATCTAGTTTATATTCCATGAACTATTTTTTCGGCGTGCAAATATACGAATAGTCAGAATATAATTCAAGTAAGTCTAATATTAAATGTTGTTAATTCTGAATTTTTAAAATGATCAGAATTTTAGTCGGTGAAATTTTTATTTTACAGAATTTTTATATTTTTTGCAAAGAGTTGTTCCAGTTCTTTGTTCTCTGTGAGGAACAATCTTTCGAATGCAAGAAGGGATAATTGTGCGCAAACAGCGGCGTCATCACCGGCACGGTGGTGATTGAATTCAAGTTGATGCTGGTTTCCGAGATTTTTTAATCCATAGCTTTTTAGACCCGGCCATGCTTTTTTAGAGAGTTGTATACTGCACAGATAATTGGCTTTAGGTTTGAATATTCCATAATAATCGAGACAGCCGCGAAGCACACCAGCATCAAAAGAAGCATTGTGTGCAATAATCAGATTATGGTATAATAATTCTTCTACTTCGTGCCAAATTTCTTCAAAAGTTGGTGCATCTGCAACATCTCCGGGATGTATACCATGGACAGCAATGTTATGTTGATTAAAATACGGAAAGCTTGGCGGTTTGATAAGCCATGTTTTAGTAGACTGAATTTTACTGTTTTCTACAATACATATACCCAACTCACAGGCTGAATTTCGTTCATGAGTAGCCGTTTCAAAGTCCAGTGCTATAAAGTCCATCTTTTAAAATATGAAATACGAAGTTAGAAATAAATAGAGTATTGTTAGCTGGTTATCAGTTAACATTAACCACTAGCCATTAACAATTAACAACTAACAATTAATTAGTTATTCTCTTTTCAGAAAATGTTTAAAAATTAGCCATTTAGACTGATAATAGTCTTTTATTTGATTTTGTTGTCTTAGTTTTAAAGTTCCCGGAAGTTGGGCGTAAAAACCAAAGTGTGCTCTTATAACAGCCCATGTATGAGAAAAACCATGCTTGAACATAAAATAAATTCCGGCCACACCATCCAGACATAATCTTATAAATATAAGGTATAGCTTACCTGAAGGCAGGTTTTTTAGCATCATGCTCAGGTTGTTTCTTATATTCAGATAGGTTTTACGGGGATTTTGTTTTTGTAAAGTTCCACCACCTACGTGGTATACAGTAGATTTTCCGGTATAATAAATTTTTCTTCCGGAGTTTTTTAACCTCCAGCAAAGATCTATTTCTTCCTGATGAGCAAAAAAACGAGAGTCGAAGCCATTATGTGCCCAAAAATCTTCAGAACGAATAAACAGACAACATCCGGAAGCCCAGAAAATTTCAGTTTCGTCATTATATTGCCCTTTGTCTTCTTCAATATTCTCGAAGATACGACCACGACAATAAGGATAACCTAGGTTATCAATCACTCCGCCGCCGGCACCAGCAAATTCAAAGAAATTCTTTCTATTATAGTCCAATACTTTAGGCTGAATAGCTGCTATATCCGGAATCTTTTCAAAAAGGGCCGAGACAGGATCTAACCATCCTGAGGTAACTTCTACATCAGAATTTAGTAAACAGTATATATCGGCATGTATCTGTTTTAGACCTTCATTATAACCTCCTGCAAATCCATGATTCTGTTGATTGATAACAATTTTCACAGACGGAAAATGATTAGAAATATAAGCAACAGAATCATCTGTTGAAGCATTGTCTATTACATATACCTCTGCAGATTGTGAGTTTACAAGAACATTGGGTAAGAATTTTTCTAACCAAGATTTTCCGTTCCAGTTTAGTATAGCTATAGCAATCTTCATTTCAGCACATCTTTGTATTTCCATCTTCTATGTGACCAAAGCCAGTTATCAGGTCTTTTTCTTATTGTATTTTCCAGCAGTTTATGAAACTTGTTTACAACCTCATATTGTACAAATTTTTCACCATCCGGATATATTCTGTAGTAGTTAACCTGATAGAACCCTCTTTTCACCTTTTTCATGTCACAGTAAATAAAGGCAAGATCTTTTTTGGTAGATAACTTGTCATATCCTATGAAAGCAGGTGTTTTCTGGTTCAGAAATTCAAGCCCGTAATGTATTTCCTTAACATGTGGAGTTTGGTCGGCAACAAACATGTAAGCTGAACTGCCGTTATCCTTATCTTGTAAAATGCTGCGTATAACTTCTTTGGTTTCCAGTGCTTTGTTTCCAAAACGGTTTCTTACAAATTTTATCTTTTCTTCCCAAAATGAACTCTGTACCTTTCTATATACAGGGTGACATGATTTCTGAGGAATAGCCTTAGCGAGTGCATTGATCCATTCCCAGTTGAATACATGTCCGGCAAGAAATATAATATCTTTCTTTTCGTCGTAAGCTTCCTGAAATACATCCAGATTGAGATGCTGCATTCTTACCCTCAATTCTGTCTCACTAATGGTAAAAGCTTTCAACATTTCGAATATATAATCGAAGAAATTACGGAAAAACTGTCTCCGGATTTTTGCAATTTCTTCATCGCTTTTCTCAGGAAAAGAGTTTTTCAGGTTTTCAGTAACGACATTTCTTCTGTAGCCTACAACATAACGGTTGGCATAATATAATATATCTGACAGACCATACAAAAACCACAATGGTAATCGCGAGAATAATAAGATGATCTGAAATAGAAATTTGTTCAAAAAAATAAAATTAAACAGCAAATTTAAGCATTACCTCCGTTATGGAACGATTTTTCCTTTTAGGAATCTTCGGAAAAGTATAATTTTGTATAGTAACAAATTAGGAATATGAATAAAATGATAAGAACATTCGGGGTTTCTTTGGTACTGGTTTCGATTATAGCTTGTGGCCAAAAGAGCAAAGAAACGAAGATTACTGAAGTAAAAAATACACAAACAGCAGTGGCAGATAGTGTGAAGATAAAGGAAGAAGCTAAAAAAGCAGCAATAGCTGAAAAGAATGCTTTGCCAAAACCATATCATCCGGAAGAAAATGCAGAAGCTAAAATTGCAGAGCTGACTGCAAAGGCCAAGAAAGAGAATAAAAATATAATGATCCAAGCCGGTGGTAATTGGTGTATATGGTGTCTGCGTTTTAATAATTATGTGCAGACAACACCTGAATTGAAAAAACTAGTAGATGATAACTATATCTATTATCACCTGAACTATTCTCCAGATAATAAAAATGAAAAGATCTTTGCTAAATATGGTAATCCTGGTGATAAATATGGATATCCAGTATTTATTGTTTTAGATAAAGACGGAAAACAAATTCATACTCAGGACAGTTCGGTTTTGGAAGAAGGGAAGGGCTACAGTCTGGACAAGGTGAAGAAATTTTTTGAAGACTGGAAGCCTAAAGCAATGTAATTTAGATATTTTGAAAAAGTTTAAGAATAATATTTTATTGAATATAATTTTGGCACAATAATTATTATACAAGAAATACTAAAACTTTTAAAAAATGAAAAAAACAATTTTATTCTGTAGCGCCCTGTTAATGGGAGGTTTGGCGTTTGGTCAAAAAACTGATGGAGCTCCTGTTTTGGGAGGTGATAAAGATGCTCATGGTTGTAAACCATCTGCAGGTTATACCTTTTCTTACATAATGAATGACTGTGTAAGAACATTCGAACAGAAAATACAGTTAAAAGAGCAGAATCCTAAAGCTTCTTATACGACGAATGCAGCTGTAATCTTCAGTAAGGATATGAAGAAAGCGGAAGTTTTTGTTGCGGAAAGCCCATCAGGTATTATTCTGAACAAAGTAGGAAAAAAATCTGTATGGAAAAGAGGAGATTATGAATTGACTCAAAACCAAAAAGTATACAGTTTGAAAAAAGGAAATGTTGTAGCTTACAAACAATAATCAGAAACTGAAATACTAAAAAAATAAAAATGGTCGGAAATTTTTCCGACCATTTTTTATGCTTCGACATCTCAAATATTTCAGTTAAGTAGCTTTTATAGTATTGATATAAAGGTCTATGTGGTTTTACTATAAATTACAGCGGCTTTTATTTTGTATCTTTATAAACCCAAACCTAAAATATTATTATGAGAGCAATAATTCTAGCATCAGTATTATCTGTTACAGCAGGATGTCAGGAGAAGCTGCACGATACAGCAGCTCCTGGTAAAGGTGTAGAAACAGAATCGCCAAACACGAATTATAAACCCGCCTTTGAAGGACAAACAAGAATTCAGGGAATAACCACCTCTACACCTCTTAATGTTGAAGAAATTGCAAAAGGCTTATCCAAGCCTTGGGGAATAATTGTGCTAAAAGATGGCAGATTACTAATTACTGAAAAAACGGGAACATTGCGGATTATTGACCGTAATAATAAACTGAGCCAACCCATTACCGGACTCCCGGAAGTTAACTCTAATGGTCAGGGAGGTTTACTTGATATTGTTGCTGATCCTGAGTTTGATCAGAACAGAATGCTTTACTGGGTGTTTTCTGAGAGAAAAGATGGTAAGAATGCAACGGTTGTAGCTAAAGGAAGACTGGCTAATGATGAAAAAGTAGTTGAAAATGCTCAGGTAATTTATCGGGCCGAACCGGCTTATGATGGTATATTGCATTATGGAGGCCGAATTATATTTGATAAAGATGGAAACTTGTTTGTAAGCACAGGTGAGCGTTCAGATTTGGTAACACGTCCGCAGGCCCAGCAACTGAATTCAGCGCTGGGAAAAGTACTAAAGATCACCAAAGAAGGAAAGCCCGCTCCGGGGAATCCATACATTGGTCAGCAGGATACACATCCTGAAATTTATTCGTACGGGCACAGAAACGTACAAGGATTGGCCTTGCATCCGGAGACCGGAGATCTGTGGGAAGGCGAGTTTGGTCCACGTGGAGGAGATGAGATTAATTTGATAAAACCCGCTAAAAACTATGGTTGGCCGATTATTACTTATGGAATAGAGTATGATGGGAAAACAATAGGAGAAGGAATTACTCAGAAAGCAGGTATGGAACAGCCGGTGTATTATTGGGATCCTGTGGTGTCACCAAGTGGAATGATTTTTTATTCCGGAAATGTTATATCTGAATGGAAAAATAACCTATTAATTGGTTGTCTTAGTGGGCAGCATATTGTAAGATTAGACATAAAAAATAATAAAGTAGTTGGGGAGGAGCGACTTTTGGTAGATAAAAATGAACGTTTCAGGGATTTAGCACAAGGATTAAACGGTGAAATTTATGCTGTAACGGACTCTGGCAAGGTTTTCCGGGTTTCAAAAAAATAAACGCATGCAGCTCTTTTACATTGCGAAAGATATTCGTATTTTTGTTGCTCTAATTTAAAAGTAAAAAATGAATACCTACAAAAACCCGCTGGAAGAACGTTATTCTAGTGCGGAAATGCTTTTTAATTTTTCCCACGATAACAAATTTCAGAACTGGAGAAAGCTTTGGATAGCTCTTGCCGAAATTGAAAAAAATCTTGGTCTGGAAATTACAGATGAGCAAATCGCAGAGCTAAAAGCTAATGAAACTAATATTGATTACACCAAAGCAGCAGAGTACGAAAAGAAATTTCGTCATGATGTAATGGCTCACGTCCATGCATATGGAGATGTGGCACCTTCTGCAAAAGGTATTATTCATTTAGGAGCTACTTCAGCATTTGTAGGAGATAATACTGATCTTATCCAGATGCGCGATGGTTTAATTATCCTTCGCCAGAAATTGGTAAATGTAGTAAAAGGACTTTCGGACTTTGCTATCAAATACAAAGACGTACCAACTCTAGGATTTACACATTTCCAACCAGCACAGTTAACTACTGTAGGGAAAAGAGCTACACTTTGGCTTCAGAGTTTAATCCTTGATTTTGAAGAATTAGAATTCTTTTTAGAGACACTTCGTTTCCGTGGTGTAAAAGGAACAACAGGTACAGCGGCAAGCTTCCTGGAACTTTTCAACGGAGATTATGAAAAAGTAAAAACACTGGATAAAGAACTATCCAAGCGTTTTGGTTTTGATAAAGTTTTCGGAGTTTCCGGACAAACATACGACAGAAAAATAGATGCTAAAGTAGTTTCTTTATTATCTAACATTGCTCAGTCAGCACATAAATTTACAAACGACCTTAGATTATTACAGAATCTTAAAGAGGTAGAGGAGCCATTTGAAAAAGATCAGATCGGTTCTTCCGCTATGGCTTACAAAAGAAATCCAATGCGTTCTGAAAGAATCGGTGCATTAGCTAAATATGTAATGTCACTAAGCAGTAGTTCTGCAATGGTTGCAGCAACTCAGTGGTTCGAAAGAACACTGGATGACTCAGCAAACAAAAGATTAACAATTCCACAGGCGTTTTTAGCAGTTGATGCAATCCTGCTTATTTGGAATAATATCCTGAATGGTATGGTGGTATATGAAAACCGTATCAACAAACATATTATGGAAGAACTTCCTTTCATGGCTACAGAATACATTATTATGGAAGAAGTAAAAGCCGGCGGTGACAGACAGGAGATCCACGAGATTATCCGTCAGCATTCTATGGAAGCCTCCAAGAAAGTTAAGATGGAAGGTAAGGAAAATGACCTGATAGAAAGGATAATGAACGACGACAGGTTAAGGCTTGATAAGTCAAAACTGGCGGAAGTGTTAGATCCGAAGAATTTCATCGGATTTGCTCCGATCCAGACTTCTGAATTCATCCAGAACGAAGCACAGCCTATCCTGGATAAATACTCCGACCTTATCGGTTTAGAAGCTGAACTTAAAGTTTAAATAAAATTGCGGCACTGTGCTGCAATTTTTTGTTTATATAATATTAAAAAGTGACAAGCTCCTAAAAGAGCAATTTAATTATAACACGGAGTAAGACCCGTGAAAAATGAACAACTATGAATTACAGAATTTTTGTTGAGAAAAAAGGAATCTTTGATGTTGAAAGTCCTAAAATCTTTGACGAAATAAAAGAGATACTTCCACAGATAACATCTGTAAAAGTCTACAATGTTTATGACATCTTCGGACTGGAAGAAAAAGACCTGAATAAAGTTGCCAACAGTACATTTGTAGATCCGGTAACCGATATTCTGCATTTAGAAAACCCGGTACAGAATATTTTTCTGGCAACCGAATTTTTACCTGGCCAGTATGATCAGAGAGCTGACTCAGCAGAGCAGTGTATCTCTATCCTTACAGATGCTGAAAATGCAACTGTAAGAAGTGGTAAGATTATTGAAATGGAAGGTGTGACTGAAGCAGATTTGCCTAAAATTAAAGACCTTTTAATTAATAAAGTAGAATCCAGAGAGAAAGACTTGTCTAAGCTGGAGATCCCTGCACAGGCAGCGCCAAAAGCAGTTCCTGTTTATAACGGGTTTATCAATTTTGATGCTGAGCAGCTGGCTGTTTTCTATAAAGAACATGGATTTGCTTTTGGTTTAGATGATCTGGAATTTATTAAGAACTACTTCAAAACAGAGCAAAGAGATCCGACAGAAACGGAACTTAAAGTTCTGGATACTTACTGGAGCGACCACTGTCGTCACACAACTTTCGAAACAGCACTTACAGATATTAAATTCGAAGACGAGTTTAAAGAAACATTAGAGAACATCTTTAATGACTATTTAGAGAAAAGAAAAGAACTAAACCGTGAGCATAAGCCTATCTCTCTAATGGATTTAGGAACAGTTTGTGCTAAGTACTTCAAGAAAACAGGAAAGCTTGAAAATCTGGTGATCTCAGACGAGATCAATGCCTGTACAATAGAAATTGAAGCTGAGTTCGATGGTAAAAAAGAACCATGGTATCTTCTCTTCAAAAACGAAACACATAATCACCCTACAGAGATTGAACCATTTGGTGGTGCATCTACTTGTTTAGGTGGTGCTATACGTGACCCATTATCCGGACGTTCATTTGTTTATCAGGCAATGCGTTTATCCGGTGCCGCAGATGTTTTAGAGCTGGTAGAAAAGACACTTCCGGGCAAACTTCCTCAGAAGACTATTTCTAAGCAAGCGGCAAATGGTTATTCTTCTTATGGTAACCAGATCGGACTTGCAACTACTATGGTTAACGAAATATATGATGAAGGCTACAAGGCCAAAAGAATGGAAGTTGGCTTTGTGGTAGGTGCTGTACCTACAGACTGGGTACGTCGTGAGAAACCAGAGAACGGAGATTTTGTTATTATTCTGGGAGGAGCAACTGGTCGAGATGGTGTAGGTGGAGCAACAGGTTCTTCCAAAGAGCAGGACGAAACCAGTATCCATACCCTGAGTACAGAAGTACAGAAAGGTAATGCTGTTGAAGAACGTAAAATCCAGAGATTATTCAGAAAACCAGAGGTTACAAAACTGATTAAGAAGTCAAATGACTTTGGAGCAGGTGGTGTTTCTGTAGCAATTGGAGAGATTGCAGATTCTTTAGAGGTTAATCTGGATGTTTTACCATTGAAATATGATGGCCTAAACGGAACAGAGCTTGCAATTTCCGAATCTCAGGAAAGAATGGCCGTTGTTATTTCGCCTGAAGATAAAGATAAATTTATCGGGCTTTGTGAAGCCGAAAACATAAAAGCAGTACATGTTGCTACTGTAACAGATAGTGGTAGAATGCAGATTTTCTGGAAAGGAGATAAGATTGTAGATCTTAGCAGAGACTTTTTAGATACCAATGGCTGTGCTAAATCTCAGACTATTGTTGTTAATCACCTGAGAAAAGTTGAAAATAAAACACAGGCATTTAATGAAGAAAACTTCTTAGCAGCATTAAAAGATAAAAATGTAGCATCACAGAAGGGCTTATTGGAGATGTTTGACTCTTCAGTAGGAGGTACTACTGTAGCAATGCCATTAGGAGGGAAGCACCAGTTAACTCCAATGGAAGGAAGTGTGCAGACATTGCCAATTGAAGAAGCAAAAGATGTGGAAACAGTTTCTTTAGCTTCATGGGGATTTGATGCCGAGACTTCTGTACAAAACTCTCTGATAGGTGCAGCTTATGCAGTTGTGGAATCTGTTGGGAAGATAGTAGCAATGGGAGGTGATTATAAAAATATCAGACTAAGCTTCCAGGAGTACTTTGAAAAACTAGGAGACAAAGCAGATAAATGGGGGAAACCATTTGCTTCCCTTTTAGGAGCTTACAATGCTCAGATCAATTTAGGTTTAGCTGCGATTGGAGGTAAGGACAGTATGTCCGGAACTTATCTGGATCTAAATGTTCCACCAACCCTTATTTCTTTTGCTTGTGCAAACGGAAATAAGAAAGACATTATTTCTCCTGAATTTAAGAAAGCCGGAAATAAACTTTATTTCTACGAGCATAAGCCATTAGAAAATGGTCTTCCAAACTATGAAGAATTAAAGAATATTTACGACTTCATTTATGCGGAAATTAAGAAAGGAAACATCGTTTCTGTTAAGACAATTAAAGACGGAGGTCTTGCAGTTGCTTTAGCAAAAATGAGTTTTGGTAACCATCTTGGAGCTGAAATTTCTGCAGATGATAAAGTACTTTTAGAGAAAAATCTGGCAAGCTTTGTAATAGAATCTACAGGAAATATAGAAAATATACTGATTAAAGAAATTGGATCGGTAAATACTTCTAATTTATTAAAAATAAATAATTTAGAGTATTCTATCGGTAATCTACTTGAAGTGTGGACTGGGACATTCAAAAAGCTTTTCCCTACTGAGGAAAGGAAAGCTGAAGTTGTTGCTTTCGATGAAAGTATGAATGGAATTAATAAATCTTCAATAGAAATTATTTCTCATAAGATTGCAACACCAAAAGTGTTTATTCCTCTATTCCCTGGAACGAATTGTGAATACGAAACATTGAATGCTTTCAGAAAAGAAGGAGCAGATGTAAACAGTATTCCGCTAATCAATCTGAACAATGATAAACTAAACGAAAGTCTTGATGCATGGGTAAGAGAAATTGATTCTGCCCAAATCTTAACTTTTGCAGGTGGTTTCAGTGCAGGTGATGAGCCGGATGGTTCTGCTAAATTTATTGTAAACGTTCTTAAGAATGAAAAAATAAAATCTGCAGTACATAGATTGCTGGAAAGAGATGGTCTTGTATTAGGGATCTGTAACGGATTCCAGGCTTTAGTAAAATCAGGACTTTTACCTTACGGTGAGATCAGAGATTTGGATGAAACATCACCAACACTAACTTTCAATGCTATCGGAAGACATATCTCCCAGATGGTTAATGTAAAGGTACTAAATGATGATAGTCCTTGGTTAAAAGGAATGAAAGGTCAAACTTTTACTGTTCCAATTTCACATGGTGAAGGAAGATTCTATGCATCTGAGGCAGAATTAGAAAATCTTTATAAAAACGGTCAGATTGCAACGCAGTATGTAGATTTGGATGGAAATGTGGCGCATGGAATGCCACATAACCCGAATGCATCGCTTTTCGGTATAGAAGGTATTACGAGTAAATCCGGAAAAATATATGGTAGAATGGGACATACAGAACGTTTTGCAAACGGTCTTATGAAGAACATCCCGGATGCGAATTACCACAATGTATTTAAAAACGGAGTTGACTATTTTAAAAATTAAATATTAAAAGTCCCCTGAAATAGTGGTAACTTTATTTCAGGGAGCTTTGTATAACTATAAAAGTTATTGTTGCTGTAGAAACTATATGAGAGTAAAATTATTGGGAGTTTGTACGTTGATGTCTTTTGGGGTTTATTGTTATGGACAAGAACAGGATAGTATAAGGAGAGAGGAACCGGCTGTTAAAGTACAACAGGTAATCCTTAAAAATGGAGAGGTAAGAGAATATCCAAGACCAAAGTGGCATGAACCGATTACGAATCTTCCAAAAGATTTTATGACGACCAATCGTAGTTTTGTTCAGAACGGGAATGCATGGTATCTAGGCGGAGCAGTTGCAGCCACAGCATTACTGGTTCCATTTGATCAGCAGATTGTAGATGGCAGCCGTAAGCTGGCAGATAATCTGGGGATGAGTGCCGAGAATAAATACGCTAAGTTCGGGCCTATTCCGAAAAGCGTTGGAGCAGGACTTTACATGATCGGAAACGGAACAACAGTATTGTTACTGGGAGCTGGTTTCCTTACTTATGGATTGATGAAGAATGATTATCGTGCTTATGCTACTGCCAGTGGTTTATTGGAAAGTTTAGCATTAAGTGGATTTTATGTTCAGGTGCTTAAGAGATCTACAGGTAGAGAAAGTCCGTTTATCGCAAGAGAAAATGGAAATTCCGGTGGTGCGTGGAATCCTTTCCCTAGTTTTAGTGCTTACGGAAAGAATACCCCTCATTATGATGCAATGCCTTCAGGGCATTTGGCTACGATTATGGCAGGTTTTACAGTTATTACAACCAACTATCCGGATGTTAAATGGTTAAAACCAGTAGGGTATACTTTAATAGGAGGTCTTTGTTTTCAGATGATGCAGAGCGAAGTACATTGGGCTTCAGATTACCCACTGGCACTTTTAATCGGATACTTCTCCGGAAGATCAATTGCCCGAAGCCATTTTAAGAAAGTAAAAAATGGTGAAGACGGCAAGCCTCAGTATTCTCTTGATGTTGTCGGAGGGAATGCATATGGAATTAACACTATTGGTGTTAAAATGAGTTTTTAAAAAATAAAGTTTAATAAGAAGTTAAAAATGGGAGCCGCATTATCGGGATTCCTTAAAAAAGAAAAAAACTATGAGTCAGAAGAAAGAAATGCTCTATGAAGGAAAAGCAAAGCAGGTTTTTGCAACTGAAAATCCTGCAGAAGTTGTAGTACGTTACAAAGACGATGCAACAGCCTTTAATAACCAGAAAAAAGGTCAGGTAGATAAGAAAGGAGAGCTGAATAATGAGATTTCAACTCTTATTTTCGAATACCTGAACGATAAAGGCATTCCAACCCATTTTATAAGCAAACTTAACGATCGTGAGCAGTTAGTTAAGAAAGTAGATATTATTCCGTTAGAAGTAATCGTAAGAAACTATGTAGCTGGTAGTATGGCACAGCGTTTAGGATTAGAAGAAGGAATGAAATCTCCGGTAACAATCTTTGATATCTGCTATAAGAAAGACGAATTAGGTGATCCATTAATCAATGATCACCATGCAGTTTGTTTAGGTGCTGCTACTTATGATGAGTTGAAAGAAATGTATGCCCTTACAGGACAAATTAATGAGCTTTTAGGTGAGTTGTTTGATAAAATGAATATTATCCTTGTTGACTTTAAAATTGAATTAGGTAAAACAATGGATGGTAAAATTGTTTTAGCAGACGAGATTAGCCCGGATACTTGCAGATTATGGGATAAAGACACTATGAAAAAGCTTGATAAAGACCGTTTCAGAAGAGATCTTGGTGAAGTTACAGAAGCTTACGAAGAAATTTACAACCGTCTGAAAACAGCTTTGAATAAATAATTAAATATATCTCAGATTGATCAGCGATGATCTGTTAAAAATGAAAGATTTAGCAATTCAAAAACAAAATTATTTAAGCCAGTTTAAAGAGAGAGCTTATCAGAGAAATATCTGGAAAAAAACCGGAGATTCTATGCTAGATGAGCCTACAGAAGAATGTGGTATTATGGGAATGTATTCTTACCATGATATCGATACTTTCTCCCTTTCTCAATTTGGCTTATTTGCACTGCAGCACAGGGGCCAGGAGGCTTGCGGTATTTCAGTGCTAAAGGATGGTAAAATACATTCTTATAAAGACGAAGGCCTGGTGCTGGACGTTTTTAAGAGTATTGAGAATCCGGAAACTTATATGGGGAATTCCGTTATAGGCCACACCCGTTATACAACTGCCGGAGATAAGAAAAAGTATAATTATCAGCCATTCTTTGCAAAGAATGAATACGATCAGATTATTCTGTCGATTGCACATAACGGAAACCTTACCAATGCCAGAATTCTGAAAAAAGAACTGGAGGAAGAAGGTGTTGTTTTCAAAGCAACTTCCGATTCCGAAGTTATTCTTCGTCTTATTCAGAAGAATTTAGATCTGGGACTTCGTGGCGCAATAAAAGCAACTATGGAGCGCATTGAAGGAGCATATTCTGTAGTAGGGATGACCCGTAATAAATTCTTTGCTTTCAGAGATTTCAACGGAATCAGACCTTTGGTATTGGGTGCTATAGACGAGCAAACTTATGTTGCTGCATCAGAAACCTGTGCATTGGATGCTATGGGAGCTCAGTATGTAAGAGATATCCTGCCGGGTGAAGTAGTTTTCACTACTGAAAATGACGGATTGCAGTCTTACATGGTGAAAGATGACTGTGTAAACAAAATCTGTGCATTCGAATATATTTACTTTGCACGTCCTGATACGACTCTTGAAAATATTAATGTTCACGAAATCCGTGAAAAATCTGGAGAGAAAATTTGGGAACAGGCACCTGTGGAAGCCGATCTTGTAATCGGAGTTCCGGATTCTGGAGTTCCTGCAGCAATTGGATTTTCTAAAGCATCAGGTATTCCGTTCAGACCGGTTCTTATTAAAAACCGCTACATCGGAAGATCTTTTATTATCCCAACGCAGGAAATGCGTGAAAGGATTGTAAACCTGAAGCTTAATCCTATTATTTCTGAGATTAAAGGGAAGAGAGTTGTGATTATAGATGACTCTATTGTAAGAGGAACAACCTCTAAACGTCTGGTAAAAATCCTTAAGGATGCAGGAGTGAAAGAGATCCACTTCAGAAGTGTTTCTCCACCAATTGTAGCACCGTGCTTCCTTGGTATTGATACACCTGTAAAAGACGATCTTATTTCTGCTAATATGTCCAGAGACGAATTAAGAGATTATTTGGGAGTTGATTCCCTGGAATTCCTTAGTATGGATAACCTGAAAGATATTCTGGGAAGTTCAGACCATTGTTTCGGATGTTTTACTGAGACATATCCGGTGGAAAATACAGATGGTCTTCAGGATTATGTAGACCAATAAAAATCTTAATCAAGATAATTTAAAGCACCTCCAAAAGAGGTGCTTTTTTTATGGAAAATTATGAAATCTGTTTTTCGCAAACGTTTTCGGGAGCATAATAATTAATAAAATATGGAACAGTGTAGTGAATTAATGTGAAAAACTACACAATTTTCGTAAATTATAACATTGATAACCATGTTGTTATATTATTTCATTAATTTATGTTAAGTAAATGTTAAATTTATATTAAAAAATAATGATACTTTAAAAGGCTTATTTTGAAGCAAGAGTAAAGTTGAAATATAAAAATATAATTTGTGAAAAGTAATCTTGTATTTATGAAGGTTGCACCGGCATTCTTATTAGCAGGTGTAATGTTGAATGCACAACAGAAAGATTCAACAAAGACAAAGGAAATAGAACAGGTCGTATTGATCGGTTACGGAAAGCAAAAAAAATCAGATCTTACAGGATCTGTAACAGCGCTTACTGCTAAGGATTTCAATCAGGGAGCAATAGGCTCACCCGAACAATTGATTCAGGGAAAAGCCGCTGGTGTACAAATTGTAACCGCTGGTGGAGCACCAGGATCAGGATCTACGATCAGAATTCGTGGGGGAGCTTCCCTTAACGCAAGTAATGACCCGTTATTGGTTATAGATGGGGTTCCTGTGGATAATAGTACCATCAATGGAGCATCTAACGGGCTAGCGCTGATTGACCCTAATGATATTGAAAGTTTCAGTATTCTGAAAGACGCATCTGCTACGGCTATTTACGGTTCCAGAGCTTCCAATGGTGTAATAATTATTACTACTAAAAAAGGAACTTCCGGTAAACTAAAAGTAAGCTACAACAGTAATACTTCTATATACACCAAAATGGGAACTATCGGAGTATTGAATGGCGATCAGTTCCGTTCTGTAGTAAATCAGTATGCAACAGATGAGTATAAAAAATTATTAGGAAATAGTAATACGGATTGGCAGAAGCAAATTTATCAAACCGCTTTAGGGTTTGATAATAGCGTGGCTATCTCTGGAGGAATTAAAGGGCTGCCTTACCGTTTATCACTAGGATATCTTAAGCAGGATGGTATTATCAAAACCAGTAATTTCGAACGTTCCAATGTGGGGATTAATCTAAGTCCTAAATTTTTTGATAAGCATTTATCGGTAGATATTAACTACAAAGGTATTTATACCGAAAACAGATTTGCAGATGTAGGAGCTATAGGAGCTGCTGCAGCTTTTGATCCTACACAATCTGTTTATGATCCTGCAAATACAGCTTTAGGCGGCTACTGGGAATGGTTGAATGCTTCAACAGGATTGCCTAATACCAATGGTACGAAGAATCCGCTTTCTATGCTAAACCAGAAAATAGATGTATCATATGTAACCAGAAGTCTGGGAAATATTCAGTTAGATTATAAATTCCATTTCCTTCCGGAACTACGCGTAAATGTTAATGCTGGTATAGATTATACAGATTCCAAAGGGAATACCAGAGTATTGCCTACTTCAGCATCTGCATTTTATAATAGTGGAACTTATAAAAGGTATACCCAGAGCAGAAAAAATAAGTTGTTTGATGCTTATTTAAACTATAACAAAAAAGTAGAATCACTAAACTCTACATTCGATGTTACAGCGGGTTATTCTTATCAGGATTTTTACAGAAGCGAACCTTTAGCTATGACTATTAAAGGAGATCCTGCATTACAACCTGATATAGTTAATGCCTTTGAAACACAGTCTACTATTCTTTCTTACTTCGGACGTTTCAACTATAATTTTGGTGAGAAATATTTCTTAACGGCTACAGTGCGTAACGACCGCTCATCACGTTTCAGCAAAGAGAACAGAAGTGGTGTTTTTCCAGCGATAGGTCTGGCATGGAGAATAGATAAAGAAAACTTCATGAAAAACCAAAATGTAGTATCTTCTTTAAAGCTAAGAGCTGGTTGGGGAGAAACTGGTCAACAGGGAGTTATTAATAATGACTATCCATTCCTTGCGAGATATGTGGTTAGTGATAACGGAACAAAATATCAGATAGGTGACCAATTCTATAATACACTTCGGGCACAAGGGTATGATAAAAATCTGAAATGGGAAACCACTATTACCAAAAATATAGGTTTAGATTTCGGATTCCTGAATGAAAGAATTACCGGATCTGTAGAAGTATACGAGAAGAAATCTAAAGATTTATTAAGCATTGTGCCAGTACCTGCGGGTGCTAATCTTACCAACCTCTTACTGATCAATGTAGGAGACATGAAGAATAAGGGTATAGAAGCTAATGTTAATGTAAAAGCAATTCAGAAAGAAAATTTCAGTTGGGAATTTAGTGTTAATGCAACACACTATACTTCTAAAGTTACCAACCTTTCCGCTCAGAATAATCCCGATCAGAAAGTATTAATAGGTGGTATAGAAGGAGGGACTGGAACAACAGTTCAGGTTCATCAGGTTGGTTATACACCATTCTCATTCTATGTATACCAACAGGTATATGGACAAGACGGAAAACCTCTTGAAGGAGTTTATGTAGACCGTAATGGTGATGGTGTGATTAACGAACAGGATTTATACCAATACAAATCACCAATTCCTGATGTTTTATTAGGTTTCTCTTCGAGATTTACTTATAAAAATTGGGATCTGGGCTTCTCTTTAAGAGCAAGTATCGGAAACTATGTGTATAACAATATGGCTTCTAAGGCCGGATCATTGCAGAATATTTCTAATAATGACTATTTATCCAATATCTCTACAAGCTATTTGGATACAGGTTTTAAGAGAGCACAATATCTTTCCGACTATTATGTAGAGAATGGTTCATTCCTTAGAATGGATAATCTTAATATTGGGTATAACTTCCCACATTTTATCAATGACAAGTATAAGTTAAGAGTTTCTTTATCGGCTCAGAATGTATTTTTAATTACAAAATACAGCGGACTGGATCCTGAATTATTGACGACGGAACTAAACGGAACAACAAAATCAGGAATTGATAACAATGCGTACCAACGACCAAGAATTTATTCTTTAGGTTTTAACTTCCAATTCTAAAAACACAGCAATGAAATTTTTTAATTCTATAAATCGTAAATTATTAGTTGCCGGAGTAGTAATGTTACTCGGTGTAACTTCTTGTGAAAAAGATCTTGACAGATTACCTATAACAGATATTAGTTCAGCATCGGTTTATGCAAATTTTTCCAATTATAAAGGAGTGTTGGCAAAATGTTATGCTGGGCTTGCCCTTACTGGTCAAAAAAGTGGAGATGATACCGGAGGTGCCGATATCGGTGGTATAGATACCGGAACTTCAAGCTACCTTAGGCAATATTTCCAGTTACAAGAGCTTCCGACAGATGAAGCTGTAGTAGCATGGAATGATGCTTTTCTTCCGGATCTTCATAACATGAACTGGGGATCTACAAATAGTTTTATTACTGCATTATACTATCGTATTTTCTATCAGGTAGCACTATGTAATGAGTTTATTCGTGAAACAACGGATGAGAAACTAGCATCCAGAAATATAACAGGAGCACAGGCAGAAGAAGCAAGATTATACAGAAACGAAGCACGTTTCCTTAGAGCACTAAGCTACTATCATGCTATTGATATGTTTGGTAATGTTCCATTTGTTACCGAAAAAGATGAAGTAGGTGTAAAACCTCCAAAGAGAATCACACGTGAAGAGCTTTTTGCTTATGTAGAAAGTGAGCTGAAAGATCTCGAAGGATTACTAAAAGATCCACGTACCAATGAATACGGACGCGCAGATAAAGCAGCTGTATGGATGGTAATGGCAAAGTTATACCTGAATGCAGAAGTGTATACCGGAGCTAAAAAATATACTGAGGCCAGAACATATGCAGAGAAAGTAATTAATGGAGGTTATAGCCTTAAACCTAAATATGGTGACCTTTTCCTTGCTGATAATAATGTTGCCAATAACGAAGTTATTTTCTCTATCAATTACGATGGACTTAATACCAAAACTTACGGTGGTACTACTTATTTGATCCACGCAGCAGTAGGTGGAAGTATGAAACCTTCTGATTTTGGAATCAACAGTGGCTGGGGTGGCCTTAGAACAACCAAAAGTTTGGTTCAGTTATTCCCGGATGCAAACGGTTCCCGAGATAAAAGAGGAGTGTTCTATACCAATGGCCAAAAGCTGGAGATTGATAATGTAACTACATTTACAGATGGTTATCCATTGGTTAAATTCAAGAATATTACATCGACAGGTAAACAAGGATCGGATGCTTCCGGAGATTTTGTAGATACCGATTTCCCGATGTTCCGTCTGGCAGATGCTTATCTGATGTATGCGGAAGCAGTACTAAGAGGCGGAGGTGGCAGCAATGCTCAGGCTCTTACCTATGTGAATCAGCTGAGGACAAGAGCTTATGGTGATAACTCCGGAAATGTAAATTCTCTGAATTTAGACTTTATTCTTGATGAAAGAGCACGAGAGTTATCCTGGGAAGCAACAAGAAGAACAGATCTTATCCGCTTTGGTAAATTTACTGGAAGTAGTTATTTGTGGCCATGGAAAGGTGGCGTTAAGGATGGAAGAGGAGTAGAGGATTTCAGAACACTTTATCCAATTCCTTCCAGCGATTTAATTGCTAATCCAAACCTTAAACAAAATACGGGTTACTAATTTTTGAATTTGTATTATGAAAAATATATTTAAAATAGCATTTACAGCTATTATTGGTTTCTTATTGATTTCCTGTGAGAAGGATGAAGACAGAGCCGTAATTGGTACTCCGGGGACATCTGATCTTAGCATGACAGGAACTAGTTTTGTACTAAATGCAGATAATGCTTCTCAGAAAGCAACAACTTTTTCATGGATCAATCCTTCTTATGGATTAAATGTAGAGGTTAAAAGCAGTTTACAGCTTGCAAAAGCCGGGACTAATTTTGCTAAAATTAAAGAAGTTGCGTTAACGTCCGGAGCAAAAGCGATGGATTATACTGTTCAGCAGTTGAATGCAGCAGCTTTAGAACTTGGCTTACCAGCAGCTATTGCCTCGGATGTTGAAGTTAGATTAGCTTCTAATGTTCCTACACAGTCAACTATTTACTCTAAGACAATAAAATTTACAGTTACACCATACCTTACCTCATTAGATTTTTATTTGGTAGGTGCTGCTACAGCGGCCGGATGGAGCGACAGTCAGTCTCTTTTGCTAAGCAATCAGGATAATACTTCAGTTATTTATACTTACCTTAAGAGTGGTGAAAACTTCAGATTCTTAGGACAAAAATCTTGGAATCCTATTAATTATAGTATTGATCTTCCTGGAACAAAAACTGAAAATAGATATTTTAAAACAGTGTCGTCTAATGTAACTTTGGGTGATAATGAAAATATGAAGTTTACAGGAGCTACAGGGGTATATAAAGTAGAAATAGACAGCAAAGAAAAATCTTTGAATGTTTCTGCATCTCCGGTTGCAATATGGAATCCTGCAAATGTTTATATTGTAGGGTCTGTGAATAACTGGAATGAAAAAGATCCGATTGTAATGAAAAATGTATCTGAAGGAGTATTTGAATATACCATTGCTTTACCTAACGATGCTCAGTTTAAATTCATAGGTCAGAAATCTTGGGGAGATTTAGACTGGGGAAATCTTCCAAAAGATGGTAACTCAGGATATTTAGCTCCAAAAGGAAGTAATGGAAATATTAAATTCGATGGTGGAGGTGCTGTTTACAAAATCACTGTAGATATTAAAAAAGGTATTTATACTATTGAAAAATAATATAGTTATATAATCAAGTATAATAAGAAAGTGTTGTTTTACAGCAACACTTTTTTATTTAAGAATAAAAGATAAATTGAACTATAACCATGAAAAAAACAGTTTCTGTATTATTCTTAATTCTATTTTCTGTATCAAATGCACAACAGCAACGTGAGAAGTATGCTGATGTTCTTAACCTGAAAACAGTTGTTTCGAATCCTAAAAACATTACAACTAATCTTTTTAGCGATATGGGAGCGTGGCACGCCTATGCTTTGCCAGAAAAGGCAGAAGATTACGGATCTTTTATAGGCCCTGTTATTATGGATCTCGATGGACAATGGCTGGCGAATACTATTTCTAAGATCAGAATTAAAGAAAACGGAACAGACATAGATTTGCAAAAATCAAAAACTACCCAGCATTATTATCCGGGATTATTAAAGCAGAATTTCATAATTGATAATCTGGATATAGAGCAGCAGTTAATTTTTGTATCAGGACGTGAAGCAAAAATAAAAACAAGTATTTACAACCGATCAAAAATTCAGCGTGAACTCACTGTGTCCTTTGAAGGAAAACTTCTACCCGAAACCCTTCTTGTAAAAGATAGTAACGGGATTACCGCTCAGCTAAAGGCTAAAGAAAATACATTTAAGTTAGTTTTCGATCAGCCCGTAAATATTGATATTACTACAGATTCGTATACGGCATCTGCAGGAAAAGTAAATATACCAGCAGGTGGTAAGACCGATTTTATTCAGTCTCAATATTATTTTCTTCAGACTAAAGAGGCAAATACTAAAAATAAAGAAGTAGATTTTGGTATTCAGTTAAAGCAAAATGATAAGCGCTGGAATGGTTATCTTCAGCAATATTTCTTGCACACCTCTCAATTAGATGAAAAGAAACAGAGACTTGCTGTAAAAGCAATTGTTACGTTAATGACTAACTGGAGAACAGCTGCTAAAGACCTGCTACATGATGGTGTATTTCCTTCAGCTTCTTACCAGGGATTTTATGGTTTTTGGAGTTGGGATAGTTGGAAACAGGCTGTAGGGTTGAGTTATTTTAATACCTCTCTGGCCAAAGACAATATTCGTAGTATGTTCGACTATATGGACGAATACGGAATGGTGGCAGACTGTGTATACACAGATAAAAAAGAGAATAACTGGCGGGATACCAAACCTCCTTTAGCCGCATGGGCTGTATGGAAAGTCTATGAACAAACTAAAGATGCAGCATTTGTAAAAGAAATATATCCTAAACTGATAAAATACCATAAGTGGTGGTATGAAAACAGAGACCATGATAAGAACATGTTGTGTGAATATGGTTCTACAGACGGAACGCGAATTGCTGCAGCCTGGGAAAGTGGAATGGATAATGCAGTGCGCTTTGATGAGGCTGTATTGATGAAAAATAATGATAAAGCCTGGTCTCTAAACCAGGAGAGTATAGATCTGAATGCTTATCTGTTCGCCGAAAAAAAATACTTGTCTCAGCTGGCTGCAGTTATAGGCAATAAGAAAGAGACTCAAGATTGGAATAATTCCGTCATCGGACTGGCAGATAAAATCAATCAGAGATTTTATGATACTACCAAAGGTTACTATTATGATAAACTTTTGGGAAAACAAGAACCTATCTCAGTAGAAGGACCTGAAGGATGGATTCCTTTATGGGCTGGTATTGCTACAAAAGAGCAGGCAAATGCTGTTTCAAAGGTTATGATGAATCAGCACAAATTCAATACAAAAGTGCCATTACCAACTCTTACAGCCGATCATCCGAAATTTGATCCACTAAAAGGCTACTGGCGTGGCCCTGTATGGATAGATCAGTTTTATTTCGGAATTACAGGATTGAGAAAATATGGCTATCAGCAGCAGGCTGACGAATTGATTAATAAATTTATGAATAATGCCGAAGGTCTTTTAGAAGATAAACCCATTCACGAAACCTATCATCCTATAACAGGAAAAGGTCTGAATGCGATTAATTTTAGCTGGTCTTCTGCACATATTTTAATGCTTTTAGCAAAATAAATGATTGTGAGATCGTCTCACTTTTATAACTTTAGATATTACAATATAAAATAACAATTATGAACTTGAAGAAAGTAAGTTTGGCAGTTGCATTTTTTGGTTTGACATTAGGAGGTTTGTATGGACAAACTTTGAAATCTCCTGATGGAAAGTTTCAGATGGATTTCAGTCTGAAAAACGGAACACCATATTATCAGCTGAAATACAATGGAAAAGTTGTGGTGGAGGAATCTAAACTGGGACTTCGTTTATTTAAAGATAACAATATACAGTTTGCTTCTGAGATTAATAAGACAGAAGGAAATGAAAATGATCTGAATCAGGGATTCTCCAAAGTATCTGAAAAAAGAGATACTAAAAATGAAACCTGGCAGCCAGTAATGGGGGAAAAGAAAAGCTATACCAATAACTATAATGAGCTTACCGTAAACCTTCATCAGGACAAACAGGATCGTACAATCGCAATTAAATTCAGATTGTTCAATGATGGTCTAGGCTTCCGTTATGAATTTCCGCAACAGAAGAACCTTAATTATTTCGTGATAAAAGAAGAAGATTCAGAAATAGATCTTCCTTCCGATATGAAAGCATGGTGGATTGTTGGAGATTATGATACTCAGGAATATCAGTATCAAACTTCCAAAGTTTCCGAGATTGCTGCAAAATGGGCTGGCGCTGTAGAACAAAATGCATCGCAGTTCCCGGTAAAAAATACGGTACAAACACCTTTAATTCTTAAAAAAGAAGGTAAAGAGCCATTGTATGTTGATTTAGGAGAGGCAGCATTGATTAATTATCCGGCATCACATTTGGAAGTAGACAGCCAGAATTATAAATTCAAAACACATCTTACCCCAGATGCACAGGGAGCTAAAGGTTATATACAAACACCTTTTAATACACCTTGGAGAACAATTATTGTATCGCCTACAGCTACCGGAATTTTGGATTCTAAAATGATTTTTAATCTAAATGAACCTACAGAATACAAAGATACTTCCTGGATAAAGCCAACCAAATATATGGGAGTATGGTGGGAAATGATTATCGGAAAATCCCAGTGGGCATATTCTACAGAAGATAATGTACATTTAGGAAAAACAGACTTTACCAAACTTACCCCGAACGGAAAGCATGCAGCTAATAATACCAAAGTAAGAGAGTATATAGATTTTGCTGCGAAAAATGGTTTCGACGGACTTCTTATTGAAGGCTGGAATATTGGTTGGGAAGACTGGTTTGGACATTCTAAAGAAGATGTTTTCGATTTTGTAACGCCATATCCGGATTTCGATATTGCCGCGCTTAATGAGTATGCTCATGGTAAAGGCATTAAATTGATTATGCACCACGAAACATCTGGTTCAACAGTTAATTATGAAAGATGGCTGGATCCGGCTTTCAAGCTGATGAACAAATATGGTTATGATGCTGTAAAAACTGGTTATGTAGGAAATATTATTCCTCGTGGTGAACACCATTATAGCCAATGGACTAATAACCATTACCTGCATGTTGCTAAAAAAGCAGCGGACTATAAGATTATGGTTAACTCTCACGAATCTGTACGTCCTACAGGACTTAATCGTACTTATCCAAACTGGATAGCTGCAGAAGCTGCACGTGGTACCGAGTACGATGCTTTTGGCGGAAACAACGCAGATCATACAACGATCCTTCCGTTTACCAGACAAATGGGTGGGCCAATGGATTATACACCAGGTATTTTCCAGACGAAGTTAGATTACTACTTCCCTGGAGACAAGCGTATGGTAAAAACAACACTGGCAAAACAATTGGCTTTATATGTAACCATGTATTCACCATTACAAATGGCTGCGGACTTGCCGGAGAACTATGCGAAACACATGGATGCATTCCAGTTTATAAAAGATGTAGCTGTAGATTGGGATGATACTAAAATACTTGATGCTGAGCCTGGAGACTATCTGCATATTGCCAGAAAAGCAAAAGGTAAAGATGAATGGTATGTAGGTGGTATTACTGATGAGAATAAGCGTGACTTTACAATAGATTTATCTTTCCTGGATAAGGGGAAGAAGTATGAAGCTGTAATCTATGAAGATGGTAAAGATGCAGATTACGACACCAATCCACAGAGCTATCACATCTATAAAAAAGTAGTAACAAGTACTACAAAAATCCCTGTGAAAATGGCGAGAAGTGGTGGGTATGCTATTTCTATTAAAGCTGTAAAATAAATTTCTTGATTTAGAAATTAACTGTTCTATAGCATGGCTATAAATTATAAAAAGGCTGTAAAGTTTTAAACTTTACAGCCTTTTATTTTTATTGAGTACTTAGAAAATAATAATATCCTATTTATTGATCATACCTTTTAGTAATTCAGGATTAAGTTTAGCGATTAATACGCCTACTATAAAAAGGCCGATAAAAATTATAATCGCGGCAGCAATCTGCAATAAGTAAAAGATTATCAGACGTCCAATAATGCTTTTTGTACTTTTCTCTGAATAAAAACCTTTGTAGAACCAAAAAAGTAATATTGGAACAATAAAATATGATAAAGAAGATATTTTTCCAATTGTTATCGGATCATTCTGAAGAAAGTAATAAAAAGGATAAAAAATAATAATAAGCGCAATGGTATAAAAACACTGGAAATAGGCATTCATTACCAGATGCTCGTAATAATTTTGTCCCCATTTTCTAAACGCTATCTTGGTAAGAAGTGAAAAAAACGGTATCAAAGCCAGCATAATAAAAGTGAAATAGGAGAGGAAGCCTGTAGTATAGGCATCAACAAATTTGTCGGATACATTTTGATTAGATGCCTTTATTGCCTTCTCCATGATGTCCTTTATATTTAGGAAACTGGATAATAATATCGAAATTCCACTGAGAACCATAGTAAGGGCAAAAGGCTTGTAGTGGTGTATTCTGTCACCCTCCAAAAATTTTCTGGCCGTCTTTCCGGGATTTAGAATGATGTTTTTAACAGAATAGAAAAACCCTTTTTCTGTATAGTAAGCAAAGCTTTTAGCTTCATCGATTATATAAGTGTGGTCAATTCTTTTGAATTTTTTCTGTCCGCACTCACTGCAAAAATTCCCGTTAATAGCTGTACCGCAACTATTGCAATTTTCTAATACATGTTCCATCTCTTATTGCAATTTATTAAATGAATTTGCAGACTATAATTGTTGCGTATTTTTAATTTCGCAGTAAAAGATACAATTGGTAAAGGTTTTGCCATATTAATCTGATGTTTGATGTTTATTCCTGGTTTTTTTACGAATATATGAAATATATTTTCATATTTATCTTACTTATCTTACTTATCTTACATCAATTCATTCACTACTGTGCTGGCTTAAATTTGCATAAGAAAATAAAAAATAAACATAAACATATGAAAACAGTATTTCACAGTGCAGACAGCAGAGGATTTGCAGATCATGGCTGGTTAAAAAGTGCACACAGTTTTAGCTTTGCAGGCTACTTTAACCCTGAAAGAGTAAACTTTGGAACATTAAGAGTTTTAAATGATGACTATGTAGAAGGTGGTATGGGCTTTGGCAAACACCCTCATAACAATATGGAAATTATTTCTATCCCATTAGAAGGAGATCTGAAGCATGGTGATAATATGGGAAGTGCAGGAATCATAAAAAAAGGAGATGTTCAGGTAATGTCTGCCGGTACAGGAGTAATGCATAGTGAGATGAATGCTAATGCAGATAAAGCGGTAAAATTCCTACAGATATGGATTTTCCCTAATAAAGAAAATGTTACGCCTAGATATGATCAGGTAGATGTTTCCGGAGATTATAAGAAAAACGATTTCCAACAGATATTGTCACCTAATGCAGATGATGCAGGAGTATGGATCCATCAGGATGCATGGTTCAACGTGGCTAATTTTGATAAAGGATTCAACAAAGATTATCCTATTCATAAAGAAGGAAATGGCGCTTACGTTTTTGTATTAAATGGTCAGGTGAAGATCGGAGATCAGGTACTAAATACCCGTGATGCACTAGGAATTTGGGATATTGATAAGTTCAACATTGAAGCAACAGAAAATTCTGAAGTTTTGATTATTGATGTTCCTATGAATTTGCCTAATTTTGCAAATTAATTTGAATTCAGAAAATTTAAAATAATAAATGAGCCGAAATCAATACTTCGTAATAAGTAATGATAGCGGCTCATTTTATACTAACAATTAGAAATATTATATATACAGATGAAAATAGTAGCTTTTGCAGGAACTAACTCTCCGGCATCAATTAATAAGTTATTGGTAGAATATGTTGCAAAGCAATTTGACAGCAATGAAGTAGAGCTTTTGGATCTTAATGATTATGAAATGCCTATTTATGGAGTTCACAGAGAACAACAATCCGGAGTTCCTCAGGAGGCGAAGAATTTCGCAGAAAAAATTGACAGTGCAGATTTAGTATTGATGTCTCTTGCTGAGCATAATAGCAGTTATTCTGTAGCATTTAAAAATGTTTTCGACTGGGTATCCCGTATTCCGGGAAGACCACACTGGGGAGATAAAGATATCTTCCTGATGGCTACAGCACCAGGACCAAAAGGTGGAGCAAATGTATTAGCTGCTGCAACTGCTCGTTTCCCTCACAGTGGTGGAAATATTGTAGAAACTTTTTCATTGCCTAAATTCAAAGATAACTTTGATGCTGAAAAAGGAATTGTAGATGCTGAAAAAGCTAAAGAATTGGAGCATAAAATTGCCAAAATAAAAGAAGAATTCGCTGCAAAAGTAAATGCGTAAATTCTTATAGGATTTTAAAGTAAATTTTATTAAATTTGCACATCAAAATTCAGAAGTGAAGATCATAAAGCAATTTAAAGAAAAGCATCAGTCATCCCGGACAATAGGAAAAGACAAATCGGTGTGCCCTTTAAATTTGAGATAAAATAATGGCCGACAGACTCCAAAAGTTTGTCGGCTTTTTTATTTACGTTTTTTGATAAAACAAATTGAGAATCAAAACTTCAGATCAATTTTAAATTGTAATTTTATTCACTAAATAATAAAAACTAAAAATGAATACCTACAAATCCGCAGGAGTTGACAAAGAAGAAGGGTACAAGACGGTGGACAAGATAAAGAAGGCCGTTAGCGAAACACACAACCCGAACGTACTGAACAATCTTGGAAGCTTTGGTGCTTTTTATGAGATTGGTGGTTACAAAAACCCAGTATTGGTAAGTGGTACAGATGGTGTTGGTACCAAACTAAAAATAGCATTGGATACAAAACAATACGGTTCTATAGGAATTGACTGTTTTGCGATGTGTGCTAATGATATAGTATGTCATGGTGCAAAACCTTTATTCTTCTTAGACTACTTAGCATGTGGAAAATTAGATGCCGATGTAGCTGCTGAAATCGTTTTAGGAATGGTGGAAGCTTGTAAAGACAATCAATGCGCCCTTATTGGTGGTGAAACTGCTGAAATGCCGGGAATGTATAATCCCGGGGATTATGATGTAGCAGGTTTCTGTGTAGGTATTGTAGAAAAGGATCAGGTTATTGATGGTTCAAAAATCAAAACCGGAGACAAAATTATTGCTTTACCAAGTTCTGGATTCCATTCTAATGGCTTCTCTTTGGTAAGAAAAGTTTTTCCTGATTTCAATGAAGATTTCGAAGGAAAACCAATCCACGAAACATTATTAGTACCTACAAGATTATACTACCAAAGCATTCAGAAATTGATGAATGAAATGGAAATTCACGGTATTGCACACATTACAGGTGGCGGATTATATGAGAATATTCCTAGAATTATTCCTGAAGGTCTTTGCGCAAGTGTTGAAACAAAAGAAATCAGGATTCCTTCTATCATGCTAGAGCTTGAAAAAAGAGGAAATATTGCACGTGAAGAAATGTATGGAACTTTCAATATGGGAGTAGGTATGGTAGTTGTCCTGAACGAAGCAGATGCTCAGAAAGCTTTAGAGCTTTTACCAGATGCCTACCTGGTAGGGGAGATTACAGAGAACGCTGAGAAAATCCAATTAATCTAAAAATAATTTATCAATATAATAATGTAACAATTCACCAATAAAAGATATTGTTATATTACTACATTGCTAGGTTGTTGCATTTGAAAAATGAAGAAAATAGTAATACTGGTATCAGGTTCAGGGACCAATCTGCAGCGGATTATAAACGCTATTGCTGAAAAGGAAATTCAGAATGCTGAAATAAGCCTTGTGGTAGCTGACCGTGACTGTTATGGACTAAAAAGAGCCGAAGATGCCGGAATCCCTTTTCAGTTAGTTAAAAGAGGAAAAGATTTTTGCCAGAAACTGGATATGGTAATTCCTGAAGACACATCACTTATTGTGCTGGCTGGATTTTTATCCGTTCTTACTCAGGAGTTCTGCGAAAAGTGGGAAGGCAAGATGATCAATATTCACCCTTCTTTACTTCCAAAATTCGGAGGAAAAGGAATGTGGGGAATGCATGTACACAACGCTGTTAAAGAGTCTGGAGAAACAGAATCTGGTGCTACAGTACATTTTGTAACGACAGGAGTAGATGAAGGAGAGATTATCCTGCAAGGAAAAATTACTGTTGAAGAAAATGACACTCCGGAAGATATCGCTGGTAAAGTTCACCAGATAGAATATGATATTTTTCCTTTAGCTATTGAAAAAGTGTTGAATAGCTAATCCATTAGACTAATAAAGTTTGAAATAAAATCGGGCTGAGAAAGCAGCCAAAAGTAAAAAGTAAAAAGTGAAAACGGGAATGTTTGCAACAATTATTTGGGAAAGGAAATAATTGTTGCAGATTTTCCAAAGACTAATCCTTAAGTAAGATTAGTACAAAAAGTAAAGAAAGAAATGAAAAAAAGAGCATTAATTAGTGTTTCTGACAAAAGCGGTCTAATCGATTTTGCCAGGTTTTTGGAAAAAAACAATTATGAACTAATCTCAACAGGGGGAACTTTTAAGCATCTTAAAGATGCAGGACTTAGCCCTATTCAGATTGATGAAGTAACTAACTTTCCGGAGATGCTGGATGGAAGAGTAAAAACATTACACCCAAAAGTCCACGGAGGTATTCTAGCAGTTCGTTCAAACGAAGAGCACATGAAAACTGTTCAGGAGCACGGAATTGGGTTGATCGATATGGTAATCGTTAACCTTTACCCGTTCTTTGAAAATGCTGATAAAGAAATTTCTTTAGAAGAAAAAGTAGAATTTATCGATATAGGTGGACCTTCTATGTTGCGTTCTGCAGCTAAAGGTTTCTTTGATGTTACTGTAATTACCGATGCAGGTGATTATACAAAAATTCAGGAAGAAATTGAAACTTCCGGAAATACTCAGCTGGAAACACGTAAGATGTTGGCAGGGAAAGTATTCAACCTTACAGCAGCTTATGATGCTGCTATTTCCAAAATGCTTTTAGAAGAAGAATATCCTAACTATCTTAATGCTTCATTTAAGAAAGTAGCTAATCTTCGTTATGGTGAAAATCCACATCAGTCTGCTGCTTACTATGTCTCTACAGTAGAAAAAGGAGCGATGAAGGATTTCGAACAGTTAGGCGGAAAAGAACTTTCTTTCAATAACCTGAGAGATATGGATCTTTGCTGGAAAGTGGTAAATGAATTCAAAGAAGAAATGGCTTGTTGCGCTGTGAAGCATTCTACACCTTGTGGAGTAGCTGTTGGTACAACACCGGAAGAAACATACAGAAAAACATTTGAGTGCGATCCTGTTTCAATTTTTGGAGGAATCGTAGGAATGAACTTTAAAGTAGATGCTGCTACAGCAACTGCTCTTAACGAAACTTTCTTAGAGATTGTTATGGCACCTGATTTTGATGCTGATGCTTTAGAGATCCTTAACAAGAAGAAAAACCTTCGTGTGATTAAAATTAAACATCCGGTTTCTGATAAACAGGTTTGGGTTAAAATTGATGGCGGTATGCTTGTACAGAATGCTGATGATGAATTCTCTACAGATATCAGTGTTGTAACAGAAAAGCAGCCAACAGATGAGCAGAGAAAAGCATTGATTTTCTCACAAAGAGTTGTGAAATATGTAAAGTCTAATGCAATCGTTGTTTCCAATGGTCAGCAGGCTTTAGGAATTGGTGGAGGTCAGGTTAACCGTATTTGGGCTACACAACATGCAGTAGAAAGAGCAAAAGCTAAATTCGGAGGAGAATTGGTACTGGCATCAGATGCTTTCTTCCCGTTCAGAGATGTTGTAGATTTTTGTGCTGCAGAAGGAATTAAAGCTATCATTCAGCCAGGAGGTTCTATGCGCGATGAAGAAAGTATTCAGGCCGCAAATGAGCATGAAATTCCAATGATGTTTACAGGTATGCGTCACTTTTTCCATTAATTTCATTAACAGGAATTAACTTTCTATTTTTTTGAAAAAAATAGTTTTTATGCTATCTTTGACACTTGCTACAAAGTAAAGCACAAATTTTTAAGATTTAAATAAAAAAACATATAGCTAAAATATGCGAGTATTAGTCGTTGGTACCGGAGGTCGTGAGGCTGCAATTGGATGGAAACTTAAACAAGATCCTAAAGTTAAAAAAATATTCTTTGCAAGAGGAAATGCTTCAACCGAAGAATATGGTGAGAATATATATGAAGATTCTATTCCTGAATTGGTAGAATTTGCAACAAGAGAAAAAGTTGATTTAACAATAGTTGGTCCTGAAGCGCCTTTAGTAGATGGCATCGTAGATGAGTTTAAAGCAGCAGGTCTTAAAATTTTTGGACCAAATGCTAAGGCAGCTTCATTAGAAGGTTCTAAAGCATTCTCTAAGAGATTTATGCAGGATCATGGCATTAAAACGGCTAAAGCTCAGGTTTTCGAAGTATACCAGGAAGCTTTGGACTATGTTAAGGATCACAAATTCCCGTTAGTTATCAAAGCCAGCGGTCTTGCAGGTGGCAAAGGAGTAGTTATCTGTGAAACTCTTGAAGAAGCAGATGCTGTTATTCATGATTTCATGATCAGAAGAATCCATGGTGATGCAGGTATTAAACTGGTTATTGAAGAATTTTTACAAGGATTTGAAGCTTCTATTATCTGTTTCTCTAACGGCGAAGAACTGTTTCCCTGTATCCCGGTAAAAGACTACAAGAAAGTAGGTGAAGGTGACGAAGGTATGAATACCGGAGGTATGGGTACTGTTGCTCCAAGCCCAGAGTTCAATGGAATGCACTATGCTGATTTCGAAAGAAACATAATGTTGCCAACTCTAAAAGGTCTTAAGCAAGAAAACCTTAGCTTCAAAGGATTTATTTTCTTCGGACTAATGGTTACTGCAGAAGGTAGCTACCTATTGGAATACAATATGCGTTTAGGAGATCCTGAAACTCAGGTTATATTACCATTATTAGAAAACAGCCTTGTAGATGTTATCAATGACTGTATGGAAGGTAAACCGGTAGAACTGAAATTCGCAGATAAAAAAGCGGTATGTGTTGTAATGGTTTCCGGAGGATATCCAAGAAACATCGAAACTGGTCTTGAAATAAAAGGAACAGATAAAGTAGATACACTTTGTCTTCTTGCAGGCGCCAGAAAAGGTGGAAACAGCTATTATACAACAGGCGGCAGAGTCGTAAACGTTGTAGGATTTGGAGAGACTTATGATGATGCCAGAAAGCAGGCTTATGACAACATCAAAAAGATTTCTTTCGACTACGGCTTCTACAGACACGATATAGGCTTGTTCGAGCAAAAGAAATAAAAATAAACATAACCCCTGAGCGAAAGTTTAGGGGATTTTAATAAATATCAACGAATTTACCAATATATCAATGTACCGGTTTACTAATAACTGATTGTTACATTATTGTATTGCTAAATTGTTACCTTAATTTTTATGGAAAGAGGAATTATTATTTTAGATTTCGGTTCACAATATAACCAGTTAATCGGAAGAAGAGTAAGAGAGATGGGAGTGTACTCCGAAATTATCCCTTACTACACACCATTGGAAGAAATTAAAGAAAGAAATCCTTTCGGTATTATTCTTTCTGGTGGTCCTTCTTCGGTAAATGCAGAAGATGCACATTTGGTTTCAAAAGAAATTTTCGAATTAGGAATTCCTGTTTTAGGAATTTGCTATGGAATGCAGCTAACAGCACACCTTCTAGGAGGTAAAGTTGCTAAAGGTGTAAAAGGAGAATATGGTAAAGCTGAACTGGAAATTGTAAAGGCTTGTTCTTTATTCGACGGAGTAAAAGAAAGATCTATTGCATGGATGAGCCATTTTGACGAAGTTGAAACAGCTCCTCAGGGATTTGATATCGTTGCTAAATCTGGTGTTATTGCCGGAATGGCAAATGAAGATAAAAAAATCTTTACTGTTCAGTTTCACCCTGAAGTTTCTCATACAGAGGAAGGAAGTAGGATGTTGGAGAACTTTGTTCTGAACATCTGTCAGTCCGAAAAAAGTTGGAAGCTGACTAACTATATTGAAAGAACAGTTGCTGATATTAAAGAAAGAGTAGGCGGCCAGAAAGTTATTCTTGGACTTTCCGGAGGTGTAGATTCTTCTGTAGCAGCCGTGTTAATCCATAAAGCTATCGGAGATCAGCTGACTTGTATTTTTGTAGATACAGGACTTCTGAGAAAAGATGAAGCGAAAAAAGTAATGGAGAACTACGGACAGCATTTCCATATGAACATTAAACTGGTAGATGCTGCTGACAGATTCTTGTCTAAGCTGGCTGGTGTTGATGATCCTGAACAGAAAAGAAAAATTATCGGAAACGAGTTTATCGCTGTTTTTGATGAGGAATCTCATAAAATTGAAGGCGCTAAATTCTTAGCCCAAGGAACAATCTATCCGGATGTTATCGAATCCCAGTCTGTAAAAGGACCTTCTGCAGTAATCAAGTCTCACCACAATGTTGGTGGTCTTCCTGAGGAAATGGATTTCGAACTTTTAGAACCACTAAGAGAGCTTTTCAAAGACGAAGTAAGAAAAGTTGGAGAAGAACTAGGTATTCCTCACCACTTGGTATACAGACACCCGTTCCCAGGTCCCGGATTAGGTATTCGTGTTCTTGGAGCAGTAGATGTAGAAAAAGTAAGAATCTTACAGGAAGCAGATGATATCTTCATCGAAGAATTGTACAAAAATGATCTGTATGAAAAAGTATCTCAGGCTTTCGTAGTATTACTTCCGGTGAAATCTGTTGGAGTAATGGGAGATGAGAGAACTTATGAATATACAGCTGTTGTACGTTCTGCTAATACTATAGACTTTATGACGGCTACATGGAGCAAACTTCCTTATGAATTTCTGGAAACTGTTTCCAACAGAATTATCAATGAGGTAAGAGGTATTAACCGTGTTGCTTACGATATTTCAAGTAAACCACCTGCAACAATCGAGTGGGAATAATTTCCTATATCGATTAATATATTAAAGCAGCCTTTTGGCTGCTTTTTTTGTAGTAGGCTTCCTAAATTATATTGAATATATTTGGAGGAACAGTTTTTGATTAACTAGAACAAAATTATTGTAATGCTAAATAAACAACAGAGAAAGCTAAAGCGCACAAGCCGTCTTATTTCGGTTCTTGCTAAATATGGTTTTAAAGATATTGTGTCCAGAATTGGAGGGCAGAATGATCAAAAAACAAATTTCTCTGATGAGCCGGATACCCAGAATACAGTATACGAACGTATCCGTATGGCATTAGAAGAATTGGGACCCTCCTTTGTTAAAATAGGTCAGGCTTTTAGTAACCGGGAAGATATGCTTCCTAAAGAAATGATTGCCGAACTACAAAATCTACAAGATAGAGTAGAAGTACAGGATCTTGATCTTGATTCTATATTGGAAGAGCAACTGAGTATTAGTATTTCAGATGTATTCCAGTCTTTGGATAGAAAACCTATTGCTTCTGCTTCTATTGCACAGGTATATAAAGGTATACTAAAAGATGGCAGCCCTGTAGTACTAAAAATAAAAAGACAGGGAATTCAGGAGGTTATTGAAGATGATTTATTACTCATGAAAGATCTGGCAAAGATTCTCAATACTTATTTTGAATTTGCACAGCATCTGGACCTGAATAAAGCGATTGCTACGTTTGAAAAATCATTGCTTACGGAACTCTCTTTGGTACAGGAAAAAGAAAACATACAAAAATTTGCTTTTAACTTCAGGAATAACAAAAGTACTTATGTTCCTAAAGTATATGAAGAACTGAGCAATAACGAAGTATTGTGTATGGAGTTTATAGATGGTGTAAAAGCAACAGATATCGAAGGATTAAAAAGATACGGATTGGATCCTGAAATAATTGCGGATAGAGGGCTTCAGCTATTTCTGGCGCAAATCCTGGATTATGGCTTCTTTCATGCAGATCCACATGCAGGAAATATTCTAGTAAAACCAGACGGTAGAGTTGTATTTATTGACCTTGGAGCTACGGGAACTATTTTCCCTCAGGACAAGGAATTATTAGAAAACTTTATCATTAATTTCATTTCGAAAAGACCCAGAAAGCTTATTGAAGTCATTAAAAAAATGGCTGTTGAAATAGATATTAAAGATGAACGTAAACTGGAAAATGATCTTCAGGAAGTTTTAGATTTTGTACATAGTGCATCTCTGGAAAACATAGATGCCGGCTTTATTCTGAATAAGCTGCGTGCTATTCTGATGGAAAATAAAGTCAACATGCCGGAATATTTTTATCTTCTGGTACGTGGAATAAGTCTTATTGAAAGTGTAGGCCGAAAAATAAATCCTAACATGGATCTTGTGAAAAGTGCAGAGCCATATGTGAAGAAGATTATGATGAAGCGTATAAGTCCGAGATATCTATTTAATAAAGGGGTGAAGAGAGCAGAAGAAATTGCAGAACATATTGATGTTTTACCACGTGAAATTAGTAGTGTTTTATTGAAAGCGAATGAAGGAACACTTACCCTGAATACAGAAGTTAAAAATCTCTCCAAAACTAATAATATTATACAAAGAGGGTTTCATGACCTTATTCTGGCTCTTATCCTTTGTGCTAATATGATTGGTACGGCAATTTTATGGGTTGGGAAGGCTGAGCCATTGGTTGGTAATATATCTGTACTGGGTATTATTGGTATTGTGATTAATGTCATTATTATTTTTATTCTGGTACTAAGAATATTAAGAAAAAGATAATTACAGACGGTTAATTTCTTTTATATTTTATTTTATTCCGAATTTTTTCAATACTCTTTATTATAACAAACCTCCTACTGAAGCTTATAAAGCAAGGTTTTATTTAAAAAGTGTTAAATTTGTTTATTCTAAATAAGAACAATTACACACTACTACTAAATGAAAAAAACACTACTATGCTTAGGGAGTGTATTCCTTGTATCGGGAATTGCAAATGCTCAGAAAAATGTTATTAAAGTAAATGATTCTGTTAAACAAGGTAGACTTGATGAAGTCATTATAACAGCAACGAGGACACCAGAGATAATAAAAAAAACAGCCTCAACAGTACATATTATCAACCGAAAAGAAATTGAAGAGCAAGCTGCAATTTCTCCGGATCTTAGTAATATCCTTGCTTATCAGGTTCCTGGATTAGCATTTGGAAATAACCTCGTTGGAAACAGAGGACAAACATTACGGGGGAGAAATGTATTGATAATGATAGACGGGATTCCACAATCCAGCCCACTCCGGAATAACGACAGAGAGATTAGAAGTATAGATCCTTCTGTACTTGAAAGAATTGAAGTCGTTAAAGGTGCAACATCTATTTATGGAAACGGTGCAGAAGGAGGAATTATTAATTATATAACTCAAAAAGATAATTCGAAAAAAACAATATCCGGAAAAACTGTCTTAGGATTCACAGGACACGAATTATTCAATAACAAGATGTTTAAATCCGAAGGAGGGGCCGGATATAGAGTATCACAGAGCTTTTATGGAAAATTGGGCAAATTTGATTATCTGGTAAACGGAACTTTCACAGAAAATGGTGTTAAGATTGATGGAGAGGGTTTGGTTCAAAATCCCAGATATGGACTTGGGGAAACAAAAGTGAATAACGCCTTTGCAAAATTGGGTTATTCATTTAATGATAAAAGTAGAATAGAATTGATGTACAACTATTATTCTAGTTTACAAGATTCTAAATATATTCTGGATAAAGGAAAATATGGTGTAACACCATCAACAGGTAAAATAGGAGAAGGTCTTGGTGTAAAAGAAGGAACTAAATACAATCATAACGCATATCTGAAATACACTAATGCTTCCATATTCAGAAATACATCATTCAATGCGTCTGTTTATTTTCAGGACTTTTATACGATTTACGACTACAGAGAAGCTCCCCGTTGGAAAACAGGCGGACAATCTGCAATTCTGGAAAAGAAATATGGTTTCCGGACCGACTTTAATACAGAATTCAGAAAAGACGGTATATTAAAAGCTTCTCTTACTTATGGTATTGATCTACTGAATGAACATACTACGCAGCCATTAGTAGATGGCAGAGTATGGGTTCCTGAGTTGAATATGCTGGCATTTGCGCCTTTTATACAAAGCAAACTATATCTTACAGAAGATTTAACAGTAAAAATGGGGAGCCGCTGGGATTTAATGAATATAAAAGTTCCGGATTACACAACGCTTCCTTCCGGAAAAGACAGTGCTTTTAATGTACAAGGAGGAAGTCTGAAGTATAAGAATTTTTCATACAATGCTGGACTTAGTTATACTGCTTTTAGCTATTTCCAGCCATTTACATCCTATTCCAGAGGATTCAATATTTATGATCTTGGACGTGTACTGAGAGATGCTAAAAGTAATGTGCTAAACGAAATTAATACAGAACCCGTTGAAGTAGACAGCTATGAAATAGGTTTCAATAGTAAAATAGGAAAGATTATAGACTTTTCTGCGAGTTATTTTTATAATTACTCTAAGCTTGGAGCAGATTTAGTTTCTGTGAATGGTTTTTGGACACCATTGCGAGCGCCACAATATATTAGTGGAGTGGATCTTGTAATGAATATTTATCCGACAAGAGGATTGAATATAGGAGTAAATTATACTTATCAGGAAGGGAAAGTAGATGTAAATAATGACAATACCTATCAAAAGTATCTGAGTGGGCTGAGGATTGCACCGCCAAGATTAAATTCTTATGTCAAATGGATGTCTGATGACAAAAAACTGAATATCGGTGTATACCATATGTACTCATTCAAAAGAGATCGTTTTTCTCCGGATAAATCAGGAAAGTATGAAGAAGGTGAAGGACCTGTAGAATCTTTCAATCTGTTCAATTTTCAGGGAAGTTACAAATTTAATCAATTTATAATGTTAGGGCTGGGAGTAGAAAACCTGTTTAATAAGACCTATTTTACCCCTACATCCATGTACACTGCAAGGGATGCTGAATATGTGAGAGGTAATGGGAGATATTATACATTGACACTGAGTTTCAGATATTAATTTGATTAACAAAAGCAGGTATTACAATCAGTATATGGATATAGAAATAGTGAAAAGAGAAACTTAGTGCTAAAATTTCGGTTTTCATATACTGATTCATATCTTTGCAAAATGATAACATTTGAGGATTTCGAATTACCGAAAAATCTTTTTTCGGCATTAGAGCAAAACGGAATAACTGTACCAACCCCTATTCAGCTGAAGAGCTTTAAACCTATTTTGTCCGGACGCGATGTTATGGGTATTGCACAAACGGGTACAGGTAAAACCCTGGCTTATTTATTGCCAGTTCTCAAAATGTGGAAATATTCCAAAGCCGACAACCCTACAGTACTGGTTTTAGTACCTACTCGTGAACTTGTTGTACAGGTTACGGAAATACTTGAAAATCTAACTGAAAACATGACAGCTCGTGTTATAGGTATTTATGGTGGTAAAAATATTAATACACAGAAATTGTTGTTTGACAATGGTTGTGATATTTTGGTAGGAACACCTGGTCGAGTACTAGATTTAGCAATAGATAATGCAATAAGCCTAAAAGATGTACGTCATCTTGTTATTGATGAGTTTGATGAAATGCTAAACTTAGGATTCCGCCCACAGTTAACTCACATCTTTGAAGTAATGCGTCAGAAGAGACAGAATATATTATTCTCTGCAACGATGACGGAAGCTGTTGATACGATGCTGGATGAATATTTTAACGGTCCTGAAGAAATAAGCTTAGCAAAATCGGGAACTCCACTAGAAAAAATTACTCAGCAGGGATATAAGGTCGAGAACTTCAATACTAAAATCAACTTGTTAAAACATCTTTTGGAAAGTGATGAAAGCATGTCTAAAGTATTGGTTTTTGCTAATAATAAGAAACATGCAGATTATCTTTTCAATACGTTAGACGAGTTGTATCCGGATCAGTTTGATGTAATCCACTCCAATAAATCTCAGAACTACAGGCTAAGAGCCATGCGTAAATTTGAAGATGCCGAAGTGCGTGGCCTTATTACAACAGATGTAATGGCACGTGGTCTAGATATTTCAGATATTACCCATGTATTCAATTTTGAAGTTCCAGAGGTTCCAGAACAATATATTCACCGTATCGGTCGTACGGGTCGTGCTGATAAAGATGGTACAGCAATTTCTTTCATTACTAAAAAAGAAGAAGCTTTGCTATTGGAGATTGAAGTTTTAATGAATAAAGAGCTTCAGTTTCTCGATTTCCCTGAGGAAGTAACTATTAATCCTAAAAAAATCGAATCTGAGAAAGAAGAGGTTAAAATGAAGAATCCTACCAAAGCTCCGGATATTACGCAGGGTGGTGGAGCATTTCATGAAAAGAAGGATAAGAATAAAAAGATTAATCTTGGTGGACCTACTAAAAGAAAACCACCTAAAACAAAGCCTGCTAACAGAAATCAGCAGAAACAAAAAGCCAAAAGAAATAAGAGATAATAACAGCTCAAATAAAAACCGTGTAAGAATTTACACGGTTTTTTATATTGGAGATTATAGAATATTTTAACTGAAAAATCTCTGATGTTTCTTTAGTGTTGTGTAAAATAATTTTTTAGCTGCTCCCGGGCACATTTTCTACCATATTCAATTTGACTCTGAGCTTTATAGAACTCATACAATTCACAGGAATAACGGGAAATATTAATCATAAAATCAGGAGCATGTTCTCTAAGATTAAAATTACCAATAGTTTCAATCATCAAAGATATAGTCCGGTTAGTCAGTCTAAGCATTCCCAGCTTAGATGAAGGCGTAGGAAGAGCTTTTCCTTCAAAAGGAATTCTGGCATTAACGTTTACTGCGAGTATTTTATCTTCCGGATTAGTTTTTATTGCATAATCAATCGGAATGTTATTCAGAACACCACCGTCTACCAAAACCATATTGTCTTTTATAACCGGCGTAAAAACAGAGGGAATAGCTATAGATGCTCTTATAGCATCATAGATATTACCTGAATTAATATAGACAGGCTGATGTGCCTGTATGTCTGTCGCTAGACATGCAAATGGAATTTTAAGGTCCTCAATATTTTTTCCGGGAACAGCCAGACTTAGGATATTCAGGATTTTTTCACCTTTAATGAAACCACCGTTTTTGAATGAAAAATCTATAAGCCTTAAAAAGCTGTAACGGTTAAGCTTTACTATCCATTCTTTAAACTCCTGAAGTTTGCCCATGGCATATATTCCTCCAACTAATGCACCCATGGAAGTACCAACAATACTGTTTATTTTAAAGTTTTGCCTCTCCAGTTCTTCGATAACACCTATATGGGCTAAGCCTCTTGCACCACCACCGGAAAGGACTAAGGATATATTTTTGTTGACTTCCATAACTTTGATTTTATAATGCTTTTGTTTATTGCATTAAAATATTATTCCAGAATTAAATTACCACTAGAATCATAAGGGAAAGGCCATTTGTCTTCTGATTCCTTATATGGAATTCCGTTCATACCATAACTCATTTCTATTCTGGATCTGAAATTGTTTTTAGATAAGCTTCTTTCAAAATAATCATTGAGAATACCCAGCTTTGTAAATGGGTTTTTACTGGTATCATAATCACCAAAAGTTACTTCTTTAATCTTATCTACTGAATTTATGCTTCCGGTTTTGTGACTGGTTGTTACTATTTTCTGAAGATTACTGTTTGAATCATATATATAATCTTCAACAATAGTTTCAATGTATTCCCAAGGCTCCAAAGTATTAAATAATTTGTTAGGGTATGTTGTTTCTCTTTTTACTAAAGTTTTATTATTATAAAAATACTTTATTCTTTTATCATATTTGGGATTATGATTCAGACTGGGAATATTTTTTTCTATAATCTGGTTATTATTGTTAAATAGAATATTTTCTTCAATATCAATTATAGTAGAATTAGGATCTTTTATATCAATTTTTTTTGTAGAGGCAGATGAGTTATTGTATTTTATGATTATAGCTACCCTATCGGTAAATATATAACTGTATGTAGATGGCTGTAAAACTGACCCAATTCTTTTTGTTATTCTGTTCTTTGAGTCATATTCAAATTCAAAATAACTGTTTACTTCCGGACCGGAGGCTGATATATTATATCCCTCAGGAGAAAATACCGGATTAAGTCTCTTAACAAGGAATTCCTGTTCAGTCTTAATATCAGATTCATTATCACTGTTACGACAGGAAAATAATAAGATGAAAATTGAAAGAAGATAAAATAGATTTTTATTCATATGATTTTTTATTATTGTATATATGTCTGATGATTAATCTTGTAATATATTAAAGTGTTATTCTATAATTAAATTACCTTTAGTGTTATACATGAAAACCCAGGTATTTTCCGATTTATCTCTAGGAGTACCATCTATATTATAACTGATTTCTGATCTGGATCTAAAATTATTTTTAGACAAACTTCTTTCAAAATAATCATTGAGAATGCCCAGTTTTACAAACGGATTTTTACTGGTATCATAATCACCGAAAGTTATTTCTTTAGTCTTGGTACTGGAGTTTACGTTCCCGGTTTTATGACTGGTTGTTACTATTTTCTGAAGGTTATTATTAGAATTATATATATAATCTTCAACAATAGTTTCAATATAATCCCAAGATAAAGAAGGATCGTATGACCTATTAGGGTATGTAGTTTCCCTTTTTATTAATACTTTTCCATCATATAAGTATTTAATTTTTTTATCCATTCTGTTACTGTATTTTGCTGGAATATATTTTTCAATAATTTGGTTTTCATTATTGAATTTAAAATCCTCCTTAATATCGATTATAGGATAATCAGGAATTATAGCAATGTTTTTTATAGATGCGGATGAATTGTTATATTCGATAATTGTAGCTATTTTGTCTGTAAAACCATAAAAAGGTCCTGCTGAAGAAATAATAAGCCCAATTCTTTTTGTTAATCTATTTTTTGAATCATATTCAAGTTCAAAGTTCTTTTTTGTTTCAGAATTAGGAGGTAACATCATATGTCCCTCAGGAGAGAATAATGGACTGATTTTTTTGACAAGAATTTCCGGCTCAGTCTTAATATCAGATTTATTATCATCGCTACGACAGGAAAATAATAAGATAAAAATAGGAAGAAGATAAAATAGATTTTTAGTCATATGATTTTTTCGCAAAAATATAAAGAAAAATGCTCCTATCAGGAGCATTTCGTAATTATTTTAAGTAAGGCGCTATAGCTTTTTCCCATACAGCATAACCCGATGGCTTCATATGGAGCATATCATCCAGAAATATATCCTTTCTTATAACACCATTTTTATCATTCATTGCTTTAGTAATATCAATGTATGACGTATTTTTCTGACTTTTCAAAAAAGTTTTTATTTCCTTATTAGCCTGCTGCATTTGCGGCCAGTAGTCTTCTCTGGAAGGAGAGTGCTTAATGGAAATGTAAGACACGTTAATTTTAGGATAATACTGTCTTATTTTACCGTAGAATGTTTTAAACCGTGCAACCACAGTATCTGCAGATGGCTTGTCCTCTGATACAAAATCATTGTCACCACAATAAACGACAATTTGTTTAGGGTTATAAGGCTTCAGAAGATCATCTGCAAAGTAATTCAGGTCAGATAACCTTGACCCCCCGAAACCTCTGTTAATAATTTTTTTCTGAGGAAAATATTTAGCAATGTCCAACCATTTGGTAAAAGTAGAACTGCCGATAAATAATATTGCATTTTGAGGAATTCCGTTTAAGCTGTCCCTCTTTTTAAATTCCTGAATGTCGTGCCAAAACATTCTCTTTTCTTGCGCTTGCAATGTTACTGAGAGTAATATTACAAACGCAAATATCATTTTTAATCTCTTCATATTTCCTAATAGCTCATTTCAACAATTTTTTTAGCATCGGAAGGCGTTAGTTTTTTATGCTCCCCAATACCTGCCATATTTCTACTGATAAAGGCACTTTCAACTTTTTCTGCAGTTCCGTTATATGCCTCTGTATATTCTGAAAGTTTAGTTAGTATTCCCAAAGAGTGGAAGAATTCCTCCATTTTTTCAATGGCTTTTAATGCTTTCTCTTCCGTTGTTCCCTCCGTGATATTCCATACTCTTTCTCCATATTGAGCCAATTTTTCTTTTTTAGACTCCAGGTTATAACGGTAATGGCTAGGTGCAATAATCGCTAATGTACGTGCATGGTCTATACCGTAGTATGCCGTAAGTTCGTGTCCCATAGCATGTACGGCCCAGTCTGAAGGAACGCCTTGTTGGATTAATCCGTTAAGAGCCATAGTACAGCTCCACATAAAGTCACCAGCGGCTGTATAATCAAATTCTTCCTGCATAACCTTAGGTGCAATTTCCTGTAACGATTGCAAAATACTTTCTGCAAATCTGTCCTGTAATGTAGCACCAATAGGATAGGTCATGTATTGTTCCATTACGTGAGTGTATGCATCGGTGATACCATTGGCAATCTGATTTTTCGGAATAGAGCGAATAACCTCAGGATCAAGAACAGAAACTTGTGGAAATAATCCTGGTCCGCCAGAAGATAATTTCTCCTGAGTAGCTCTTCTTGAAATAACATATCCGGAATTCATTTCCGAACCTGTAGCTGGTAAAGTAAGTACTGTAGCGAAAGGTAAAGCTTGCCCTTCCATGGTTCTTACCGAATTTCTAAGGATATCCCAAGGCTCTCCATTGTATTTTGCAGCAGCAGCAAGATATTTGGTTCCGTCAATAACCGAACCTCCACCAACGGCAAGAAGATAAGTAATATCCTTTTCTTTGATAAACTGTAAAGCTTCCATTAGTACTTCATATTCCGGATTAGCAGGAATGCCACCGAATTCTTCTACCTGATGATTCGCTAAGGTGTCTTTTACCTGTTGATATACACCGTTCTTTTTAATGCTGCCACCTCCATATAACAGAAGAATTTTAGCATCTGAAGGAATCTCTTTTCCAAGTGAAGCGATTTCACCCTTTCCAAAAATAATTTTGGTTGGATTTTTATATTTAAAATTTAGCATAGGATTGATTTTACCAAACAAATGTAGGGCTTTATTTTAAGGCTTTAAATCAGATTATGTTGAATTTTGCGAATATTCAGACTTATAAAATCTATATTATGAAACTATATAAATAATACGAAAAGGGGGTAGCTAAAATTCTTGTGCTTTTCTTTTTTCAGACTTATAATTAATCCATGAAACTGTAAAATTGATTCCAATAATTATAGTAATTATTAAAAATAGAATATTCCACAGGTCTATATTTGTTGCTATAAAGAATAGTACTATTTGTATAATCAAACTGATTAGTGTTATAATAGCAAATTTTAGATGGTTTGATCTTGTTTTGTAAAAGAACGGAATATGACCACCTAAATAATGTCCCGGATTTAAGCTGTTTCTATTCCATTCATCATATTCTTCCATAAAATTTTCTTGATCTATTGTTTTGCTCTCATTAATATTCTCCTCATTAACGATTAGTATTGCTTTATTGAAGTCATTATCTTCTACAAAAAGAGATTTATTTTCGTAATCAATTATAGCAGATATCTTATTTTCCTGTAGAATATCTTTTAAGTATTTTGCATTTACTAAATATTCATATTGGAAAATTTTTTTTAGATTCTTCTCTGCATGCATTATTATTCGTTTTTTATAAGTGTAAAATATGTGAGCAATTAGTTTAATTTTTCAGACCATCTTAAAGGAGCAGGAAGACCTACATTCGAGAATTCGATATGAATAACTCTTCTTTTTCTATTATTGATCGTTCTGCCTGAGCTGTGTAATAAAAGAGGTTTCATAATCATAATTCCACCTTTGCTCACACTGCAGGTAGATTCCTTTTCCGTTTTCCAGTCAATGGTTTCCGGTCTGTATATGCCTTTTGAGTGAGATTTTTCAATAACTTTTAATGCACCGTTTTCAGAATTTGTATTGTCAAGATGAATTCGTATTGTAAAAAGATTCTGTAAAATTTCGAGTGGAGGCTGTACAGCATACTGATTTTGTTTTGTCGTCCATGGACCGAAATTTTCCATTTCTGCTTTCTTATCAACAGAAATAGTCAGATCCTGATGATAGGCTACATACCAGTTTGAAGATTCAGGTTTGTCAAAATAGATACTTTTTACAACAAAATAGTCTGAACCAAATATTGTATGGATTATATAATTTAATCTTTCATTGAAAATTAAATCATGGGTCTCTGGAACTTCCTTCAGGAATTGCCTGATTGCAAATAAATCTTTTGATTTTCTAAAAGTATCTTTAGAATTGTCAGCCTGTTCAATTTTTTCAAGAATAGCCTGTACTTCTTCGTCTGTATAAACTTGATCAATGGTCGTAAAACCTGATTCCTGAACTTTATTTTTATGAGTATCGTATTGTTCCATTTTCTTTATAGACTTATAAATACTATTATGAGCTAAAATAAGGAAAAATGCCTCTCCTTGCTTAACTTAATTTCTGCTTAGGCCATTTCCATGCATATAAAACAATCAGAATTGTAATAGCGCTTTCCGTTAATGCCAGGAATACATAAAATGCTCTCCACGCATCTAAAGAAGTAACAGCAATGAGCAGCATAACCAAAGTAAAAAATATTCCGAAAATAAGATTGAGCAATCTGTTGAGTTTTGGCTTCAGAATAACAGATAACCCAACCATAACAGCCGGAATAGCTAATAATAGACTGGCTCCGAATAATTTTTGAGGATCATTGAGAAGGTTGTGCCCATCAATAAGCCCTTTAACTTTTCCGGGAACGTAGAGTTCAAAGTAATCTCCATATAAATAACATAATGTAACAGAAACCCATAATGCAGCCAGTTTAATCTTTACATCAATTTTTGAATCTTCTAAATTGGTTTTGTGAGGTGTTTGAATATTCATACTAAGTTTTTTTAATAAGACAGCTACTGATACATTTAGTTACAGTTATACCATAAAAAAGCCAGTACAAAAGCACTGGCAGTATCATAAATAAGATGTTATATTATTCGGAAAAGGCTTTAGGATAAGAAACTGTTCCTTCAACTCCTTCTAAAGCGCCTTTAATAAGTTCTATAGCCATACAGTTTTCATCGGGAACCTCAAACGGTAATTTAATTCCATATTTTTTGGCTATTTCATAACCGAATCGGGGATAGTAATTTTCATGGCCTAATAAAATAACAGAGCCAAAACCTAATTCCTTAGCTTTTTTATGAGCGGTTTCTATTAGTTTTCCGCCAATACCTTTACCCTGATATTCTGGAAGTACCGAGACCGGAGCTAATGCCAGAGACTCAAATTCTTCGTTTTCGTTATTTACAACTTTAATTCTGGTGAGTAAAATATGTCCTGCAATATTTTGATTTATCTCCGCAACAATAGAAAGTTCCGGAATAAAGGCTTCGGAGTTTCTGAGTCTTTCAACTAAGTATTGCTCGCTGTGATCACTCATTTCTTCTTTTTCAAATGCTCTTTGAATTAGGTTAAATACAGCTGTATAATCGTCTTTATTTTCTTGTCTAAAAAGGATATTCATTTTGATTTTTTTAAATTTTCATTTGCCGTTCAATTAAAATTAACGGCTAAATGCTTGTTAGTATATAATAACTAGAAATCTTCAGGCTGGAAAGCCTGAATAAACAGAAATTGCCATAACCCCGGCAGAAATGTCAGAAGTTATGTATTATGCGGATATCTTCTTAGCGCTAGACATGCTACAAAGGTAATTATTTTCTTTGTGAAGAATTAAATGTTGCCTAAATTTGATAGGTTTAAATATTTTGTCAGAATTTATATAAGTGTATTTTTCGAATAAATAAATTTATAATAAGAAGATTTAGTAAATATTTAAACTATAAAATCCAATAAAAGCCTTAACTTTTCACCAAAATTAATAGTGTTAATGAAGACCAATGAACAAGTAGAAAAATTCAGACAAATTGTAAAAAACAAATTTCAGATCTATAATAGCCTTTTCATGAGCCTTCCATACGATAAAATGACCAATATCGGAATGCTCTTGCCTTTTCTCCATGAAGAGAGTAAAGAAGGCTATGAAAATGGAAAATCTCCGATGGAGGTGATGAAACATTTCTTCGACAGTCATACAGACCTGAAAACAGAAGAGGAGCGAATAGATCTTTTGTTCCGTATTATTCAATATGTAGAAAGACAGGTAGTGCTATTCGACAGTATTGAAGATTCAGCATTTTCTACACTAAATGCCAATACAGATCCCGGAACTGTCCGTAATTTGTATGAAGTTGCATCCCAACAGGGAAAGCTGCAAATTATTAAAGAGAAAATGGAACAATTTGGTGTTAAAGTTGTGTTTACAGCACACCCGACACAGTTTTATTCCAATTCCGTACAATCTATTCTCCATGACCTGAATCAGGCTATAAAGTCCGATTCAGTTACCAATATAGATATGCTCCTGCAGCAGCTGGGGATGACGTCATTTATCAATCAGGAAAAGCCAACACCTTATGACGAGGCTCAGAGTATTATCTATTACCTGCGCTATGTTTATTATGATACTTTAGGTGAGCTGTACCGGGATACCAAACGTATTTTTGATGATGCTAATATAAATCCGCATTTATTCCAATTAGGCTTTTGGCCAGGAGGAGACAGAGACGGAAATCCTTTTGTAACTGCAGAAATTACTCAGAGAGTATCTTCCGAGTTGAGACTGGCTATCCTTAAATGTTATTATGAGCATCTTAAAAAGCTTCGCAAAAGAATTACTTTCCCTAAAGTCACCGAAATGCTGAGACAAATTAGTGAAAGAGTATATCAGAATATTTTTGAGAATAAATACGATCTTACTGCCGGGGAGTTTAAAAAAGCTTTAGAGGATATCCGCTACGAAGTTAAAGAGAAAAATAACGGATTGTTTATTGATAAAATCGACGATCTGATAGGCCGTATAGATTTGTTCGGAATCTATTTCGCATCGCTGGACATTCGCCAGAACAGTAAAATCCATTACAAAGCGCTGGAACAGATTTTTGAAAAAGAATTTGGGAAAGATTATCACACATTGAATGAGGACGAAAAATTGAATCTGCTTCTCAACACTTCTTTACAGGTTGATCCTGAAAATTATAGTGATGATATAGTAAAGGATACGTTGAAAAACATCTACCAGGTAAAAGATATTCAGAAACTAAATGGAGAGCAAAGTATTCACCGTTATATTATTTCGGATAGTTCCTCTATTTATGATGTTCTGAATGTTTATGCCCTATTTAAATATTGTGGCTATGCCGATAAGGATCTAAAAATAGATATTGTTCCGTTGTTTGAAACGATCGAAGGCTTTGAAAATGCAGAGGCAACAATGAACAAGCTTTATAACCTTACTCAGTATAAAGAACATCTGAATCGCCGTAGTGGCAGACAATTTATTATGCTTGGATTTTCAGACGGAACAAAAGACGCCGGATATATAAAAGCCAACTGGGATATTTATACAACTAAAGAAGTATTGTCAAGGGTTTCAGATGAAAATGATATCAAAGTAATATTCTTTGATGGTAGAGGTGGGCCTCCTGCACGTGGTGGTGGGAAAACACACCAGTTTTATGCGGCGCAGGGCAAAAGTATTGCCAATCACCAGATAGAATTAACGATTCAGGGTCAAACAATCACCAGTGTTTTTGGAACGAAAGATCAGGCAACTTTTAACTTTGAGCAGTTGCTTACAGCAGGATTAGAAAACGAAATTTTCCCTCAGGACAAAATAAATCTGAAAGATTGGGAAAGAGCATTACTAAATGAGCTTGCCGGAATTAGCTATCAGAAATATAAAGCACTGAAGGATCATCCTCTTTTTGTGCCTTATCTGGAAGAGGTTAGTACACTGAAATATTATGGACGTACTAATATCGGAAGTCGTCCGAGTAAGCGAAATGATGGACAGCTGGTATTCGAAGATCTAAGAGCAATCCCGTTTGTAGGATCATGGAGCTTATTGAAGCAAAATGTACCCGGATACTTCGGAGTGGGCACGGCTTTACAAAGATTAAAAGAAGAGGGCAGACTGGAAGATCTGAAAAAGCTATATCGAGAATCTATGTTCTTCAAGACGCTTATTCAGAATAGTATGATGTCTATGAGCAAGACCTATTTTCCGCTGACCTATTACTTACGTAATGACAAAGTGTTTGGTGAATTTTGGCAGATTCTGCACAATGAATATTTGCTGACTCATGAAATGCTGTTGGAAATTGCAGATTACAAAGCTCTGATGGAAGAAGAACCCTTGTCTAAGAGCTCAATCAAAATGAGAGAAAATATTGTACTGCCATTGTTAACCATTCAGCAATATGCTTTACAAAAGATTAAAGAAGAGAATCCGCATAAAGAAACCTATGAAAAGATTGTAACAAGGGCATTATTCGGAAACATTAATGCAAGTCGTAATTCAGCATAGATCTTGATAAATAGCAAAAAATAAGCTTACTTCGGTGAGCTTATTTTTTTATAAATTATATTTTAGGTTATTAAATGGAGATACCCCTCATTACGAGGGGTATCCTACTAAAGAATTAGTATGAATTGAATGTAAGTTTAAAATGTAGTAAGGTCGAATTGTGCTTCCTTGCCACCAAGACGGCTAAGGTTTTTAATATTACTTCGTTTAAGCGTATTATTCAGACCTTCGATAGGTTGGATAACATCATTAACCATAATGTACTTGTCCTTAGATTCCAGTTTAAAATAATTGAAATTGGTTACCAGGTATTTCTCACCACCAATAGTTAAAATAAGATTATCATTCCCTTTTTTAGCAGAGTTAACAATATCATCTGCTTTTCTGTTTTCTTTTATCTTCTCTACGCTGTCTTTTGCGTAGGCATATGTCAAATTTCTGCCTAGTATTTTAGAGAAAGCTTCACCTTTTGTATTGTTTTTTTTCATTCCAAAGCAGAAGTTCCCTGAAGGATTGGCTAAATTTCCCCAATGGTCATTTTGTGTAAAGCTTTGGTATCCGCTTTTTTCAAGTTTTATTTTAAAAACAACTTCTCCGGTTTTATTTACTGCAAATTTTACTTTGAAGTATCCATTGGTATCGGTTTCTCCAATTTTGTTATTGTTGTTATCCAGAATTGTGACTTTTTCCAGCGGCGATAGACTTTGAGAATCAACAACAATTCCGGCAAGCTCCACATCTCTGTACTGAGCAGTTCTTTCGGCAGCATAAATTTTAAAAGCAAATAATGTTGCCAAAATACTGATGAGAATATAGATTAATTTGTTCATAGCAGAATATATTTATGTTAGTTTTAGAATGTTGCAGGCGGTGCTGTATCGTTATTTAGTTTTTTCTGGATTTCATTTTTTCTTCCTTTTGCAAAGTCATAACCAATACCTAGAATAAACATGGATTTGTTATTGAAAATTTGTGTGTGCCCAGTATAACTTACAAGGCTCTCTGGTAAAGTTTTAGATTTGTATTCCGAAGGCATTCCCCACCAGTACATTCCGGTACTGAAGCTCCAGTTTTTATGTTTATAATTAACAAAAATATGGTTGGCATTCTCATTGGTATTCAAAAACGCACCGCTCAGTGTATAATATGGAATTGTATATTGGTACTGGATATTGAAAGACTTATATTCTGAAGAAATTACAAAATAGTTTCCTATATAATCATTTTTAATTACAGCTCCGGAACTGGTCTTGAATCGTTCTGATGCCGGTGAGAAAACAACTTTCACTACGAGTAGATTATTTCCAAAAGGCTTTACCGAACCGGTTAATTGCATTCCGTATTGCTGAGAGTATTGCGCGTTTTCATAGGTCAGATTATAGCCTCCAGAGGTTGGATCTGCAACATACATCTGGTTAATGGCACGATCTCTGTGCCAGAAAAATAAATTTGCATTGATATCGAAATACTTATTATTTACAGAATAAACAAGATTGTTACCCCATGAACGTTGAGTTTTCAGATAAGGATTTCCGCTTCTTATAATATTTGGAACCACCTGTACTACATTGCTACTTAAAGCAGAACTTGATGGGCTCTTAGGAACGTAGCTACTTGTAAATCTTAAACTCTGATTTTTGGTTAACTGATAACCCAGAATTAATTTCGGAGTAATAGTCCATTCATCATTTGTTATTTCTGCACTCTGATTGTGGATATTCGTTAAGCCTAAGCCAATCCGGTACATCAGTTTATTTTTCTTCCCTGAAAATTCTGTATAAAAATATTGTTCCAGATAATTTACTTCATAATAAGAGGAGCCTTGTAGGTTTTGCAAATCATTGGATATTGCATTGTTGGAAATTCTATAACCAGAACTTAACTTTCCGAAGCTGAAATCATGTGAATGCGCTACTTCTCCAACAAGGCTGGTTTGCTTTGCTTTAAGGTTCATATCATTGTCAAATACACTCTGATTGTTAGTCAGAATCCATTCTTTTGATAATTCAGCAGAATTAGTGGTGTATTTAGATCCAACGAAATTAATGCTTAACTCATCTTTTTTGCCCAGGTTCTTAGAGAAATATAAATCTATAGTAGGTTTGTTATAATCCGAAGAGGTATTTCTTAAAGTTCCGTGTTCTTCGGTTGACGAGTCTTTTGTAAAGGTATTAAATCCGTTAGCTTTTGAGAAGCTTGTTAAAATGTCAAGATTTAGTTTTGCCTGGAAAGCGTAATTCCCGGTTAGAATATTGTTATAACGTAGGGTAATTCCTTGGGTTGTGTATCCAAAGTGGTCCTTTCTGTTTTCTTCTGAGCTATAATGGCTGCCGTTTAGCATATAATCATATGTGTTTCTAAATTGTCGGTTGTCATAATCTCTTAGGTTAAAGGTATAATCCATTCCCAGATTATTTCGTCCTTTGGTATAGTTGGCATAAGCCGATCCGTTCACAAATCCCGTGTTAAGAGCTGAGCTTGCTTCTAATCCAAACACATAACCTGTTTCCGGATTTCTTGTAAGGATATTGACAACTGTATCAGCACGCAAAGCCCATCGGGTTGGTGGATTGTCATAATATTCTACTTTTATTACATCTTCAGGCTTTACCGTACGTACCTGCATATCGGTGGCCTCGACGCCATTAATTAATAATAATATTTTGCCCCCTTTTATGCTTGCAACAGAATTGGAAATAGGATCGAATTGAAGTTCGGGCAATGTTTTTAAAAGATCATTTGCGTAACGGGCTCTTTTTAAAGCTTCTTCACTAAATGTATATACAGCTTTGTCTACAAATTGTTTTTTGCGTTGTGATTTAAGGATTACCTCCTGTATCTCTTTACTTTGTTGTAAAGTATCTTTTGCAGTTTTCGTTTCCTGTGCTGTAATCAGTAATCCGGTTAATGCTGCAGCTAGTGTAATTAGTTTTTTCATATCAGTTATTTACCTAATGTTTTAGGTATACAATATTATAACTAAAATATTAGTTATAAAAGTTTTTTAATTAAATTCCTATAAATATAAAATTCAATGTTTAGTGATTAGTTTTTCTTACCAATACTAATGTTAAAAGAATACCAAAAAATAAATGATTTTATTATTTGCTGATAATCAGTTTATTGCGGTTTTTATTTGAATATAAGAGTGTTCATTTTCGTACACTGATTGTCCATTTCTGAACAGATTTACTAAAGAGATAAAAGTCTGTAAAGCTTTTCTGGTAATAGTTGTGGTGAATGAATGATATAACTCATTTTTATAACAGGTTCTGAAAATAAAATAATAAATTTGTACGATAATAGTCTTACATGAAAAAAATACAGATGGTTGACCTGCAAGGTCAATATCAAAAAATAAAAAACGAAGCAGATGCAGCAGTGTTAAAGGTAATGGAATCAGCAGCCTTTATCAACGGACCAGAAGTAAAAGAATTCACGACAGAACTACAAAACTACCTTGACGTAAAACACGTTATTCCTTGTGCCAACGGTACCGATGCTTTGCAAATCGCTTTAATGGCATTAGACCTTCAGGAAGGAGACGAAGTAATAACAGCAGATTTCACCTTTGCCGCTACGGTAGAGGTGATTCATTTATTAAAGCTAAAGTCAGTTTTAGTAGATGTAGATTATAATACGTTTACAATAGATATTGAGAAGCTAAAAGCTGCGATCACACCAAAAACTAAAGCTATTATTCCTGTTCACATATTTGGACAATGTTCCAATATGGAAGAAATACTAAAAATAGCTAAAGAGCACAATCTTTATGTAATAGAAGACAATGCACAAGCTATTGGTGCGGATTATACATTCTCGGACGGAACTAAAAGGAAATCAGGAACGATGGGTACCTTAGGAACTACATCTTTCTTCCCGTCAAAAAATCTAGGATGTTACGGAGACGGTGGTGCTATATTTACTAATGATGATGAATTGGAGTATAAAATCCGCGGTATTGTAAACCATGGAATGTACCGCAGATATTATCATGATGAGGTAGGAGTTAATTCCCGTTTAGACAGTGTACAAGCTGCAGTTCTTAGAATAAAGCTAAGACTTCTTGATGAATATGCAAAGGCAAGAAATGAAGCTGCGGCTTATTATGATAATGCATTCGCAAATCACCCGGACATCTTAGTTCCGGAGAGAGCAACAGATTCTACACACGTTTTCCACCAGTATACATTAAGAATCCTAAATGGTAAGAGAAATGAACTTCAGGAGTTTTTAACTTCTAAAGAAATCCCTGCTATGATCTATTATCCGGTAGCTTTAAGAAAGCAAAAAGCTTACTTCCAGGAAAGTGATGATGCAGATTTTGTAAATACTGATAAGTTATTAGATCAGGTCATTTCTTTACCAATGCATACCGAATTAGATGAAGAACAGTTGAAGTATATTACCGATGCTGTTTTAGAATTCATGAAATAAAAACCAAAACTATAACTATGGCAATATTAGTAACAGGAGGACTGGGGTATATAGGTTCACATACAGTAGTAGAACTTATTCAGAACAACTTTGATGTTGTGATTATCGATGATCTTTCCAATACCGAGAAAAGAGTTCTGGATGGTATTGAGAAGATTACAGGAGTAAGACCAACATTCTATCCTTTCGATTTAAAAAGAAGAGAGCTATTAACTCAGGTTTTAGAAGCTCATAAAATTGAAGGATGCATTCATTTTGCAGCCTATAAAGCGGTAGGAGAAAGTCAGGAAAAACCAGTTGATTACTACGAAAATAATCTTTTTTCTCTGATTAATATTCTTCAGGAATTTAAAGAAAAAAATATTTCTAACTTTATTTTCAGCTCATCATGTACCGTATATGGGCAAGCAGATGAAATGCCAATTAATGAAGAAACAGAACTGAAATTACCTGAATCTTCTTATGGGAAAACCAAGCAGATGGGAGAGGAGATTATCAAAGATTTCGCTATTGCCCATCATAAGAAGGTAAGTTTACTAAGATATTTCAATCCTATTGGAGCTCATCCAAGTGCCTTGATTGGGGAGTTGCCTCTTGGTATTCCAAACAATCTTATCCCTTATGTTAGCCAGACAGCAGCAGGTGTACGTGAGTATTTAAGTATTTTCGGAAACGATTATCCGACACCAGACGGAACAGCTGTTCGTGATTATATCTATGTAGTGGACTTGGCAAAAGCACACGTTGCTTCTCTTAAAAAGCTAATCGCTGCAGATACCGATACCGTTGTAGATGTTTATAATCTTGGAACAGGTAAAGGATCATCCGTATTAGAAGTTGTCAAAAGTTTTGAAACAGCTAATGATGTAGAAGTAAAATATGAGTTTAAACCACGTCGTGACGGTGATATTACAATAGCTTATGCAAATGCTTCAAAAGCAGAGGAAGAGCTAGGCTGGAAGGCTGATACCAGTCTTACAGAAGCACTGAGAACAACATGGCAGTGGCAAAAACATTTAGAAAGCAGAGATTAATAATAAAACAATTTTAGAATCTGTTCACAGAAATATAATCAGACTTCATAATCTTATGCAGAAAATAAAGAAGTTTTTTAGTATTTTTGTGCTCTCGATTCAATAATCATAAAACCTTAATGGTTATTTGTGATTATTAAATAAATAACAATAGTTACACATGAAAGAATTTTCTAAAGAAGTCTACCTGAAATGGTACGAGGATATGACGATGTGGAGACGCTTCGAAGATAAGTGTCGTTCTCTTTATTTGAAACAGAAAATCAGAGGTTTCTTACACCTTTACAATGGTCAGGAGGCAATCCCTGCAGGTTTTACACATGCAATGGATTTAACCAAAGACAGTATGATTACTGCTTACAGATGTCATATCCATCCAATGGCAATGGGGGTTGATCCTAAAAGAATTATGGCGGAATTATGTGGTAAAGTTACCGGTACTTCACATGGTATGGGTGGTTCTATGCACATTTTCAGCAAAGAGCACCGTTTTTACGGAGGTCACGGTATTGTAGGTGGCCAGATTCCATTAGGAGCAGGTATCGCTTTTGGAGATAAATATTTCAAAACTGGAGGGGTAAACATCTGTTTCTTCGGAGATGGTGCTGCACGTCAGGGATCTCTTCATGAGACTTTCAACATGGCAATGAACTGGAAACTTCCGGTAGTATTTGTTGTGGAGAACAACCAATATGCAATGGGTACTTCTGTAAAAAGAACTTCAAACCACGAGGATATCTACAAATTAGGTTTAGGATACGAAATGCCTTGTATGCCTGTAGATGCAATGGATCCTGAAAAAGTTGCAGAAGCTGCTTTCGAAGCTATTGAAAGAGCAAGAAGAGGAGAAGGACCAACATTCTTAGAAGCTAGAACTTACCGTTACAGAGGTCACTCTATGTCTGATGCTGAGCCATACAGAACTAAAGAAGAAGTAGGGATGATGAAGAATGAAGACCCTATCGAGTTAGTGAAGAGCAGAATTCTTGAAAACAACTGGGCCACTGAGACTGAATTAGAAGCTATCGACGAAAAGTCTAAAGAATTTGTTGAAGAGTGTGTAGAATTTATGGAAAACTCTGCATATCCAGATTTATCTCAGGTTTATGACTTTGTATACTCAGAGCCAGACTATCCATTCATTGATAAACTAGAAAACTAATAACGATATTAATTTAGAATTTGAGTATAAAGTATTTTTAATCTCAATTCTCAAATTTCAAATTTTAAATAAAGAAAATTATGGCAGAAGTAATCACAATGCCGCGTCTTTCGGATACTATGACGGAAGGTAAGGTTTCAAAATGGCATAAAAATGTAGGTGATACGGTTAAAGAAGGAGATCTTCTTGCTGAAATCGAAACTGATAAAGCGGTACAGGACTTTGAATCTGAAATCAACGGAACATTACTTTATCAGGGTGTTGCTGAAGGTGGTCAAGCTCCTGTAGATACTGTTTTATGTATTATTGGTAAAGAAGGTGAAGATATTTCAGCATTAATCGGTGGTACACCTGCAAAAGAAGAAGCACCTGCACAGGCTGTGGCAGAACCTGCAGCAGCTGAGCCTACTGCTTCAGCAGAAGTACCTGCTGGTGTGGAAGTTATCACAATGCCTCGTCTTTCTGATACAATGACAGAAGGGAAAGTTGCTAAATGGCACAAGAATGTAGGTGATGCAGTAAAAGAAGGAGATATTCTAGCAGAAATTGAAACTGATAAAGCGGTACAGGATTTCGAATCTGAATTCAACGGAACATTACTATATCAAGGAGTAGCTGAATCTGGTGCAGCATTAGTTGACACTGTTTTAGCAATTATTGGCCCTGCAGGAACAGATGTTTCCGGATTAACTTCAGGAAAACCGGCAGCTAAATCTGATGCAGCTCCGGCAGTATCTGAAAAGCCAGTTGCAACTCAGCCAAAAGAAGAAGCTGTTGTAGCTTCATCTACAGGTGACAGAGTAGCAATTTCTCCATTAGCACGTAAAATTGCTTCAGATAAAGGAATCGACATTTCAGCTGTAAAAGGTTCAGGTGATGGTGGTAGAATCGTAAAGAAAGACGTTGAGAACTATCAACCTTCTGCACAGGCTGCTACAACTGCAACAGCAGCTCCGGCTAAAGCCGTAGTTAACTTTGTAGCTGGTGAAGATACTGAAACTCCAAACTCTCAGGTTCGTAACGTAATCGCGAAAAGACTTTCTGAAAGTAAATTCACGGCACCTCACTACTACCTGATGGTGGAAATTACTATGGATAAAGCTATTGCAGCAAGAAAAGAGATCAACAGCTTGCCAGATACTAAGGTATCTTTCAACGATATGATCATTAAAGCTACTGCTTTTGCTTTAAGAAAACATCCACAAGTAAACAGCTCATGGGCAGGTGACAAGATCATCCACCGTGGAAACATCAATATCGGTGTTGCTGTAGCGATTCCAGACGGATTAGTTGTTCCCGTATTGAAAAATACAGACCATATGACTTACTCTGAGATTTCTGCTTCAGTAAAAGATATGGCTGCAAGAGCTAAAAACAAAGGTCTTAAAGCAAACGAAATGGAGGGAAGTACTTTCTCTATTTCTAACCTTGGAATGTTCGGTATCGAAACATTCACAAGTATTATCAACCAACCAAATGCTGCTATTCTTTCAGTAGGTGCTATCGTCGAGAAGCCTGTTGTTAAAGATGGTCAGATTGTAGTTGGTAATACGATGAAGCTTTCATTAGCTTGTGACCACAGGGTGGTTGATGGTGCTACAGGGGCTCAGTTCTTACAAACTTTAAGAACTTACCTTGAGAATCCATTAAGCTTATTGGTATAAAAGTTCAACAAAATAATAGAAAAAAGCCTTCTTCTTCATTGAGGAGGGCTTTTTTCGTATACATTGGTAATATTTTTATACATATAATGCCTTAAATACAATTATGCTTGTTAAATTTGTAAGATTCTTATTAACCAGGAAAATTTAAATATTATGAAGAGAAAATTCTGGGGTATTAAACCTACTGCCGGAGTATTATTCGCATTTGCTTCCTCAACATTTCTAACAAACTATGTACAGGCACAACAAACTGTTGCTGCTAAAGTAGAGAATGTTGCTCAGCAACAACTGAAAATAGTAGATGCTAAAAAAATTAATGCTACAACCATCGAGATTACATTCTCGAACCAACAAAAAGCTTTACTGGATTTCTATGGGGACAATATCTTCCGATTATTCCAGGACAACAGTGGAAAAGGAATGCATGATCCAGAGGCAAAGCCTGAGGCTAAAATATTAGTCAACAATCCAAGAAAAGCTGTAACCAAGCTTAATATTGCTCAGGATAATAATCAGCTGAGTATTACAACAGACAAAGTACAGGTCGTTTTCGATAAGAACACTTCTCTTTTTAAGCTTATCAATCTGCAGACAAAAGCTGTTGTTGTTGAAGAGGCAGAACCATTAAGCTTTGAGAAAAACAAAACAAGTTTTACACTAAAGGAAAATCCACAGGAATATTTCTATGGTGGTGGTGTTCAGAACGGACGTTTTTCTCATAAAGGAAAAGCTATTGCTATTGAAAATCAGAACAGCTGGACAGATGGTGGAGTAGCTTCTCCAACGCCTTTCTATTGGTCATCTAAAGGCTATGGAATGATGTGGTATACCTTCAAGAAAGGAAAATACGATTTCGGAGCAAAAGAGAAAGGTAAAGTTTCTCTGTCTCATGAAGATAATTATCTGGACTTATTCCTTATGGTAAACGATGGTCCGGTTGCTTTGCTTAACGATTTCTATCAGCTTACAGGTAATCCGGTTTTATTACCAAAGTTTGGTTTCTATGAAGGACACCTTAATGCTTATAACAGAGATTACTGGAAGGAGGATGAGAAAGGAATTCTTTTCGAAGACGGAAAACGTTATAAAGAAAGCCAGAAAGAAAATGGTGGTACCAAAGAATCTTTGAACGGTGAAAAAAACAATTATCAGTTCTCTGCACGCGCTGTTGTAGACCGCTACAAAAATAACGATATGCCATTAGGATGGGTATTGCCTAATGATGGTTATGGTGCAGGCTACGGGCAAACAGAAACTCTGGATGGTAACATTAAGAACCTGAAAGATTTTGGAGATTATGCCCGTAAAAATGGTGTTGAAATAGGTCTGTGGACGCAATCCGATCTTCATCCGAAAGAAGGAATAAGTGCATTGTTACAAAGGGATATTATTAAAGAAGTAAGAGATGCCGGAGTACGTGTTCTGAAGACCGATGTAGCTTGGGTAGGAGATGGTTACTCGTTTGGACTAAATGGTGTTTCAGACGTGGGTAATATTATGCCTAAATATGGTAATGATGCCAGACCATTTATTATATCATTAGATGGTTGGGCAGGAACCCAGCGCTATGCAGGAATCTGGTCAGGAGATCAGACTGGTGGTGTTTGGGAATATATCCGTTTCCATATTCCGACTTATATAGGATCTGGATTATCCGGACAACCAAATATTACATCTGATATGGATGGTATTTTCGGAGGCAAGAAGCCTATTATTAATACCAGAGATTTCCAATGGAAAGCATTCACACCAATGCAGCTGAATATGGATGGCTGGGGTTCTAATGAGAAGTATCCGCATGCTTTAGGAGAAACAGCAACTTCCATTAACCGTAATTATCTGAAATTAAAGTCAGAGCTTCTTCCATATTCTTATAGTATTGCGAAAGAAGCAGTAAACGGCTTACCAATGATCAGAGCAATGTTCCTGGAAGAGCAAAATGCATATACTCAGGGGAAACTGACTCAGTACCAGTTTATGTATGGACCAGCATTCCTCGTTGCTCCTATTTATCAGGAAACCAAAACCGACGATAAAGGAAATGATATACGTAACGGAATTTACCTGCCAAAAGGACAATGGGTAGATTACCTTACCGGAGAGCAATATGATGGCGGGCAGATTATTAATAACATTGATAGCCCAATCTGGAAGCTTCCTGTGTTTGTAAAACGTGGAGCAATCATTCCGTTGGCTAATCCGAATAATAATGTATCAGAAATCAATAAAAATCTTCGTATTTATGAAGTATATCCTTTCGGTAAAATTTCATTTACAGAATATGATGACGATGGAATATCCGAGCAGTACAAAGCTGGCAAAGGAGCATCAACAATTATTGAATCTAATCTGATTAAAGATAAAGCTGTTGTAACTGTACTTCCTGCAAAAGGAAATTTTGATGGACAGACAAAAGATAAAGCTACTGAATTTAGAATCAGTGTTACTGCAAAGCCAGGAAACATTATAGCTAAAGTTGGGAATAAAAAGGTTAAACTTAAGGAGGTTGCTTCATTAACAGAGTTTGAGGCGCAGGAAAATGTATACTATTACAACGAAAAACCTAACTTCAACAGATTCTCAACCAAAGGAACTGAATTTGAGAAAGTTCAGATTATAAAAAATCCACAGGTTTGGGTAAAAACAGCTAAAGCAAATATCACAACTCAAAAAGTATCTTTAGAACTTGAAGGTTATAAATTTGAGCCTAAAAATCATCTGAAAATAACATCAGGTGCACTTACAGCTCCAAAGAATGTACAGATTACAGACAAAAATCTGGAGGCTTATACTGTAAAACCTACTTGGGATAAAGTTCCGAATGCAGATTACTACGAAATAGACTTCAACGGACTGAAATATTCTACAATAAAAGATACCGAACTTCTGTTTGAAGGTCTGACTGCCGAAACTGATTATACATTCAAAGTAAGAGCAGTAAATAAAGATGGAGCTTCTGACTGGACTTCGCTTGCTGCCAAAACAAAATCTAATCCTTTAGAATTTGCTATTAAAGGAATATCCGGAACAACATCTGTAGATGCACAGGAAGGCTTTGAAGTTTATAAATTATTCGATGAGGAAGAAGGAAATATGTGGCATACAAAATATAGAGTAAAAGCCGTTCCTTTCGATCTTGTTGTAGATCTTAAATCGATTAATCAGTTAGATAAATTCCAGTTATTGCCACGTAATGATGGTCGAAACGGACTGATTAAGAAAGGCAAAGTTTCTTACAGTATGGATAAACAAACCTGGACTGATGCAGGAACTTTTGAATGGAAAGATGATTTCGATCCTAAAGAATTTAGCTTTGCATCTCATCCGACTGCAAGATATGTGAAGATTTCTGTGGAGCAGGCTGTAGGGGATTATGGAACAGGCCGTGAGTTATATGTATTCAAAGTACCGGGAACAGAAAGCTATTTACCGGGGGATATTAACAATGATAAGCTAATTGACCGAAATGACCTTACTTCTTATACCAACTATACCGGATTAAGAAAAGGAGATGCAGATTTCGAAGGTTATGTAAGTAATGGTGATGTTAATAAGAATAGCCTTATTGATGCCTACGATATATCTGTTGTTGCAACACAATTAGATGGTGGTGTAGATGAAGCAAAGATTGAAAAGGTAGCCGGGAAATTGGAAATAACAACACCTAAGCAGAATTATAACAAAGACGAAATCATTGAAGTGACTGTAAAAGGAACTAATCTGAAATCTGTAAATGCACTAAGTTTTGCATTGCCTTATAATGCTCAGGATTATGAATTCGTAGGAATCCAGACGCTAGATACCAAGAAAATGGAGAACCTTACAAATGACAGGTTGCATTCCAACAGAGAGAAAGTATTGTATCCTACCTTTGTTAATCTAGGAAAGCAGGAAGCCCTTAATGGCAGCAATAATCTGTTTATCATTAAATTCAAAGCGAAAAAGAACCTGAAATTTAATCTAAAATCACAACAAGGAATCCTTGTAGATAAGGATCTGAATTCAGTAAACTTTTAAAGATAACAGATAAATATCTAAATAAATGGCCGAAATTTCTTCCGGCCATTTTTATATTATTCAGTTTATAATAAATATAGTAACTGTAAACATTGCTGTCACCGAGCAAATCAGAAACCTGGAAAAAGGGTGGATGAAAAACTTTTTACTCCCTTTAACTTCATTTGAAAATTTATATATAACTATACAAATTCATACTTTATAACTCACAACTAATTAGTATTTTTGACGAATGATGATTAAAGCGAAAAATATATATAAATCTTACGGTTCATTAGATGTATTAAAAGGAGTGAATATCGAAATTCCGGATGCAGAAATTGTCTCTATTGTGGGAGAATCTGGTGCAGGTAAATCTACTTTATTACAAATTTTGGGTACATTAGATTCACCATCTAATACCTCTGCTAATGATACTGAAATATTACTGAATGGTAAATCTTTTCTGGAAATGTCAGATAAAGAACTATCAAGATTCCGTAACAGAAATATAGGTTTCGTATTCCAGTTTCATCAACTTCTGCCTGAATTTACAGCATTGGAAAATGTACTATTGCCGGTAAGAATTTCGGACAAGCCAAATCCAAATGCCTTGGAAAAAGCACACGAACTTTTTGATGAACTTAAAATCGCACACAGAATCCATCATAAGCCAAAAGAACTTTCCGGAGGAGAAGCGCAGCGTGTTGCCGTGGCAAGAGCACTAATTAATGATCCGAAAATCATCTTTGCAGATGAGCCTACAGGAAACCTGGATTCTAAAAATGCAGACAGCCTTCATCAGCTATTCTTTGATCTTAGAGATAAATACAACCAGACATTCGTTATTGTAACCCATAACCAGGGACTTGCTGAAAGTACTGACCGTAAATTGGTGATGAAGGATGGCCAGATTGTGGATGGATTCTAGAAATGAAGAAATATTTATTTCTTTGTCTTTTTGGAGTTATAGCCATCGCACTGGCATCAAATATTGGCTTTAATAAATCCGCATTCAGCAGTTCGCCGAACAATAGAGTAGAAGAGGTAAGAAAATTTGCTTCAGAAAATGGCTACAATGAAAAAATTGCCTTTTTTGTAGATTTCTCCATTACTTCCAATAAATACAGATTTTTTGTCATTGATTTAAAATCAGGAAAAATTCTTGAGAAAGGTTTGGTTGCCCATGGTTCAGGGTCTGAGAGTGGTAAAGCGAATGGAAAGCTTAAGTTTAGCAATACCGATGGTTCCTATTGTTCCTCAGTTGGTAAATATATGATAAAGAATAGCTATAGCGGAGACTTTGGCAAAGCATACAGGCTCATTGGCCTGGATAATACAAATAGTAATGCTTTTAGCCGTGCTATTGTGCTGCATAAGTATTCAAAAGTTCCAGATAATGAAACTACAAATCCTATTGTACTTAGTTTAGGTTGTCCGATGGTTTCACCTTCTTTTTTTAGTATCTTAGAAAGGTATATAGATTCTTCAGAAAAGAATATCGTTTTGTATATATACGATTAGGCCTATGGATAAAAAAATACTGATTAAAGCTACAGAATGGGGTCTTGTAATATTTGTTTCGTTTTATATGGCAACATATGGTGCTGCGAAATATATTCAGTTTGATACTGTAAAAAATTATAATGGAAAAGTTTCCGAAATGTCCGGACATCAAATTATGTGGGCATTCTATGGTTATACTGTGGCCTATCCTTTAATCATTGGTTTTTTCGAAATATTAGGGGCAGTTTGTTTACTGTTTTACAGAACAAGAATCTTTGGGGGAATTCTTTTATCAATTCTTCTTTTCAATATCATCCTTCAGGATTACTTCTACGAGATATTAGCATTGGGTAGCGCTATATTTTTTCAGCTCAGTATTTTTATTATTCTTTATATAAATAAACAGCGCGTATTTGCTCTGATTAAAAACATGTTCTCCGGAATACAAACTGGAGTGACATATTCCAATAAAGATAAAATACTTATGTTAATCGCCATTGCTATTATGGTTGCTATGCTTGTTCTGATGAAAAGCTTACTTCATATATAAAAGTAAGTCGATTGTTTCTTGGGTGTTTACTATTTAAATTAACTTGCGTATTTTAGTGTATTATTTTAATATTATAGTTTAATATATTAATTTTATTTCTTATATTTAACAGCAACAGGATATTAAATATGAAAGTGAAATCCCTTGCTGAAGATGATCGGCCCCGTGAAAAATTTTTACTGAAAGGCAAAGAGGCTCTTTCGGATGCAGATTTGCTAGCTATTATTATAGGATCTGGTAATATAGGGGAAAGCGTAATAGAACTAGGAAGAAGAATATTACGATCGGTAAACAACAATTGGCATCAGTTGAGTTTGCTTACGGTTAAAGATCTGATGAAGTATAAAGGAATAGGAGAGGTGAAAGCAATAACCATTGTAGCTGCTCTGGAAATAGGGAGAAGAAAAGCCTTGCAGGAAGTTTCTAAAAATCCTGTAATAAGCAATAGTAAAGATGCTTTCAATATATTACATCCGTATTTAGGAGATCTGCATCATGAAGAATTCTGGTGTCTGTTTCTTAATCAGAGTAATACGATTATTCATAAAGAGAAACTTACCCATGGTGGTATCGACCAATCTATTGTAGACGCCAGAATATTATTTAGTATTGCCTTAGATCATCTTGCAACAGCCATTGTCGTTGCACACAATCATCCGTCCGGAAATTTAAAACCAAGCCGACAGGATATACAGATTACAGAAAGTCTTAAAAATGGCGGAGAACTTTTGAATATAAAACTTTTAGATCATCTTATTATTTCTCAGGATTCTTTTTTTAGTTTCAGCGATGAGGGTATTCTTTAAACATTAATTAATAATTTTTTTTTCATGGAAAAAGTTTCCTGAAAAATTGAATTACTTCAATTAACTTTGTTTTACACCAAATCAGGAATTATGAAAAAACTTCAGTCTATATTTTTTGCTGTAGGATTATGTTCTGTCAGCATATATTCTCAGACATTTATCAAGAATGTGACAATTGTTGATGTTGTCAATAAAAAATTAGTGCCGGCACAAACAGTTGTTATTAACAAAGACGTTATTGCTGATGTACAATCAGCCAGAAAAAAAACATTTCCTTCTAATGCTATAATTATAGATGGCACAGGGAAATACCTAATGCCCGGTATGACGGATGCTCACGTACATTTTTTTCAAAGTGGAGGGCTTTATACAAGACCAGATGCCTTAGATCTTAGAAAATATGTTCCTTACAATAGGGAGATAGAGATGGGGCATCAAAATATGGAAGCTCTATTGAAGAGGTATTTAATGGCTGGTATAACAAATGTTATAGATGTGGGATCAACTTATAATTTTTTAAAATTAAGAGATTCACTTTCTGGAAATAAACTATTGCCATCAGTTTATATGACAGGGCCTTTGCTTACTACATACGAGCCTCAGGTATTTATAGGGCTTAAGAATGATGAACCTTTCAGGTTGGTATCAACAATTGAAGATGCTAAAAAAGCAATCAACGAGCAGTTACCATATCGTCCAGATTTTATAAAAATATGGTACATTGTTTCTTTAGGAAAAGAAGGAGTTGAAGCAGAAGCCAGAAAATATGAACCGTTGATTAAAGAAATTATTCAGGAAGCTCATAAGAACAAATTAAAGGTTGCTGTACATGCTACGGAAAGGATTGCGGCGCAAATAGCTGTACAAAATGGTTGTGATTTTCTGGTACACAATATAGAGGATGAAATTGTTTCCGATAGTTTTGTTCAGTTACTGAAGTCAGGAAAAGTTATTTTATCACCTACTCTCACAGTTATGGATAATTATTATAATACGTTTGGACAGAAGATTAATTATAATACATATGACTTAAAGAATTCAGATCCAGAGGCAATCGGCTCAATATATGACATAAAGCATTTATCTAATGCAGTAATTCCTACGCTTAAACAAAGATTTGATCAGCCGCAGATGAAGACCCGTATATCTCGTACAGATTCGATCCGTAAGGTCAATCTGAAAAAATTAATTGATGGAGGCGTTGTCATTGCTGCTGGAACTGATGCTGGAAATATCGGAACACAACATGCTTCATCTTTTCAAAATGAGTTAAAATCAATGCAGGAGAGTGGACTATCAATATGGCAGGTATTGCAATCTGCAACCATTAGTCCTACTAGAATATTGGATAAAGAAATGGTGTCCGGAAGCATTACAAAAGGTAAAATTGCAGATATGATTCTGTTGAATGAAGATCCGACAAAATCTATTGAAAATCTTACTGCTATAAATAAGGTTTTCAAAAATGGTAATGTACTAGATCCTGAAAACTTGGTTTCTATAACCCCTGAATTGTTGGTACAGCAACAGCTCAATGCGTATAATGCCAGAAATATTGAAGCTTTTCTTGAACCATATTCTGATGATGTTGAGATTTATACTTTTCCAAATACTTTGATAAGTAAGGGAAAAGATGTGATGAGAAAATCTTATACCGAGATGTTTACAAAATTGCCAAACTTGCATTGCGAACTTAAGGGAAGAATTGTCCAGGGACATATAGTAATAGACAGAGAAAGTGTATCCGGAATAAGGAGTAATACGAATGTTGAGGCTACTGCAGTTTATGAAATAAAAAATCACAAAATTATAAAGGTATACTTCATCAGGTAGGCTTCTAAAGGTGGCTGCAGATAAAATTAATTTAAAAATTGAAAATTTAAAACCATTTATTTCAAATAATTTGTAATTTTGCACCCTGTTTTCGTATTCGAAATTGTTAATTTCATATTACGGAGCAATTGTAAAACTTAAAATATAAACAATTATATGAACCCTAAATTCAAAGCCCATCCTTGGCATGGTATCAGTGTTGGAGAGAAAGCTCCGGAAATTGTAAATGTTTTCGTAGAGATCGTACCTTCTGATACTATTAAATATGAAGTAGATAAAGAAACTGGTTACCTGAAAGTAGACAGACCACAGAAGTTTTCTAATATCATCCCTGCTTTATATGGTTTCGTTCCACAGACTTACTGTGAGGATGCTGTAAAGGATTTGGCTGTTGCTAATGGTTCTGTAGACGTTAAAGAAGGAGATCACGATCCATTGGATATTTGTGTTCTAAGTAGCCACAACATCAATGGTGGAGGTATGATTTTAGAAGCTATTCCAATCGGTGGCTTTAAAATGATTGATAAAGGAGAAGCTGATGATAAAATCATCGCTGTATTAGTAGATGACCAGGTTTATGGTCATATGAGAGATATCTCCGACCTTCCGATAGCTGAAGTTAACCGTTTGAAGCATTATTTCCTTTCGTATAAAAACTTACCGACTGAACCAGCCGTAGTAAGAATTGATGACGTATATGGGGCTGAGCACGCAAAAAAAGTTATAGAAGCATCTATAAAAGATTATAACCAACATTACGGAGAATAATCTTAAGATAATAAAAAAGATAAAAGCGCTTCTATTTACTTAGAGGCGCTTTTTTTGTTTAACAGTATAAAATAATATTAACAAAGGAAAAATTAGAATCAAAGAATTCTGAAAAACTTTTGATTTCGTCTAGCTTTTTTTTATTTTTGAGGTATGGAAAACTTTATAGTATCTGCACGTAAATATCGCCCATTAGAATTTGATACCGTTGTTGGGCAATCCCACATTACAGATACTCTGGAGCATGCTATAGATAACAATCAGTTAGCACAGGCACTTCTTTTCTGCGGGCCGCGTGGTGTAGGTAAAACTACATGTGCACGTATCCTTGCCAGAAAAATTAATGAAAAATCAGGAGCTTCGGATGATACAGGATTTGCATTTAATATTTATGAATTAGATGCAGCATCAAATAATTCTGTAGACGATATCCGGGAACTGATTGATCAGGTTCGTTTTGCCCCTCAGGTTGGAAAATATAAAGTATATATTATCGACGAGGTGCACATGCTGTCTACTGCAGCATTTAATGCTTTTCTTAAAACATTGGAAGAACCGCCTGCACATGCTATTTTTATCTTGGCAACTACCGAAAAGCATAAGATAATACCGACGATTTTATCAAGATGTCAGATTTATGATTTTAAAAGAATTCAGATAGAAGATATCCAGAATCATCTACGCAAGATAGCAGACAAAGAAGGTATTCAGTATGAAGACGATGCTCTGTTTCTGGTAGCCCAAAAGGCAGATGGTGCTTTACGTGATGCTCTTTCCATTTTCGACCGCCTTACAACCTTTACGCAAAGAAATATAACGCTTGCCAAGGCGGCAGAAACACTGAATATATTAGATTACGATTACTATCTGCAAATTGCAGATTTTGCAAAATCTAATGATATTCCAGGAATTCTATCCAAACTGAATGAGATTGTAAATAAAGGATTTGATCCACATATTTTTATCGGAGGACTGGGAAGCCACTTCCGTGATCTGATGATGGCTCAGAACCCTAATACAATTAATCTTATAGAAGTAGGAGAGAAAACAAAAGCTAAATATGTAGAGCAAAGTCAGAAATGGACAGCACAGGAACTTATCGATGCTTTGGAAATCTGCAATCAGGCAGATATTAACTATAAGAATTCTAAAAATCAACGTCTCACTGTTGAAATCGCTCTTATGCAATTAGCTTCACTTTCCGTAAGTGATGCCACTAAAAAAAAAAGTTTAGAATCTTAGCACCGCTTTTAAAAGCTGTAGCTAAAGCGAATCAGGAACAAACTCAGGTTACTCAGAATCAGAAACCGGTTTCTACGGAAACAACGGCTATTCCATCTTTATTAGATAATCCAAACAAACCCAAAGAAGTAAAACCATTGGAAGATATTTCTTCTTTTAGCATTACCGGATGGTTGAATAAAAAAGAGGAAGTAAAGACGGAAAAGGTAGAAGTAAAAGATAATTTACCTGCAAATCATTTTTCTGAAGTAGATTTATTGCATGAATGGAAGCAGTTCCTAGATAATCTACAAGATGATGATCCGGTGAAGTTTTCAGCCATAAAAGTCTGTAAATTACAGAAGAAGGATGAAAATAAAATTCTTATAAAAGTACCTTCTGAAGCTGCTAAATCCGAGTTTGAGACCGTAAGAAAAGATTTTTTATCTGTATTTCAGCGGAAAGTCAATAATTTTCATATTAAAAGTAAATACGTGGAGGATGAAACTTTGCAAAAAGAAATCATTACCAAACGAAAATTATTTGATAAATTTGCAGAAAAGAATCCATTTCTTAAGGAGCTGGACGATTTAATGAAGTTTGATTTTTCCTAAATTCTCAAATTAAATATGAATCTAAACGAAGTAAAGTCTGATTGGATATCAGAACTAGGATCACCGCTAGTAGTTGCGGGACCATGTAGCGCGGAAAGCGAGTCACAAATGCTGGAAGCAGCCAGAAGAATTAAAGAGAGCAACGCCAATGTTTCTGTATTTCGTGCAGGAATCTGGAAACCTCGTACAAAGCCAAATGGTTTTGAAGGAGTAGGGGTTATTGGTCTTAACTGGCTGAAAAAAGTTAAAGAAGAGTACGGTTTTAAAACAGCAACTGAGGTAGCTAATGCAAATCACGTATTTGCAGCATTAGAAGCTGATGTAGATATCTTATGGATCGGAGCACGTTCTACTGTAAACCCTTTTACAGTTCAGGAAATTGCTCAGGCACTAAGAGGTACAAACAAACCTGTACTTGTTAAAAACCCAGTTAACCCGGATCTTGCTTTATGGATCGGGGCAATGGAGAGATTATTAGGACAAGATGTTAAAAACCTTGGTGTAATCCACAGAGGTTTCTCTAATTACCAGAAAACTAAATACCGTAACGTTCCAAACTGGACAATTGCACTTGACTTCAAAAAGCAATTCCCAAATATTCCAATGATTGTAGACCCTTCTCACATCTGTGGAAACAGAACAGGTTTAGCTGCTATCTCTCAGGAAGCTCTAAACTGTGGCTATGAAGGTCTTATGATCGAAACTCACCCGAATCCGGATGAAGCATGGAGTGATGCTGCACAGCAAATTACTCCGGAAGTTTTAGCTGAATTACTGTCTAACCTGAAAACAAGAAATCAGGATATCTCCGGATACGAAGATGAAATGGGGAAACACAGAACATTAATCAGCGATATCGACTTCCAGTTAATCAGCCTTCTTAATCAAAGAATGAAGGTATCTGAGAAAATCGGTACATTGAAAAAAGAAAATAACATTGCGATCTTCCAACCGGACAGATGGAAAGTTATTGCTGAATATGCAGCGCAAAAAGCTGATGAAACGGGAATGTCAAGAGAATTTATCGAGAAAGTATTCAACGCTATTCACGAAGAATCTATTGATGTTCAGAATAACATTATGATTAATAAATAATTATTGCTTATGAGGGGTATTATCATAAAATCTACCGGAAGCTGGTATCAGGTTTTAGATCAAGAATCCGGAAAAATTTATGAAGCCCGTATCAGAGGCAAATTTAAATTAATAAAAACCCGACTGACCAATCCTTTGGCAGTCGGGGATTTTGTTGAGTTCTCGCTGGAACAGGATGACATTGCATGGATTACAAAGATAGAACCACGAAAGAACTATCTGATCCGTAAAGCTGTAAACCTGTCTAAAGAAGCTCACATTATAGCTTCCAATATTGATATTGGCTGCATCCTTTTCACGCTGAAAATGCCGGAAACTTCTTTAGGTTTTTTAGACCGTTTTCTGGTATGTTGTGAGGCTTATGATATAAAGCCTTTAATTCTTTTCAATAAAGCTGATTTGCTAGACCAGGAAGAACTGGAATATGCTGAAGATATAGCTACTGTATACCAGTCTATAGGCTATGATTCTCTTTTTGTTTCTTCTGTATCCGAACTGAATATGGTAGGTCTCAGAGATATTCTAAAAGATAAAACGTCAGTATTCTTCGGACACTCAGGAAGTGGTAAATCTACTTTAGTAAATGCTTTAAACCCTGAAGTAAATCTAAAGACGGGAGATATATCTGATATTCACCTAAAAGGAAAACACACGACTACATTTGCCCAGATGCATTTCTGGCCTTTTGGCGGTCAGGTAATTGATACTCCCGGAGTTCGCGAATTTGCAATGATTGATGTTGAGAAAGAAGAAATCCAACATTATTTCCCGGAAATATTTAGCATTTCCGAAAATTGCAAATTTAATAACTGTTTACATATAAACGAACCAAAATGTGCCGTTTTAGATGCATTAGAGCATGAAGAAATCCTGGAATCCCGTTATGCTACTTACATTAAATTAATGGAAGAAGCAGAAGAGCAAAACCAATAATCCTTTTCTTAAAACTTGAAATTGTGTAGCTGATGATAATCAGCTTTGTCAATAACTCTGTTAATACTCCCATTTTGTAGTATGGCGATTTTGTCACAGGTATGAAATAAGGTTTCTATGATATGAGAACTTACAAGAACAGCTTTGTTTTCAGATTTTAGATCCTGGATAATGTCGTACAAAACATGTACACCTTCAAAGTCAACACCATTAAATGGTTCATCCAGTATATTAACAGGCTTGTCCAATAATAGCATCCCTATAAGGGCTAATTTCTTTTTCATTCCGCTGGAATAGTCCTGTGCAAATTTTTCTAATGGAAGTCCAAATTTGTCGGTCAACATATTGTATTTTGATTCTTTGTCTTTAGAAAAATAGCCAAGGTATTCTTTTCCGGTAATGTACGGATAGAAATAGTTCTCGGTTTCCAGATAAGATATATTTTCCCTTTTTAAAGATTCGTTGTGCCAGTTGATAGTTCCACTGTATTTCACATTTTGATACAGGGATTCGAACAAGGTCGTTTTTCCGGCTCCGTTCTTTCCGAGAATACCGATAACAATGCCTTCCTCTATATTCAGGCTAAGGTTGTTAAGAACATTCTGAGCTTTAAAACTTACATTCAGATTTTTAATTTCCAACATATTTGCTGATATTTTCTTTTGCAGATTTAATGTTATCGATAATAATTACAATGGCAGGGATAATAGTTATAGTATATATAAAGTAGGATAAATGTATTCCCATATCAAAATAATTAGTTTTCTCCTTATAATGATAAACTTTATACTTTCTGGTTAATGCCAATACAAGAAATAAATTCATAAAAAGAATATAACACAGTAACAATAAACTGTTTTCTCTATTCAGAATTAAAAAGCCTATATAAACAGGCAGAAATAAGAGATTGAATAATTTCATATTCTTACGGATCTTATCTTTCAGAGTATATTTTCTGAAATACATTTCCAGCATTTCTTTATTTTCATTATCAGAATATAACCTCGGGAATAAATCCAACGCAAACAATCCACAGAAAATTAATGTTGAAATATGATAAGAGGATGCTATAATAACAAGATAGGCGAGAATAGCTGTAACTGTATTTTTTCTCAGTAAACATTTCCATTCAAAAAGCTCATTGGGAATAAAATCCCAATTAGAAGTAACATTAATTTTTGTCTTTTGATAAAAAAATGAAAAGCTTGTAATCAGAAATAATCCAGCTAAGCCCAATATATCGGATTTATAGTGTATATTCCCAAGAAGTAAAAACAGATAAATGAATGCCGATTCTATGAAGATGATAAAACGCCAGTTTTGTATAAAAGCATTTTTTAGAAAAGGAATATCTTTTCTTCTGTAATGAAATGACAAAGTTATTAAAAAAATGAGTAGGGGATATATTCGATTGTCAGGAAGTTTAAGCATGATTAAAACTCCTGCAATAATTAAAAATGGTAAAGCAATCTTACCCTGAAAGCTGAAAATTCGAAAGCACTGACTAATTCTGAAAATAAAATGATGGAAAATTGCTTTCAAATTCTATGGTTATTGGATGGATAGGCTGTATTAATAATATTACTACATCCCAAATTTATGAAAAATCACTTTCTATTGAATAATTTTAATAAACTTTATAATTTATAGCCCATTGTTCCCTTTATAATAAGAATATAAAGGCTTTAATCTGAATTGAAATTAGAAAAGAATCCTATATTGGGAAGCTAAATAAGATTTTCTGGCCGGAAATTTGCTTAATGCTACCCGAATTTATAGATCCTTAATAATGTTATTGAATATATTTTTAATAAAAATAACATTCGGAAAATAGAAATTTTGTAATTTTGTAGCATATAAAATACACATGGCGAATCCTTTATTTTATGCAAAAATAATTTTGTTCGGAGAATACGGAATGATTGAAGATTCTCAGGGACTCGTTGTGCCTTATAGTTTCTATAAAGGAACTTTAAAGTTTTCAGAAACTGACTCAGATTCTGAATTCGAGATCAATTCTAACGAACATTTGCAAAAATATTCAGACTTTCTTTCAGATCTAAACCTTTCTGATGATTTCAGACTAGATATTGAAAGCTTTAAAAAGGATATTTCTAATGGTCTTTTCTTCGACTCTAATATTCCGCAAGGCTATGGAGTAGGAAGTTCAGGAGCTTTAGTAGCTGCTATTTTTGAACGTTATTCAGTTAACAAACATAATCCGGAAAATATATCAAAAGATAATCTAAAACACCTTAAAGCTGTTTTCGGAGAAATGGAAAGTTATTTCCATGGTAAAAGTTCTGGTATGGATCCGTTAATTTGCTATATGAATCTGCCTATCCTTATTGAAAACAAAGAGAACCTGGACAGAGTTGCGTTACCTGAGGGTGAGCATGGCAAAGGAGCTGTTTTCTTAATAGATTCCGGACAGATAGGAGAAACCGGACCAATGATTCAGATTTTTTTCGAGAAACTGAAGAATGAAGGTTTCCGCAAAACATTAAAAGACGAATTTATCCGATACAATAATGCCTGTATTGATGCGTTTTTGAAAAAAGATATGAATCCTTTCTTCAGAAACCTAAAAAAACTATCACACTGGGCATATGAGCATTTCAGACCAATGATTCCGGAAAATATTTTCAATGCATGGAAAAGAGGTCTGGATACCAATGCATACTACCTGAAACTTTGCGGTAGCGGAGGAGGAGGTTATATTCTTGGTTTTACCAAGGATTATGAAAAAGCCGACAAAATGTTAGAAGGTTTCCAGAAGGAAGTTATCTATCGTTTCTAATAATTAAATTTTAAAATTTCAACAAGTGTGAAGAATCGTTTGCTCTCCAGATTATCTGTATTTATAGGATTTTTGCTGGGGGCAAGAGCTTTTGTCACATTTCTGCTGATTTTCGCATTATACGTTTCAACATTCTTTTTATTTAATCAGGAAGAAAGCCTGAAGAGTTTTGTTTTTGATTATAAAGTACACGGAATTATATTTTGTAGTTTCCTCAGTATAATGGCTGGAGGTATTATTAACCAGTTTTATGACCGCGAAAAAGATAAAATAACCAAACCTTTCCGTAGCAAACTACAAAGCTTCCTTGGGCAGAAGTATTATTTGTATGTTTATCTTACACTAAATGTACTCTCCTTAGGGGTTGCAGCACTTATTTCCGAAAGAGTATTTATTTTCTTTCTTATTTATCAGTTTCTGATGTGGTTTTATAGCCATAAACTAAGTAAAATTCTTATTGTAAATAATCTTACGTTTGTTGGACTCAGTCTTTACCCTTTCTTTGGAATGCTTATTTATTATCAGACTTATTCACCCCACCTGATGATGATGTCGGTATTCCTGTTCCTGATACTGCTTACTATAGATATTGTTAAAGACCTTCTAACCAGTAATGCCGATCGTATTTTTGGATACGACACAATTGCCAACAAGTTTGGTATAAAGACAGCCAAAATTGTTGCAATTGTATTGCTTATACTCAATATTATTGTGTCAGCACTTATTATCAGAGGAAATGCCGTACACTATCTGATGTCCTATTATTTCTGTGTAGGTATGTTTATTCAGGTAATTGTGGTGTATTTGTTACTCAACAGAACCAAATTTCATAGTTTTTCGGCCCTAAATCTGTTACGTCTGTGGGTGTTTATTGGGATTTTATGCATGTTATCTGACGGAATTCTTACCTATCTTCATTACTAGCTTTTATTTTTCGTAACTTTGCCGAAAATATAGAATATAGAAATGAGCAGAGAACGTAAAAATTTTTCAGACAGACAGAAAAACGGAAAACCAGGAGAGAGAAAAACTTCTTTTGACAAAACTTCCCGCTCTGCATCCGACTCAAAGAGAGGTGGTGGTAAAACTTTCGATTCCAGAGATAAATACGAAAAAGGTGATCGCAAATTTGGCGGGCCTAAATCATTCAAAAGACCTTTTGACAGAAAAGCTGAACATGATGAGAAAATCAAAGGTTATATCCTGAAGAGAAAGTTTGATAAGCTAGCCAATAAGCCTGAAAAAGAAACCATACGTCTTAATAAATATATTGCAAATTCAGGAATTTGCAGCCGTCGTGAAGCAGATGATCTTATTACACAAGGTTTGGTAGAAGTAAATGGTAAAGTAGTTACTGAAATGGGTTACCAGGTTCAGAAAACAGACAGAGTTGTTTTCGATGGACAAGGTATTACTCCGGAAAAACCAGTATACGTATTACTAAATAAGCCAAAAGGTTATCTTTCTACAACGAAAGATGAGAAAGCGCGTAAAACAGTAATGGATCTGGTTGCAAATGCATCTCCATACAGGCTTTTCCCTGTGGGGCGTTTAGACAGACAAACGACTGGTGTTATCTTGTTAACCAATGATGGACACATGACTAAAAAACTTACACACCCATCATTCGGGATGAAAAAGATATATCATGTTGTATTGGACAGAAAACTCTCTATCGAGGATCTTCAGGCAATTCGTGAAGGTATTCGTCTTGAGGAAGGTGTTGCAGAGGTAGATAATATTTCTTTTATCGAAGGAAAACCTAAAACTGAAGTTGGTATCGAAATCCACATCGGATGGAACAGAGTTGTACGTCGTATCTTCCAAAGATTGGGCTACGAAGTTGAAAGCTTAGACAGAGTAATGTTTGCAGGTCTTACTAAGAAGAATGTAAAAAGAGGGCATTGGAGAATCCTGACAGAACAGGAGGTTAATAATCTAAAAATGCTTTAATCAATAATATAAGAGTTTCTTTATGAAACTCTTTTTTTTTTGCATTATCAATTTTCTGATATTTTATTTTTAACTTTATCTGATTACCAAATCGTATAATTTTAAAAACTAATTTATTATGAAAAAATCAATTTCATTATCATCCTTAGCGGTGATTATGCTTCTGTCTTCGTGTAACAGAGATTCACTATCAGAAAATTCAGCTCAAAACACCACCGCAGAAAATTCGGTAAAAGGTATTATTACAAATCTCACGGAGCAAGATTTGCCGAACATTAAACTTACAGGGAGCAATGCAGCTCCTTCCCAACATTTAACTTATTACTTTCCCGCGGATGCTGTTTTGCAAATGAATAAGGTTAAGATTACGAGATCTGCATTGACAGAATATTTCTCTGTGATTAATTATAGTGGTGGTTATGCAGGATTGCAGCAGACTCCCGATAAAAGCTTTGGAACACCTAATATCCTGATCGCTTCTTTATGGGATAAAAATACTGCCGGTGGTAGTTTTGCCGGTTATAGTTATCTTGGGTCAAAAACCGTAGCCAGCAGATTTGGAGGAGAAGGAGATGGGCAGAAAACAATTAATCCATATCAATGGAAGCTAAACAACTGGTATAATATAGTATTGCGCTCCTGGAAAGAAAACGGGAAAATCTATATTGCCAATTTTATACAGGATCTGGCAACTGGAAAATGGTTCCTGACTTCAACCATCTACAGAGATGAATCAACAGGAAATCTTGGAACTTATATCGATACATTTCTTGAAAACTGGGTAGGAGATAATCCAAAATATGATGGTAGATTTGTGCGTAAGGCTTACCTTAAAGATGCCTGGAGTTTAGATGCTGGCAACGCATGGCAAAAATCAACAAGCAGAAATTTTAGTGCTAATAGTGGAGATCAGGGTAGAAATGGATATTTTGATCGCGCATTCAATTCGGGATATGATGCAGGTGAAGATGCTTACTTTATGGTTCACGGTGGTACTACAGTCCCTGATGCTGCATTTGGAACGGGCAGAACCTTACAATTGCCGACTCAGACTAATCAGGGAGCAGCTCCGGTAATTCAGAATCTGGAAAGAACTTCTGCAACGGCACAGTATGGAAGCAATAAAGTTACAGTTTCATGGGCTATTAATGATACCAAAGCACCGCAATTATCTTATAATATACAAGTGATAAACAGTAGCGGAGGGGTTGTACAAACTATTCAGAAAATAAAACCTGAACAACGTACAGAGTCTATCACTACAACTTTAGCAAAAGGTAATTATACTGTAAAGCTTACGCTGACAGATATTTTTAATAATAATGTTACACCTGTGGAAATTCCTATAACGGTAAATTAGATTATCAAAATGATGTGTAAAACCCAATAAAAAACATCACAGGTTTCAGAAACCTGTGATGTTTGTATTTTAAAAAAGATAAGATACCAATACTTTTTAGAAAATATAGGAGACACCTGCATTCACAAAACCTCTTGTTCCAATATTAGGTTCTATGAAAACACCAAAATCTTTTCCGTACCTAAGGCCTATAGGCATGATGTTGAAACCAAAAGTTGTAAGATTATCTTTCTCTTCAGCTTTAGAAGTTTTGTCAATATATTTTGCATTTTTAAATAAAACTCCTGCAGACACTCCGGAATAGAGCCTTAATTTTCTATCTGCCCCTGACCAAAAATAATCAACTCTTGGCTGAACCGAAACAAGTGATTGACTTGTAAAGCCAGTTCCTTTTTCGTCGAAAGATTCCAGGTTGAATTCCAGGCCATAGCGCCATTTCATATCACGATTGTACATCATAACATTAAGGCTTAGAACACCATTGCTATTAGATGTTTCTTCTAAATTCCCCGTAATGGCATTTCCTACAAAATCGTAAAGCGAGCTGCTAACTCCAAAGATAGAAGGCGTCCCGTATGCTGCTGAAATTTCAATTTTTTGTGCTTGTAATAAGGATACAGAAATCAGAGGAATAAATAGTAAAAGTTTCTTCATAGTTTTTATATTGATTAAACTTGGCAAAGGTATATAAAAAAGGCAGCTTCTATTTTAAAAGAAACTGCCTTTATCATTAGATTTTTCTAATCTTTAAATGGTTTTAGTTATGCCAAAACACTTACTTTATTTTCGATTAGTTCGTAAATAGTATCTTTTCCGCTGTCTGGTTTTACATTTACTGCACGGGTACCATTGAAATGAAGACAGGTAATGAAACCTTCTTTTACAGCATCCAGACAAGTAGCTCTTACACAATAATCTAATGCAAGCCCTGCTATCTCAACCAATTCAATATCATGGTATTTTAGAAAATCAGAAAGCCCTGTTTTCATAAAGTGATTGTTGTCCTGAAATGCGCTATAACTATCAATTTCAGGGTTCTTACCCTTCTGGATAATATGTGTTGCTTTGTCACGATTTAATGCAGGGTGAAATTCCACACCAGGAGTTCCCTGTACACAATGGTCAGGCCACATAAACTGAGGAATACCGTTCAATATAATTGTTTCGCCTACATTTCTGCTGTTGTTAGAAGCAAAGCTTTTATGATTGGCTGGATGAAAGTCTTGTGTTAATACAATTTGGTCGTACTGATCGCTGTCCATAAGGCCGTTGATGTACGGAATAATTTCGCTCGCTCCAGGTACAGCTAAAGAGCCCCCTTCACAGAAATCATTTTGTACATCTACTATAATTAATGCTTTTTTCATTTTGATGATTTAATTAACAAATTTATGGTAAATTTGATAGATAAACGAATTGCATGGATTTAGAGCAGAAAAAATATCCCATCGGAAGATTTCAGAAACCTGTGGAATTTGATGAAGGTAAAATAAAGGACTGGATTACAGTTATAAAGGAATTTCCTAAGAAAGTAAAAGAACTAACACAAAATATGTCCGATGAAGAATTGGATACTCCATATAGAGAAAATGGCTGGACTGTACGACAAGTAGTACACCATTGTGCAGATTCTCATATAAATTCCTTTACAAGGTTCAAGCTGGCGCTTACCGAAGATAAACCGGTTATAAAACCCTATATGGAAAATTTGTGGGCAGAATTAGATGATACAAAGCACCTGGCTATAGATTCATCATTATCTATACTGGAAGGTTTGCATCATCGTTGGACGGTTTTGTTGGAAAGTATGACTTCCGAGGATTATCACAGAATATTTGTGCACCCTGAGCATAATAATGAAATTTCGCTCTATACAGCACTGGCTACTTATGATTGGCACTGTAACCATCATTTAGGACATATACAATTAACACTACAAAAGTAAAATGGGAATATTTGATTTATTTAAGAGCAAAGAGGAGTTGAAGAACAGTCCGTGGCTTACTATAGAGTCAGCTGAGGATTTTGATAAGGTTATTGAGGAATCTAAGCATACTAAAGTGGCTATTTTTAAACACTCTACGAGCTGCTTTATCAGTAAAATGGTTCTGAGAAATTTTGAAACAGATCTTAATAAACATGCTCCGGAAGGATACAAATTCTATTATCTGGATTTGTTGCGTTTCAGACCTATTTCCAATCAGATTGCCGAACAATTTATGATAAGACATGAAAGTCCACAGATTATTGTGTTAGAAAATGGAGTTGCCATTTACAAGGCTTCACACGAAAATATAAACCTGGAATTACTACCTTAGAAGAATGATAACAGAAAATTTCTCAAAATATATTCAACAGCTTTTTGGTATTCAGGATCAGCAGGTTTCGGTTTGCGAGAATCTCATAAAGCTAAAAACAGTTCCAAAAGGAAGAGTACTTGTAAGAGCAGGTGAAATTAATAAAGAACTTTATTTTGTAGAGCAGGGACTTCTCCGTCAGTTTTTCACAGATAAAAACGGAAAAGAGCATGTATTGTACTTTGCACCGGAAAACTGGCTGTTAGGGGACAGAAATAGCTCTTATTTCGGTCTTGCTACAGACTTTACAATAGAGGCTGTGGAAGATACTGTTGTTGTAATCCTGGAGCCGGAATTTTTTATTAATCTGAGCAAGGAGTACAAAGATGCTATTGAAAAATCTGAATTTTTACTGCACCGTCATATCCGTCAGCTTCAGAAAAGAGTATCACAGTTATTAGGTGCTACTGCAGAAGAGCGATATCTGGACTTTATTACTACGTATCCGAATCTTATGATGAGGGTCCCTCAGTGGATGATCGCTTCATATCTGGGAATAACCCCGGAAAGCCTTAGTCGTGTCCGCAGAGAACTGGCCAAAAAGAACTTTCTTCCCGGATAATTAGGAGCTTACAATTAATATTTAGTATCACAAAAATGAAAAAAATAACACTTCTGTTAGTTGTATGTGCAGGTTTGCTTAGTGCTCAGAAACTAACTTCAAATGAAATCTCTATCATAAAACAGGGAGATATTCATTCTGCATTACCTGTTTATAATGTAAGTGAACCTGAACAGAGTAAAACACTGCTTGGTATGTCCGTAGATATTGATCCAAAAGATCCCAATACAGCTATTCTGGTTGAACGAATGAAGCTGTCTCTGCTTTCAACCGGCAGCGGAGTTGGTATTGCTGCTCCTCAGGTAGGAATTAACCGAAGAATAATTTGGGTTCAGCGTTTCGATAAAGAAGGGAAGCCGCTGGAATATTTTCTGAACCCAGTAATTCTGTGGAAATCACAATTGCAAAACCTTGGACCTGAAGGGGATTTGTCAATTACCGATTTTAGAAATCAATTCTACAGAAGTAAAGTTATACAGTTAGAATACTTAGATCTGAAAGGTAAAAAGCATACCGAAATAGTGGAAGGCTTTACTGCAGTTATTTTTCAGCATGAAATAGACCATCTTTCAGGTATTTTGATATCTGATAAAAAAGAAAAAGAACGATATTTACGAGAGAGTAGATGCTTTCATTAAAATAAAGCAATAACATTTAAATTGATTATAAAATGGAAATAAAACACAAAAGAGAAGGTTCAAAAGGAGTATTCGAAGCTATTGAATACGATAGAGTTGTTGGGTTAATGACATACTCGGTAGCTGGAGAAGATAAAATTATTATTGATCATACTGAAGTTGACGAAGCCTTCGGAGGAAGGGGAATAGGAAAGCAGTTGGTGAATGCGGGTGTAGATTATGCACGTGAGAATAATATTAAAATAATACCATTGTGTCCATATGCAAACAGAGTTCTGCATAGTTCCGATGAATACAAAGATATTTTAGCATAGACTAAATGGATTTTTACTATCAGGAAAAGGCCGTTAAGGGTTTTAGCATGCAGCTGGAAACTATTGAACTTTCCTGGTGGTTCTACCTTATTACAGGGTTGGTTTCTATTGGACTGGCCCATAATTTTTTAAGGCAATCTCAGAAAGAGGTAACCAGACTTAATTATTTTTTTTCGTTGTCTTATGCATCTGCAGTCAGCTACATTGTAATTTTATTTACTGTTATTCTGACAGGAGCAGTTGTAAAGCAGATAAGTTATGAGTTTAGTCTTCCAAAATACACCGCAACGGTTGTCAATCCTTCATACAGAGTAGGAGTCCGTAAGAAAGATATGGGTGTTTCCGAATACAGACCTTTAGTAGGTTTTGCAAATAAGGATAACCATATTATCAATATTCCGCTAAATATGGCTTCTGAAGAACGGTTTTCTGAAGGAGTCTCTGTGAAAGTTGGTTATAAAGAAGGAATGAATTATGCTTATGCCTTCAATCCAAAGCGATATATCATCTATTTTGGAGAATTAGTATTCATGGCAGTCTTTTATTCCGGTTTGCTCTTTATTCTTGGATATGGTCTGCGAAATCAGTACCTGAAAGATAAAGCAGTATTATTTGCAACAGTAATCTTTGGATACCTTGTTATTCCTGGGATGATGATTTTTATGGCATTACTGATGACAAAAGCCATGCTGGGGAAACTGACAGGTGAATCAGACCTTAGCTGGGGCGGTTTCTTTATTTGCCTGTTTTTTGTTATTATACTGGTATTTAGTATTTATGGTTACTTTATATTTATTTTTAAATCAACTCCGGCTGATTTGTTAGGAAAAGGAAAGCAAAGCAAAAGAAAAAAGCCAGCTAAAAGCTGACTTTAATTTTTATTTAGAAAACCATTTCCGGGACATTCTCATCCGCATAAAGTTTTCCGGCAGTGGCTGCCTTTATTTCTTCCATACTTACTCCCGGAGCTCTTTCCAAAATTTTGAATCCACCCTCAGGCAGTACTTCGTAAACACCAAGCTCAGTAACAATCTTCTTAATACATTTTACTCCGGTTAATGGTAAAGTACATTCTGGTAATAATTTGCTTTCACCATTTTTGTTTACCTGTTGCATTGCTACAATAATATTTTTTGCAGAGGCTACAAGGTCCATAGCGCCACCCATACCTTTTACCATCTTACCTGGAATTTTCCAGTTGGCGATATCTCCGTTCTCTGATACCTCCATAGCACCAAGAATTGTCAGATCTACTTTTTGTGCTCTGATCATTCCGAAACTCAATGCCGAGTCAAAAACAGCAGACCCGGGAAGGGTAGTGATGGTTTGCTTACCAGCGTTAATAAGATCCGGATCTTCTTCTCCTTCAAAAGGGAAAGGCCCCATACCTAATAAACCATTCTCAGATTGTAATACAACATTTACACCTTCTGGAATATAATTGGCAACCAATGTAGGAATACCAATACCCAGATTAACATAACTGTTATTTTTTATTTCTTTTGCAATACGTTGTGCAATTTGTTCTTTATTCAGTGCCATTGCTTTAGTTTTTAGATCTTACCGTTCTCTGTTCAATTCTTTTTTCATAATGATCCCCCTGGAATATTCTGTGAACATAAATTCCGGGAGTATGAATTTCATCGGGGTTAAGTTCTCCCACTTCAACCAATTCTTCAACTTCAGCAATAGTTATCTTACCTGCCATAGCCATTACCGGATTAAAGTTTCTGGAAGTAGAACGGAAAATAAGATTTCCGGCAGTATCGCCTTTCCAAGCTTTTACAATTGCAAAATCCGCATCGAAAGCATATTCCAGTAAATAATCTTTACCATCAAAGTTACGCACTTCTTTACCTTCAGCAACCTCAGTACCTACACCTGCAGGGGTATAGACGGCTGGCATTCCGTAGCCTGCAGCCATACAACGTGTAGCTAATGTACCCTGTGGGATCAGTTCTACTTCAAGTTCACCACTAAGAAGCTGACGTTCAAATTCTGCATTTTCACCTACATAAGAAGATATCATCTTCTTGATTTGTCTTTTATGAAGAAGTAAGCCAAGTCCAAAATCATCGACACCAGCATTGTTAGAAATACAGGTAAGGTCTTTCACTTCCTTTTTTACCAATTCTGCAATACAATTTTCAGGAATTCCGCAAAGACCGAAACCTCCAAGCATAATCGTCATGCCATCCTGGATCCCGTCGCAGGCCTCCTGTACATTTTTAACAGTTTTATTAATCATTATTAGATTTATTTTTAGGGTTGATTTAGTAATACTTAAGGTTCATGTCAGGTTTTATCTTCAGTAATGTTTCATAAATAATCTGAATCACATTCCCAACATCTTCTTTACTTACCATTTCTACAGTGGTATGCATGTATCGTAAAGGTAATGAAATTAATGCAGAAGGAACACCACCATTAGAATGAGCAAAAGCATCTGTATCTGTACCTGTTGCACGGCTGGCCGCAGCTCTCTGGAAAGGTATTTTTTTCTTTTTAGCCGTATCGATAATTAATTCCCGGATAGTGTGATGTACACTTGGAGCAAAGAAAACGACAGGTCCGTTACCACACTTTTGGTCACCTTCTTTTTTCTTTTCAATCATCGGAGTAGTCGTGTCATGGGTTACGTCTGTAACAATAGCAATGTTCGGTTTTATGGTATCCGCAATCATTTCTGCACCATATAGGCCCACTTCTTCCTGTACAGAGTTGGTAATGTACAATCCGAATGGCAATTTCTTTTTGTTTTCCTGCAGAAGTCTTGCTACTTCTGCAATCATAAATCCACCGATACGGTTGTCCAGTGCTCTGCAGACAAAATATCTGTCATTAAGCTCAAAGAAAGTATCCGGATAGGTAATCATACAGCCTACAAAGATTCCAAGGTCTTCTACTTCCTGCTTAGAAGTAGCTCCACAGTCGATAAAGATATTGTCCAGTTTTGGTGTTGGTTCATTCTGATTCGCACGGGTATGAATAGCCGGCCATCCGAATACACCTTTTACCACACCTTTCTCTCCGTGAATATCTACTACCTTGGACGGCGCAATTACCTGATCAGAGCCTCCGTTACGGATAACATAGATAAAGCCATCATCGGTAATGTAGTTAACATACCAGGAAATTTCATCGGCATGGGCTTCTATAACTACTTTGAATTCTGCTTCAGGATTTATAATTCCGTATGCAGTTCCGTAGTTATCAACTTCAATTTTGTCTACATAGGGTTTAATATATTCGGTCCAGGCTTTTTGTCCATTGTGTTCAAAACCTGTTGGAGATGAAGTGTTTAGGTAATTTTCTAAAAATTTAATAGAGGTCTTATTGAATTTCATGTATTAAGGTATGATTTTTGTTATACGTCATTACTCGTAAAATTATGAAAAAATATAGAATTTTTAGTCTGATTTGTTTCTTTATGGCAATTTTGGCATATAGTCAGAAAGTTGACACTATAGCAACTATAGGTGAATTGAAAGATGAGAAAAACGTCAAGATGCAGGTTGATAAAGACGGCCGCAAATACTATTGGGACGATAAATTACAAGCAAAAATATATACAGAAGATAATGGAGATAAGCTCATCGAAATGGATGAGATAAAGCTACTTAACAAGCCTCATTTCAATAATCAGTTAGATAGAAATTATTTCGATTTTCTAAATAAAAAGCTTTTCAGAGTTTACCCTTTATTTGTAAATGCTTTGGAGCAATATAGAAGTCTCCAAACAGATCTAGAAAAAGTAAATGAAGATGACAGAAGGTCTTATGCCAGAAAAAGACAAAATGAATTAGCAGACCGTTATGAAGCAAAGTTAAGAGACCTTACCACAACTGAAGGTCAGGTTTTTGCCAAGTTGATGAACAGAGCAACAGGTAAAACGGTATTTACAATTATCAGGGATTTAAGAGGTGGATGGAGTGCTTTCTGGTGGAATCTAAAAGGTAAAGCTGCAGATATTGAGTTAAAAAAAGAATACAATCCTTATTTGAACAGGGATGATGAATTTATTGAATCTCTGTTACAATCCAACTGGAATTACGGATATCTGACTCCTTATCCCGGTTATAAAGATTTTAAAGTAAAGAAGTCGGTTGACTAAACTTATAAAAGCCTTTCATTTTTGAAAGGCTTTTCTTTTATATCTTTGCCAGCATAAATAATTATAGATAATTGTATGAAACGAATTTTAACAAGGTTGCTTTTTTGTGCATTTGCACTAAGCTCAATGCAGGCATTTGCATGGGGGCTTACAGGGCACCGTATTATTGCAGAGATTGCGGAGAATCATCTTAATGGTAAAGCTAGAAGACACCTTAAGCATATCTTTGGAAAAGAAAGATTAGCTTATTGGGCAAACTGGCCGGATTTTATCAAATCTGATACAACAGGAGTGTGGAAATCTACATCTACATGGCATTATGTAAATATCGATCCTCAGCCAGACTTTAAAGCCTTTAAGGAGAACCTTGAAGCACAGGCGGGACCTACAATGTATACTCAGATTAAAACACTTTCTGAGCAGATTAAAAATAAAAATACATCTGATAAAGACAGAAAGATTGCCTTAATGTTCCTTATCCATATTGTTGGTGATATGGCACAACCAATGCACACTGGTAGAGCGGGAGATCTTGGAGGTAACAAGATTGATGTTACATACTTTGGTAAAAAGACCAATCTTCACAGTGTATGGGATAGTGATTTGATCGATTCACAGAAATACAGCTATACTGAATTTGCTAAACTTATAGATATTAAAACTAAAGATGAAGTAAAGAAAGTACAAAGCGGAACTGTAGCAGATTGGATTTATGAAACACATAAATTGGCCAATAATATCTACGCAAATACACCATCCGGATCTAATCTTAGCTACGGATATGGTTATAAATATAATGGACTTTTAGAACAGCAGCTGGTAAACGGAGGTCTTAGACTTGCGAAATTACTGAATGACTTATTTTAAAAATTTTGTCTGAAGCTTTTCAAAAACCAAATGGTCTATGGGAAGCGGAAAAGGATTAGAAGCCGAAATGGGTAACCATTCGGCTTTTTCTATTTCGGTATCTATAATTCTGAAATTTTGCGGATCCGTAATTTTTACAAGGTAGTACACAGTGAGAAGTTGCTCATTGCTTCTGAATCTGGATTGCATAAAGCCTTCCTGGGTATAAAAATGCTCCAGAATCTCTATTTTTACATTGAGCTCCTCCATAAATTCACGGTGAAGACAATCGGTAACTCCTTCCCCGAATTCCAATCCTCCTCCGGGTAGCTTTACCAGTTTCTCACCGGCATAACTTTCGAAAAGCGTTAATATTTTCTGATCTTCTATACATAAAGCATATACCCGAATGTTGAATTTATCTATTTTTTCCATGCGTTAATCATTTCTCGTTTACCCTTTGGTCCTTCTAATTTTTCAACTTCAAAGTTAAGCCCTTTTAGGATACGTTGTAGACTTCCTTTGGAAGAATAGGTAGTGAATAAGCTCCCCGGTGCCATTTTTTCAGCAACCATTTTTACCAAAGGTTCTTCCCAAAGATCAGGTTGTACACGTGCACCGAAGCAATCGAAGTATACTAAGTCTATTGATGGCATTTCAATATCCTTGATATTATAGAAGTCTTCTTCGATTTTCTGAAGAAAGAAATCTTTTTCAATATTTTCTGATTTCCCCCAATCTGTGCTGTGAATTTTAGTAAAAGCATTCTTTACAAATTCATTTTCAAAGAATTTATCATACTCCAGACTGGTAGCTTCTTCTAATTTCAGGGGATATTTTTCTAAAGAATAGTAATTAATTTTATGACAAATGTCAGTTTTTAAATATTCATCTAATGTTACCAAAACGTTAAGTCCTGTTCCAAAACCAAGCTCTAGAATATTAATTTCATATTTTTTTAATCTGTTTATTCCGTTTTTAATAAACACATGTTTGGCTTCCTGTAATGCGCCGTGATGAGAGTGGTAAGTTTCGTCTAAGCTGCTTACATGTAGTGTTTTACTTCCGTCCTGCGTGGTTTTTAGACTTCTGAGCATGAATATTTTTTACCAAAGATAATTAAATTTTGGCTATTTGAAAAAATTGTTATATTTGTAATAATAATCTTTAAAAAATTAAAAATGATAATTCAGAAAACTTCAGCATCAAGAATCGATACTTTCGATAAAGACAATTTTTCATTCGGAACAACTTTCACAGACCATATGGTTGTATGTGAATACGAGGATGGAAAATGGGGAGATGTAAGAGTTATGCCTTATGGTCCGTTTCCTTTTACTCCAGCTATGATGGGGGTAAACTATGGACAGGCTTGCTTTGAAGGAATGAAAGCCTACAAGGACAAAGACGGAGATGTTTTCCTTTTCCGCCCGGAGAAGAACTTTGAAAGAATTAACAAATCTGCTAAGCGTTTAGCAATGCCAGAAGTAACTGAGGAGATGTTCCTTAAAGGGCTTGAAGCTCTTATGGATATTGACAGAGAGTGGATTCCTCAGGGAGATGGATTTTCATTATACATCAGACCGCTTATTTTCGCTACAGAAGAGGCGTTAAAGGCACGTAAGTCTGAAAAATATATGTTCGCAATTATAGCAACACCAGCTAAAGCTTATTATACAGCTCCGGTTTCTGTATTGATTTCAGATTTCTATTCAAGAGCTGCTAATGGTGGAGTAGGATCTGCTAAGGCTGCAGGTAACTATGCAGGTGCTTTTTATCCTACAGATCTGGCTAATGAGCAAGGATATGAACAGATTATCTGGACAGATGATGCTACACACAGTTATTTTGAAGAAAGTGGTACTATGAATGTTTTTGTACGTGTAGGAGATACAATCTATACACCACCTACATCAGAAAGAATTCTGGATGGTGTAACACGTGACAGTTTTATTCAATTGGCCAAGAAAAGAGGAATTGAAGTAGTTGTAGATAAAGTACCTGTAGACTTTGTAATCAATGCTCACAAAGAGGGTACTTTAAAAGAAATATGGGGTGTAGGTACTGCTGTAGTAACCAGCCAGTTTGAAGCTATTGGTTACCATGGTGAAAAGTTAATGTTGCCTGTGCTTTCTGAAGAGGAAAGCTATGCTGCAAGCCTTAAAAATGAATTAGTAGGAATTCAGTCTAACTTACTTGAAGATCCTTTCGGATGGAGAGTATTAGTTGGAGAAGGTGTAGCTGAAAAAGCATAATAATACTTTCTTATAAATAATAAAAAGTCTTCCGATTTCGGAAGACTTTTTTTGTTAATCTAATTAGGATTATTTTTTTCTAATCATATAGTCTATGCTATACTGATATTCTTGTTGTACTGCCAATAGAAATGCTCCGGCACTTCCTGCCCATACCGAATAATCTAGCGGTGCTTTTGCTCCTAATGCGACTGTCATAGATGCAGCAAAAATAAATAACAATATTCCGGATCCGAAAGCGGCGATCTTTGTTTTGTATCCTAGAATAAGCATAATGGGAAGTAATATTTCAAAAGATGTGGCTACATAGGCTGAGAAAATACTTAATATCTCCGGAAGGAAGAACGTGAGTTTTCTGGTGTAAATTTCAAAATTTTTCCAGTTTCCCCATGAAGAGTTTTCTCCCCAAAAACCGAATCTATCTGCTACTGCAGAAAGCATTGTTATGGATATAGCTATTCTTAGAAATAATTGCTGAAACTGATTTTTCATAGTTTTCTTTTCTTGTTTTTACGATATAGCAAAGTTCAGTTTTGTGTACTATAAAATTCTTAAACTGGTTTAAGAATAAATTTAATTAGATTTTCAAATTACTTTGGATGTTTATTTTTATTAATTTTAGGTTTATTGAAAAAATAATACCTAAACTTAATCATCATCAGATATAAACATAAATACAATAATGAATAATCCACCAGATGATATTTTTCCTTTATCCGTTAAGGAAGCCCTTATCGGGTTTTATAAGTTCAACCGGCTAAATCTGTCTAAAGACTTTTCATCCCATTGTGTGAGAGTTTATATAGGTTGTATTTTGGCGCCTGTTCCAAATATAAATGCAAGACGGAAGTATTTAAAATTCCACGATATACATCATATTATAACAGAATATGGTATAGATAGAATCGGAGAAAGCGAAGTTAGTGCATGGGAATTGGGATCGAGAAGCTGCCGGAAGCCTATTGTTTCTGTAATGAATCTTTTCGCACTATCAACGGGCTTTATTTTGAGTCCAGCTAAAGTTACTAGTGCCTTTTATAGAGGATGTAGAAGTAGAAACCTTTATTATATGGCAGAGTCAGTATCTGAGGCTGAAATCGATGCTATAGATTTTACTGATATAAAATCCGGGCATCTTGAAATAAAACAAAATATTAAATATAAGTTTCTGAGACAGGTTGAATTCTCAGGGTATTTATTTATATCGATAGTAATACATGTCTTTATGCTAATTGCTGGTAAAGCATTATTAATTGCTGAGAGTATCAAAAAGAAAATACAAAAAAGAAATAAATAGGTGGTACTTATACCTAATACATACCTTATAGATTTTTGAAATCTATAAGGTATTATTATTTATTTTCTCCCCCAGATCATTCGGTCATTATCCGAAATATCTTTTAGAAGATAAACTTCAGACAATTTATTTTTGTATAGCTCCAATGTTTCGGGGCCTAGTTTCTGATTGATTTCCAGAAAAACATAACCGTTGTCTGTAAGCTTGTTCTCTGTGTCGTTAGCAATCTTACGATAAAAAGCTAATACATCATTTTGTGGCGCAAACAACGCCATCATAGGCTCAAAATCTTTTACACTATTTTCTATATCAACTTCCTCTTCGGCGCCAATATAAGGCGGATTGCTGATGATAACATCAAAAACTTCTGATATATCTGTATTCAGATAATCTTGTTGGATAAAATGAATATTGATGTTGTGGAGTGTTGCATTTTTCTTTGCTATTTCCAGTGCTTTTTCGGAATAATCCAGTGCATAAACATTTGCTTGTTTAAGATGTTTGGCTACGGTAATAGCAATGCAGCCTGATCCGGTGCCAATATCCAGAATTTTTAGTTTTTTATCAGTAGGAAGTTTATCTAAAATAACTTTGATAAGCTCTTCTGTTTCCGGACGCGGAATCAGAACGTTTTCATTAACAAGAAATTCTTCTCCATAGAAATATGCTTTTCCTAATATCTGCTGATAAGGTTTACCAGATTTTAGTTGCTCTAATGCCTGTGTAAATTGTAATTCCTGTGGATTATCTATATTCTGATCAGTATACATTTTTAACTGAATACTATTGTACTGAAGGTATTCTTCAGCTAAATAAGTGAACAGTTTCTGGATTTCACTTTCCGAATATAGTAATGTCAGCTCTTTTGAATATAGCTGTTGTAGTTCCTGAATTTTCAATGCTTATCGGGTAAAAATAAAATGATGTTCAGTAGAAAGCTTGTCATTGAAGAGATAACCTTCCAGATTGAAAGCTTTCACGTCATCGAGTTTCTCAATATTATTTTGGGCGCAAAATCTGGAAACAAGTCCACGGGCATGTTTTGTATAAACAACTATGTTTTTATTCTTGCCCTCTCTTTCTTCATAGAAATCGAATTCGATAACCGGAGCTTTTAGTTTCTTTTTGTTTACAACTTTAGAATACTCATTACTGGCCAGATTAAGAACAAAATCTTTGGCTTTTAGCTGATGGTTTATTTCATCTGTCACTTTATCTGCCCAAAAGCCATAAAGGTTTTTGTAGTTCTCAAAGCTGAAGCCACAACCCATCTCCAGTCTGTACAGCATTATTTTATCAGAAGGCTTCAATAAACCGTAAAGCCCGGATAGCATTCTTAAATTCTTTTGTAGGAAGTCTACAGCATTTTTATCCAGAGTCTTCACATTTAATCCGCGGTATACTTCACCTGCAAAAGCAAAAAGAGCAGATGTAGAGTTTTTAGTTGTTGGCTTTGTTGTCCAGTTTTGGTTTCTTTCCCAGTTTTCGTTAGCCAGCTTATCTGAAATATGCATAAGATCCTTAATAAATTTAGGATCTTTCTCTTTTAAATATTTCTGGATATGTGCTGCTTCTTCTATAAATTTTGGTGTGCTAGCCTTGAGCATATCGGTTTTATTCTCGATATTCATAAGCTTAGCCGGAGAAATAAGTATCTTCATGTTTGTCTTTAATCTTCAAAATTTCCTTTTCCTTCTCTTACGACTTCAGGGATACCTTGTGTAAGGTCTACTATTGTAGATGCTTTGTTGTCACCATATCCTGAGTCTATAACAATATCTACAAGATGATCATATTTTTCAGCTATCAGCTCCGGATCGGTGGTGTATTCTATAACATCATCGTCATCTTTAATAGAAGTAGAGGCGATAGGGTGTCCCAATTTGGAAACAATAAGTTGTGGAATGGAATGATCCGGAACCCGGATTCCTATGGTTTTTTGCCCTTTATATGCTAGGGGTAAAGTTTTGTTGGCTTCCATAATAAATGTGAAAGGACCAGGTAAATAATGCTTTAATAATCTGAATGTAGCCGTATCTATAGGTCTGGTAAATTCAGACAAATGGCTAAGGTCATTACAGATAATGGAAAAATGAGCCTTCTCTAATTTAACTCCTTTTATCTGTGCCAGCTTTTCCATAGCTTTTATGTCAAAGATATTACAGCCCAAAGCATAAACAGTGTCCGAAGGATAAATAATAAGGCCACCATTATCCAGTGTTTTTACAACTTCCTGAATAAGATTTTCCTGTGGATTTTCCGGATAAATTCTTAAAATTTTTGCCATGTAACAAAGTTAAGCATTTTTATTTCTGAAAAAGATAGCTCTTTTATTAAGAATATGTATTATTTCTTGTGTTTTCATCAATCATAGTACCTGTTTTTATGGGGAATTTCCTAATTTTAGCACTTTGTTAAAACTAATAGTGTTATAATATGAAATTAAAATTCATTCTCTCATCTGTATTGGTGGCGGGGTCGGTTTGTGCATTTGCACAGAAGAAACCATTAGACCATTCGGTATACGATGGCTGGCAGTCGGTGGGAAGCCGGAAAATTTCTAATGACGGAAAATGGGTCGGATACAATATTGATCCACAGGAAGGAAACTCGAAATTGTATCTATCTTCCCCAAAATCTAAAAGCTCACTTGAATTTCCAAGAGGAAGTAAACTAGCTTTCACCAATGATTCTAAATTTGCTTTATTCTCCATCAAACCTTTCTTTAAAGATATTAAGGCAGTAAAGGACAAAAAACTGAAGAAAGATAAACTGGCAAAAGATACATTGGGTATTGTAAATCTATTCACTCAGAAAATTGAGAAAATACCGAATGTGCAATCCTTTAAATCTCCGGAAAAGGGAGGAGCGTGGATGGCTTACCTGATGGAGAACATAAAAGATAAGACGGCTACACCTGATACTAAAGACGATGATGCAGATGATAAGAAAGATGATGATGCGAATGCAAAGCCATCGGATCTTATCCTTGTAAATCTTTTGACGGGAAAGAAAGTAACTTATGAAAATGTAGTCCGCTATCAGTTTAGTGAAAACGGGAAGCAGTTGATGTTTGTAACTCAGAAACCCGAAGATAAGGACAAGGATAAAAAAGACAATAAGAAGCCTGAGAAGAAAGATAAGTCTGCTCCGGTTAAATATGCTTTGCAAACAGTAAACTGGGTAGATGTTGAGAAAGGAACAGTAAACAAGCTGACAGAAGGCGAAGGTAATTTCTCTCAACTTACATTTGATGAATTAGGGAATAAGCTGGCTTTCATCGGAACTTTATCTGCCAAAAATGATCTGGTAAAAGATTATCAGCTGTATTATTTTTCTCAGAATGCAAAGAAAGCAGTTGTAAATAATCAGCATACTAATTTGCCAAAAGGCTGGGTTGTTTCTGAAAACAGAGCACCGATATTTAGTAAAAACGGGAAACAGCTTTATTTCGGGATAGCGCCAAAGCCAATTGCAAAGGATACTACATTAATAGCGAATGATCATGCAATAGTCGATGTATGGAATTATAAAGATGATTACATACAGACAACTCAATTGAAAAATATGGGTAAAGATCTGAAAAAATCTTTCGGAGCAGTATTCCAAACGGACAAGCCAGAGGTATTCCGCAGTCTGGGTGATGATAGCACAGATACGATAAGATTGGTTAATGAAGGTAATGCTTCTTATGTTTTAGGTTCTACGAATAAAGGATCCAGAATCCAGTCACAATGGGAGGGAGCGGATAGAAAAACATATTACCTTATTGATAACATCAACGGAAATACTACAGAGGTTGTAAAAGAACTGAATGGTAATGCTGTAGCATCTCCTCTGGGTAAATATATTGTTTATTTTGACAGAGAGAAAGGGAACTGGTACAGCTATAGTGTGGCAACAAAAACTACAACTCAGCTGAATAAGAACCTGAGTGTTTCTTTTACAGATGAAGAATTTGATATGCCGGATAAGCCATACGCTTACGGGATCGCTTCATGGACGGATAATGATGAATCTGTTATCATCAAAGATCGTTATGACCTTTGGGAATTCTTCTTAAACGGTAAGAAAGCACCAAGAAACATTACTAATTCTTATGGAAGAACACATAAGATTACTTTCGATACTTATAATCTTGATAAGGATATAAAAAGCCTGAACAGAAAGAAGCAAATGTATATTTCAGCTTTTAACAATGTTACGAAAGCAGATGGTATTTACGAAACTTCAATATTATCCGGTAAAGATCCTAAAGAAGTATATATGGGTGATATCTGGGGCTTTAAAACATTAATGAAGGCTAAAAATGCAGAAGAGTATATCTTTACTAAAGAATCTTATGCAAAGTCTCCAAATCTTTTTGCTTCTTCAGATTTTAAAGAACAAACTCAGCTTTCCAATACAAACCCTCAACAGGCTCAGTATAACTGGGGGACAGATGAGCTTGTAAACTGGACAACACCAAAAGGATATCAGTCTACAGGTGTTTTATTCAAGCCGGAAAACTTTGATCCAAACAAGAAGTATCCTATGATTGTTTACTTCTACGAGAAATTATCTGAGAATTTAAACAGATATGTAGCTCCGGCTCCAACACCGTCGCGCCTGAATATTTCTTATTTTGTAAGCAACGGGTATTTGGTCTTTACACCGGATATTTCCTATAATGAGGATGGACATCCGGGAAGATTTGCTGTGGAATATATCAATTCCGGAGTAGAGTACCTGAAGAAGAATCCTTGGGTAGACGGACAACACATCGGTATACAAGGGCAAAGCTGGGGTGGTTATCAGGTAACTCACCTTATTACGCAAACTGATATGTATGCTGCTGCGTGGGCTGGTGCTCCTGTGGCAAATATGACTTCGGCTTATGGGGGAATTCGTTGGGGATCGGGAATGAACAGACAGTTCCAGTATGAAAAATCTCAAAGTAGAATAGGGAAGTCTCTATGGGAAGCAAGAGATTTATATATTGAAAACTCTCCTTTATTCCATTTCGATAAAGTAAATACCCCTGTAGTGGTAATGGCTAATGATAAAGATGGTGCAGTGCCATGGTATCAGGGAATCGAAATGTTTACAGCGTTAAGAAGATTAGGTAAGCCGGTATGGATGCTTAATTATAATGGTGACGATCATAACCTGATCAAGCGTCAGAACAGAAAAGATATTCAGATTAGAGAACAGCAGTTCTTCGATTATTACCTGAAAGGGGCAAAAGCTCCGGCATGGATGACGAAAGGTATTCCTGCAACAATGAAAGGTAAAGACTGGGGATTTGATCTGACAGATGAAAAGCCTTAATCAAGGATTAAATAATATAAGAAAAGCTCCGGTATAATCGGAGTTTTTTTATTTTTAACAAACTTTATGATGAAAAAAATATTATGTTAAACAATTTGTTTATGTGTAATATTTAATTTTAAGAGACTAATCATTAAAATTTTAAAAATGAAAAAAAACTATCTAAAACAATTAAACAGAAGTGAATTGAAAAATGTATTTGGAGGAATTGTAGCAGAAGCAGTTCCCGTTCTTACGGGTTCCTACGCTTGTTGTTCAGCACCAGATTCTAAAACAGGTGTGAGAGAGTGTAGTACGGTTGTCTATATTCGCTTTTATGATGAATTGGAATGTGTAGATTCGGGAACTTCTGTGACAAAAGTAGGGTAATTCTAAATTATTCTTTTCTTTAAATTTAATTTTTAGAGGTTATTTTTTATGAAGTAAAATAACCTCTAAGAATTATAAATTAGATGAATAACTATGAACAAAATTTTCATATTTCTAACATGTATAGTATTTAATTATAATGTTTCTGCGCAAAGTATTCGATTCATTTATAACTATAAATCAATACCTAATAGTTTAAAAAAAGATAGTATTGTAGATGAAACAATGGTTTTGGAAATCGATCCAATACAAAAACAGTCACTTTTTTCAAACTACACTAAGATAAAATCTGATTCTAGTATGGCAAGTGGAATTCAGAATTTTCCAGATCCATCTTTAAGGACAAGATATGTTGTCAATAAAAATTTAGTTAATAAAGAAGTATTTTTTTATACTCCAAATTATGCAGGAGACCCTGTTTTAAAAATAAAAGATGATAGACCTTTTATTTGGCATATTACAAATGAAAAGAATAAGATACTATCATATCCTGTACAAAAGGCAACAACTGAATTTGGTGGCAGAGAATGGACAGCTTGGTTTTCAACTTCTCTTCCATTCTCTGATGGTCCATATAAATTCTATGGACTACCTGGGCTAATTCTTAAAATAAAAGATTCATCTAATAATCATGATTATGAACTAATAAGTATTAAAAAAATAGAACCTGATTCTTATAAAATATTAACTGATGCTTCGTATGCAAATTCAAAACAATTTCTTTTAAGTGATTATAAAAAAATGGTTGTTGAGAATAGAAAAGACCCTATGAAAAAGATTCGAACTGAGATATTTCAAGGAAGAATACTTTTTGGAAGCATGAAAGAAAGGGATGAATACATAAAAAGAAGTGAAAGAAATTTAAAAATTTGGAAAGAAAATAATAATAATCCTATAGAGTTGGATGAACTGTAAAGAATACAGATCAGAAAAATTAATAATTATATAAAGCTCCAAAGTATTGAGGCTTTTTTATTAAGATCTAACTAGTTCATCTTTGAGTTTGGTTGAAAGTAAAAAAGAGAACTCAATTGAGTTCTCTTTTCATTTAGTAGCGGGGACACGACTCGAACGTGCGACCTTCGGGTTATGAGCCCGACGAGCTACCTACTGCTCCACCCCGCGATATTGTACTGCAAATATATAACGTTTTTTTCGAACTGGCAAGTATTAATCGATGTTTTATAGAAAAGCTTTCATTTCATCCTCAATACCAGTACGTAACGCCATCAATTTTTTTGCATAATCTTCCAATTGAAGCTCATGTTCTGTTTCTGGTTTCCATTGTGGCACCTTTATTTTGTTGCCATTTTCGTCTACAGCAACAAAAACAATGATACAATGTGTCTTCTTTTCATACTTTTTGGAGGTAACAGCTTTGGAAAAAACATCGATCATGATATGCATACTAGAAGAACCAGTATAAATAACCTTAGCATTAATCTTGATAAGCTCACCAATCTTTATAGGTTTCAGAAAGCGTATTCCCCCAACATATACTGTTACGGCATAACTTCCGCACCAATTACTGGCACAAGCATAGCCAACCTGGTCTATCCATTTCATTACACTACCGCCATGTACTTTGCCGCCGAAATTGACATCTGTGGGTTCTGAGATAAACTGAAACGTTGTTGGTGTATTATGCATGATTTAATAAGATTTATAAAGTAATAAAAATAGGTATATTTACACTCATTTGGACATAATGAATGATAGAAAGTTCAAATGCGCTTAATTAATATTAAAACAAATCCAAATACACCAAATAAAAACTAAATAACATATGAAACGTATATTCTTTACATTGATTGTAATCCTTTATGCTGGCATAGTTTTCTCTCAGAGTAAAAATAATGAACCGGTTAATAAAACTGAAATAGTTGCTGACAAACCTGCAGAACCTTTTATAAAAGAGATAAGAGATATTGTTAAACAAAATTCTCTTTTTAGAGATAAGCTAAACTGGAAAGCGATTGATGAAAATATCAAAAGACTTTCGGTTGGAATGAAAGCAGCAAACGATACAAAACCAGTAATAGATTATATAATATCTGAGCTTAGAAAAGTAGGAGATAAACATTCTTTTTTTATGTCCGTAGCTTCCACAACGAATTATTCCAGCCCGACAAAAAAATTAGAAGGAGCAACCAGCAAATTATTGCCAGGTGATATTGGATATATTAATGTTCCGCAATTTGGTTCTGTAAATGATTCTGCAATGACTGTTTATGCAAAGAATATTCAGAATCTGATCAAAGATCTGGATACTAAAAATGATATAAAAGGCTGGATTATTGACTTAAGAAAAAATACGGGAGGTAATATGTATCCTATGATTACAGGATTGGGGCCGCTTTTAGATAAAGGAACACTTGGTTATTTTGTTAGCAATAATAAAAAGAATCCATGGAAGCTTATGGAAAAAGGAGAGAAGATGTGGAGTAGTAATGCTTATGTTCCTAATGCATACAAACTAAAGAAAAGACCTGAGAGAATTGCTTTACTTGTAGGAGGAAGAACTGCAAGTAGTGGAGAGTTTACCGTTGTATCTTTTATAGGTCAGGACAATGCCAGATTATTTGGTCAGCCTACAGCAGGATATACTACAGGAAACAGAACTTATGTATTGTCAAATGGCTCATCTTTGATGCTATCCACTAGTAATGCTGCTGATCGTAATAAAAAAGATCATATTGGTGCTATTAATCCAGATGTATTAGTAGAGCAATCAACAAATAAAGATGCAGACATAGAAGCTGCCAGTAAATGGGTTCTGGGATTTTATAAATAATTATTTGTAGACTTGGCTTTCATTTCTCTTTTAAAGATGGTATTTTTGGATATTATATAAGAAATATACAAATGAAAAAAGTCTTCTACCTGAAAACATGTGGTACGTGTAAGAAAATTATGGCTGAATTCAATCTGGATGGTTGGGAACTTATAGAGATAAAATCGGCTCCTGTTACGGAATCAGAATTGGCTGAAATGTACAAACTGACTAATTCATACGAAGCATTATTCAGTAAGAAATCTACCCAAATTAAGGCTAGAGAAATAGATGTTAAAACGCTGAAAGAAGAAGACTTTAAAGCATTAATTCTGGATCATTACAGCTTTCTGAAAAGACCAGTATTTATTACCGGTAAAGAAATTTTTGCAGGTAGTGATAAGTCTAATTTGGAGAAGTTACACCAGTTCTTTGGTTCTTAGAGTATAGCTACAATTAGTCCTCAGAAAATATTGGACCTCACAGATTTTATTGTCTGTGAGGTTTTTAGTTATTATAAATTTTAAATTTATTAATGTTAGGACGTTAGTATTGAAAGAAGCTATTATAAATGCCAAGAATAAAATTCAAACCTTTTTGCCGTGGCTAAGGATGCTTTGCTAAACGATATTATGAAGGATCAGAATCCCTTTGTATTACATCATAAATTGCCTCCAAGGGCATAAGTTTAATCTTTGATTTTCTGATAAAAAAAATACCCGGATATTTCCGGGTATTCTTATTTATGACCTTTTCAGGTTATTTGTATTCCATTATATAAAAGGAAGTTTTACAACTTTTGCAGGAATGTCTTTATTACGGATTCTGATAAAAATGTCAGATCCTAATTTGAAGTGAGGTTTTGCAACATAAGCTAATCCAACGCCAACTTTTTTCATTGGGGACATTGTTCCGGAAGTTACTTTACCAATAACATTACCTTCAGCATCTACTACTTCATAATCATGTCTTGGAATAGCCTTTTCCTGCATTTCAAAGCCTACAAGTTTTCTGGTAATACCTTCTTCTTTTTGTTTTGCAAAAACTTCTTTAGAAACAAAATCTTTATCAAATTTAGTAATCCAGCCAAGGCCAGCTTCGATAGGAGAGGTTGTATCATCGATATCATTACCATACAGACAGAATCCTTTTTCTAATCTTAGTGTGTCTCTGGAAGCTAGTCCGCAAGAAATCATTCCGAATTCTTCTCCGGATTCAGTTAATGCATCCCATAATTTCACAGCATTTTCGTTTTTGAAATAAATTTCAAAACCTCCAGATCCTGTATAACCTGTATTGGAAATAATTACATCCTGAACACCTGCTACAGTACCGATAGTGAAGTTGTAGTAAGGAATATCAGCTAACTGAGTATCCGTTAATTTCTGTAAAATTTCAGTCGCTTTAGGTCCCTGAATAGCAATAAGAGACATGTCATCCGATGCATTCGTCATTTTAGCACCAAAAGTGTTGTATTTAGAAATATGATTCCAGTCTTTATCAATATTGGAAGCATTTACTACAACAAAGTATTTCTCATCAGCAATCTTGTATACAATAAGATCATCTACAATTCCGCCATTTTCATTCGGAAGACAAGAATATTGTGCTTTACCATCCTCTAATGTATCTACATTATTGGTGGTAACTTTTTGAAGAAGTTCCTTACTTCCCGGTCCTTCAATAAAAAATTGTCCCATGTGGCTTACATCAAACATTCCGGCTTTTTCACGTACCGCAAAATGTTCTTCAGTAACTCCGGAATACTGTACAGGCATTTCGAAGCCAGCAAAAGGAACAATCTTGGCACCAAGAGAAACATGCTTGTCAAAAAGTGCTGTTCTTTTCATTTTTAAAATATTATTTCGATTTATAATTTTGTTGATTGTCTGTTATAGGTGGTGTCTGTATTCGTCCCAGATAATTTTAAACCATTCTGTAAAAAGTTCCGGTTTATTAGCAATCTCTCCATCCAGCTCTTCCATGGTAACGAAACGTATAGCAGATACTTCATCGGGGTTTAACTGGTATTCACCATTATAGGTTCCGATAAAAACGTGATCCAGTTCGTGTTCCCACAAACCTTGGCCTACATCTGCTTTATAAATAAAATGGAATTTTTCTTCCAGTTCGCAGTTGATACCCAATTCTTCATGAATCCTTCTTTTAGCACCGTCTAAATAAGTCTCATTTTCACGCGGATGCGAACAACACGCATTGGTCCATTTGTCTGGAGAGTGATACTTGGTTGCACTTCTTTGCTGTAAAAGCATTTTGCCTTCCTGGTTAAACAAAAATACTGAAAAGGCTCTGTGTAATAGCCCGTTATGATGGGCTTGCATCTTTTCTATTACACCCAGTACATCATCGTTTGGGTTTACAAGTACAACTTTCTCTTCCATTTAGGAGCAAAAATAGCTATAATCAATTGATTTTCCTAATCAAAATATTCGTTAAACTTATAATTTTTGGATGTTTTTTTAATAAATTTGTTTGCTTGAAAACTAATATTTATTATGACGATAAAGAAAAATACACTTATCGCAGCATCAGGTTTGTTTTTGTTAACCCTGAATGTTTCTTGCGGTAAAGGAGACCCAAAAGCGGCTGCGGCACAGCAGCAACAAAAACCTCAACCATACCAGTTCATAACAGTAGAACAAGGGCCAGCTACAGTCTATGAAGAGTTTCCTGCACGTTTGCAGGGGAAACAAAATATCGAGATACGTCCGAAAATTGATGGATTTATAGAAGATATTTACATAGATGAGGGTGCATATGTGAAGCAGGGACAGGCCCTCTTCAGAATCCGAAATCCACAGTATGAGCAACAGGTAAGGGTTGCAGAAGCCGCTATAAGAAGTGCGCAGGCAGATGTTGCTACAGCTCAGATGCAGGTAACGAAGACCAAACCATTGGTAGATAAGGATATCATTTCCAAATACGAGCTTCAGGCAGCCCAGCTGGCATTACAGGCAAAACAGGCCAACCTTGCACAGGCACAGGCTAACTTGACAAATGCAAGAGTTAATGAAGGTTATACAATGATTTCCAGTCCGGTAACAGGTTATGTCGGGACGTTGCCATATCGTCATGGTAGTTATGTAAACAGTGCTACACAGGAGCCATTAACTACGGTATCTAATATCGGAAGTATCTATGCTTACTTTTCAGCTAATGAAAAAGAAGTATTAGAATTCCTAAAACATTCAACAGGCGGAAGTATTACAGAAAAGCTGAAGAATGCACCTAATGTTAGTTTAGTTTTATCAGATGGTAGTGAATACAAAGAAAAAGGAAGAATCGAATCTATGAGCGGTCAGGTAGACCCTCAGACAGGATCATTTATGATGCGTGCGACTTTCCCTAATGAAAACGGGCTTATCCGAAGCGGATACAGTGCTACGCTAAAGCTTCCTACCTATCTGGAAAAAGTAATTATTATTCCACAGAAAGCTACTTACGAAATGCAGGGTAAAACCTTTGCTTATATAGTAGGAGCAGACAACAAAGTAAAATCAACAGAAGTTAAAGTAGTTCGTCTTCCGGATGGTGTAAGCTATGCCGTAGAATCCGGACTGAAAGCTGGTGATAAAGTTGTTGTGGAAGGAGTTGGTATATTGAAAGACGGAACTGAAATTGTTCCTAAACAAACCAGTCTTACTGCTGTTACTCCAAAAGCTAACTAATATTAATCATAAGGAGAAATCCTTATAATCTCATTTAAAATTATGTTTAGAAAATATATAGAAAGACCGGTACTCTCTACCGTAATATCTATTATCATTGTGATATTAGGTATTTTAGGTATTGTGAGTCTGCCGGTATCTCAATATCCTGACATTGCTCCGCCTACTGTAGTGGTAAATGCCAACTATATGGGGGCCAATGCGGATGTGGTACTAAAGAGTGTTATCATTCCGCTGGAAGAGCAGATTAATGGTGTGGAAGGTATGACCTACATGTCTTCCTCAGCAACCAACGAAGGATCAGCTTCTGTTTCTGTATTCTTCAAGCAGGGGGTAAATCCTGATATTGCTGCAGTAAATGTACAAAACAGGGTTTCTCGTGCTAACAGCTTACTTCCGCGTGAAGTAACACAAGCCGGGGTGACGGTTGTAAAAAGACAGAGTTCCAACGTATTAATTTATACACTGAAGAGTGATAATCCTCAATACGATCAGGTATTCTTACAGAACTACATCAACATCAACATTATCCCAAGAATGAAAAGGGTAAATGGGGTTGGGGATGTAACCGTATTCGGAACAAAAGATTACTCAATCAGAATCTGGTTGGATCCTGATAAAATGGCTGCTTATGGTTTGGTTCCAAGTGACATTGGTGCAGTCCTTAATGAACAAAACATTGAAGCTGCCCCAGGTAAGATGGGAGAACAGGGGAAACAAAGTTTTGAATACACACTAAAATATAAAGGTCGTCTTACCAGTACAGCTGAGTTTGAAGATATAGTATTAAAAGGAAATATTGGCGGACAAGTCTTAAGACTTAAAGATGTTGCCAAAATAGAATTAGGAGCTCAGGATTATTCAGGAAATACTTTTACAGACGGACAGGCGGCGATTGGGGTTGCTGTTGCACAGACGGCAGGTTCCAATGCTCAGGAAGTTATCAATGGTTGTGTGGCCGTATTAGACAATGCCTCAACTTCTTTCCCTAAAGGGATTACCTATACAACAATGGTAAATGCCAATGAATTCCTGGATGCTTCAATTGATAAAGTACTTCATACTTTATTTGAAGCTTTCATCCTTGTATTCATCGTTGTATTTATATTCCTTCAGGACTGGAGATCTACGTTGATTCCAGCGATTGCTGTACCAGTAGCTATTATCGGTACATTCTTCTTCCTGAATCTTTTCGGATTTACAATTAACCTACTTACCCTATTTGCATTAATCCTTGCAGTAGGTATTGTTGTGGATGATGCAATTGTCGTCGTTGAGGCTGTCCATTCCAAATTAGAACAAGGTGAAAAATCGCCTAGGCGTGCAGCTATTTCTGCCATGAATGATATCTCCGGAGCTATTATCAGTATTACACTTGTAATGTCAGCCGTATTCGTACCGGTAAGTTTTATTAGTGGTTCTGCCGGGGTATTCTATAAGCAGTTTGGTTTAACACTGGCAATTTCTATTGTATTATCAGCAGTAAATGCATTAACGCTGAGTCCGGCACTTTGTGCAATATTCCTAAAGCCTCATGCAGAACATGGTGAAGGGCATAAAAAGAATATTATGCAGCGTTTCTTCGCCAATTTCAATACTGCATTTACAGCAACGACAATGAAGTATACCCATGGTGTTAGCTTCCTTTTGAGAAGGAAATGGCTTACACTGATAGCTTTATTGGGCTTTGCAGGATTATTTGGCTGGCTTATGGTCTCTACACCCAAAGCCTTTGTACCGAGTGAAGATATGGGTGGTATATTCTCGGATATAGCATTGCCACTAGGTGCCTCACAGGAGAGAACTGAAGAAGTGTTATCACAGATTGAGAAAGTGGTATCTAAAATGCCTGAAGTAGATCACATTATGAAAATTTCCGGAAGGGGAATGATCAGTGGTACAGGTAGTAACTACGGGATGGTAATTGTAAAGCTGAAACCATGGGCACAAAGAACTGGTAAAGGTGAATCTCAGGATGCTGTTCTTGGTAAATTATACCAACAGACTGCAGGAATAAAAGATGCACGTATTATTTTCTTCGGAAGACCTACGCTTCAAGGGTTTGGTAATGCTGCAGGTTTCGAAATGCAGCTTCAGGACCAGAAAGGAGGTACAATTGATGATCTGAATAAAGTAACCAATGATTTTATCGATGCTCTAAAGAAAAGACCAGAAATACAAAATGCTTATACCTCATTTAACCCGAACTTCCCGCAATACCTTATCGATGTGGATGTAGCATCTATTAAGAATGCAGGTTATTCGGTATCAGATGTACTAAGTGTTATTCAGGGATACTTTGGTGGGGTATATGCTTCTAATATTAACCTATTCGGAAAACAATACCGTGTAATTTACCAGGCACCACCTAATCAAAGAGCAAACGTAGAAAGCTTTGACGTTATTAAAGTGAGAAGCAGTACTGGCGCTATGGCTCCTGTTAGCAGATTCGTTACACTGAAAAGAGTATATGGTCCACAGAGTATAAGCCGTTTCAACTTGTTTACGGCTGTTACTGTAAATGGTACACCAAACCCAGGGTATAGTTCTGGTGATGCGATCCAGGCTGTTCAGGAAGTTGCTGCACAGGTAATGCCTTCTGGTTACGGATATGAGTTCTCTGGTTTAACAAGAGAGGAGATGAGTGCGGGTAGCCAAACGGTTATCATCTTTGCACTATGTTGTATCTTTGTATACTTCCTTCTTTGTGCACAGTACGAAAGTTATATGCTTCCGTTTGCTGTAATGCTGTCATTACCATTTGGTCTGGCTGGAGCATTATTCTTTACCTGGATTACCGGAACATCAAATAACATTTATACTCAGATCTCCCTTATCATGCTTATTGGGTTACTGGCAAAGAATGCGATTCTTATTGTAGAATTTGCCCATGCAGCCAGATTAAAAGGATTATCAATTGGTAAAGCTGCATTGAGAGGAGCACAACAAAGGTTACGTCCAATCCTTATGACATCTTTCGCCTTTGTATTTGGTCTTATACCATTGGCTATTGCGGCTGGAGCTGGAGCAGTTGGTAACAATGCTATTGGTATTGCGGCGATCGGAGGGATGCTTTTCGGAACAATCTTCGGGGTATTCTTTATACCAGTATTATTTGTCGTATTCCAGTTCTTACACGAGAAAATTTCTATTAAGAATGAGGAAAGTGCGGACGTACCAAAACTAACAGATTAAAACATGAAAAGAATAAATAATATATGGCTTTTTGCAGGTGCTGCGTCGATGCTGGTTGTTTCATGTAAAGTAACCGATCCGTACCATAAACCTGAAATTTCAAATGAAAAGCTAAACCGATTATATGGTAAAGAAATCAATACTCAGGATAGTTTGTCTACTGCAAACGTATCCTGGGATAAGATTTTCACAGATACCAATCTGCAAAATATTATCAGAAAAACAGTGCAGAATAATCTGGATCTGAAAATTGCCATTTCCAGAATTCAGCAATCAGATGCTTATTTCAAACAAAGTCAGATGGCCTTTTTGCCAACTATAAATGGAGGTCCAACAGCTACGATTTCTAAAAATAGTCCGGCAGCACAGGTTAATCCACTTTTCCCAACACATCATATTGAAAACTTCCAATTAGGTATCAATACCGGCTGGGAAATCGATGTTTGGGGTAAACTGGCTTCTGCTAAAAGAGCTGCCTACGCAACGCTTTTATCCAGTGATGCTTCCAAAAGAGCTGTTCAGACCCAATTGGTAGCACAGGCAGCGACACTTTATTATCAGTTGTTAGCTTTTGACAAGCAGCTTGAAATAACCAATCAGACTATTGATATCAGAAAGAAGCAACTTGAAACCATTAAAGCATTAAAAGAAGGTGCCATCCTAACTGGGGCAGATGTTGCTCAAAGTGAGGCCAATTTATATGCAGCACAGGTTTCGGTTCCGGATATTGAACTGAATATTAAAACTACCGAAAATGCTCTTTCTCTATTGATGGGAGAGCCTCCTTTAGAAATTGAAAGAAGCAGTATAGACGGACAAGCTGTTTACTCAGATCTGAAAACTGGAGTTCCTTTACAGATGGTAAGAAACAGACCGGATGTGCAAATGGCAGAGTATAACTATCAACAGGCATTTGAAGCTTTAAATGTAGCTAAAGCAGATGTTTTCCCTGCGCTTAATATTACTGCAGCATTTGGATTGTCTTCTTTGAAAATAAAGGATTTATTCAGAGATTCATTTATGTATTCAGCCAGTGGAGCTCTTAGTCAGGTTATTTTGGGTAAAGGAACCAAGAGAACTCAGGTTAAGGTTTCTGAAACTCAGAAGGAACAGGCGTATCTTACTTATGAGAAAAGTGTGATTACAGCCGGAACTGAAGTATCGAATGCACTGTATTCGTACCAGATGGCTGTAGCTAAAGAAAACACCAGAAAGCAACAGATTGAAACACTTGCCAAGGCAGTAGATTTCAATATGGAGTTGCTAAAATATACTTCTAAAACTAATTATACCGATGTATTAACGTCTGAGCAGAATCTACTGGCGGCACAACTTGCCGGAGTAAATGATAAACTGCAACAGTTGGTAGCTTCTGCTAATTTTTACAGAGCTGTAGGTGGAGGACAATTTTAAGCGAGATATGAACGTTAAACTAAAACTATGGAACTAGAATTCAAAGACCATCTTAGCCCGATGCTAAAAGATGGAGTAATCAATTATCTTATTGATATTGACGGAACAATTACGGATGATGTCCCTAATGAGGAACCGGAGAGGATGAAAACATGTAAACCATTTCCGGATGCACTTGCAACCATCAACAGATGGTACGACGAAGGGCACCAGATTTGCTTTTTTACATCCAGAACCGAGGACTTACGGGAAATTACCGAGACATGGCTGAGAGATAATGGATTTAAGTTTCATAGTGTTCTTTTAGGAAAGCCAAGAGGTGGAAATTACCATTGGATAGATAATCACCTGGTAAAGGCTACGCGCTACAAAGGAAAGTTTACAGATATGATAGAAAAGAAAGTAAAAATAAAAGTTTTTAAAGATTAATATGAAAAAGATTTTAGCCAACGACGGGCTTTCAGGGAGTGGAATAAAAAAACTAATTAATTATGGCTTTCAGGTCATCACAGATAAAGTTCCGCAGGAAGAACTAATCTCCTACATTAATACCAACCAAATCGATGTTTTATTAGTGCGTAGTGCAACAAAAGTACGCAAGGATATTATTGACAATTGTCCTTCTTTAAAGATTATCGGAAGAGGAGGAGTTGGGATGGATAACATAGATGTGGAATATGCCAGAGAAAAAGGAATAAAAGTAATTAATACACCGGCTGCATCTTCAGAATCTGTTGCCGAGCTTGTATTTGCACATTTATATTCTGGTATCCGCTTTCTTTATGATTCCAACAGACAAATGCCTTCATCAGGAAATACTGAGTTTGAAAAGCTTAAAAAAGCTTATGCTGGTGGCATAGAGCTGCGTGGTAAGACAATAGGTATTATTGGTATGGGCAGAATTGGTATCGAAGTAGCAAGAATAGCACTTGGGCTTCGTATGAAGGTAATTGCTGCTGATACATTCGTAGGAAAAGCAAATATTGAAGTAGATTTCTATAATGGCCAATCCATTAATGTAGATATTATTACCGAACCGATTGAAGAGATTTTAAAAGAAGCAGATATTATCACATTGCACGTTCCTGCACAAAAAGGTTTTGTAATCGGGAAAGAGCAGCTTGATATGATGAAAGATGGTGTAATGCTTATTAATTGCGCCAGAGGGGGTGTTATAGACGAGGGAGCTTTAATAGAAGCTCTGGATTCAGGAAAAGTACGTTTTGCTGGTCTGGATGTATTCGAAAATGAGCCAGCTCCTTCAGATAAAATATTAGCACATTCTAAGATTTCTTTGTCTCCGCATATTGGGGCAGCAACATTAGAAGCTCAGGATCGTATTGGAGAAGAATTAGCAGATCAGATCAACGAAATTCTATCGTAAATACATTAAATATAAAATATAAAACAAGGCCGGAATATATTTCGGCCTTGTTTTTTTATTATAAGGCGTTTATAGTGCATTCCGTGTAATATGTAGACTTTTAATGTGTAAATAGATGATAATGAGACTATATTAGTGCACTTATTTCTATTTAAATATTAGTGCAATATGTAAATTTGGACATTTGTATAACTTTTCAAGACTTTAAAAAATGATTTTAATGATAAACGGTTTTAAAAATATACTTAAGAATTCTATAAATGCCTTCATTGTACTTTCCTCCTTCATTTTAAATACAGGTTTTTCCTTTGCACAATCAACAAATGATATGATTGTTTTAGGGCAGAAGTATACAATACATTCTAAAGTTCTTAAAGAGAATAGAACTTATTCTGTTTATTTGCCAGCCTCTTATAAAAGCAATCCAAATAAAAGATATATTGTCGCTTATGTTCTAGATGGTGAAAGAAGTAAATTTCTTGAAGTATCAGGTATATCACAATCTATGCACTCTTCATTCAATTTAAAACTTCAAATTCCTGAATTAATAATTGTATCTATCGAAAATACCGACCGGACCAGGGATTTTACCCCTACAAATTCTTTGAATTATTTGGATAAGGAAGATATTGTAGCATTTAAGAGTAGTGGAAAGGCAAATGATTTTATGAACTTTATAGAAAAAGAATTAATGCCTGAGATTAATAATTCTTTCAGAACTGTTCCACAAAATATGATTATAGGACATTCAATGGGCGGATTGTTTGCTTTGCATTGCCTGCTTGAAAATCCGAAAATGTTTAGTTATTATTTGCTTATTGACCCTTCCTGGTTTTGGGACCATAATTATATAGGAAAAAGAGGAAAAGAAATACTGGAGAAACAAATTGATTTGAAGGCACGAGTGTATATTGCATTAGCTAATAACTTTCATGAGGATAAAAGGCATTATCAGTGGGGTATGGAATTTTATGAACTTCTGAAAAAAAATAAATCTCCTGATCTCCGTGCAGAAGTAAAATACTTTGAAGATGAAAAACATCTTACAGTGACTATACCTGCTACTTATTATGGTCTTCGCTATCTCTTTCAGCCTTATGAAATAGATATTAATGAAGTAACTAAGGATCCAAAAGTATTGGCTAATTATAATAAAAAAATCCATAAAGAACTGTTTTTGGACATGAAACCAGATGAGAATTTTGTAAATACCATTGGATATATAGCTCTCCATGACAGGCAAATACCTGATATTGCAGTTTCTGTTTTCGAAATCAATGCTAAGAATTATCCTCAATCATTAAATGTGTGGGATAGCCTTGCCGATGCTTATATTGCCAAGGGGTACATTGAAAAAGCAAAAACGTGTTACAGGAAAATTTTGGCTCTTTCCCCAGATAATAATAATGCTAAAAGTAAACTGGAAAAACTAAATAAATATTAAAACTTATACTTATAGGGACTCACAATCAGCTGAGTTAAAATATAAAGTTTTAATACACGAATGTACAATAAAAACTACATAAAAAGGGCCGGAATATATTCCGGCCTTTCTTTACTTTATCTGATAGGAAGAATAATTAGTTCTTCTTCAATTGATCGCGAATTTCCATCAATAACTTGTCAGTAGAAGATGGTTCTGCTGCAGGTTCGTCTGCTTGTTTCTTTTTCATTTTGTTGATACTCTTAACCATTAAGAATACTACAAAAGCTAATAGTATGAAGTTGATAGCAACAGTAATAAAATTACCATAAGCAAAAATTGCTGCATCCGGAGCCAGTTCTTTAGCTTTAGCCAAAGTAGCGCCTGCCGGGATAAGCTCGGAGCCTTTTCCCATTGCAAAATAAATACTGCTGAAATCAGGTTTTCCTGCGATAGCAGCAACAATTGGCATTACAAGGTCATCGATTACACTTGTAACAATTTTACCAAATGCTCCACCAATGATTACCCCTACTGCCAGATCAAAGGCATTGCCTTTAACTGCAAATTCTTTAAATTCTTTTATAAATCCCATAGTGCTTTGTTTATTATTTGAACAACAAAAGTAATGAAAAATTATTTTTCCAGTTTATTTTTTTTAGAATAAAGCATAATAGCAAAACCTGCAAGCATAAACGGAATACTTAAAATCTGTCCGGTATTAAGACCTGCAAACTGGATAAATTCATCTCCCTGAGGCTCTTTAAGGAACTCTACAAAAAATCTGATTGCCCAAAGGATAATAAAGAATAAGCCAAATAACCATCCTTGTTGATATTTCTTGTCTGTCTTACGGTAAAGATACCAAAGAAGGATAAATAAAAGAACATAACCTATTGCTTCAAATAACTGGCTAGGGTAGCGTGGTACTGTAATACCATACTCACTGCTCTGCTGTGGGAATAATATAGCGAAAGGAGAATTTGGATCTACCTGTTTTCCGATGATTTCTGAGTTGAAGAAGTTACCCATTCTTACAAAAGCACCACCTAAAGCGACTACAATACCAAGTCTGTCATAAACCCAGAAAGGATTCTTTTTGATAATTTTATACGAATAATATAGTGTTGTAAGGATTAGGGCTATTGTAGCACCGTGACTTGCAAGACCTGAGAATCCGGTAAATTTGAATTCTGGTTTTGTCTGGATAGGTAAAAATACTGACCAGAAGTCTTGTTTAAATAATTCTGGCTGATAGAAAATAACGTGTCCTAAACGAGCACCTAGTATAGTACCAATTAAAGTCCAGGTGAAAAGGGGATCCAGGTATTTCTGATCTACACCATCTATCTTGAATATTCTCTTCATCAGGATATAACCAAATCCAAATGCAAAAACGAACATTAAGCTATAGAAGTGTAATGTAATGGGTCCTAATTTAAATCCTACAGAAGGATCCCATATTTTATATGGAGTTTCCAATTCAGCTTTCGCACCTTCTTCTATATCATTTTGTGGATTTAGAGGTTTGTAGAAATATTTGTAATCTTTTGGATTACTGATATCTGCCGGTTGGAATTTTTTATTCAGAAGTTTGTAGCCATGAATTTTGTATTCCTCGAAAACCGGAGTAGAAGCATACTCGTTTACAGAGCTGTTCAGAATAATCAGAATGTTACTGTTCTGGGGTTTCTGGACGAAGCTTCCAAAATCTCTGCCCGATGTAGTGGCAAAGATTTTCACAGGGATTTTTTTCTCTTTATTTACAATCAGTGTTCCATCGGATAATCCGTCAGTATGATTCTGAGAGAATAGACCCTGAGCGAACAACGCAAAAACGAATAAGTAGATTCTTAGAAGAATATTGTTCATTTATAGATAGTTTATTATTAACATTTATGTTTTCTGGGAACAGGGTCGTAGCCACTGCCGCCCCATGGATGGCAACTTAGTATTCTTTTGGCACCCAGATAACCTCCTTTAAACAGACCGTGTATCTTTAACGCTTCAAGTGTATATTGCGAGCATGTAGGGGTATATCTGCAGTTTTTTCCCAGCCATGGTGATATAGCATACTGATAAAATCTTATCAGCATAACGAAAGGGAAAATCAGTATTTTATTTAACATTCTCGACTTTAATACTCACAAAAATAGGCGAAATTTCTGTAAATTTGGAAACTTAAAGCATTAAATATTATGCTTTCTATTCTGATTTCATGAGTACAAATATCCCTTTAGCAGAGAAACTGCGACCAAAGAATTTAGATGAAGTTATCGGGCAGGAACATTTAACCGGTCCAAACGGTCCTATACGTAAGATGGTAGAGCATGATACACTGAACTCTATTATATTCTGGGGACCTCCGGGAACAGGGAAAACAACGCTTTCGGAGATTATTTCAGAAAATTCCGGAAGGAAATTTTTCAAACTTAGTGCTGTGTCCTCCGGTGTTAAAGACGTACGTGAAGTTATAGAACAGGCCAAGCAGCAGAATCTTTTCTCAGGCAAAAGCCCGATTCTGTTTATTGATGAGATCCATAGGTTCAATAAGAGTCAGCAGGATAGTTTGCTACATGCCGTAGAAAAGGGTTGGATTGTTCTGATCGGAGCTACAACTGAAAATCCTAGTTTTGAAGTAGTATCAGCATTGCTGTCAAGAAGCCAGGTTTATGTTTTAAAAGCTTTAGACTATGAAAAGCTTGAAGGCCTTGCAGATGTTGCTGTTGAAAGATATAATAAAGATTCCGGAACAAAATTCAGTTTAAAAGATAAAGCTGCATTCATCCAGTATTCCGGTGGTGATGCCAGAAAGCTTATTAATTCTGTTGAGATTGTACTGAATCAGTTTCTTCATAGTAAGAAAACAGAAATTGAGAATGAAGATGTACTAAGTGTCCTTCAGGAAAATATGGCGCTCTATGATAAAAATGGAGAGCAGCATTATGATATTATTTCTGCCTTTATAAAATCTATAAGAGGCTCTGATCCTAACGGGGCTGTCTATTGGCTGGCCAGAATGTTGGTAGGAGGAGAAGATATCAAATTCATTGCCCGCAGGATGCTTATTTCTGCTTCAGAAGACATTGGATTGGCAAATCCCAATGCTCTTATTATGGCCAACAATTGTTTTCAGGCCATCAATGTAATTGGTAATCCCGAAGCAAGGATTCTCCTAAGCGAATGTGCGGTATATTTAGCGGTGTCACCAAAGAGTAATTCGGCTTATATGGCTATTAATGATGCCATGAGTTTGGTAAGGCAAACTGGAAATCTTCCGGTGCCACTACATCTGAGAAATGCACCTACCAAATTGATGAAAGAAATGGATTACGGAAAAGAATACAAATATGCTCATAGCTATGAGGGGAGTTTTGTAGATCAGGAGTTTTTACCTGAAGAGATTTCCGGAACGAAATTCTATAATCCGGGGAATAACTCAACCGAGAAGAAAATAGATGCAGAGCAGGAAAAAAAATGGAAAGGAAAATATAAATAAGTACGAAGTTAGAATTACGAAACTAAATACCACTATTTCTAACTTCGTACTTAAACTAGCTTTCCAGCATATATTCTGAATAATGGCCTAACGGTTTTATATTAGCACCAATACTTTCCAGTTCTTCATATGAATTTTTAATCAATACTTCTTTCCAGGGACCATCGATATTGATGAAGAAGAAGTAATTTCCTAAACCAGTTTTAAGGGTTCTGGATTCTATCTTGCTAAGGTTTAGTTTTCTCCATGCAAAAACAGACAATACCTGATGCAAACCTCCGGCATGATCTTCAGGAAGTGTTATTAAAAGACTTGTCTTCTCTGTTACCTTTGGCAGTTCGGTTGTCCAATCAGCTTTTTTCTTAGAGATAACGATAAAACGGGTATGATTTTGTTCAAAATCCTGAATATTACTATTGATGATTTTTAAACCATATAATTTTGCTGCAAACGAATTTGCTACCGCCGCAATTTTGCGTTCAGGAGTTTCAGAAACTTTTTTAGCTGCAGCAGCTGTTGATGCAAATTCCTGTTTTACCACTTCAGGATAATTCTTGTTCAGAAAGTGATAAGACTGCGCAAGTGCCTGTGGGTGCGAGTAAATCTTCTCAATTTCTTCACTGTTATCATGGGAAGGATGAATCATAAGCTGGTGCGAAATAGGCATTACAGCTTCAGCTTCTATAACAATATTACTGGTATCATACAGATAGTCCAGAGTCATAGAAACAGTCCCTTCAATAGAGTTTTCTAAAGGAACTACAGCCTTGTCTACCAAATCATTTTTAACCGCCAGAAAACAGTCCAGAATACTGGATTGTGGAATTAGTTCTTCATTTGGAAAAATTTGGGTAGCGGTTAACTGAGTAAATGAGGCTTGGGGCCCGAGGAATGCTATTTTCATAAGACAAATGTATGGATTTATCTGTTTTTTCGGAAAGTTTTAGGATAATTTATTTATCTATTTACTTTTATGTAAATCAAAATGTTTGTTTTTTAATTATTTGCATCTCCTTTTTCCAGTCCTTCTTCAATTTTTTCCTGTGCTTCTGCATGATCTTCAGCATTAGCATCAAATTTTTCACTCTTATCCTGTGATCTTATGACCAAAGAAAGACTAATAGGAAAGTGATCGGAGTCAACAGATTTTTCGACTTTCATATTGACCAAACGGAAATGCGAACTTATAAAAAAATGGTCAAGAGGCCATCTCAAAAACCAGTATTTTGCATGAAAAGTATTGTACATTCCACGTCCTCTGCGGGCATCTAATAATCCGCTTATTTTGAGGAATAGTTTTGTAGTATGCGACCAGGCAACGTCATTCAGATCACCAAAAACAATGGCTGGTTTTGCATACTCTTTTGCCTGTTTACCTACCAGAAGAATCTCGGCATCTCTTTCAGTACTTTCTTCATTTTCCTGCGGAACCGGGGGCGTGGGATGTATGCCATAAAGTCGTACAACATCGCCACTATATTCTACATCTGCAATGATCGAAGGAATCTCTTTACTGACCAGATATTTGACTTCTGAATGTAATAATTTTAACTTCGAGTAAAACAATAGACCATAAGTATTATCTAGCGGTACTTCAATTTTATAGGTATATTTATCTGTAGCTTTTTTTAGGCCAGTCTTCCAGTGATTATCTGTTTCCAGAAGAAATACAATATCCGGATCTTTGGACTCTATTAGTTGACAAAGTTTTGTGTGATTCGTATTGTCCTGATAGACATTACAAACTAATAAATTTAATGGTTTCTCTTCAGGCTTCGGAATTGTTCTGTTTATCATTTTCTTGCCTAAAAAGGTATAGGGAAGAATGAGATAAGCAAGATAGAGAATACATAAAATCTGAAGCCATAAAAGGATTTTCTGAAAATTATTAGGTTCCGGAAATATGAAAAACCAGGCTATTGTAAGGATAATAAGAATAACGAATTTTTGAAACCTTGGGTAATCAAAAATTCGAAATGTCCAGTAATCATTTTTAATAAACGGAATCAGCACGCTTACAACAGCCAATACCGATAAAATTTCCAAAATTATCTGTAATATAGCCATTGTCTATTCCGATTTCATTACCGGTGTTCGTTCCGAAATGCCATTAGCATTAAAAGCTTCAATCTGGAAGTAATAAGCATCACTCTTATCTGCTCCGGTAAAGTAATATTCATTCTTACCATATACCATAATGCTTCCGTATAATTTGTCGGGAGATTTACCAAAATAGATAACATAACCATCCGCCAGATCATTTTGCTTCCATTTGAACCATACACTTCTTCTGTCGGCATTTTTTCTTGGTTCAGCACGCAGTGCAACAAAGTTTTCTACTGCTGGTGGTCTTTCTCCGGAACCTTTACCAAATACTCTGAATCCGCTTAATGCAAACTTTCCGGTAGGCATTTTCAGATTTTCCATTTTCAGAAAACGTGCTTTCACCGGAGTTTCCAACTCAACATAATCGTGCGGTACATCTTTTTGGTTTTTGCTTTTGTCTATAATTGTTTTCCATGATTTTCCGTCATTAGAAGCGTAGATCTTATACTGGTGCATCTTATTCAGCGTTTTACCTAAAAACTCTGCATTCTGATCGGCATAATTGATTTGTATGGCGTTGACTGTAGAAATATCACCTAAATCTGTCTGGTACCATTCTCCTGCATTTCCGGTTTTTGCACTCCAATAGGTTTTAATATCTTCATCTACTGCGAGATTTGGCTGAAATCCACCTAAAGTTGAGGAAACCTGAACGGGTTTCTGATAATTTAGCAGCATCCATCCGGCAAAAAGTCCTTTGCTGAAGTCTTTTCCCTGTGCATATTGTGGAAGGTAAGTAGGGTAGTCGCCATAAGCTGTATTGGTGTACATTACATCATCTTTGTCGAATCCGGCAGGCCAGATCCCCATTCTCCTTTCAAAGTTATTTTTGGTTGATATAACTATGGTAGAAATATGCCACCAGTTTTTGTAATTATCTTCAAATGTAGCTCCGTGCCCGGCCCCTCTGGCAAATCCGCCAGGTTTGTAAGAAAAAGGGTTATGGCTCTGGTAGGTAAAGCCTTCTAATGGTTTGTCACTTACATAAACGCCATCTCCGTAACCACTGAATTCTGTCCCCGGAGCGCCATATTGCAGGTAATACTTTCCATTATGCTTGGTCATCCATGCACCTTCAATAAAAGGCGGTAAAAAGGTATTGTCATTATATTCTCCAAATCTTTCCCAGCCATGCTCCGAAGGCTCTAATCCTAAAAGAGGTTTTACATAACCTTCAGATTGTAAGGTTTTGGTGTTAATCTCCGTTCCCAGAATAGGATAGGCATTACTGGAGCCCCAGTATAGATAAAGTTTATCTGTATCTTCATCGTAATGGAAAGCAGGATCCCATGCACCTACTTTAAATTCTTTTACAGCAATTTCCCAATTATCTTTGGTGGGATCTGTACTTTTCCAAATGGGGAAATCAGGATTGTGAGTCGAGCCAATAACATACATAGCATCTTTCATTACAAAGACGGCTGGTGCACACAATTCGTCAAATACTTTATGTTGTGGAAGAAGAAATTTACGGGAGACAAATTTCCAGTTCAGCATATCATCGCTCCACCAGTAACCCCATTGGTTTGTAGAAAACATGAAATATTTTCCTTTGAAAGTTACAATTACCGGATCGGCAGTAGCCCTGTGTTTTCCCTGTGTTGCAAAATTTGGAATAGGCGTATAGCCATAATCTACATTTACGGGATTGGCATAGGTTTTTTGCTGTGCCCTGGCTATAAATACTGAAAGTATTGCTGCTCCGAAAAGAATCTTCTTCATAAACTGGTATATACAATCAAAGATAAAGGAAATCAACTAAATAAAAGGAGTTAAAATAAAAACCGCAGGAAAAATCCTGCGGAGTAGTTCATTAAGAGTAGTAAAAAAATTAAGATTTAACTTCAGATCCCATTCCTTCGCTTGAAGACTTAAACTTAAGATCTGGAAAGCTATGAATCTGATATTTATTCCTTACATCGATTTCTTTTTTCAGATTTTCATAACTTTTAGCCTCGTCAATGGTCATATTTTCAAACCAATAAACTTTTAGCACATTATTCTGATCAAAGACCAGCTTAGCTTTTTCAGCCTCACTATCGGTTTTGATCACAACGCTGGCCATATAATTAGCATTCACATCTTCGTTCAGATATACAATATAATCTGAATTACTAAATCCGGAATTTTCCAAGTCGGTTTCCAGTTTTTTGTAGTCGCGTTGATTATTAAATAATCCGGTTATGATATTAGACATGGCAAAGATTTTTTTAATCCTCTATAAAGTTATTAAAAAATATTATATAATAGTAATAAAATATTATTCAATACGTTCATTCTTTATTTCTTCTACAATTTCAGGATTTAATAGTGTTGAGATATCTCCGAAATTACTGAAATCTCCTTCAGCAATCTTTCTTAAGATCCTTCTCATAATTTTTCCCGAACGGGTTTTTGGAAGTGCAGATACAAATTGAATTTTGTCCAGTTTGGCAATTGGGCCTATGCTATCGGAAATCAATAGGTTGATTTCTTTTTTCAGGTTATCCTTATCACGATTCTCACCCGTTTCCTTAAGGATTACATAGCCGTACAGAGCATTGCCTTTAATATCATGAGGGTAACCCACAATTGCAGATTCTGCAACCGCAGGATGAAGGTTGATACTGTCTTCAATTGGAGCGGTACCCAGATTGTGGCCTGATACGATAATAACATCGTCTACACGTCCTGTAATACGATAATAGCCAACCTCATCTCTTAATGCGCCATCACCTGTGAAATACTTACCGGGGAAAGCTGAGAAATAAGTTTCTTTATAACGTTGGTGGTCTCCCCAGATTGTACGTGCGATTCCGGGCCAAGGGAAACGGATACAAAGGTTTCCGGTAACCTGATTCCCGGTAATCTCGTTACGCTTATCATCCATTAGTACTGGCTGAACTCCCGGAAGTGGTAAAGTTGCGTAGGTAGGCTTAGTAGGTGTAACAAATGGGATAGGGGATATAAGAATACCACCTGTCTCAGTTTGCCACCAGGTATCTACTATAGGACATTTTTTATTTCCTACGTGGTCATTATACCAGTGCCATGCTTCATCGTTGATTGGTTCACCAACGGAACCGATAACTCTTAAGCTGCTAAGGTCATGCTTGTCCACCCATTCAGAATTTTCTTTAGCCAAAGAACGGATAGCTGTAGGTGCAGTATAAAACTGAGTCACTTTATGTTTCTCTACTACCTGCCAAAAACGGTCTGCTTCCGGATAACTTGGTACCCCTTCGAAAATAATAGTGGTGGCACCATTACACAAAGGACCATATAATATATAAGAATGTCCTGTAATCCAGCCTATATCTGCTGTACACCAGTAAATATCATTCTCCTGATAATCGAATACATTTTTAAAAGTATAAGCCGTATATACCATGTAACCGGCACATGTATGTAACATGCCTTTTGGCTTACCAGTAGAACCGGATGTATAAAGTATAAATAACGGATCCTCTGCATCCATTACTTTGGTAACAAAGTCAGAAGATGCTTTTTCATAATAATCATCCAGCCAGAAGTCTCTTCCTTCTTTCATTTTAACTTCAGTATTGGTACGTTTTACCACCAATACTTTATCAATACCTGTGTCATGATTATCCAAAGCCTCATCCACAATACCTTTAAGATCAAGAGCTTTGTTTCCTCTATAGCTACCGTCTGAACATACAATTACTTTAGCACCACAATCCTGTGCTCTGGAAGCAATTGCAGAAGAAGAGAAACCAGCAAAAATAACGGAGTGTACAGCGCCCATCTTTGCGCAAGCAAGCATTGTTACTGCCAGTTCCGGAATCATAGGTAAATATATACATACACGATCGCCTTTTTTTACTCCCAGTTCAGTTAGTATATTGGCCATTTTGCATACTCTCTCATGCAGATCTTTATAAGTGATATGTTGAGCTTCTTCTTTAGGATCGTTGGGTTCCCAGATTATAGCTGTTTTGTCTCCTCTTTCATTAAGGTGCCTGTCCAGACAGTTTTTGGTAATATTTAGTTTTGCATTTTTAAACCATTTGATGTCGGCCTCTTCCATATCGTATTCCAGAACCTTGCTCCATCTTTGGTACCATACGAAGTTTTCGTCTGCAATTTTGTCCCAGAATTTTTTAGGGTTTTTAATGGATTTTTTGTATTGCTTAAAATAATCCATTAAGTTTTCAATCTGGTAATTTCTCATATCAATTTCATTTTTGAAAGTTTAAGTTTTTATAAAGTTAATGTTTTTTATTTGTTAGTCCCTACTTTCTACTTGTCACAGGTATTACTTTTACGTCTAATGGCTATGTTTTGTCATTCTGAAATAAAAAATTGAGGTGATAAATATTGACTGATTTATAATGATATGCCAACATATTATTAGTACCCCAGAGATTTGATAATCTTCTATTGAAACAAGTCTTCCATTTGCTGGATTAATTTTTTAATAGAATAAGGTTTCCCTACATAAGCATCTGCACCCAGAATCATTCCTTTTTCAATATCTTTCGGTGTATTTTTGGCACTTAATAAAATAATTTTAATATCACTCAGAGCTTTTTGTTGTTTTATAATTTCCAGGGTACTATACCCATCCAGATTTGGCATCATAATATCCAGTATAATAACATCAGGAGTAATGGTTTTCAGAAAATTTAGGACCTCGGTTCCATCTCTTGCAATAAACACCTCGTAACCGCTTTTTCTAAAGCTATATTCCAGAGACATCAGTATTTTGTGTTCATCATCTGCAATGATAATCTTTTTCATATTTTATTTTCATTTATTGTTCGTTATATAGTTTGTTGCTTTCTATTATTTTCCGGAAGTATAATGGTAAAGGTAACTCCAAATTTGTTATTTTCAGCTTTTATTAATCCGCGATGTGCCTCAATAATTTTTTTTGATATTGCCAGTCCTAATCCGCTGCCCACAGGCTTTATCCTGTTCTGATTTTTGGATTGGTAGAATCTATCAAAAATATTTTCCAGATCCTCTTCCGGAATATTTTTACCTGTATTAGATATTTCAACAATTAGCAGATGTTCTTTTTCATATAATTTACCTTGTATATTACCTTGCTCATTAGTGAATTTTAAAGCATTGCCAATAATATTTTGGAATAGCTGAATAAATTTTGCTTCATCATATTCATATAAATGCCGTTTCAGAAGATCAATTTCAGTTGAATAAACATTTTTTTGTTGTATCATATGAAGCAGCGGTTTGAGTGCCTTTCTATAAGTTTCAACAATATTATACTTCTGTATATTCAAAGGCACTTCATTATGTTCCAGTTTATCCAGGTAAAGAATATCATTAATTATTTCACTCAATCTGTCGGATTCCGTAATAATATTATTCAGAAATTCTTTTTTAATTTCTAATGGAATATCATGATCATCTGCTAGTATTTCCCCTGCTGAACGAATCGCTGTAATAGGTGTTCTCAGCTCATGGGCTACGGTATCCAGAAAATCATTTTTTTGCTGGTCTTTCATTATCAGATTTTCATTGGCTGTTGTAAGGTTGTGGGAGAGTTGTTTAAGTTCTTCCGATTGTTCTGTAAGTTTTTTATTGAGGCTGATGTTCTCTTTGGATTCTTCTAATATTTTTAAAACTTCTTTCAAAGAAATTTTATCTTCTTTGGTTACACCTTCAATTAAAATTTTTGCAGATGCAGTACCTATTCTGCCTGCTAAAAGGTTTTCCGAAAATTTTATAAACCTGGAATCAGTGGTTTCTGTCTGCGAGTCTATATTATATTTTAAATTGAAAATTCTTATCGCCTGTTCGGTTTTCTTTTTACCTAAAAAACGTTCTAATATATTTTTAATATCTGAAACATAAGCAGTTCCCCGCCAAATAAATGCATTTTCGTGATTCAGGATATATTTATCTATATCAATATAAAGCTCTGCAAAGTTCCTTTCGCGGTAATTCCCTTTGGTACTGGCTGAAATGATGGTGAATAAGCCTGTGTTTACTAAAAGAGACCAAAAGAAAATCTCAGAAATTTTGGATAAATAGGGAATTGTAAAGAAGTCGAAGGAATTGTACATATCTCTTAAAACTCCTTTGAATTCTTGATTGTATGAAAAATAATACTGTGGAATGATCAATCCGAAATAACATATTGCCAATCCGGCAGTAAGACCAATTATGGTGCCTTTATAGCTTCCTCTTCTCCAGAATATAGCTCCAAAGAATGCAGGTGCTAATTGTGCAATTACCACAAATGAAATCAACCCTACGGAATCCAATGATGTCTGCAAGATGAAATATTTATAGAAAACAAATGCCATGATGATGAGGGCGAAGATGCTGAATTTTCTGATGTTGGTAATGTTTCGTGTATTCTGCTCCTCGCTTTCGGATTTGAACTTTCCAAGTAATCCATAAGGAATGATGAGGTTATTGGAAAGCATAATGGATAAAGTAATGGCGGAAATAATGATCATGGAGATGCACGAGCTCAATCCTCCAAGAAAGACCAAAACGGTAATCAAGGTATTATCAAAATACTGTGGAATCAGGATGGAGTAGAACTCTGGGTTTACTTTTTGTCCATCAAAAATCAGTCTTCCTCCCCAGGCAATCGGAAAAATGAATATTGTGAAGATCAGCAGATAAAGGGGAAAGAACCAAATAGCGGTTCTGATATGTTTTTCCTGTCTGTTTTCCACAACAGCAACATGGAACTGTCTTGGTAATATGCAGATAGCCGTTGCTGAAATCATACACAGAACCATCCAGTTCATGGCGCCTTCAATTCCATTGAAGGTATTTTTCTCCTTGAAGTCCTCAAAATGACTGGCTTTCTGATAAATATCCGCGAATCCGTCAAAGACATAGTATATCACGAAAAGACCAAGGATGATGATGAAGAAAAGCTTCAGGAAACTTTCCAATGCTATGGCGGAAATGATTCCCAAACGTTTTTCCGAAGCATCCACATATCTCGTTCCGTAATAAGAGGAAAATAAAGCAATCAATATAACGACGAATGTGGCGTTATCACTCAAGAGATTTTTTGATATAGAGGTTTCCGTCACCAAATGAAAGGTCTCGGAGATTGCTTTGATTTGCAATCCAATGTAAGGGACGATGGCCAAAAGACAGACAATGGTGATGATGGCGCCTAAGCTTCTGCTGTTTCCGTACCTCAGGGCAATGAAATCGGCAAGGCTGCTTATTTTGTTTACCCTTGAAATCCTTACGATTCTTGTGTTGATATAAATCCATGCCGGAATAATCATGGCGGGACCAATGTAGATAGGTAGGTAGTCCAGCCCACTTGTAGCTGCCACACCAATACTTCCATAGTAGGTCCACGCCGAACAATACACAGCCAAAGACAACGCATAGATATAAGGATTGTTGATCCATAGTTTGCTTCTTTTCTTCTCTGCCAGATGGGCGACCAAGAACAGAAGAGCCAGGTAAAACAGAACTACGAAGAACAATGCAAAGCTATTCATTGTATTTTTTAACGATTACAAAAGAAATAATGATGGAAATCAACCAAACGACGAACAGGTAGATCAAAATCAGGGGATAACCCAAAACTTCCCGCTCACTATTGAAGAGTAGTGAGATGGGTATGCTGAAGGCAATCATCAATCCAATGCTCAGGATAACCAGTTTTTGCTCGTGTCTTCTTTTCATAAATGCTTTCTGAAAAGGTACTTGATGGGTAGATTGAACACCCATCAAGTATCATGTGTCTTTTATAATTATATCTTATCGTCAGAATATTCTCCTGTTAATGCATAGTAACCGAAGATGGCCATTCCGCCTGATACAATCGGCGTCAGCACGAATAAGATGATGATTCCGAAAACCAAATCTTCCTGCTTCCCTGAGGTAATTTTTGGTATCCCCATGACGGTGATTCCGAAATACCCTACGATTAATGCTATTGCAATCCAAAGAATGCCTAATATTTTTTTTAGTCCGTTCATTTTAATAGTTTTAAAATTAATGAAATTTGAGTGATTCGGTGGTTAATCGTGAAGATTATTGTTTTTATTTTTAAGATAAATCAATCCAATGACCAAGCAGACTGCAGCCACTCCAATCGGATACCAAAGTCCTTCAAGATACCACGCAGTGTGATTAGCTTCTTTTCCTGTTGTAACCAGATAGGTAGCCACTGCCGGAAGAAGTCCTCCAAAGACCCCGTTCCCAATATGATAAGGCAGGGACATTGATGTGTAGCGAATCCTCACTGGGAACATTTCTACAAGAAAGGCTGCAATAGGTCCATATACCATGGTTACGAATATAACCTGAATGAATACCAAGAATACCAGATATAATTTTGTGTTGTCACTTACATTTACGGATTGGGAAACCTTTGGTTCCTCAATCTTTCCGTCCTTCATGACGGGGCCACTTGGAGACCAGTGAACAATGCTGTCTTTTTTGATTAATGTTCCGTCGGTAAAAAGAGTTTCCTTGTGAAAGGTAACAAGGCTGTCTGTAGTGATGTCATTGTGGATTTTTGCAATTCTTTTCTCTGTGATCCCATTGACGGCTATGGTTTTATTTTCAATGCTCACGCTTTTGAACATGCTGTCATAAATGGGTCTATAGGCTAGGATGGCTATCAGCATTCCGGTCATCATCACTGCCTTTCGTCCAATTTTGTCAGAAAGCCATCCGAAGAGCACAAAGAATGGAGTTCCTAGAAATAAAGCGGTTGCCATTAGGTAGTCTACTTGTGTGGATTCTATATTCATTACCTTTTGCATGAAGCTCATGGCATAGAACTGTCCCGTATACCAGATTACCCCTTGTCCCATGGCAGCTCCAAAAAGAGCCAATAGCACGAATTTGAAATTGTATTTGTTTCCAAAGCTTTCCTTCAGTGGGTTTTTTGATGTTTTCCCTTCACTTTTAGCCTTGGCAAAAAGAGGAGATTCCTTCATGTTCTTTCTAATGATATAAGATACTGCTACCATTAGAATGGAAATCCAGAAAGGAATCCTCCATCCCCAGTTGTCGAATTCTTCTGCTGAAAGAGTGCTTTTGGTAATCAGGATGACAATCAGTGAAATGAAAAGTCCTGCTGTTGCTGTGGTTTGGATCCATGAAGTCCAGTAGCCTCTTCGATGAGGTTGGGCATATTCCGCAACATAGGTGGCAGCACCTCCGTATTCACCTCCAAGAGCCAAACCTTGTAGTAATCTTAGAATCAGAACTAAGACAGGAGCGATGAATCCGATGGTTTTATAACTCGGGATACATCCGATGAGGAAGGTAGAGAACCCCATGATCAGTAAAGTGACGAGGAATGTATATTTTCTTCCAATAAGGTCTCCCAGTCTTCCAAAGAATAAGGCTCCAAATGGCCTTACTACAAATCCAGCTGCAAAAGTGGCTAAGGTAGATAAAAATGCTGCGGTTGGATTGTCTGCAGGGAAGAATTTTGTGGCTAAAACGATGGCCAAACTTCCAAAGATGTAGAAGTCATACCATTCAATTAATGTTCCGAGGGATGAGGCGGTGATGACGCTCCAGATAGTGCGGTTCTTTTGCTTATCAGTCATATTCTCGTAGCTTTCATGGTGATTTTCACTCATATCGATTGGTTTTGATGTTAATGGGGGAAATGATGTTAATTCATCCAAAGTTTTTATTGGGTTGGATATGTAAGTTATTACGCTTATAAGTAGATCTGAAACTGTACAATGAATTCTCCTTTTGAGGAAGGGCTGTCTGATGGGGTTGTGTATACAGGTCTTGTTGAATATTGGGTGGTGATCTTCGCATGATGTCCATCTATGAACCAGTTGGCACCAATATCGAATTGTGAGGAAGATTTATCGAATGCTTCAAAGCTTTTGTGAGTGTAGGCTGCGAAGGGTTGTATTCTGATTTTTGGCTTTTCTGCTTGGCTTGGCAACAGTAAGCCTGCCTGTGCATAGATGATATTGCCTGTTCCGATGGTGGGTTGTAGATTTCCAGGGCCTGCAATCGCTTTGTTTCCGATAAAATTAGGATCCGTGGTTGCGATATTCATGATTCCCAAATTTCTTACATAGTTGGGTCCAAAGTTATAATTATAATATCCGGCGTAAGCGGAAATAGCCATTTTATTCTTTGCTCCTCCCAAAGGAATATCTGCAAAAGCATCCACTGCAAAAAGGGTAATGTCATGCTTTTTAATATCCGAATTGACAGAAGTTTTTGTTCCGTCTGCCTGATGGTAGAATCCTGCTCCTAGATTGAATACTTTCTTGGTTCCCAGATAAGAACCTACCTTGAAAGGTAACGTATTGGATTCCTCATCAAGGAATTGGTATTCTATGTATCCGGCTTTTGAGAAGCTTGGGTTTCCGTTGTTGTCTATTGCTACGGCTTTTGATGGATCTGTTGCGTTGATGGGGGTAAGGTCGGTAGCAAAGGGTTTGTTCAGGCTAAAACGATATTCCAGTTTTCCATATTTACCTTTGGCGAATATTCCAAGCTGTCTTGCAAACTGATCCGAATTATCAATTAATGGCCATGTAAAAACTGGAGAATCAATAGTGAGAAAATTTAGTGTAGATGCCATGGTCATACGGGATAGCCCCATGTAATAATGTAATCCCGCTCCCAATGACAAACTAAATTTTCCTGCTTCTCCCGGCATAATAACTGCAAATTCATTCCAGGCATCATGAAAGAATAGCTGTGTTTTCTTTCCGTTTCCATATCCTCCTGTTCCTGAAGTACCTGATGCTCCACCATTGATGAAGGTCTGGTTGTTGATTCCAAAATGCAGGAGAATCATATATCTTTTGGATATTTGTGCGTATGCTAAGGCGCGTAACCTTCTGTTTCCTATGCTCCAGGAATTGTTGGTAGGTTCATTTCCCACCATGCTTCCAGGGTTCATTGAGGTGTTTCTCAACCAAAGTTGGTCCCACAAAATAAATCTTACGAATTTATCTCCGTCCGGATTGAGGTTGATTTTTAATCCACTGCCGTAATCAGGAGAGCCTTGCGAATACATAGAGCTGACGATTAAGGTTAATCCAATAAATGTAAGTAATTTCTTCATAAATTATTAATTTTTGGCATTGTTTTTTGTGAAAGCCAAATTGTAATTAATAATTTGTTTATGAAAATTTAATATATATTAGTGGTAATAGTATAGTTATTTATCTACTTGTTTAAAATTATTACTGTTTAAAACGCTCCCATTTAATCAGCATATACTTGTCTGCAAATTGGGTGATGATGATTCCTGAGTTCTTGATGTTTTCTTCCTGAGTGATATACTCAATCAACTCATTTTGTTTTAGTATCTTATATACAGGATGGAATTCTGAATGAGGTGGTCTCGTGATATTGTATTTTTTGATCCATGAGCTTATCGTAACGTGGGAAACCCCTATGATTCTCTCTATTTCACGATAGCTTAAGCCTTCCAAATATAACTGGAGTGCCTTCGTTACATAATAATCATCAATCTGCTTCCCAAGTTTCTTGACTGTGAAATAATAGTTGCAGTTCTTGCAATGAAAGCGTTGTTTTTCGTTCACGATACCACTTTTTACCACCTTGTTGCTCTTGCATTTAGGACATGTGTTTTCCATGGCTATATCATTTTAGCAAATATATAATAAATTAGCAATTTTATATTTATATCTATATTGTTTAAAATAAATTATTAACAGATTTATATGGAGTATTCGTAAACATTAAACACTAATATTATATTACCACAGAATTCTTTGCTATTTTTAATTTAATTTGAAATTCTTATTTTGTTGTATCATTAAATGTTGTATATTTGCACCCAATGGAAACATTGCACCCTACTATACAAGTACAAGACGTGAAATTTGATGGCTTACCAGCCATAAAGATATTTATTTTTTAAAACGAAGGCTTTTTGGTCTTCGTTTTTTTTATGCTTAAACTATAGATAATATGCTAACAATAACCGAACTAAGTACAGAAAAGATTGAAAAAATTCTCGAAGAAGCTGCTGAATTTGCTAATGGTAAACAAGCTAAAATTGTAGGTGATTGCTTTTGCGCAAACATGTTCTTCGAAGACAGTACCCGTACCAAAACAAGTTTTGATATGGCTGAAAGAAAACTCGGACTACAAGTAGTGCCTTTTGAAGCAATGACCAGTTCGGTTAACAAAGGAGAAAGCTTATATGATACTGTAAAAACAATAGAATCTATAGGTGTGAACATTGTTGTTATTCGTCATAAAGAAGACCACTACTTTGATCAGCTGGAAAACATTAATATTCCGATTATCAATGGAGGTGACGGTAAAGGAAACCATCCAAGCCAGTCAATGTTGGATTTGCTGACAATCAAACAAGAGTTTGGAAGCTTTGAAGGACTAAAGGTTGGTATCGTAGGCGATGTGAAGCATAGCCGTGTTGCCAACTCAAATGCTCAGGCTTTAAGAAAACTAGGTGCAAAGGTTAGTTTTTCAGGTCCATCCAAATGGTTTGATGAAGGCGCTATTATCAATGGTACTTATCAACCCCTGGACGAGCTTATAAAAGATGTAGATGTACTAATGCTTCTGAGGATCCAGCATGAAAGGCATGATGATAAGATGAGCTACACAGATGCAGAATATCACAAGAGATACGGATTGACATTAGAGCGCGAGAAAACAATGAAATCTAATGCTATTATTATGCATCCGGCTCCAATAAACAGAGGTGTTGAAATAGATGATACTCTGGTAGAATGTAAGCGCTCAAGAATCTTCACTCAGATGAAGAACGGCGTTTTTGCAAGAATGGCTATTCTAAAAGATGAGCTTGAAGCAAAAGGCTATACATTCAAAACTATATAAGTAACAAACAAAAGAAGAAAGCAAATAATTTAATATAAAAATATAATGTGCAGCATTGATTGTACATTGTACAGGAAAATAAAATGAAGAAAAAGCTAATATTAGAAAGCGGCGAAGTTTTCCACGGGGTGGGATTCGGTGCCAATGTAGACACAGAAGGAGAAGTGGTTTTTAATACTGGTATGTCCGGCTATCAGGAACTTATTTCAGATCCTTCATATTGTGGACAGATCGTGTGTATGACATATCCGTTAATTGGGAATTACGGTATCAACAGAGACGATTATGAGTCTATCGAACCTGCTATGAAAGGATTAATTGTGAAAGAAGTTTGTGATTTTCCTTCTAATTTCCGTAGCCAAATGGATCTGGATGAATTCTTCAAGCACAAAAACCTAAGTGGGATCTCCGGAATCGATACCAGAAAGCTAACGAGACTTATCCGTAGCAAAGGAGTTGTGAAAGGAAAAATCGTAGACGAGAATGCGGATGAACAAGTTGTTGTTGAAAAGCTAAAAGCAACAACATTCCCAACTAACCAGATTGAAGCTGTATCTACCAAAACCAATTATGCAAGCCCGGGACGCGGATTAAAAGTAGTTTTAGTAGACTTTGGAGCAAAACTGGGAATTCTTAGAGAACTAACTCAGAGAGATTGTGATGTAACAGTAGTATCTCAGGATATCACAGCTGAAGAAATCATAATGATTAACCCGGACGGGATTATGTTATCCAACGGTCCTGGTGACCCGGAAGATGTACCACATGCTCTTGAAATGATCAGAGGTCTTTTAGGAAAAGTTCCAATCTTCGGAATTTGTATGGGACATCAGCTGATAAGCTTAGCTTGTGGAGCGAAGACATTCAAATTAAAATTTGGTCACAGAGGAGGAAACCACCCTGTATTAGACCTTAAAACAAATAAAGTAAGCATTACCTCTCAAAACCATGGTTATGCTGTAGATCAGGAATCTTTAAAGAATACTGATCTTGAAGAAACTCACATAGCACTAAATGACAGAACCAATGAAGGTGTAAAACACAAAATACACCCTTGCTTCTCAGTTCAGTATCACCCGGAAGCTAGTCCTGGTCCTGAAGATGCAAACTATCTATTTGATGAGTTTATTGATATGATGAATGAGTTTAAATCTAAAAAAGAAGTTCACTAAGATGGCAAAACGTACAGATATAAAAACTATTTTGGTAATTGGTTCCGGACCTATTATCATCGGACAGGCAGCAGAATTTGACTATGCAGGAACGCAGGCTTGTTTGGCACTAAAAGAAGAGGGATACCGAGTAATATTGGTGAACTCTAACCCTGCAACAATTATGACAGATGTAGAGATTGCAGATAAAGTATATATTGAGCCTATCTCTCTGGAATTTGTAAGCAGAATTATCCGTAAAGAAAGACCAGACGCTTTACTTCCTACTTTAGGAGGTCAGACAGGTCTTAACATGGCGGTAGAACTTGAAAATTCAGGAATATTAGAAGAATGCAAAGTAGAAGTTTTAGGAACTAAACTTTCAGCAATTAATCAGGCTGAAGACCGTGACTTGTTTCGCGAACTAATGAGAGAACTGAAAGAACCAGTTCCTGAATCTGAAATTGTAACAACAATACAAGGTGCATTAGAATTTGCTCAGAATATTGGCTACCCGGTAATTGTAAGACCTGCCTTTACACTTGGTGGAACAGGTGGTGGTATTGCATCTAACGCTACAGAGCTAAAAGAAATTACAGCTAATGGTCTTAAATACAGCCCGGTTACACAGTGTCTTATCGAAAAATCTATTGCCGGATTCAAGGAAATAGAATATGAGGTAATGCGTGATGCAAATGACAATGCCATCGTAGTTTGTAACATGGAGAATGTAGACCCGGTAGGTATCCATACCGGAGACTCTATCGTAGTTGCACCATCTCAGACATTATCTGACAGAGAATATCAGCTTCTTAGAAATGCTTCTCTGAAAATTATCCGCGCCCTGGGAATTGAGGGTGGATGTAATGTACAGTTAGCCTTAGACCCGCATTCATTCGACTACTATATTATCGAGGTTAACCCAAGAGTTAGTCGTTCATCTGCCTTAGCTTCAAAAGCAACAGGATATCCTATCGCTAAACTTGCTGCAAAAATCGCAGTTGGTCTTACACTAGATGAAATGATGAACCCTGTTACAGGTAAAACTTATGCTTGCTTCGAGCCAGCATTAGACTACGTGGTAACAAAGATTCCTCGCTTCCCGTTCGATAAATTCGAAACAGCAGACAGAAAGCTTTCGACACAGATGAAGGCAACAGGAGAGGTAATGGCTATCGGAAGAAACTTCGAAGAGTCTATTATGAAGGCTATCCGCTCACTGGAAACAGGAATACAGCACTTGGGTCTGAAAACTAAGGCAGCAGATGCTTTAACTCCGGCTGATATCGAAAGAAGAATCCGTGTAGCTGATGACGAGAGAATGTTCATTATAGGAGATGCTTTAAGAAGAGGTTACTCTTGGGAGCAAATCGTAGAGTGGAGTAAGATTGACAAGTTCTTTGTATGGAAATTCAAAAAGCTTGTAGACTTTGAAAAAACTATCGCTGAGAATGTTAAAAATGCTGAAGTTCTAAAAGAGGCTAAGAAGCTTGGATTCTCTGATGTGAACATCGCTCACCTTTGGAATGTAACTCAGGATGAAGTTTACAAATTCCGTAAGGAAAACGGAATTATCCCGGTATACAAAATGGTTGATACTTGTGCAGCAGAGTTTGAATCCGAAACACCATACTTCTACGGAACTTATGAAGAGGAAAATGAAAGTGTTGTAACAGACAAGGAAAAGATCATCGTACTAGGTTCAGGACCTATCCGTATCGGACAAGGGGTTGAATTTGACTATGCAACAGTACACTCTGTATGGGCAATTAAAGAGATGGGGTACGAAGCCATTATCATCAATAACAACCCGGAAACAGTTTCTACAGACTTCTCTATCTCGGATAAATTATACTTCGAACCATTAACGGAGGAAGATGTAATGAGCATTATCGACCTTGAGAAGCCTAAAGGAGTTGTAGTACAGTTTGGAGGTCAGACAGCGATTAACCTTGCTGATAAATTAGCTAAACATGGTGTTCAGATTCTGGGGACTTCATTAGAAGATCTTGACAGAGCTGAAAACAGAGATAAATTCGAGCAGGCACTTCAGGAACTTGGAATTCCACAGCCACTAGGGAAAACATGCTTCTCTAAAGAAGATGCAGTTAAGATTGCTAACGAAATCGGATATCCGGTTTTAGTACGTCCAAGCTACGTATTAGGAGGACGGGCAATGGAAATCGTATACAAGCAAAGCGAACTGGAACATTACATGGAATTTGCTGTAGAAGCAAGCCCGGAGCAGCCAGTGCTAATCGACCGTTACTTGACAGGTAAAGAGGTTGAAGTAGATGCTATCTGTGATGGTGAAACAGTAGTGATTCCAGGGATTATGGAACATATCGAAAGAGCCGGAGTACACTCTGGAGACTCTATCGCAGTTTACCCGCCACAAAATATCTGTCAGGAGAATCTTAATGATCTTGTAGATTATACCATCCGCCTTGCAAAAGGACTTAAAGTAATTGGATTAATGAACATCCAGTACGTACTAAGCGAAGGAAATGTATATGTAATCGAGGTTAACCCAAGATCCAGTCGTACAGTGCCTTTCTTAAGTAAAATTACCGAAGTGCCGATGGCAAACATTGCTACAAAAGCAATCTTGGGTAAGAGTCTTAAAGAACAAGGCTATGAAAATGGTTTGGTACCAAATAAAGAAGGAATCTTCGTAAAAGTACCAGTGTTCTCTTTCAGCAAACTACACAAAGTAGATATTACTTTAGGACCTGAGATGAAGTCTACAGGAGAGGTAATGGGGAAAGATATTACACTGGAAAAAGCATTATACAAAGGTTTGATCGCAGCAGGAAGAAAAGTGCCATTACACGGAGCTGTATTGTTCACTGTAGCTGACAAACATAAGCCTGAAGCATTAGACTTAGCTTCCAGATTTTCAAACATTGGTTATAAGATTTATGCAACGAACGGAACAGCTAAATACTTCGAAGAAAATGGTGTACGTGCTGAAGTAGTAAATAAAGTAGATGATTCTGCTGAAGAAGATTTAATCGACTTGATCCAGAAAGGCGGAATTCAGTTTGTAGTAAATACGATGACTAAAGGAAAAGAGATCGAAAGAGATGGTTTCCGAATCCGTAGAGCAAGTGTTGAAAATGGTGTACCATGTCTAACATCTATGGATACTGTAGAAGCTTTGGTAAAAGTAATAGAATCTATGACTTTCCAAATGCAGGAAATGTAATCAACAAATAATTGATAAATAAAAAAGGCCGCTAAGAAATTAGTGGCCTTTTTGTTTATGATATTTCGGGGTTAACTTTAAAAAGTACCGTGTCGAAATATATTTTTTCTTACATCGAATTTATATTATCTAAAGACCAGTAATACATCTCTTCATCCTGTTTTACCTGTGTAAATCCTACCTTTATTAATAGCTTGGCAGAAGCATGATTGTCCGTATAACTCCGTGCTGTTATTTCTTTTATAATCTCTGTTGAAAAGGCCCACTGTATAAGCTTATTAATAGCTTCTTCTGCGTAACCTTGTCTTCTTTCTTCTTTTTTTATTCCATAGCCAATATCTGCATTTTGTTCGGAAGCATTATAGCCCTTGAAACCTGCATCACCAATCACTTCTCTGGTATCTTTTCTTATAATCATCCAGGATTCAAAACCAGTAGGCCCATCAGCTAGGGACAGGTTATTGATGATTCTTGGTAATGTTTCTGCAAAATCCTCATCAGGCCAGTTTATTCCTCTTTCTATATTCAGTTGTTCCAGATCACTATAATTATTGTCCAGAATATTTTCACAGATTTTTATAGTAAAAGGTATCAGAATTAACCTTTCCGTTGTCAGATTTTCAATTTGTAATTTTCCTGCTTTCATAAATTATCAATAAGCTTTATAAGCCCGCCCAAATCTACTAATTTCATTTTAAGAAAAATAGCAGGCTTCATTATGGTAGTATTCTGTCTAAACTTATCATATTTAAACAAAAGAAAACCTGTTTTTATTCGGGCATTTGCAAAATGTTTTTTACTTTTAAATAAAATTTTCCTAATGAAAAAATTCGCCTTTAGTTTAGCCTTATTTGCAAGTGTTCTTGCTTATTCACAGTACACTTTACCTGTTGCCAGCCCCAGAGCGGCTACAGAGCAACAATTCTCGGTTTCTAAAATCAAAGTTGATTATGGAAGACCTTTTCTTAATGGAAGAAAAATTTTCGGTGGCTTAGAACCTTTTGACAAAGTATGGCGTTTGGGAGCTAATTCTGCAACCTTAATTTCATTTGGGCAGGATATCTTATTTGGTGATAAATACATAAAAGCAGGTACTTATGCTTTTTATGCAATTCCCAAAGCTAAAGAATGGGTTCTTATTCTGAATAAAGGAGTAGGTAACTGGGGGGCTTATGACTATAAAGAAGGTGATGATGTTGCAAGAGTAACGGTTCCTGTAAAAACACAGACAACTAAAACTGAAGTTTTTACAATTAACCTTACACCAGTTAATGCTACACAGACTGATATTGAAATTTTATGGGACGATGTACAGGTAAAGCTGCCTGTAAAAGTAGCTAATGAATCGGCTGTTAATCTGATTGCTGAACAGTTGAAGAGCATTAAGAAAATTGACAGTGATGCAAGAAAAACTGCAGAGAAAAAATAAAACATGCAAGCGGGCGAAAGCCCGCTTTTAACTTTAAAAATAATGACAAACCAAATGACAACTGTACCTATTCCTGAAGTTTTGGAAAATGATGATGTAAAGCTGGTTCTGGTTAAAGAATCAGACTTTGAGAAAATTTATGAAGTTGGTTCTGATCCTAAAGTATGGGAACAGCATCCAAATCCTACACGTTACCAAAAAGAGATATTCAGAACCTTTTTTCAGGGAGCTTTAGAAAGCCATGCAGCCTATCTTATCTATGATAAAAAATCAGGAGAACTGGCGGGAAGTACTCGCTTTTATGATTATAATGAAGGCGATAACAGTATTTTTATAGGTTATACTTTTTATGCTACCAAATTCTGGGGAACAGGTATTAACCCAAAAGTAAAACATCTGATGATGGATTATATCTTCCAGTATGTCGACAAGATCAACTTCCATGTAGGCGAAGACAATAAGCGTTCGCGTATTGCTATGGAAAGATTAGGAGCCAAGCTGAAAGAAATTGTCAGAGTTGCCTATTTTGGAGAACCGGACCGTATTAATGCATGGTATGTAATAGACAAACCTGCAGACAATAACTAAACACATTTTATTCCCTGTAATTTATAATTCTAAAAGTGGATTTTCGTTTAAAGATATTTTGTTCAGCTGCACAGTACAACAGCTTTACTAAAGCAGCACAACTCAATTTTATCACACAGCCTGCCGTTACCAAAAACATAAAAGAACTGGAGAGCGAACTGGGTGTAAGCCTTTTCGAGCGTAAAAATGCAAGAGTAGAACTTACCGAAGCCGGAAAGGTATACTATGAATATGCACAGCAGCTGCTGAAAGTATATGAAGAAGCTCAGTTTAAAGTAGATGAACTGAGAGGCAGCTTCAACGGAAGACTGAATATCGGAGCGAGTACCACAATAGGACAATATATACTTCCCAAGGTTCTGGCTGTTTTCAAGCAAGAGCATCCTTATATTACTATACAGATGCTGAATGCAAATACAGAAGAAATTGAAAAAGAATTGCAGGAAAATACAATAGATTTAGGTTTTATTGAAGGGCATTCCGGAAAGTCCAGCTTAAAATATGAGCCCGTAATGGATGATGAGATTGTCGCTGTTGTACATCAGAATCATCCTTTATTTGTTCAGGAAGAAATTAATATCAGTGAACTGAAAGAACAAAATTTTGTTCTTCGTGAGAATGGCTCCGGAAGCCTCGATGTAATAGCTGATATTTTTATTAAGAATCATATACGGCTAAAAGATCTGAAAGTTGAGGCTCAGTTGGGAAGTACAGAGAGTATTAAAACCTTTCTAGAATATAGCAATTGTATAGGCTTTTTATCAATTCATGCTCTCCGAAATGAATTGTTATCGGGTAAATTTAAAGTATTGGATATAGAGAATTTCAGTATTAAACGTCAATTTAATGCTGTCTATTCGCATGGGAACTTCGATGGTATTCCAAAATTGTTTTTAAATTTCTTTCATAACTATAAGCAAAAGTTATAGTATATAATATTTTTTGATTAGTTTTTGGAATGTTTAATTCCGAGCTTTGCTTCATGAAATTTAAAATTATGAAACAAGCAACTCTACTTCAGAAAATATTATTCTTTGTATTGCTTATCTTTTGTGTTACACCATTTGTGGAACCACCATTGGCTTTAATATTAGGATTCGTGGTAAGTTTTTTTATCGGTCATCCTTATATAAAGCACAATTCCGTTGCTGCTAAATATCTGTTGCAATTTTCGGTTGTGGGTCTTGGTTTCGGAATGAACCTTACAGAAGCCATAAAAGTAGGGAAGGAGGGATTGATATTCACCGTAGCTTCAATATTTTTCACCCTTATAGTAGGCCTTATCATAGGAAGATATCTGGAAATTAATAAATCTACAAGTACATTGATCTCCGGAGGTACAGCCATTTGTGGTGGTAGTGCTATTGCAGCATTGGCGCCCGTTATCAATGCCAAAGATGAGGATATTTCGGTTGCTATGGCTTGTATTTTTATTCTAAATGCACTGGCATTACTTATTTTTCCGGTTATTGGCCATCAGCTTAATATGAGCCAGGATCAGTTTGGATTATGGTCTGCTATTGCGATACATGATACAAGCTCTGTTATTGGATCTGCTCAGAAATATGGAGAGGAGGCTTTGAAAATAGCTACTACTGTAAAACTGGAACGTGCTTTATGGATTATCCCGGTTTCTATTTTGCTATCAGTATTGAATAATGGTTCCGTGAAAAAAATTAAAATACCTTATTTTATTCTTGGATTTATCGGAGCAATATTACTGGCATATTATTTTCCACAGATCAAACCTTTTGGTGAAGTAATGGTTTTTACGGCTAAAAAAGCATTGAATATAACATTATTCCTAATCGCATCCGGACTAAGCATTAGCTCAATAAAAAAAGTAGGTGTAAAACCTTTGGTACAGGGTGTACTTCTCTGGATATTTATCTCAGTAGGTTCTTTGTTGGTAATAATGGAAGTGGCATAAGTTATTTTGTATACCTATTTAAAGCATCCTTTCAAGGCATCAGCTCCAAAATAGAAAACCACCAGCCATACCAGCCCCTTCACTGTAAAGAAGATTAAACCTGCCCAGCCAACTCTCTTAAACCATTTTTTAAACTTCGATTGATTCTCTTGTGGTAAATTCTCCATGTTAATAATACATTGAGAACAAAAATAAGCAAATATTATAATATTTGCTTATCTTATTTGTATTAATTCTAATTAAGATAATAGGTTTAGTCTAATAAATGAAAAAGACTATTGGAAATCGCATATAATAGTTGTTTTAGTAACTAAATATGAAAGGATAATTAAAGTTTTAAACTGAAAATCTTTTTAGAAAATTGAAATTTATAAAGAAAATAAGATTGCTTTTTTATGACTGCAAAATATAGCCGATAATTGGGATTGTATCATTTTCTATTTCTCTTTAATATTGACACCATATGATGAATAAAATCTCGAAGTATGAGGACAGTAGTATTGAGAAGCTTTTTTATGTTGACTTCTTTCATAGCCTGTGCACAGGAGAAAAAAGATAACGTTTCGGTAATTTCTTCAAAAATGAAAACCATAAATAGTGTTCCGTTCTTAACGAAGCAGAATAATTTTATCTATGTAGATAGAACGAGTTTGAAACCTGTTATTAATCAAAAATTTAGCGGGGCATCTACATTTACACCCACAGGTTTTGGAGTTGTCAGAAATGAAAAAGATGAATATGCTACAATAGATGAACTAGGGAAAATTGTTTTGGGTTACTCCCCTGAAAGTATTGAGCTGGATGTTGTAAACGGGCTTACATTTTATAAAAAAGATATTGAATACAAAAAGAAAATGCCTGTATGGAAATGGGATTGGAATATCATGGGGAGCGGCATCAATAAAGAACAGACCTACCATAAATTTGAAATTGGCGTTTTGGAGACCAGGCAAGTTTTACTTAGTGTGGACATCCCGTATCTGGAAGATAGCTATTCTCTGAATTTTGTTTCTGTAGATGAAAATCATGTTTTTTGGAATGGGAGTCTTTATGAAATCAAAAAAAACCGCTTACATATAGTTGAGGACAATATCGCTGGTTTATTAGAAGATAAACGCTTTATCAAAGCTTCAAATTCAACTTTTTCGGTATATGGATTGAATCAGAAAAAAGCAATTCATAATAGCCTGAAAGGTACCGAAACACTGTCAATCCGGTTTGGTAAGGAAGATATAATACTAAATGAAATTAATAAGGAACGATATAAGCCGGATGTTCCCAAACTTTTATCAGATAGCAAAACCAGCGATATCTATGCCTTTCCGCAATATGATAAGATGTTTCCGAAAGAAATAACAAAGGCGACAGCTTCGCAGATTGATTTTATTAAAAAAACATCTTTGGTGTATTCTATTACCAATTCACCTTACTTTTTGTTAGGTGTTTTTAATTACGATCACGATGTTTGGGCATACGACTGGCTTTATATCGATACCAAAGGAAATGTTACAGATAGCATCGATACTTACAACTTTAAGGTTTTGGATCAGGTCGGATATTTGGTTTGGCCAGATAGGAAAATGATATTACCCAATAAGTTCAATGACAAAAACTGGAAGTTTGGAAAAATAAGTTACTATCAGGGTATGAATGATTTATACCTTATCCGTATTGAAGACGGAAAAGAACAAAAAAGCATAGGCTTGTGGAACAGCAAGACAAAAACCTGGGAGATAAGTCCTGAATACATATACATCTCGGTTTTGGACACAGAAAAAGAAATCTACGCTCTTCAAAAAGAGAAGAATGGTTTGTATACACTTTATGATAATAAGAATAAAAAAAGTATTGGATCGAAGGCATATAAATCCATTAGTTCGGATGGATCGGTGAGTGTTAAGCTCAATTCAGAAGAGACCATTTATTACTACATCGATATTTATTCCGGAAAAGAATATAAAGAATAATATCGTAAATGTTATTATAATGGCATTATTGGATAAAAGATCATTTAGGCCTTATAGGTTTCTAAATAGGTTATTCGCTTTATATAAACTTTCAGAAATTCATTCTAACCTCAATATTTAATTTAAACATGTTATCATCCGCAGATTTACACCTGGAAAAAGCTTTGATTCTTACTGCTTTGGTTTTGTTTTTGGGAGCAGGAACTTCTTTTACACTTATTATTTTTATCATTAATTCTATACGAAAAAAACATAAAAAGGTGCTTTACTATGTCCTTTCGTTTCTCATTTTCGGAATTATTGTAGTAGTTTTAGCAGCATTATATTTCTACAACATTTTAATTGAACATCCTGGATCCTGAAGCGGTTACTAAAAGTGAGATAAACCAGAATATATAAAACCAATTCAGAACAAGGATAAAAACATAATTAAACAATACACTCAAAACAATATACACTATGATTTTCAGAAAACTATTACCTGTTGTTACCTTTATGATAAGCATGTCATCTTTTGCACAGATAAGAACAGGAGTATATTTTTCTTCAGATAAAAAATACAAAGAGATTATTGAGGAACTCGGAAATCCATTAGAAGGAAATCCGGTGATGATCGTAAAATCCTTTGTTCCTAACCATGGAAGTTATGTTTGGTATCTTAATGAAAAAAAAATTGAAAAAGGGACTTATTTCGAAGGTATTCCCAAAGATTTATATTCAGGGATTTTTCTGGAAGACCACGGTGGATTAATTCCGCAAATAACCTTTAAAGATTTTGCAAAAGATCTGGGACAACCTATGTACCTAATTAACTATTGCGAAGTTGGCGATGCAGACAAAGATGGTTTTCCGGAGTTTTACCTTACTTATTTTGGAGAATCGGATGGATTAGATGCCAAGCCATTGAAAGTTATTGTTTATACAAAGAGAGGTCAAAAGACACTTTCAAAATCAAAAATTACAGGATGGATTCCATATCAGGAAGAAGATAAGTATCGCGAAGAAAGTGATGCAAGTTTCAAGTTATTACCAAAAGCAATAAGACTGAAAGCTGAAAAAATATTGAAAGATGCCAAGAAGGGGATACAATAGAATATGATCATTGGTGAAATTTTATAAAAACCACTATTATCAGGGATATTTTCATCCAATGCCTTTTTTTATCTTTAAATCAAAGATTTATCAAAAATAATGTAGTAGTGAAGCAACTCATAATTTTAACTTCATTTTTGACTTTGTTTGGCTGTGAAACAAATGCTCAGAAACTGAATACTACGACGATTTACTCTGAACCAAAACGGAGTACAAGAGAAGTTCCGGAAACGGGAACTGTACATAACTATACAACGCGTAAAGAAGTTACTGAGCGTTTTAACCCCATGATTGTTATGATTTCCAAAAATGCTGAAATACTGAAATTTCAGATACAGGGAAATATAAGTTCCGGCGGACTCAACATTAATCAGGTTAGGAAAATTCGTTTTGAAAAGGGAGAGCAGAATGGTAATAGTATGACGCTGAGATACTATGTAGAAATCAAAAAGATTCCCGGTAAAGAAGGCTCTGATGTAGTGGGTTATAATTATACAAAAGATGAAACTTATAAAATTCCGAGCGACGTTAAAATAATAAAAATTGAATTGTACGAAGAGCGAATCAAGGATACATCAGGTAGATCTACAAAGTTTATTACAGAAAAAACTTTTAATTTCTTTGTAAGAATATAAATAGCTAAGTACATAAACATACCGGGAGAGCCAATTGTAGAAAATAATAGCGCATTAGCCATCAACAACGAAGGCAATACGAAAGTAAAAGAACTATTGGATACTTTCTATACTTAGAACGAAATAACGTCATTTTGATGTTAACAGACATTTGCAATGAGCAGGGTTTCGCACTTCGCGGACAATTTAGGGGTAAAAATGCTGACCGACCGTAAAACCCGAAAACATTATAGCCAATTATATGAATGACACACTTAACAACTTTAAAGTTACAGACAGGCAAAGCTTCATTAGGTTTCTTGACTTATTATGTAAGGACCTTTTAGACAATCCTGAAAATTGGGAAAACAAGACATTGCCTGACTTTCTGGAAGCGTTAAGTGTATTCACCGAGGACGTTCAGGGGTATTACAACAATATGAAACTCGATATAAATGCTGACAAGCCAGACTGGTCAACCTTTGCAGATATTTTTAAAGGTGCGAAGGTTTACGAGTAAAGATGTCACCATGCTAATAAGCTGTGTTCTAATATTTTTGATCAAAAATCCACCGTTATAGTCTGGGAAATACCAGAAATATTTAGAGAAACTGTTTAAACATGCCTATGAATACTTTAGAAGACTTAGAAAAAGAATTTAACTTTACTTATCCGGAGCTTTATAAGCAATTATATGCCGATAAAATGCTCGATTGGGGTTCTGATGGAAACGGCTGGTACACTAATGTTTTTCCAACGTTAAAAGAAAATCCGCCTTTGCTTCTGTTTGGAAGTGATATCGAAATTTGGGATCCGATTGTTTATCGCGATGGAATCGGGGAAATGATTAACCACGAAATCTACGATATAAATCCAAAATACAGGATGGTTCCCTTTGCAAAAAATGGTGCCGGAGATTTGTATGTCTTCCAATTGGATATGGAGAATAATGGTGAAGTTCCCATTACTTTTTTCGGTCATGATTCAGATGCTGAAATTTTAGCCAAAAATCTGCAGGATTTTATCTTCAGACAGCTTTTGGAATCTCTAACCGAAATAGATGAATACTCGATGTTCTATGAGGATTCTGAAGAGAAAATCAAACAGAACCTGCATAATCAGCTGAAGACACACCGTAAGTATTTAAAAGCTGAACAAGTTGAAATTCTGGAGGATTTTTACCAGCGTGATATTTTTGAATATACTTACAAAACACCCAATGGCGGTGAATTTGAGGCAAAAGGTCTGCTGACTTTTGACGAGCTTGAAAAGCTTATTAATCAGGAAATGGCATTTGAAAAATTGAATATAAAATTTGATTATTGGAAATAGAGTAATTGACTCAATAATTATAAAAAAACACAATGATGAAAAAGAATATTGCTTTCCTGATTTTGAGTGCGCTGCTGGTTGTGTTCTACAATTGCAAAGAATCGGAAAGAAAAAAAACAATTTTTCCGAATTATCTGAAAAATACCAACTGGATTGTTAATGAAGGAGGACTTATAGCTCCGGATGGCGGGAAAACTTATTATATGTCTCCAAGAATTGACACTGCAGTTATTTTCAACTTTCATGCTGTTAACTTTTTAGATGAAGAAAAGTTCAGCAGTTATGATAGTTGGGAATGTGGAAATGATTGTTTCACAAAAATACACGGAAGGTATTATTTTACAGAAGCTAACCAGATAAAAATGGAAGTTGACAGTATTAGCAAGTCCGATTTCTGTGACGCGGCAACACAAATTTTCAAACCATCGAAAGAAATGGTTTTCGACCTTGTAAAAGAAGGAAAGCAGTTAAAACTAATAAGAAAAGATAAGTAGAAGATTGTTAAATTAATGTTGAACTTCTAAAAATGGATTATAAAGCAAAGACAACAGTAAATGGAGAATAAAGAAACCTGGATAGAAGGAGATACGCTTTTTTATAAAGATCATGGCAATATTGAAAATGCAAATATTCACTCACTAAAATATGCATATGTACAGATTTTAGGAGACGTACCCTTTCTGTTTGTTTTTGCAGATCACCAACACTATATATCTACTGAACTCAATGGTTTTGTAAATGTCTATCAGGAATTGTCAGATCGGTTTCATTTTGATAATGAAACCTTTTTTGCAGTATGTAAAGCCGGAAATGAAGATGATAAAGTAAAAATTTGGGCAAAAAAAATGCCTCGGAATTATCAGGTTCTTGACGAATATCCGGATGATGTCGATTTTGGCTACGAAGTATATGCACAGCCCCGACAGATGATGTCTTGGGATACTACTTACGAACAACTGGAAGCATCGGGTTGTGTAGAAGCTTATTTTACCGATTTCGGAGCTAAATATTTAAGATTTAAGTATCCGGTTCGAATAGAGGGTATTCTTATAGATCAATTAGAAATATATGCAGACAATGTTAGTACCAGTCGTCCTGTACAAGATTTCTTCGTAAGCCTGTACGAGGAAACCAATACTGATAAAAGCTATAAACAATTGCAGGGACTTTGGATTGATGACGATATTGATATTAATCAATACGGTTATGAAAGGGAAGACCAATGTTATTTGCAATTTGTTTTGACAAACGGTATAAATGCCTCTATTTGCTATACTTATGATAAAGGTTATTCTTATGACGATGGCAGCACATCACTTCATTTCTATAACAAAAGGGAATACAAATATTTTTTAGAAAATAAAGAATACGAAGAAGTGATGGAAATATCCGGATTAATACCATTCCATAACAGATTGGAACTTAAAGTCAATTATATAGATAATGATAGTGTTAAGCACATTCCGCTAAAGGTAAAAGAGGTATTGGGAGAGAAAAGTGGTATATGGATAGACAATACAAATCATAAAATCGGATTTGCGGGAATAGACACTGCATTGATTCTAGACCTTGAAAAAATTAAATATTTTACTTTTCAAAATGTTCTTCCGGCAAAAGGAGCAGGGTATGCTGATCTTATTGTTCATCTTAGTACCGGAAATTATCTATACGTTTTTATAGAAGATACTTATTTCTTCGATCAATTTGCACAGCAATTGGAGCAAATGACTAAAAAAGTGGTTGAAATTCCTGAAGCATATTATAACTGTTAAAATTATGTATATTGAAGTATAGTGAAGGAATGGCCAGGTCATTTTGTTGTAATATAAATCGGAGAATTATATAATTATTTAAAGTCCTTCGACATGCTCAGCATGACAACGTTAAAATTGAGGTGTTAAGTATGAAGAATGTCACTCTAAGCCAATAATACAAACCTGCAAAATCACTGTAAACAGGGATGTTTTAAGATTACCGGATTTGGTAATTTTAGCGAATGGCACACCGTATTTATTTATACAACTACGATCAGAAAACAAATCAATCATTCGATACCTATTTGGGCGAATGGAACTATGAAATTCCTTTATTATTATACCCTCTCATTGCAGAAGATATAAGAGTAGAAGGTGTTGAGTTTTTCTCTGACAAAGAGCAGGGAATTGTACAGCTGCGTTACTTCTTCAATCTACTGGCTGATACCTATCAGCTGCATTACAAAAAAGCTTACTACGAACCTGTCAACAAAATGTTTGAGTTTTTGGAAGCATTGCCTTATGATTGCTTCGTACTGAATGCGACAGATGTCTTCAATATGAGTGAAGAAAAGCACAAAGTACAGGCAAAGGAATGGCTTGTGGAGATTCAGCAAAAAAGCAAGCAGTATAAAAAAGCGGTAGAAACCCAGAATCTTTCCTCATTAGATTCTTTGTTTTCACAATACGGTTATTCCTCATTTCTCGATATTTTACAAACCGACTGGATCAATTACGGATTGGGATATTTTGAAGAGCTTGCTTACAAGAAAATAGCATCTTCAATATTTGAAGAGAATGGAAAATTTGGTTTGAAGAATTCAAAGGGTAATATTTTAGCGCCGGCTATTTATGATGATATTTTTGAAGCAGATTATTATTACGGTATATCAGTAGTTCAAAAAGATGGTTTGTTCGGTTACCTTCAAAGTAACGGTAAAGAATTAGTCCCTCCGGTTTATGAAGATGCCTTTGATGTATTCGATTTTGAATCGGAACCTTTGGGCGAAATAAAAAAGAATGGGAAAACAGGAATTCTAAAAGTTTATTCGAATACTTGGGTACTTCCTCCTGATTATGACTCAACCGAAGTAATCACTTATGGCTATTTATGTGTGGAAATAGATGGGAAATATGGAGTTTCTAATTTTGCTGAAATGATTATTCCTCTTGAAAGTGAGAACCCATACGAATATGATTATTTTCCGGAACTGTTTTTTACCAAACAAAAAGGAACCAGCAAACGCAGATATTATACAAAAGAAGGAAATTATCTGGGTGATTTTGTAGAAGAAAGCATTGTAAAAGCGGGTGCCTGTTTCTGGGTTAAACCAAATAAGTTTGATAAAAAAGGCAGGCTGATAGATGAAAAAGGTAATCCTGTAATAGAGGAGGCGGATCAGTTGATGCTATTGGAACGTTTTGATTGTTTGGCGGTTTATAAAGATAAAAACTGGAAGATTTATAACACCCTGAAACATCAGTTTCTATTAGGAAATGAGCAGATTACAAAAGTAAACGGGAAACCGAATATCGAATATAAACACAATGTTTTTACACTGGAAACCCAAAACGGATTAGGTCTTTTTGATGCCGACAATGATATCTGGTTAATTGCTCCCCATTCTGAAATTAAACAAATTCATTATTTGGAAAATGGATTTCTAGTGATTCAAAAAAAGGATGGATATCAAGTATTTGATTTCGAGAATGGTTTGTCCGAAAAGTCGTACGACTATATTTCTAATCCTTTAAATTATAGAACAGAAGAAGGGCTGCTGTTTCTGTATTTGGGTGATAAGATGTTCAGGATGAATGAAGATAAAAGCATTCAGCCGGTAGATATATCCGAGTATGGTTCTGTTTACCTGGATCGCTATTCATTCCGGGGAAAAGATCTGGAGTACTTTATTTTATTTTATAATCGATGGAAAGACATAGCAGGTCATAATTCCGAACAATTCATGGATGTAGAAACCATCAAAAAGATGGCTTTTGATGCAAAAGAAAATGAAGATTATAAAGAAGCACTTCGCCTGTTTGGATTGTCTGCTCAAAAGAATGATCTGGATAGTTGGGTAGAAATTGGTCTGTTGCTCACTGATCCTGAAATTGAAGAATTATTTGATCCCAAGAATGGAATAGCCTATTATGAAAAAGCAGCACAACAAAATCATCCTGTAGCCTGGAATAATATTGGCGCTTTGTACCACAACGGCACCGGGTATTCATTTAATATCAAGAAAGCAATTAAGGCTTACGAAAAAGGGGCAGAACTTGGCGACGGAATGGCGCTTACCAATTTAGGTGATCTATATTATTTTGATGAACATGTAAAGCAGGATTATAATAAAGCTTTGGACTTTTACCAAAAGGCAGAGAAAAAGTACTATTATAACTACGATAAAATATCAGAAATATATTATCAGTTAAGTGATTATAAAAACCTTCTGGATTACCTTAAGAAAGATTATGAGCAGACTTATTCCGGTATTTATTATGGTATTCTCTATGAACAAGGTTTGGGCGTAAAAACAGATTTGAAGAAGGCTATTAAGTACTACGAACAAGCTAATGCTTACAGTGCTTACGAATATGCTACACAACGTTTGGTATACTACTATGGCGAAAGTTTGGAATTTAAAAATGAAAAGAAATACCAGAAATGGAAGTCTTTCGCTGAACAAAATGATTTCGAAATTTATTAGAAAGTATTTTATCTATATTTACGTTCCTCAATATAATAAATCTTAATAGAGAGAAGGGTTTGATGTACAGGTTATTACTTATATTCACTTTATTTATTTGTCCGTTTTTTGTTCAGGCACAAGATGCTTTGAGCAAATTAGAAAAGGAATATAATAATGCTTCAGACAAGACAACGGAGCAGTTAAACATAGCTCCTAAATATGCTACTGCCTTATTTTTCCATAACCTCAAACCGAAATCTTACCAGATTTTAGCAAATAATATTTCCATAGCAACAAAGCTGACTGATGGGAAGTATGCTACTATTTTATATGCCGTTCAGGCAATGAATTACAGACTTGATAATAAAGAAGCAGAATCTTCAAAAAGTCTGGAAATGGGAAAGGTTTATAGTTTAAAAACAAATAGTAACGAGGCAAAAGGATATCTGGAATATGCAAGAGGTTGGATTCTCACCCGTAATAACAAAATTACTGATGCCGTGGCTGCTTACCTGAAAGCCATTAATTATTACGAAAATTCACTAACAACTTCTACACTTTATGGAAGATACGGAAATACAGCCAAAGAACTATCCGCAATTTATGCTGACCTGAACGAATATCAGCTGGAAGAAAAATACAGCAAACAGTTTTTATTATTAGCATCCAAACAAAATGATCCCAACCTGATCTTCGATGCCTATATGAGAATGGGTTATATGTTTGAACAAAAACATGTTCAAAACCCTTCTGATAAGCAGTTTAGGAATAAAGCAGAACAATATTATGTGCAGGCAATTACGACCTTTAACAAAAATAAAGGGTCTATGCTTAATAAGAGCAATCTTTCTTATGCAGCCATTAATCTAGCCAATTTATATACTGAGTTTAATCCGGAAAAAGCCATGGAATATGCTCAATTAGCCAATAAAGTAAGCCTTGAAACGGGTGATGCTATTCATATCGCTTCTTCGTTTGGAATTTTGGCAGAGTTGGCCATACAGAATAAGCACTACGATTTAGCTAAGTCTTATTTTCTGAAAGCCTCTATGGAAATCGGAAAAAGCCCTGTCAGAAACCATAATATAGAACTATCTATTCTGGAGTCTCTATCCCGAATTAGCGAAGAGCAGGGTAATTATAAAGAAGCACTTGTTTATTATAAAAGTTATGTTGATAAATACAAAAGTGTCTATGATCAGGAAAAACTGGATATTACCAAAAGATTGGAATCTCAGTTTGAAAAAGAAAGGCAAGAGCAGAAATATATAAAGCTACAACTGGAAAGCGATAAAAAAGCACAGGAAATCAAGTTGATAAATATACTTAGGACACAACGTGAACAGGTCTATAACAACCTAAAACTGGTAGAGGAAAATCAGCGGGAACGATTAAAGTTTTCAGAACTAGAATCAGAGAAAAAAGAACAACAACTTCGTCTGGCAAAGTTAGAAACCAGACAGAAGAATAATGACATCAATAACTATAAGAAACTATTGGCTTTCAAAGAGAAAATCAATACCTATTATACTATTTTTATTGTCATTTTTATTGTTTTAATTCTCTTATTACTTTACGCCTATAAGCAACGTGCCAAGTCTATGAAACAAAGAGACGAACTGCATGCTCTGGCTATGGAAAAAGAGAAGCAAAATTCAAAAATATCAACACTTACAGCATTGCTGGAAGGCCAGGAGCAGGAGCGTGGTCGTTTGGCTCGTGATCTTCATGATGGTTTAGGAGGCCTGTTATCGGGTACTAAACATCAGCTTTCTTATCTAGATCCTCATCAATCCGAAAATATAGAAGAAGGCATTTCAAAATCGATTAAGCAAATTGATGGTGCTGTAGAAGAACTAAGACGTGTAGCACACAATTTAATGCCGGATTTATTGGTGAAATATGGTTTGGAAGTAGCAATCCAGGAGTTTGCTTCCCGTATATCCAATAATGCTTTAGATATCCATACCGAATTTATCAACTATGGTAATTCCTTGTCCGAGGAAAAGCAATTGATAATCTACAGAATCATTCAGGAATTGGTGAATAACGCCATAAAACATGCTGATGCCTCCGAAATTATTATTCAGATAAGTCAGGAAGAAAACATGCTCAATCTTACAGTAGAGGACAATGGTAAAGGTTTTGACCACAAAGGACTAAACGTAAAAAAAACAGCTGGTTTTCACAATATAGAATCAAGAGTCCAATTTTTAAAAGGAACGATGAATATCATATCCGAATTGAATATTGGCACCAGTATAGAACTTCAAATACCTATTCATTAAAACATGATAAAAGTAGCTATAACAGACGATCATCCACTTCTACTAGAAGGACTGAAGAATATTTTGGGAAATAGCGACACAATAGATGTTGTAGACTGTTTCCGAAACGTTTCGGAAATGAATGCAGGTCTTGCAAAACAAGCTATCGATATATTATTACTGGACATCAATCTGGTAGATACCAACAGTATCGAACTCATAAAACCTCTAAAGAAGAAGTATGGAAATCTCCAGATTATAATACTCAGTGTTCACAATGAGCTGCCTGTAATTAACAGTACTTTGGCTGAAGGGGCATTAGGATACATCCAGAAAAACGCTTCGGTTTCCGAAATCCTGGAAGGAATTAATACGGTATATGCGGGTAAACAATTTTTGTGTTCACAAACCAATTCTGTCCTTGAAAAGAAATCGCTGGATGGGCTAAATCAGGTTCCAAAACTAACACGAAGAGAAAAGGAAATTTTAGCCGAAGCGGCGAAAGGACTTACTACCAACCAAATGGCAGAAAAGCTTTTCATCAGTCCGCATACAGTAGAAAGTCACCGAAAGAATCTTATCGAAAAATTTCAAACTTCCAATCTTAGTTCAGCGATTAAACTTGCGATAGAATACGGTTTGATTATTGAATAAAATAAAAAAGCCTGCTCACATATTGTAAGCAGGCCTTTTATATAATCAAGTTAATTCGGTGCGTGATAATTTAGTCTTTGAATTTTAACGTAGCACGAAATAGATTTTTCTTACCTATTAAATCATATTCGTTATTATATACCGGCTCATACATTAATACGTAAGCATTTCCGTTAAAATCCTTTAAACTGATGGGCTGGTCTACCATGATATCATAAAACCTTGTAATGGTACGTGTAGCAGTCCACTGCTTTAAATTTCCTTTAGGATTTTTGTCGAATCGGTGATCTTTAGCATCTGTATAGTACCAATATGATGGTGCAGTATCCATTAAAAACAATTCTTTGTCTTTGTTGCACAGCTCTTCTGCCATACCTGTATTCTGAAACCATGCAACCTCCGGATTGTAAGTGTCTGCAGCCACTGTGTAAATATTCTCGTCTGTAGTTGCTCCAATTAGAAAACCTTCCAGATTTGTAGAATTGATTTCAAACAAGAAAGGAGATTTTTTAAGTTCATAAACATCATTTACAGGCTGAACTACTTTTCCGTCTTGTTTAATAACTACTTTTAAAGACTGTGCAAAAGTGATAAGGCTTAGTAAAGAAAAAAGAATTGTTAAACTTATTTTTTTCATTGTATATCTTTAAATAACTGTAGCAAAGATATTGGACTTTGTTTCCATATACACTGGCTGGTTTCAGGGGTTTTTAGCTTGTTCTTATCAGTTATTTAATAATGAAAAGCATTTTTTGATACTGTTAAAATTTTAATTTAAAATGATGTTAGTCTGTCGAACTATTGAAGAGTATTAACTATAAAACTTAAAACATTCTCTTTACTAAAGCAAATTAGGTTTTAACTGGATTTTTATAAATGCTGCTTTCTGCTTTTTACCTTTAGCTGATGCTGAATTTAGTGGATAGACTTCAGCATAGAAAGTATCATTTTCTGCCCAAAATGCTTTTTTTTCATCTGCTATTTTGAAGTTGGTAAAATTCACATATAAAAGATTGTCTTGTTTTTTTGTTTGTGGAAAGTATTCACCAATCACAAAATTGCTTCCTACATCATTATTGGATGAGACAAAGGAAATCCGGTTCTTAACAGGGAGAATTTGTGGATAGCCACTTGTAGCTAAATCAAACATCACTGCATCTTTTACATTGAAAAAAGAATAGTAAGGATCTGTAACTTCGTTAGAATTTCCTTTAAAAACTTCCATGTTTAAGGCTGAAGATCGTCCTATATATTCATTAGCAAGAGGTCCTGTCTCTGTAGATATATCTTTATGCTGTGTAATGATTTCTTGTTTGCCATTTTCAGTATATATCCAGTTGTTGTCTTTCAGCGTTATGTGTGGATTTTTCACCAATACTTCATCAATTCGCTTTTTTGATGCTGTTTTAAATTCCTGTTCTGACACTTCATCAATTGTACCATATTTATTAAAAGATTTATTCTTAAAGTCGTCAGATTCTTTAAACGTACTGCTTCTTATTTCATAAAGATTTACACCTTTTAAAGTTAGTTCAAATGCTGCTTTAAATTCCGATTTTAAGACAAAAGCTTCAATGCTGTTCGAAATATTATTATCAATACTGAAGTGAATAGAGTAGAAGTCATCAAATTCTTCAAACCCATAATAATTATCGAGTTTATTATTAGCTTTTTTAAGATAAGCAGCATTTTTATCAGGATATACAAAAAACTGTACAGAATCTAGTTTGGTAAATAGCTGAAATGGTACATCCTGTATATTATCTACTCCTTTTATCTTTTTAAAATCGGCAAATGTTATGGCTTTTTGTGTGATTTGAGTTTCAGAAGTTTCATTTTTAGAATTGCATCCGACAAGAACAACCAGCGTAGAGGATATGAAAAGTTGATTGAAGATTTTCATTTTATATTTTTGAACAAATGTATCAGTCTTCGTATTGGCAACCAACAAAATGGCTTTATATGGGGGATAAATGGCTGAAATCAGGGATGTTTTAGGAAAGAGATTTTAGAGAATAAATGAATCAAAGTCTAAAAAAATTTAATTTCTGAAATTAAACTGTAAAACCTTTGTTGTAATATATTAGGGACAAAGAACAAAATTATAATATCAACCATTTTATGTTGTAATTCTTCTGGCAAAGATGTTAAATTTAGTATAATAATCGGTAAACGACTGTTAGGAATCGCCAAAAATAGTTATATTAGTGAACGAACACTGAATTATAATTAAAATGGCAAAAACCAATCAAAGCTTTAAAATCGAAAAATCTCTTCAGCATCTTGGAATCTCTAAAGACAATAAAGGTGCTTCTTCCGGGACCAAATTTTTTGCAACCGGAAAATCTATTGACTCTTATTCGCCAGTAGATGGTAAACTAATCGCTAGCGTAAAAACAGCTTCTGGAAAAGACTATGAGAAGATTATCAAACTTGCACAGCAGGCTTCTTCTGAGTTCAGGTTAATGCCTGCACCCAAAAGAGGAGAAATCATCAGACAATTCGGATTAAAACTGAGAGAATATAAAGAAGATCTTGGGAAGCTTGTTTCTTATGAAATGGGAAAATCTCTTCAGGAAGGCTGGGGCGAGGTACAGGAAATGATTGACATCTGCGATTTTGCAGTCGGATTATCCCGCCAATTACATGGATTCACCATGCATTCTGAACGTTCACAACACAGAATGTACGAACAATACCATCCGCTTGGAATAGTAGGGATTATATCAGCTTTTAATTTTCCGGTAGCAGTATGGAGCTGGAATGCAGCATTGGCTCTTATATGTGGTAATGCTATTATATGGAAGCCTTCAGAAAAAACACCACTTTGCGCTGTCGCTTGTCAGAATATTATGGCCGAGGTTCTGAAAGAGAATAAGCTGCCGGAAGGCATTTCTAATCTTGTAATCAGCGATCATGTAATAGGGCAGAAGATGGTGGAAAGTAAAGATGTTCAGCTGATATCATTTACTGGTTCTACTGCAGTAGGAAGAGAGGTTGCTTCTAAAGTTGCCGGACGTTTTGGTAAATCTATATTGGAATTAGGCGGTAACAACGCCATTATCATCACTGAAAATGCAGATTTGGAAATGTCCATTATCGGTGCTGTATTTGGAGCTGTAGGAACAGCCGGACAAAGATGTACTTCTACAAGACGATTGATTATCCACGAAAGCGTATATGATAAAGTTAAGACCAAGCTGGTAAAAGCTTATGGCCAACTGAAAATAGGAAATCCATTAGATGTAGAAAATCATGTAGGTCCGTTAATCGATGATCATGCAGTAAAACAATACGAAAATTCCATTGCTAAGTGCAAAAAAGAAGGTGGGAAATTTATTGTTGAAGGCGGTCTTCTAAAAGGGAAAGAATATGCTTCAGGTTGTTATGTAAAGCCATGTATTGCAGAAGTAAAGAACGCATACGAAATTGTACAGCATGAAACTTTTGCACCTATTCTTTATATTATGAAATATAAGACGCTTGAAGAAGCTATTGCTATGCAAAATGATGTTCCGCAGGGACTTTCTTCAGCAATTATGACTCAAAACCTGAGAGAAGCAGAGCTATTCCTTTCTCACGCAGGATCTGATTGCGGAATTGCAAATGTGAATATCGGGACATCCGGAGCTGAGATTGGTGGAGCATTCGGTGGAGAAAAAGAAACCGGTGGCGGAAGAGAATCCGGATCGGACGCATGGAAGTATTACATGAGAAGACAAACCAATACGATTAATTATGGTAAAGATTTACCATTAGCCCAGGGAATTAAATTTAATATTTAACCCTAAAGTATTACAATCACAACATTACAGATAAAACTAAATATGTAATTAATTAACGAAAAAATAACCCAAATCAAATGAACAATATTGTAGATAATAATCAGGTAAAAGAAACTTTAGGCAGACACATTCTTGCAGACGGACTGGATATGGTAATGGATTTCGAAAAGTCACACGGTTCTGTAATTGTAGATAATCTTTCAGGTAAAGAATATCTGGATATGTTTTCTATGTTTGCTTCGGCAGCTGTAGGCTACAACCATCCATATATTTTAAAGCATCAGGACTGGCTGGGGAAGCATGCTACTTATAAGCCTACACTTAGTGACGTATACCTTCAGGAATATGCTGATTTTTTGGAAGTATTTGAAAGAGTCGTTATACCAGAAGAATTACAATATTGTTTCTTTGTAGAAGGTGGTGCATTAGCAGTAGAAAATGCACTTAAAACAGCTTTTGACTGGAAGACAAGAAAGAACTGGCTGCAGGGAAGTAAAACCGAAGCTTCAATGGTCATTCATTTTCAACAGGCATTTCATGGACGTTCCGGATATACATTGTCTTTAACCAATACAGCTGACCCTAGAAAGCATCAATATTTTCCGAAATTTGACTGGCCAAGAATCATCAATCCGAAATTAACTTTTCCGGTCACAGAAGAAAATTTGGCTTATACGATTGAACAGGAAGGAAAAGCTTTATTACATATACAGGAAGCTATTCTGGCCAATCCTTATAAGGTTGCCTGCATTATTATAGAACCTATTCAGGCTGAAGGGGGGGATAATCATTTCCGTCCGGAATTTTTCCAGGAATTAAGACGTATCTGTGATGAAAATGAAATTTTGTTAATTTTTGACGAGGTGCAAACCGGAATCGGAATTACAGGAAAGATGTTTATGTTCCAGCATATAGGTGTTGTTCCGGATATTGTTAGTTTTGGTAAGAAGACTCAGGTTTGTGGTATTCTGGCTAGTAAAGAAAAGTTGGATGAAGTAGAGCATCATGTATTCAAAGAATCTTCAAGAATCAATTCCACATTTGGTGGGAACTTTGTCGATATGCTTCGCCTGAAGCTAATGCTGGAAATCATTGAAAATGAAAATTTATTAGAGAATGTACAACAGCAGGGACTTTTTCTTATAGAGGGTCTTATTCAGTTGCAAAACCGTTATCCGGATTACCTTTCGAATGCAAGAGGAGTAGGGATTATGTGTGCAATAGATTTTCCTTCAAAAGAACTAAGAAATAAAGTTCAACAACAGTTATTTGCAGAAGAAGATATTCTGATTTTGCCATGTGGAGAAAAGTCAATACGTTTCCGTCCACATCTTAATGTTCAACAAGCAGATTTGAATAAAGTATTATCTGCTATAAATTCTATTATTTCAAAAATTTAATATTATTTTTTTTGTAAATCATTTGCATTTTTGAAATGATTTCACTAATTTTAAACCGATTTAATAATGAAATTGATATGGATATGAATACAAAGGTGTCGGTTTTTGAAGGAGACAAACCACAAGAAGTACAGTTAATAAAATCTAAACTGGAAGAAGCAGGTATAGAAGCAGAAATTGATAATTCATATATGTCATTTCTCTCTACACCAACTGCAACAAACCTAAAAGTAAAAGTGTATCTGAAAGACGAGAAAAAGGCCTTCGATGTTATAGATGGCTATTTAAAAGAATATAATAACAATTAAAACCCCTTATTCATAATTTTAAATTTTACTTTTTTGAGGCCTCTGGAATTTTTTCCAGAGGTTTTTTTATTGTATATATTTAATTTTATCACGTAAAAGTGAAATAATTGTTTTTTATTAGAATTGAATTACTTAAATTTATCCTAACCAAATAAATATATATGTATATGAAAAATTTAAAAAAGCTTTCAAGAGAAAGCCTAAAAGAAATTAGTGGTGGATATAGAATGTGTCCCGAAGATGGAAATTGTGGTGATGGATTTTGTTGTGGACCAGGAGGCTGCAGAAGTATCGCCGGAGCGGGACCTGACACCTATTTATGTAGCCCTCCAACAAGTGGCCCAAAAATAGAGCCTTTTCCAATTGAATGGTAGTACTCTAGAGTGAAATACAGTTATAATTTGTTATAAAGAAACAGCAACTACTACAGGAAAGTGAGTTGCTGTTTCATTTATGTTATAAATATTTTCATATAAGCATTTAAAAGCCATTATATAGAATCACAAAAAAGTGAAATATTTATTTTTTATTCAATTTCTATTATTTAACTTTATCCTAACCAAATAAATATTAAGAATATGAAAAATTTAAAAAAAGTTTCAAGAGAGAATTTAAGAACAATTAATGGCGGGTATAGAATGTGCCCTGAAGATGGTAACTGCGGAGATGGCTTTTGCTGTGCACCAGGGGGCTGTAGAAGTATAGCCGGAGCAGGACCTAAAACATATTTATGTTATGCTCCAATGTATTAGTTGGGTACATAAAAGTTTATTTTAGTTATAATTTGTTATAGAAAGCAGCAACTACTTCAAGCAAGTAAGTTGCTTTTTTTATTACTACCGTGGTGTATAAGGATTTAAATATTAAGTGATTTTAACGAAAAGTCCCGATTGCTCGGGACCCACCAAATCACATTTATTATATTATGAAAAATATAACTCTGTACTAAAGTTACGATATTTATTTACACATAATAATATTTTATTAAATTATTTTCACTGTAAATATCTATAATTACAGATTAAATTTAAGTTTCTGTTAATGAAAGTAATTAGCCAACTCATACTATGGATTCATATTGTGGTGTATATAATAAGGCTACGGAATAATTAAGATAGTTAAAGAAGGTGATAAGCTATACACTATTTTTCCAGCATTCCTATTTGCTTTAGAGCATGCATAATATGATTATTTCAGATTAAAGTTTACAGAAGAATTCCCAGAGCAAATAAATCCTGATCTTAATTTTAGCTTTAGATTAAATAACAAAGGAGAGATTTCTGAATTAGAAATGAATATCCAGCAGGGAATAGTTTTCAAAAAAATAAAATAGTAACCTATTGAATAGAAAAGTGCTTTATAATAAATACAAAGCACTTCAAAGGTTGGTGTTTTAATTCTGTGTATGTTAATAAAGCAAATCCGGAATAAGATATAAATAGGAAATATTAATTTTAAATACTTCTGCCGGAAGCTGTATTTGCCTGAATATTGATTCAGATTATTTTGCAAATATATAAATAAATCACATAAATGTGAAATTAGTTTTCCCAAAAACGATATTATTAATGATTTAAGTAGTAGAAGAGTGTCTCCATTAAATAGTGTTTCAAAAATAAAAGCCCTCAATCAAGAGGGCTCAATTATTTTATCCGTTTGGACAACATATTGGATATGGATCCGTTCCTCTTGGTAGGCATATGCTGGTAGGGCCATTACCATCATTGCATACTGGGCAGAACATTCTGATACATCCGGTGCCACTACCACCGTTGATTTGTTTCAGTTCAGTCTTTGTAATTTTTCTCATAATACTAATATTTATTTGGTTAGATATAAAGATAATCATAATTCTATTAATTGTGATATATTTTTAATAAAAATTAAATTCTAACGTTTTCAGGTACTTATCTTTATTGCGTAAACATTTATTAATGGTTTGGAAATATTTTTATTAAATGTCAGGCAAGGATTTAAAATTGTTGTATTTATATAAATGAGTACTCAAAGTAGAAATTTTTTAACCAACAATTAATTCAAATGAAAAAGTTCATAAATCTGAAAGCTTTTTTACAGCTTGTCATTTTATTAAGTATTCCTTTTATTCTTTCAAATTGCAGAAGCGATAATGATAAAAGGGCAATCCCTATTCCCGGAGATCCAAAGGTTGAAGATGTTAATGGTAATTATGCCGGAAAACTAGGAATATCACAAGGTACTACTAAGAGTGAAATTAATGTGTCCTTTACAGCTCAAAAAAATATTGTTTCTTTTACCGAATTTCCGATGAAAGAGATTATTAGCTCAATAATTTCTGATCCTACTAAAGCCAATCAGGCCTTAGCTTCAATTGGTAAAGTTAAATATGAAGTTAGTTATACGGCAGTTTTGAGTAAATCAAAAAAGGAAGTAGAGCTTACCTTCTCACCTAAAGATCTTACTTTCCAGGTTCCAATTGATGGGGTAAATAAAAAAGTAACAGTTACATTTGCCCAGATCAAACAAGGAATATTTATTAAGACTAAAACACAAAATCTTAATCTGGAATTAGGTGCCACTAAAATAACTGTTGAAGGAACTGCAGTTATTCCTTTTAATCAGATCGTATATAATTTTGCAATGTTGAAGAAATAAAATAAAAAAGACTTGTTCGGGTGTACTTATACTAGTGTATGTACACCCTTTTTACTCATTTAAATTTGAGAATACTATAGATGCCCCAAGAAGATAACCCAGAAATAAGGCTGGTGAAACGATTAGTTATAAAAGAGCAAATAGCATGGAAGGAATTGTATAATTCTTATTCAAGGGAGCTTACATCTGTATGCAGGAGATACCTGAAAGGGCAGGATGATATACACGATGTATTGCAAAATGGCTTTATAAAAATGTTTCACAATATAGATTCTTTTAAGTATATGGGACCAGGCTCTCTGAAAGCCTGGATAATGCGCATAATTATTAATGAGGTTTTACAATACATAAGAAAATTTTCAAAGATGGAATTTTCAACAGCTGACGAAGAGCTTACAATCTTAGAGAATGATGAAGAACCAGAGCTAACTGATTTTTCTATGGAAGATTTGCTCACAATGATAAGGTCATTACCTGATGGCTACAGAATTGTTTTTAATCTGTATGTATTTGAAAGTAAATCACACAAGGAAATTGCAGAATTACTTTCAATAAGTGAAGGATCATCGGCTTCTCAGTTACATAAAGCAAAAAGAAAGCTTGTACATCAAATTAATGCATGCAAACAATTAAAAGATAAAGGGCTATGAAAGACAAATGGTTAATAGACCTGAAGAATAAAATTGAAGGTCATGAAGGCAATCCGCCAGAAGGATTATGGGAGAGTATTGAAAAAGAGCTCTTTCCGGATAATACAAATGATTATCATAAGCATAAGGTAAGATTAAAGTTAAGCTATATAATAAATACAATAGGTATTGCAGCAACCATTGCACTAGTGATTTCGCTAATATTTTTTTATGAGGAAAAAGAGACCACGGATAATAAAACTTTTGAAAAGCATATAAGTAATAAATCTGTAGAGCCCGATTTATTAGTACAACCTGTAAATGAAGGAATAAAGAAAAATATGCAGGATATTAATTATAAAGTAGATAATAAAGATACTCCACACATTATTGACAATAAAGTAATAAATAATCAGGTTATAATAAGTTTAAAAAAACAAAGTGAAGGTATAAAATCAACTTACAATAACGATCATCAGTTTAATGAAGTTAAGAAAGATGGTATAAATAAATCAGAAGAATTAGTTCTGACTTCTATCATGAAAAATAAGAACGAGATTACTTCATCAGTATCCGGGCAGCTTTCGGGAGGAGATTTTGTTCGGATTGAGAATGATGATCTAAAAAGCAGACCTATTCTCGATAGTAAATGGACATTAAATTTTACTTCCCGGCAAACTGCATCTAATTCTTCAACTCAAAAAGGATATACTCTGATGAATGGGCCGCTTGAGACTTTACCAAATGATGGAGTAGAGGCTTCCGGAAGTCCGGTATCCGAGATACTATCTGAGAACATGAATCAGGATGTTAATACTAATATAAAGCACAGGCTTCCAATAAGAATTGGATTGTCAGTTTCTTATCAGCTAAATGACAAATGGTCTGTTACAACCGGGCTTACATATACAAAACTTACTTCAGATCTTCTATCCGGAACTGATGCTAATCTGATTAAAAGTGAGCAGATTATAAAATACATCGGAGTTCCCGTACAGGTTAATTATAATATTTGGCAGAAAGGAAACTTAGCTGCTTATGCGGGTGCTGGTGTACAAATAGAGAAATCAATTTCCGGGCTCATGAATACCAATTATATTGTTCATCATCAGACAAAAGAAAGTACATCATCAAAAATTAGAATAAATTCGCTGCAAACCTCATTGAATATTGGGGTAGGCATGCAGTACAAAGTTTATAAAAACTTCGGTCTTTACTTAGAACCTGGTTTGCGTTATTATTTTAATGATGGTAGTGATGCTAAGACTCTGTATAAAGATAGACCGCTAAATATGAATCTGGAATTTGGCGTGAGATATTTTATTCGATAACTAAATTTAAACAAGTAAATGATATATGGAATATCTATCATAAATTGTGTTTAATGGAGTAAAAAAAAATTTTGAAAGGATTATTTTGAATAGCAACAATAATAATTGTTATTAAATATAAATCATATAATATGAATTAGTATTTTTATGTCCGATCAAAATTTATAAATATGAATATTAAACTACTAATTTTTTCAATTTTTGTATTAAGCGCTAATGTTGCTTGTACAACAGATAGAGATCAGGATTCACTAAATGCTGATGCTTCTGCTTCAATTAAAAATCTTTCTAATAAGATTAAGATAAAAAAGACACAATCTAATAAAACAGCGGAGAAAAAAATAACTCTAGCAGAGCCTGCTGAAACAATAGACCCAACAAAATCTGACAGACCGAAATAAAAAATATAAGCCCTATTCCTAGGGCTTACTTTTTATTATCCAAATGGGCAACATACGTCGTAGGAATTAGCTCCTATTGGAATGCATGCATAATAGGGTCCATCGTTATTATTACATTGTGGGCAAAATGCCATATAACAAGCTTGACCGCCAGTGATTTTTCTTAAATCAGATTTCAGAATTTTTTTCATGATAATATTTATTTGGTTAGATTGTAAATATATGAAAATCTCCATAAAGTGATTTAAGTTTGTGTATATAATTTAGATATACCATTTATGATAAAAAATGATTAAAAATTAAAAGATCTGTGGAAACATATAATGATAGAAAATAAAAAACCCCTCAATAAAGAGGGGGGGATTTAACCGGGGCAATTAACCCATTTCCTTCCGTTCATGCAAACACCTAAACAAGAAACATAAACATATCTAGGTGGGCACACTATTTCAGTTTCACCACCATTAACTTTTTTTAAATCTTCTCTTTTTAGTTTTTTTAACTTTTTCATGTTTTTAATATTTGATTATACAGGTTCAAAAATAAACATGGCAATAATTAAAAAATTGTAAAAATGGAACATCAGAAATTAAGGCTTCAAATGCCAGAATGTATCTTCTTCCCCCAAAATAGTTCCTCTTGCAAAAAAAGATTTTGGAGAATTTGCAGTTAGATTTTTATATGTTTTGTTGAAATGAGATTGATCATTGAAATTAAATTCATAGGCCAATTGGGTGAAACTTTCTTTAGACTTTTCAAAAAGTTTTTTATTTATGGTTTGCCTGAAAAGTACTATTTCGTGAAGCTTTTTTACGGAAATACCTAAATGTTGCTGAAAAAGCCTATTTAAATGTTGTCTGCTGATTTGGAGCTCATTTGATAATTCTGCAACTGAAAATTCTTCATAATAGCGGAATATATATTCTATGGATTTTTCAATAATTATGTTTTCAAATTTCTCAAATCTGTTCTCTAAAAAGCTGTCCAATGAATTGGTAAGTGTATCCGTTGCACATAGTGAGAAAATTTTTCTAAGTTCAGTTTGGGTGAAAAATTCATAATCTGTGATAAACCCTGAAAAATCTAAATTCTTATAAAATTGCTGGACTCCAAGAGGGTGAAAGATAATGACGATTCTCTCAATTTTTCCTAGTTGTTTTACATTCAGAACTGTCGTTCGAATTGGTGTGAAAATCTGAAATGGTACCGCTGCTTGATCAAAAACCATTTCTCCATCCCTTAATCGGATATGGGATTTATAAAGCGATATAGTATTGTTAAAATGAGGAAAACATTGAAATTCATTGACTTCATTGTTAGGTTTGACATCCAGGTAATAATAGTCAACATACTTTTTGACAATGGGATTTACCGGCTTGAATGTTTCAAATATTTCCTTCATCTTTTATTGGCAATATTTTCTAAAATAGGTTATATTCTATCAATAGTTAAAAATACAAAAAATGCAATATCATGGACATTGATTTTTACTTGTCCTGTCTTGAAATAGCTTAATGCAAAGTTATTTTGGAATAGGATAATTTTCATAGGTTCAAGATGGTCAATTTTGCAGGATTCTAGAAGCCACCGAAGCAGCAATTAAAAGGCTGTTGAAATTTACAATGAGAGGGAAATAAAAAAGGAGATAGAAATCCTATCTCCTTAATTAATTAAATAAATGACTAACAAGAAGCTAAACACTCTCTAGCCCCAGCTTCATCTGCTGTAACAAATTTTACGAATCCGAAAGGTCCAGTTCCACAATTACAAGCAACATAAGTATCTCTTGGAATTTGATACCCTCCATTAATGGCTTTCAACTGACTTCTGTTTAGTGCGCTATTAGCATTTAATTTCTTGAACTTTTTCATTATTTGAAATTTGTTGGTTAAGTTGTAAATATAGGTAATTTCACAATGCTGTGATTTAACATAAAAAAATAATTAAAATTAGATAATATATCTACTGTATAAATACAAAAAGCTTTCATATAAGCTATTTATGCAGCCAAAATAAAATAGTTAAATATATAGCGATTGGAAATAAAAAGGAGATAGAAACCCTATCTCCTAAATTTTAAATTAACATGGAACAGCCCATGCACCAGCAACACATCGAGGTTGAGCTGGTGTAACACAGGCGCTGCAGCCATGACTGTTACAACACATGTAGCCTTGACCTCCGCCTTCGCCAGTTCCTGCATCAGTGAGTTTAATTAGTCCTCCAATCATGTTTTTTAGTTCTTTTCTAGCTAGTTTTTCATAATAATATCTATTTATTTAGTAAGTAAAACTAACATTAGATTTTTTTGTTTTGATATCATAAATTGATTTTCGTTTGTGTTTATTAAATATTTGCTAAAGATTTTATATTGAGTTTCCTTGAACACTACCCAACATTGAAAAGTCAGATGGCAGATATTCTAAACGAAAAGTTTCAGTAAGTGATTGCCCCTTTTCATTTTTTACAAAAATTGACACATTGTGTACCCCGGCTTCCTTTCCAGCAGCAAACATAAGTACATCTACCTTTTCTTCAAAAGAAAGTAGTTATAATAAAGTTTCAACAAAGCCTGAGGCGAAACAGAAATAAGATCTCACTCAAAAAAATTATTTCGGAATAAAAAGATAATTATAAGTTTTATTAGAGGTCAACTAACGTAACGGACTTTAAAGCATGTTTCGTTAGCTGACCTCTATACGGATAGGATTATTGTATATATTTGCTTACTAAAAAGTTTTACAGATGATAAAATCAATGAGACGAGGAATTATTACCAATGGAATTTTAACAATAATTTTAAGTTTGTTTGGTTGTTCTGAAGGGACAAAACAAAATAATAGCAATCAGTCAATCTACACGCCATTAACCGAACAAATTATTGACACGACTTCAGATGACATTTTATTAGAAATCATTTTTGCAAATCTATCTGATAAGCTACAATCAGGAGCTTACAATAAGCTATATGAAACGGTCACATCTTGGAACAAATCAAGACAAGCTATTTATATGACATGCCAATTAGAAGCAGAAGTAAATAATGGTGGTTATGATCAATTTTATTTCAATAATAGCGGACTATTTTATAAAGACCTACCAGGGGCTTTGAGATTAATTGGTGCAACCAAATATGCTGATTTAACTGAGCGTGCTAACGATACTTTTGAAAAAGAAAAATCAAAAATAGATGAAGATCCGGATGGTATAACAGAAGGTTTTAATAAATACTTAGAGAACCTCCCGTTATATAAATTTGACAAAGAATTCTACAAACTTAACAAGAATAAAAACCTGCAGCAGATTCAGGTTAACTACATCAGAAAAAACAAGAAGGAGTTTATAGACTAATTCTTATCCCCAAACTTCTGTGAATAATACTAAATCAGTTTTTTTATTAAAAGCTATATCCGCTGATGCATATTCTTTTACTCAAGAGATAATCAGTATAGAATCCTTTGGTCAAAAAACGCTTTAAATTAAAGAAATAGAAAAAGCTGACCTTATTTTTTTAGTCTGCATTAATTTAACACAGGACTTGCCATTAATTTTGTGCATTACACAACAATTACTAACTTACAGTTCAAGTTTTTATATTATGATGGAAAAATTACACACAGTTAGTACCCAATATGGTGATGTTAGTGGTATTAAAACAAAGAATGGCATTCTAACATTCAAAGGGATTCCTTATGCCGCTCCACCAATTGGTGCAAATCGATTTCAGCCACCTCTTCCCCCTACACCCTGGACCGGTGTAAAGAATGCAACAGAATATGGGCCAACTCCGCCGCAAATAACTCCAAAATCCGGGCCTTTTGCAGGGTTATTACCCAATGTTGTGATTCCAGGAGACGACTATCTGAACCTTAATATTTGGACTTCAAATACCACGGAAAAAAAGCCTGTTATGGTTTTTATTTATGGGGGAGCCTTTCTTCTTGGATCAGGTGCTGTTTCAGGTTATGATGGCAGTAATTTTGCACGGGATGGGGTTGTTTTGGTTACCATAAACTATAGGCTTGGTATTGATGGTTTTTTATGGTTTGGTGATGGAGTACCTAATCTTGGTATACTTGATCAGATTGCTGCACTAAAATGGGTTCGGGATAATATTGCCAATTTTGGTGGTGACCCGGATAATGTTACCATTTTTGGTGAATCTGCTGGTGGAATGAGCGTCTGCACATTACTTGCTATGAAAGAAGCACAGGGTTTGTTTCGGCGTGCAATTGCCGAATCGGGAGCAGGGCAATCGGTAATTAGCGCTTCATCTGCAAAGCTCATTGGTACCAGGCTTGCCGAAATACTTGGTGTTGAGCCAACACGCGAGGCAATCGGAAAGGTTAGTATTGAAAAGCTTTTTGCTGCGCAGGATCAATTGGGATCCGAAATAATGGCAAAACCTTTAAAGGAATTGTGGGGTGAAGCTGCGTTCAATTTAATGCCCTTTGAGCCAGTAATTGATGGTGATTTATTAACAGCAACCCCTTTGGAGTGTATTGCCAACGGTTCTGGGAGAGATGTAGAGATACTTATTGGCACCAATAGTCAGGAATTTAGGTTATTCCTTGTTCCTGAGGGTATTCTTTCAAAAATTACAGATTCCGCTTTGGATACTTTAGCTTCTGGTTATGGACTGTCCACTGAGGCTATTCAAACCTACCGGAAAAACCGTCTAGATAATTCTCCCGGTGATGTATTATGCGATATTATTACAGATTGGTTTTACCGCATTCCAGCATTAAGGGTTGCAGAAAAACACGGCAATACACATGTGTATGAATTTTCATGGGGTTCTCCCGCCTATAATAATTTACTTGGTGCCTGTCATGGGGTCGAGCTGGCCTTTGTATTTGACAATCTTACCAATGTCGGTTTTGCAGAAATGATAGGCAACCAACCTCCACAACAATTGGCAACAACTGTTCATAAAGCATGGGTAGATTTTGCCACTCATGGTAATCCTGGCTGGGATACTTATGATATCGACAACCGCATATCTATGCGTTTTGATTTTGTTTCACAGATTACTATTGACGATAGGGCTGATGAACGTTCTGCATGGGATGGGATCAGGTAATGCTTAAATGCTGAACGAATTTTTTTTTGAGCTTTTAAGAAATGAAAGAGTTTATAACTTTACTATGAGATAGTTCAATATTTTGAATTTTATAAAAGTTGCACTAAAGATTCTTTGAGTCTATTCATTAAAGAGTTTTGTATATTGGTAATTAGGTACTTATGTGAAAAATAATAGTTTTATTGTAGAATAAGAAATTATAATAAAAAAACAGCTATAACTGATTTAGTTATAGCTGTTTATATTCCTGGTGGAGAATACGGGATTCGAACCCGTGACCTTTTGACTGCCAGTCAATATGTCTTACTTTAACAAGAATGTAAACCGTTTATTATTAAGTGTTTAAGTATGTTGATTGTTATATGAAACAATATTTATGTTGCCGGATGTTACCGATTTTGTTACCGATTATTTTTTACGGAAAACCTCATCAGATACGCCAAACAAATAGTTTGCATTTGCTCCAAAATCATTAACTGCGATTTTAATATGATGTACTGTGAAGTGAAAGCTTTCTTTTCCGCTTCTTATTTTAGATAAATTAGATTTTAATATTCCAAGCTTTTCATCAAATTCGGTATAGAACCTGATTCGCCTTGTTTGTTTTAATATGTCACGGAAATCTAACATTCTTTTATCTGTTATTGACATGAGTTTAATTATTAGATAGAAATATTATACTATTTACTTATTTAAAAGGTGTTTGTTTAATATACTTTGTAATCCAGCAATTAACTTTAGATATTCTTCTTGCTGTTCTAAGTTCTTTTGTAAAGCACTTCTTATTGCAAATTTTATAATAAAGTACTGAGATATGATTCCAAAAAGTATCAAACTAATATATACAGTTTCCATATTTACTTGATTTAATTTATTTTACATTACTAATCTTTCAAACTTTGCCCAAGCTATAACCTGGTAGAATCTAGCCACAAAATCCATAGGTATTTCTTCACTTTCATATCCAGCCTTGTCGTATTCAATTAAAGGACATGGTATTAATACTAGGTTATTTTTATTTTCTTTACTTCTCTTAACTAATTTTACGGTTCGTAAATCGTTTTTAGTTACTATTCCATACAACTCATTAGTTAGAAAGTAAGTTTGCCAATTAAATATCTCCTTAAATCCGACAACAGAGCCACTAGGTATGATTTGCGAAATAGAATTTCCAGATAAATTGCACGCAAATTCAGCTCTTTCAAAGTTTGGACTTGTTATATAAAAAGAAGGAGGAGACATCGAAAATACCTCATCGGAACGCCATCCTCCGGAAAAATCAACATCATAATAAGGTACTTTGACTTTACTTTCTGATGGAGGAAATAACTCACTTGAAATAACGCTGTTGTGTGATTCTTTAATAGAATCTATAATAAAATCACTCTTATTTAATCCAAAAGTTGTAAAAAAGTTGTCTAAAAAATCATCTGGAACAGGTTTTTTTCCTTTTAAAAAATTCGAAACATTGCTTTTGTCATAGTTCGTTTTTTCAGATATTTCCTTGTTTGGAAACCTTAAACTCAAATACTGCACTGCTTTTTGAAATATTTCAGTGTTTCTATCTTGCTTAAAATCAGTCATGTGTGTTTTTATTGTAATAAAGTTGTAATAATATTTGGATAGTTGTAAATAAGTTGTATATTTGTAAAACAATTACGATACAAATGTATGAAAAAGATGGTAATTGTTAGTTACGGAATTCCGTAAAGTGATTAAAACCGAAATGATATGAGTATAAGAATAGGTGAATTAATTGACAGCGAAGTATCACAATTGCTAATTGACTTCACTGATAGAGTGGATAGAGCTGAAGCAAGTGTTTCTACTGGAGTCGGCACCTCAACGTTACGAGATATTACATACAGAACTAATGTAGTTATCGGCATCCTAATTTAGAAGTCGATTTGGTGAAAAGTAAAGTGAAACCATTTATTAAGTCAGATGCTAATCAATCCGGAGACATTTCTAAGGAGGATAGACCAGGCGATACTGGACGCACCAAAGCTGATAACGGAAGCTCTGGCAGAAAGCCAATTAGTAAAGCTTAATACTGAAAATTTACAACAGGGTCTTGATAGTGAGGGGGCTAATATGCCTCCTTACAAAGATCCGGATTATGCCAACTTTAAAGTATCAATAAACCCCCGAAATCGTGGGTTTTGGGATTTAAAAGTAATGGGGGATTACTACAGAGGTATTCGCGTAACCATTAAATCTGGGACTGTACATTTTGAACAATCCATCAAGAATGAAAAAACGCTTTGGATTGAATCTAAGACAACAGCTATGGGATTGAAGCCTTTAGGGGTGCCGGAATGGCAATTGAAAGAGGTTCAAATGAAGAACATCCCAATAATTAAAGAGAAACTATTAAAGAAAATAAATGGCGTGTAATTGCAGTAAGACCGTATCTGTTTCAGACTGCCAAATATTGAAGGAATTCAAGGAAGACGGCAGAATGTTCATCTATCATATTTTCGATGATAAACGAGGTTTAGAAGTGGCATATGTGCCAGAAGATAAAACGCCTAACCAAATAGCCATTGAGCGAAAGTTTTTCAATGAAAACAACATGCTTGAATGGTTTTATATATCAGAACACCCATGCCTTTATGAATGAATTTGAAAAAGATATATTAAATCAGGTAGAACATAGATTATTATCAATTGATATCGTTTGCTATTATGTAATCAAGGGAACCTATGAGGCAAGGATAAAGGAAGTTACCACTGAAAAAAAAGACTGTGTAGATGAGAATAAATATCTCGTCTACAGTCTTCTTGAAAAGAATAATATCATTGAGAAAAAAGATCAGGCCTTGAGGGAACAAAAGGATTCTGCCAAAATCAATGATAGCCTTGACAGTGATTACATAAAGAAAGCACAACCGCTTATCAATAAAATTCTAAAACATTAATGCAATGAAAACTAAAAATACAATTATCGGAATATTGGTACTTGCATGTATTATACTAATAGCAAATACCTTTTACGGATGGTTCAATCCAACAAGTAAAGAGAAAGAGTATTCAGAGTATCTTAAACATAAAGATATGCCTTTATCGGAAACACTGCCTAAAACTAAATTTAAAGATAAGGATAGTGTAAATCATATACAGATGCCAGAGAAGCCGTCTTTGAACTATGAAAACACCGTTAAATCTTCTACAAAGCAGGAAATTCAGGAAAAAACTTTGAAAGCGTTAAATGCAAAATCCGAAGATTTACAAGAATTTACCAAAGTTAAAGCTGTAATCTCCGGTACTCTTCCTTCTGCAGATGTAAAGATTGACAATAAGATAGTCACTATTACATATCAGAATAAATATTTAAAAATAGTCTCAAGACAAAACCCTGACGGGAAATCTGAGGCGGATTATCAGTATAAGGCAGAGTTCAATTATACTAAAGTTGAGAAGAAAAACAAAATATTCTTCTGGCAAAAGCCTGAAACAGTACTAGATTTCAGTAGCCCAGATCCCAACTTTACTCCTACTGATATTGAACATTTTAAAAAGTTTGTAGAACCGCAGCGGGATAGACTTCAATTAGTACTGGAAAACCAAATTCAATTCGGTATAAAAAATCCGAATATGAATAGTTTTTCTTCTGGGGTATCGCTTAGACTTAATCCAGATGGCTTTGTTAGTCCAAATGTAGGGACTGGTTTTATTTGGCAATTCAATAACGGTCAAATGATGAAATATTTCAAGGTAGGAGCTGACATAAACATCATGAGAATTAAAAAGTAAGAAACCATGACTAAACTAGAATTAAGAAATAAGCTGCAGAAGATAGGAGCTAATATGTCTAATGTGCCTGAGGATCTATTTGAGCAAATGGAGAAATACGGTCTTAAAACAGACGAAGATAAATTCCGGTTCCTGGCAAACTGTTTAAATGAAACAGGAGGCTTTAAAGTATTCAAAGAGAATCTATTTTATACTACACCTTCAAGATTGGTTGCGATATTTCCGTCAGCCTTCCGTTCAAAGTATAATCCAAATGAATATCTACGGAATTCTGTAAAACTTGCTAACCTGGTATATGACGACCGGAAATTCCCGAAAGGATTAGGTAATATCTACGACGGAGACGGATCTAAATTCATCGGCCGTGGAGCAATCCAGACAACTGGGCGCAATAATTATACTCAGCTATCAAAAGATACCGGAATTGACTTCGTTTCGCATCCGGAATGGCTGGAAAAACCGCCGTACAATTTTATTTCTGCATTGTACTACTGGAAAAAACACAACTTATCAGCAAAGCCTTCATTGTTGACTACACGACAAGTTATTGCTGGAAATTACACTAATAATCCCTTCGGGTTTAGTGAGGTGCTCAGGTGGTATAATAAGCTGAAAGTATAATTTTTTTTGTTTAACAAAAATTAACGTATTTTTGACGCCATTCGATAATAATGGCAAGAAAGAGTAATAAGAATAATAATACTTTTGAATTTTTCAAAATAATAGGTTCAAGTACAGGAGCTATTATTACTATTGCTACATTAATGTCAATGTGTGTTGGAGCAGGTACTTTTTTAACCAAATTAATTAAGGATCGTGAAATTTTGGAAATTAATACTAACAACTCTCTTCAGGTAATTGATAAAAGTAGGGAAATTTCAGAATTAAAGATAGAGAATAAAGAATTGAGGTATAAATTAAAAATTGATTCAATTTCATATTATAATGAGAAAAGAAAAAAATAAAAATAAAGATAAATCTTTGTCGCAAATTCTAAAGGAAATAGAATCTAATATTGATATACTGAAAGATTATCCCGATGATTCAGTTAAGAAATCTGCTGAGAACCTATCTGTGGATTTAAAAGAAGGGAGAAAGGCAGTAAGAGGATTAAATACATTCTTAGCCTTTGTAACATCTATAGCTGTTATAGCTGTTATTTTTTCCGTTATAATAAGTGCCCAATATACTAACTTGTTAAAAGAAAGAAATGATACTCTTTTTAAAAGAGTAAAATATACTCAAGACTCCTTAAAAGATAAGTTATTAAATATTAGTAAGAATGATTCATTATCTGAGTTTTCATATTATGTTGACGATAAAGGAAGGCCTATAACTTATGGTGCAATGGTTCGAAAAAGAGATAGTGTTATAAACATTCTATATGATAAAGAAAAAGAAATCGTTAAACTTCAAGATTCTGTTGGTGACTTTAAAATATTCAAGAAAGTATTATATGAAAATTACGGAATAATATTGAGCAAAAGGAACGAGGGTAATAGTATAATATATTCTGCAAAATCTAAAAAACTAACAAAATATATAGAGGAGAATGAATCATTTTATAATAAAGCTAGACCACTGGTAAAAGAAATATTGAAACATGATACAGTTCGAAGAAAATAATTTCTAATCAAAAAATGAGATGTTTAAAAACCCTAGCACGAGTTGCCAGGGTTTTTAATGTAAAATATTATAGATTTGTTTTAAAAAAAATATGCAACACATCTACACTATTCTATGTAGTACCATTATTCAAAATAAACAAGATGTATACGATTATCCGCTTATAATTAGTATTATAGCCCTAGTATCTTCTCTTGTTTTTAATGTTATTACAGCTAGAACATCTAATAAATCATTAGATGAATTAAGAAATTCAAACAAAAGAAACATTAGACCTTTTTTTACTTTAGAAAACGGTTCTGAAATAAAAAATGGAGAGATAGTCCCAATTCCTAATGTTTTTATTGTAAGAGTTAAAAATGCACCCGCCAAAATTGTTTCTTTGAAATTTGAATTGGTATTAAGAAACATTGTAGATAACTCAATGTCAGATTTAGGTGAGATTCCTATGACTGGTTTATTAATTTACTTCCCTGATGATAAGGTACTAAATAGATTAGCTTTCCATTTAGATCTTCTTAATAATTATGCTTCAAGAGGTAGAAATCAGAATTTAGATGTTTTACATCGTTTTAATATTGAATATTCTCCAATTGATTCTAATGATATATACACTACACAAATCATTCAAAAGCTAGACTTAGAAAATATGCAATGGCTGCAGTCGTCAATATCTGCAACATAACTACATATTAATAAACGCCTCCCCACAGAGGCTTTTTTTTTCCAGAATTTGTAAATTTGCACCGGAAACATCATTCCATAAATTAAAAGTTTTTTAGAGCCTCGGGAAACCGGGGCTTTTTAATTTAGAATAAATGAATAATCTTCCTAGAAGGTCTGCAATCTCTATCTTGTTTTTATAAATTACTGAATATTATAATTTTGTCAGCTTTCATTCTAGTTATTTATCGCTATGTTTGATATAGAATTAAGGCTAATTTAATTAATTCCATATGATAATATGACTCTATGTAACTAGTCTGCAGTAATTTATATATCATTATTTTCCATGTAGTTTCAATAGGTTTTGCTAGTTTATTAGAATGTTTATTATTCATAGATTGCCCGGGGAAGAGGGATATTCTCTGGGCTTTTTCTTTGCCCAAACTTCCCAAAACAAAACTTTTTAATAGCATTACGGTTTCCCGTAAAAGAAAATAAATTATGTTAAATAAATATGTGAAAAATTATTTTTAAGTTTAACACACCGAAAACAAAACTTTAACATATATGACAAAAAATTTATTACGACCCTTTTTATGGGGAATTCTTTCATTTTCTGTATTATCTTCTTGTCGAACAGAAGATAATATTTCCAAACAAAATCAGGAAGACAAACGTTTTGCAACATTTACTTCTCAATCGGGGAAAACAATTAACTATGCCAATGGCTTTGCATCCCTGATGATAAAGTATGATGAATTAAACAAATCTAATTTATCAGGAATTGCAAATAAACCATTACTAAGTGCTTCGTCTGACAAAAACGGCTCTACTGCTACAGGCTCTTATATAGAGTTTAATGTACGTTCTCAGGTTATCAAGAATTCTGATGGTAATATATGGGTTGTTTTTCCTAAAGTTGAAAATGGTACTGTAATCAGTTTAATTGTTTCATTATTGTCTGAAAAAGAAACCTATTTATCTTATTATTCAGTAGATAAGAGTGATGAGTTTTATAAAACAAATACTCCGTTATTTCAAGAAGCCTACAATAGATATAAGAAAAAAAATATGCGTTTGGCTTTGAGTGCAAGTACAAGTATACAATTCATGGCAAATAATGACTGTGAAAATAGACCGGATGAAAGATGTAGTGAAATTGAAGAGGTGATTATTACTAACCCCAGACCTATTAAAACACCTAATAAAGATATAACTTTACCAACAGGAGACCAAACTGATAATAGCATTCCAGGAAGTGATTGCGGTACATTTGGAGACTGCTTTGGAGGAGGCGGTGGTGGAGGAACCGGTACTGGTACTCAACAACAAGATGCTTGTAGTCAAGCTTTAACTAATAATTCTATAGCTAAAAATTTATTAACTAAAGGTGAAATTTCAAGAAGTAAAACCGCCGTTACAGCAACTATAACATCTGACAAAAATGAAAAAACTTTCTCATTTGGTAAAGATAAGGATGGAAACTATAAAACAACAAGCATTAAAGAGGGAAATGGAGGTTCAGCTCAAATGTCAGTTACTGACCCAAATCTGACTATAGAAGGGGGAGCTCATACACACACAGCAGATGTCTATAATGTAGCTTCTTCTGGTGATATTTACCAATTTTATAAAGCGCATTCAGCAAATAATAATTTTAATTATTATTATACTTTTTCTCAAGGCAATAATAATTACGTTTATACAATAGTTAACCAAACTGCATTTGATAACTTTATTAAAAATTATCCAGAAGGTACAAATTTTGATATGACAACACAAACTTGGAATCAAAGCTCTAAAATAGGTAAGGATTATCGAAATATTATTAATAGCTTTCAAAATTCAAATATGCCTGATGATGACATCATGGATTTGGTAATGGCAGCGATGATTCGGAAATACAATATGGGAATAGCTCTTAGTAAAGCTGATAGTAATGGTAATTTTAATGGCATTTATGCAAAGGAAATAAAGGACCCTAATGATCCATCAAAAACAACTTATGCAATAACTCCTGACTGTAATCTTTAAAATTAATAATATGAAATATTTAAAAAATTCACTGATAATAATCTTAATATCCTTTCTATCTACTTATGTTAAAGCTCAAATGGATACTCTCAGCTATTTAAAACAATTTGAAGTAAATAAAGCAAAATATGTTGGCAAACCACTTTCAATATTACTGGGTGATATGACTGCTATACAACCAAAGCTGGTTTTTAGTCACAGTGCTTTTACCAATAAGCATTATAGAATTTTTTCAGATTTTAAATTTGACACAAAAAATGCTTATAGTATTAATTCTATATCACTGTTGGTATATTGGCAAGCCCCGATTCAAACAGGAGAGGCAAATCAGTATAGAGATAGAAACAAGAGTTTGTTCACTCCGGACGAAAGGTCTTTTTACGGAAATAAAATTATAAAAGATATAAAAGTTTATCGTTAAAGAAAACTCTTTTAATAAACCCCGACTAACCTCGGGGTTTTTCTTTTCCTTACAGTATTAAACCAAAAAAGGAGTACTTAGGTACTCCTTAATTTTTATCAAATTGCAAGAGAAACATCAATTGTCTTCTGCTTTTCAAGTAATAAATCCTCATAATCTACTGCGTATATTCTTGTAGTTGCTTCATTTGTATGTCCTGCAAGATTTTTAGCCTCTGCAATTCCGTATTTTGAGGTTACATCATTAAGATAAGTGTGTTTTAGAGCATATAAATCTGCATCAATACCAAGGCGATCTTTAGCCCATCTTTTCCATTTTCTTGTAACGTAATCTCTTTCAGTAGGTTTGTCAGAAGGGGATAGGTCATTGCCAAAAACGAATGTGCCTTTATTTTCTTGCATTATTTCAATCCATAAATTGTAAGCGTTTATATTTATAGGTTTCCACACCCAGTGATAGCGCTTGCCTTTCATTTCGTATATCCTGAATTTTTGCGAAGCAATGTTAATATGCTCTATTTCAATCTTAATGAACTCTTCTAACCTTGATCCCGAATAATAAAACAACGTGCAGAATCTCCATAATTTATAATTAGTAAATCGGAGTTCTGCAAACTTTTCTTTGTCCTCTTTTCGTAAAATTTTTCTTTTTTCCGGAGTATGGACAAGCTTTTTTATTGACTTAATGAAATTAAATTCAAAGATATCCATATCTACAAAATAGTTGAAAAGAATGATTAAACAAGCTCTTACCTTATTTACTCTATCATTGGTTTTTGTTTCTGAAACCTCGTCGAGAATTATTTTTATATCTCTTTTTCTGATATGAGATATCTGTTTTAGGTTTATATCAAATTTTAATGATGCTGCTTTCACTAATCTAATCGTATCTCCAATTAATGATTTCATCGGTTTAGAGACCTGTATCTTTTTTAGTGCAATTTCTAAGGCATTAATAAACATTGTAGTCTCAATTACTACGTTACTTGATATTTCAAATTCTTTAGTAATAGGATTATACCCGCGTGATAGATTTTCAATTTCTTGTTTTATTAAGCTATTGGTTATAAATTGCTTTTCTTCAAGGGTAGAAGCATGATTCATTCCTTTGAACCTAATAATTTTACCTGCAGGACAAGACTTATGAAAATAGGTATAACGAATTTCCCAATCTTTCTTCAAATTGGATTTGATTTTCTTTTCCCAAGTAACTGGGTAAACTTTTAATTCTGAATAGTGCGACATAGTTTTACACGTTTTTTTACACGTTTATAAAAATCGCACAAGAGAAAATTTAAATTAAATCACTGCAAACCATTTGTGGAAGTAGGTTTACAATTAGTGGAGAATACGGGATTCGAACCCGTGACCTTTTGACTGCCAGTCAAACGCGCTAGCCAACTGCGCCAATCCCCCGATGCAGATGCAATAGTAAATATTTTTTTGGACGTGGACAAAATTTTTTATTAAAAAATACGTTATAATCCTATGTAATCTATATTTTTCTTAATTTTAGGTCTATGTTTAAAAAGATATTCTTACTCAGTATTTTTTCATTATTCATTATTTCGTGTTCTTCTTCCAAAGTAGTTACCAAAAGACCTACTGGAGGAAAGAATTACGGTAAGAACTATACCCTAAGAAGTCTTAATTCAAATTTCAGCGGAAGCAACTCCCGCAAAGTAGATAAGCTTTTGCGTACTGCAGAAGATTATATGGGAACACCATATAAATTTGGTGGTGTAACCAGATCTGGTATGGATTGTTCCGGATTTATCACTACAGTATACGATAGTCAGGATGTAGCGCTTCCTCGCAGATCCGAAGACCAGTCTCGTGAAGGCAGAGAAATTTCCATAAAAAATGTGATACCGGGCGACCTATTATTCTTTGCAACATCAGGAGGTTCAAGGGTTTCTCACGTCGGAATTGTTCATACCATTCGTGACGGAGAAGTTAATTTCATTCATGCTTCTACCAGTAAAGGAGTGATGATCTCTTCACTTAATGAAAAATATTGGAATAAAGCCTATTTAAGTGCCAGAAGAGTCTTATAATTTTATTAAATTTGTCACTTTAAATTCACTAAAACTATACTAAGCATTATGAGTTTGCAAGAGACAATTGAGAAAATCTGGGATAATAGAGATTTGCTACAAGATAAAGATAATCAGGAAATCATTCGTGATGTAATTATGAAGTTGGATTTAGGTGAGCTACGTGTAGCTGAACCTACTGAAAACGGATGGCAAGTGAACGAATGGGTAAAGAAAGCGGTAGTAATGTATTTCCCTATTCAGAAGATGTCGACTATTGAGGTTGGTCCTTTTGAATTTCATGATAAAATCCCGTTAAAGAAAAACTACGCAGAAAAAGGAGTAAGAGTTGTACCTCATGCAATTGCAAGACACGGAAGTTTTGTAGCTCCGGGTGTTATTATGATGCCTTCTTATGTAAATATCGGTGCTTACGTAGATAGTGGTACAATGGTAGATACATGGGCGACAGTAGGAAGCTGCGCACAAATTGGTAAGAATGTTCACCTTAGTGGTGGTGTTGGTATCGGTGGTGTACTAGAACCATTACAAGCTGCTCCTGTTATTATTGAAGATGATTGTTTCGTTGGTTCCCGTTGTATTGTTGTAGAAGGTGTTCATGTAGAAAAAGAAGCTGTATTAGGTGCTAATGTTGTACTAACAGCGTCTACAAAGATTATTGATGTAACTGGTGACGAGCCTGTAGAAATAAAAGGCAGAGTTCCTGCAAGAAGTGTGGTTATTCCGGGAAGTTATACAAAGAAATTTCCGGCTGGGGAATTCCAGGTTCCTTGTGCCCTTATCATAGGTAAAAGAAAAGAATCTACAGATCTTAAAACGTCATTGAACGACGCTTTAAGAGAGCATAATGTAGCGGTATAGATTTCTTTACATGATACGAAATACTGTTTTTAGACTTTGGTCTAAATACGGAAAATTCATAGAGCAACCGAAATATATTTTTAGTATTTATATTTTGGTTGCTGTATTTTCTGCTATTGCCAAATACAGGGGAGGTCCGTCTAAATACAACAACTATCTGATCTTTAAAAATGTTTTCAGAAATACTCTCCTTCAACAAAATCTTTATGTAGAATATCCACTTCTGCATTTTGATAAAAATCATTACGGAATAATATTCAGTGCACTTATTGCTCCGTTTACTATTTTACCGGACTGGTTAGGAATGATTTTATGGAATATTGCCAATGTAGGTTTATTTATCTACGCAGTAAAGCAATTACCATTTTCCGAAAAAATGAAATCTTTTTTTGCATGGCTATGTTTTCAGGAGCTTATTACAGCTATGGTAAGTTTCCAGTTCAATGTTGCACTAACAGGACTTATTATATTGTCTGCCTGTTTTATTTACCAAAGGAAAGAAAGCCAGTCAGCTATTGCCATTCTTTTAGGAACTTTTGTCAAAATCTATGGTATAGTAGGGCTTAGCTCATTCTTCTTTGTTCAGAATAAAAAGAAATTTATTGCAACGTTAATTATCGGTGCAGTCGCATTCTTAGCTATCCCTATGCTTTATTCATCCGTACATTTCGGACTGCAGTCCTATACAGACTGGTATGTAGAGTTGGTAAAGAAAAACAACGACAATCAGGTTCTGGGGAATATGCAGGATATATCTTTAATGGGAATTGTAAGAAGAGTTTTGGGAGATGCAGGTATTTCCAATTTATGGTTTCTGGCAATCGGATTACCATTGTTTGGACTACCATATCTTAGAATCAAGCAGTATAAAAATTTGGCTTTTCAGCTGATGATATTAGCTTCTACTTTGCTTTTTACAGTTTTATTTAGCTCAGGATCCGAATCTCCGACTTATATTATTGCAGTTGCCGGAGTTATGATCTGGTATCTTATTCAGAAAGATAAAAACAAGCTTGTTAATGGCCTTATGTTGTTTGTACTAATTCTGACTTGTTTCGGTATGTCGGATTTATTCCCTAAATATGTGAAACAAAACTACATCATAAAATACTCATTAAAGGCACTCCCTTGTTGTATTGTATGGTTTAGAATTACATATGAACTGCTAACAAAAGATTTTAATAAAAACTATCAATTACAATAAAATGAAGAAAATTAATATTGTAATACCAGCTCATAATGAGGAAAAAAATGTTCCTATAATGAGGGAGCGTATCGCTGCTGTATTTTCTTCATTAAGTGATTATACCTATGAAATTATTTTTGTAAATGATGGCAGTCGCGATACTACGCAGCAGGTTCTTGAAGATCTTGCTGATAAACACCCAGAGGTTAGGTATATAGAGCTTTCCCGTAATTTTGGACATCAGGCTGCATTAAAGGCTGGTTTGGATAATGCTGATGGAAATGCTGTGATTTCTATGGATGGAGATTTGCAACATCCACCGGAGTTGATTCCACAACTTATTAAAGAATGGGAAAACGGGAACGATATCGTATATACTATCAGAAGATATAACGAGAATATTTCTTTAAGCAAAAAATTGACTTCAGATATCTATTATAGAATAATCTCTTCAATGTCCGATTTTACAATTGAAAAAGGAGCTGGTGCAGATTTTAGATTATTAGATGCCAAAGTTGTTGAAGAAATAAAGCAAAACCATGAATCGGACCTTTTCATACGTGGACTAGTCAGATGGGTAGGATATAAGCAAAAAGGAATAAAGTTTGTCGCTGCGGATCGTGAAAACGGAATTAGTCAGTATACAATAAACAAGATGTTTAAGCTGGCATTAACGGGTGTAACATCTTTTAGTGTAAAGCCATTGTATTTTGCAGCTTATCTAGGTTTTTTCTTTTCTGCTTTATCACTACTATATGTGCCTTATGTTATCTATTCATTTATGAATGGAAGTGAAATATCCGGATGGGCATCTCTGATCATGACAGTAGTTTTCTTCGGGGGACTACAATTGGTAATGCTTGGGATTATAGGTATTTATCTTGGTAAGGTATTCAAACAGGTTAAAGACAGACCTCTATTTATTATAAGATCAAAAAATTTCTAAATGATTCTATTAAGTTTTGATATAGAAGAATTTGACATGCCTCTGGAATATGAAGGAACAATTCCGTTTGAAGAGCAATTACAAGTCTCCAGAAATGGATTGCAAAATATATTAGCCATTCTAAAAAAATATAATGCAAAAGCAACTTTTTTTTCGACTGTTGTTTTTGCAGAAAATAATAAAGACCTGATAGAGCAATTGCTTGCAGATGGTCATGAGCTGGCATCGCATACCTGGTATCATTCAGAATTTTCAATTGAAGATCTGAAGAAATCCAGAGAGAGACTTCAGGAAGTTTTTGGTACTGATATTATCGGACTCCGAATGCCAAGGATGATGGAAGTAGATGCTGTAGAAGTAGAAAAAGCTGGTTATACTTATAATTCGTCAATTAATCCTACATGGCTTCCGGGAAGATATAATAACCTGAAAGTTAGCAGAAGATACTTTCCGCAGGGTAATGTACTTCAGATTCCAGCTTCGGTTTCGCCATGGAGAGTGCCTTTATTTTGGTTGTCATTTCATAATTTTCCTGTAAATATTTACAGATACTTAGCGAAGCGTGCTATACAAAAAGACGGATATCTTAATATTTATTTCCACCCTTGGGAATTTATGGATATTACTAAAAAAGCGTATTCGCTGCCTTCTTATACATCTGTAAATACAGGTGATAAAATGGTGCAAAGATTCGATGAATTTGTACACTGGCTGAAGCATAACCAATATACATTTGGTACCTTTAAGGACTTCTTAGAAACTATAAAAAAATGAAGATAGGTTACGACGCGAAACGTTTTTTTCATAATACATCGGGACTCGGAAATTATTCACGTGACCTGGTGCGTACTTTATCAGAATACTTTCCGGAAAATCAATATTTAATGTTTGCTAAAAATACATCCGAAAGGACGAAAAACCTTTTGGAACGTAGCAACATTATCTTCAGAAAAATAAGCAAAGGAAATCTTGCCCGTCAAATGAAAATGGGGAAGGATGCCCAGAATGAAGGGTGTAATATTTTTCATGGTTTGTCTGGTGAACTACCATTAAAATGGAATGATAAAAAGATAAAAAAAGTTGTAACGATTCATGATCTTATATTTCTGAAGTATCCTCAGTTTTATTCATTTTTCGATCGTAAAATTCATACATGGAAGTTTAAAAGGGCAATAAAAGACTCGGATCTTGTCATCGCAATTAGTGAACAGACTAAAAAGGATATCATAGAGTATTTCAAAACTCCTGAATCCAAGATAAGGGTGATCTATCAGACTTGTCACGAAGCTTTTAAACAGAACTTTTCGGAAGATGAATTTACTGTTGTAAAGGCTAAATTTAATCTTCCCGAATGCTTTATCCTAAATGTGGGAACAGTAGAAGAGCGCAAAAATTTGTTTTCTGTTGTAAAAGCCATAAAAGGAACTGATATCCCTTTGGTTATTGTTGGCAAAGAAACTAAATATAGCCAGAGAATAAGAAAATTCATAGCTCAGAATAATATGGAAGGGCAGGTCCATTTTCTTACCAATGTCAGTATGACTGAACTTGCACAGATCTATCAGCTGGCCGATATCTTTATTTATCCTAGTTTGTATGAAGGATTTGGTATTCCTGTTATAGAAGCTCTTTTCTCTAAGACACCTGTTATAACGAGTAATATAAGCTGCCTTCCGGAAGCAGGAGGGCCGGATAGTCTCTATGTAAACCCAACGAATACAGAGGATATTAAATCCAAAGTATTACACTTATGGGAAAATCCGGATGAAGGAAAAAGGAGAGCAGAGAATTCTTTTCAATTTGTTCAGAAGTTCAATGAGAAACAAATTGCTGAAGAGGTTATGAATGTTTATACGGAAGTTATTACATTTTAAAAATAGTAGTATTATAGTTAAATTATATGGAACAGTTACTGGCAATAGGATCTCAGGCACTTCGAAAAGCAGCATTAAATGAAGATGCAAAAGCTTATATAATACAAAACGAAGCATTATTCAAAGTATTGAAAAAAGCTGCAAACCGATATATTGGTGGTGAAAATCTGTCTGAAACAGTTAATAAAGTTATCAAAGAAAATTCTAGAGAGTTTAAATGTTCTATAGAGTTTATGGGAGAGAGTACACGTACTGTAAAAGAAGCATTGGAAGCTAAAGATAAATTTGTAAATATTTGTCAGGCAATTCATAACCAAAATTTGAATTCTACAGTGTCTCTGGATTTGTCTCATATAGGATTGGCCATTTCAGAAGATTTATGTTTTGAAAATATTTCAGCTATTTGTACAGCGGCTGGAGATAAGGAAGTAATTATAAGTGCAGAAGGCACTGAAAGAACAGATGCAATATTACAATTGTATAAAAAAGCTTCCAAAGACTTCTCTAACTTATCAATAACATTACAGGCATATCTCTATAGAACAAAAGATGATTTTGTTGATATAATTAAAGAGAAAGGCAGAATACGCATGGTAAAAGGAGCATTTGAAACAGAAAAAGGCTTATCTCTTCCACGTGGTAATGCTTTGGATGATCAATATCTGTATTATGTTGAACAATTGCTATCTCAGCAACATCTGTGTTCTATCGCTACACATCACCATGAAATTCAGCAAGAGGCCAAAGCTCTTATCAATAAATACCAGCCTGAAAAAGAGACCTATGAATTTGAAAGCTTATATGGTATACAGACTGAACAGTTAACCAAATTAAAAGAAGAAGGTTATCCTACCAAATTGTATTTTGTATATGGAAAGGAATGGTATCTTTATGTTTGTAATCGTTTAGCCGAATATCCACTTAATTTGTTTCGGGCATTACAGGATGTTATGGAAGAAAACGCTTAATAATAAATCACTGTCATTTCTGTTGTCTGAACTTTTGTTTACCTGTTAATAATTCAAAGAAAAGTTTAAAGTCTGAGATAAGACTCCATAGAGGATAGGTAAATGTAGCGGGTTTATTCTTTTCAAAAAATGCATGACCAACCCATGCAAAGCCATATCCAACAACCGGAACAAACCAAAGAAGATAATATCTCTCTGAAAAGAGTGCATAGAATAGCAGGATAAATACTAATGCTGTACCTGTAAAGTGCAATACTCTGCAGGTATAATCCTTATGCTCTGTAAGATAGAAGCTATAAAAATCTTTGTAGTTATCTATTTTCTGTTCCATAATAATAGAATTTACTACTAAGTTAATTAAAATCAGTATATTGTTATTAATGAAAATTGAGCTGTATTCAACCAGGTTTTATTAAATCAGGAGAAGTACAGCTCAAGATATTATACCCATTTAATGGAGGATAATCTTATTTAATTGATTTTATAAATTCTGCAGCTTTGGTTTCCCATTCCTGATTTTCTAAAAGAATTTTCACAAAAGCTGAACCTATAATTGCACCATCTGCATGTTGTGCTACTTTGTCAAAATCAGTTTTATTTTTGATACTAAATCCAATTAGTATTGGGTTTTTCAGATTCAGTGAACTTAGACGTTTAAAATAAGCATCGTTATCAATTTCCTGATTGGTACCGGTTGTAGAAGAACTACTCACTGCATACAGGAAGCCAGAACTTAGACTATCCAAATACAGGATTCTCTCATCCGAAGTTTCCGGAGTCACAAGAAAAGTAAAATTGATACCATATTGCTCTAGAATCTTTTGATATTTCTTTTCAAATTCTATAGGAGGTAAATCGGGAAGTATTAATCCGGAAACACCGGAGGCCTGACATTCCTGGCAGAATTTTTCGAAACCGAATTTCAAAACAGGATTCAGGTATCCCATAAGAATTACCGGAATATTGATTTCATCTTTTACTGTTTTCAATTGTCCAAAAAGCTTAGCAATGGTCATCCCGTTTTGTAAAGCCAATTCATCAGATTTCTGAATAACAGGACCATCTGCAACAGGATCACTATATGGGATTCCCACTTCTATCATATCGGCACCGGCAGACTGAATGGTTCTCATTATTTGTGCTGTATCATTCAGCTGAGGAACTCCGGCAGTAAAATATATATTGAGTTTTTTCATTGTTTAGAGATTAAAAGTTAAGCTAAATGCTTCAAATAAGTTTCCATATCCTTATCACCACGTCCGCTAAGGCATATTACAACAACATCCTCTTTACCGAATTTTTTATGATCCAATACTGCTAAAGCATGTGCAGATTCCAATGCAGGAATAATTCCTTCAAGTTTGGTAAGTTCAAAAGCGGATTTCAATGCTTCATTATCATTTATACTGAAAAACTCTGCTCTTTTTTCCTGGAATAAATGCGCATGGAATGGACCGATACCCGGATAATCAAGCCCTGCAGAGATACTGTAAGGTTCTATAACTTGCCCGTCTTCTGTTTGCATTACAAGGCTCTGGCTACCATGTAAAATCCCTAATGTTCCTAAAAAAGTAGTTGCAGCGCTCTCACCGGAATCTTTACCCAGACCGCCGGCTTCTGCAGCAATAATACCAACACCAGGTTCATCTACAAAATGATAAAAGGTTCCTGCAGCATTGCTTCCGCCGCCTACACAAGCAATAACATAGTCAGGATTCTCACGTCCGATATGTTCCTTCAGTTGGAATTTTATTTCTTCACTTATTATACTCTGGAATCTTGCCACCATATCTGGAAAAGGGTGAGGACCTACAACGCTGCCAATGATGTAATGAGTAGTAGAGGCATTGTTAATCCAATCTCTTAAAGCCTCGTTTACGGCATCTTTAAGTGTTTTGCTTCCGGAAGTTGCAGGGACTACAGTTGCTCCAAGCATTTTCATCCGGGCAACATTTGGAGCCTGGCGCGCAATATCAATTTCACCCATATAAACAATACATTCCAGTCCCAATAGGGCACAAGCTGTTGCTGTAGCTACACCATGTTGGCCAGCTCCGGTTTCTGCAATAATTCTGTTTTTGCCCAGTCGTTTTGCTAGCAGAGCCTGTCCTAGTGCATTATTAATCTTATGGGCACCTGTATGGTTCAGATCTTCTCTTTTCAGATATATATTTGTCTGGTATTTGTCACTGAGATTTTTAGCAAAATAAAGTGGAGTAGCTCTGCCTACATAGTCTTTAAGTAGAGCATTGTATTCCTTTCTAAAATCATCACTATTGATAATATCCAGATAATTGTCTTCTAACTCTTTTACATTAGGATAAAGCATTTCAGGGACGAATGCACCTCCGAAATCTCCATAATATCCGTATTGATCAGGATTTTTGTATTTCATTTTTAGTTTTTATAATTGTTGGATATGTTGTATAAATTCTTTTATCTTTTCTAAGTTCTTGTCTCCCGGACTATTTTCAAATTTGGAGTTGATGTCCAAAGCAAAAGGTTTTGTTTTTAAGCCTTCCATTGTAGCTATATTTTCAGAAGAAATTCCTCCGCTTAGCAAGTATGGTTTTTGTAAATCTAATTGATCCAAAACCGACCAGTTAAATGTTTCCCCGGTTCCGCCATAAGCTTTAGAGTCCGTGTCAAACAGAAGTAAATCTGAATAAACCTCAAATTCTGAAATTTTGGATTTAAGAGCTTCGGTATTTACCTCCTGACCAATTCGGAATACTTTAATAATCTGTATATCCGGAAGAAGTTTTTTCAGATTGAGTATATATTCTATAGTTTCGTCGCCATGAAGCTGTATGTAATTCAAATGTGCTTTTTTGGCAATATCAGAAACTATAGCAACATCTTCATTTACAAAAATGCCAACTTTTCCCAAATGATTTATTTCTGATATTTGTTCTAAATTCAAATGGTTCAGAACATAACGTGGCGATTTAGGATAGAATATAAATCCAAGAAAATCAACTTCAGACTTCTGTAGTTCCTGAATCTGATCGAGGTGTGCTAATCCACATACTTTAAGTTTCGGGTGATGATTTTGATTTTCCATTGTTAGACTGTTATATTGGACACGAATTCAGAGAATGTGTGTCCCGGATTTTCTCCTTTCATAAAGTATTCACCCATCAGGAAAGCATCAAATCCCTTCTCTTTTAGGAATAAAAAGTCTTCGGTATTGTAAATCCCACTTTCTGCCACGGATAAGGTTCCAGTCGGAAGGAGGTTTTTAAGATTAACAGAGTGTTGTAAATCTACTTTAAAGTCTTTCAGATTACGATTGTTAATACCAACCAAATCAATATTGGTATTGAAATGTTTTAATTCTTCTTCTGTATGAATTTCCAAAAGAACTTCCAGATCCAGAGAATGTGCCAATACTGTAAACTCGGAAACCTGCTCCGGTGACAAACAAGCTGCAATAAGGAGAACCACATCTGCTCCCATAGCTTTGGCTTCATAGAACTGATAAGCATCGATCATGAAGTCTTTACGGAGAATAGGGATGTTGATATGTTCTCTTACATTTAGAATATCTTCTTTTGATCCTCCGAAGAATTCCGTATCTGTAAGTATAGAAATACCGCTTGCTCCATATTTTTCATAAGAAGAAACAACAGAGAGGGGATTTTGGATATCGTTAATAATACCTTTAGAAGGAGATTTTCTTTTGAATTCAGCAATAATACCACTTTTGTTTTTTACACTTTCTTTTAATGAAAAAGTCTTACGTGAAAAGAAAGCATGGTCTTTTAATTCTTCTGTTGAGATAAGCTTCTTAGCAGCCGTTAGCTCCAGCTGTTTTTGTGCAACAATTTTATCTAGTATATTCATTTTTTTAGTTCTTAGTTATTGGTTATTAATTGATGGATTTATTTAGATAAAAACATCTAATTGTGAACCAACAATTGTAAACTTCTAAAGGCTTTTCCGCTTTCCAAGCTTTCTCTGCTTAATGCCAGACAAGAATCGTAATCTCCATATTTACCTGTATTCTTTAAAGCCATAGCAGCATTAGCTAGTACAACTGCGTTTTGCTCGTAGGTAGCATTACCTTTTAATATATTCAGGAAAATTTCTGCAGCTTCCTGCTTACTTGTACCACCAAATATACTATCTGCTGTGATAGTTTTAAAATGTAAGTCTTCTGCAGAATAAATTTCTTCTCCTTTTTCAGAATAAATTTTGGTATCCTGTGTAAGGCTAATCTCATCGTACCCGTCTAAAGCATGTACCAGCATAAACTTCTCTTTTTGTTTTTGCAGTAAATATTGGTATATGCGTGCAATTTCCGGATTATAAACACCAATCATGGAGTATTTCGGTTTCGCAGGATTTACCAATGGACCAAGAATATTAAAGAATGTACGAAGTCCAAGATTTTTACGAAGTGGTCCTACAGCTTTCAGTGCCGGATGGAAGAGTGGAGCATGGATAAAGCAGATGTTTGCCTTTTCCAGATCTTTTTTCAGATCTTCTGCATTATCTTTAAACTGATAACCTAATTCTTCCAATACATTCGAGGCTCCACTTGTAGAAGAAACTCCATAGTTACCATGTTTGGCTACTTGTTGTCCTGTTCCGGCTACAATGAAGCTGGCCAATGTTGATATGTTGAAAGTGTTTTTTCCGTCTCCGCCTGTACCTACGATATCAACGAGATCATTAGTGCCTAAATCTGCAGGAACAGCTAATTGTAATAATGCTTCCTGAAAACCTTCTAATTCAGCAAGTGTAATGTTACGCATGAGAAATACTGATACAAAAGCTGTGACTTCGTTTTCATTGTATCTGTTTTGTGCGATTTCACTAAGTATAGCTTTGGCTTCAGCCCGTGAAAGTGTATGATGATCGAAAAGGTATTGTAATATCTGTTTCATGGATTATTAAGCATTTAAAAAGTTTTTAAGAATAGTTTCACCTTGTGGTGTAAGGATACTTTCGGGATGAAACTGTACAGCATGGACATTGTAATTTTTGTGCTGCAGAGCCATGATCATTCCTTTGTCGTCCACAGCCGTTATTTCCAACTCTTCAGGGAAATTCTCATTAGCCACAGCCCAGCTGTGGTATCTTCCTGCTTCAAAGTTTTCAGGTAAATCTTTAAAGAGTAATGTATTGTCTTTTATAATCTGTACATCAGTAGCCACCCCATGGTATATTTCGGAAAGGTTAATAAGGCTTCCACCAAATGCTTCTGCAATAGCTTGCTGGCCAAGACATACACCAAAAATCTCTTTTTTTGGAGCATATTCTCTGATCAAATCCAGAAGAATTCCTGCTTCCGAAGGAATTCCAGGTCCCGGTGAAAGAATGATTTTGTCATACTGATCTACTTCAGCAAGTGTGATTTGATTATTTCTGATCACGTCTACAGAATGTCCGACTATTTTTTCAATGATCTGTACAAGGTTATATGTAAAACTATCGTAATTGTCAAAAACTAATATCTTCATAATTGTTAATTCTCAATGGTTAATTGTTAATGTTATTTTTAGTGGTTTTAATAATGCTTGTTATCAACTTTATAATCTCAACAGCATCCTCATTCATACTTTCAAATTCTTGCACTGAAAGGTAATCAGTAGCCTGAAATAACTCCAACCAATAAATAGTTTCGTTAATTTCTTTTTGTGCATGTTCACTTTCTCTTATCATTGCACCTACGCTGGTTCCGCTTCGTAATATTTGTTTGCTTAAAACAAACTCCTTCTTATCACTAGATAAATACTGGTAAAGCTTTATGATCCGAACCGCAAAATCAAAACTTTTCTGTTTAACAATATTGTCTTCTTTCATAACCATTAACGATTAATAATTAACCATTTTATTGGCTTTCTTTAATGCAGATTTTAATGCATTTAATTTGTTTTTTACTTCCTGCACTTCACTTTGAGTATCGGATTTGGCAACAACCCCGGCTCCGGCCTGATAATAAAGTGTATTATTCTTACTAAGGAATGTACGGATCATAATAGCCTGATTACAACTCCCGTCGAATCCTACAAATCCTATACAGCCACCATAGTAGCCTCTGGAAGTTTTTTCATATTTATCAATAAGTTCCATAGCCATATATTTTGGAGCACCGCTTAGTGTTCCCTGCGGGAAAGTTGTAGCAATCATTTCAAAAGGATTTGTTCCTACAGCAACATCTGCAGTAACTTCACTTACCATATGAATAACATGAGAGAAGAAGTGGATTTCTTTGAGCTTGGATACTGTTGTATTTTTACCCATTATGCTAAGGTCATTTCTTGCGAGGTCTACAAGCATAGTGTGTTCAGCATTTTCTTTTGGATCTTTTCTTAGCGCTTCTGCAGAAGCAAGATCAGTTTCTACGTTTCCTGTACGTTTAAATGTTCCGGCGATAGGATGGATAATTGCCTTCTGATCCTTGATAATCAACTGGCTTTCCGGACTGGAACCAAAGATTTTATAACTTCCGTAATCAAAATAAAAAAGATAAGGGGAAGGGTTGATATTTCGCAATGCTCTGTAGACATTGAATTCATCTCCTGAAAATTGTTGCTCGAATCTGCGGCTAAGTACCATCTGAAAAGTATCGCCTCTCATCGCATGCTTTTTGGCCATTTCTACTAATTCAGCCATTTCTTCATCAGTAAGGTTGGACTTTTCCTCATCTTTTGTTTCAAAAGGGAATACAGGTGCATTTTTCTGATTGATAAAAGTTTCCAGAGTGGAAAAATCAGATTCCAGACCTTTGATTTTATTCTCGAAAATTGTCATTTCGTCATTGAAATGATTGATGGCAACTACGTATTGATATAATCTGTAACGCATTAACGGAATATCGGTTTCCGGAGAAGCTGGTTTGAATTTTACCGTATCGAAAAACTGAACAGCATCGTAGCTGGTGTATCCGTATAATCCCTGTGCCAGATTTGCCAAAGGATGTTCAGATTTTTCCGGAACAAAACAATTCGAGAATTCCTGTAAAACCTGTGTGAGTTTTTCACTTCCCAGCTGGTGTTTTTCGGGTGCCTGATTAGGAAATTTAACTTCTATTTCTGTAAGGCTTTTAATCTCAATACCGGAAATTGCATTTACACAGATAAAAGAGTAGTTGTTGTTTGTATTTTGGTTTCCGGCACTCTCTAATAGAATAGTGTCGCGGTAACGGTCGCGAAGACGAAGATAGATTCCTATAGGCGTATACAGGTCACTCAGGTAATTTTTATGTTTGGTTGTAATGTTAATGTTCTGGTTAAAATTCATGGTTTAATATTGTAAGTATGGTTAAAAAAAAGACTTCGACACAATATGCCGAAGTCTTAAACTCTTTTCTAATATTATTTATCCTAATTATAATACATAGAGGAAGCGCCCAGATCCGACATAGATTTGGAAAGCCACCACCAGTTAGTATTATTAGTATTAAATTTCATATGTATTATCTATCTGCTTTGAAGCAGTTAATATTTTATCGGAGCAAATGTAAATATTTTTTTGATATAAAAAATACTTTCTGTTATTTTTTTGAATAAAAATTTTTATAAAACTCCCAATTCTCATCTGTATCATGTATGATATCCAGCTCTGTTTCTACATTAGCGGCCATATTGATAGCAACAATTGCACTATGTACATCAGAAGTGTATACGTACCACACTCTTCTGTTTTTACCAGTAAAAGATAGGGCTAAAATAGCTTTACCATCTTTTGCAAATTCTTTTTCAAATTTATGCTCAAGATTATCAAGTTTGCCCAGCATAGTTTCGTCCGGTAAATGTGTTGTTTCATTTCCTTTGAAGCGATAAGCAATTTCTAAACGTTGAGAATATTTTCCCGAAGCAATATGTTCATCGATGTTTTCTTTACCTCGAAGGAATACAACATTTCCTTCTTCATCGTGAAACCTGTAGTTAAACCAACTGCTCATATTTTTTATTCAGTTTACTGTTTTTGTATCCGTAAGTAAAGTAGATTACCAATCCTATTGCTAACCAGATAAGGAACATCGTCCAGTTGGACAAACCTAGTTCTGTCATTAGATACAGATTGAATAAAATACCAAGTATAGGGATTAATGAAAATTTGTATTTAAGAGCAGCTATAGCAAGACCTGTCCATACAGCTATGAAAACAACAAGCAATGGCTTCTCTGTAATAGATTCTTTAATTTGGGCAATACCAAATTTATTATACACGATAATACCTGTTGCGATCAATAAAATTCCTATCAGATATTTACCATTAATGTATGGGATCTTGAATTTAGCTGTTTTGCTGTAACCTTTGTAATCCAGATATAGGATTCCGGAACATACCATAATAAAAGCAAAGAACGTACCTACACTGGTTAAGTCTACCACAAACTGCATATCCAGGAACATAGCCGGAAGTCCAACCAGAATACCGGTAATAATAGTAGAGTAGCTTGGTGTTTTGTATTTAGGGTGAATTTTCCCGAATTTCTTTCCTAAAAGGCCATCACGGCTCATTGTCATCCAGATTCTCGGCTGTCCGATTTGATATACAAGCAAAGCACTGGTAATTGCGATAACGGCACTTACAGAGATTACACCTGCAATAAAATTCATCCCTACTTTTCCGAAGACAAAGGCTAATGGATCATCTACACGTAATTCTTTATAGTTTACCATTCCTGTAAGCACAAGAGAGATAATAATATATAAAACAGTACAAACTACCAATGAATAGATCATCGCTCTTGGCATATCCCGTTGCGGATTTTTACATTCTTCGGCAGTGGTGGATATGGAGTCAAAACCAATAAAGGCAAAGAAAACAGCGGCTACACCTTTTAGAATTCCGCCTACACCATTTGGAGCAAAAGGCGACCAGTTTTCAGGCTTTACAAAGAAGGCCCCCGCAACTATAACTAGGGCAATAATACCTAATTTAAGGATTACAAGGCCATTACTTACATTTTTAGATTCTTTGATCCCTACAAATACCAATGCAGTAATCAGTACAGTAATTAAACCTGCAGGTAGATCGAAAAGAATATGAAGATTTCCTATAACAGGAGCTGTTTCGTATGTTTTAGCTGCTGCAATAATATTACTTGGCAGGTGTTCTCCGACTTTAGCATGCAAAACCTGTTCGTATGCACGTGATGCGGAACCTGCATCTATTGCCAGCCAATCGGGCCACTTTATACCAAAGCCCTGAAGCATGGAGGTGAAATATTCGGACCAGGAAATAGCTACTACCATGTTCGATACAGCATATTCCAGAATAAGTGCCCAACCAATAATCCAGGCAAAAATTTCGCCCAGAGAAGCATAAGCATAAGTGTAAGCACTTCCACTTACAGGAATCATAGATGAGAATTGTGCATAACACAGCGCTGTAAAAATACAAGCTACAGCAACCATTAGAAATAGTAAGCTTACTGCGGGACCACCGTCATAAGAAGCCCTACCTATGGTACTGAATATTCCGGCACCAATAATGGCTGCAATCCCGAAAAACGTTAAGTCCCTTACACTAAGGATTCTTTTTAAACCAGATGAATCTTCATTATCTTTTTTCGATGCTAAGTCGATTATATTTTTCCTTCTGAAAAGTTGCTTCATATGTTGGACTTTATAGTTGAGAAGCACAAAAGTAAAATAAAATATAATAAAGCTTTAATAAAAATTAACATAATGTTAATTCCCGGAAAGAAAATATCTGGAAATCAGGGGTAGAAGAGAACGCATTATTTTAAATATAAATTAAGTCCGGAAAAGCCGAATTAGATGCTTGCAATAAGCTTTCTGATAAGAGAAATTTGGCCTAAATGGTAATAACAATGTTCAATCATTCCTTCAATATTTCTAAGGTTAGTACCATACTTTTCATCTATAAAAGTTTCCTGTAATTGTTCATCAGAAATTTCTTCTACTTTAGCCGTAAACATTTCTGCATTTCTCAGAAAATCATCTGTAAGCGTCTGCCAGTCTGTTTCATTTTCTATAGGTGACAGATCAAAACTATACTGATCTTTTATTTCAAGTTTTCCTGTATTAAAAGTGTGCAAAACTCCTGAAATATAGTAGTTAAGATGAAAGGTAAGTGCTGCAATGGTATTTAGATTGCCAATCTTATAGATAGCCTGCTGCCAGGTAACCAGTTGTAGTTGTTCTTTATAATTGGTATTGGCTATCCAATGTCCGTTGAGTAGTACTTCACGTAATCGATTGGCAATGGCGGTACTTTGTTTCATGATGCTGTATTTTATTACACTTAATTTCTATATGTAGCTAAAATTACAAATTATTCAGGCTCAATTCTGTAAAGTTAATTTATGCTTTTTTTAACAACTACGGTTTATGGCAATCACTAAGTTTTTAGTACTTTTACCCGAAATATACCATTACTACAATAAATCTTATTGGTTTATCGTTGTAGAAAAAGACGTTTAACACCTACTTTTTATTAATGAGTCCTAAAAACATTCTCATTTACGCCGGGCTTTTTGGTGCAGTAACTCCTGCATTTGCCCAACAATCGGCCTTCTTTAAGAATAGAGAAGAGTACAGAACATCCTTAGCAGAGAAGCTTTACCAGAATAAAATTTATAAAGCAGCACAATATGAATTTGCACGCCAATATTTTTATCAGAACCCAGAGGGAGCCAAGAAAGAGGCATCCCTTTTCTATGATAATATTATAGGAGTAATCCTGAATCAGAATCATTCTGAAGAAGGGTTGGAAGCTTTTACAAAAAAGTATCCGAAGAGTGCTTATTTTGCATTGGCGAATGGTCCTTTAGCAGATTATTATCTGGCAAAAAAGGATTTTCCAAAAGCTTTGGAAAGCCTGAAGAAAGTAAATCAGTATAACCTGAGCAAAGAGGAAAATACACAGTATATCCTGAAGCTGGGTTATGCCAAATTTATGACAGGTGATACCAAAGGAGCTATTGAAGCATTGGATGAAGCTTATGCCAATGCTAATGAAGATGGGAAAAAGGATGTAGCTTATATGCTTGGGCATTTACAATATGCAGAAGGCAATACTGAAAAAGCATTCCAGTATTTCGATACTATAAAGGATAATCCTAAATATGCACAAACTATCCGACCTTACTATGTACAGTTATATTTCAATCAGAAGAATTATGACAAGGCAATAGAGGAGGGAAAATCATTACTGAATGAGAATATTTCCAAAGATTATACTGCAGAAGTAAACAAAATCATAGGAGAGTCTTACTTTATGAAAAAGGACTATGCTGCTGCATATCCTTATCTGAAAACTTACCTGAACAGTAAAAGTGTTCCTTCAGAAAGTGATCTTTACGAAATGGGATTCGTAGCGGCACAGATGAAGCGTTATGATGAAGCGGTTAGCTATTACAATCAGCTAATCAGTTCTCAGTCTGCTTTAGCACAAAATGCATACTACCAATTAGGAAATGCATATCTGGAAGTAGGAAAGAAACGTGAGGCATTATCGGCATTCCGTTCGGCATCACAAATGAATTATGATTCCAGAGTTCAACAATTGGCCTATGAGCAATATGCTAAATTAGGTTATGATATTGGTAACCCTTTTGAGTCCAATTCTCAGGTTATTCAGAATTATTTAGCTAAATATCCGAATGCAGGAAATTCTCAGGAGATGAAAAGTCTTTTGGTAAAATCTTATCTGTATTCCGGTAACTATAAAGAGACACTTTCTGCAATTAAAAAATTGGGAAGCCAATCTGCAGAAACTGGTAAAATTGAGCAGGAAGCTGCTTTCCTGTTAGGTACTGAAGAATTTAATAAAGGAAACTTCACAGAAGCTGAAACGCTTTTTGAATATTCACTAAAGTACAATTACAACAAAGACTTCAACGCCCGTGCACAATACTGGATGGGACAGAGTCAATATCAAATGGGGGATTATGGTTCGGCAACAGAAACCTTGCAGAAACTATATAACTCTGGTGTAAACTTTGAAGAAAAACAACAGTTGTCATACGATTTGGCTTATGCATACTTTAAGAACAAAAAGTTCGAGGATGCTCAGAAATACTTTAAGTTATACCTGCAAAATCCTAAAACTGAGTTTAAAAACGATGCAGAACTTCGTTTAGCCGATACGCATTATGCAAATAATGAGCTGAATGATGCTATTGCTATCTATGATCAAAATTCAGATGGTACAGATTATACTCAGTTCCAGAAAGCAATGTCTTTAGGATTTAAAGGGGATTCTGAAGCTAAAATTGCTGCTCTGAAGAAACTTATCTCCACTTATAAGAATAGTGAGTATACAGACGATGCTCAGTATGAAATCGGTGTAGCTTATGCATCCGACGAAAGATATGCTGAAGCCAACGATTACTTCAATCAGGTTATTAAAACTTCTCCGGATAAGGACCTAGTTGCAAATGCTTCTATCTACAGAGCACAGAACTATGCAGATCTGGGACAGGCAGACAAAGCTATTGCAGAATTTAAGAGCTTAGGAAATACTTACAAAGGGACAGCCTACGCGGACAAGATAGTAGCTGCAGCTAAGACTGTATATCTTAAAAATGGAGATACAGCAGGCTACCAAAGTTTTGCTTCATCTCTTGGTGTTAAAATAAGCAGTGGCGAACTGGATGAGATTAACCTTTCTACAGCACAGAAGCTTTATGCCAATAAAGACTACAAAGGAGCTATTACTTATTATGAAAAATATCTGACACAGCGTCCGACAGGTGAAAAGCTATATCAGGCTCAGTACGAATTAGGAGAAAGCTATTACCAGACTAAGAATAACACAAAAGCAGTTGTTGTTCTTAATGAAGTAGCAAATACTCAAAACGAATATCAGGAAGATGCACAGGTAAGATTGGCTCAATTGTACATTGCACAAAACAATCCTGTGGAAGCGAAGAAATACCTTCAAAATCTTGTTAATTCATCCAATGCTGGTATCAAGAACTATGCTGTTACAGAAATGATGAAGATTGCTGTAGATGCAGAAGACTTTAGCCAGGCAGAAAAATATGCAGATCAGGTTTTAGCCAATACTAAAAATTCTCCTTCAGTAAAAGAGCAGGCTCAGATTATCAAAGCCAGAAGTTCTATGAAGCGCGGTAATGATTCTGAAGCTAAAAAAGCTTATACAGCTCTAGAAAAATCTGCTAACCCGGAGGTTGCCGCTGAAGCACTATATGCAAAAGCTTATTATCAGAACAAAGGAAAAGCATTTAAGTCTTCTAACGAGACCATCTTTAAGCTTTCCAACAACTATGCTTCTGAAGAATATTGGGGAGCTAAATCCCTGGTATTAATGGCTAAAAATTATCTTGCGTTAGGAGATAAGTATCAGGCATCCTATACAGTAGATCAGATTATTGCTAATTATAAAGATTTCCCGGATGTGCTAACAGAAGCTAAACAGGTGAAATCTCAAATCAAAAAGTAAGTTTTTAAATTAATGCAGCGATGATCCGCTAAATGCGGAAAATAAAAATATACGAATGAAAAAACATATTCAATATATAGCAGTTATCGGTGTTTTAGGAGTGGCAGGAGTACAAACTGCCCATGCACAGATTAAAGAAGAAAAATTGGTTCTTAATCGTAAGCGTGAGCCTGAAGTAAAGAAAATTGAGAAAAAGAAAACTTCTGTTCCTACAGAAAAAAACTTCCCGCCAAAAGGGAAGGACTCTCTGAAATATCAGGTAACTAATATTCCTTTGATTTCGGATTTCAAAACTTCTACTATCAAAGGGGAAGATATTTCTCCGAAATTCAATACAGGTTATAACCGTAACTATTTCCAGCTGGGATATGGTAACTATGGTAAATTTCTGGTAGATGGAAATGTTTCGGGAGAAATACAGCCTAATCTGGAGGTTGGTGCAGATGTACACCACATCTCTACCAGTGGATTAAAGAAGTACTATAACTGGGATTCTAAACAACAGAATACTGAAGCAAATGTATTCTTAAACTCATATGGTGAAGTAGGGAAGCTGAATGTAGATGCAGGTATCGAACTAAACAACTATAATTACTACGGGAATTATCAGAATGTAATACAGCCTGCTAACAATGCAGATCTAAAGCAAAGTTATACCAAATTTGGTGTAAATGCTTATTATGATTTTTATGCTAATAATTATCTGAATGATATCCGTGTAAAAACAGCATTTACCAAAGACCATTTCAATGCGAAAGAAAACTTCTATGACGCATTGGTAAACTTTGCAAAACACGATCTTACAATCAGTTCTTCTGATGGTATTACAATGAATGCCGATCTAGGTGTAGGAATACAAGGTGTAAATACACAATTTGATATTCTGAATAAAAATGAGTCAACTCATTTTGTGGCTAACTTCACGCCTGAAGTTACTTTCTTTAAAGGAAACCATTATCTGAAAATCGGATCGCGTTTTACATCGCTTACATCCAAATACCAAACAGCAACAACAGACAGAACCAAAAATAATAAGTTCTACTGGTTCCCGACTGCTGAGATCTTAATTGCACCAAAAGATGAAGTTAAATTTTACGCTGGGGTAGATGGTGGTATTAAATTAAACACTTATACAGATTTGTTACATGACAATCCGTTCTTAGTATCAGATCTTCAGCTTCGCCCGACAGAGACCAAATACCATATTTATTTCGGTATTAAGGGTGATATCGAGCAGAACTTTAAATATGACATTAACGCAGGTTACAGCAAGCTGAATGATATGTTATTCTATAAGTCGAATAACCTGTTCTCTGCAGATCCTGTGGCTCAAAGAAATGCATACGATTATCTGAATACTTTTAACACTGTATATGATAACGGAAATCTAAGTGAAGTCACTATCAATGCTCAGTATTTCCCATTGGAAAACTTAAACTTTACAGGGGAGTTAAAATATATGAGTTACTCACTGAAAAACTTCAGTAATGCATTCTACAAGCCTGTTGTACAAACAACATTGGGAGCGAAGTATTCTATGCTGAATAAAAAGTTAAATCTTGGTTTTAAAGGTATTTTTGTAACTGACAGAAAAGCGAATGCTTTCGATGTGCAGCCATTAGGCACTAATAGCCAATATACAACTACTGAAGCAAACGATAGAAAGGTTTCCGGATATGTAGATCTTAACCTTTCCGCAGAATACAAATTACACAAGAATATCAGTGTTTTTGTAATGGGGAATAACCTAACCGGAACATCTTATCAGAACTATTTAGGCTACAAAGTAATGGGAGCTCAGGTACTTGGCGGAATCAAGCTGGAATTTTAAGGAAAATAATTGCAAATTCCCGTAATAAGTACTTATTTTGCAATCCGAATAAGGGAGGCCCCATAGTTTAATGGATAGAATTAAAGATTCCGGTTCTTTAGGTTGAGGTTCGATTCCTCATGGGGCTACAATCAGTACAATTAGGACTTTTTCGAAAGTCCTTTTTTTATGCTCTCATTCTTTATTAATGCAGTATTCATAGCATTTAATATTGATATTCAAAGATTGTATTAAAATTCATCAGATTGTAACATATTGTAAATTGGCGGAACAACAGTGGTAACAAATTTTGTATTGTTACCATCAAAGTATTATATTTGAATTGTTCAAAATATAAAATCCAAACCAATGGCAACCATTAGATTCTTTTTAAGAGGAAAGGAACAAATTCAAAAAATCTATTTCCGCTACCGTCCAAACAAGCAATTTGACTTAGTTCTCGCTACTCCCTATGACATAAATATAGACAACTGGGACAATGAGAACCAACAATGGAATTTAAGCCAGTATACTAAAGGAGCAAAAACCACAGAGAAAAAGATGCTTAATGCCGAAATTGAGAGATTAAATAATAATCTCAATTCATTTCGAATTGAAATATCCAATTCAATAGATGATAATTTAAGTTTAACAGCTCCTGAATTAAAAGAACATATTCGGGATTATGTCAAACGTAATTATTTCGGACATCGGATAAATACACAGGTGAGAAATTCAAAACCTGAACGGTTTTCAGAACTGTTGGATTTCTATATTAACTTTCGAAGTGTAGAAGACAAAACCAAAGGCACTGCACCACTGGCAGAAAATACCATTAAAAAATATAAAACACTTCAAAAAGTAGTATCCGATTTTGATCGCAATTTAAAGGTTACTGAAATAAATGATCTGTTTAGAAATAACTTTGTTAATCATCTAAATAAACTTAATTACTCTACCAATACACAGGTAAAATATATTAAGGACATTAAAATGCTTTGCAAATTTGCTGATACAGATTATCCAATAAGCAAAGAGGTTCTAAACTGGAAAATAAATTCTAATATCGAAAATGTAGCAGAATATGTTACTTTTAGTTTTGAGCAACTAAAAAAGATAAAGAATACCATTCTACCAAATGACTATCTGGATAATGCGAGGGATTGGTTACTAATTTCTTGCTATACCTCTGTTAGAGTATCTGAACTATTTACATTTGATGAGGACAATATTGTTGAAGACAATAACAATAAATTTTTAAAAGTTATTGAAAAGAAAAACCGTAACTCCAAAGAAGGTGGACAGAAATATATTTATCTATTACCTGAAGTATTGGACATAATGGAGAAAAGAAATGGTAAATTTCCAAGGAAAATATCAGAACAGCGGTATAATGGATATATTAAAAAAGTTTGCCAGATTGCAGGTTTGACCGAGATAACAGAGGGCGGAATTACTGAAGTTAGAAACAATATCAAAAGAAAGGTAAAAGTTAAAGATGAGTTTTGGAAGTTGGTAACATCACATTCAGGTCGTGCAACGTACGTTACTTTATTTAGTCAGTATTTACCAAGTGAAATAATCCAAATGCAGACAAACCACCATAGCAAGGAAATGGTAGAACATTACAATAAAACGGATCTAAATGAAGTCTTATTACAGCGTGCCAGAGTAGTAGCACAGGCACACAAAGAAGTAGAACTAAAAATATCTTAAAAAAAGAATACTGATTAAATTTGAAATTCAGAACTACATTATTCTCAAATAAAATTTCAGAGCGACATATTTTGTCGCTTTACTCATTTATTTTAGCCCTCAAAATTACAAGCTATGGAAATCCCTTTATATTTTTCTCTCAAGAAATTTGAACAAAACTACATGTTTGATTTTATGCATGTGAGGGATAGGAATTTAAGTTTAATGTCTTACTACGACATACTTTCGGAAAAGTATCTAAATGTATTTTCCGAAACAAATCAAATTCTTTTAGATGAAGATTCTTTAAGGAAATACCTTAGTAAATATTCTGATCATGAAGGATTTATTGACTTTGTCTTGACTAATTATGAAGGCTATAAAGACTTTCTGGAAGAAAGAAATCCTCCTGATGATGTAGATTTACTACCTGAATTTATAGACTTAAATATTTCTAATATTGGTATTGGTGCAGTACTTGAGATTAATAGTATACACACCTACATAATAAGTGAAATGGTTAAATTAAAGTTTTCCAGTAAGGATAACCAATATAGACGAGTATCTGATAAAACCAATAAAATCAATTCCAAAATTACAAACATTCAGGCAATCGGATATTTATTTACGGAGTTAATAAATAAGGGGCTAATAGAACCCATTAATAAAGGAGGAAATTTAAGTCCGACCAATACAGCCAGAATGATATTAGATCATTTTCATTTTGAAGACTTAGAAGAACAACCAAGTGTTGAATATTTAAAAAAGACACTATTTGCAGATAACAGTCTTTCAGGAGATAAAACAAAACATTTTAAACTTCCTACACTGAAGCAACTCAATCAAAAGCAATAGTAAAAGGAAAAAAATATTGTCATAACCGTCTAAAATATAGGCGGTTATTTTGTTTTTAGGATATACCGGATAGGTTTCAGGATAACACCTGCGCTATACAATACCCAATCTTTGCAATGTAAATAAAAAACCATTGCATATGTCAACAATACAATTCATCGGTACAACTCCAACCGACCTTATCAAAGAATTAAAAGATGCTTTAATTCCGGAACTTAAAGAACAACTCTCAAAAGATTTTCAACCAAAAGAACCAACCCAGTACCTAACCCGTAGCGAAGTTTGTGAGCTTTTGAAAATAGATCTATCCACTTTACACCGCTGGCGAAAAGAAGGGCAGATTCCCTCTTATGGCTTCGGTAACCGTGTATATTTTAAACGTGATGAGGTAGAACAGATCATAAACCAAAACAAGCTTTCCTAAGTTTTCGTATAGCTTTCTTTACAGATGGTTCTTACTCTTCGCCTGTTTACTTATGTTACTGGTATTTCATATTCAGCATTCAGTATTCCATTACCATACAATATTCAAAACTTCTCTATAGTACAATTACACATCACTACGAAAAAGAAAAGGGAGTAAAATAATTACTCCCTGTGTTCAAAATATTTGTGTAATAGTGGCAACCATTACAACCTTCCAAAGGTAGTGAAAAATAATAGTGTTAAAGATTATTATGTTGGACAATCTCAAATTAATAACTACCAATCCTGATATTATTCGTCGGCTATCTTTGGAAAATAAGTTTCCACGAGTAAGACCTCCGAATAATAACTACTTAAGTTTCGGAGTATACGGGAATAAGTTAAGGTTAGACTTTAGAAAAGTCATGCAGTACGGAAACCTCATCGGATTTGGTTCCGTAGCTGTCAATATCAGTCCTCACTATCACTTTAATAATTATCAACACAACGGAAACGACTTAACACCTGAAGACTGTATGAACTCTATTATCACAATTCTTAACAGCATTGGAATAACCAAATCAGAATACCCTGATTTTAAAGTTGTCAATATCGAATTTGGCGTTAATATTATTCCTGATATGGGTATTGAAAACATTATTGAGGGTATTCTATACCACCGGAAAACGCCCTTTAGAATTAAAGGCTTTCCTTACTTTAAAAAATCAGATGCTACAGAATTCAAGCAAATCAAAGCATATGCTAAGGGTATACAGTTTATAGATAACCCTGAATATAATATTGATAAAGATATGTTCCGGTATGAAGTAAGAGCCAAACAGACAAAGAATATACACAGGTATGGCATTTATACCGTAAATGATTTACTTAATTCTGATGTATATAATACCTTATGCGGGGAGCTGGTAAATGAATGGGGAAGTATGCTTATTGTAAACATTAATCCTGTTACTGATAACATTAATTCTAAAAATATGCAATTCATTACAAAAGCAAAAAATGGCGAATTCTGGCAGGAACTTATAAAAGAGAAACACCGCAATACTTTTAACTTAAACAAGAGAAAATACTATAAGACTTTAGGAGTTGAAAATAACCTTCATACTCATCTAAAATGTAAGATTATAGACAAAGTAATTTCACTGCAAAACAGTACTTGAAAATGCTCAAAAAATACACTAAAAAAGCAGGAAAGAAATGCACAAAAAATGACATGAAAATACTTTTCAAAAAAATGTGCAAATTCCACACAGAGAAGTACCATGAACAGGGGAAAAGTACATTTTTAAAAAATACCCCAAAATAAGATAAACGTGGAATTTGCACATTTTTTCTTAAAATAAGCAAGAGAAAAGTAAAGGAAAATGAGAGAAAAAAGAATTGAAGAATTGAACCTGATTTTTACTTGAAAAGTGATGAGGTTTTATTACAAATAATTTACTGTAGCGGAATAATAAAATTTAAGATGATCCGAGTTTATTTACCCATAAAAAAGAAGAGATATTTAAAACAGTATATTAGAATATATCCGTATCTGTACACGTGAAAACAAAAACTTCATTACTATCTGTTCACGTGCAGAGAAGATTAAAACAAAAAGTGTACGGTTTTTCTTACCTGTAAAAAAGACTGGTATTTTAAATTATAAAGTTTTCAAATAAAAATAAAGTTCTTTTATTGGCTACACCAGATACACCCTATAATATTTTTATGATGAATAAAAAAGGTTTTATTTCAGCGACACATTCGACACTTCCGACACGGATGTTTTCCAAATAACTGTGATATAGTGTTTTATATTTCGGTCATAATTACGACGGTGTCGCACGTGTCGGATATGTCGCAAGAAAAACAAAAATATTTTTGCAAAAGTCAGTAAACAAAGACATTCTATTTTAGAGAAAAGGTGTAGATGGGTGTAGAAGTGTATCTAAGAAAATAGAAATATTTCCGTACGATATGAATAGCCCAGCAGAAGTAAAATAACACTCAAAAAAAAGGAAAATTAAGATAAGGCTCGCTTAAGCAGTGCCACCATAAAATATAAACCCAAATAAAGCGGTGGGTTTTTCTGGGTTTTAAAACATAGAACAAGTAAAGTAAAACAAAAAGTAAAAATGATATGAATAATAAGAAAGCAAAAAGCCCCTCCAAAAATAAGGGTGTACAAAAGTTTACAGAAATAGAGAAAAAAATAAATACTGTTTTTGAGCTAAAGAAAGTTACCATTAATGATATTACAAACTTCAATAAAGAGGAACAAGATTACTTCTCTGATGAGGTTAACAGGCGTATTAATAAGCTTCAGGGAGAAGAGCAAGAAAAGCTATATACAAAGCTAGAAGATGTTTTGCATCCGGATATTAAAAATCAGCGTTGGGAGGTTAACCATTATAATATCATGTGGGCAATATCGACCCTTACCAAGGAATACGCAAACTTCCCACCTGTGAATTTTATTGCAGAAAAGCTTAATTTAAGCAGAACAACAATATATAAACATCTAAAAACCTTCAAAGAATCTGCTCTATACAAAGAGCAACAGCAAAGTATAGAACTCATGGCAGATAAGATTATTTGGCAAATGTACTCGCTTGCTGACAGAGGTGATGTAAAAGCTGCAAGGTTATTTTTGGATATAGCAGGTAAAACCGGAAAGAATGAAAGCAGAAAACCTCATCAAATAAAAAACCAGAATAATTTTATCCAGATTAACGGAATGGTATTCAATGAACAGATACTAAATAAACTCTCCCCGGATCAATTAAGCAGTATTGAAGGAATCTTGAAAACAGTTACTTTAAAAGACCAAAATACAATCGAGGAATAAAACGTATGACAACATATTTATACATTTCGTAGAGACTAATAATTCTGCATTACTTATTTTAAGGCGTTAAAAATCGATTTAATTTGAAAAAGCAATTAAGATATAATAAAGTGGAGAAAAACTTTAAAAACAACCCTCTATTGAGTTTTTATGCTTTATTACCCGCAAACAAGAAAAGGTTTTTCCGAAGTCATTATGCACGCACATAACATATTAGAAATAAAGATTATTTCACGGTCATTTTACGGGGAATAAAAGCAGAATATAAAAAAGGTTTTTCCACGGTCAATGGCTACCAAATACAACGGTTTTTTTACTCGTAAAAAATAGTGGTAAACGATGCATTCTCTAATTATTTAGGTTTTAATTATCAGAAATATAAATAACCTGTACAAGGAACAAGAATAATTTATATATTAGCACCAGAATAAATTTTTTTTCATATAAAATTTTGTGTTTTATGTGATTCGAAGCACCCTTGGGAAGATGGGGTGCTTTCTTATTTGGTACTTGTAATGTTAAATTTTCATTCATTTACGGGAAACCGTATTTTGTTTTTAAAATATTATCCTATATTTAACACAATAAATTATAAAAAAGCACATTTTATGAAGAAATTTCTATTCTATCCCTGTTTATGGGGAGTTCTGACTTTATCCTTGTTATCTTCTTGTCGAACAGAAGATAATATTTCCAAACAAAATCAGGAAGACAAACGTTTTGCAACATTCACTTCTCAATCGGGGAAAACAATTAACTATGCCAATGGCTTTGCATCCCTGATGATAAAGTATGATGAACTAAACAAATCCAATTTATCAGGAATTGCTAATAAACCAATATTAAAAGCCTCATCTGATCAAAATACATCTACTACAGGCTCTTATATAGAGTTCAATGTACGTTCTCAGGTTATAAAGAATACAGATGGCAATATATGGGTTGTTTTTCCTAAAGTTGAAAATGGAACTGTAACCAGTTTAATTGTTTCATTATTATCTGAAAAAGAAACCAAGCTATCCTATTATACTATAGATAAGAATGATGAGTTTTATAAAACTAATGTTCCGTTATTTCAAGAAGCCTATAATAGGTATAAGAAAAGAAATGTGCGCTTAGCATTGAGTGCTAGTGCAAGTATACAATTCATGGCAAATAATGATTGTGATAATAGACCGGATGAAAGATGTAGTGAAATTGAAGAAGTAATTATTACTAATCCCAGACCAATTAAAACACCTAATAAAGACATAACTTTACCAACAGGAGACCAAACTGATAATAGTATTCCGGGAAGTGATTGCGGAACATTTGGAGACTGCTTTGGAGGTGGAGGGGGTGGAGGCACCGGTACTGGTACTCCACAACAAGATGCTTGTAGTAAGGCGAAAATAGCAAGCGTAACAGCTAATAATATCACGCAAGACTTACAAGTTAAAGAAAAAGCGCTTGATCCACTTAACAAAATAAGAACCGATAAAGTTGAGCATGGTATAGGAGTTGGTAGAAATTCTAATAGAAATATAACTGTATCTCCAATTTCCACAGGAGTGGCTGATCAAACTACGGTTCAGGCACCTGATGGCGATTATGTATTTAATGCTCATACACATCCTTCTGGAACTGATACTCCACATTCTGGACCGGATTTATATAATGCATTAGAAAATATTGCTAAATCGTCATCATTCGAAGGAACTCTCGTTATTAATAGCTCAGGGACAACTTATGGAATTTTTGTAAATGATAGGAACGCTGTCATAGAGTTTTTAAAAAAATATCCAAAAGAAGGTAATTTAGGGTCAAAAGAGTTTAATACTTCAAATGATATAGGTAAGGACTATAACGCAATAAGAGATAGTTTTAGTTCAGGTAGAAGCCCTAGTAATGGTCTAGCAGAACAAACAGCAGGAATGGAAGCGGCATTATCTTATGTTATACAAAAATATAATATGGGAGTTAGCATTCTGAAAGCAGATAAAAATGGTAACTTTAAAGGAATAACGGCTAAGGCCGAAAAAGTATACGATCCTGTTAATAAGGAATATAAAGATGGTTATTCTTCAAATCTATGTAATTAACAATTAATATAATAAATATGAAAGCAAATATTCTAATAATAACAGCGATGCTTACAATATTTTCTTGTAAAGCACAACAAAATAATAACTATTCGAAGAGTTATAGTGAAAATGTAACTAAATTAAAAAAGGTAATTCCAAATAAGGTAAGTTTTTATGGGAAGCCTCTTTATACGTTTTTACAAGATTTAAATGATAAAAATATAACTATACGGGAAGGTTATAATGCCGATGAATGGGATAATGATAAATTAAGATTATATTTTATAGATTGGGATTCCAGGAATACTTTGAAAGATGGAGAAATTGCTTCATCAATTTTAATCACATTTGACAAACCTTTTGAGAAGGATAAAGCAAGTAGTATTGTCAAAGAAAACAGAGCGAAATGGAATGAAAATATGGTGAACTTTTTTAAAGATATGATCATAAAAGAAATTGCTTTTGAAAATGTATCGGGTATTAATGCATTAGGTAGTAAGCCTAAATAAATTTATGGACAATGTTATCTATATACCCCCTGACTAATTGAACCGAACCCTGAATCAAAATATTTTCAATCATATGCTTGGCGATACATTACCTAAAAAGTAATTATAAAAATAATAGCAAAAACAACTTTAGCGGAACAATAGTGGTAACAAATTAAATAAGATAGCTTAAAAATGCCTTAAAACCTGTGATTCATATATTCCTCATGGGGCTACAAGCCGCTCGATAAACAGGGCGGCTTTTTATTTTTACCCCCACTTTTACCCCCGAAAATATTATTTACAATCAATTTTTAAATAAAAAAGGTCCCGATTTCTCAGGACCAACCAAATCACATTCCCATACAATAACCTTTGGGGGTTTGTAATACTCTTCAAATGTAAATAGAAACATTTTTGAAGTTTTATGGATTACCGTAAGGAAAAGAAAAACCCCGAAGTTAGTCGGGGTTATATTTATTCGACAATTCCTTGAGAGGTTTCTATAGGTTTATGCAGCTTCTTTGCATTTATATCATAATAAACTTTATATATTTTAGTTTTCATAGGAACACTCCAGAAGTAAAGATTTTTTTTATCTTCATTTGAAACAAATCGTTTAGGGTAAAGCTTTACTTCTAGTAATTTAGGGGAGGTAAAATCAATAATACTGTAATCTCTATAATACTCTGGATAACCATTGTTAATTTTACTAAAGGATTCTTCAAATTCTTTTAGCAACTGTACGTATTTAGCTTTACCTCCGACTCTTTTAAATTCAGTTGTTTCTGAAACGCCTTCTACTGTCCCAATCTTTATATATTTAAGGCGGCTCTGGCTATAATAAAAAGTATTTACCCCCAGAAATAGGCAAAATCCTATTAATTTTATTTTCCACATGGTGCTTTTCTATTAAATGTATTATTCGCTTCAGTAATTTTATCTTTTTTTGCCTGAGAAAGAGCATCATAAGCTTTGGTTCTTTGAAGTCCTGTCCAAGCCAAATTTTCATAATCAGCCTTACTATGATTATACCCATCAAATTGCCCTAAGGCAGCTACCATTTTAGGTATATAGTATTCAGTCATAAATCTATGCTGAGAGTTTTCATCTTTGTATAACTCCTTGCTATAAGCTTCCAATAAAGCAGGGAGACTTTCAGAATTTATTTCTTTTATATTGTCGCCATTCCATCCTACGTTTACTAAATCATGAAACATTTTAGCATGAATCATTTCATGAATATAAGTTGTAGCAATACCTAAATCTGTTGAACCCAATGCATCTGGATTCATGGTAATAGTGATATAGCCATTCTTTATATTTTCAGGATTAGTTTGTCCAGTTGTAATAGTTCCGGGTGGGGACGAAATAGGTTTTATTATAAAACTTAAATTAAGTATAGAACTACTTCCTTTAAAATTGCCTAATAAATTATTAAACAGTCCTACCTTACTTTTTAGATTCTGATAAACATCATTTGCACATTTATTATCTCTCAAATTTCTATCATCTATATGATCTTTTGCCCATTCATCACCAGATTGACCTAAAGCTCCACTACCTCCACCGCCACCTTTATAGGGAGGACAGTTTTCATACATTTCACAACCTCCACCCGGACCAACAGGGGGGAGTTTTATATCCTGTGGTAATGGAGGAGGTATTACTGGTGGTGGCGGTACTTTAGGTACTGTAATAGTAACACCCGGAATTTCTTTTTCAGGTCCACTGCTTCCACCGTCTCCCTCTTTATTGGTGTCATTCTCTCCGTTTCCATTAATACTTATTCCATGAGTTTTAATTGGTGGGGCTAATGCTACCGGAGAACTTCCGGGAGGGAATTTACCGGACGCAGGAATATGAATCGGTCTATCATTTTCTCTGTCTACAGCGAGAAAGCGTTGCATAGTTTCAGAATAGCCTTTCTGGTTCTCCTCTAAAACAGTATACCTTAAAGAAGTATCATTGTTTTCTAAAATTGCCATAATCAATCCATTAATACTATTATCTTTTCTTAACGGAAAAACCATTGCTTTAGTACCATCCTCTAGTGTAAATAGTTGAGAGTGAATTCTGAAATCTATAACTCCAAAATCTTTGGCTACTAATTTTTGATCTTTTTCTTTAATACTGTTTTCCTTAAAGTAGTTCTGATAGAGATAAGCAAAGCCTTGAACATAATTAATTTTTTCGCCTTTAGACTTTGGAATAAAAACAGCAAACCGTTTATCTTCTACTTGTTTTTGAGTGATCACACCATCTTCAGTACGGCAAGACTGCAAGACGGATAATATTAGAATGCCCCATAACAAAGCTTTTAATAAATTTTTTGTCATATATGTTAAAGTTTTGTTTTCGGTGTGTTAAACTTAAAAATAATTTTTCATATATTTGTTTAACATAATTTATTTTCTTTTACAGGAAACCGTAATGCTGTTAAAAAGTTTATAGTATAAAGAAAAATCCCAGCAACTTGTGCTGGGCAATTGAACATCTCATTTTTTTAGTTATACGAATTTTACAATACTTCTAACTACATCTTTTAAGACTTTTGCATAATCTGGAGCAGTAGCAATTACATCAATAAATTTATTAGGATCTGATTTAACAGTTAATGCAGCTGCATACCTTTTGTTCCGGAAAAAGGAATTAGCATGATCTGTGAAGCTTTTTTCAGGTGTCTTATATTTTCGGAAATAGTCTTTTCTGATATGTTTAAAAATTTTGCACCATTTTTTATTTCCTATTTATTTTTTGGAAACTAGAATAGCCCCATCTTTATTTACAAACCAATACATGTATATTTGTAAACACAATTAGTCTGGCGTCAATAATTTAGGATACTTGTTATGATTGAAGATTTTAAAACTAAGCTGCTCGAAAACATTCCGCTAACTAACGAAGAAATAGGAGACATGGAATCAAGATTGAATAGTTTCAAAGCCAAGATAACAATCATTTTGAGCTTTGCTACGGTTTTGGTTATGGTATTTGTTTCTTTTCTCATAAAAGATAATTTTAAAACTTTCAAATACTACGATTATATGTTGTTTGCAATGGCGGGGTTTGCTTTATTTGGGCTTGGTTATCTGATGGGACAGTTAGTTTTGTGGTACGATACTGCGAACTGGAAAAAAGACAAGGCTGCAGGGAAAAATGAATTGGTGGGCATCATTATCAATCGTGATAAAACAGAGTACGGAGAGTATTTTACTTTTGCCGGAGCAAATAAAAATGAAAAGATAAGAATAAAAGTAGCACAGGAAGATTATTCCCGCTATGCGATAGGTGACAGGTTATCCGTTATATATTTAAAGTTTAGCAAAGAAGCGCTGAAAATAAATCCAATATTTACAAAATAGCTGTTTATGAATACCTATCACTTCCGTTTTAACAATGGCAAGAAAACTGCGACTATTTTGTTTTGGTTTTTTGCTACTTTGCTTACTGTTTCACTAACAGGTGCTATGATTGTTGTATTACCAAATCCGCGTCCGTTTTTTCCTGCCTGGATATTGCTAATATCTTTTCCATTGATGTTAATGGCTATTTACAGGTTATTTAAAGTAGCCACCAAAAGAGGGGCGAGTGACATTATTTCGCTTAGTCAAGAAGGCTTTATTAGCTCCTGCTTCGGTGAAGTTCTGTTTTCGGAAATACAATCCATTCAAGTACCAGTAAGAGAAATAAGTTTACTTGGTGGGCTACAGTGGGCTTATTACAAAAAAACAGATGCTGATCCACCTAACCTGAAATTTTCGATTGTCACCAAAGATGGGAAAATGTTAACTTTTATATTGAATGAATGGGGTGGGCTTTATAATTCGAAAGAAGACTTTTCTATTTTCTTCAATTTTATCACAGTGCTAGCCGATCATTTGTATCAGCTACATTACCTCAACGAACCATATAAAAGCTATTTGAAGATCCTTGATGAAGAAGGTTTCTGGAGAATACCGGGTTAAATTAATATGAAATCTTCTGTTTTAGATATATTCCATAGAACCGATCCGGAATTTGAATATCTCGCATAATTCCTGCAGATAATGTAAGACATCATCTATTTTTTTCTGGACCATGCCCAAAAAAAAGAAGTCAATATTCCTACTGCCAAAAATTCTAAAGTAAATTGTATTTCATTAGCTATAGCCGCAATAAAATTGAGTTTGAGATAAGGTGTAAAATGGAAAACAGGAAGTAACATCCCTTCGGTTAAATAAATTAAAATTCCGGCTAAAATTATTTTTTGCCAGGCTTTTCCAAAATGTAATACACTATTAATTCAAAAAATAAAATTATATTTTTTTACTATGACTTGGTTGTTTTATATTCAAAAAAGTAAATCTTAAAATTAAAATAAATTTTAATGGCCAAAATTGATTACGCCATATTATATGACAACTTTATCTTTTTTGTTTTAAATATTCAATATTTCTATATCTCTTTATTGGGAATTATAAATATATTTGCGTCCAGCCATTTTAAATATTAATATAAATGAAAAAAGTACTTACTCTTTTTTTTCTCATCAACTCATTTATTGGATTGATACAAGCTCAAACTCCTGTCAAAAAGGATTCTATAAGCCAGTCTAGTCTTTATAAACAATACAAATCGGAGTTTGAGCAATATGAAAAGCAGTATGGAAAGTATATCCAAACCAACAATACAAAAATGCATTATTTGGAATGGGGAAGTACTAAAAATCCTACTCTTATTTGGATTCCTGGAACATATAGTAATGGCTATGAGCTTTACGAAATCATAGAACAGCTTGTTCAGCTTAATTTACATGTTATAGCTGTAGATTATTATGGACACGGCTTTACTTCAATTCCTAAAAAGGATGTTTCCATATACGATGTAGCGGATGATATCAAGTTTTTGCTAGATAAATTGAATATAAAAAAAGCAATTGTTGGTGGTTGGTCAAGAGGAGGAAGCATAAGTACCGCTTTTTATGATGCCTATCCAGATATGGTCCAGGCGCTTATTCTGGAAGATGGCGGTTCAGTAGCCTGGGATTCTGGCGTGAAAGCTTCAGATATTGAGAAAGATATTGTAGAAACAAAACAATATTATAAAAATAAAAAAACATTGGTATTTGATACCGAATTTGAAGCCTACTGGTATATGTACAATAATTGGGGAATAAAAGGAAAGCAGGATGAAAAACTTAAGAAAGAAATATTTACATCATATGCAAGGATTAAGAAAAATGAAGCCGGAAAATATGAAATAAATCCCGGCGCGGAAGAGCTGACTGGAGAAAATTCTGCAGAAGAAAATATTGCTATTATCTATACACCATTTACAGCAAAAAAAGCTTTTGGAGCTTCTACGCATCAGCTCAATCCCAAAATTATTTACCGTAATCTCAACAAGCCAATGCTTATTTTTGACCCTGTCAGTAAAAATGACTGGTTCGATTTTAAGGATGAAAATACTGCGCTCACAAATGCTCACCAACAGTACATTACTCATAAGATCTATAAAGATACATGGCACGGTGTGAAAGATGAAAGGCCAACGGAAGTAATAAAGGATATCAAGACATTTTTAATTCAAAATAAACTTATCAAATGAGATTGCTACTAATTACTTTTTTGGTTTGTAATTTCTGCACTGCACAAAAAAAAGATTTATTATTAGATAAAACTTTAAAGAAAGATAGCATAGAAGCTGAGTTTGCAAAGCTCTATAATTTGACCAATACCATCCATCCCGGACAGTTTATGTTTTGCTCGAAAGCTAATTTTGATAAAACATATTTAGATCTAAAAAACTCAATCAAAACAGATTTGTCAATTGTTGATTATTACAGATTAACAGCTACTCTAATGGCGAAAATAAAAGATGGACACACAACAGTTGACAGAACAAAAATCAGCAATTTACTGAAAGACCGGGCAGTTTTTCCTTTCAGCATTTATAAAATTAAAGACAAGTATTATTTAGATAAATCTATCCCGGAAAATAAAGACTATGTGGGGCTGAGAATTTTAAAGATAAATGGAAAAGAACTCAGCTCAATCGTTAATGATATTCAGAAATACATTCATCTCGAAGGCAAGAATGAAACTGGATTGAATGTGCGATTCAGAAATTTCCCTTTTTATTATTTCATTTATAATCCGACAGGCAAGTTTGAAATCGAATATTTGGATCAAAAAGAGCAGAAGCAAAAGCTCGTTTTAAAAGGAGTAGTATATGAGACTTATTCAAAAGAAATCAAATACAATACAGAGCCATTAACCACCGAATTCAAGACAGATAATTTGGCTATTCTGAAATTTCATTCCTTTGAGAATGGCTATAACGAAGCCGACAGAAAAATTGCAGAAAAGAAATTGGACGTTTTCTTTAGCCGGCTTGATAGTCTGAAAACCAAAAACCTCATCATCGATTTACGAGATAACGCAGGTGGTTCTGCTGATATTGCAAACTATTTATTTTCATATTTAACCAATAAATCTTATTACTACCTTGATTATTTTGGAGCAAAGTATAATACGACAAAGCAATGGAAACATTATGCCCAATATCCTAATAATATTGAAGATATAATTATAACCGAAACCAAGCGCAAAAATGGATTGAATTGCTATACAGAAACTGACGCTACAGATTATTGGTGGTTTGAAAAGCAGCATAATAAACCCAATTACTATAAAGGGAAAATCAAAGTTCTGATTAATGGTGGCAGTTTTTCAACTACGGGACATTTGTTGGCATTGATGCGGGAGTATAAGGTTGGAAAATTTTATGGAGAATACTCCCAAGGGAGTAACTACAGCAATGCTGGCGGACAAGCATTTGTGTTACCTTATTCTAAAATATTGGTTTGGATACCTACTTTTCAGTATAAAATGAGAACTCCGAATTTCCAATACGACCCAAAAGGAATAAAACCGGATCTAGAAATACAAATTGAACCAAGCGATTTGAAGACAGGGTTTGACAGACAAATGGATTTTGTAGTAAAGCAGATAGAGAGCAATTGAGTAGGTAGGTACAAACCTAAGATAAATAATGCTTATTGAACCTTAATAAAAACATTTCTTCCAACTTTGCACTGTGCAAGATTTATTCCTGGGCAATGGAGGCGTGTTTTGGTCATATCCTGCTAAATAAGTAACAAGAGGTTTTACAATTATATTTTAGTCCCCAGACATAAAATTATGGACCGGATCATGGATCTTTTTAATAGTGTTTATTGAACTATATTGGTGTATAAGCAAAGTTTTCATTGAGTTACAAACCATCTTATTACAAAAACAGTCTTTTATTTTACATTTATTATTTCTCTCTTAAAATGCTATTAGCAACAAGTAACACAAATTATAAATGTCCAAGCAGAGCTATTTGAAAAAGATATTGAGAAGGTTTTATAATACCAATATTTTAACAGATATAATAATTCAACAGTCGTAGAAATACTACAATTTGTAAAATACATATGATTAATATCATACAGTATATAATAATCGTGTACTTTTACTAAAACCCATTGTCCAATAATATTTTGGGTATCAAAAAACACGAATAATATGGAAAGAGTAAATGATGGACATGTTCAACCATCTAAGTTCCGTCACCCAGATAATGCTGAAAAAATAGCAAAAAATTATATTGCTGGACTACAAAGAATAGTTCAGTTAAAAATTATTATAGAAGGAGAAGAGACTATTACTCATTTTAAATATTTTAAACTCAATCAAAGCACCATAAAACATCACGAGTTTGAGTTAATACTTGCTCATGATATTTTAAAAAATGTCCAGAATCATTACCTTGAAGATGTTCAAAAATTTTTAGGAAGAAAAGTAACAATATTTATACGCTATAAAGATACTTTAGGTGATAGTCCTGAAAGAGTATTTGTAGGAGTGATTACTAAAGTAGTATTTAACCAAGAGCAAGGTAACCTGGGTGATGTCATATTGAAAGGATACAGTCCAACTATTTTATTAGATGCAGCACCACATACTCAAAGTTTTGGTGGAGAACTCTCTGTGAATACTGGGATTATAGCAGATCAAATAATTAAACAAGGACTGGATATAAAATATAAGACACGTATTGAAAACAACTACAGAGGTTCAATCAGCTATTCCACACAATATAACGAGACACATTATAATTACCTGTGCCGTTTGGCTGAAGCTTATGGAGAACAATTCTTTTATGATGGTGAAATATTGCATTTTGGGAGTTTACCTCCATCTAATCCACCCATAAAGCTTGCATATGGAAGTAGCATTAGTAATATCTCTATAGAGATGAATGCTATACATACTAAACCTATTTTTTTTGGTTACAATAGCAGTAGTAACGAAAAGTTGGCAGCTTCGGATATTAATATCCGTCATATGGGGGATTTAGCACAAAAAAGCTATCAACTTAATCAGAATATTTTTAAAACTAAATCACTGATACCTGCACCTATTAATGCTGGTATGTTTATGGATGTTACTGACACTCAGAAAAGCGCAATAGGTAGCAAAGTGGTGGAGGTTTTAAAGGTTACAGGAGATACAACAATACCATTTCTTTTCCCTAGCTGTGTTATAGATTTGGAGATGAGAAAATCCAATACCAGCGAAACATCTTATTTTACACGCTTGATGATAGTTGAAGCACTGCACGAAGTAGATGCAAGAGGTTATTATAAAGGTAGTTTTCAAGCTATTGCTGAAGGAACAGGTTTCCTGCCTAAGCCTATTTTTATTATACCAAAAGCTGAGCCTCAAATTGCCAACGTAATCTCTAATGTAGATCCATTAAATCAAGGGCGGGTTAAGGTCCAATTCGACTGGCAACAAAATAATACAACGCATTTTATTAGAGTGATGAGTCCTGATGCCGGTGGTACAGGAACAATTACTCAAAATAGAGGTTTTGTGGCTATTCCAGAAATTGGAGACCAGATTATGGTAGGGTTTGAATATCATCATCCTGATTTTCCTTTTGTAATGGGAGGAATGTTTCATGGTGGAATAGGATTAGGAGGAAGTATTGATAACAAGGTAAAATCTATTCAGACAAGAAGTGGTCATCGCTTAATTTTTACAGAGGATGAAAGTATTTTATTAACTGATAAAAGTGGAAATGAGCTCCGTTTCGATACCAAAGGTAGTAATATTAATATTATAGCTCCGGAAACTATTACTATAAAGTCCAAGAATCTAAAATTTGATATTGAGGAAAATATCGAAACCAAAGCTGGAAAAAATATGGAAACCAATATTGGGCAGAATATTAAGATTATTGCCCGAGATGAGATAAGCCAAGATAGTGGCAAGAAAACTATTATTTCATCAGGAGCAAATACTGAAATATCAGCTAAAGCTTACTTAGATTTATATGGAAAAGAGAAATTTATTGGTTATACGGATGGGCATGCTGAACTCGGAGCTAAAGATAGGATGCATGTTTACGGAGCTAATTCACTACTTACAGCTAAAAATAAGATTGAGTATAAAGCTCCACAAATGAATAAACTTCCGGAAAATGGAGAATTTGATTATACCAGAGAAAAGCAAATTGTAAGTGTACAATGGATGGATAATGTAATGGAGGAAAATATAGACACTGCCTTTTTCGGGGATAAAGTCAGTCTTTTGGTATATACAAGAAATTATGAGGAAGGAGAGGTGATAGATGTTGAAGTAGAACATAAAATTGGTGATGAAATAAAAGATGTAACATATTCCGGAACAGTAAATAAGGAGGGGTTTGCTGAATTAAAGGAAAAAGTAGAGATAAAAACACAAAAAAATAATGTTTAATATTTAAATACATTATTATGACAAGTACTCTCACTGTAAAAAATGTAAATGGAAATACGAAATTTCAGCCAAATATTCAAGTTATAACCGGAGGGATAATTGGGGTTAGTAAAGTATCGGGTCTTAGAATACTGGATGAAATTCAAAATTCATTCTATAACCATGAAAGCATTAAAAAGATTTTTAAATTAGAAGATAATGGGTTGAAAATGCATACAATAGCCAGAAATGATTTAGAGGCAGCTATTATAGGCCAAAATACAGATATTAGATCATTAGCTTACGCATATTATCTTGCAATAAATTCAAATAAATCTCATTATGTTGATATGACATTTTCATATGAAACATTAAATAGCCGTTCAATTAGTGCATTAAGCTTACCTGCAAGAACAAAGGGTTTACAAGCAGATAAAAATTATGGTGGTGGTGTTAATACAGGTTATTCAACAGGAACATTAACAGTAGTAGTTATGGATTCCAAAGCAGATATTGGAGATTTCACTTATGCACCCAATGGAACTCAATATCCAAGACATTCGACACCAGCTGAACTATTGGCCCATGAACTGTTAGGGCATGGTTATGGAAGAGTTGAAAATTCTGCAACTTATGGGCATGAAGATGCTGTAAGAATGAGTAATCTATACTGGAGGGCCAGAGGGTATCATAATTTTTATAGAAATGGATCATGGCACGGAACCCAGGTCTTGTTAAATAAGATATCCGCAAATCAAATTCCTACGCATTTTCAAAAATAATAACGATTATGAATATAATTAAACTCTTCACTATTTGTCTATTCTTTGCACCCTTAATATTTTTTGGTTGCTCTCAGAAGAATGAAAGTAAAATATCCCAAATAGAAAAGCGACAGATAAGAGAAACAAAAAAAGAAAAATATAATTCCTCAAATATTATTATTGTCAATTTTGATAATAAAATAACTTTAAAATGGGATGCTGCTCATAATATGCTTGTTAAGGATACCTCATATTATGAAATATTAAAAAATAAGAAGAAAATAGAAATTATTTCAAACAGTATCTCTAACAATGAAGACCTGAAAGTAAAAGTTTGTAGTAAGGAAGAGGCTAATTTAAAAAAAGGAGATGTCGCTTTTTTATATTTGCTTGAAAATCAAAAGATTTATTTATTTTCATGTTTGAAATTACAATTTGATGTAATAAATAAAAATTGTAAATATCCTGTTAATCTACTTAATTATATTGAAAAGCAACGATTTAAAGTGCAAAAACAGATTAAAAGCTGCATAGAATAAATCTTTAAATAATCAATATAAAATTATCAATGAAATAGCTATTAAATATAGTAATACAATGGCTGGAACTTTAACAGTAAAAAAAGTAAATGGAAAAGGCAACTTTCAACATGTTGTTCTGGATGTTCTTGCGGAAAAAATCTACATGAACGATGGAGTAGCACTATTCCCTTTTATGTCAGCCGAGTATTACTTTGTAAGGATAGATAATGAGAGTAGTGGTTTTAATGGTGTTGAACCTAATTATGTAGAATTTTTTCATAGAATTAGAAAGGCAAACAGGGAAAGTAAAAAAAATAATAAAGAAGAAAAATGGATTCATCCTAATCTTTTTTCGAACCGACCTCCAGGACAACTTGGTATTATTGAAAGAGTCTTTATTGGAGGGAAAGTATTTCCTGTAATGATGCTAATCTATAGCACTGAGTTTGTTGGAGTGGTTCGTAAATCTGCAGATGCTGGAAAAATATCTATAAAGAAGATAAGTCTCAATACATCAGTTGGAAAATTCATATCAGGAAGTGCACGTTATAATGAATTTGACAACAGATATATTAGTATTGATAATGATAAAATTTCTATAATGTTGCCTAAGATTACTGAAATGGGAATTGATTATACAGGTTTGTTATATGACTTTCTTACTAACGGTGACCAAACAATGATCGCTGCCACACATGGTGAATTTCCAAATATGGAATTGTACGAACTGGCAACTGATAAGAAAAGATTGCAAAATGGTTGTTGGCTAACAAAAGACAGAAAAGATGGTAAATATGGAAATCTTACTTATCAGTTTGCCTGTAATTATATAATAGAAAAAAAACTTCAAGGAGTTATAGCACCTTTCGAACAAATTTATTCTTTTTATGAATTTGTAGACCAAGCTTTACCTAAATTTAAACATAAATGCAGATGGACAAAAGGCGCTAAGAAGCTTGTAAAGGCTTTAACAATGTTGGAAGGAGGAAGCTCCTTTATTTATAATGATGTTGAAACAATTCTTTCAGAACTTAATTTGGGTATTTGTGACTATGCTATAACGCAATTTTACGAATTATTTAATGGGAAATATGCGACAAAACCACTAGATACGCTGGAGAAAGCTTATGAATTTGATAAAAAATTTATAAATTATGAACAAGGTACGGTAGCAGTACCTATCTATAATAAAACATCAGAAAAAACCATCCAAAGATATCAAGATATGGCAGATCAAGATGCCAAGGGACAGCATGGAACCGGAAGCTGGTTTATGGATAAGATTGTTAGAGATAAAGTAATCCCAGAGTTCGACGATCCATGGAATGCATCGGTAAAAGATGCCGGGTTTCGTATAGATTTGCCTTTACTAATGCTTTGGCTGGACAGACATAAACCAACTTCAGCTCCTTTTAAAGGAAAAGTAGATGAAAATGGCTATCTAAAAGAAAAATATAAAAAAATTATCAGAGTTTATGAAATCAAATAGGTCAATTAATAAAATCAAATTTTTCTCATTAATTTGGGTGTTACATATTTTTGTTTATTATACAATCTATGTAATTCTTCTAAGAATTATTGAAAACAATTATCAAGAATTTTATACGGTTTTAGGAGGTTTTATAGGAGGGATAATGGGTTGGTTTGAACAGATACCTTTTTTTATAATAATTCCAATTATAATTATGGCTATTCTGGTAAATACAATTTTTGTGAAGAAATGGTATACAGCATATATAGCAACAGTTATTATTGCTTATTTATTAGATTATTTATGGCTGCTTTTAGAAGGAAAAAACAATAGAATCTTATTTTCTACAATGGATATTAATCTTATTTACATTATTGTTCCCTCTTTATTGATAACAATATTAATTAACTGGCTTATTTTCAAAAAGAAGTATAAAATAATAGAACATAATTAGTAATGTCTCAGTACGTAACAGATACAACCCAGCTTAGGTGTGATAAAGGAAGCATTCCAACCCCTATCATAGTAACAAGTCAATCTTTCATTTGTATCGAAGGAAAATTACAAGCTACAGAAGAGGATAAACAACCTAATGTCAATATAAAACCTTTTGGAGTGTGCAGCATTACAAAATCATTATGTAATCCAGCTCCAATTAAATGGGATAATACCTCTGTGTTTGAAATTGATGATAAAAAAGAACTTTTGGATTGCTCAACTTGTAAGTGTTCAATAGGTGGTAAAATTATAGTTGTAAGGTCAAATCAGAATTTTGTTAAAGAATAATTATAATTACTTTTTTACAGTAAAATTTAAAGACACTGTATAAAATTATTAAGACTATTTGCTTTTAATAATATATCACATATATAATTGACTAGTACGACTTAAAATAGATTTGGTATCAATATTATTTATAATGTTTTAAGAATCTATGGATATACTTATATTTGAATAATTCTTATAACTTTCTTCTACATAAATAAAAAAATGATATTAAATAGAAATGCCGGAATTGGACTTTTTGAAAAAAATAACCATAATGAAGAAGGTCTCTTTCTTTTTGATTTTAATACCCAAGAAAGAAAATATCTAAAAGCATATGCGGAGTGGAAGCCTGAAAGTATTTCACCTGATGGAAATAAAATTGTAATCACAAATTATCCGTCAACAAAAACAAAGTATTCTAAAACAGACTTGATAGTAATGGACTGCAGTAGTCAAAACGTATTATTTGACACTCATAAATATTTTGTTCTTGATACAGCATTTGATGCGACAGGAAGCAAACTATTAGTTACTGCACATAAAATAAAAACTTTCTGTCTTGACATATTAAAAAATGAAATAATTGCTGAACTTCCTAAAGAACTCAGACTCTACAATGGAGATTTGGATTTGGAACATAATAGTTTCATAATGCCATATGAAAAGGCAAAAGATACTTGTCATACGTTCGACTTTACAACAAATGAAATAGGAATTCAAAGATTTGGGATAAGAGAGAAAATTCGCAGGATTAAGTATTCTATTGATTCATCTCAAATTTACGCTATTTCAGAAGCTAATATTTTGTATTGTTTTGACGAATATTATAAAATTAAATGGAGTAAAGATTTTAATGATATAGGTAGAATTGATTCCTCAGATATATTTATAACTGATGATAATAATTATATTGCAGTGGAAGCAGCGGATGTAAAAACAAATGATTGGGGAACTGATTTTGTAATTGAATGTAATAGTGGAGAAATTGTAAATCAAATTGAAGGATATCAGTACCGTGGAAGATTTGCAACGGACTATTTCGAAAATAAGGTTTTACTTCATACCTTCAAAACGATAGACCTGATAACCGGACATATCTCAGAAGAAAAAATAATTTGAAAATACATTTTTGAAGAAACATAGAGCTCTTTCATAAGAGAGTGTTTTTTTGCAAAGCCATATATAACTCATCTGTTTTATTTAAATACCTATAGAGCCTATCCTCGGCTTAGGAACACTTCAATTTATAGATTTTGGTATGATAAACAATGCATGATATTCTTTTCACAATCTATAATACATTCTTTTATATTCAGTTAATCAGTTTAGTACCAAAAATCAGTATTATTGTAATAGTAAAATTAATACCGGTGGAAAGCCTATGGGACATTGGGAACTTCTGTTATTTTTCTTGGTAATTGCATTTGTTTATTCATCTGTTGGCTTTGGTGGCGGATCCAGTTATCTTGCGGTCCTGGCAATGTATAGTCTGCCATATCAGGAAATGCGTTTAACAGCTTTAATTTGTAATATAATTGTCGTTACTGGCGGAGTGTATATTTATATCAAAAACAATCAGATCAATTGGCGCAAGATCCTACCCATTACTCTTGTCAGCGTGCCCATGGCCTATATAGGTGCTGTATTAAAGATTAGTCAGGAAACATTTTTTCTGATTCTGGGAGTTACTTTAATTATCGCTGCGGTATTATTATGGATAAAAACTGAGACAAAGAATGAAGAAACTATTTTGGAAGAATCAAAGTCCTCAGTAGCCAGAAATAGCTTTTTAGGAGGTGGTATAGGCTTTTTATCCGGGCTGGTAGGCATTGGTGGTGGAATTTTCCTTTCTCCACTACTAAACCTGATGAAGTGGGATACACCGCGGAAAATTGCAGCTACATCCAGTGTTTTTATACTGGTCAATTCGATCTCCGGTATTGTAGGACAATTAACTAAACTATCAGCCGAAATAGATTTTATAAGGATTCTTAGCCTATGCCTGGCTGTATTTATAGGTGGGCAAATAGGTTCCAGAATGTCACTGAAATGGAATCCTTTGATTATAAAGAGAATGACGGCTATTCTTGTATTAATAGCAGGTATCAATGTATTAATTAAATACTGGTAAAATGAAACTTAAAATATTAGCATTCGGAATTGCAAAAGATATTCTTGGCAGTGCAGAAAAAGAAATAGAATTGACAGATGAAATAACAGTAAAGGATTTAAAGACTAAGCTTGAGAGTGAATTTGCTGAATTAAAGCGTCTAAGATCTTATTTTATTGCTATTGACGATGAATATGCAGAAGATAATCAGATTATAAAAAGTACAAACGAAGTAGCAATAATACCTCCTGTAAGTGGAGGATAAATCATATGATTGATATAAAAATAACAGACAGCAAACTGGATATTACAGAATGCCTCAATTTAGCCAAAGATTTAGGCAGTGGTGGTATTGCAACTTTTATAGGAACTGTACGCAACAAAACTAAAGACAAACCAGTTGTTCGGCTGGAATATGAATGTTATCAGTCCATGGCTATTAAAGAAATCCGGAAAATAATAGATAAAGCAATATTGCAATTTTCAGTACGGAATGTAGTAGTTCATCACCGGACAGGAGTTTTACTTCCCGGAGAAGAAGCTGTAATTATAGTTGTGAGTGATGGCCACAGAGATGCTGTTTTCGATGCCTGTCGCTATATTATAGACACTATAAAACAAACGGTACCTATCTGGAAGAAAGAAATTTTTGAAGATGGTGAAGAGTGGGTTTCTGCACATCCGTAATTTTTGAGGAATAAAAATTTGTATATTTACTATATAAGTCTCTTTAGATATGAAAGCTAATGTCCTGGAAAGCAATTCCGTAAAAAAGGCAGAGATTATCAAAGTTAAGGATAACCAGAGTTTTTCTTATTCAGATGATATTGCTGTAGAGGAACCTTTGGAAATAAGAATTACTTACGGTACTAAGGAGCAAAAACAGAGCAAAAATATATCCGTAACGATGCGGACTCCCGGACATGATGAAGAGCTTGCTGCCGGTTTTCTGTTTACTGAAGGAATTATTTCCGGAGAGCAGCAAATTAGTAAAGTAGCACATCATCAGGCCGAATGTTCCCGAAATCAGGAGAATATTATAATCGCAGAATTGATTGACGATTTTATTCCGCAGCTGATGAAAACAGACCGTAATTTTTATACAACTTCCAGTTGCGGGGTCTGCGGAAAAGGCTCTATAGAATCTATCCGAACAGTAAGCCCTTTTAATAGTACTTATAAGGAAAATTGCATACTTTCTTTGGAAACCCTGTATCAGCTATCCGATAAACTTCGCTCGTTCCAGAGTAATTTCAGTACCACTGGTGGTATACATGCTTCAGGAATGTTTGATCTAAGTGGAAACTTACTGGCTTTACGGGAAGATGTAGGCCGGCATAATGCTTTGGATAAACTTATTGGCCATGCTTTGTTTACACAACAGTTACCCCTTAAAGACAAAATATTGGTATTAAGTGGGCGGGCAAGTTTCGAGCTTATTCAGAAAGCAGCAATGGCTGGGATTTCTGTTGTTGTTGCGATAGGAGCACCTTCAAGTCTTGCTGTTGATCTTGCAAAAGAATTCGACATCACCTTATTAGGTTTCCTTAGGGATAACCGATTCAATATTTACCATTCAGGCAGCAATTTTAAAATTGACAACTTATTATGAAAATAAGAATTAAAGATAATTCAGTAAGATTTCGTCTTACTCAGTCAGAAGTTCATGAACTAGGAGAGAATGGAATTGTATCCAGTTTAACTCAGTTTGCAGACCGTCCTTTTATTTATATGGTTAAAAGAACGAATGATACAGAACTTTCTGCAGATTTTGTTGAAAACAGAATCGTAATGAAAATGCCGGAAACTATGGTGGAGGAGCTTGTAATGACGGACAGAGTTGGCTTTGATGGCGAATCGGGGATTGTAAAGCTTCTGATAGAAAAGGACTTTGTTTGTATAGATAATACCGTGGAAGATCAGAGCGACAACTATCCCAATCCTAATATTAAATGTTAATCATCCTTAAATAAAAAGGTTATGGAAGGAATTGATAAAAATAAAATCGAAAAAGAGATCGGCAGAGAACCCAATGCCGAGAATCCCTTTACTTTATTAGACCTTAAACTTACTCATGTTGAGAGTAAAGCTGCAGGAATTCCTGCTGTACTGGCTGCATTTAGTGATTTATTTGAAGAAAAAACACCAGTCCGCGGAATGAGGGCATTATTCAAAATGAACCAGATGGGAGGTTTTGACTGCCCAAGCTGTGCATGGCCAGATCCGGATGACGAGCGTTCTGCTCTTGGTGAATATTGTGAAAATGGTGCTAAAGCGTTAGCAGAAGAGGCTACGACTAAAACTGTAACACCTGAATTTTTTAAACAAAATTCTTTATATGATCTTGCCAAATTAGATGACTATCAGATCGGTAAAATGGGAAGACTTACAGATCCTATGTATTTACCAAAAGGTGGTACGCATTACGAACCGATCAGCTGGGACAATGCTTTCAAAAAAATAGCTGAGCATCTCAATGCATTAGAATCTCCGAACGAAGCTGCTTTTTACACTTCGGGAAGAACAAGCAACGAGGCTTCTTTCGTCTATCAGTTATTTGCTAAAGAGTTTGGAACCAACAATATGCCCGATTGTTCCAATATGTGCCATGAAACATCAGGATCGGCATTGCGCCCTACTATAGGTATTGGTAAAGGAACGGTAACTTTAGAGGATTTTCATGATTCCGAAGTTATTATAATTATAGGACAAAATCCCGGAACCAATGCACCTAGAATGATGAGTGCACTGGCAAAAGCAAAGAAGAATGGTGCTAAAATTATAGCGGTTAATCCATTGCCTGAGGCTGGGCTAATGGGATTTATAAATCCGCAAAGTGTTAAAGATATTATTACCGGAGGCGTTCAGCTGGCAGATCTTTATTTACCTGTAAAGATAAATGGAGATATGGCACTTCTGAAGGCTCTTGAACTTTTATTAATAGAATTTGAGAAAAATAACCCGGGTAAGGTTTTCGATAATCAATTTATAGAGGATAAAACTACTGGTTATGAAGAATTCCTGAAACAATTTGACTATTATAAACTTGAAGTGCTGGCAGAACTTTCAGGAGTTTCTACGGAAGCATTACGCCAGGCTGCAGAAATAATTGCTTTCAAAAAACGAATTATCATCAGCTGGGGAATGGGGCTTACCCAACAGCCTAATGGTGTAGATATGTTACGCGAAATTCTGAATATTATACTGCTTAAAGGTAGTATAGGTATACAAGGTGGTGGACTTTGCCCTGTTCGTGGTCACAGCAATGTACAGGGAAACAGAACCATGATGATTGATGAAAAACCAACTGATGAGCAGCTTGACCGTCTTGAAAATTTCTTTGGATTCAAGGTTCCAAGGAAACATGGTTATGATGTTGTTCGCGCTATAAAGGCAATTCATGAGGAAAAAGTAAAAGTAATGTTTTGTATGGGCGGTAATTTTCTTTCCGCAACACCAGATACCACTTATACAGCAAACGCGTTAAGAAAACTTAATTTGCTGGTATGTGTTTCAACAAAACTGAACAGAGGACATTTGGTACATGGTAAGGAAGCTATAATTCTGCCAACATACGGGCGGAGTGACAAAGATATTGTAAATGGTGAAATACAGATTGTATCCACCGAGAATTCCATGGGAGTAGTTCAGGATTCCAAAGGTATGCTGGACGCTGTTTCTGATAATCTGGTAAACGAAACTCAGATTGTTTGCCGTATGGCAATGGCTACTTTAAGAGATCGGGCTGTTGTCAATTGGCAACGATATCACGACAGTTATGATGCTGTCCGTGATGATATAGAACAGTGTATTCCTGGTTTTGATGATTATAATATTCGTGTTCGCCAAAAAGGAGGCTTTTACCTACCCAATGCAGCACGAGATGAACAATACTTCTCAAAAGAATTAGGCGGGCGTGCACCGTTTACTTTGACAGAGATTCCTGATAACACACTTGCTTCCGACGAATACATGATGGCAACAACCAGAACCCATGATCAGTTTAATACAACAATCTATGGACTGGATGACAGATACCGAGGTATAAAGAATGAACGCCGCGTAATTTTTATGAATCAGAAAGATATTGATAAAGCCGGATTTAAAGCCGGAGATCGGGTAGATTTGTACAACTACGACGATGGTATCGAGAGGGTTGCACCTTTATTTATTATTGTTTCTTATAAAATTCCGGAAAAGAATACAGTAACCTACTTCCCGGAAACCAATGTATTGGTGTCTGTTAACAATGTGGTAAAGGAAAGCAATATGCCGGCATCCAAATACGTGAAAATAAAAATAAAAAAACACGATCCAGAAGTTTACAAAAAAGTAGATGAAATGCTATACCAGGGAGCTATTCAGAGACCATAAATTCTTTTTACAATCTATCATTTATGAAAAAAATACAGCTTTTAGCATTTCTATTTGTTTTTGGCTTTGCATTTAGCCAGTCCGATTTTAAGCTTAAAGTAAATGGGGATGTTTTACAACCACTGGAGCTTACAATGTCAGATTTATCAAAAATGCCACATAAAAATGCTTCTTTAAAGGATAAAGACGGTAATAATCATATCTATTCCGGAGTTGCTTTACAGGATATCCTTGCAAAAGCAGGCGTGACTTCCGGTAAAGAGCTGCATGGTGAAAATCTTTCCAAATACCTTCTGGTAAAATGTACAGACGGATATCAGGTATTATTTTCTCTTGCTGAATTAGATTCTTCGATAGCTGATAAAAACATAATTATAGCCGATACTGTGGATGGAAAACCTCTGCCGGTCGCAAAAGGTCCGCTCCGGATTATTGCTGAAGGGGAGAAGAAGCCGGCTAGAAGTTCTTATCAGGTAGCTGCCCTGGTCATCGGGAAAATTAGTAAATAGAATATATTTAAAAGCATTATTGAAGCAGTATGATTATACGAAAGAAAGAAAATTGGTTCAGAATGCTCTTCATCTGGCGAGGTTCTGTACTGCCGGCATTATTGCCACGGTTATTAATCTTGTTTACTTTATCATTATTAATAGTTTATTTTCACGGAACTATATTTTCATTCAAAATACCACTCAACACAGCGCCGCTCACATTATTTGGTTTTGTACTGGCTCTCTTTTTAGGATTTCGAAACAACGTTAGTTATGACCGTTTTTGGGAAGGAAGAAAGCTATGGGGTTCTTTGCTCAATATTTCACGTTCATTAATCCGACAGGCTCTTACTTTAGGCGATGCCAATAAAGATTCCGTATCGGAATTTGTTCAGTTAGTCAGTGCCTTTGTCTATGCACTAAAGCATCAGCTAAGAAGTACAGATCCAAGAGAAGATTTACAGATACGACTTACTGTCGAGCAATTTAGTATTGCCGAAGAATCAAGGTATAAACCTGTTATACTCATGAAATTAATGGCCGATTGGGTGAATCGGGCCAGATTGGAAAACAGAATAGACTCTATACAACAGTCCCGTTTTGATGAGAATTTTGACAGACTTTCGGATGTTGTCGGTGGCTGCGAAAGAATTGTATCAACGCCAATTCCGTATAGTTATCAGGTTTTATTACACCGTACCGTTTATATCTATTGTTTTTTACTGCCTTTTGCTTTAGTCGATTCTTTAGGATGGTTTATGCCTTTTATTGTTGTATTTATAGCTTATACCTTTGTTGCTTTTGAAGCTATTGCAGATGAGATTGAAGAACCTTTTGGCACCGAAGCCAACGATTTAGCACTGAATAGTATGTGTAAAATGATTGATGAAACAATTCATGAACTTGCGGGAGATCATATTCCGACATCACAAAAATCAAAGCAAACAATCATTGACTAATATTTTATAAATATCAGATTAAAACCATTAAGTACATTTTATCTGATTAAATAATTTCATCAGAAACTACTGACAAACTGCTGTCATAGCACCGGTTTATTTTTGTAGAGTAATTTAAAAACTCTAAAAAATGAACTTAGTATCAGTACGTATTATTACTGCAAATATTGAAAATTTAATTCACTTCTATGAAAATGTAACAGGAATTGAGGCTGTAAGATACACTCCTGATTTTGCTGAAATACGGACAGCAACAGCAACATTGGCTATTGGAAGTACCAAAACCTTACAGTTTTTTGGCGGCGAAACTATTGCTCAGCCAGCAAAGAATCAAACAGTAATCATAGAATTCTTCACGGAGGATGTTGACATGGAATATATACGTTTAAAGGAATTTCTGGCTTCCTGCGTTGTACAGGAACCTACAATAATGCCATGGGGAAATAAATCATTATTATTCAGAGATCCCGATGGCAACCTGATCAACTTTTTTACATCAGTTATCAGAGAATCCGTTTAGAAGTTGGGTTCTGTATAATATAGGGATATTATCGTGGCATATTATTAAGACCATCTTTTAAGGAGAAGACTTCTTTGTTGGGGAAAGCTTTTTTAATCTTTCTCGCGGCTTCTAAACTGCGTTTTCCCGACTGACAATATACCAGAACAGGCTGCAGGACAGAAGAAATATCATTCAACTGGTCCTGTAGTTTTTCTATTGGAATATTCTTGCCCCCAATATTAAATGCCTGATGCTCTTTCTCAGTTCGTACATCTATAATTTCAAAATGAGCTTTTCCCTGTTCAAATTGCTCAAAAGGGATTAGTGGAATTGTCTGTACCAAATTTGTAATCTGAACAGCAGTTGATTTCTTCAGTTTAATTACCTGAGTTTTTCCGGTCATTACACTTATCATCCATAATTTTCCGGCTAGAAGATCTTCTGATCCTGTTAAATATTTTATAGCTTCATTGGCCTGTATGCAGCCAATAATACCAGCCAGAGTAGGAATTACACCACCTTCTCTGCAGTTAGGAACTTGTGACTCTTCCACATCAGGAAAAACATCGCGGTAATTAGGGCTATAAGTACCATCATTTTGTAAGACATTCCATAGGCTAACCTGGCCCTCATGTTGATAAATAGCTCCGTATATCAAGGGTTTTCCGGTTAATACGCAAGCATCATTCAGTAAATATTTGGTTTCAAAATTATCTGTGCCTTCAATTACCAAATCATATTCCCGTATAAGGTCTATTACATTTTCAGAAGTTACTCTGAAATTTAGCGGGATAATATTTACAAAAAGATTCTGTTGCTGCAATCTTCTGGCAGCGACTTCTACTTTAGGAAGTCCTATATCATCGGGTGTGTATAAGATCTGGCGGTGCAGATTACTTAACGAAACAGTATCATTATCCACAATACCAATTGTACCTACACCAGAAGAGACAAGGTATTGTGAAGAAGGGCATCCAAGGCCGCCCATTCCTACAATCAGAATTTTGGCATTTTTCAATGATTCCTGAGAACTAATCCCAAATCCTGGTAAAGCAATCTGACATTGATAACGTTCAAAATGATCTTTCATATTAATCTTTTGGTCCGTTTAAAATCTGTTGCGCTTTTGCTGCGTCTTCAGGAGTATTTACATTCATCAAAGCATCCGGATTCTGAGGTTTTAAAATGAGTGTGTCACTGTTTATTAAAACTTTTCTGGGACATGTATTTCCGATTCCTAGAAAATGAAGTAAAAGTGGATAGCTTTTGGGTTCCCAAATGCTAATTAAAGGTTCCGGTAATCCGTCGAATGGGCTTTCATAGGTTGTTGCAACTTTCTCCGGATCTCTGGATTCTATCAGAAATTTTAATGACTCCTTATCCAGCAAAGGCAAATCGCAGGCAACAACCAACCAGGCTTTATCTCTTTGAGAACGAAGAGCAGAGAGAATGCCTCCAAAAGGTCCCATGTTCAGAAAGGTATCGGTAAGGGCATTATAACCTGTATCAAAATGATCTAATTGATCCTGACGGCAAGAAATAAAAACTTCTTCGCAAAACGGTGCCAGTAAATCAGCAGCGAAGTAACGCTGTTCTTTTCCATGCCAGGTGAGCTGGTCTTTAGCTGTTCCCATTCTCACACTTTTTCCGCCGGCCAAAACCAGTCCGTTGAGTAATGGGATATTATTCTGATCGTTTGAAGTCATTTTTTCCACCGGATTTTTCCATTAATTTAATCTCTTTGATACTGATATCATGGCTTAGAGCCTTGCACATATCATATATCGTTAAGGCCGCTACAGAAGCACCAGTAAGGGCTTCCATTTCGATTCCTGTTTTAGCCTCAACTTCTGTAGTGCAATAAATTTCAATCTCGTTGTTATTGGAAAGTTCAATGCTTACTTCACAATTTTCCAGTCCTATCGGATGACAAAGCGGAATAAGTTCACCCGTTTTTTTTGCGGCCATAATTCCGGCTATTATTGCAGTCTGAAATACTGAACCTTTAGGTGTTTTAAAGTCACCTTCTTTTAACTTGTCCAATACATTTTCAGGAAGCTCTACAGTTGCTCTTGCAATGGCTTTTCGTTGGGTAACAGGCTTGCTGATTACATTAACAATTGTTGGTTCCAGTTTTTTATTGAGATGTGAAAAATCTGTCATTGTCTTCAAAAATTATATTTCCATACTTTATATACTTCACCTTTTCTGAATGAGTTCTGTTCCAGAGGTAATTCCAGAAAGGCATTGGTTTCTGCAAGATGAGAGAAATCACCAGAGCCATTAGTATCTATAAAGGTTGCAGTTAACTGACCTGTCTGATTAATCAGAAGTTTTACCTGTACAAAATATTGCAAGGCAACGGTGAAATCAATGTCATTCTGTAACGCAGCATATAGGGGAGAAGTTGGTAAGATTCCCAGAGATTTTTCCAACCACGGAATAAAATACCTGTGCAGACACATAAAGACTGAAACCGGATTACCAGGGAAGGCAAAAACAAGCTTTTTATTTTCATATTGACCAAACCAAAACGGCTTTCCGGGTCTTTGTTTTATTTTATGGAATAGTTTTTTTATTCCCAGTTCCTCACATACCTGTGGAAGATAATCGAATTTACCCATGGAAACACCACCACTAATAAGAAGAACATCGTATTGAGTTACACAACGGATAAGTTTTTTTTTTATCACTTCATAATCATCATTCAGGTGAAGAAGGTCTGCCTGGATTTTGTATTTCTCCAAAACAGAGTGTATGGTGATTCCGTTAGATTGTCTTAGTTGGAATGCTCTCGGAACAAGTTCTGGATTTATCATTTCATCTCCTGTCGAAATAATGACAACCTTTGGCAACTTTTTTACCAACAAATTTGTTTTTCCAACTGATGCTGCTATGCCAATTATTGCAGGAGTTATAACCTGATTAGCCTTAACCAGTATCTCTCCTGCTTTTTTATCTTTTCCCTGCAGGTGTAGATTTTGTCTTTTATTAATTTCAATATTGATTGTTGCTATGCCGTTATCAATAGATATATCTTCATACCGGATAACAGTATCCAACGTATTGTTTAGAGCCGCTCCGGTCATTATTTCAATACATTGATCTTCTGAATCAATAGCAACAGAATCTTCACCTGCCGACTGAACAGTTTTAATTCTAAAAGAACGTATTCCTTTTTCATAAGAAATAAAGTTGATAGCAATACCATCAACTGTAGGTCTGTCAAACGGAGGTAAGTCGCGGTCAGCCAAAATATCTTCAGCTAAAACCCTGCCTATAGCCAAATCATAAGAAATATTTTCTTTCCCATAATCCTGATATTGAGAAAGAATAATATCTTCTGCCTGCTGTACACTAATCATTTCCATATTTATCCACCTATTGTAGCCATAGACTGATGTACTTGTGAAGAGGAATGATTCAGCTTTTCAGCTTCCCATCCGTCTTTTGGCTTGTGTTGTATGCTGTTGATAATAATATCTTTTAGTTCCTGATCGGTTTTGCCTGCCCGTAAAGCTTCTTTAAGATTAATTCCTTTCTCTTCATACAGACAGGTGCGGAGTTCACCTGTGGGGGTGATCCGTATTCTGTTGCAATCACCACAGAAGGAACGGGTATATGCTGCAATAATTCCGATGCTTCCGACAAATCCGGGAATTTTGTAATTATATGATGTAGAGCTTTTAGGATCCTCAGTTTTTATTATGTCAGGAAAGTAAGTTTTAATGTGTTCGTAAATCTGCTTATAGTCCCATTTCAGAGATACTGAGGTATTGGTTCCATTAAAAGGCATTTCCTCTATAAACCGTACATCAACAGGAAGTTCCTTAGTAAGTGTTACCAGAGAAATAATATCTTCAATATTCTGATCTTCCATTACCACAGCATTAATTTTTACTCTGATCTGATGTTCTAATAAACTGTCCAGAGTCTTCATTACTTTATCAAAACTCTTGCGTCTTGTTATTGTATAGAAACGTTCTGGATTGAGGGTGTCAAGACTCAGGTTAACTGATTTTATTCCGGAAGCTTTAAGTCGTGGTATATACTGATCTGTAAGGAGACCGTTTGTTGTTATACTAAGATCGTTAAGACCATCGAGCTGTGCTATTTTTTCAATAAATTCTATACAGTTTTTTCTTACAAAAGGTTCACCACCTGTAATTCGGATCTTATCAATACCCAATACTGTAAAAACAGAACATATCCTAATCATTTCTTCATCCGTCATCAGTTCCTGCTGCTTGATCCATGTAAGACCATTTTCCGGCATACAATAGGTACAACGAAGATTACACCGATCCACAACAGCCAGTCTTAAATAATTGATTTCTCTTCCAAACTTATCTCTCAGCATCAGATAAAAAGCATATAAACAAATATACATATTGTTTTGCCTGAGGTGTACATCTGTGCTTAAATTATGATACTATTATCACAATGCATGATATTTATAATTATTAGATGTAAAGGTAATAATGGTTATTATTGCCGGATTAAATAGATCAGTGATTACAGTGTAATATTTTGTTAAATAGAAATATTATTTTCCGGTAATCCTATTTGATTGTAATTTAGTATTAGTAATAATTCAGAATGAAAGGAGACAAGACATCTTATGGGAAAAATAAATCAACAGTTAATTCAGATGAGGCAAAGCAACAGAATACAAGTGGAATAAACGTAATATACCAAAATAGCGTTACGTCTGCTGAGCTCAATAATTTTCCGGATCATTCTTTTACCATCATTATTATTGATGAATGTGAGGAAGGCGAATGCATTACGGAGCTTAATAATTATGCTCTGAAGTCTAAACAATTGTTTATCCATCTTCCCGGGAAGGTCTACAATTGGAAATTATCTCCCAATACAATGGGTAGGAGGTTAATTGTAAGTGATATTATTCTTGAAACATTTTCGCCAACACTGAAACATACCTTTTCTCCACTAAACAGGTATGAAATGATTCATCCGGATGATGAAATCTATCAAAAACTTAGTGCTGAATTTAATGCCATACGTAAGGAAATAGATTCTGAACCTGCTTTTCCGGAGCTTATAGATGCCAGAGTGAGACTTCTGACACTCATGGTTAATCTCTGGATGGAGCATATCTATGGAACTGCAGCTTTGGTGAATACCAATAACCTTGCTTTTAGGTTTCATATGCTGGTAGATAAATATTATAAAAGCCAGAAAAATGTTTCTTTTTATGCTGACGAATTATGTATTACCTCCAATTATCTTGGGGTATTGTGCAGGAAGCAGTACAAAAAATCACCTTCAGCTTTTATTAAAGAAAGAATTCTTCTGGAAGCAAAACAATTATTACACAGCTCGGATAAATCAATTAAAGAGATTGCTTTTGAGTTGGGCTTCCGGAATTTTTCTCACTTTTCCTATTTCTTCAGAACAGAGACAAGAACAACGCCAAAAAGCTATCGCCAGACAATGAGTAAGACAAATGTAATTTCATAGGAAAGTATTTTTATTATGTTAAATTACTTTATGGTGAATATTTATTGTATTTAAACAAATATTACATTATGAAAAAGCTAACCAGAAAATAAATGAAAGGTACAATAGGAAGTGGAGGTCCAAAAAAGCCAGACTTTGGAATTGGATACTGTCCAAATGATTGTAGTAAAGAAGAGAATTTTTGCCTAGGAGGGAAGAGCTGCAGAGGCTATACAATAGGGACTGTAGATGGACAAATGGATTGTGCAATATGTGAATAAGATAAAAGGGATGCTAAGGCATTCCTTTTTTATATCCTTTCTACCAGAAAGAAAGTTCTCTGAATTGTGTTGGTGTAAGCCCGGTTTTGGATTTGAAAAATTTAGTAAAATTGGTCACTTCATTAAATCCTAAATTATAAGCTATAGAACTTATTCCAACTTCTTTATAGATCAGATTTCGCTTAATTTCTAAAATCATTCTGTCAATAAGCCATTGCTTTGGAGTTTGCTTCTCAGTCAGCTGAAAAGCATTTTGAAGCGTTCTGAGACTCACACTCAATTTTTCGGTATAATAATCCAGATTATACTGCCAGTTCAGATTAGCATTGACAATAGATTTAAACTTCGATACCAAGAGTTTTTCATCATTTACCACCAGCTTGATATCTTTTCTTTCACAAAGACTTTCTACAATTAAAAGTATATTGAATAAATAGTTATTGAGAATTGTTGTCTGGACTTCGTTATATGGCCTATCTAATTCAGCACTGATAAAATTGAACAAGGACATAACTTCTTCATATCTTTCACCCAGATCAAAATAGGGTAGCAGTAAAGGATCATTGAATAAATGTGTCTGACCAAAGAACTGTGTTTGGAATACGTTCTTTCCAAAAAAATCTTCAGTAAAGATCAGGATCTTACTTTTATAATTAACAGGATTATGAAGCTGGCTAATCTGATTCTGAGAAATAAACAAAATGTGTTTTTCCTCAATATCGAATGTATTAAAGTCAACAGTTACTTTGCCTTTTCCTTCTGTAAAAAGGTGGACAATATTGAACATAGTCTTATGTGGCTGAAAGAGTTCTGTAGGTCTTAGCTGCAAAAGGTCATCAATATTCTTGGTATTGATATACTGATTGCTGTTATTGGCATGTAAAAAAGACTCTATCAAAAAATTCTCCATAATCTATTTATGATTATTTATATTAACCAATAATTGGATAAATATAAAAATATGCTGAATATACTAAACAGTTTTTTGCAATATTTATTATACAGAATACAAATATTATTTGAAGAATAAATAAAAAGATAATGGAGAAGTATTTATAAAAGAAAGAACCGCGTCTGCTGAAGCGGTCCCAAAAACACAAATGATGAAAAAAAATTTATAGCATTATTTGCTTTTAGAAAAGCCTGATATGCTATTGCAATTTAATTGATCGGTACAAAGGTACATTCCAATTGAGTATTCGTTTTGATAAAAATGCGTAAAAGAATGGTAAAAATGCGAAACAGCATGTTCAAACAAATTTCTTCTGTATCAGCATTATTATCTTATTTTTTTGTCAGCATAAGACTTTCTGTGATCATTCCGTCTATTGTAGCTGTCTTATAACTACTGAAACCGAATTTTTCTAATAATCTTTTTGAAGCTATATTCTCAGGATCAATATTCCCGATTATATTCATACCGGGATTTATTTTTTCTGCCAATACAAGCAATTCTTTACAGATTGAGGAACCATAACCTTTTCCCCAGAATTCTTTCTTCAGAATATAACCAATCTCCAGAAGGGTATTATCGTGTCTGTATTTTTCCAATTTGCAATCACCGATAAATACATTCTGATCATTATAAATTTTAAAATATCCCAGAGAATCTTGTGTGCTGTTTACATGAAGAATTGAAGTAAATTTAGCTTTAGCCTTTTCTTCAGATAATGCTTCGCCGGAAACATATTTCATCACATCATCATCATCAACCAGAGACCGAAATATCAAAAAATCTTCCGGATTATATTTGCTCATCGTAATTAAAGCCATTGTCTTAATATTGTTTATTACAAAGATATTATTTTTAGTACTCCCGATTCCGTTCTTATTTTTTAGATTTAGTGAGAATACATAATGTTATTATTTTATCTTCTTGAATTCTATATTTCCTAAACCAGCACCAGATAGTCTGAATTCTTCAATATTTCCTTTTTCATCAGCTTTAAAATCAATCTTTCCGAAATACTGTTTTCCAGAAGAGAAACTTGTCTGACTGATAGGGGATAGAATAATATCTTCATTCATAGCATGCTTTGCTACCAGGTGATTGTTTTCTATAACTAGCTGATAAATAGTATTGAACTCTTCGTTTCTGTAAAAACCTGTAAACTTATTAAGGTTTACGCTCCCTGCTTTTGGCGGATTAACTTTCACTCTTTTGCATATATAAGTGAAATCGGCGATTCTAAAATTAATCTGTTCTGGCTTAAATGTAAAATATGCCGTAGGAATACTTGTAACTCTGAATTTATCATCACCTGCTATTTTAAGTTCTTCTCTTCCTTTTTCATTATAGACTCCCCAATATAGCTGTTTGCCTTTCTCCGATACTTCGATATAATATCCGGGACTAAGTTCGTATGTACCTTCAAATTTCTTGAGTTCTGCAGATGTATATGTTATTTTCCGAGGCGAAGTAGATGCTGTTTCTTTGTCACCTAAATACAAATCAACAAGTTGATAAGCCATTAATAATCCTTCAAATCCACTTCTGTTACTTAGAAATACGACTGAGAATTTTTGTGATGGAACATGTAAGATATAAGATCTGTACCCAGATGTACCACCACCATGAAATACAACATCCAAACCTTTATATTTCTCACTTTGCAGGCCCAGTCCATACTGTACTTCCTCGCTAATATTCTGAAGTGTGTTTTTCTGCATCTGATCGTAGATTTCTCTGCTGCCGACTTTAGGATTCTGAAAATTAACAACCCATTTACAATAATCATTTAGACTTGTGTATATATTGGAAGAGCCATATTCTGCCTGCCCAACAGGATACTTTAGAAAATAACCATCTTTCGGTGTATAAGATTCAGATCTGTTTGGAATGTTTTTTTCGGGATCACCAAATACAATGCTATTATCCATCTTCAGTGGAGTAAAAATATATTCTTTCACCAATTGGGCAAAGTCTTTTTTGTAAATCCGATGTAAGATTTCTGCTAATAGCATAAAGCCAGTATTGTTATATTGGTATTGTTGTCCCGGCGGGAAAACAATGTTTTTAATACCCAATACTGTACGAATTGCCTCATTATTGGTAACCCAGACTTCATCTCCGATACCCTGTAATTTCAGAATGTCTGTAAAATTAGGCAGACCATGGGTATGATTAGCCAGCTGTCGTACTGTAATTTTATAAGGCAAGTGCCCTAGCTCCGGAAGATAAATTCGAATATCATTATCCAATGATAACTTGCCTTCTTGTTCAGCTCTTAGTGCCATAAATGCAGTAAACTGCTTAGAGCCGGAGGCAATGTTGAATACTGTTGAATCTGTTACCGGAGTTTTATATTCAATATTGGAAAGTCCTGCCATTTTATGGTAAATAATCTTTCCATCTTTTATAATACCAAGAGCCATACCCGGGGCATCTGGTTTATAGTAAGCATCTACTAAAGAATCTGTTTTCATGATTTTATTTTTCAAATCAGACTGACCGAAAAATAATCCGAAAGTTGCTATTAAAAAAATAGGCAATACTGGTTTGAGATGTAGTTTCATTTGTTTCAATTTTTAAATAATGAAGCAAATCTGAAACTTTATATGCGTGAATATGTCCGGATACCGGAAGTCGGACTATTTTCTTGATAAAAAAGAGTCTGATTAAAAGTCGGACAACTATTTAACAGCTGATTTTCTGTAATCTGTGGGAGTAATACCTGTTTCTTTTTTGAAGGCTGTATAAAACGAAGATTTAGAATTGAAGCCGGCCTCATATAATACTTCCAAAACTGTTAATTGGGGTTGTTCTTTCAAAAGAGTTTTTGCATAATTGATTCTGAATTCGTTAATGAAATCAAAAAAGTGTTTTCCGGCAGACTGATTAATAAGAACGGATAGTTGCTTTTCCGGTATGTTTATTTTTTCTGCCAGTTTTTGAAGCGTAAGTGCATCATTTAAATATGGTTTTTCGGTTTCCATCAGATGCATAAGAGATTTTAGCTGTTCTGGTTCTTCCTTTGGTTTATCTGTCACATCTATAGCAATCAGATCCTGATCTATTCCGGCAAATAAATTAGGTCTGTACAAGCAGTTTAGGACAAACCAGCTAATAGCAAAGAGTACAAAGAAACTTGTAAAGGTGTATAAATACATCAGGATAGCATCTTTTTTTACAAAATCCCTTAGTAATACAAAGAAATTACCAATAAGGAAGATTATTGTAATCTGCAGCAGCCATTTGTAGGTAATATGATGATTCCCCGAATAGTTGTCCCGATAGAGTTTTCTAAACCTGATGAGTGCAAGGAGTACTGCAATAATATAGCTGTAATACTGTACTATAGAAACAGTATCGAAAATCTTATGATTCTGTTTTGAGATTCCGCTAATAGCAAACAATATAAAAAAGCATAGAAAGGGTAGTGTATGTAAAAGATCTTTTGAGTTTAAACGAAAATTGTAATAACAGGCAGATTTAACATACAGGTAATAAAGAGGCATCTGCAATAGAACAGTAGCCAATTTAAAAGCCTGATAAAACCTATTAGGTGGGGCGAGAAAAAAACCAGATAAATCAACAATAGAAACTAACAGAAAAGAGGCAAATAAATAATTCGGTAGTTTTCTTTTGTTCTTGGATGTAACCAGAAAAACAATCAACAGCAAATAAAGAAAAACAATGATTTTGCCCAGATCAGCTATTAATGCCATATTATCGTTTTATACCATATAAAAATACAAATTAAAACGTTTTCTGCATTAAAAATTAAAATGCCCAAATTCTACATAGGTATTCCTGTTATTTATTCAATTGCTTTATGACAACCTTAGCCATTTCTTTAGAGCTAAAAGGATTTTGACCCGTAATAAGATTTCCTGTGACTATAACATTAGAAGTCATCGGGATACAGGCTTTTCTCATATCGGCACCTCTTTCTTTCAGTGCTGCTTCCAGATTAAAAGGGACTTCTCTTTTTCTTCTGGCAAGAGTTTCTTCAAACCAGCCAAATCCCGTAAGAGCCTTTCCTTTAATCAGATATTCACCATTGGAAAGTTTTACATTGAGCAAACCGCCAACGCCATGACATATCGCTGCAACTATTCTGTTTTGTTCATATTGTTTTCGGATAATAGCTTGCAAGGTAACATCATCAGGAAAATCATACATTGTTGCATGTCCTCCGGCCAGGTATACACAATCAAATGATTGTTCAGATACTTCCGACAGACTTTTTGTGCTTTCTAGCTCAGCCATAAAGGATGAACTTTCATAATACTGTTTTGTTATTTTATCCATTACCAGAGGTTTTAGACTTTCCGGATCAATTGGTGTACGGCCTCCTTTTGGACTTGCAATAGTAATATTCCAGTTTTGTTCTTTTGCACTATGATAGAGGTGCGTAAGCTCGCTTAACCACAATCCGGTTTTAAGCCTGCCACTTTCGTACATGTCAATATTGGTTACTATTAATAAAAGCTCTTTCATATTTTATTATGCTTTGTTTTACTATGACAAAATTCGTTGTAGAATTTAATTTTTGAGTAGCCCAATAAAGGATTGTTGTAACAATATCTCCGCTAAAAAATAAAAAAAGCATTTTTGATTAAAAATGCTTTCATATGTTTATCAGAAATCAAAAAAATCATCATTCTCCAGATAGTGGTTCAGTGCGGTAATTAACTGTTCGTCTGTTACTGCTGGCTGTTGGCGTAAAGCGAGATCTACGACATCCTGAACATCTTCATCCGAGCACATATACAGCAAACCATTTTCGTATACAACATCCGGAAATATATCGTCGTAATCACCATCTATATCTGCTGGCGCACCAATATAAACAGTTATTCCGGGTTCGAAGATATCTTGCTCTGAATAGATAGCATAAACGAAATCAGGATCATAATCCTCAGAACGTTCTTGTTTGTTTCTTACCAATGTGAGAAAATCTTCTATTTTGTAGTATTGATCTTTAAAACTGCTCATATTTAATTCTAAATTATATAGTATTTGTTACAGAAGGTTAGTGTAATATTTTTCTGTAACACCTTTTGGTGCTGTAAAGATAAGGAGATAATATCAATAAGTTTCGGAGCTGTCTAATACACAGTTATTTTTTAGTATTCAATTATTAATTATAAAAAAAGCAGACTTGTGTGTCTGCTTTAAAAGTTGATTTATTCTTCGGCCAGGTATTTCCTGAGTTTGTCTATAGCTTGTTCTATTTTGGAGTTCTCTTCTTCTCTCTCTATTTTTCGGATTGCATTTTCCAACATAATTAAAGAATTTGTCCAGTCTCCGGTACTGTTCTTAAAAACCAGTTCGTCTACAATAACTTCAAAAACAACTTTTTCCTTTGTTTTGTATAGTCGAAAGCTTACCTGATCATCTCCGCCAGAAACCACACCATCAATACTTTTCAGATCATAATTTTTAGGACTGGCATAGATCTTCTTTAAAAGCATTTGGGCATCCTGCATTTTCAATTCCGGCATATTATAAAGTTTGACAGTTCACAGAAACGATAGTTTTTTTTCATATAATGCATTTATTAATGCTTGTGTAAAATTAAAAATTTTTATTTAAATCTATTGTTAACAATTTATAGATTTTGTTCTGCTTTAGGAATAATATATCTGTACAATCAGTTTCGGATAGCAAAAAGAACCGTTTTAAAACAGGAAATCAGTATATTTAGCATTCCCTAATGTATATAAACAAGCAATGAATCGGCTTATATGAAAACTGAATATCGAAATCTTTTGCCACATGAAAGTAAAATTTACAGAATGATCCGCCTGGAAAGCCTTAGAGAATTTCCGGATGCATTTAGTGCCAGCTATGAGGAATCTGTAAAAATGGAAAAACTCCGTCTGGAAGAAGATATAGAAAATCAGATACCGAAAAGATTCGTAACAGGAGCTTTTATTGATAATGAGCTATCGGGAATATGTGCTTTTGTAAATATTGGAAATAACACAGGAAACATTCTACAGATGTACGTTAAAAAAGAATTTCAGGGTAGTAATATAGGAATGGGGCTTGTACAGACTGCTATCCAGGAAGCAAAGAGCAGATTTATTAATATAGCAATAGAACTGGAAGTAAGGTCCGACAATGCCAAAGCTTTTAATCTTTATAAAAAAGCAGGATTCCAAGAGATTACTAATAATGAGACATCAGATATTATTATCATGAGATATTCTGGAAATATAATTTAATATCATTTTTTTGCTGGAGCAGGCGGCATTGGAGGAGAAAGAATTGTTGTAGTAGGTATTTTTTCATACTGGGCCTCCAATCCGGATTTTGGCAGACCATTGTAACGATAGCTTTTACCAGAAGCATCATTACATTTGCTGAAAAATACTGTAGAGAGTGAAATTTCTTTATCCAATATTCTGCTGTAGGATCTCGATTCCGGTTGTATTTTTGAGAATTTTCGGACATAACGGGCATCACGAAACGGGTTGTCATTATAATATTCCGCGTTTTCTTCTATATTCTTACCAATGTATTGGTTAGAACCTGAATCATAATTATAAACTGACATATCCGGATTTGGAATTACACTATAATGTTTGTTGGCAATTATAAAGTCTTCTTTTTTCTCCTTGTATTTGGAATAGCTGTTTTTCATATCCAGAAGTTCTTTCCATTGGCTTTGCTTTTCCTCATATTTTTGATAGCCATTTTCTCCACCGAAGTTAGATAACTTTAATACTGTTCCTTTTTCATTAGTTTCCATTATGCCACTGAAGTTTTCATATTCGGGTCTTGGCTGGTTATAAACAAATATGAAGTCATTATAGCCTTTATCATTCTTATACTTCCAGGCGTTATATGGTCTTATCATATTGCTAAATTCCTTATCAGCAAGACTGTAAAGTGTAAATTTTTTTATATTTTTCTGTATTTCGGATACAAAAGGTCCGGAGAAGCAGTTAGGATTGTCATTAAAAATATTTTGTACAGTATTAGCATTGTTAAAACGGATTAGTGTTTTACTTCCTCTTTCAAACCCTGCGTAGTCAATTCTGATATCAGAACCTAAGGATTTATTCTGTGTAGCATATACCTCAAACAACTCTCGTTTTTCCGGAAAGAAAAGCAATACATCTTTATCAAAACGATATTCACCAAATACAGCTGTGGAATATCCGTATAAAATAAAAGTACCATCATCAAAAAGGTATACACCATCATTACTGCCATATCCACCTGCATATTGAATATATCTCGGATCTTTTTTATTCTCCTGTGCAAAAATATTTAGAGCAAATAATAAAGAAAGTATTAATGTGATCTGATATTTCATCTGTTTATTCATTTGGATTATGACAAATATACTCTATATCACGTTAAAGAGAAATTGGAAATTCTATCTGCAAAGTAGTTTATAAAAGTCCATCAGGTAAAAATGTTTTATAAACCCCTTATTTTGCGTAATTTTAGGCAGAAAAAGTAAAACCATGAAGAACAGAATTACCAGTTTACTGTTATTAGGCCTTAGTATAGGGAGTATAACAGCACAGGAAAAGAAAAATAACGATGAAGCAAAAATGCAATGGTTCCGGGATGCCAAACTAGGGGTATTCATCCATTGGGGAATCTATTCTGTAAACGGAATATCGGAATCCTGGTCCTTTTTTAATAATTACATTAATCATGATAATTACATGAAGCAATTGGGAGGATTCAATGCTTCCCGCTATAATCCTGATGAATGGACAAGACTGATTAAAGAATCTGGGGCAAGATATTCAGTAATTACTACAAGACACCATGACGGAATTTCTCTATGGGATTCGAAATCAGATAAAGCGATCACGAGCTTTAAAGACGCTGCTGCTAAAGAAGATTTAATAGGTCCTTTCGTTGCCGATTTAAAAAAAGCTGGATTGAAAACCGGACTTTATTATTCGCTCCCGGATTGGAGCCATCCATATTATGACGTGAATACACGTACAAAAAAGCGTTATGACATTGCAAAAGATCCAGTACGCTGGCAGAACTTTATCAAATATTATCAGGGACAACTAAGCGAATTGTCAACACAATTCAAACCTGATTTAATATGGTTTGATGGGGACTGGGAGCATACATCGGCAGAATGGCAGGCACCACAAACATTGGCTAATCTCAGAAAATACAATCCTAATATTATTATTAATTCTCGACTGAACAATCATGGAGATTATGAAACTCCGGAGCAGGGGATACCTGTAGTAGCTCCCCAGAGTAAATATTGGGAATTGTGTTATACAATGAATGATTCCTGGGGATATCAGCCATTCGACAGAAATTACAAATCACCAAATATGATTGTAAGAACTCTTGCTGATGTAATCAGTATGGGCGGAAATCTTCTTATCGATATAGGACCTAAGGCCGATGGTAGCATTCCTGCAGAACAGGTTAAAATCCTTGAAAATCTTGGAAGATGGACGAAGAAAAATTCAGATGCTATTTACACAACCCGTCAGGGATTGGCATTCACTAATTACAGAGGAAAATCTTCTTTGTCTGTTGATGGAAAAAAACTATTCCTGTATCTGGAAGAAGCAAAAGATTTTGCGAAAATTTATGGACTTACTTCAACTCCTGTTTCTGCACAGGTTATCGGAGATACCAATGCTAAAGTAAATTATAACCTGGATCAGAACGGTAATCTTACACTTTTATTTGCAAACACACAGTTTGATAAAGATGTAACTGTTGTACAGCTTAACTTTAACGAGCCAGTGAAAGTAACCGGTAAAATAACTGATCCTGCACCAGCTCTTCAGAGTGTACTGGAATATTCTGATGAAAAGAAAGCGGCTTACGAAATAGCCAACCAATTACATAAAGGTACCAATCTGCTGGATAATGTCGGAATTACCCAGGATGGCATGGATATGAAAATAAAGAAAACTTCCAAAACAAACCCTGAAGTATTGAACTGGATTAGTAAAAATGCTGAAGCTTTATACGAAACCGGAGCAGGACTTCCGGATGGACATTATTCCGGAATGAGTGCATTGTCGAAAGATAAACAAACACTTTATTTATTTGTAGAAGGAACTCCTACAGGGCCAATAGCATTGAAGGGGCTGAAAAATAACATTTCCAGAATAAGAATCGCCGGAGAAGGATCCATAATCCCGCATCGTATTTATAATAAATTATACTGGAGTGCTGTTCCGGGTATTGTTTATGTAGATGTACCGAAAGAAAGACTGGATAAAAACCTTACAGTAATTGCTGTTCTTCTGGATAAACCTGTTGACTTGTACCGTGAGAAGATAGGTGCTGTAGAAAGCAATTTATAATATTACTGATATAAAATTTACTAAGCACTCTGAATTACGCAGAGTGCTTTTTTATGTAAAAAAAATAATAGCACTTATTATTTATTATAGTTAAGTTTATGCATAGATAAAAGATTAAAAAATAAAACCATGAAAAATGAAAACTTTAGTGATCTGAGCACAGAAGAGTTACTGAAAAAACAAAAAACAATAAAGCCTTTAACAATAACGCTTATCGGAACATTAATATTATTATTTGTGTTATCCTTATTCATTACCTTTAAAAAGGGGTTTACGGCTTTATTGGTAGTGCCTATCGCATTGTCACCTATTGTCATTCTGAATCTGAATAATCTTAAAAACATCCAGAAAGAAATTAATTCGAGAAAGAACCAAAACTAGCCATTAAACATAATTGTGGATCTAAATAGTATGACTTAATAGATTTTACCAAAGGATATCTCGTAGAATGATTGATAAACAGGAGAAGAATTTCTTCTTAAAATAGCTTATAGCGTACAGGAAAAAAGCATTTGAACGACTATTCAACCAGTTGATAATAAAATATTTAATATTTTATTTCATCTCTGAAAAATAAATTTCATTCATACTAAAAATAAAAAATAGAAAAATCGTAACTTTGCGTCCGTAAAAATCCTTTATGCAGCAAATTAGAAATATTGCAATTATTGCGCACGTTGACCACGGTAAAACAACCCTGGTTGATAAAATTATCCACGCAACCCACATTTTCAGAGAAAACCAGGAAAGCGGAGAGCTTATCATGGACAACAATGATCTGGAAAGAGAACGTGGTATTACCATCTTATCAAAAAACATCTCTGTTACTTACAAAGATGTAAAGATAAACGTTATCGATACTCCTGGTCACGCCGATTTTGGTGGTGAAGTAGAGCGTGTATTGAAAATGGCGGATGGTGTTGTACTATTGGTTGATGCTTTCGAAGGAGCGATGCCACAAACACGTTTCGTACTTCAAAAAGCTCTTGAGCTTGGATTGAAGCCAATGGTGGTTATCAATAAAGTAGACAAACCAAACTGTCGTCCTGAAGAAGTTCATGACCAGGTATTCGATTTATTCTTCAACCTTGATGCTACTGAAGAGCAATTAGATTTCCCTACATTCTACGGATCATCTAAACAAGGTTGGTTCAATAGCTCTTTAGAGCAAACTGACAGCATTTTACCATTATTAGATGGTATTCTGGAATATGTTCCGGAACCTAAAGTAGAAGAAGGTAACCTGCAAATGCAGATTGTATCTTTAGATTACTCTTCATTCTTAGGTAGAATTGCAATTGGTAAAGTTATAAGAGGAAGTCTTAAAGAAGGTCAATGGATTGGTCTTGCACAAGAAGGCGACAAAATTGTAAAAGGAAAAGTTAAAGAATTATACGTATTCGAAGGATTAGGTAAGAAAAAGGTTACTGAAGTACAAGCAGGTGATATCTGTGCTGTAGTTGGTTTCGATGCTTTCCAGATTGGTGATTCTTTCGTAGATCTTGAAAACCCTGAACCATTACCAAGAACATCTATCGATGAGCCTACGTTAAACATGACATTCTCTATTAACAATTCTCCTTTCTTTGGTAAAGACGGTAAATATGTTACCTCTAACCACCTTAGAGAAAGATTAGAAAAAGAATTAGAGAAAAACTTAGCACTAAGAGTTCAGCAGACTGGCGATGCTAATACATTCCTTGTATTCGGTAGAGGTATTCTTCACTTATCTGTTCTAATTGAAACGATGAGAAGAGAAGGTTACGAAATGACAATTGGTCAGCCTCAGGTTATCCTTAGAGAAATTGATGGTGTACAATGCGAACCTTATGAATCTTTAGTAGTAGATGTACCTGAAGAATTTGCTTCAAGAGTTATCGACCTTGCTACACAAAGAAAAGGTGACCTTCACATTATGGAAACTAAAGGTGAAATGCAGCATATGGAGTTCGAAATTCCTTCAAGAGGTCTTATCGGATTACGTTCTCAGATGCTTACAGCAACTGCAGGTGAAGCTATTATGGCACACCGTTTCACTGAGTACAAGCCTTTCAAAGGTGCTATTCCGGGAAGAAACAATGGTGTATTAGTAAGTAAGACACAAGGGCCTGCAACAGCATATTCTATTGAAAAACTACAAGATAGAGGTAAGTTCTTCGTAGATCCGGGTGAGGAAATCTATGCAGGTATGATCGTAGGAGAACAAAATAAGCCAGGAGATCTTGTTGTAAATATTGTTGAAGCTAAGCAGCTAAACAATATGCGTGCTTCCGGAAAAGATAAAGATGGTGGTATTGCTCCAAAAATATTGTTCTCACTGGAAGAATGTATGGAATATATCCAACACGATGAGTGTATCGAGGTAACGCCTAACTTCATTCGTATGAGAAAGAAAATTCTTAGCGAAGAAGAAAGAAAACGTGCAGAAAGAATGGCTAAAGATTAATTTTAATCTTAAAGCTTCATATATAAAGCCCCCTTTCGAGGGGCTTTTTTATTTAGTATAAACTGTGATGTCACATCTATCAATACAACTGATAAGTCATTCATTTTTTCTATTATTTCCTTTATGGTTTAAAATTTGTTACCTATTATATAATTTGAGTTTAGACAGCCTTAGTATTTAGAAAAAAAAGGCTATCTTTATTTTTAAGATTAAAACATAATAGTATTATGAAAATGATTTATCTGAAAAGGTTAATGGTAGTAGCAGGTATAGTTGTTGTGGGTATGGTAGCTGCGCAAAAACAAACCATTACCAAAGCACAATTACCGTCCAATGCTCAGGATTTCCTGAATAAATACATCAGTGGTAAGCCATTTATTTATATTAAAAATGCAGAAAATCCTAATGATGTAGATTTCACTGTAAAATATAGTAACGGAGTAGAAGTAGAGTTTCACAATGATGGTGAATGGGAAGAAGTAGATGGTAAAGGAAATACAATTTCTACAGGTTTTCTTCCGGGATCTTTAACCAATTATACGAACTCTAATTACAAAGGAGACCCTATTGTATGGGTAAGCCGTGAAAAAGGAAAGTATGAAGTAAAACTAAAAAGCGGACTTAATTTAGAATTTGAATTGAATGGAACGTTTTCCAAAATTAATTAAGGCTACTGCATTTATTAATCGATATTTTTAAATTTATTATACAAAGCTGCAAGATTTTGCAGCTTTTTCATTTTTCAATTTGCATTATTTATATATTTGGGATCAAATTATAAACTATGCAAAGACTCAAACTATGGGATGCCACTATGATCGTTATGGGATCTATGATCGGTAGCGGAATTTTTATTGTTTCATCTGATATTATGAGGCAACTCGGATCCGGATGGTGGCTATTAGTTGTCTGGCTTATCACAGGAGTTATCACAGTATCAGCAGCATTATGCTATGGCGAATTATCCGCTATTTTTCCAAAAGCAGGAGGGCAATATACTTATCTGACGGAAGTTTTTGGAAAGCTTACGGGCTTTTTATACGGATGGGGGCTATTTACAGTTATACAAACCGGGACTATTGCTGCGGTAGCTGTCGCATTCAGTAAGTTTACAGCCTATCTTATTCCACAGCTCAACGATGCTGCACCTTTGTTTCAGCAAGGCAGTTTTAAAATTACCTGGCTCCAGATTTTAGGTATTGGTATTATTTTGTTGCTTACCTATATTAATACCAGGGGTATCAAAAGTGGCAAACTGATACAATCCGTCTTTACGGCTTCTAAAATTATAGCACTTTTAGGACTGATAGTTTTGGGACTTATATTTATTAAAGATTCGCACCTGAGCGAAAATTTAAATATTGGCTCTAAAGCTTTCCAGAATCTGAAAGGAGAAGGGTGGATGCCTATTAGTGGCAAAGCTATTTTGGGTGGAATTGCCGCAGCGATGGTAGGTTCTGTCTTTAGTAGTGTTGCATGGGAGAGTGTAACTTTTGTTTCTGGCGAAATCGAAAATCCTAAACGAAATGTAGTTCGTGCCATGGTTATTGGTACTGCGTCTGTTATTATACTTTATTTTTTATGTAATGTAGTTTATCTAAGCGCGTTATCCCGTGATGAAATCGCTTTTGCTGCTAATGATCGCGTTGCGGTAGCTGCCGCAGAAAAAATTATGGGAAATGCAGGGACCATTATCATGGCCGTTCTTGTCATGATCTCTACATTTGGTTGTATCAACGGACTTGTTTTATCCGGAGCCCGTGTTTTTCAGACAATGGCGAAGGATGGGCTATTTTTTAGTTCAGCTATTAAAAATAATAAAAACAATGTTCCGGAGAAGTCTCTATGGCTGCAGGGAATATGGGCTTCATTACTATGCCTTAGCGGCCAGTACGGAGACATTCTGGATATGATTTCCTTTGTTATTGTATTGTTTTATATGCTTACTGTTTTTGCGGTAATATGGCTGAGATTCAAAAAACCTTTTATTCCTAGATCTTACAAAACTTTTTTATATCCTATAACGCCTTTGCTTTATCTCGTTATAGGAATTATGTTCTGTGTACTTCTTATTATTTACAAACCTAACTATACATGGCCGGGATTTATCCTCCTTCTTTTGGGATTACCGGTATATTTCCTGATCAGAAAGAAGGTGTAGTTTATGTAGATTAAAGTTTAAAAATATGTGTAAATATTGCTTTGAAAATGAATTGATGAGTTTTAAAAATGAGGAACTAAGCAATGATATCGATTTAAGAATTTCGTTACTTCTCTCTACTAAAACGATAAATTTTGAGAGAGAAGTAAAATCTGAAAAAGAGATTTTCAATAGTTATGAGATTTATAAATGCAGAAGTTGTAATCAGAAATGGGCTTACTCTGCAGCAGAACTATATTGGAGAGGATTTTTGCTTAAAGAAGAAAATCTTACACATTATCTGACAACAGTAAGAAATTCTGATAAAAGGAAAAAGACTACATACTTGGCAATTATTCTGACATTAATAATATCAATTACTGTTTTATTTTGGATAATCAAGTTCTGATTTTTATTCTTAAATTTAGTTTAGATAACTTTATATAATTATTTATGGAAGAGTTTATTAGAATATATCAGTCAAACATATTATTTCAGGTAGAAATTATGAAAGGAAAGCTTGCGGCTAATGGTATTGAAAGCTATGTGAAAAACGAATTTGTAAATAATCTTTCTGTAATGCCGGTTAATCAGGATTACATACTTTATGTTGCTGAAGAGAATGCTGCCGAAGCCGAAAGAATTATTAGTGAAACCGATGATGCAGAAAGCTGATTTTAATTTGGTTAAAATTCCATGCAAAAGCCTGTTATATTTTGTAATTTTGCAGTATGAATTCATTAGTAGATAAATACAATATACCTGGCCCTCGCTATACATCTTATCCAACCGTTCCTTACTGGGATCTTGAAAGCTTTTCTGTAGAGGGTTGGAAGAAGTCGGTGATACGTTCTTTTAAAGAATCGAATGCAGGAGAAGGGATCAGTATTTATATTCATCTTCCTTTTTGTGAAGCCTTATGTACTTTTTGTGCATGCCATAAAAGAATCACAAAACAACACTCTGTAGAAGAACCATATTTGGAAACTGTTCTGAAAGAATGGCAACTTTACCTGAATCTTTTCGACGAAAAACCGAAGTTAAAAGAACTTCACTTAGGAGGCGGAACTCCTACATTCTTTTCTCCGGAAAATCTTAAGAAACTTCTTAGCGGAATTTTTGAAACTGTAGAAATTGCGGAGCATCCGGAATTTAGTTTTGAAGGACATCCGAATAATACAACATATGATCACCTTAAAACACTTTACGATTTGGGCTTCAGAAGAGTAAGCTTTGGTGTACAGGATTATAATGAAAAGGTACAAAAAGCCATCAACAGAATACAGCCTTTCGAAAATGTGAAAAACGTAACGGAATGGGCTCGTGAAATTGGCTATACAGGAATCAGTCACGATCTTGTATTTGGTTTGCCTTTCCAAAATTGGGAGTGTATGGAAAATACTATTCGTAAAACGTTGGAACTAAAGCCAGACAGATTGGCATTCTATTCATACGCACACGTTCCATGGATAAAAGGAGTAGGGCAAAGAGGTTTTGATGAAAACGATCTACCTTCCGGTGATGAGAAACGTAGATTGTATGAAGATGGTAAAAGTTTACTGGAAGAATTAGGCTATTTCGAAATAGGAATGGACCATTTCGCATTACCACATGATGATCTTTATCAGTCTATGAAGAAAGGAAAGCTTCATCGTAACTTTATGGGGTATACCTCTTCTAAAACTCAGCTAATGGTAGGTTTAGGAATGTCCGGAATATCTGACAGCTGGTATGCATTTGCGCAAAATGAAAAAACAGTAGAGGGATACGAACAAATGGTCAACAACGGTGAGTTTCCGGTAGTAAAAGGCCATATTCTGAATGAAGAAGATCTTATTATTCGTAAACATATTCTGAACCTGATGTGCAGACTGGAGACATCTTGGGATGCAGAAACAGCTTTTCCTGAGTTTGAAAATGCAATGGAAAAATTACAGGAAATGCAGAAAGATGGTTTAGTTGAACTGTCTGAAAATGGTATAAAAATAACTGAAGAGGGAAGAGCCTTTACCCGAAATGTCACCATGACATTTGATTTGAGAATGTTACGGAAACAACCGGGAACAAGGATATTCTCCATGACCATCTAAAATATTCAAAAAGCTTCTTGGCGATAATGGTATCGCGAATACAAGAAACTAATATGTTAATTCTGCAGAACTAGTTATAAATCCACATTAATACTGGTTTTGCAGAATTTTTTAATTTAAAATCAATAATTTTCATTGCATTATTAGATACTGTAGGGCATCCCCAACCTTCCGGACTGCCTTTAGGGAAAACTTCTTCATCACTCATTTTATCCCACGAGTGAAATACAATAACGCGTTTTACAGCGTTACTATTTGTTTCCTCCAATCCATGCATTATATATTTTACATTAATTCCCCAATTGCTATATCCACGGGCCCCAATTTTATATTTACCCAGGGAGGATAGATGACTTCCATCTTCATTACTGAACTCAGCTTTTCCTGCAGATTTATCAGAAGACCAGCTATTGGTACCACAACCATGTCCTACAAGATATTCTTCAGCAATTTTATTTTCCCTGAAATCCCAGATAAAAAAACGATTAACACCGGAATGTATACTCATGTCTATCAGGACACAGAAATCGGTATTAAATTTATTTTGTTTATTATATAATAATGCTTCTTCCGCTTTTTGTTTTAGCTTTTTAATATCTATTTCCTGCTTTACAATTGGCTTTTCATCATTCTTTATAACAATTGGTGTATGTGGAGTCTTTTTCTCTTCTTTTTCTTGGCAATTGGTGGCTAAAAAAGCCATAAAAAAAAATAAAAATATTTTTTTAGACATCATTGGTTTTGTATTAATGGCAAAAATAAAGATAATTAAGACAGAATTATTATTACTCTTATAATTTCAGGTATACATTACTGTCAAATTTATATTCTTACCGCACTTAGGAGCAGTTAAAAAGAAAATTGTTAAAATTTACTAAAAATCATTATATTTGCGCCTTATAATCAATGAAAAATAGTCGTTAAATCATAAAAAAATGCAAGGAAAAGGACTCATTACCACTATTGCAATCATCCTCGGATTGATATGCATTAATGAACTCCTGCCGAGTTTCTATGCGAATAGAATTGAGAAAGAGGCACAAGCTCTTTCCGGAGGCAATGAAGTTAAATACAAAAAGGAATTAGAAAAGTTGTCCAAAGACACGCTTAATCTGGGGTTCACAAAACTAGATTATCGTTCGGCCAAGGAAAAAGAAATGAAACTTGGTCTGGATTTGAAAGGAGGGATCAACGTTTTGTTGGAAATTAATCAAAGAGACCTGGTTAATGATTTAACGAATTATTCCACAAACCCTGTTTTAGTAGAAGCTCTGAACAGAACAGATGCTGCTCAAAAATTCTCTACTAAGACATACATCGATAACTTTTTTGTTCAGTTTGATGCTGTAAACAAGGAGAAAGGAACAAATGTAAAACTTTCTAATCCAGAAGTTTTTGGTACTCAGAAATTAAGTGATCAGATTAAATTCAATACACCTGATGACGAAGTAAAAAAGATTATTTCTAAAAAAATTGATGCCTCTGTAGGTTCAGCTTTCGAAGTAATCCGTACACGTATCGATAAACTAGGTGTAACACAACCGAACGTACAAAGAGTACCTGGAACAGGTCGTATTTTGGTTGAAATGCCTGGTATCAAAGATATTGACAGAGTAAAGAAATTGCTACAGACTTCTGCAAGACTACAGTTCTGGGAGGTACAGACTGCTGGTGAAATTGCTCCGTACTTCCAACAACTTACTTCTGTTGTAATGACAAAAGGAGATTCTATTGGTATTAATAAGAACATGAATCTTATCAATACTCTGGATATGCAGAATGGTGCAAGACAGAATGGAGTAGGTAACGTTAAGCTTTCGGATACAGCTACTGTAAATAAATTATTAAATAGTGCTCAGGCTATTAAAGCTCGTCCTGCTAACCTTAGATTCACTAAGTTTATGTGGGCTGCAAAACCTGAATCTAATACTCCGGATAATTTGACATTATATGCAATCCGTGGAACAGCAAACAACAAAGCTCCGCTTGATGGCGCTGTAAAAGATGCACGTGTTAACTATGACCAAATCGGAAGAATTGAGATCGGAATGCAGATGGATTCTGATGGTACTAAAGTATGGAAAACACTTACTGAGAAAAACATTGGAAGACCAATCGCTGTAACTTTGGATGACAATGTATATACTGCTCCTAATGTAAATACAGCAATTCCTAACGGACAATCTGTAATTACAGGTAACTTCAGTCAGGATGAAGCTAAAGACTTAGTAGATGTACTAAACTCAGGTAAACTTCCTGCTACTGCAAAAATTGTTCAGGCAGATGTTGTTGGACCTTCATTAGGTGCTGAATCTATCAATGCTGGTGTAATGTCATTCATTATTGCGTTTGCCCTTATCATGGTATATATCATTTTCTACTATGGTATGGCTGGTGTTTATGCAGTAATTGCGATGATCATTAACTTATTCTATGTGTTCGGTATTATGGACTCTATCGATGCTACACTTACCTTACCAGGTATCGCAGGTATCGTATTATCCATGGCCATGGCAGTAGATACGAACGTAATCATCTACGAGAGAACGAAAGAAGAATTATTTGCAGGAAAAGGAATCCGTGAAGCATACAACGATGGTTTCAAGCACGCTTTATCTGCGATTATTGACGGACACGCAACAACATTACTAACAGCTGTTGTATTATATATTTTCGGTACAGGACCTATCCAAGGATTTGCTGTAACTTTAATTATCGGTATTCTGATGACGTTCTTTACTTCGGTATTATTATCGAGAGTAATGATCTTCAGTAGACTTGGAAAAGGTAAAGAGATTTCAGTTTGGACATCTTTCTCAAAAAATCTTTTCAGAAATATCTGGATAGACTTTATTGGAAAAAGAAAATGGTCTTACATCTTCTCTACTGTATTGATGGTTATCTGTATTGCATCTATTGTTACAAAAGGCTTCAAATTTGGGGTTGACTTCAAAGGAGGAAGAAGTTATGTTGTAAGATTTGATAAGCCGGTTGTCGCTTCCGATATTCAGGAAGAGTTGGCTCCGATATTTAAAACTAATGACGGTAAAAATGAAGCTGTGGATGTTAAAACATTTGGTAACTCTAATCAGCTTAGAATAACAACTGACTACAAAATTGATGACGTTAACACAACTGTTGATTCTGAGATTGAACATAAATTATATGATGGATTAAAGAAACACCTTCCGGCTAACGAAACATTCGAAGCTTTCAAAAGTTCTGATGTTGGACATGCAGGAATCGTTTCTTCTACGAAAGTAGGACCTACAGTAGCAGATGACATTCAGGTTCACGGTACATTAGCAGTTCTTGCTGCTTTAGCGGGAATCTTCATCTACATCTTATTAAGATTTAGAAAATGGCAATTCTCTCTTGGTGCTGTTGTGGCATTGTTCCACGATGCGGTAGTAATTTTAGGAGTATTCTCCTTATTCTACACAGTAGCGCCATTCAATATGGAGATCAACCAGGATTTCATTGCAGCCGTACTAACGGTATTAGGATATTCCATTAACGATACGGTAATTGTATTTGACCGTATCCGTGAATACCTTAGAGAAAGAAAATCTATCAGCCTTGCAGGTCTGTTTGATGATTCCATCAGCAGCACGTTAGGTAGAACATTCAACACTTCATTCACTACGATATTGGTTATCCTTGCGATCTTCCTTTTCGGAGGTGATAATATGAAGGGCTTCATGTTTGCATTATTAATCGGTATTGGTTTCGGTACTTATTCATCCATCTTCATCGCATCAGCAATTGCTTATGACTGTTTGAAAGGACGAAGAAAAGACGCCCCGCCAGTACATGAGATAAATAAATAACAAAAAGCCCCGAGATTCGGGGCTTTTTTTATTATTAATTTTAAAATAAACAATATTATAGTAACAATTCATTATTTTTGTTGCGCTTTTTTAAATTATGGAAAATAAAAAGACGAACACCGCGATAGGCTTTATATTCATCACTATGCTTATCGATATAACAGGATGGGGTATTATTATCCCGGTTATACCCAAGCTAATAGAAGAACTTATTCATGGTGATATTAGTGAAGCTGCAAAGTATGGAGGCTGGCTAAGCTTTGCTTATGCATTTACTCAGTTTATCTTTGCACCTCTTGTCGGAAACCTTAGTGATAAATATGGAAGACGCCCCATTATCCTGATATCTTTATTAGGCTTTGCTATAGACTATGTATTTCTGGCATTATCACCTAATATTATCTGGTTGTTTATAGGACGTGTAATAGCAGGTATGACAGGAGCGAGTATAACAACCGCGAGTGCTTATATCGCCGATATTAGTACGGAAGAAAACCGTGCGAAAAATTTTGGACTTATAGGTGCTGCTTTTGGAATGGGATTTATTATAGGTCCTGTACTAGGAGGACTTTTGGGACAGTTCGGTTCCAGAGTTCCTTTTTACGCTGCAGCTGTCCTTTGTTTAATCAATTTCATCTACGGTTACTTTATTCTTCCGGAATCTTTGGATAAAGACCACAGAAGAGAATTTGAGTGGAAGAGAGCTAACCCTATAGGATCATTGTTTATGTTGAAAAAGCACCCTAAAATGTCGGGGCTAATATTAGTACTTATTCTAATCTATATTGGAGCACATGCGGTACAAAGCAACTGGTCTTATTTCACCATGTACATGTTTGGATGGAAAGAAAAAGAAGTAGGATTATCCCTTGGACTTATAGGGTTATTAGTAGGGCTTGTACAAGGACTGCTTATACGCTGGATAAATCCTAAAATAGGAAATGAAAGAAGTATCTATTACGGACTTGGATTATATGCAGTAGGAATGTTACTATTTGCTTTTGCTACTGAAAGCTGGATGATGTTTGCCTTTTTGGTACCTTACTGTTTAGGTGGTATATGTGGACCTGCATTACAATCTGTAATTACCGGAAATGTATCCAAACAGGAACAAGGTGAGTTACAGGGAGCATTAACCAGTCTTATGAGTGCTACTGCTATTGTAGGACCTCCATTAATGACAAACCTGTTTTTCTACTTTACACATGATCAGGCGCCTTTTCAGTTTCCGGGAGCTCCGTTTTTCTTAGCGTTTATAATGTTGGGAATGGGGGCACTGATTGCTTACTTTAACTTTAAAAAGAAATAAAATTGCTGAAATTAAACTTAAAAGCAGCAAGGTTAAGAATATCTTTTGTAATTTTGATTCATGGAACTTAGCATAGGAGAAATGTTAGTGGTGGCATTAGTCATCGTAGTATTATTTGGACCGGATAAAATACCGAGCATCGCACGCGAATTAGGACAAGGTGTCCGTAAAATGAAAGGTGCAATGGAGGATATTAAAACGGAGATTATGAAGGAGGCTGATAATCCGATTTCAGACATTAAAAAAGAGATTGATAAAGTAAAGCAGACTGTTACTGATATTAATCCACTTAATGATGTACAAAAGCAGATAGAGGATATGAAAAACTCTGTAAACCCAATGGATCAGAACGTAGCTGATACTTCTTCTCCTGCTCCGGAAAAAACTACAAATACAATAGCTCATACAGAAACTGAACAAATAGTAGCAACGACCGAGAAAAAAGTTGATCCTTTAAGCGATGAACATGTTGGTCCGGTAAGCCGATAGAATATGGAAGAAATCGTTCATTCGGATAAAGAACTGTTATTATACCTAAACGGTCTTGGATCACCAGGTTTCGATTCTTTTTGGATGTATATGACTAAACCATTGGTTTGGATACCTCTGTATCTTTTATTAATGTTTCTGGTTTATAAGAAATACTCTGTAAAGAATTTTTTATTTATACTGCTTTTTATAGCTGTCGGAATTACAGCAAGCGATCAGATCGCAAATATTTTTAAATATGGCTTCCTGAGACTAAGACCTTGTCACGATCCGGAACTTATTAATCATATGCGGTTAGTTACCTGTGGTGGAAAATATGGATTCTACTCTGCGCATGCGAGTACTACATTTTTTCTGGCTACATTTCTAAGTTTTCTTATCGGACGAAATTATAAGTTCCTGCCTTACTTGCTCTTTTTATGGGCAGTGATAGTTTCTTACAGCAGAATCTATTTAGGTGTTCATTTTCCGGGAGATGTTATTACCGGAGCTGTAATGGGATTTTTATTAGGTGGGTTATTTTCCACACTGGCACTGAGATACGTTAGTAAAAAATAATATATAAAAAGGTTCTTCAAAACGAAGAACCTTTTTTAGTTTTATCTCTTAAAGATTATTAATCGTTATGATAGGGTTTCCCCTGAAGAATGGTAGAAGCACGATAAATTTGTTCTACAAAAAACAACCGAATCATCTGATGGGTGAATGTCATTTTTGACAATGAAATTTTTTCCTGAGCTCTGCTATAGATGTCTTCAGAAAACCCATAAGCTCCTCCTACAAGAAATGCAAGATGTCGGGTAGACATATTCATCCAATTATCTATTTTGGATGCAAATTCACGGGATGTAAACTGTTTTCCCTTCTCATCTAATAACACAACAGTATCTGTATTATCTAGATAATTAAGAAATAGCTTAGCTTCTTCTTTTTTTAACTGAATATCAGTAAGGTTTTTGGCATTTTTAACGTCCGGTATCTCAATAAATTCAAAATTGAAATGTTTCGGAAGACGCGGAATGTAATAAGCAATGAGTTTCTTAATTTCAGCATCATCGGTTTTGCCAATACATATCAGACTTATACGCATTTTAGTATCTTTGCTTTTGCAAATATAGATGAATGCCTTTAAAAATGCCTCAACTTATCATTAGATTTCGTGATTTTCTGGACAGCATACACCTTCCTATGCTGGGAATTTCATTGCTGAAGATGTTTGAAATCTACGGAGAAGGTATTTTTAAAAACCCTGTTATCAGACAGGCAGCAGCAATTTCGTGGGCTTTTTTCCTAAGCTTGTTTCCATTTTTATTATTTCTGCTTTCAATTCTTCCGTATCTACCGCATTATGACAAGCTCCAGTTTTACATATTCGATGTTATGCTGGCCAATATACTACCAGCAGATATTAAAGTATATGTTACCGAATATTTGCAGGATACCCTGATTCCGAATCTTAAAGGCATCAGTAACTTTGTAACCATCATACTGGCATTAATATTTGGCACAAATGGAACACACGCCCTGATTATGGGGTTTAATCTGAATACAGATGTAAAACGTACTTTCTTCCGAAATTATGGTATTGCACTGCTTATCACTATTGCTTTTGTAAGTATTACGGTTTTGTCTCTTTTGGGAATTTATTATGCAGAAGTTGTAATGAAGTTGTTTAATCCGGTAAACAGCATTTCCTGGTTGGTCAACAACCTAACTAAAATAATCAGTTTCATTTCATTCCCTTTATTCTATTTTATTTTGCTGGCTTTATTTTATTGGGTAGGCTGTCTAAAAATCAAAAGATTCAGAGAGGCTATTCCCGGGGCTATTTTCAGCACTTTGCTATTTGGCTTTATTACTTATGTTTTTGCCTTTTATGTACGGGATATCGCCCGTTATAACTTCTTATATGGTTCTATTGGATCCATAATCCTGGTTATGATCTGGGTAAATCTTAATATTATTCTTATTTTGTTTGGTAACGAGCTTAATCTGGCAATAAAAAAGGTGAAAATGGACAAAAAGATAGGAGATGAGCTGGCAGCACAAATAGAACAGCAACAGTTTCTGCAAACTTCAACAGGCCCCAATAATAACGATCACAATATCCAGTTATAAAAAGGGCCGTGATAAGCGAACTTATACACGGCCGAGGATAGATGATTTGGTATCTTTTATTAGAATCTGTAAGAGACTCCTAATGTATAATTTCTGTTCTTGGTTGTATAACCGATTACATCTATATAATCTTTATTGAAAAGATTACCGATATTAAGATAAGCATCAATATTATGTACGATCTTCTGGTTGATATTCAGGTTGAACAAATTGAAATCTGCTACTTTAACATTTTTGGTACTAAATGAAGCAGAGTCATAATATGCATCATTTCTCTTGCCTACAAACTGGTGAGAAACTGTAATTCTTGTTGATGCAAAAGGCTTCACTTCTACATAAGAATTAACTCTTTGTTTAGGCTGGCGCAGCATTGTTGCCTCTTTGTCCTTTTCTACAAAGCTATAGTTCCCTCCAAATTTAACCATATCAATGATCTGATAGTCGAACCCAACTTCAAATCCTTTTACTTTATTCTCGTCTATATTCTGGAAGCTCCCTGTGTAATCAGGATTAGATATATAAGCGAATGCATCTTTTTCTTTTCTCTGGAATAAGCTTACATTAAAGTTTAGGCTTCTGTCTTTTTTTCCGAAACTTAAATCGATTTCATGGGACTGATTTCTTTCTGGCTTTAGATCAGGGTTTGGTAAAGTCCAAGGAAGTGATCCGTAGTTTTGGTATAGAGTAGGTGCAATAAATGCTGTAGCAAAGGAATAGCCAATCTTAAAATAAGTATCGCTGAATTCTTTTATGTAATAAGGATTTACACTATAAACCCAGTGATTTCCAAATTTAGAGTTATCAGTCATTCTGGCACCTGCATCCAAGTTAAAACCTTTATAGTTTGCATTAAAATTAGCGTAGGCATCAAAACTATGAAGCTTTGTATCACCACTTTTAAGCACTTCCTCCATGTTATCTTTACCAAATGGAAGAGATTTTGAACTCATCTTCTGGTCTTCATACTGTACTCCAACTGTAAAGTTGAAATAATCATTCACTTTATAATTATTATAAAGTTCTGCAATAAAGTTTTTACCATTGTAAGAGAACTGATCCTGATAAGAAGCACCTTTCATACTTTGCCCAAGTCTGTCTATATCTGTATAACGGGTATTGAATACAATTTTACCATTATTATATCTATAGTTAGCATTACCTCCTACATAGAATTGTTTGTCATTTCCACGGTTCTGGCCATCAGTGAAAGCTCCTGTATCATATAAATAAAGATTATGATTCCAGCCACTATTGATGTTAACATCAAAATTGTTCCCTGAGTAACCTACACCAGCAGAAAGATTTTGTCTTTCCCAGCCATCTTTATCAAAATTTTTGTCCCCTTTAGCTGAAGATAATCCTTGAGATTTTTCATTGAAGGCATTGACCTGATAATTAAATTTATTAATCTTTCCTCTTAATGCTGCATCCTGTGCGTATGTATCATAAGAACCTGCTCTTGCAGTAAGAGCTCCTTCAATAGCTTTTTGTGATGCTTTTTTTGTTTTTACATTGATTACCGAAACAGTAGCGTTGGATCCATATAATACAGAAGAAGCACCATTCAATACTTCAATACTTTCAATACTTTCCAAAGCCAGTAAACGAAGGTCTGCTGCAGTATAGTCATTACCTGTTACATCTCTTAACGGAACACCGTCCAATAATATAACTACATTAGCACTTTTTCCGCCTCTAATCTTCATTAGTTTAGGTTCGGTTGCATTGTTGAAATTACCTGTAATCTGGAATCCCGCAACCTGATCCAATACATCACTAAGGTTTTGTCCTTTATACTTTTCCAGATCTTTAGCTGAAATAAGGGTTACATTTTTGCCCGTTTTATAAAGTTTTTGTGGTGTTTTAGAAGCAATAGTTACCTCTTCAATCTGACCACTTTTTTCTTCCTGAGCGTATAATCCGGAACCAACAAGAAGGAGTGCTCCGATTACAAATAGTTTTTTATTCATTAATAAAATTTAGCTAATACTGTATTCGGAGAAATAAGAATAAACAACCCTGAGTATCTAGGGCAGATTATAATTCAAGCTTTTCCTCCGAAAGTTGTTAATTAATAATTATTGTTTCAGGCAGGTCTCCTGGCTTTCACATTTCTGTGCCTTCCCGTAATTACAGTGGCTTTGTACAGAAATACTTTAGTGATCTACAGTTGCGGGGACAGCTCTGGTGTTGCACCAGATTCCCTTTTCATCGGACAATGCCGAACCTGAAATTTTTGCAAATATAAGAAAGTTATAAATAATTTTTGTCGAAAGAAAAAGGCAGCAAATCTTTTACACTGTAGCATTTAACTGTTTTTCCTTGTGTAGACGCAAAATAAATTTCAATAGGGGAGCTTTGCTTGCTCTCATACTCTAATATAGATTGTCTGCATGAACCACATGGTGGAATCGGAATATTATTATCGGCTACTTCATTTTTGGGGCCACCAACTACAAATATCTTTTTAATTTCCTGTCCGGGATGGTTTGCTGCCAGCCAGTATATGGCAGTTCTTTCAGCACATAATCCTGAAGGATATGCTGCATTTTCCTGATTGTTACCGACAATAATTTCGCCATTTTCAAGAAGGATTGCACATCCTACAAAAAACTCCGAGTATGGAGCATAAGCTGTTTTACGGATTTCAGAAGCTGTTTCGAATAGCTTCTTTTCAGTATCGTCTAATTCCGATATGTTTTTATAAACTTCAAATTGAATGTTTAAATCTTGTTTCATTCGTTACAAATAAAGGGAGGTAAAATTAATCATAAATATCGAAATACAAACTATTATAATAAAGTCTGTATTCTTAATCCGTATACAGAAAGAAAATCAGTCATTTGTAATACCTGAAGAAAGCTGATAATCCTACATTATATTATGATTCAACTTCTCCCAAAAACTTTATCAACCGATACTGTTTTAATGAAATTTAATATAGAGAGCGTAGGAAATTTTATATTTTCTAAAGCTTCGTTTTTACATTATTTATCAAACATAAAGTTAATGAAATGCTAAACAGGTGTTAATGTTAACTTAAAATACGAGGGATACTTTTGCAAAAAAACTGAATGAAACGAGTATTATTATCTGCTTCAGTTGTATTACTACCATTTTTACCTTACGCACAGGAAGTTAGTAAAAAAGATACACTGAAACAGAAAGAGAAGAACATCGAAGGAGTTGTAATTACCGCCTTGGGAATTGGTAAGAAAGCTAAGAAAATTGGTTATTCCACTCAGGAGATCAATACCAAACAGTTCGAAACTGTAACTACACCCAGTGTAGGAAATCTTTTTGCAGGGCAGGTTGCCGGGCTTAATGTTTCCAACCCTCCGGGAATGCAGCAAAAACCAACTTTTACATTGCGTGGAAACTCTAACGTTATTATTGTAATAGATGGCGTTATTGTAGACGATAAAACGTTCCAGGCACTGGATCCTTCTAACATCGAGAATATTAACGTACTAAAAGGAGCCACAGCTTCTGCATTATATGGTTCCAGAGGAAGATATGGAGCTATTTTGGTAACCACCAAAAGTGCTAAGAAAAGTGGTTTTACAGTTGAATTTGGTCAGAATACGATGTTTACAGCTGGCTTTACCAACCTTCCTAAAACACAAACAGAGTACGGAAACGGTTCTCACGGTAAGTATGAATTCTGGGATGGTGCCGATGGTGGTATCAATGACGGAGATATGATCTGGGGTCCAAAATTTGTTCCCGGAAGAAAGCTTGCACAGTGGAACAGCCCAATACTAGACAAGCAAACTGGCCAGGTAATTCCGTGGTATGGTAATGTTGCCAACACTCCGTATAATGATAAATCAAGATACGAAAGAGTACCTACAGACTGGACCTACCATGATAATCTGAATACGTTTATGACACCTTCGTTTATCAATAATACGAACTTCGCAGTCAATTATAAGCATAATAAAGATACCTACAGACTTTCCGGAAACTTCATGAATTTTGATGACAGAATTCCTGAGTCTTATCTTAGAAAATATGGAGCCAACTTTTCCAGTAATACATACATCACGGACAAGTTAAGTTTTAATACAAAATTAGCTTACAACAGGACGACTACACCAAGTATGCCTAACTACAATTATGATCCAAGCGGACATATGTATACCATACTTATCTGGATGGGTGGTGATGTAGACGGAAGAGACCTTAAAAATAATCTTTGGGTAAAGGGTAGAGAAGGCTATCAACAGGCAAACTGGAACTACGCATGGTACAACAATCCATGGTTTGGTGCTAAAAATTTTAAAAACAGTGTTGCTACAGATGTCTATAGTGCCCAGACAGGATTAACTTATGAAGCATCCGATGATTTTACAGTGAAAGGTAAAATATCCTATGTAGAGAACGATACTAAAAATGAATTAAAGAGTCCATATTCTTATTTCAATTACGATGCTCCAAGAAATGGCCGTTACAGAGTAACAAACTCTAAAACTATAAACCTGAACTACGATGTCCTTGCTACATATAATAAGGCTATCACTGACAATATCAACTTAACAGTTAATGCCGGAGGATCAGGATTCTATTATAAATATAAAGATGATATAACATCAGTTGACGGGCTAAAAGTTCCTGGAGTATATTCTTTTGATAACTCGATAAAGCCTTTAACGCGTGACTATAATATCAACGAAAAATTAATTTATAGTGCTTACGGTACTGTCGATTTAGAGTTCTATAAGACTTTATTTGTGAATGTTTCAGGAAGAAATGACTGGTCATCCACATTACCAAAAAGTAACAGATCTTATTTCTATCCGTCTGCTTCCTTCAGCTTATTACTTAATAATATAATCCCAATGCCAAAGGCTTTTGATATTGTAAAACTTTATGGTTCCTGGGCACAGATTGCATATGACTTCGACCCTTATGCGATCAGAAATTATTATCTGAACAATGGCGGAAATACCTTTAATGGAAACCCTTACTATACTTATTCATCGGTACTAAACAAAGAAGGAAATATAGGCCCTGAAAAAACAAGATCTTATGAAGCCGGTTTGAATATTGGTATGCTGAATAACAGAATTAGCCTGGATGTAGCATATTACAATACACTGGACTATAACAATATTCTAAGATTCCCGGGTTCACAGACATCTGGTTTTGCTACAGAAGTGGTAAACGGAAATAAGTATACTACAAATGGGGTAGATATCTCTTTAAGCCTTATACCTATTAAGAATAGTAATTTCCAATGGAAATCTTTGCTTAACTGGAGCAAATCGGTTCAGAAAATTACCGAAATCTATCAGGGAAGAGATAACTATAATAACATTAAGCTTAACGAACGTACTGACAGTTTCTACGGTTATACCTGGAAAAAGAATGCTAACGGAGCGCTTATTTTAGATGCTAATACAGGCCTTCCAACAAGAGCCGATGCTCCTTCTTATCTTGGACATTTTAATCCGGACTGGACATTTGGTTTTACCAACACTTTCAAATACAAAAACCTTAGCTTAACTGTAGGTATTGATGGTAGCTTTGGTGGTGTGATGGAATCTGTAGTTGTAGAGAAAATGTGGTGGGGAGGTAAGCATCCAAATTCTGTACAATATAGGGATGCAGAATACGATCAGGGTAAATATACATTTGTACCAAACGGAGTTAATTACAATCCGACAACTAATACTTATACACCACATACAAAAGCAATAAGCTTCCAGGATTGGGCGCAGAACTACCCATACCGTGCAATGGTAACAGAAAGCGAGAGCAAAGAATATGCAAATGTTTTCGACAGATCATTCATCAAACTTCGTTCTGTAGTGTTAGAATATGATTTTACATCAATACTAAATCCTAAAGGCTTTGTGAAAGGACTTACTGTAAACTTATCCGGATACAATCTGGCGATGTGGAAGAAATCTAAAAACCTTTATTCCGATCCTGATTATAAGATTGGAGGAACTGGTATTGGTTCAGGCAGAAATTCTAATTCATCTAATGATATTCAGGATCCTGCAAGCAGATGGTTTGGTGTTGGTTTTAACTTAAAATTCTAAAAAACAATGAAAAAATATATTATATCAGTTCTTGCAGTACCTTTTTTAATGCTGAGTTCTTGTGAATCTGACTTAACAAAAATTAATGAGAACCCTAAGGATCCTGCGAATGTAGATCCTAGTGTATTGCTTACGAATGTAACGAGGCAATCTTTCCCGGTTGACAATAGCTCTAACTCAGCTTTGAGAATGCTTGTGAATACTGGAGAAGAGAATGACTATCAATATCTAAAATGGAATAATGCTTCTTTTGATGCCTACAAAAACATTTTGCTGAATGATGTAAAAATGATGGAGGAAGCTGCAAAAAGCAATAATAAAAACTATCAGGCTATTGGTAAATTTTTCCGCGCCCTTCATTTCTATAACCTTAGTATGAGGGTAGGAGATATTCCATATTCTGAGGCTTTAAAAGGAGAGACTGACAATATAAGATTACCGAAGTACGACAAACAGGAAGATGTCTTCGCTGGAATCCTTGCTGAGTTGAAGGAAGCTAATTCATTAATCAATACCAATGATAAAATTGGTGGAGACATTGTTTATAACGGAAACATCGAAAGGTGGAAAAAGTTAATCAACTCATTTCGTTTAAAAATCCTTATTACACTTTCTAAAAAAGCTAAAGCAGGAAATATTGATATTAAAAGTGAATTTGCAAGTATTGTAAATTCTGAAAGATTAATGGAATCAAATAGTGATAATGGACAATTGACTTTCTTTGATTTAGCAAACAGCCGTTATCCAACTTTCAACAGCAGTTCTTATGGTTCCAGCTTATATATGTCCGATACATTTATTCAGTATTTCAAGGACAGAAAGGATCCAAGAATCTTCACATTTGCAGAGCAAACTACTTCTGCAAAAGAAAAAAATCTCGCGCTGACGGATTATAATGCATATCAGGGCGGAAATCCTATTTCACCTTATTCAGATAATGCAAAACTAATAGACCAGAAGATTATCTCGAAAGTAAAAACACGTTTCTATCTGGATCCGATAAATGAGCCAAGTAACATTCTGAGCTATTCGGAGCTAAACTTTATTTTGGCAGAAGCTGCAGTAAGAGGATGGATTAATCAAAGTGGAGCAAAGCAATACTATGAAAACGCAGTTAAGGCCAGCTTCGACTTTTATAAAGCCAATGTAAAAGATTCGGATAAGCTATTTGCAGGTTTTGATATTACCAATTATTTAAACAGTACACCTGTTGCCTATAATACAGGTGAAAGTACTGATAAACAAATGGAAAGAATTCTTACCCAGAAATATATGACGATGTTCCATCAGAGTCAGTGGACTGGTTATTATGATGCACTTCGTACAGGATATCCAAAATTACCAATCGTTAGCGGTGGTGTATTCCCCAAAAGATTCAGATATCCTCAGGATGAATACAATACTAATTCACAAAATCTGAATGCAGCGATCAGCTCTCAGTATGGCGGGAAAGATGATATTTTCCAGACACCATGGTGGTTACAATAATTTTTTCTTCATAATTACACTTTATTTTTAACAAAAGTCAGGGTTTTAGATCCTGACTTTTTAATTATATATCGACAAAAGTGATACTATGGAAAAGCTATAAATCAGTATAGATGAAACTATTAACTGTTATCTGTATAGAATAAGTGAATTAAAGCAGATTAAATTGAAAGTTAAAAATAGAAAGAATTACAGAGCTCCATAGTGAATTAAGAAGCCTGTACTATTTTAATGCTAAAATTAAAGTATTACTATTTCGCTTTAGCTTTTACTTTAATAGCTTTTATTACAGAATATAAAACATTAAGCATAAGCACAACAGGAATAATCCCGCCTACGATCATATTCATTCTGATGGTTGTAGAAAATCCCAAAGCTAAACCTGATGTAAGTAAAATCATTAGCAGTCCAGAGATAAATAAAGTATTCTTCAATTGATTTGGATTTGAGTTAACGAAATTAACAAAATATTAGATATTCTTTATAGATATATTAACTATTTTATGTTAAAAAATCATAAATTTTAAATACTACTAAAATTTTAGTTGATCGAATCAAAAATTTATTTACATTTGTTATACTAAGTTTTTAGTTATAAAGTAATCCCTATGAAAAATAAAAGTCTTACAAAAGCAGAAGAACAGATTATGCAGTATATGTGGCAACAAAAAAAAGCATTCCTGAAGGATATTCTGGATTTGTTTCCTGAGCCTAAGCCGCACACCAATACTGTTTCCACACTTATCAAAATTCTTATAGAAAAAGGATTTGTAGACTATACCTTACATGGTCGTCAGCACGAATACTTTCCATTAGTTTCTAAAGAAGCCTATAGCGGAAAGTCATTAAAGGGATTGATGAAAAATTATTTTGACGGATCTTACCGTAATGTAGTTTCATTTTTGGTAGAAAAAAATGAAATGAGCGTAGAAGATCTGGAAATGCTTTTACAGGAACTTAAAGATAAAGAATAATGGAAATACTACTATACCTTGGAAAAATGCTGTTATGCTCTGCTATTATGTGGAGTTATTATCTGCTTTTCTTAAAAGATAAAACCTTCCATCACTATAACAGGTTTTACCTTTTAGCAACAATAGTGATAAGTTTATTTTTACCATTATTAAAGGTAGAATACTTCACTATAGAAACTGACAACAGGATATTTCTTCTTCTCCAAAGTTTCAGTTTACAAACAGGAAACCAGGCAACTGCTGGTTTTGATTGGAAAAGCATCGCACTTTTCATCTTATTAGTAGTATCTATAGTTCTCTTTATAAGATTACTGATTGGCATTTATAAGATCAATCGAATGAAAAATCAGTATCACGGAAAAGAACTAAAAGGCGTTCGCTTCTATATTACAGACCTGCATGATGCTCCGTTTTCATTTTTCAAAAACCTTTTTTGGAAAAAATCTATTGAAATAGATTCGGACCTTGGAAAACAAATACTGAAACATGAAATGGTACATATAGAACAGAAACACAGCTGGGACAAGTTATTTATAGAATTTGTACAGGCCGTATTCTGGTTCAATCCAATTTTTTACTGGCTTAAGAAAGAGCTATTCTTAATCCACGAATATCTTGCCGATAAAAAGGCAGTAAAACAGAATGACACAAAGGCATTTGCGCAGATGCTTTTAGCAAGTAAATTTTCCGGAACACCTTTACCTGCAACAAGTCCATTCTTATCCTCTAACCTCAAAAAAAGATTACAAATGATCACTAAACCTCATTACACCAAATTTAGTTATGCGCGCAGGGTAATGGCACTTCCGGTTTTATTCGGAATTTCATTCACCTATTTAGTTACGGCTAAAAATAAAGAAATTGCCAAAACCAACCGTGAGATCGCTGTAGCTATTAATGCACTTCAACAAGACACTATCGGATCAGGGAATAATAAGAATGTTCACATCCAGATTAAAGAAAATAATAACAGAGGTTCTCTTTTAACAAAAATAGAGCAGGCTTCTGATAATTCAATTTTCAAAATCAATGGTAAAGCAGTTACCAAATCCGAGTTTACCGAATTCTATCACCAAAACAAAAATGCCCGCTATGCTTACAATCATTCTGGAAATTCTGGTTCAAGTACTACAATTTTTGATGCTTATGATCTAAATTCAAAAGATCTGTCTGCAGATGATAAGAGAAAAATTGCTGAAAGCGACAGACGTTTTGCAGAGTCTTCAAAACGTTTTGAGAAAAATAATAAAAGATTCCAAAATAATCAACGAAGTATTATTTATAATGGTAACTATGTTCGTTATGAAGATATGACAGCTGAACAGAAAAGGGATTTTAATAAAGCTATGAAAGAAGCTCAGAAAGCAAAAGATTATATTAATTCTGCCGATTATAAGAAAATAATAGCTGATGCTAAAAAAGCCGGTGAAGAAGGCAGAAAAGCCGCAGAGAAAGCAAGAGCTTATCTTAATTCTGATGAGTACAAAAAGATAATTGAAGATTCCCGTAAAGCTGCTGATATAGGAAGACAAGAAGCTGAAAAAGCAAGAGCCTATCTTAACTCTGCCGAATATAAGCAAATAATGGAAAATGCCAGGAGAGAATCAGAAAAAGCTAGGAATTACATGAACTCTGCCGAATATAAGCAGATAATGGAGAACGCTAGAAAGGCAGCTGAAGACGGAAGAAAGCAGGCAGAAAAAGCTCGTGAATACCTTAACTCTCCGGAATATAAAAAAATGATGGAAGAAAGCAGATTGGCTGCCCAAAACTGGAGTAGTAAGTTTAAGGACAGCTTTAAAAATGTAGACTTTTCCGGAACATTTATGACGAAAGAAAAACAAAATAAAGTTTTAGAAGAGTTAAAGAATAGTTTGAAAGATAAAAACATGAAGGATGAAGATATTCAGAAGATTCTTGAAAATGTAAAGAAAAACTTTAGCAATTCTTCGAAGTTTGGTACTGCCATAAATATCTCTGCAAAAACAGACTCACCTTTTGTTATGGCAGTAGCTGGTAATGAACCTAAAAGTTATAGCTTTACTTCAACATATTCCACAACAGGAGACGATGTTGGTAAGCCATCTTTGAAAATATCTTCCTTTGGAAAAGATACCGAAGTTTATGTAGATGGAGTAAAAGTGGATTATGATGCTATGAAAGATATCAATCCAAAAGATATACAAAGCGTAAGCATTACAAAAAGTACCGGCAAAAAAAGCATTATAAAAATTCAGAAAAAATCATAGTAGAAAGGCTGCATAAGCAGCCTTTTTTCAAACACCAAAGCCATGAAATTCACAATTACTTTTTTATTGTGCATTAGCATTTTTATGCACTCTCAGACCCGACGATATATCTACCAGCTTACCTATACAGATAATGTTACTAAGAATAGTAAGCGAAATATCAATATGGTACTGGATATTAATCCTAAGGATGTTAAATTCTATGAATATGGGTTTCTGGAAACGGATTCTTTAAATCAGCTTCCGGATGCAATAAGACATTATAGAGGCAGCGAAACCAAACAATTATTAAAGAGAGATACAAATTCTTTTAATAACACTAATTTTTATAGAGTCAGTGACTATTTTGTTTTTCCTTCAGAAGATCCTATACAATGGACTTTAAAAAATGAGACTAAACAAATAGATCAATATAAAGTCCAAAAAGCAACAACTGATTTTGGTGGAAGGAAATGGACAGCTTGGTTTGCTCCGGATATTCAGATTAATGAAGGTCCTTACAAGTTCAGAGGTTTACCCGGATTAATTTTCGAAATATCAGACAATGAAGAGCATTTTCATTATAAATTAGTGAAAAATAAAAATTTCAGCAAAACTCAGTCTACCGAGAATTTTTTAGAAACCTATTATGGCCAAACACCCACAAAAATATCTATGGTCATGTATAAAAAATTATTTCTAGACTATTACAATGATCCTTTTGCATGGGCCAGGTCGGCACCTGAGGGCAGATGGAGTATAAAAATAGGAGATAAAGAGTATAAGACAAAAGCCGATCTAAAAGAAGCAACCGAAAATTCACAAAAAACAATGCGTGACAGCTACAATCCAATTGAAAAGAATAACGCAGTAATATTAAAATAATATGAAGAAAATTCTCTACTTATTCCTTGCCGGATATGGTATACTATATGCGCAGAATCAGAAATTTGTATATGAATACAAGTTTATATCAGATTCTACTAATGTAAGAGATATTAAATCCGAAATCACCCATCTGGAAGTTACTCCAAAAGGTTCACTGTTTTATAGTTATGAAGTTTACAAAAGCGATTCTTTGGCGAAAGCAGATCTGGAAAGACAGCTTAAAGCAACAGGTAGCATCAATGTTAAAACTAATATGCGAAAAGGGAAATTCAGAGATAGAATATTTAAAACCTATCCTGATTTTAAGATCACACAGGAAAGTTCTACAACAGGAAAAGCTTTAAAGATTATCGATGATCGTAAACTCGATTGGAAAATATTGCCGGACAAACAAAAAATAGGAAACTATGAGACACAAAAGACTGAGACTACCTTTGCCGGAAGAAAGTGGACAGCATGGTTTACCACTGAAATTCCGTTTCAGGATGGTCCATATAAATTCCATGGGCTTCCTGGTTTTATTGTGAAAATTGAAGATACAAGCAAGTCTCATGTATTTGAACTGAAAGAGGTAAGTAAATTGGTAACTCCTTTCAATGAAGAATTGACTTTATTCCAGAAAGCTGTAGATGTACCTTATCCCCAGTATGTGAAAATCTACAAAATGTATCGAAAAGATCCTACAGCAGAGTTTAAGCAAAGAATGGCTACTATTTCGAATCAAGTTATAAGAGATTCCAGTGGTAATCCTATAGACATGAATAAAATAATGAAAGAGCGTGAGCAACAAGATTTGGAAAGGCTGAAAAAGGACAATAATATTCTAGAATTGGATTTATTAAAGTAATTATGAAAAATGCAATATCAATTTTTTGCTTGCTTATTGTATTAACTGTACAAGGGCAGGTTCAGCGGTTTATTTATGAATATAAATTTACCAATGACTCTTTGAAAAAAGATTCTTTGAAATCTGAATATATGTTTCTGGATGTTTTGAAAACTGGCTCAAAGTATTATAGCAAGAAACAATTTGATTCTGATTCTATTCAGACTATTGCAATCATTAAGCAAATGAAAATGAACCCTGGTAGTATTTCTGTGAGCAAAAGCTTTGGTGAAGGTGGTATAGATTATATTATAGAAAAAAGCTACCCGGATTTTAAAATTGGATTCAACACCTCTGTAGGAATGGGTATTGGAAATACAGATTATAAAGTTTTAGACGATCGTAAACTTAGCTGGAAAATATTATCGGATAAGCAAAAAATAGGAGAGTTCGATACTCAGAAAGCTGAGACAACTTTTGCCGGAAGAAAATGGACAGCATGGTTCACTACTGAAATTCCGTTTCAGGACGGCCCTTATAAATTTCATGGACTTCCTGGACTTATTGTAAAAATTGAGGATTCAAAGCACACCCATATAATGGAGCTAAAGGCGGTAAAGAAAATTCCTGAACGAGAGTTGACAAAAGAAGAAACAGACGCAATTGCTTATAAAGAAAAAATGGGCAAGAGATTACCTGTGAATCAAAGTCAGTATAAAAGACTCATAGAACAGTACAAAAACGACCCTGTGCAAGGCTATCGCGAAATGATGAACAAACCGAACATGAAAGTAAGCATTAATATAGATGGACGTATTATTAGTGACAATGCCGAAATTCTAAAGCAGATGGAAAAAACAGCCAAAGAACAAATAAAAAATGAAAACAACCTTATAGAACAACAATTATAAATATTCTGTATGAAAAAATTATTATTTCTTTTCATCTTTTCTATAGCATTCTATACAAATATAGTAGCCCAAAGGTTTACCTATGAATATAAATATGCAATTGATTCTACCCGAAAAGATTCATTAACAACTGAACATATGATTCTTGATATAAGTAAATCAGGTTCTAAATTTTATAGTAAGGCCAAGTATGAAAATGACAGCATTATAAAAGCCGAAGTCGAAAAACAAATGAAAACAGGCGCTTCCAATATTCAGATGAAATCAGGTTACAAGGGAAGTGTTAATTTCTCTGTAGAAAAGAGCTATCCGGATTACAAGACTTATCTTCTAACCAATGTCGGAGCAGTTGGAGGAATGTCAAGATATAAAGTTCTGGACGACCGTAAAATAGAGTGGAAAATATTAAAAGACCAGCAGAAAATAGGTGAATTCAATGCTCAAAAAGCGGAAACAAACTTTGCCGGGAGGAAATGGATTGTATGGTTTACCACCGATATCCCTTTTCAGGATGGGCCATACAAATTCCGTGGACTTCCTGGTTTGATTGTGAAAATTGAAAGCGCGGATAAAACCCACAATATGGAATTGAAGGGAGTAAAAAAAATGACGGACGAACAGCTCACTGCCAGTAGTTCACCCGAATTATCTATATTGAGAAATAAGCCTCTGGATATTTCCCAATCACAGTATGTTAAGCTTATGGATCAGTATAAAAAAGATCCAGGACAGAGCATGCGGGAAATCCTTAACAGACCTGGTGTAAAGATGAAATTTAATGTAAATGGTAAAGACGTTACAGATCCAAATGATATGATCCGACAGATTGAAAAAACAGCAAAAGAAAAACTAAAGAGAGAAAATAATCCGATTGAACTAAAACTCAATTAGAAAATAATCCGGCTTACAGGCCGGATTTTTATTTATAATATTCTTACATTCAACTGAATCTTTCAGGCCTAAAAATATCAATATCAACAGATAGCTTATCTCCATTAGCAATTTCAGAAATGGTTCTTCCGAATACAGGTCCCAAACTTAATCCCATCATTCCGCCACCGCCTGCAATTATAAGATTTTTCAATTTAGAAGAAGCTCCCAAATAGGGTAGTCCATCCGGAGCACATGGTCTGTAGCCATACCAGATATCTGATTCTTTTGGAAGAGCCACATTGAAATCGGGCATATACTTTGGAATAGATGCCACAATACCCTCAACCCGGTTCATATTAATTTTATGCTGATGTTGTGCAAGTTCCATTGTACCACCGAAACGTATCTTTCCACCCATAGGTGTTACGGCAACTCTTGCTTCCAGTAATAATGCAGCATGCTCTAGTTTGCTTTTCGGATCATCTGGAGTATGAATGAAAGAATAGCCTTTTCCAGGCATTAACTGAATTTTGATCCCGGCTTTTTGAGCTAACTCAGGAAGAAATGAGCCACCTGTCATGATAATCTGATCTCCTGTAAACTTTATTCCATTAGCAATGACAGCATTTATCTTATTTCCGGATATTTCAAACCCTGAAACACGATGTTGGGTATGAAAAACAACATCTTTATTCTTAAGATAAGAAATCAACTGTGACATTAGCTTCATTGGATTTAAATGTCCGTCGCATTTGTAATTTACCCCACCTATAACATCCAAATTAATGTTGGGCTCCAATTCCTGAATTTCTTTTTGATCCAGAATTTCTATTTCTAAACCCAACTCTCTGGCAGCATGAGCCAACTCGGCTTCTTCCTCAGCAACTTTTTCAGTTTTATAGAGCATCAGAATACCATTCTGATTCAGTTCAAAATTAAAACCATCTGTCTTTGCCAATTCATTATACAATGCACTACTGGCCAGATTAAGATCTCTGATTGCAGCTGCAGAAGCATCTACATGTTTCTGATTAGAATGTTTTAAGAATTGTAACCCCCAGGAAATAAGCTTGCTGCTTATTGTAGGTTTTACATAAAATGGACTCTTGCTATTGAACATCCAGCGGATTCCCTGTGCAATAACGCCAGGAGCAGCCAATGGTGTAAAATGACTAGGAACAAGCATCCCTGCATTCCCATATGAACAATTATTAGACAAATCATTTTGTTCCAATATCTCTACCTGCCAGCCTTTCTGTAACAAATAATAAGCGGAACTTAGTCCTGCGATTCCTGCACCTATAACAAGTGCCTTTCCTTTATTTTCTGTCATATACGTTATAATTACATAACCTGGAATCCTAGCCAGTAAGGATCTTCATCGTCGATAATGATATGATTATAACCTGTAATTCTTGCCCATCCTTCAACTGAAGGGATAATAGCAGGTTTCCCATTTATAGTTGTTGTTCCTTCAATTCTTCCAACAAATTGAGAACCAATATAGCTTTCATGGATAAACTCTTCACCTTCTTTCAATTTGCCTTTAGCATACCACTGAGCCATTCTTGCAGACGTCCCGGTACCACAAGGGGAGCGGTCTAATGCATTTTCACCGACCAAAACAGCATTTCTGCCACTGGCTTTAGGATCTGTAGGATTTCCTGTCCACTGAATATGACTCAAGCCATTTATATTTTCATCCTCAGGATGTATAAAACTGTATTTCTCATTTAACAATTTTCTAATCAGCTTTCCATAATGGATTAACTGGCTCGCAGTGAAATCCGAGATGTCTTTAAAATTTTCCTGTGGATCAATAATTCCGTAAAAATTACCACCATAGGCGACATCAACTTTTATCGATCCCAAATCCGGACATTCAACTACCAGATCTTCTGCGTATAGAAAAGATTTTACATTTGTCAGCTTTACAGACTTCACTTTCTTTCCTTCCTGTATATAGTCGATAAGAACCAAGCCTGCTGGTGTTTCTAACCGCAGTTTACCCGGCATTTTCGGAATTACCAAACCTTCTTCTATAGCAATAGTTACAGTACCAATGGTTCCATGTCCACACATAGGCAGACAGCCACTGGTCTCGATATACAATACCCCGGTATCATTAGCATCATCTATAGGCGGGTAGAGTATACTGCCACTCATCATATCATGCCCGCGAGGTTCAAACATAAGTCCCTTTCGGATCCAATCATATTCTTTCATAAAATGAAGCCTGCGTTCCATCATGGAATTTCCTTTTAAAACAGGACCACCGCCTGCAACAAGCCGCACAGGACAGCCACAGGTATGGGAATCTATACAAAAAAATGTTCTGTTCATCGTTTTAAATTTTTAATGATCCTAAATTTGTCTCACCATCCACAATTCTATTAATCTGCAAAGGATTTTCATTTTTCAGCTCCTCCGGTAAAAATTCATCCGGCCAGTTTTGGAAGGCTATTGGTCTAAGAAATCGTTTTACAGCATCGGGTCCTACAGATGTAAAACGGGCATCAGTAGTAGAGGGGTATGGGCCGCCATGCTGCATTGCATAAACGACTTCTACACCGGTTGGCATCCCATTGAACAAAAGCCTTCCACATTTGTCTTTTACAACATTTATTATATCAATATTCTCACGTATATCTTCATTTGTTGCAGCAATAGTAGCCGTTAGCTGGCCTTTTAACTGTTTTGCAATCTGAAGTATTTCTTCTCTGTTTTCACACTTGACAATAATCCCAAACGGCCCAAATACTTCTTCGCTCAGAATTTTATTTTTAATAAAGCTTGCTGCAGTTGTTTCAATAACTATAGAACGTCCTTCCCATTGATTAATATCATTATTAACTTCCGAAACAATAGCAATATCGGACTGGGAACAAACTCTTTTTTTATTGCTTTCAAAACTTTCAAAAATCCCTTTATGCAGCATATTGACAGGAACTATATTTGGAATTTCATTTTGTAATGTTGCTTTAAAGCGTTCTAACCCTGATCCATTTTGTACAATAAAAACTCCCGGATTGGTACAAAATTGTCCAACACCTAAAGTTAAAGAAATAGCATATTCCTTTGCCAATTCTTCTGCTTTAGAGTCTAATTGATTCTGAAATGCAAAAACAGGATTGATACTGCCCATTTCAGCAAATACAGGAATAGGTTCTTCGCGCTGATTGGCAAGATCAAGTAATGCTTTTCCACCAACAAATGAGCCTGTAAATGCCACAGCTTTTACTTCTTTATGCTGAACTAAATAAATACCTGTATCATTAGATTTTCCGGTGACGTGACTGAATACTCCTTCCGGCCAGCCGAATTCTTTTACAACTTCAGTTATTGCATCTGCCATTATTTGTGAGGTTTCAGAGTGTGCAGGATGTGCTTTAACAATCACTGGACAACCAGCTCCAATAGCACTGGCTGTATCACCTCCGGCTGTTGAAAAAGCAAAAGGGAAATTACTGGCTCCAAAAACTACAACAGGACCAAGACCTATATTATATTTACGTAAATCGGCTTTTACCTGGTTCGGTTGTGGTAAATCTATTCTGGCCTCCGTATAAATACCTTTTGCTACAGCTTTAGCATAACTTCTCCATTGTCCAATAGTTCTGGCTTTCTCTCCGGTTAGTCTGGCAAATGGTAAAGATGTTTCGGCATGCGCTGTCGCTAGCAAAACTTCATTTAAAGCTTCTATTTTATCGGCTACAGCATTCATAAAGATTTCCCGATCTTTTATAGTTGTATCCTTCAGAAACTGATAAGCTTCTGTGGCCAGTAAAATTCTCTCATCAATACTCTGGGAGGACGTTTCTTTAATCATAGATTTATGTTTGAGATTAATCTAATACAGGGCGATTTATTATACCATCAGTAATTATTTTATTAATTCTGCCAGCTTCTTCTCCTTGTAGTTCAAGTCTCGGAGCTCTTACATAAGGATTACTAATTCCTTCGGCAGCGGCTGCAAGTTTGATATACTGAATAAGTTTAGGGTGTATATCCAGTTCCAGTAAAGGCATAAACCAACGATAAATAGCGACAGCTTTATCATAATTTCCGGATTTAACATGATTATACATTGCCATAGTTTCATTTGGAAAAGCATCTACAAGTCCTGCTACCAAACCATCTGCGCCCAGCATTAAAGTTTCCAGACAGATTGTATCCACACCTCCCAGTATTTTAATTCTATTATCAAATCGGTTAATCATTCTGGTAACATTTGCCAAATCTCTTGTCGATTCTTTAACAGCCTGAATAGTAGGGCAGGCTACTAGCTCTTCAAACATTTCCAGGGTAACATAAATACCGTAATCTACAGGATTATTATAAATAAGGATTGGAAGATCTGTGGCAGATGCTACGGATTTAAAATACTCTGTTACTTCATAATTATCTGCTTTATAACGCATAGGCGGAAGCAGCATCAATCCGTCAGCACCTAATTCTTTAGCTTTTTTTGCATAGCTAATCGCGCTTTTTGTTGTATTTTCTGCAAGGTTAAGAATAACCGGAATTCTTCCGGCCGTGATTTTTTTAGCATATTTCAGAAGCTCAAATTTTTCTTCCGTTTCCAGTACACTGGCTTCTCCTAATGTACCGGCAAGGATAATACCGTGTACACCGGCTTTAATCTGAGCCTCAGTATTTTTAGCAAACATCTCAAAATCTATTTCACCTTCCTTTGTAAAAGGAGTTAACACAGCTGGGTAAATTCCTTCCCAGTTAAGTTTTGTACTCATATCAAATATTTATTTTTCCAAAACTAATAGAATTTAAAATCCCTAAATGTTAATATTTTAATAGATTCTAACCATATTTTAACACCTGTATAATTTTCAATCAGTTATAGTCTCTTTATACCTCTTTAAATATTCTTTAGGTGAATATTTCATAATTGTACGGAATACACGATTAAAATTGGTTAAACTATTAAATCCACTATTGAATGCAATAGAATAAATACTATTCATTCCTGAAGATGTAAGTAATTTACAGGCACGTTGTACACGCAGCTCATTAAGATATTGGATATAAGTAATACCTGTCCGTTTTTTAAAAGATCTGCAAAATGCCTGTGGTGTAAGGCAGGCCTGTTCTGCAATATCATCCAAAGTAAGCTTTTGCTGGGCAAAGTTTTTCCTGATATAACTCTGAGCATCTATGATTCTCTTATCGTTATCGGAAATATGACCTGAAAAATTCTTACCAGCAGACAACGGAATATGAAGCGCTTTGTTCAGCATAAGATCATTCAGAATTTTTATAAAGCACATAATCTGTTCAACACCCTGCATCTTTTGCAATTCTTTTATTTTGTCACTTATATTGGCTTTTAGTTCTTGTGCTACCTGGAAGCCCACTTCGGAACCGGATATAAAATCCTTTAATTCTTCAAATTCGGGTAAATTAAAAATTCCGGAAATCTTTTTATAGGGATCAAAAAAAATAGATACCGCATGTACTTTGTGTTTTTCATTTTTCTTAAAATCGGCTTTAAAAACATGAGCCTGATTAGCTCCCAGATAAAAGATATCTCCTTCTTTAAAGCTGAGTAGATTTTGTTCAATGGCTAATGTCCCGTGTCCTTTTACAATCCACATAATCTGTGTTTCATCGTGACGATGAAAATAAGGATAAAAATGAGTCATTATATCTTCCTGAATACTAATACTTTTATTGGTATTGGCAGGTACAGAGAACTGAAGACTTTTCATACAAAAAACTAAACTTTAGATAAGGTGTTAAAATACTGCCGAATTTAAGCAAAATATAAACATTGAATGTCATATTAAAATCCAATCTTTACAAGCGGTTTATTTTTCATAAACAATACCTTGTAAACATTATAAAATCGTAACTTTAAACCTTTAAACAACCAATATTCATAATATGTTTTCACCACAAACTTACCAGAATAGAAGAACCGTATTGAAAGACAATGTTGCTAACGGAATCTTACTATTTTTAGGGAACATAGAAAACCCTGTAAATTTTGAACACAATCCTTATTACTTCCGCCAGGATAGTACATTCTTATATTACTTTGGCATTCAGGAACCCAGGATTGCAGCTATTATTGATATAGACGAAAATAAAACTATTATCTTCGGAGATGAACTTAGCATAGACGATATCGTATGGATGGGCAGGCAAGAAACGCTGAAAGAAAAGAGTTTGAAATCTGATGTACAAGAAACTCTTCCATATGCAGAGCTTTATAAATATGTACAAAAGGCTCAGGCTTTAGGAAGAAAAGTACATTACCTTCCGCCATATCAGTCTTCTAATAAAATTTTGCTAGGTGATCTTCTTGGAATTAAAATTGTAGAATTACAACCATCTGTTGATCTGATTAAGGCAATTGTAAAACAACGTTCTATAAAAGAACAGCAAGAAATTGCACAAATAGAAGAGGCCATAAATGTATCCAATGAAATGCATTTGTTGGCAATGCGTATTGCCAGACCAGGTGTCAAAGAATATGAAATTGCCAATGCAATTCAGCATCTTGCTGCAAATAAGGAATGCCAAATGTCCTACCCGCCAATTGTGACAATAAACGGAGGTATACTTCATAACCATTATCGTCTGAATACTCTAAAGAGTGGTGATCTTTTCCTCAATGATTCCGGTGCAGAAACTTCAATGGGGTACGCTGGCGACCTTACCAGAACATTTCCGGTAGACAACAACTTTACAGCTAAGCAAAAAGAGATGTATGAAATAGTTTTGAATGCTTTTAACAATGCACAACAACTATTAAAGCCCGGAGTTAAGTTTAAAGATATTCACCTGAAAGCTTCTCAATATCTGGTAGAAGGCCTTATTGATTTAGGATTAATGAAAGGAAATCCTGAAGAAGCTGTAAAAAATCATGCCCATACTTTATTCTTCCAATGCGGATTAGGACATATGATGGGATTGGATGTACACGACATGGAGGATTTGGGTGAACAATATATCGGCTATACCGAAGAAGAACCGAAAGACACCAAAACTTTTGGACTTAAATCTCTACGTTTAGGTAAAACACTGGAAACCGGATTTGTATTAACCGTTGAACCAGGCATCTATATGATCCCGGAACTAATCAATATATGGCAGGCAGAAAATAAAAATGCTGAATTTATTAATTACGATAAAGTAAATGAGTACCGGAATTTCGGAGGTGTACGTGTTGAAGACGATTTCCTGATTACAAATGAAGGATACAGACTTTTAGGAAACGGACTAATTAAAACGGTTGACGAAATTGAAGACTACAGAACCCAACATTTAGCTTAATTAAATAGCAGATATGAAGAACATAAAAAAACTAGTTAATCTGGCGTTTTGTTATTTGTGCATGTCTCCTTTGATAGCACAGAACAAACAATGGACGCCAGATGGTAATGCGTATTATTCGTTTACCAAAAACGGAATCGAGGTTGTAGATCTTGTTAATTCCGGAAAAAATCAACCTTTTCTACCAAAAGAAGCACTTATTCCTGCGGGAAGCTCAACACCGCTGAATGTGCAAAGTTTTCAGGTATCTCCGGATGGAAATAACCTGTTATTATTTGCTAATACGAAACGTGTATGGCGGGTGAATACAAAAGGGGATTATTGGGTTTTTAATAAAAACACAAAAAAACTTACGCAGCTGGGCAAAGGTTTACCTGAAGCCTCTCTTATGTTTGCTAAGTTTTCACCAAACGGCAAGAAAGTGGCCTATGTTTCTAAGCACAATATTTATATCGAGGATCTTGCAAATAATAAACTAAATAAAATAACCAACGATGGTACCGACAGAATGATTAACGGAACATTCGACTGGGCATATGAAGAAGAATTTGGGGCCAAAGACGGTTTCAGATGGTCTCCGGATGGTAACAAAATTGCTTATTGGAAGTTGGATGCCAATGGTACTAAGAACTTTTTGATGATTAATAATACCGATAGCCTGTATTCATTTACGATTCCGGTAGAATATCCAAAAGTAGGAGAGAACCCTTCAGGTTGCAGCATTTGGTTTTATGATCTTTCTACAAACACCACAAAAAAAGCCAATATAGAAGGCGATGAAGTACAACATTATATTCCGAGAATGGAATGGGTACTGGACTCTAAATCAATAATTCTACAACAGCTGAACAGAAAACAAAACCAAAGTAAAATTATTCTGACAAACGCTTCTACAGGAGTTAGTAAAGCAATCCAGTCGGAATCTGATCCGGCATGGATTGATGTAAAAACAATGTGGAATGATGGTGATCCAAGCGGATGGGATTGGATCAATAACGGGAAGGAATTCCTTTGGTTATCCGAAAAGGATGGCTGGAGACATATCTATAAAATAGACTTGAACGGAAAAGAAACATTAATTACAAAGGATGCTTTTGATGTTATAAAGCCAGAGTTTTTTGATGTTCCGAATAAATTAATTTATTTCTCAGCCTCACCTAAAAATGCTGCTCAGGAGTATTTATATAAAGTAAGTCTGGATGGTGGGAAAGCAGAAAGAATTACACCGGAAGCCTATCCCGGATCTAACAAATATACAATATCACCAAACGGAAAGCTTGCTATATTCAATAACAGTAGCGTAGATGGAGTCTCTGCTGGTACTGTGATTTCTCTTCCTGATCATAAAGAATTGGTAGCTGCAAAAAGATCTGCTAAAGCAGATCCTGCAAAATCCAAAGCAGAATTCTTCCAAATAACAACTCAGGATGGTGTTACTTTAGATGGATGGGTAGTAAAGCCTAAGAACTTTGATCCGACAAAAAAATATCCAATTGTCTTCACAGTATATGGTGAGCCTGGATCCCAAACAGTAACTGATAACTTCTATACGGGCTGGAACAGTTTATACATCGGCGATATGGCTCAGGATGGCTATTTATATGTTTCTCTTGAAAATCGTGGTACACCAGCTCCAAAAGGACGTGAATGGAGAAAATCTGTTTACCGCAAAATTGGACAGCTTAATATTCGTGATCAGGCAATGGGAGCTAAGGTTTTATTTGCAAAATGGCCATATATAGATACTTCCAGAGTTGCTGTATGGGGCTGGAGTGGTGGTGGATCTTCCACATTAAATCTTTTAGGTCAATATCCGGAAATTTACCAAACAGGAATCGCCATTGCACCTGTAGCCAATCAGCTATTCTACGATAACATTTATCAGGAAAGATATATGGGCCTTCCACAAGAAAACAGAGAAGATTTTGTAAAAGGTTCTCCATTGGCTTATGCTAAAAACCTGAAAGGAAATCTTTTATTGGTACATGGGACTGGAGACGACAATGTACACTATCAAAATACTGAAGTGTATATTAATGAGTTGGTGAAATACAACAAACAATTCCAGTTGATGTCTTATCCTAACAGAACGCATTCTATTAGCGAAGGGGAAGGAACATCACTTCACCTGGCTACGATGTTTACGAAATATTTAAAAGAACACTGTCCTCCGGGAGGAAGGTAATAAATAAAAAATCCCACATTTCTGTGGGATTTTTTATTTTATGCTATTTGATTAACTATCCAAGTTTCTTAGCATCAGCTACAAACTGAGCAAGACCAAGATCTGTTAATGGGTGCTTTAATAAGCCAAGGATTGAAGGTAACGGAGATGTAATAACATCTGCACCAATCTTAGCACAGTTAATAATGTGCATAGGACTACGGATAGATGCTGCTAAAATCTCAGTATCGTACATATAGTTGTTATAGATTGTTCTGATTTCCTCGATTAGGTTAAGACCGTCAGTAGAAATATCATCAAGACGTCCTAAGAAAGGAGAAACATAAGTAGCTCCGGCTTTAGCAGCTAAAAGCGCCTGACCTGCTGAGAAAATCAATGTACAGTTCGTTTTAATTCCTTTATCAGAAAAATATTTCAACGCCTTTACACCATCTTTAATCATAGGGATTTTTACTACGATATTTGGGTGGATAGCAGCTAATTCTTCTCCTTCTTTAATCATTTCCTCGTAAGTAGTAGAAAGAACTTCGGCAGAAATATCACCATCTACAATCTCGCAGATTGTTTTATAATGCTGCTTAATAGCCTCAGCTCCGCTAATACCTTCCTTCGCCATCAAAGACGGGTTAGTCGTTACACCATCAAGAATTCCTAAATCTTGTGCTTCTTTAATCTGCTCTAAATTGGCTGTGTCGATAAAAAATTTCATTTCTCTTTTAGATTTATAAACTTTCACAAAGATACGATTTGCTTTGGCATTCCGAAAAAATAATCTTAGTTCTTCCTTTTACTATCCTATAAAAGCTTTATTTTTGTTTGTCTATACAACACATATATATGAACATACTCTTAGCGTCCACATCTACATTATTTGGCGGACAATATTTAGAATACATTCGAGAAGAAATTATAACACTATTCAACGGAGCAGACGAAATTATCTTTGTACCATTCGCACGTCCGGGAGGTATTTCTCATGATGAATATACAGATAAAGCAAGAAGTTTTTTTTCTACAATTAATATAAAGGTAAAAGGATTGCATGAATTCGATAATCCTGTAGAAGCATTAAACCAAGCTAAAGGCTACTTTACGGGCGGAGGTAACACATTCCTTTTGGTAAAGACCTTGCACGAACAGGGATTACTTTCTGTACTGAAACAAAACGTAGAAAGTGGCAAACCTTATATGGGCGCCAGTGCCGGATCTAATATCGGAGGTCTTAATATGAGAACGACCAATGATATGCCTATTGTATATCCACCAAGTTTTGAATGTATGGGATTGGTGCCTTTTAACCTGAATCCGCATTATCTTGATCCTAATCCGGAATTACATCATAATGGAGAAACCAGAGAAACCCGTATTCTTGAATTCTTAACACAGAATGATACTCCGGTTGTGGGATTGCGTGAAGGAAACTGGATCCGAAGAATTGGTGATAAAATAACAACCGAAGGTTCCGAATTAACCAGAATTTTTGAAAAAGGTAAAGAACCTTATGAAATAGAAGCAGGGAGCGAACTGAGATTTTAAAATAAAAAAAAAGAGACTGAATTAATCAGTCTCTTTTTTATTCTATAACTAAAAATGTTTATCCATAAGTTCCATTAACCAGTCTGGACACTTGACAACTTTATTTTTTTCGGCATCCAAAAAGAAAAGGGTAGTGGATGCTTCTGTTAGTTTTTCACCCTCTTCATTATATATTTCATAATCGAAAATGATCCGAACTCTCGGACGCTCTTTTACCTTCACTTCAATCCTAAGTTCCTGATCATAAAGAGCTGGCTTCAGATATTTAATATTATACTCCGAAACCGGAAGCCAAATTCCACGTTTTTCAATCTCATCATATGACATTCCAATACCCCGAAAAAGTTCTACACGAGCCACCTCAAAATAGGTTGCGTAGTTACCATAGTATACATATTTCATGGGGTCAGTTTCAGCGTATCTAACTCTTAATGTGCAAGTTGTACTAATCATTTTAAGTCTTTATCTATACTTACAAATATATTTTTTAATAAGCAAGAGTCAAATATTTTTTTTTACTAATTTTAATTTTCATATTTGTCATCCTGTTATTTTCAAGACGCAAAAACTACTATCTTTCTATGGAGCAGAACATTACTTTGATTTGGGACAATTGCCTCAGCTTTATGAGGGATAATCTCAATTCTATTGAGGAAAAAGAAGGTGTTAATAAATTAGACGACTCCTTCGATTTACTCTTTTCAAAAGTAAAGCCTGTTTCTTTATTAGAAAAGAACCTTACTTTACAGGTTCCAAGTGATTTCTATCGTGAATATATTGAAGATAATTACCTATCTCTTCTTTCAGCAGCTTTAAAGAAAAACATCGGTAAAGGTGTAAAGCTTTGGTATTCTGTAATGGAGAACAAACCGGTAGGGAAAGTTCCACCAGTAACTATACAGATGAAAGGTCAGTCTATACAGACACCAAGACCTCAGGAAGTAAGAAATCCTGCTTACGCTCAGAATGTAGTAAATCCATTTGTGGTTCCGGGAATTAAAAAAGTTAATATAGACAGCCAGCTGAATCCTTCATTATCTTTTGATAACTTTATAGAAGGAGAAAGCAATAAATTCGCTTCTACAGTAGCAAGAACTATTGCTAAGAGACCAGGAGCAACGTCCTTTAACCCATTATTCCTTCACGGAGGTGTTGGGGTAGGAAAAACCCACATTGCACATGCAATCGGATTGGAGGTTAAAAATCTTTATCCGGAAAAAGTGGTACTATATGTATCTTCCGAAAAGTTTATTCAGCAGTTCGTATCTGCAGCGAAAGCTCAGAACAAAACAGACTTTGCCAACTTCTATCAGATGATAGATGTATGGATTATCGACGATGTTCAGTTCTTATCTAGCAAAGTTGCAACACAGGATATGTTCTTCCATATTTTCGATCATCTTCACCAAAATGGTAAGCAGATTATCCTGACTTCGGATAAGGCACCTGCTGACATTCAGGATATTCAGGAAAGAATTGTTTCCCGATTCAAGTGGGGATTATCTGCAGAAATAAAATCACCGGATTATGATACCAGAAAGAAAATCGTTGTAAACAAATTACACCGTGATGGTATTGTACTGGACAATGAGCTTATAGATTACCTTGCAACAGAAGTTAACTCTAATGTGAGAGAACTTATTGGTATTATCAATTCAGTTATAGCACACTCTATGATTGTTAAGTCTGAACTTACAATCGGATTGTTGAAAGATACAATTAGTAAGATTGCTGCTAATCAGAAAAAGACAATAAATATCGCTTATATTCAGGATGTAGTTTGTAAATACTTTGGTCTTCAAAAAGACAGACTACTATCCAAAACCAGAAAACGTGAGGTAGCATTACCTCGTCAGCTGGCTATGTATTTTGCTAAAGAATACACCAATGCTACTTTTACAAAAATCGGTGAAGAGATGGGTGGTAAAGACCATTCAACAGTAATGTATGCATGTGATACAATCCGTGACGTTGCAAAAGTGGACAAGGAAATGAAGAAATTCATTAAAGAAATTAAGGACAAGATATTTGAATAATAGCTATTAACTGACAGTTTGCTTTTATGGTAAACTGTATATTTCTTCTGTAAATTATACTAGCATGAAAATTTTAATGGTCTGCTTGGGAAATATTTGCCGGTCTCCTTTAGCTGAAGGAATTCTGAAATCTAAACTTCCGGATCATTATATAGTAGACAGCGCCGGGACAATATCTATGCATGAAGGCAGTCATCCTGATAAACGCTCTATTAAAGCTGCAGCACTACACAATATAGATATTTCCAAACAACGCTCCCGTCCCATTCAGCCCAAAGATTTAGAGTCTTTTGACAGAATATACTGTATGGATCGTAATAACCTGAAAGACGTATCTTCCATAGCTAAAAATGGAGAGCAAAAGCAAAAAATATCTTTGATACTCGGTGTTCTTAATGATAAGAACACCACAGAAGTTCCCGATCCATATTGGGGAAATCAACAGGATTTTGAAGATATATTCCAATTACTGAACAAAGCCTGTGATATTATAAAATCTCAACTCTCAGAATAAAAACAGAACCAATGCTTTTCTTATTACCTGCATATCTTTCAGAAAATACACCCGTAGAACATTTTGGCTCAGCAATCAAAGAATATATCTTGCAGACAGATTATTTCTTTGTAGAAAATGAAAAGACAGCCCGTAAGGTCATTAAATTCTTTACTCCTGAAAAAAAACAGTCTGACTTAAAATTGTTTTTACTCGATAAATATTCTGAAACTGCAGACCTAAAGGAAGCCCAGGAACTTATGAAAAAAGGACAGGACTTTTGTCTGCTGTCTGAAGCTGGATTGCCTTGCATTGCAGATCCCGGAAATATAATGGTAGCATGGGCGCACCGTAATAACATAAAAGTAGTTCCGGTTAACGGACCAAGTTCTATTATATTGGCCCTAATTTCCAGTGGATTCAACGGACAGCAATTTACTTTCCATGGTTATTTGCCTATAGATAGAGGAGAGAAAAGAAAACAGATTCTTCATTTGGAGTCACTTGTTCAGAAGACGGGTTATACTCAGATTTTCATGGAAACTCCGTATCGTAACAATCAGTTGCTGGAGGAACTTACCAAAACACTAAATGGTAAAACACTACTTTCCGTAGCTGCTAATATCAATGACCCGGAAGGAGAATTTATTAAAACCCAGTCTATTAATGATTGGAAAAACTATAAAACCGATCTGCACAAGATTCCTGCTATTTTTGTTTTAGGAAAATAGGCCGTTTCAGCTAAACTTTTTTTACCTTTAATGCATTGAATTTTCTGTGTATGAAGGCATTTTTATCATGGCCGTTTTATCTAAAACTGGCTTCAGTACTTATTAGCATAATGATCTTGGGCTACCTGGCTATTCAGGGACAAGATTTAATCATTCCGATGATTATGGGATTATTATTTGCAATATTACTTGTACCTGTATGCAACTTTCTGGAAAAAAAATTACGATTTAACCGTTCTATATCTGCAATTGTAGTAAGTGTATTAGGATTGGCCCTAATAGGACTTATACTATATCTTATAGGGATACAAACTACTAGTTTTTCAGAAGACTGGCCAGCTTTTCAAAAACAGATTACTGCAGCTTTTGATAGTATTCAGGATTGGGTTGCCCACAAATTCGGAGTGCAAAAGCATAAACAACTTACTTATATCAATGACCTTGCACAAAAATCATTAAGTACGGGAACAGTTATTGTCGAAAAAATGCTGAAGTCAATCACTTATATTCTGATGCTGATTGGTCTTACATTTCTGTTTACATTATTTATTCTGATATATCGGAGACAACTGGTTCGCTTTATCATTATGTGTTTTGCAGATAAGCACAAAGCTGTAGTGATGGATGTTGTAAACAGTATTCAGTATATGGTAAAAAAATACCTGATAGGCCTTATTATACAAATGGTTCTGGTAACCATATTGTCTTTTATAGCTTATACTATTATTGGAATAAAGTATAATTTCCTTTTGGCTATTATCACGGGAATATTCAATGTATTACCATATCTGGGAATTTTAATAGCTACTGTATTAGGTGTTTTTGTAACCTTCGCAACTTCCTCAGCAGCCAATGTATTATGGGTTTTAATAGGTATGGTTGCTGTACATGCTGTGGATGGCAATATTATCATGCCTAAAATTGTAGGATCACAGGTTAAACTAAATTCACTGATTGTAATTATTGGACTTATAGTAGGGGAAAGTATATGGGGCGTTATGGGAATGTTCCTTACAATTCCAATTATGGCCATTGCAAAAATTATTTTCGACAGGGTGGAAGACCTTAAACCATGGGGTTATCTGATGGGGGATGACGACGATGAAAAAGGATACGGAAAAGGAGAACTCTTGCCAATTGAAGATGACGAAACTGAAATGGAAATAGAAAAATAAATAAAACCTCTATGTATAACAAATCTGTTATATACCTATTCTTTATGCTTTTGGGCGGGTTTGTCCATAGCCAGCAGAAAACAGTAATTCATCAAATTGCAAAAGGTGATCTTAATAAGGATGGAATTACTGATTTGGCTATTGTAAAGGCTGGAAAGAATGGAGATATAACCAATTACATTCTCGAGATTTACTTTCTGGATAAAGAAGGTAACAAAAAGCTGATCGTAAATGCAGAAAAAGCCATTGAAGCTTCGCAGCACGGAACCGGAGATAATCTTGAAAATGTTGAGATTGTAAAGGGAACTGTTCATATTAATTATAGCTTCCTTAGAGGTCAATCCAAGCATATTTTCAGGTATCAGAATAACGGATTCGAATTAATTGGTTTTAGTTATGGTATATCCGACGGACAAGGACATCTTACAGATGTAGAGTTCAATCTTTCTACCGGCAGATATATTAGTAAATTATCTAATTACGAAACCGGAGAAACAGAAAGTAAAGAGGATAAAATTGTTAAAATAAGACCTCTCCCTAATCTTAGAAATTTTGAGCCTTACAGAAGCAAATACTTTTATTAGTATCCTCATATTTGGATATCATATTTAAAAGCTATAACTTAGTCTCTGATATTGAAGAATATTGAAATGAACTTTTCTAATCAACTTCAGAGTTGTTTTGGTATTGTAATTCTTACATACCTTCACGACGATAAATTCTTACAAAACTCTAAGGAGTTTATTCATTAATCCCTGCCGAAGTTCGGAGCAGGGCTATCTCTTTATTTTTATAATTCAATTCTATTTTGGTGTATTTCTACATCGGATAAATTACAGCATATAATTTATCCGGATTCCGGGCTATAAAAAGTATGCACCACCAATCAAACCTATTAATTTTAAGAAAAATGTCAGAACATATTATTGTAACAACCGGAATTTATGATGTAATCAAAGATCAGCTAAGAAGAAAAAGAGTAACACCAGAACAGGAGATAAGATTAGCAAATGAGCTTAAAACTGCTAAACAGGTGCTTAGAAGAGATCTTCCAAAAGAAGTTGTAACCGTTAACAGAAGAGTTGTTATAAAGGATCATACTGCTGATACAGAAAAAGAATACATTTTTGTGCCCTCTACAAAAGCAAAGCCACAGAAGAATAAATATTCCATACTTTCGGATATAGCATTGGCAACAGTAGGCTACAAGGTAGGAGATGTTATAGAATGGCCATTTGTAGATGGTGAACGAAAAATAGAAATATTGAAAGTAGAACCTTTCGAGAACTAAAATAGTCTGATTTTAAGATAAATAAATTGCTTAATCCAAGTCAATTTTAAATAAATAAGGCTGGCAAATTGCCAGCCTTTATAATTAATCCTCATTTCTAAATTCACTGATAAAGTGAAGTTTGATATTTGGGAATTTTTCCTGATTCATTGTAATAGTAAATGAAGAATCGGCTAAGAATACCAACTGATCATATTTGTCTCTGGCTAAGAAACGTTGTCTTAGTCTTGCGAATTCTTTAAACTCTTCAGACTTCTCATCAGCTTCTACCCAACAAGCTTTGTGAATGTTAATGGGCTCATAAGAACATTTTGCTCCATATTCATGCTCCAAACGGTACTGAATAACTTCATACTGTAATGCACCTACGGTACCAATAATCTTACGCCCGTTCATTTCCATTGTAAATAACTGTGCAACACCTTCATCCATTAGCTGGTCTATACCTTTTGCTAGCTGCTTTGCTTTCAACGGATCATCATTGTTAATGAAACGGAAATGTTCCGGCGAGAAAGAAGGAATACCACGGAAGCTCATTACTTCTCCGGCTGTCAGTGTATCTCCGATACGGAAGTTTCCGGTATCGTGCAGACCAACAATATCTCCAGGGAAACTCTCGTCTACAATCTCTTTTTTATCTGCAAAAAATGCATTCGGAGATGCAAATTTCATTTTTTTATTTTCTCTTACCAGCAGGTAATTTTCGTTTCTTTTGAAAGTTCCCGATACAATCTTTACGAAAGCAAGCCTGTCACGGTGCTTAGGATCCATATTAGCGTGAATTTTGAATACGAAACCACTGAATTTTGCTTCTTCAGGTTCTACAAGTCTTTTATCACTTTCTTTAGGTTGCGGCATTGGAGCAATTTCGATAAACGCATCCAAAAGTTCTCTTACTCCAAAGTTATTCAATGCAGAACCAAAGAATACTGGCTGAAGATCTCCTTTCATATATGCTTCACGATCGAATTCAGGATATACAGAAGTAGTTAATTCAATTTCTTCACGAAGTGCACTAGCAGCTTTCTCACCAACTAATTCATCTACTGTCGGATCATTAACATCTTCAATCTTAATGGCTTCACCTACTTTTTGTTTTTTATCCTCTAAGAATAACTGGATATTATTCTCCCAGATATTGTAAATTCCCTGGAATTCAGCACCCATACCAATTGGCCATGAAAGTGGTGTTACGTGAAGTCCTAATTTTTGTTCCACTTCATCCAGCAAATCGAAAGCATCTTTACCTTCACGGTCCAATTTATTAATAAAAACCAGCATCGGGATATTACGCATACGACAAACCTTAACTAGTTTCTCAGTTTGTTCCTCAACCCCTTTAGCAACGTCTATTACTACAATTACACTATCTACTGCAGTAAGTGTACGATACGTATCTTCAGCAAAATCCTTGTGCCCGGGTGTATCAAGAATATTAATCTTGTGATCTTTATATTCAAATGCCAGAACAGAAGTCGCAACGGAAATACCTCTCTGACGTTCAATTTCCATAAAGTCAGAAGTAGCCCCTTTTTTAATTTTATTGCTTTTTACAGCTCCTGCTTCCTGGATAGCACCACCAAAAAGTAAGAGTTTTTCAGTCAATGTTGTTTTCCCCGCATCGGGGTGGGAGATAATCCCGAAGGTTTTACGTTTTTGTATTTCTTGTAGTAAGTTCGACATATTGAATTTTAATGAGTGCAAAAATCGGGAATTTTTACGAGCAAATCAAATGATCTTGTTATATTATAAAACTTACTATTATAAATAGTAGTGCTATAATCCTATTTATAATAAAATCAGATATAAGATAATCACAATAACTCTGCACTTCTCTGATAAATAAAGGCAGGTACATTAGCAAAAAAGAAGTGCAAACATTATCTTTGTTGTTCAAATCATTTTAATGGATAAAGATTTACATCCCGGAAGAAATTATCTATTTGGCTGGAAAGAAGCTATACTTTTAGCAGTTACATTTCTCTTTATACAGTTTTTACTGGCAGGCTGGTCGGCCTTCGAAATGTTTATACTTCATAATGATCTGGCTTATAAAGATTACTTTATTATCATTTCTTATGTCCTAACTTTTACAGGATGTATATTTGCATTCGATCAGTTTATTGTAAAACCTACAGGCAGCAGGCTTAGTTTTAATATGCGTACTTCGCCTTTTTCCACCTATCTGCTTGTATTTCCATTAATGATAGGCGGAATATTTATTGCCGAATATACTTCCGGATTACTTCCTACAACAGGAGATTTTTTTGGACCTTGGTATGAACAAGTAACCAGTCTTTTTGCAAGAATGTCTCTGGATCCGTTTACAATGATTTTAATGACCAGTTTTTTCGCTCCGATACTCGAAGAAATACTTTTCAGAGGTATTATACAGAAAGGACTAATTAATAAAGGTGTTTCCCCGACTAAAGCCATTATTATCTCAGCTATAGTTTTTGGAGTTGTTCACGGAAACCCTTGGCAGTTTATGGGAGCAGCAATTTTGGGTAGTGTAATGGGACTGGTTTATTATAAAACCAAAACATTATTACTCCCAATTCTTTTACATGCCTTTAACAATCTGATATCGTCACTGCTTGTCATTTATACCAAACAGGAATCCTATTCCGAATTTTTCGGAGTTTCTGAATCCTATTTATTATTAATTGGTATAGTTCTGACAGCTATTTTTGGCTACTTATTTATTTATAAAAATAAAATTCATTATAACGATTAACGAAGATGGAAATTCTAGTTGCAACACACAACCAACACAAGAAAGAAGAAATTCAGCAAATTTTACCGGATTACAATATCACAAGTCTTACTGATTATGATCTGTTTGAAGAGATCATTGAAGATGGCGATAGTTTTGAAGCAAATGCTAAACTAAAAGCTAAATATTGTTTTGAGAAGACAGGAAAACCGAGTCTTGGAGACGATAGCGGATTGGTAGTCCCTGCACTAGACGGAAGACCAGGAATCTACTCTGCAAGATATGCAGGAGATCATGATTTCAAGGCAAATATTGTAAAAGTCCTAGGCGAAATGGAGGACAGAACTGATCGTGAAGCCTACTTTATCACTGTTCTTTGTCTTATTTCTGAGGGAAAAGAAGAATACTTTGAAGGCAGAGTATATGGCACTTTAACATACAAACCAAGCGGGGAAAAAGGCTTTGGATATGATCCTATTTTTATTCCTAAGGATCACAGCATTACATTTGCTGAAATGCCTGCAGAAGAAAAAAATAAAATCAGCCACAGAGCCAATGCTTTAAAGAAGTTTTTAGACTATTTAAAAGCATAAAGCGTATATTTGTTATAAAATTAAGTATAAATTTTGGGGGCATATCTCACTATTTTAGGTTATAATTCAGCAATACCAACCGTTAAATCTTCACCTACAGCACAATTCCTGGAAATGGATGAACGCTGCTTTCTTATCGACTGTGGTGAAGGAACACAGGTACAACTGAGAAAAGCTAAAGCAAAGTTTTCTAAGATCAATCATATTTTCATCTCTCATCTTCATGGAGATCATTGTTTCGGGTTGCCTGGACTTATTGCGTCGTTCCGGCTTTTAGGAAGAGACCAGGAATTACACGTTTATGGACCGAAAGGAATCAAGAAGATGTTGGAAACGATATTTGAAATTACTGAAACCCATCGTGGTTTTCCAATTATTTATCATGAACTGGAAGGATATCTGTCTCAGAAAGTTTATGAAGACGATAAATTGGAAGTATGGACTATACCTTTAGATCACCGAATTTACTGTAACGGGTATCTTTTCAGAGAGAAACCAAAAGACAGACGGCTGAATATGGTAGAGATTTCTAAATATTCTGAAATTGAAATATGTGATTATCATAATCTGAAACGTGGTAAAGACTTTGTTTTGTCTGATGGATATGTACTGAAAAATGAAGTATTAACTACAGATCCGGAACCGCCTGTATCTTATGCTTTTTGTTCTGATACCAGATTCAAAGAGGATATCATTCCGATAATTGAAAATGTAGATTTGTTATATCATGAATCTACTTTTCTGCACGATCTAAAAGAAATGGCTGACTATACAGGACATACTACAGCGAAAGAAGCTGCAATAATTGCACAAAGGTCTGGTGTTAAGAAACTTATTTTAGGACATTTTTCTAACCGGTATGCAGACCTGACTGTCTTTACAGATGAAGCCCGTGAATATTTTCCAAATACATTTTTGCCAATAGCTTTAGAGCCTGTAAAAGTATAAAATGACCGAAAAAGAAATTTTTGCATTTCTGGATGAGAAAGCAGATGCTTTCAATCAGCCGGAATATATAAACAGCGACCCACTCCAGATTCCACATCGTTATTCTGTGAAACAGGATATCGAAATTTCCGGATTCTTTGCAGCTACATTAGCTTGGGGAAACAGAAAAAGCATTATTACTAATGCTACAAAGATTATGGACTTCATGGGAAATTCTCCCCATGATTTTGTAATGAATGCCAAAGAGTCTGATTTTGAAAGTATAAAAGATAAAGCTGTACACAGAACATTCAATGGGGAAGACCTGAAGCAGTTTGTTTTCAATCTGCAAAGACTCTATCAGGAGCAGAAATCCCTTGCTTATTTTTTCCAGCCAAAAGATGGTGAACAAAATTTCTATCATGCCTTGGAACGTTTCCGAACAGCATTTTTGAATGAAAATAATCACCGTTGTTACAAGCACGTAAGCAGTACATATAAAAACTCTGCAGCAAAGCGCCTGATTATGTATCTGAGATGGATGGTAAGAAAGGATAAAAGAGGAGTAGACCTGGGAATATGGTCTGAACTAGATCAGAGCAAGTTATCATGTCCTTTAGATGTCCATTCCGGAAATATTGCCAGACAATTGGGAATACTGAACAGAAAACAGAACGACTGGAAAGCTGTTGAAGAATTAGATATAAAACTTAGAGCTTATAATTCCGAAGATCCTGCACTTTATGATTTTGCACTTTTCGGATTAGGAGTAACAAAAGAATTGGGATAGAGTAGTATACTAAGACTTCTCTTCTGAATATACAAGCGCCATAGATTTTGAATCTATGGCGCTTGTATATTGATAGAGACATAAAAGAGCCGGAAGATTCTCTTCCGGCCTATAGTTTTTATATTTTGACAATGTCTTAATCGTTGCTTCTTCCGCCTCCGAATAATCTTAGAAGGAATAAGAACAAGTTGATAAAGTCTAAGTAAAGAGTTAAAGCTCCCATAATAGCCATTCTTCCCATTAAAGATTCATCTCCGTTTAGTTCAAGGAAATAATTTTTAATTTTCTGAGTATCATAAGCGATAAGTCCTACAAACACTGCAACACCTACGTAAGTTGTAATCCAGTAGATCATTGGACTCTTTAAGAATAAGTTTACTAAAGAAGCAATGATTATACCTACCAACAACATCATCATGATTTTACCAATCTTTGTCAAATCTGTTTTGGTAACATATCCGTAAACACTCATTACAGCAAATGTACCAGCTGTAACAAAGAATGTTAATGCAATAGAAGAGAAAGTATAGATTAAGAATATTAATGATAATGTTAAACCATTTAATACTGCATAACCCATAAATGCAGCAATTGCAGTAGTCGTAGACATTTTAGCAATTCTGGCGGATAACCAGATTACCAATCCAAACTCAGCAATGATTAATCCATAAAAAAGAAGTTTATTGGCCATAATTGCAGTAATAAGAGTTTCGCTCCCTGCAACCAAATAAGCAATTAAACCAGTTACCACTAAAGCCAGTGACATCCATCCATAAACTTTCGACATGTACTTCGCCTGACTTGCTTTCAGCTCTTCAGGAACTACCTGAATTGTCCTTGGTTCGTAAGTGTTTTGTTCCATTTCGTTATTTTGATTAAATACAAATATAATTATTTCCATTGATTAAATCAACTTCTATACCACGGATTAGGCTAAGACAATATGACACTAAAATTTAAATTATAAAATAGAGAAATTTTATAAAATAGTTCTGTAAATAAATACATTACATCCGGAGTGAATTTATCTCACATAATATTGATAAATTTTAATTATTCCAGTCTCTTATTTGTTTATTTTTACCAAAATTTTTTTATGCCGAAAAATTATTTTCTACCTTTCACAATTCTCTGTATTTCTGCCTTATATGGACAAGAGTATGCCGTAGGCAATATAAAAGACGAATTGAAAAAGAAAGCAAATGCTGTTATAAGAAAGAATCAGCAAGATATTACAATAAAATCCATCGATCAGATGGAAATAAAATATTCAAAAGCCACAACTGTTCTTAACCAAAGCGGAGCAGAACTTGCTTATATAAGTATTCCTTATGACAAATTATCCAGACCCAGCCAAATAAAGGTCAGCATACTGGATGAAAATGGCAAACAGATTAAAACTTATTCAAAGTCTGATTTTAAAGATTATAGCCACGGTCAAAATTTTGTTTTATATACTGATGACAGGGTGTTATTTCTAACCCCTGAAGCTTCTACGTTTCCGTATACTGTAGTTGCAGAATATACTGTGAATACCAGTAATACAATTTTTTTTCCGAGCTTCATACCATTTCATACCTATAAAACATCTTTAGAGAAAGCCAGTATTAATATCAAAAACATCTCTGGCATTAATTTAAGAACCAAGGTTAATCCTAGCTTTATAGCAACCCCTTCGGAACAAAAAACTAATGACATCATTAGCTATACCTTTACAAATGTTCCGGCTGTCGAAAATGAAGTAAAGTCTCCGGATATAGATCAGATGCTTCCCAAAGTACAATTTTCACTCGATCAGTTTAGTCTCGAAGGTAAAAAAGGAGATTTTAAAGACTGGAACAGCTTTGGAAAATGGTACTACACCAATCTTCTCCAACCATCGTCTGTTCTTACAGATGAATTGAAAAAAGAAATTGCAGCACTCAATCTTCAGGGGAGTACTGAAGAAAAAGTAAGAAGTCTCTATCAGTATATGCAGAATAAGACCCGTTATATAGCTGTTGCTATTGGAATTGGTGGTTGGCAGCCTATGCCGGCAGATGATGTCCGTAAAAAAAGCTATGGCGACTGTAAGGCATTATCTAATTATATGAAAACGCTTCTGGATGCCGCCGGAATAAAATCTTATTATGCAATTATAAACAGCGATGACAGTGTTATAAATTTTGATGAAGATTTTCCAAAAATGGGAGGCAATCATGCTATTCTAATGATACCTACAGAAAAAGACAATATCTGGTTGGAAAATACTTCACAGAAAATGGCTTTTAACCATTTAAGCTATTCAACTACTGCAAGAAATGTTTTAGCGGTAGATGAGAGTGGAATAAAAATTATAAAAACGCCTGTATATGATGCCGGAAAAAACAGGAGCATCATGAAAGCTGAAATAACAATAAACAATGAAGGGGGCGTTAGTGGTAAATCTAATTTTAGTCTTACAGGGTGGCAATATGATATGTACTTGTCATTAGACGGTCAGAGTAATAAAGAAGCTTCTGATGCTTTAAAGAGCAGATTTAGTGAGTTGAATTATGAAACAGCAAGTATTAACAATTTCAAGAACAACCGTAATGATGCCGTTATGTCATTCGATTTTGATTATCAGGTAAAAAATTATTCAAAAAAAATTGGTCAGGATTTACTTTTCCGGGCAATTCCGTTCAATGAATTAACATCCATCAATAATACTGAAGAGCGAAAATTACCCTTTGAAAATGCTTTTGCCTATACCGATGATTATGAAATTATATATAATATTCCTACTGGATATAAAATATCGGAAATTCCACAACCACAATCCATAAGCTCTGCTTATGGCAACTATTCCTTGAAGGCAATTACTAATGATAAAAACCAGATTATCATTAAACGACAAATTACAATTAACAGAGGAAGTTATCCAAAAGAACAGTTTGCAGATTATCTCGCATTTCGTAAAAAAATTGTCAGTGCCGACAACTCTAAAATGCTAATTATTAAAAACTAATATTAATGAATAAACTAATTTTACTTGCTTGTTCAGGAATTTTCACAATGAGTTATGCTCAAAAAGATAAGTTTCTGAACTATCCTAAAGTATCTGAGAATGATATGAAAAAAGAAAAATCGGCCATCGATCCAAGTGCCGGTGCTGAAATTTTGTATCGCTCAGTGCATTACTTCATAGACCCGAGTAGCAATATGCTGAATCAGGAAGTCTACAGCCAGGTAAAAATCTATGATAAAAATAAAGCAAAAGATTATCTTACAGTAGAACTGAATCTATATAAATCTACAAAATCTTCCGACGCAGAAATTCTTACTGCTTTAAAAGGAACAACTTATAATTTTGTCAACGGAAAAGTAGAGGTCGACAAAGTAGAAAAAGAAGATAAGTTTAAATCTAAAGAGAGTAAAAACTACGAGGTTTCCAAGTTTACATTTCCTAATGTGAAAGATGGTTCTGTATTGGAATTTAAATACAAAAGAATATCACCATTTTTCTGGTATGTTCCAACAACAACGATTGAAAAGGATATTCCTGTAGTCTATACAGAATATGTATTCGATATGCCAAAGTACTTTGGTTATAATATCAATTATACGGGTAGCTTAGCTCCAAAAAATAGGCATATTGCTGAGGAATTTTTATTTGGGGTAGAAGGCAGAACTTATCGTTTCGGATTTGAAAATCTTAAACCATTTGAGGAAGAAGAATATGTACTGAATAGTGAAAACTACAAAACCAAAGTTTCTGCTGAGCTAAACTCTGTAGCATATAGAAGTGGGGAGGTCAAAAACTATGCAATGAGCTGGGAAGATATACGAAAGCAACTATATGAGCGTGATGACTTCGGCAGGGAACTGAAAAAGAAGCTTCCTTCTGGCTTTATTCCGGCTGACATCCTGGCTGAAAAAGACCAAATGGAGAAAGCAAAAAAAATACTTACTCTTGCTCAAAAAAGCTTTAAGTGGGACCGCACACATGACTTTACATCAGACAATGGTAGCAATAATCTTATTAAAACAAAAATCGGAAATGTAGGAGATATTAATCTGACTCTTGTAAAGATGCTTCGCGAAGCAGGCATCCCAACTAATCCATTAGTATTGTCTACAATCAACAATGGTTTTATCAGCTATAATCCTTCTATCAACAGCCTTAATTATGTTATTGCATGTTCCGAAATCGATGGAAAACTTTACATTTTGGATGCTTCTAATAAACAATCTCTTATCAATATATTGCCTCCTAAAATATATAATTACAGAGGATTTATTATGAAAGATAAAGAGGTAAAAGAAGTAAATCTGGAAAATGAAAACAGTAGTAAAACATTTTTAACGGTAAATGCCACACTTAATCCTGATGGTACAATTAAAGGTAATTTTTCTGACAAAGACACCTCTTTGTATTCTATGGTCAATAATGAACGCTATGAAGATGACAAAGAGGATTACCAAAAATCATATTATAAAGATCGTTACAAGTTTCCGTTTACCGATATTAAAACAGAACTTTTACCCAATAATGATTTAGAAACAACATTCAATTTCACAGCCGATAACATGGTGGATGCAGTAGGGAATAAGTTTATCATCAACCCTTTATTATTCTTAAATACTGAAAAGAATCCGTTTGATCAGAAAGGAGAAAGAACAATGCCTATTGAGCTTTTAACAGGTTACGAAAAGATAAAAAATGTTTCTCTTACTATTCCAGATGGCTATGTTGTAGAAAACCTTCCAAAATCTAAAAGAATAGTTACAGAAGATAAAGAAATCTCTTATACCTATGAGGTTTCTCAGGATAAAAATAAGATTAATATAAAAACTTCAACGATTGTAGTAAGCAGCAATTATCCTAAAGAGTATTATGTTGCTTTCAAGCAAGTTTGGGATACCATGCTAAAAAAAGAAGGTGAGCTGATTACCGTCGTGAAAAAATAAAGAAACAACCTTTCGAAAAATGAAAGAGAGGCTAGAAGCCTCTCTTTTTTATTAATAGTATTATAAACTTATATCTTACAAATACTATAAGCTATTTTTCTTAAGAGATTCAATAATCTCATCAATATATCCAAAAGCTACAGATACTACAGTATCTGCTGCACCATAATAAACACATACTTTTTCGCCATCCTGTAATGCAGCACATGGAAAAACTACATTCGGGACGTCGCCTGCCAGTTCATAACCAGCAGCAGGAGCTAGGAGGTAATCTTTACTGCGATACAGAACTTTATCCGGATTGTCCTTGTCTAAAATAGCCGCTCCCATGGAATAACGGAAACCATTACAGGTATTAATTACACCGTGATAAAACATTAACCATCCTTCTTTGGTAAGGAAAGGTACTGTACCAGCCCCAATTTTTGTACACTGCCATGCACTATCCTGAAAAGGAGCTACTTTCATTACACTACGGTGTTCTCCCCAGTACTTCATATCCGGGCTGAAACTTATATAAATATCTCCGAATGGCGTATGCCCATTATCACTAGGTCTGCTGAGCATAGCATATCTGCCGTTAATTTTTTCCGGAAAAAGTACACCATTTCTGTTGAATGGAAGAAAGGCATTTTCACACTGGAAAAATTCTTTAAAGTCAAAAGTATATGCAATTCCAATTGTTGGTCCATGATAGCCATTACACCAGGTAATCCAATAGCGGTCTTCAATAAAAGTAACTCTTGGATCATATTTGTAGTCAGACTCTATCATTTGCGTATTGCCAGCCTGCATTACAATTGGGTCGTGATTAATATCCCAATTAATACCATCCTTGCTAAAGCCTGCAAATATATTCATCTGCACAGCTTTATTATCACATCTAAATACTCCGGCAAAACCATCTTCAAAAGGTACAACTGCACTGTTGAAAATACTGTTTGAGCTGGGAATATGATAGCGTCCTATAATGGGATTATTACTATATCTCCACATTACATCTGTACAGTTTTCAGGTCTTTCCTGCCACGGAATTTCTATTTTTGTCGACATATAATTATCTATATTTTAATTTGTTATATTTTTAGAAGTTTCATCATAAGTAAAAGGCACGAAATAAGTAATCAGCAGTGCCGGTATTGTAGCAATCAGTACAAAAATAAAGAAATGTTTGTATCCAACCATGTCACTGATATAGCCACTCAGCATTCCTGGCAGCATTACTCCAAGATTCATAATTCCTGTGCCAAAAGCATAATTGGCCATTTTATATTTTTCCGGGGCAATTTGCTGCATCATAAATAGCATAATTCCTACAAATCCGAATCCATAACCAAAATATTCAACTACAATACCCAATGTAATCAGGTAAACATTTTCAGGCTGCCAGCAGGCTAGGAATACATAAACAATATAGGGAAAATTGAATACACAACATAAGGTAAATAAAGACTTTTTTAGTCCTCTTTTAGACACATACAAACCGGAAATAAGAGATCCGGCAATAAATGCTATAGCTCCTGCAGTCCCATATACAAGACCTATTTCTTCTGTAGAAAGTCCTAGTCCGCCTTCACTACGATTTGCTTTTAGAAAAAGCGGTACAATTTTCACAGCAAAGCCTTCTGCAAAGCGGTACAAAATAATAAAACAGATATAGTAGAATATATGCTTCTTTGTAAAGAAGTTTTTAAAGATAAATAAGAGCTCCTTAAAACGATCTTTCAGCGTAACATCTGTAAACTCGCGAACCTTTCCGGAAGGTAGCTGTCTTATATTGAACAGACCAATAAGCAGCATAATTCCGCCATAGATAAGCATAATAACGGTCCATCCCGGAGTTACACCCATTGTTTTTTCCAGGATTCCGGCTAAATAAATAATAAGTCCGCTGGTAAAAACCTTTGCCACATTATAGGCTGCTCCCTGCCAGCCAATATAGCGTGATTGTTTTGCTGAATCCAGTGTATCCATATAAAGTCCATCACCTGCGATATCGTGTGTAGCACCGCTAAAAGCCATTAATGAAAATATAGCTATAGAATAAGCAAAATAATGGGGTAGTGATAAAGAAATGCAGACCAAACCAAAACAAACAGCTGTAAATATTTCTGTAAAGACTACAAAATACTTTTTGGTTTTAAACATTTCCAGTACAGGGCTCCAGAGTGGTTTTATAGTCCAGGGAAGCATAATAAGAGAAGTCCAGAAAGCTATGCTTTTATCAGGGATCCCCATACTCTTGTACATTATAGATGATGCTACTGAAATAGCAACAAAGGGCAACCCCATAGCGAAATATAAACTTGTTATCCAAAAAGCTGGATTACTACGTTTCTCCTTATTTATCATTACATCCATTAAAGAATTAACAAAGATTAAAGATAAAAGTTTTATTTCAATTATTAACCTATGCCTGTAATAAAAAACTCTGGTAAATTTAAAATTTTACCAGAGTTCTATTTTATTAAATGATAAATACAGATAAAATACCTGCTTCAAAATTACTTATTCTCTTTCCAAAGCTTTGTAATATAGATAAAATCCTGTACGCTAAGCTCTTCAGCACGTTTACTCATGAATTCATGATCTGCTAAAGCTTCAGGAATTCCCAAGACTTTCCAGGAATTACGAAGTGTTTTTCGGCGCTGATTGAATCCTGCTTTTACGATCTGCTTAAACAATACTTCGTTTCCTTCCAGTCCTTCTTTAGGATTTCTGATAAGACTTATAACTCCGGATTTCACCTTTGGTGGAGGGTTAAAGACATTTTCATGAACTGTGAAAAGATATTTCACATCATAGTATGCCTGAACCATTACTGATAATATTCCGTAATCCTTTGTTCTGGGTACAGCAGCAGTACGTTCTGCAACTTCTTTCTGAAACATTCCGGTCATTTCCGGAATACGCTCGTAGTTGTCAATAATCTTGAACAGAATCTGTGATGAGATATTGTACGGGAAATTTCCGATTACAGCTACCTGACCTTCAAAATTCTGTGGTATATCAAGTTTCAGAAAGTCATTCAGGATATGATTTTCAAGTTTTGGATAATGGAGCTTCAGATAGGCGACCGATTCCTGATCAATTTCGGCAACAAAAGTTTCCTGTTCTTTATCTAGTAAATATTTGGTCAGTACTCCCATACCTGGGCCAACTTCCAGAACTGCATCGTATCCGTCTCCGGATAAACCATTTGCAATTTTGGATGCGATGTTTTCATCGGTTAAGAAATGCTGTCCAAGGTGTTTTTTAGCGGTTACTTTCAATTGAGTTTTAGGATTTAATTAACATTCATTTTTCCTCTGTCAGGTGCAAATTTCGGAAGTTTTTTTCTATTTTAGCAGAAAATTAATCTTGAATGGCAAAAAGTGTAGACGATTTTAATAAGAAAAGACTCAGATCCAGCAACATAACTGTTGTAATTAGTATTGCGCTGGTTTTATTTTTAATTGGTCTTTTTGGTTTAATCTTAATTAATGCCCAGAAATACTCTGACTATATTAAAGAGCAATTGGTAGTAAATGCTTATTTCGATGAGCATCTGGATGTTAAAGACAGTACTAAAATTGCAAAATTAAATCAGGAAACTTTTGAAGCTGTTCAGAAGTTGCCATTTGTAAAGAAAGCTACATTTATTACTCAGGATCAGGCTGCAAAAGAAGCTAAGAAAAGTTTAGGAATCGACAGTGATGCTCTTTTTGAAGAGAACATTTTCCCTGCCTCTATAGAAGTTGCTTTAAAGCCTGAATTTGTAGATCCTGCTAAGATTAACGGTGTTGTCAAGCAGCTATCTCAGGTACAAGGCATTAAAGAAGTAAAAAATGACAGCAGTCTTACAATTGATGTTTACAATAATCTGAACAGGATCTTAACATGGATTCTTGCATTCTCTATTATCTTCCTAGTTGTTGCAATTGTACTTATTAATAACTCTATCCGTCTGAAAATATTTTCTAAGAGATTTACCATTAAAACCATGCAGCTGGTAGGTGCACAGCGCCGCTTTATCCTAATGCCTTTTATTAAGGAAGCTATTATTCTCGGGCTTATAGGAGCTGTAATTGGTTTAACTGTTCTTTTCGCAGGATGGTATTATTTCACTACTGAGATTGGATCTGTATTTATTACTGATCAGACCAAATTCGTTTATCTTATCATCTTAGTTTTGGGAGTGGGAGTATTAATTACTGTTTTAAGCACTATTTTTGCAACCTGGAGATTCCTAAGAAGTAGAATCGACACTTTATATTATTCTTAATAATGAGCAAAAAAAATCAAAATATCGTATCAACTGACTCAACACAGGAGAACACTTTTTACTTTGGTAAGAAAAATTTCAAATTTATGCTTATCGGGTTGGCTTGTATTATTGTAGGTTTCTTTTTGATGATGGGACCGGATGCTAATACAACACCTGATGGTAAATATGACCCTAACTATTGGAACGAGGGGATCAATTCAATTCGCAGAATCAGAATTGCACCATTCCTTGTTATTGCTGGTTTTGTTATTGAAATTTATGCCATCTTAATTCGTAAAAAAGACTAATGGATATTATTCAGGCGATTATTTTAGCTATTGTAGAAGGACTTACCGAATTTTTACCGATTTCATCCACAGCACATATGGGGTTTGCTGCAAACCTTATGGGAATGGAGGAAACTGAATTCCTTAAAATGTTTCAGGTTTCAATTCAGTTCGGTGCTATTTTAGCAGTTGTTGTAGCTTACTGGAAAAAATTTTTTGATTTCAAAAATCTTAATTTCTATATCAAATTGGCCATTGCCGTTATTCCGGCTTTAATCCTTGGCAAATTATTCGATGATAAAATTGAAGCTGTTTTAGGCAATCAAATCGCTATATCAACTGTGTTGGTATTGGGCGGGGTAGTATTGCTTTTTGTAGATAACTGGTTCAAAAATCCTACAGTATTGGATGAGAAAGAAGTGACTATAAAAAAAGCTTTAACTATTGGCTTCTGGCAGTGTCTGGCAATGATGCCGGGAACCAGCCGTAGTGCTGCTTCTATTATCGGAGGGATGACACAGGGGCTTTCCAGAAAAGCAGCCGCTGAGTTTTCGTTTTTCTTAGCTGTACCTACAATGCTTGCTGTAACAGTTTACTCTATTTTTGTAAAAACATGGGGAGAAGGAACTGCACAGGCAACTAAAGGATACGAAATGCTGCTTAGCTCACATGATAATCTTATCCTTTTCCTTATCGGAAATGTTATCGCTTTTGTTACAGCACTTATTGCTATCAAATCTTTTATAGCATTATTGAATAAATATGGATTCAGATTCTGGGGTATTTACCGTATTGTAATCGGTATAGCTTTATTAATCTATTTTTACTCCGTAAAATAATTACTATTTTTGCAAACATCATATTAAAAGGAAAATGTCAATTTTCCTTTTATTTTTTATATTATTCCGACAAATGAAATTTACAGCAGAAGACATACAGGCAGGACAAATATTATTAGTAGACAAACCATTGGACTGGACGTCCTTTAATGCTGTAAATAAAATAAAATGGAAGCTAAAGCGTGAGTTTAAGCTGAAAAAGGTAAAGGTAGGACATGCCGGAACTTTGGATCCAAGAGCGACCGGACTATTGGTCGTTTGCACCGGGAAAGCAACAAAACAAATTCCGCAAATTCAGGATGCCCCCAAAGAATACTGGGCTGAAATAAAGATTGGTGTACAAACGGAATCTTATGACACTGAGAAACCGGAAATTCTGCCTCAGGATATCTCAGGAATCACAGAAGCAAATATTCAGGATGCCTTAAAAAAGTTCCTTGGCGAAATCGATCAAAAACCACCTATTTTTTCAGCTTTGAAAGTTGATGGCAAAAGAGCCTATGATCTTGCCCGTGCAGGTCAGGAAGTGGATATAAAGGTCAGAAAAACAACGATTCATTATATTGACCGAATAGAAATTAATCTGCCACATATTTCGTTTTATGTAGGATGTTCAAAAGGTACTTATATTCGATCCCTTGCTCATGATATAGGACAGAAGCTTGGTGTTGGTGCATATTTAACGCAACTCCGCAGAACTAAAATAGGCGAGTATACGATAGAAAATTCTACCGCTGATTACTTAGAAAATGAATACAGGTTTGGAGATACTGAGGAATAACTATTCTCCTTATATATCTCTTTATAAATAAAACACCTCACAGACTTTAAAATCTGTGAGGTGTTTTTGATTGGAGATGATAACGAAAGCTAAGCTTCAATTTCTCCCTGTAAATCCAGTAATATTTTTTTGATTTTGAAATAACCGTCGTATATACTGTTGTAATAAGCATCTATTGCTGTATTCAGTTGGGTAATATGATCCGATTGATAAGTATTAAACTCAAAATAAGTCTGGTTATTATCATTAAATTTAGTTAATGCTTCCAAATCTTTATCTTCCAAATGCTTACTAAATACGGATTCATCTTTTAGTTTGCGTATTTCTTCTTTAAAGGTTTTCTGAACTTCCAATAATTTTGAACAATGTACTTTAATAATATCTACTTCCAATGTCTGAGACATGAAATGTATAAATGGAAGGAACTCGTTGATACTTTTTACATATTGCCCAAACTCTTGTTCTGCAATCAGGAGGTTTTTATAAGAAAGAAGATATTCTTCCTGCTTATTTTTTCTGATAGCTTTATTGTAAAAATACTGATATATGGCTTGATCATTTTCTTTAATAGCGTCATCAATTTCTTTTAGTCTGTTTTCTAGACGCGGAATAAAGTTTTTGGCCTCCCTTCTTTCATATTTTTTTCCATCGTAATCAAAGAGTTTAACTTTAATACTTTTATCAACTATAGATTTCAGAGTATTAGTATCCTTCTCTAAAGCTATTTTCTCATACACTAACGCTACATTTTTATCACTATATAATTCTTCAACCGAAGTAATATTTTCAACAGTATCATTGATATTAACATCTATTGGATTATGGTTGGTGTAATAACCGTTGAATATTTTAGGAAAACTGTAATTCTGATGTTCTTTGCGGAATAATTCCAGAAAGCCTTCAGCATTTATTTTTTTAGCTTTTTTATCCATTCCGTTAATACTGTAAAGCTTATTCGTAAGAGCTTCAGCATAACTATCAAAGTTATTGAGCAATGTTTTAGCAAGATTATTGTTGATATTTACTGAAGGAATGTTCTCTTTTTCTATAGCCTGTACACGATCTTTTATAGAGGGATGCGACGACCATTTATCTTCTATTTCCAGTTTAGACAGGTTGTATTTTTCGGATTCTTCTAATGTAACCAACGGGAGCTGATTCACAACTCTGTGACTGTATTCCTCAGCATAAAAGTTCATCAATAATGTTTGATCCGCATACAAATTATCGGTGTAATAAGTCTTATTATGAGCATAAAAAAAGTTGAGAGGTTTTGAGAATGCCATTTCCGATAAGCTAAGTCTGAGCAATGATTCAGCCGAAACTCTGGATCCAACAACATGGGCAGCAATGGCATCTGCATTGAATTCCATTTGGCGGCTAAGTGATAAATGTTTGGAGAACAATAAATCAAATAGTCTGGCCAGTAACCATTGTATACCACGGATAAAGTAAACAGCTATCATAACAAATAAGTAGAAAATAGCGTGGACTCCAGCAAACCCGCTTATATTTTTGAAAAACTTCTCGTTGTTATAAAGCATATCGTATAACATTTTCTGTGCCTGATTGGTATAACTTCCAACCTTCATACTTCTTTGAGAGAAATGACCGAATTCATGTGCAAGAATAGACTTAAGTTCACTTACCGTTGTTGAATTTATAAGACCCAGACCTATTGTAAGATTCTTCTTTACAGGCAAAAACATACTCCAGAAACTGGAATCGTAACTTACAAAAGCATTCACATCTGTGGTAAGAAAGACATGCTTAGGTGCTGGTGCGCCAACTTGCTGGTAAGTTTCTTCTATCAGTTGGAATAAAGCAGGCTCTTTTTCCTTTGTAACTCTAATCTTTTCATAGTTATCTTTGGAGACAGAGAATAAAAACTTGATCAGGAATACAAAAACAATCCCGCCCATACCAATCATTGCCCCAGCAATAAGAATAGTCCAAAAGCCAATTTTAAAATTCTTCAGAAACGAAATTGCAAGAGAAATAACACCCAGTAAGATTGCAAGAGATACTAAAATCAGAATAAAGTAAACCGTAAAAAATAGAATAATAGAAAATACTGATTTCCGGACTTCCTTTTTGTAGGTGTCCGAAATCTGTGGTAAAGACTGCATCATACATTTAACTTTGCTGTTAAGATAATAATAATTTCAAAAAACAGAAAGTAACAAGCTCAAAAATAGCCGATTATAGGGATATTATATACAGATTTCAGATTCACTAATATTTTAAATCACAAAAGAATAAGAGGAAAGAATAGAATTATGACTTATAAAAAAGCTGACTCAAAAAAATTTTGAGTCAGCTTTTTATTTAGTTAAATTAAACTACAAAAGGGTAGGGTATTACATTTTAACCATTATTTACCAGATCAAGTGCCATCTGAATATTTGCACGTTCATAAGGACTTGGACGTCCGACAATTCTTTTAAAACCTAACTTTTCATATAGAGTAATTGCTGGTTTCAGAATTGTATTACTTTCAAGGTATAGGCTTTTTGCCCCAGCATCTATTGCTGCATTTATAATAGCTTTGCCCAATAATAAACCAATGTGTTTTCCCTGGGCTTTAGGTGACACAGCCATTTTTGCCATCTCGTAATCATATTCATCATCAAGCATTTTGATAAGTGCACAAACACCAACAGGCTCACCTTTGTATAATGCAACAAATATTTGTCCGCCTTTATCCAGAATATATTCTTCAGGATTATCCAAAGCTTTATAATCTGCTTCTTCCATCACAAAATAATTGGAAATCCATTCTTCATTCAAAGCCTTAAAAACCGTTTTATATTTCTTTTCATAGGGGACAACTTGTACATCTTTAGCTTCCCTGGCTTTCTTTTGATCCAGTACTCTTTGTAACAAAGTTCTTTTTTCCAACAGGTATTCCCATTCTTTTACAGCTTCCCAAAGATTGTAATTGGCTTCATTAATCATATTTTCTACTGCACCATCTATATCTGCATACTGATCCTGAAGCTGTGTAGATATAGCTTTGCCCTTGCTTGTAAGTCCAACTAAGTTTCTGCGCTTGTCTTCGGTTTTCAAGTTTTCGCACAATCCCGCTTTTATCATTTCCTTTATTGTTTTTGTTGCGGAAGGCTGGGAGTGTCCTATATATTCTGCAATTTCTGTAATAGTCAAAGGACCTTCTTCAACCAGTGTATAAAATGCAGGCAGCCACTTTGCTGAAAAGTCATTTTTATAAATTTCATAGATTTTATCAGCATCATCTGCCATTCTTGCTGTTAACAGACGTAATCTGCTACCTAATGCCATTTTTCCCGTTTTTTCAAATATTTTCATTATCAATGTATTAAAAATAACTAATTATATAACCAGTTATGCAAATATAAAAAATATTTAAATACCAAAAAGTATGTCTTATTAAAAATTGTGTTAATTATCTAATAATAGGAGAGTACTATAAAAGAAAAACGTACAACATTTTAATCATCCCAGATTTATAAACAACAAGAGAGGCCTGTTAATGACCTCTTCATTATTTGTTTGAAAATTTTATTTTTTAATAGTGATCAATACTTATCAGTTAAATAGCGGTAATATTTAATGTATTTATTGAATCTTTTCAGGTCCCTCTCTGTAAGTAGTCTCGGCATTCTTTTTAGATCCATATTATCTGTTAGATCATTAATCTTTACTGCTATTGCAAGGGGACTTGTTTCTATACGCTGAATCAAAATATCATAATCTTCTTCATCATATGCTTTGGTAATACATCTCACAGCCTCCACAATATGAGGAGGAAAACCTTCGTATGCCAAATCCGCCAATGTAATCTCCGAATCTTCTACTACATCATGTAGAGCTCCAACAATTTTTTCATCTAATGTTTTACCAAGATTAGAAACTCTTAAAACATGATCTATATATGGAGCATCATACTTATCTTTTTGCCCTTTATGCGCTTTTACAGCAATTTTAATGGCACGATGCAACTGTTCCTCTTTTGTCATAAATTATTTAGAAAGTAGAGGGCAAATTTAATAAATCGGCCTTTTTTTTGAAAATGAATTTTTATTTATTTTCTTTTTTTTCAGGCTGAGGCAATAATCTCTTTTGTGGTGTAGGTATTACCTTGTAAGCAGGCTTATCATCTTTTTTCAGAATATAATATTTATTCTTTTCTTTAGGTTTTGAGTTCAGAATTTTATATTTACTGGCAGATGCAGAATCTACATTCTTATAAAAACCTTTCGATTCTTTTGTGGAAGATGTTTTATTTTTTGATAGAAGAGAATCATTCTTCTTTGTTTGTGAAAAAACTAAACCTGTTAATAAGATGGCAGTTGTAATAAGTACCCTTTTCATAATTTTTGTTTTGATCAAAATTATAAAAAACAACACTGGATATCTGCACTTTAACTAAGATTAACCTTTTCCATCATTACGGATCCAGAGGTTCTGCCGGATTAATTATAAACGCGTCCGCAGTAGGCTTATATTCCAACAGCAGATCATTAATGCGTTTGCCAATAATATAAGGAACAGTACCCAGCTCTTTTATGCTGCGTTTGTCCATTGTTTTTTCAACGTAATCAATGTGGGTTTTACTACTGGATACTAAAGACCATTTATCTTTTGGAAAACCATAATCCATGATCATACGTCCAGCATTCCTTACATTGGTTGTTGTATGTCTGGCAAAAGGGTCGATAATAATTGCAGATGCAGGAATTCCCAGAACATCGACCATATAGCGTTTCATTTCCACAGCTTCTGTATATTGGGTTTTAAAAGGATGAACACGTCCTCCTGAAACTATAATAAATGGTGCTAATCCTTTCTGATATGCCCTTAATGCCTGTCTGGATCTCAGCATTCCCATCGGACTTATTTTCTGTCCATAGACTTGCGGGCCTGCTCCCAAAATAAGTAGAGATGCATAAGGGTATTTAGAAAAATCAGTTTTCTTTACTTTGTCGTAAGCTTCCTTATTTTCGGTCTTAGTCAAGGGCTCTAACTGAGAGGCATCCCAACGTTCATTCACTTCCAGCAAACGGATAGCAGATAATAATGTCTGATCGAAAGCATTCTTTTCCGTATCAGCAGCTACATCAAACCGCACATTTCTTAATAGTTCAATATAGTTTTTATCTTTTACATTAAAAGAAATAGAATCTATATCAGGGTAATTAGGTTTCTTACCGGCACCGTAAATATCAATAACATTATTCATTGCTGTTAAGTCTTGTAGTAAAGCCTTTTGGAGATATTCTTTAGGGTTTATAGATTCAGGCTTTGAATATTTTTGGGATGGGTATAGCGTATTTTCTATAAAATTCTGAAAGCTTTTGTTTTTGACAAAAAGATCCTGAAATTTATTATTCAGAATAGTAATTTCGGATTCTTTCCATTTTAAAGCATCAATAAGACAATCCGTAGTAGGGCAGTCTTTCCCAGCTTCAAACCTCTTATTTCTATCATTTAGCATTGTTTGTACAACAGGATCTTTATGTAGTTCCTGAAGTAAAGGTGTATTATTCCGTAAGGAATAAATCAAATAATATTTTCTAAAAATTTCCCATTCTTGCGGGGATTGAGGTTGTTTTTCCTGAGCAGAAAATGTCTGCAAGGTAATGGCTATACTCAAAGCTGCAACAGTCCGGATTTTTGAAATCATAAAAACTAGAATTTGTATCCAAAGATAGTTATTTGATCAGGATTTTATAAATCAAAATATAGGTTTTGAAAAGATGTATTGTTAAATTAATATTGGAAATAACTCATCTCGATAGGGACACATTAATATATATTTTAACAGACAAAAAACGCCTCACTAATGTGAGGCGCTAAAAAAACTATTTATGATTATTAAATCCTAGTATGATCCTTTATTAACGAAGTGTGCTGCAACTTCTTCAGTTAACTTCACTACATTTGGCTGGTTTGTATACTTTGTAAATCTTCTCAGACCTGAAAGCATCATACGCTGTTCATCACCTTCTGCGAAAGAAATAATACCTTCTTTAGCAGCAACGTTGATCTTTTCTACAGCTTTATATAGGTTTAGTCTCGCCATTGCAGCTTCTACGCTACCTTCAGCAAAATGTTTTTCAGCTCTTAAGATTGCTGATTCTGCCATATAAATCTGGTTCAGGATTTCAGAAGCATTTAGTAATAAATGTTGTTGCTTCTCGATCTCAGTCATATATTTCTGAAGCGCAGATCCTGAAACCATTAAGAATACCTTTTTAAGGTTATGGATAATTGCTTTTTCTTCAGACATATAAGCTGAATAGTCTGGCGTTTCGAATGAAGGAATGCCCATTAACTCTTTTCCTACAGCCATTGCTGGAGAAAGCAAATCTAGTTCACCTTTCATTGCACGCTTAATAAGCATTCCTACAGAAAGAAGACGGTTGATTTCGTTAGTTCCTTCATAGATTCTGGAAATTCTGGAATCTCTCCATGCTGCTTCCATTGGTGTATCTTCAGAGAAGCCCATACCACCATAAACCTGAATACCTTCATCTGCAGTATGTTGAGCAAGATCGGATACATAAGTTTTAAGGATTGAGCATTCTACAGCAAATTCTTCTACACCTTTTAATTCTGCTTGTTGATGATCCAATCCGCCTGCTACTAATTCTTCAACTTTATCTTCGATATCTTTAGCTGCACGGTAAGTACCAGCTTCACTCACGAAAGTACCAGTAGCCATTTCAGCAATTTTCTTTCTGATTGCTCCAAAAGTAGAGATCGAAACACCGAACTGTTTTCTTTCGTTAGCATAGTTTACAGAATGATTCATTATACGTCTTTGAGCATCCAGACATGCAGCAGCAAGCTTAATACGTCCAACGTTCAATGCATTTAAGGCAATTTTGAATCCGTTATTTCTTTCTCCTAAAAGATTCTCTACAGGAACTTTCATATCATTGAAGAATACCTGACGAGTAGAAGAGGCGCGAATACCTAATTTATGCTCTTCTTCACCAAAAGTTAAGCTATCTGGATTTTCTAATTCAGATTTGTTAATAACGAAACCTGTAATATTTTTGTCATCGTCTATTTTTGCAAATAGTGTGAAAGTTTCAGCAAATCCTGCATTAGAGATCCACATTTTCTGTCCGTTGATGATGTAATGCTTGCCATCTTCAGAAAGTTTTGCTTTAGTTTTCCCTGAATTAGCATCTGAACCAGCATCTGGTTCGGTAAGGCAGTAAGCACCAAAGTGATTACCAGTTGCCAAATCCGGAAGGTATTTTTGTTTTTGCGCTTCAGTTCCGTAAAGAACTACCGGCAATGTACCAATACCCGTGTGTGCACCATAAGCTGTAGCCAACGAACCTGTAGCTCCTGAAAGGTAGTCACAAGCCATTACAGTTGTTACAAAGCCCATTCCGATACCTCCATAAGCTTCAGGAACAGCAATTCCTAAAAAGCCCATCTCACCAATCTTACGCATTACTTCTTCAGTATATGCATAATCTTTTTTCTCGAAACGTTCTCTGTTCGGAACTACTTCACGATCGATAAATTCCTTAGCGGAATCACGCATCATCTTTTGATCCTCATTTAATTCTTCGATACTGAAAATGTCTTTTGCTTCAATATCTTTTATTAGGAATTCTCCTCCTTTAGTATTTGCCATTTGTATTATTAATTTTAAATTATAGATTTTATATTTTAAGTGAGATTTTGTTTATAAATTTTCAGATGACGTTTTAATAATCTTAGTTAAAATATTAATTATGCTTTCAATTTCCTTTAAGTAAAAATCTAAGTTAAACTGAACCAGATCTGAAGACTCATAAAGCCTTAACCAATATCTTGTTTCTCTAGCTTCTTTATTTGCAATAGAAAGTTTGGCAATAAAATCTTTTTTGCTCTGAGCCGCTATTGCTTCTTCTACATTAGCACCAATTGAAGTTCCACAGCGAAGGATTTGTTTTGCCAGAATAAATTCATTTTGAGATTTACAAACTTGATAAAACTTAATAATCTCTAATGCAAATTCAAATGTCTTATTCTGAATCAAATTATCTTCTTTGAAACTCATTTCAACTAAAATTTAGAATTTAAAATCTAAAATTTTACAATAATTCAAAAACTGAGGCAGCTCCTTGTCCTGTACCTACACACATAGAAACTAGACCATATTTATTACCTCTTTTTCTCATTTCATCCAAAAGCTGTACCGTCAGTTTTGTTCCTGTACAACCTAGTGGATGTCCTAGTGCAATAGCACCTCCGTTTACATTAAGAATATCAGGATTCAACCCTAATTCTTTCTTAATAGCAACAGATTGAGAAGCAAAAGCTTCATTAAGCTCAATTAAATCGATATCATTAAGAGAAAGTCCAGCCTGTTTTAAAGCTTTAGGAATAGCATAAATAGGTCCTATTCCCATAATTCTAGGTGGCACACCTGCAGCTGCATAAGATGCTAATCTCGCGATTGGAGTAAGGTTGAATTCTTTCAGGAATTCTTCTGATACTACCAAAACAAAAGCGGCACCATCTGACATCTGTGAGGAGTTACCTGCAGTAACAGATCCTCCATTAGCAAAAACAGGTCTTAGTTTTGCGAGACCTTCGAGTGAGGTATCTTTTCTTGGCCCCTCATCCACAGAGAAATCAAATTTTTTAGTCTGAGTTTTTTGGTTTTCATCCAGGAAAGTATACTCTACAGGAATAGAAGCTATTTGGTTTGCAAATCTGCCTTCAGCAATTGCTTTTAAAGCTTTCTGGTGAGATTCGAATGCAAACTGATCTTGCTCTTCTCTGGAAACATTGTATTCTTTTGCAACAGCTTCGGCAGTATAACCCATTCCCCAATAGTAATCAGGATGGTCTTTTGCCATATGAGACTCCGGAACCGGCTTATATCCCCCCATAGGAATATAGCTCATAGATTCAGTACCTCCTGCAATAATACAATCTGCCATACCAGTCTGGATTTTTGCAGATGCTAGTGCAATAGCTTCTGATCCTGATGCACAATATCTGTTTACAGTAACACCTGGTACTTTATCGGTATTAAGTCCCATAAGGGAAATAAGACGTGCTACGTTAAGTCCTTGCTCTGCTTCTGGCATTGCATTACCAACGATAAGGTCATCTATTCTGTCTTTATCTAGTTGTGGGAAATCACCCACTAATTTTTCAATAACTGTCGCAGCCATTACATCTGGTCTTGTAAAGCGAAGTGAACCTTTCGGAGCTTTACCAACCGCTGATCTGTATCCTGCAACTATATATGCTTGTTTCATATTTTTTGGTATTGTGTACAAATTAATTTCTAACTTCTAATTACGAAGAGGTTTTCCGTTTTGTAACATATACTGGATTCTTTCCAGAGTTTTTCTTTCACCACAAAGCGATAAGAAAGCTTCTCTTTCAAGGTTCAGTAAGTATTGTTCAGATACATCTGTAGCTTCGGAAAGATTACCTCCTGCCATTACAAAACCTAGCTTATCAGCTATTTTTTTATCGTGCTCAGAAATATATCTTCCAGCCAACATCTGGTCAGTTCCTACATAGAACATACCCAAAGCATCCTGTCCCAGTACTTTTACTTTCTCTTTGATAGGTTGTGTGTATCCTTGTTCAGCTAATTGTAAAGCAACTTGTTTAGCTTCAGCAATCTGACGGTTTTTATTTACAACAACGATATCTTTATGTTTCTGTAAAATACCCATATCATAAGCTTCGTATGCAGAAGTCGCAACTTTAGCCATGGCAATATTCATAAAGGCATCACGTAATCTGTTTGTTTTAACATCGTCCGCAATTACTTCTTTCATTGTTCTTACAGTAAATTCTTTAGAACCGCCACCTCCAGGGATTACACCAACACCAAACTCAACAAGTCCGATATAAGTTTCTGCTGCTGCCACAACTCTGTCTGCATGCATGGTCATTTCGCAACCACCACCCAAAGTCATACCATGAGGTGCCACAACAACAGGAATAGAGGAGTAACGTACTCTCATCATAGATTGTTGGAAATAGTTAATAGCCATATTCAGATCATCCCAATCCTGGTCTACAGCCATCATAAGGATCATAGCAAGGTTAGCTCCAACCGAGAAGTTAGCAGCCTGATTACCGATTACTAATCCATTGTAATCTTTTTCAGCTAAATCAATTGCTCTGTTTAATCCGTCTAATACTTCACCTCCAAGAGAGTTCATTTTAGAACGAATCTCGAAGTTGATAATACCATCTCCCAGGTCCTCGATTGCAGAACCGGAATTACTCCAAAGAGTCTTGTTCTTTCTGATATTATCTAAGATAATGAAGGCATCTTGTCCAGGAATATTAGCATATTGGTTGGCTTTCTCATTGAAGAAAGTCTTTTGTCCTTCTTCATTGATTTTATAGAAGCTTGTACCTTCAGCCATATTTTTCACCCAGTCAGATACTTCATATCCAGCTTCTTTAGCCAGCTCTATACCTTTCTGAACGCCTACTGCATCCCAGATTTCGAAAGGACCATTTTCCCATCCAAATCCTGCGCGTAGAGCATCATCAATTTTATAGATTTCATCAGAAATTTCAGGAACCTTATTAGAAGCATAAGCAAATAGAGCTCCCAGCATTTGTCTGTAGAATTCTCCAGCCTTATCTTTTCCGCCAATTAGTACTTTGAAACGATCGATAGGACGGTCAATAGTTTTTGTTAATTCCAGAGTAGGGAAGCTCGCTTTTCCTTGTGGTTCGTATTGCAGAGTCTCAAGATTTAGTCCTAAGATTTCTGACTTACCATCAGCATTTTTTACTTTTTTAAAGAAACCAGCATCAGTTTTAGATCCCAATAGCTTGTTGTCAATCATGTATTGTACAAAATCAGGTAGAACAAATTGATCTTTGAAAGTATCTGATTCTGCACCGCTACCATAGATTCCATTAGCTACGTGTACTAATGTATCCAGACCTACTACATCCGCAGTACGGAATGTTGCAGATTTTGGACGCCCGATAACCGGCCCTGTTAATTTATCAATTTCACCAACTGTTAAGCCAAGCTTTTTCACAGAATGGAACAAATTCATAATACCAAAAGTACCAATTCTGTTAGCAATAAATGCTGGAGTATCTTTTGCTAAAACTGTAGTTTTACCCAAGAATTTAGCACCATATTCCATATAGAAATTCACAATCTCAGGATCGGTTTCCGGAGTAGGAATAATCTCTAAAAGTGGTAAATATCTTACCGGGTTAAAGAAGTGTGTTCCTGCGAAGTATTTTTTAAAATCATCGCTTCTTCCTTCAATAAGGAAATGAATAGGAATACCAGAAGTATTAGAAGATACTAAGCTTCCTGGTTTTCTGTATTTTTCAATCTTTTCGTATACAGACTTCTTGATGTCAAGGCGCTCTACAACAACCTCTATAATCCAGTCAGTATTTTTTATTTTCTCTAAATCATCATCAAAATTTCCTGCAGTAATTCTGCTTACAAACTTTGGAGAATAGAGTAGTGCAGGACTTGCTTTAGGAAGTTTTTGTAAACTTTCGGAAGCAATTCTGTTACGAACCGCTTTGTCTTCTAATGTAAGACCTTTAGCTGTTTCCGCATCAGTAAGCTGGTTAGGTACAATATCCAGAAGCAACACTTCTACACCAATGTTGGCGAAATGTGCAGCAATACCGGATCCCATAATCCCAGAACCAAGAACGGTAACATGTTTTATTCTTCTTTTCATAAAGATTTGGAATTTTATTTCTTATTATTTAAATCGTTTGCTATATTCAAAATATCACGCATTACTTCCTTGAAAGTTTCCAATTTTTCAGGATTAATGGTTTCGATTACTCTTTTGTTGAAATTAACCACAACTTCTTTGGAAAGGTTTCTGGAATTAAGTCCTTTATCAGTAAGCTTTATTATAACCTCCCGCTTATCTGTAGTTGTTTTTTCTTTGTAGATATAACCGTTGTCTTCAAGAAGCTTTATGATTCTTGTAAGTGATGTTGGCTCGATGGCCATCTTTGGTCCAAGGTTAGTGCTCCTTGTTCCTTCTTTAGGATCGATCTTTAAAAGTGTTAAAGCCTGAACAGCTGTTGAATCATATTCCTGAGCACGCTCCGAATACATTTTGGAAACGGCCAGCCAGGTCTGCTTCAGAATAAGATCAATGTTATCAACTCTTCCTTTGTTATTATCCATATCAATATTAAATTCTGGTCTTCTCAAATTTAATAATTATTATGCATGCATAACATCATAGGTAAGTTAATTTTTGTTAAAATATTCGAAACCAACACTTTAAAAACTATGAAAAGCATAATACTATGCATGCATAATATTAATTTAGAGCTTTCGAACTATCAGATTATTAAAGGTTTCTGATTAATTGAATAATTTCTTCAAAACTTTCAGCTTTTTTTTGAAATGTATCTGAAGAAATATCCCAAATACCATTCTGAAAGATAAAATTGAACTGAGAAAGGTCTTTTTTGAAGTTTTTTTGAAGCACAGAGAAGAGCATTTCTTTCTGTAACTGAGGTGCTTCAATATGAGGAGTTATAAATGCTTCATTGAAATGAAAAAGGGCAGGAGCTGTCAGCTCCGGATGGGTGGACAGTATATCCTCCGCAACACCAGAATATAGTCCTCCTTCTTTAATATACCAGATCTTATCTGAAAATTCTTTTGCCAGTCTCCAATCGTGAGAGGAGAACAGAATTGTTTTATGATATTCTTTTGCCAGCATACGAAGTGTTGTAAGTACAATAGTTTTATTCTTCTCATCTAAGTGCGTTGTAGGCTCATCAAGAATAATAACTGAGGTATTTTGTACTAATGCGCGGCCAATAAAAGCTTTTTGAAGATTTCCGTCCGATAGCTGCTGAAGAGGCATATCTGTATATTCCTGCAATCCAATCTTATTAATAATATCGACAACTTCTTCTTCGTCCTTTTTATTAAGAGAAAAATAATATGGGTAATGTATGTACTTTCCTAAACTTACCAGGTCTTTCACTGTAAATCCGTTTGGAATAGTTGCTTTAGAAAATACTACTGAAATCTTTTTAGCAATTTGGAGTGCAGACAATATGTTTATTGAATTTTCAGCCAGTAGGATATCGCCGTTTAGCAATTTGTTTTCACCAAGGATACTTTTAATAAGAGTTGTTTTGCCCTGTCCATTGTTTCCCATCAATAGACAAACTTCTCCCAGCTTTAGCTCCGCACAGATATCTTTTACCAAAACTTTCTGGTAGCCAATATCAAGATGCTCTAATTTTAAAATAATTTCAGACTGCACGGCGGTTCATTTTAACAAGCATAGTCAGAATGACAGGAACTCCAAACAAAGAAGATATAATATTAATAGGCCAATGAGCCAGTTCCGAAATAATGGAAAACAGCTCTAACAAACAGGCTCCAAATAATATATTGAGAATCCATTGCTGCCATAGCTGGGCAGGATTCCATAACATTCTGCAAAAATGAGGAACTACAATCCCGATGAATAAAACAGGTCCTAAAAATGCAGTAATACTCGCTGATAACAGAGAAGAACAAATAATAACAAGGTATTTTAGTCTTTCCAGATTTACCCCAAAAGACTTGGCATAACTCTCGCCCAATGCATTTCCCATTAATGGTTTTATCGATCTGAAACACAAAAACATTCCGATTACGACCAAAGCACCTACAATAGCGATCTGGGAAAGTGTTACCTGATTATTGGCACCAAATGACCATAAAACATAGCTCTTTAAAGATTCACTTTGTGCATATACCTGCATAAGACTTACAATAGCACTGGCTAAAGCAGATATAAGAAAACCAAAAATAATAAGATAGGTCTTATCTGTAAAGGCTTTGGAATATGCCAATAATATCAACATCAACAAAAGACTGCCGGCAAATGCAGCCATACTGATAAGACCACTTTGCAAAAATTCGGGTAATGTAAAATCTTTGGTAAGAAAAATATAGCTAGCAACGGCCAGAGAAGCCACAGAGGTTATTCCTAAAACTTCAGGCCCCGCCAATGGATTCTGAAAATACTCCTGCATAAGAAAGCCACTTGTAGGAATGGATATTCCTGCCAGAAATATTATAACAACTCTGTTAATGCGTAACTGAGCTATTAATGAGGTGCTTTCATCAGAAGAAAAAAAATCAGTGAAATTCAGATGGGTAAAACCTATATTCAGATTGATAAAGGCTAAGATAAAGAATAGGGCGAGAAGCCCTATACTCATATTTCTAAATTTCACAGACATTCAGTCGGTTATTTAAACTCGTTAAGTTTACTCTGCATTTCTTCTTCGGAAAGAGTACCAACTTTCTCGAATACTTTATTTCCTTTAGACATTCTGGTAAATGGTATAGCACCACCATCCCAAGTATTTGTATTGCTTTTGGCAAATTCAGGAGCAGCCTTCATCATATCAAATAATACTATATTACTACTTAGTCCCTGAATATTTCCAAATTCTTTAACCTTAGTATTCCAATCTTCCGGCTGATCTACACTTACAAAAGTGAATTTAACTTTTTCACCTTTTAGTTTTTCCATTTCAGTTTTAAAATACGGAATTTCGATCATACAAGGTCCACACCATGTTGCAAAGAAATTAGTAACATACAGTGTATCATTATCTTTAGTCTTTAAAAGCTCAGCTACCTTATCCTCTCCAAGGATCTGCAATGCTTTTTCGAAATCTTTAACTTCTCCTTCCGGATTCGGAACCATTTCAGTTCTGTCGTTGTTCTTATTTCCTGTTACAGGGGAATCTGTTTTTTTACAAGCAACAATTGCTGACAGTATTGTAATCCCAAAGAATAGCTTTTTCATCTTTTTTTATATATTTTTGTGTTAATGTTAGAAAACGTTACCATAAGAAACACAGTTCAATTTCATTGGCTAAAAATAGTCAAAAAAAAGCGATTGACAAAAACAAGCTTTTCCCTGACCTTCGAAATCCCGGAACATTTAAAGGAGAAATTTCAATATGAATCCGGACAATATTCTGCTATAAAACTAGGAAACAGGCAAAATGATTATTCTTATACCTCGGCACCTTATGAAAAAGAGTTAAGCTTTGGAATTAAATATAGTAGTGAAGAGAGCTTTGCATATCACCTTTATCGGGGCCTGGAACCTGGAGATATTGTAGAAATTTCGGAACCACAAGGACGTTTTACAATCAGATCCAGACCAAATGAGAAAAGAACTATTCTTTGTTTTGCTTCAGGAATAGGAATTACACCTATTCTTAGTCATATGAAGAATATTCTTCATAATGAAGTCAATACAAGATTATTCCTGTTTTACGGAAACAGAGATAAAGAAAATATTGCATTTATAGACGAACTGTCCGACTTGCAAGCACAATATGCAGACAGATTTCATTCATTCTTCTTTTTCTCCAGAGAGAAAGCTAAAAACCTTATGTTTCAAGGAAGATTGGATGCAAAAAAGGTAAGCCTTATTATCAACCAGATTCTTGATCAGGATGAGGAAGATGAAGAATCTACTATATGGGATGCTACCGATGAAGTTCTTATCTGTGGTCCTGGCGAAATGATTAAATCTATTGCTAATGCTTGCTACCAGCATGGTATAAGAAAACAAAATATTCATTTTGAACTTTTTGATGAGTTTAATGAAGATATATATGAAATAGAAGAGGAATTACCTTTGGTAAAAGATATTGAGGTGAAATTCACTCTTTTTGGTAAAGAATATGAACATCATATTCCTTCTAATGAAACCAGGGTATTAAGTTCTCTGCTAGAAGCAGGATTCAATATCCCTTATTCATGTAAGTCCGGATTATGTGGATCATGCAGATGTCATTTGGAAGAAGGAGAGGTGTACATGGTAGAGAATGAATATTTAACAGAAAAAGAAACACAATCTGGTTTGATTTTACCCTGCGTTGGTGTAGCTTTATCCAGGAAAATTAATTTAAACTTCGATAATATCTGAGAAGAAAGATTTACATATTAATAAAGGCGTTTATCCGCAGTTCAGAAATCCTTATTTTGCTAATGTTTTTAGCCAATATATGGGTTGTTGCCCTTACTGATGGGCGTACCTTTACAAAACTGAGTAAAATTCCGGCACAGAAATGCGCTTTAGTACTCGGCACTTCTCCAAAAACGGTAGGCGGAAGGGCAAATCCATATTTCATAACCCGTATGGATGCTGTAACGGCTTTATACAATATCGGGAAAGTAAAACGCATTATTGTAAGTGGAGAAAAAAGTAAGAATTATGATGAACCTAAAGCCATGAGAAACTATCTTATCTTCAATGGCGGGATACCACAGTCAGCAATTATTGAAGATCCTAAAGGCTTTAATACCCAGGCCAGTATTTTCAGATGTAAATATATCTATCAGGAAAACAATGTTATCATTGTATCTCAGGGATTCCATAATTTGAGAGCCTTATTTATGGCACGAAATGAGGGAATGAATGCTTATGCTTTTGATGCTCAGGACGTAAATAGCAATGAGAGCTTCTATAGAAACCATGCTCGTGAGTTTTTAGCACGGGTAAAAGCTGTGGTCCTTTATGTATTTAATATCTCTCCGGAAATTTCGGGGGAAAAGGTGAAAATAGACTAAAAAAAGGACAACAACATTATCGAGCCGGATTTACTAAAATGATTTCACACATATTACTTTCATCGTAATTGACATTTTTTCTATCTTTGCCAAAATCAAAAGTAAATGCTCGTAATAGGTATCGCAGGTGGTACAGGCTCAGGAAAAACAACTGTAGTCAACAAAATCCTTCAGCAACTTAATATTGAAGGTGTAAACGTCCTTTCTCAGGACAATTATTATTTAGATAATCAACATCTTAATTTAGCGGAAAGAGAAAAACTTAACTATGATCATCCAAAGTCTATAGATTTTGACTTACTTTTAGATCATGTAAAGAAGTTAAAAAATCATGAAGAGATCGATCAGCCGGTTTATTCTTTTGTAACCCATTCCAGAACAGGAGATCATATTCTTATAGAGCCTAAAAATGTTCTTATTGTAGAAGGCATTTTGGTTCTTACGAACAAGGAATTATTAAAAGAATTCGACCTTAAGGTATTTGTTCATGCAGATTCAGATGAGAGATTAATCAGAAGAATTAAGCGTGATACCCAAGAGAGAGGCCGTGATCTGGAAGAGGTTCTACATCGTTATCAGACAACTCTGAAACCTATGCACAATGAGTTTATAGAGCCGTCTAAAAACGAAGCCGACCTTATCGTACCTAATATGCGACACAATACTGTTGCAATTGATTTTTTAACAACTGTTATCAATAACTCGTTAAAGAAACAAAGTGTATAAAAATGGATAATCTTATTAAAGATATCAAGAAACCATCTTCAGGATTCAGATTTCTCCGGAAATATATTCTGAACAAATATGTCATTACTATAACCGTATTTCTGGTATGGATGACATTTTTCGACAGTACATCTTTTTTAGTTATTAACGAACTAAATGGAGAGATCAAGAAGTATGAAGAACAATTGGACTATTATAAAAAAGAATATCAGAAAAATGATAATTTTTATAAGAAGTTAATGTTCAATAAATCTGAACGTGAAAAATTTGCCCGCGAAAACTACTTTATGAAGAAAAAGAATGAAGAAATCTTTATTTTGGTAGTTGACAGCGCTAACAGTGTAAAAAAATAAAATATGTCTTTTGCAAAAACGAATCTTCAGGATTGGGAAAAACTGGTTGCTAAACAGTTGAAAACAGAAGATATCTATAAAGTACTGGAAAAAGAAAATATTGAAGGCTTGGAAATCAAGCCTTTTTATACTTTAGAGAATATCGCACCTGTAAAACTTCCCCGTCTGGAAGAAAATATGCATTTGGTAGCACCTTACAATGATTATTTATTGGAAGATGCTTATGCCTTTCTTATCAAAGAAGAACCTTTACGATTACAGGATAAGGTATTTTTTTATGAAGATTCTGCTTTAAATGCAGCCGCTGCAAAAGATAAAAACAATAATTATTTTTGTCTTCAGGATATTTTCAAAGGAATAGAGCAAGGAGAGACTTTTAGCCCGGAAACAGGGAAAGTACTTTTAAATACTGAGGCAAAAAGAAAAATAGGAGTAGACATTTCAATCTATCAGAATGCAGGTGCCTCTATAGTTCAGCAGCTTGCTGTTGCACTTCTGAAGATTAAAGAACTTGCAGAGTTATATGGAGAAGATGTATTTAAGCAGTCTGTATTCAGAGTAGCAGTTAGCAGTCAGTATTTTCTGGAAATCGCAAAGATTCGTGCTCTGAAAATTTTAATCAGTCAGCTATCCAAAGAATATAATAAAGAGTCTATTCCTTATATTTTTGCAGAAACATCTTTAAGAAATAAAAGTCTTAATGATCCTGAGAATAATCTTATCCGAAGTACATTAGAATTAGCTTCGGCAATGATTGGCGGAGCAGATGCAGTTTATGCAAACGATTACAAACTTTCGGAAACTAACTCAGTCTCTGAGGAAATATCTTTCAAACAACAGATTGTATTGGCTTATGAAAGTATTATCAATGTTTTTGAAGATGCAACCTCCGGCAGTTTCTTTGTAGAAGACGCAACAAAAGATATAGCTGAAAGAGCATGGGAGCTTTTCCTTGAACTTGAAAAATCAGGAGGCTATATTAGCAATCTGGAATCCGGAAATATTCAGAAATTAGTATACAATCAGGCAATTAAAGAGCAAAGCTGGCTAGATGAGGGCAAGATAAAGCTTTTAGGCGTAAATCTTTATCCGGCATTAGAAGCTAAAATAGCATCGGAAGAGCTATATAATGAATCTGCGATAAAACCTGTCCGGTTAGCCGAACGTTATGGAGTTTAGCCATATCCTTCGTCCTGAAGTACAGAAGTTCATAAAAGACAATAGCCGACAGGATATTACAAAATTATTACTGTCCGGTTCACCTTTCAGTGATGTCAGTATTCAGGAAATAGCCCAACAGATAAAGGGCAGACAAACTGCAGAAAAGAAATTTCCGTTCTTATTACAGGACGGAATTGTTTTCCCACCTCAATTAAATCTGGAGCAAGCCTCTTCCGAGACAACCGCAGCCTTTAAAGCAAATTTATTTTCTGGTGAAAGCTTACTGGACCTTACCAGTGGTTATGGAATAGATGCCTATTATCTTTCAGCAAATTTCAGTAAAACAACTCTTGTAGAACAAAATAAAAATTTACTTGAAATAGTACATCATAACTGGCTGGTTTTAAATAAAATTAACACTGATTATGTAAACTCCGATTTAGATGATTTTTTAGAAAAAAATGGTCAAAAATTTTCTCTGATCTATTTAGATCCTGCGAGAAGAGATACACACAATCGAAAGAAATTTCTATTGGAAGATTTGTCTCCCGATATTACTGAAATCAGAAATAAATTATTTGAGTTTACAAATAAAGTAGTGGTAAAACTATCGCCACTTATGGATATTTCTATGCTTGTATCTCAGGTACCAGGCATTTCAGAAATCTATATTATTGCTGTAAAGAATGAGGTTAAAGAACTTTTAATTGTTATAGAGAAAGATTTTAACCAGAGTACTGTAGTGAAAATTCATAACCTTGAAAGCAATGAACCTTCACTGGAAGTTACTTTTAACACTATTCAGCAATCAAAACCTATTTTTGGTGAAGCATCTGAATACTTATATATTCCGAATAATGCTGTACTAAAATCCGGAGCGTTCAATTTTATTTCTGAACATTATAATCTGGAGAAACTTCATCCTAATACTCATCTTTACACTTCACCCAGTTTTATTGAAGATTTTCCGGGCCGGATACTAAATGTAGTACCTGTAGAAGCAAAGAAAATAGAAAAAGGAGAGCGCTTTAATATCATTTCTAAAAACTATCCGTTAACTCCGGATGAAATTAAGAAGAAATACAAAATAAAAGATGGTGGAAATCAGTATCTGATCTTCACACAGAGCCAAAAAGGAAAAATTATTTTAAAATCAATTTAAATTGCTTCATTATTTGGCTTAGAAATGTAGAATTGTTAATTTTGACACCGGTTAATAAAAAGAGCATAAAATCAGCTATGCTGATTCCATAACGATAAAGAATAATAAAAAATAGATATATGAAAAAATATATTTTATCTGCAGTAGCAGTTGTTGCCATAGCATCTTGTAGTGCTCCACAAGGAGGAAACAAGAATACAGTAAAGTTAACTAGTGATGTTGAGCGCTATTCAGATCATATGGAGCCTTCTGAAACAGAACCAAACTTTGCACCTTCACAAGCTGAAAAGCCAGCAATGACTGACAGTACTAAAGTTGCTAAAACTGCAGAAGTGAAAGCAGCGAAAGACTCTGCTACAGCTAAGCCAGCAGCAGAAGCTAAAAAATAATCAGATAACATTTATCATATTAAAATGTCTTGCGCTTCGCAGGACATTTTTTATATTTACCTAAATTAAAAATTATTATGTCAGAAACCCAAAATTACATTCAGGAGAATAAACAACGCTTTCTGGATGAGCTTTGTGATCTATTAAAGATAGCTTCTATCAGCGCTGACCCTGCATACAGCAAAGATGTCCTTAACTGTGCAGATGCTGTAGCCAAACATTTAAAAGAAGCAGGTGCAGATCAGGTAGAAGTTTGCGAAACCAAAGGTTACCCGATCGTTTATGGTGAAAAGATCATTGATCCTAAACTTCCAACTGTATTAGTATATGGTCATTACGATGTACAACCACCAGATCCGTTAGAGCTATGGGAGAGCGGACCATTTGAGCCAGTTATAAAAACTACACCCTTACACCCTGAAGGAGCTGTATTTGCAAGAGGTTCTGCGGATGACAAAGGTCAGTTCTTCATGCATGTAAAAGCTTTTGAAGCAATGATGAAGACTAACTCTTTGCCTTGTAATGTAAAATTCATTATCGAAGGAGAAGAAGAAGTAGGATCTGAAAGCCTTGGAGACTGGATTTCTGAGAATAAAGAGAAGCTGAAAAATGATGTAATCTTAATTTCTGATACTCATATCTATTCAAACGAACAGCCAACTGTAACTACAGGTCTAAGAGGCCTTAGCTATGTAGAGGTTGAAGTTGAAGGACCAAACAGAGATTTGCATTCCGGACTTTATGGTGGTGCTGTACCAAATCCTATCCATGTTCTTTCAAGAATGGTTGCTCAGTTGATCGACGAAGACGGAAGAATTACAATAGACGGATTCTACGATAATGTAGAAGAGGTCTCTTTGGAAGAAAGAGCAGAGATGAATAAACTGAAAGATGATCCGGAAGGTTTCAAAAAATCTATTGGCTTAAATGGAGTAGAGGGTGAGAAAGGTTATACAACTTTGGAAAGAACATCTATAAGACCAACTCTGGATGCAAACGGAATCTGGGGAGGTTATATTGGTGAGGGTGCTAAAACTGTGATTCCATCAAAAGCTTTCGCAAAAATTTCTATGCGTTTGGTTCCATATCAGACACCTGAAGAGATTACTGAGAAGTTTACCAAGTATTTCCATAAAATTGCTCCTGAAAATGTAAAAGTAAAAGTTACTCCACATCACGGTGGTATGCCATATGTTTTACCAAGTGATTCAGAAGAATTCCTGGCAGCAAAAAAAGCAATGGAAAAAGCTTTCGGAAAAGAAGTGTTACCTTACAGAAGCGGTGGTAGTATTCCTATCACAGCATTATTCGAAAAGGTATTGGGAAGTAAATCTGTACTAATGGGCTTTGGACTGGATTCAGATGCAATCCATTCTCCAAACGAGCACTACGGACTATTTAACTTCTACAAAGGCATTGAGTCTATTCCATATTTCTTTGAATACTATACGGATTTAAAAAAATAATAAAATTTATGCTAAACAATAAAGTAGCATACATCACTGGCGGTACCAAAGGCATAGGCTTGGGTATCGCCAGTGTTTTGTTAAATGCAGGAATGAGAGTGGCCATTAGTGGCAGAAATCTGGAAGATGCAAAAGCCGCGGCAATGCAACTTTCCAGTGATTCTTCAAAAGTTTTAGCGATACAATCCAATGTACGCAACTTTGAAGATGAAGACAAAGCACTTCAGGAAGTTAAAAATCATTTTGGACAAGTTGATCTTGTAGTGGCAAATGCCGGATTGGGTCATTTTGCTCCCGTAGATGAACTTTCTGTTGAAGCCTGGCAGGATATGATAGATACAAACCTTACAGGTGTTTTTTATACCTTAAAAGCATCTGTAGAAGCACTGAAAAAATCTGAAGGTTATTTCATTTCTATTGCCAGCCTGGCAGGAACTAATTTCTTTGCTAATGGTTCTGGCTATAACGCCTCCAAATTTGGTGTTGTAGGCTTTACACAGGCAGCAATGTTGGATCTTAGAAAGTATAATGTAAAAGTTTCTACCATTATGCCAGGGTCAGTAAAATCACACTTTAACAACCATAATCCGGGAGACAATGATGAATGGAAAATTCAGCCGGAAGATATTGGGGAACTGATTGTTGATATGATGAAAATGAACCCAAGAACATTACCATCTAAAATCGAAATCAGACCTACGCTTCCAAAGTAATTGCAGGATTTGATTCAGGATTACAAAAACTACACATTAAAAGCTGCGAAACGCAATATTAATCATTAATTAAAAGCAAGTCATTGTAATCTGCGAACTATATGGTAATTAATATGCTATGTATATATTTTGATAAATTTAGTATGCATGCATAACATTTTTTTATTAACTTAGCCAAAATTCAATACACAATTTCTAATTATGAAAATATTAGTATGTATCAGCAGTGTACCAGATACAACTGCAAAAATAAACTTCACAGCAGATAAATCTGCATTCGATAAAAATGGAATTCAGTGGGTAATTAATCCGCTTGATGAATTTGCTTTAACAAAAGCTATAAAGTTACAAGAATCTCAGGGCGCTACAGTTACTGTTATCAATGTAGGAGATGCAGGGACAGAACCTGTTATAAGAAAAGCATTAGCTATCGGAGCTAATGATGCAGTAAGAGTAAATATTGAAGCTAAAGATAGTTATTCTACAGCAAAAGAAATTGCTAAGATTGCTCAGGAAGGTGGTTACGATTTGGTTATCGCTGGTAAAGAGTCTATCGACTATAATGGTGGAGCAGTACCAGGAATGGTTGCACAAATCCTTAACCAGCCATTTGTTAACGCTTGCGTAGGTCTTGAAGTTAATGGTGGTGAAGCTACTGCTATAAGAGAAATTGAAGGTGGTAAAGAAACGATCTCAGTAAAACTTCCTGCAGTTATTGCCGGACAAAAAGGAATGGTAGAAGAGAAAGACCTTATTATCCCGAATATGAGAGGTATTATGTCTGCAAGAACAAAGCCTTTGCAAGTTGTTGAACCTACTTCTACAGAAGTTAAGGTTGAAGCTGTTTCATTTGACAGTGTTCCACCAAGAGCTGCTGTAAAATTAGTTTCTCCGGACAACTTAGATGAATTGGTAAGATTACTTCACGAAGAAGCAAAAGTTATCTAATTATCTGTTTTTCATCTAAAATTCAAAATTTATAATTTTAAAAATTTAAGAAAATGGCAATATTCGTATATGCAGAAAATATAAATGGCGTTTACAAGAAAGCAGCTTTCGAAGCAGTTTCTTACGCTAAAGCGGTTGCAGATAAGGCTGGTGACAGCGTAACTGTTATTGCAATTAACCCTACAGATTCTTCTGATGTTCTTTACAAGTACGGAGCAGATAAAGTAATCAATGTAAAAGATGAAGGTCTTAAAAACTTCAGTGCTAAAGCTTATGCACAAGCTGTTAGTGAAGTTTTGGATGGTAACGTTATTGTTTTCCCTCACACTACAGATGCTTCTTCAGTAGCACCAATGCTGGCGATTTCTAAAGGAGCCTCATTAATTACCAATGTAATTGCAGCACCAGAATCTATTTCTCCTTTCCAGGTAAAAAGAAAAGCTTTCTCTGGTAAAGGTTATATGCATGCAAAAGCAGATGCTTCAAATGTTGTAATTACTGTTTCTCAGAATGCATTTGGTATAAAAGAAAATCCTGCTTCAGGTTCTGAGGAAGTTAAAAACCTTTCAGTAGTTAATGAAGATACTAAGGTAATTAACCACGAACAATCGTCAGGTAAACTAGACCTAAAAGAAGCTGAAATTGTTGTTTCTGCAGGCCGTGGTATGAAAGGACCAGAAAACTGGGGGATGATTGAAGATCTTGCTAATGTTTTAGGAGCTGCTACGGCAAGCTCTAAGCCTGTAGCAGATATTGGCTGGAGACCTCATGCTGAGCACGTTGGACAAACAGGTAAGGCAATTTCACCAAATCTTTACATCGCTGTGGGTATCTCTGGTGCAATCCAGCACTTAGCAGGTGTTAATGGTTCCAAAACAATTGTAGTTATTAACAATGATCCTGAAGCACCTTTCTTCAAAGCTGCTGATTACGGGGTAGTTGGAGATGCTTTCCAAATTGTTCCTGCATTAACTGAAAAGTTAAAAGCTTTCAAAGGATAATAATTTTGAGGTAAAAATTTCAAAATCATATAAAACATCGTGGCTTATTGCTACGATGTTTTTATATTTGTAGCTATGGATTATAAGAAACTAATCATAAGAGGCATTTCATACAGCCAAACCCAAATGGGAGCTTATGCACTGATCCTGGAACAGGAAGAAACAGGAATAAAACTGCCTGTTGTTATAGGTAATTATGAAGCACAATCTATTTCTCTGGGTCTAGAAAAAGACATTCAGCCACCAAGACCCTTAACCCATGATCTCTTTTCAAAATTTATTACCACTGTAGGTTATGCATTGGAGAGTATTATCATTTATCAGATCATAGACGGAGTATTCTTCTCCAATTTAATTCTTAAAAACGATCAGAACGAAAAACTGATTCTGGATGCGCGTACATCCGATGCAGTTGCTATGGCAGTTCGTTTTGATGCACCTATTTATACCACAGACGAAGTCCTTACAGAAGCAGGTATTATGTTGGAATTGTCGGATAATGACGATAAAACAGAATACAAAGCTGAAGACGAAGAGGAGGCTCCTGAAATAAAAGGTTATGAAGTATACACACTTGAAGAAATCCAGGAAATGCTAGACAAAGCAGTTCAGGAAGAGGACTTCGATACGGCTCTTGAACTTCAGCAAGAAATAAAGAAACGAAAAAAGAATATTGATTAATTTCGATATTCTGCCCTATTAATAAACTTATGAATATAAAATTACGATTAACCCTACTCAATTTTTTCCAATTTTTTGTTTGGGGTGCTTGGTTAATTACCATTGCCAATTATTGGTTCGGTACAAAACAATGGGACGGAACCAAGTTTGGCGCTGTCTTCAGTACTATGGGATTTGCCTCTATTTTTATGCCGACACTCTCCGGTATCATTGCTGACAGATGGATCAATGCAGAACGTCTTTATGGAATTTTGCAAATACTATATGCAGTAGTATTATTTTTCCTGCCACAGGTAACAGATCCCGGAACTTTCTTTTGGGTAATGCTTATAGCTATGTGCTTTTATATGCCTACAATTGCTCTGAATAACTCTATATCTTATACCGTTTTAAAAAACGAAGGAAAAGATGTTGTAAAAGATTTCCCACCAATCCGTGTATGGGGTACAATCGGTTTTATCGCAGCAATGTGGATTACCAATCTTACAGGAAGCAAGGCAAATGAATATCAGTTCTATATAGCTGGTGCATCGGCTCTGCTTTTAGGACTTTATGCTTTTTCCCTGCCTAAATGTCCTCCTAAAAAGCTTCTAGATAAGAATGCTAATATCTTCCAGACACTAGGATTAGATGCCTTTAAGCTATTTGCAAATTACAAAATGGCTTTATTCTTCTTTTTCTCTATGTTTCTTGGTGGTGCATTACAGCTAACCAATGCGTACGGAGATGTTTTCCTGGATGAATTCAGACACTATCCAAAATTTGCAGAATCTTTCGTAGTGAAGTATTCTACTATTATCATGTCTATTTCTCAGGTTTCGGAAACGCTTTTTATTCTTGCAATTCCTTTCTTTCTGAAAAAATATGGTATTAAAAAGGTAATGCTAATCTCTATGCTTGCATGGGTATTACGTTTCGGCTTATTTGGATTAGGAGATCCTTCTACAGGACTATGGATGATTATCTTATCATGTATTGTATACGGAATGGCATTTGACTTCTTCAATATTTCAGGATCTTTATTCGTAGAAACCAATACAGATGCTAAAATGCGTTCATCTGCACAAGGTTTGTTTATGATGATGACTAATGGTTTTGGTGCTGTATTTGGAAGCTTAACCTCAGGATGGCTAATTGATAAATACTTTACTCAGAGCTACAATAAAGTTTCTGATCTGGCTCAACATCTGGATACAACCTCAGATAATTCTCATTTTTTAAGTTTCTTGTCTAAACAAAAAATAGATGTATTAGCCGATGGCATATTATCTCAACCTGTTATGCTACGTGACTGGCATGATATCTGGTTGACTTTTGCTGCTTATTCTCTTGTAATTGCTGTGTTATTTGCTATTTTCTTCAAGCATAAGCATGATCCACAGGAAATAAAAGATGCAGGACATTAATTTATAACAAACATTAAAAATAACACAAAGCCTTTCTGAGATTCAGGAAGGCTTTTTTTAGACACATGTCTACATCTAAATTAATAATAGGGAAGCTTTAAACTTATTCAGAATCCCGGATATAACTAATATTGAACTATATACTGAAAAATTAAAAACATTAAATTTTTATTTTTTTCAGATAAATATTTTGTGGAATCATTTTTTGTCTATACTTTTACACTGTTTTTAGAGAACAAATGAGAGTAAATACTATTATTACATCCACTTCCACAACGACAATTATTCAATTGCCGCAGAAGGGTTGTATTAGTATTTGACGACAAAAAATATAAATAGCACAAGGCCTTTCTGAGATTCAGAAAGGCCTTTTTTTATTCCCGATAACCATAGATATTGATATGAAAGTTTTAAAATTTGGAGGTACTTCAGTCGGAAGTACAGAAGCCGTAAAAAACCTCAGGCTTATTGTTGAAAGAGAAAAGGAAAATGATAAACCTTTGTTTGTCGTATGCTCAGCATTCTCAGGAATTACCAACTCCTTACTGGAAGCAACTGAAGAAGCATTACACAATCAGGACTATCAAAGTATTCTGGACAGTATAGAGCAACGTCATTATGACATGATAAAAGAAACACTGCCTGTATCCGTTCAAAATCCTTTACTTATGCTCGTTAAAGGCAATTTTAATATTCTGGAAGATTTACTTTCCAGTGTTGCACATTTAGGAGAACTTTCCGACAGAACAAAAGCTAAAATTGTTTCATTGGGCGAACAGCTATCCTGTCCAATTATAGCTGCATATCTCAATACCTCCATGCCTGCAGAATTTAAAGATGCAAGAGACTTAATCAATACCAATTCCAACTATCTGAAAGCTGAAGTTAATTTTGATGTAACCAATCGAAATATTCAGCAATGGGCACAAAATCTGGAAAACAAAGTATATGTTATCACTGGTTTTATAGCTACCGATAAAGATAAAGTAACAACTACCTTGGGAAGAGGGGGTTCAGATTATACCGCAGCTATTCTTGGTGCAGCACTCAATGTTCAGGAAGTACAAATATGGACAGATGTCAATGGTTTTATGACCGCCGATCCGAGACTGGTAAGGAATGCTTATTCTCTCGAATATTTAAGCTATCAGGAAGCTATGGAACTTTCATATTTTGGTGCTAAAGTAATCTATCCGCCTTCATTAGTTCCTGTAATCTCTAAAGAAATTCCAATATGGATTAAAAACACTTTCGAACCAGAACATCCGGGCACTATGATCCATGTAGAAAGGGAAGCTCAGGATAAGGCATTAATTACAGGAATATCATCTATCAATAATGTGGCGCTAATTAATGTTGTAGGTACCATGATCCGACTAAAAGGTTTCAGCGCCAGATTATTTGGCACTTTATCCCGTCATGATATTAATATTATCCTGATTACACAGGCTAGTTCCGAACATAGTATTTCATTTGTGGTTGCATCAGAAGATGTTGCTAAAGCTCGATTGGCTATAGAAGAAGAATTCCATTCTGAAATTACTAATGAGAAACTGCAACATCCGGAAATAGACACCAACATTAGTATTGTGGCTATTGTCGGGGAACGTATGAAGAAAACAAAAGGTATTAGTGGCAAGTTATTCAGTACACTTGGGAAGAATAGCATCAATATTATAGCAATAGCACAAGGTTCTTCCGAACTTAATATATCTACAGTTATTTCTAAAGATGATCTTACAAAAGCGCTGAACGTTATTCACGATGCATTTTTACTCTCTCCGGTTAAAACTTACCACGTCTTTTGTGCAGGCACAGGGAACATTGGTCAGGAATTTCTGGGACAAATCTGTCAGGAAGCAGACAATCTGATTGAGAAGCATAAGATAGAAATTAAAGTATTAGGAATAGCCAATACCCGAAAAATGCTCTTAGCGAATGGAAGCCCTGTTAATATTGCAGGATGGAAAGACCAGCTTGAAGAAAAAGGACTGCAGGCTGATTTAAAAACTTTTATACAGGAAGTCAAGAAATACGAATTACCCAATACCGTATTTATAGATAATACTTCCAGCAAATTTGTAGTAGAAGAATACGAAAACCTTTTTAGGAATAATATCTCGGTAGTTACCTGTAACAAGATCAGTAATTCCGAAAGCTATGCTCAGTATCTAAATCTGAAACATCTGGCCGCTAAAAATGGTGTCAGCTTTTTGTATGAAACCAATGTGGGAGCAGGATTACCTATTATAAAAACGCTCAATGATCTGGTGATAAGCGGAGATGAGGTTGTAAAAATAGAGGCTATACTTTCCGGAACTATATCTTATATCTTCAATAATTATACAGGAGATCGGACTTTTGAAGAGGTTGTAAGAGAAGCTCAGGAGCTAGGTTATACAGAACCCGATCCAAGGGATGATCTGAATGGACTGGACTTTTCAAGAAAAATGCTGATCCTGGCCAGAGAAAATGGATTGCCGTTGGAACTTTCCGATGTTAACATCAATAGTTTTCTTCCGAAGGCTTGTCTAAAAGCAAATTCTGTAGAAGACTTTTATAAAGAGCTTAAAAACAATGAACCTCATTTTGCATCATACAAAGAGCAAGCTGCTAAGGAGAATAAAAAACTAAGATTAATTGGTATTTTGGAAAACAATGAAATAAAAGTTGAAGTGATGCTGGTAGATAATACACATCCGTTCTTCAATCTTTCTGGTAGTGACAATATCATATCATTTACAACTGCCAGATACCAGAATACTCCTTTAGTTGTTAAAGGTCCGGGAGCTGGAGCTTCGGTTACAGCGGCGGGCGTTTTCGCAGATTTAGTAAGAGTTACCACATTATAACCATATAGATAAATAGACTATTCAAATGAAAAAAATAAAATGTTATGCCCCAGCAACAGTAGCCAATGTAGTATGTGGTTACGATGTACTAGGCTTTGCTATAGATAATCCGGGAGACGAAGTTGTTGTATCATTCAACAACAGTAATAAAACGGTAATTACAAAAATAGAAGGTGACCAGGGAAAGTTACCGCTTAATGCCGAAAAAAATGTGGTTGGACATGTCGTGAATCTGTTTTTAGAAAAGATAAACTCCAATCAGGGAGTTGATATAGAATTATACAAAAAAATGCCTCTGAATAGCGGTTTAGGCTCTAGTGCTGCCAGTAGCGTAGGAGCATTAGTAGCTGTAAACGAATTATTTGAAAATCCTTTATCCCGACAGGAACTACTGCCATTGGCTATGGAAGGAGAGCGGCTTGCTTCCGGAAATGCTCATGCAGATAATGTTGCTCCTTCTTTATTAGGAGGCTTAGTTCTTATTCGCAGCTACGATCCTCTGGATGTTGTAAAACTTCCTGCCGAAATGGATTTGCATGTTGTATCTGTACATCCGCATGTCGATGTACCAACAGGAGAAGCCAGAAAGATTATCCGTCAGCAGGTTCCATTGAAAAAAGCTGTGGAACAGTGGGGTAATGTAGCGGGTCTTGTGGCAGGCTTTTGTACAAATGACACTGATCTTATAGGTCGCAGTATGAAAGATGTAATTATAGAGCCTATCCGCTCTATGCTGATTCCTTATTTTGCTGAAATGAAGCAGACGTCACTTGATCATAATGCAATTGGATTTGGAATTTCAGGTTCAGGACCTTCTGTATTTGCTTTATGCAAAAATAAAGATGAAGCCGAAAAAATTGCTATCGAACTTCACAAGCTTCTCTCTGCCCAGAACATCAGTTGTGAATCTCTGGTTACTAAAATCAATAATGAAGGAGCAGTAATACTATAACCATCAAACCAAATAACAATGAAATATTATTCCACAAGAGGAAAACACAGTGTCAATATACAACAAGCCGTACTCAATGGCTTAGCAGATGATGGCGGGCTCTATATGCCGGCATATATCCCGCAATTACCTGCATCTTTTTTTGAAAACATCGAGAATAAATCTTTACCGGAAATTGGCTTTGAAGTAGCAAAGTTATTTTTAGAAGATTCTGTTCCCAATGGGATTTTAAAGGAAATGATCGATGAGGTTCTCAACTTTGAGATTCCGGTGGTGCCAATTCATAACAACATTTATAGTCTAGAGCTTTTTCATGGTCCTACATTGGCATTTAAAGATGTTGGAGCAAGATTTATGGCGCGATTAATGTCCTATTATGCAGATGGAAACTCTATGAAGGTAGTTGCGGCAACTTCCGGAGATACGGGTAGTGCTGTTGCAGCAGGATTCTACAATGTACCAGGAATTAATGTATATATTCTGTACCCTAAAGGTAAAGTAAGTCCTTTGCAGGAAAAGCAACTTACAACATGGGGAGGCAATATAAAAGCATTGGAAATTGAAGGAACTTTCGATGATTGCCAGGCACTTGCTAAACAACTTTTAGCAGATGAAGAGTTGCAGCAACATCAGGTAACTTCTGCCAATAGTATTAATATTGCAAGGCTTATCCCACAGAGCTTTTATTATTTCTGGGCTTATGCACAACTAAAAAAAGAGAATAAAAATATTGTCTTTAGTGTACCAAGCGGAAACTTCGGGAACCTTACCGCCGGATTACTGGCTTATAAAATGGGATTGCCTGTAGATCGTTTTATAGCCTCTACCAATATCAACAATGTTGTGCCTCAGTATCTAGAGACTGGTATATATGAAACCAGACCATCACTTTCTACTGTCAGCAATGCTATGGATGTAGGAAATCCGAGCAATTTTGAGAGAATGAAAGATTTATTTCAGGAAGACGTTTCTAAATTCAGAGAGATTATATCAGGCTATTATTTTACCGATGAAGAAACAAAAGCTACTGTTCAGAAAGTATATAAAGAATCCGGTTATCTTTTAGATCCGCATGGCGCTGTTGCCTATCTGGGATTATTACAATACCAAAAAGAACAACAGGAAGATTTTAATGGTATTTTACTCGAAACTGCTCATCCTGCAAAATTTATAGAAACTGTGGAAGAAAGCATATTAGAAAGAATTGAGATTCCGGAAAAGCTTTCAACTTTTGGAAAAAAGGAAAAAGTAGCAACACTGTTCCCCGTAGATTTTCAGCAGGTAAAAGAATTTATAAAACAAAATTAAAATAAGGAGATTGCTATTTCCAAAGACTCAAAGTCAAAATATTGGATTTTCTGTAGCATAACCATTCAGTAGTTTGATGATTATATTTGGTGTCTTTGGGTAAACTCTGATTTATTAAAAATAAAATTTAAGTTTAATTTATCTGCCACGGAAAGCATTGTGCAATAGCGCAATGCTTTCTTTATACCAGACCATTTAATACAGCAGAAACACTATACCTTACAAATAAGTATTTTTTGTATTTTAGTGGGATAAATTTAGCTATGAAGAATGTGCCTTTAGTAAGTTGTTTATTAGTATTTGCAGGTAGTTTTCTTCCCTTAGTTCACATCCCTCTCGTAGGCAACTGGGGTTACTGGAAGTTGGATCACACCATGGCCATTATGGTATGGTCTGTATCATCTGTTGCACTTGCCAGTATAATATTCAATAAAGTAAAGTTTACCCGCATTCTGGCTATAATTTTATTATGCCTCTTCACTATCACATTATTTGCTATAAAAGCCAAATCACTGAACTTTTTCAGCTTTATTCCTTTTAAAGGACTACAAAACACCATGGCAGGAATTGTAAAATTGTCATGGGGATGGCTTTTTGAATTCTCAGGAGCCTTTCTAATGCTTTTAGCGAAAAGCAACAAGATCGAAAATCAAAATTTATAAACCCTAAAAATAAAATAGTAATGAAAGAAGTATTCATCGTATCTGCAGTAAGAACTCCTATGGGAAGTTTTATGGGAAGCCTTTCAGGTGTTCCTGCCACTCAGTTGGGAGCAGTAGCCATAAAAGGTGCTTTAGATAAAATAAATTTAAATCCTGCAGAAATTCAGGATGTATACATGGGGAATGTATTACAGGCCGGAGAAGGACAAGCGCCTGCAAAACAGGCTGCATTAGGAGCAGGTCTTCCGAATACAACACCAACTACAGCAGTAAACAAAGTTTGTGCATCCGGTATGAAAGCGGTTATGATGGCAGCTCAGTCTATCAAGGCTGGAGATGTTGAAGCTATCGTAGCAGGAGGTATGGAAAATATGTCCCAGGTTCCACATTATATCGATGGAAGAAATGGCGTAAAGCTAGGAGACATCAAATTACAAGATGGTCTTCTGAAAGATGGTCTTACCGATGTATACAGCAAACAACACATGGGAAACTGTGCTGAACTGTGTGCTAAAGAATACAATATTACCCGTGAAGAACAGGATGCATTTGCGATTCAGTCTTATGAGCGTTCCGCAAAAGCTTGGTCAGAAGGGAAATTCAAAGAAGAAGTTGTTCCTGTTAGTATTCCGCAAAGAAAAGGAGAACCTATAATCTTCGCTGAAGATGAAGAATATAAAAATGTAAAATTCGACAGAATTCCTACATTACCAACTGTATTCCAAAAAGAAAACGGTACTGTTACAGCAGCTAATGCTTCTACGTTAAATGACGGAGCTTCAGCTTTAGTATTAATGTCTAAAGAGAAAATGGAAAGCCTAGGGCTAAAGCCACTGGCAAAAATAGTTTCTTATGCTGATGCTGCACAGGCTCCTGAATGGTTTACTACAGCACCGGCAAAAGCTTTACCAATAGCATTAAAGAAAGCTAACTTAACAGTTAATGATATAGATTTCTTCGAGTTTAACGAAGCGTTTTCTGTTGTTGGCCTGGCTAACAACAAAATATTAGGTCTGGACGCTGCTAAAGTTAATGTAAATGGTGGAGCAGTAGCATTAGGACATCCACTAGGAAGTTCTGGTTCCAGAATTATTGTAACGCTTATCAATGTACTTAAACAAAACAATGCTAAGTATGGAGCTGCTGCTATTTGCAACGGTGGAGGCGGAGCATCTGCTATTGTTATAGAAAACATCTAAAATTATCAAATTATAAACTATTCCATGATAACAGAGAATACCAAAAACAACAAAAAGGTAATGAAGGCCTGGGCCTTCTATGATTGGGCAAATTCAGTATATTCATTAGTTATAACATCAACTATTTTTCCTATTTACTATGCTATTCTTACAACAGCATATGAGAAAAATGAATATGTTGCAGCAAGCCATAAATGGATAAAAGTTCCGGTAAGGAACACTATCAAACTTTTTGGCAACGAATATCATCCGGATGCTGTTTATGGCTATTCTCTTACCATATCATTTCTGATCGTGGTATTGTTATCACCTATTTTGTCAGCATTAGCAGATACTATAGGGAATAAAAAATCTTTCCTGCAGTTCTTCTGTTATCTGGGAGCTACTTCCTGTATGGGGTTAGCATTGTTTACCAGTATGCATACTGTTTTTCTTGGATTATTATTTAGTATTACAGCCAGTGTTGGTTTCTGGGGAAGTTTGGTATTTTATAATTCATTCTTACCGGATATTGCAACACCTGACCAACAAGATGCGCTTTCCGCCAAAGGATATATCTATGGTTATATCGGTTCTGTAATCCTTGTTGTAATCTGTTTATTACTAATCATGGTAGTAGCACAGACACCAAAACAGGCCATGATACTTACACGAATCAGTTTCCTTCTAACCGGAGCATGGTGGTTTGGTTTCTCTCAGTATACTTTTAAGCATCTTCCGAAATTTGGGAAACTTACAGACAAATTACCAAAAGATATAGTATTACTGAATATTAAAAATTTCTTCAAAACCCATAAGGATAACGGAGGTTATGCCCATGTAGTAAAGGAAAATATTCTTTTCTATAAGGAGATTACGAAAGAAAGCTTTAGAGAATTGTTCAGAGCAGGGAACAAGTTGTTCACAACACCCAACCTGAAATACTTTCTTATAAGTTTTTTCTTCTATAGTGTAGGAATGCAGACAATCTTCTTAATGGCAACATTATTTGGTAAAAGTGAAATTAATCTTTCTCAGGAAAAATTAATCCTTACCCTTATTGTTATCCAAATTGAAGCAATTATAGGAGCTATATTCTTCTCATGGTTGTCCAGAAAAATAGGAAACAAGAATGTAATCAGTATTGCTGTTATATTATGGATGGTGGCATGTTTATCTGCTTATTACCTGAACAAAGAAAATCCCAATGTAGAATATCAGTTCTATGGTGTTGCCGGAATTGTCGGGCTTGTAATGGGAGGTTTACAGGCAATGTCCCGTTCTACATTTAGTAAGCTATTGCCACAGGATAGTATGGAGAATACAACTTACTTCAGTTTTTATGATGTGTTGGAAAAAGTAGCGATCATTTTAGGTACTTTTATATTTGCAACGCTTATAGAAAAGTACAATAATATGAGATTTGCGGCTCTTTCTATGACAATCTTCTTTGGAATTGGGTTAATATTTATCCGTTTTCTGAAGCTAAAAACAAAGAAATAAGAAAAATATAAACATAAAATAATAAGAGAGAGCCTTTAAAAGGCTCTTTTTTAATGCCTTATAAAAACGAAAAACCCTGGCCGAAGCCAGGGTAAAAACTAATAACCATGAAAACTCAAATTAAACATGAGAATCGAGTACAAATTAACAAAATTTGTGCCAATAAAAAAATAATTTTCAAAAAAATTATTATTCTTTCCCTAACAGAATTTTATTGGCTAAAAAATAAATGATTTTTGTATTTTTGCCTTGTAAAATTTAATACACAATGTCAGGACAAATTACCTTTACGATGATTAAGCCAGATGCAGTAGCAGACGGTCACATCGGAGCAATTTTAGGAAAAATTACAGAAGCAGGGTTTAAGATCAAAGCAATGAAGTTAACTCAACTTACTATTGCTGATGCTAAAAAATTCTATGAAGTACACGCAGAAAGACCTTTTTACGGAGAATTAGTAGACTTCATGTCTTCTGGACCTATCGTTGCTGCTGTTCTTGAAAAAGAAAATGCTGTAGAAGACTTCAGAAAACTTATCGGTGCTACAAACCCTGCTGAAGCTGCTGAAGGAACAATCAGAAAAATGTTTGCAAGGTCAGTTGGTGAAAATGCAGTACACGGATCAGATTCTGATGAAAATGCTTTAATTGAAGCTTCTTTCCACTTTGCTGGAAGAGAAATTTTCTAATTAATTTCTTTCAGAAAAAATAAAATAACGATCTCATTATGAGGTCGTTTTTTTTATTTATTTAATTTTTTGTGATTTATTTTAGTACTATTTCAATATTCTGCACAATAAAAAGCATTAAATAATGTTATATCTATATAAAAAGCATTAAAATTAGAATTATGAAAAAAGTATTTTTGACCCTTTTAAGCGTTTTTACACTGAGTACGGCATTTATTTCCTGCAATGATGGTGGAGATATTGCAGTTGAGACTCAGGAAGTAAAATCAACTGATTTACCTGCAAAGGCCCAGGCGCTTATCAGAACTTCGTATGCAGACGTTCAGGTTAAAGAGGTAAGAAGAGCTGATTTGGGGGATAACAAGTTTTTCTATGCAGTCGAATTAGCTGATGGCAGCAGACTAGACTTCGATACAAATGGAGATTGGGTAACAATTGATAGTAGAGTAAAAGCAGTTCCTGCAGCGGCTGTACCTGCAAATATTTCTTCTTATGTAAAAACAAATTATCCTTCCAAGGACATTATCTACATTAACAAAAATGTAAAAGGTTACTTTGTTAAACTTACAACCAACATCAAGCTAAGCTTCGATGCTAATGGAAACTTTGTAAGCAACGACTGGTAGTATTTAAATTAATATAAAAAACCGGAAGAAATGTTCTCTTCCGGTTTTTTTATGCCATAAAGACATATTATGCTGTCAGAAATTACTTCTTCAGTTCTTCAATCATAGCCGCTGGATTCTCCGCAGAGAATACAGCATTTCCGGCAACTAGTACATCAGCTCCGGCTTCAAAAAGCTTAGCTGCATTATGTTGGTTTACGCCGCCATCAATTTCAATTAAAGCATTAGAATTGTATTTCTCAATCAATGCTTTTGTCTGATAGATTTTTTTGTAGGTATTTTCTATAAACTTTTGTCCTCCGAAGCCAGGATTTACGCTCATTAAAAGTACTAAGTCTAGATCCGCAATAATATCTTCTAAAACAGACACCGGAGTAGCAGGATTTAGTACCACACCAGCCTTTGCTCCCAGATCTTTAATCTGGTGAATGACTCTGTGTAGGTGAGTACATGCCTCATAATGAACAGTAACCAAATCTGCACCTTCTTTTACAAACTCTTCTACATACTTTTCAGGCTCTACAATCATTAAATGTACATCGATAAACTTTTTAGCATGTTTTTTAATAGCCTTCATTACAGGAAAACCAAAAGAAATGTTAGGTACAAAACGCCCGTCCATTACATCCACATGAAACCAGTCTGCCTCGCTGTTGTTAATCATTTCAATATCTCTCTGCAGATTTCCGAAGTCTGCCGAAAGTACCGACGGAGCAATTAGTTTGTTTTTCATTTTTACTTTTTACTTATTACTTAATTTATATTCTTAGATAAAAAAGAGGACAAAGCTTATTAAAAACTTTGTCCCATATTAAATTTACAATCTTGTCATTGTTTCAGCCAGAATTACTTTCCTAAATAAGATTTAAGAATTTTACTTCTGCTGTTATGCTTTAATCTCTTAATAGCTTTTTCTTTAATCTGACGTACACGTTCTCTGGTCAGATCAAATGTTTCTCCGATCTCTTCAAGAGTCATAGGGTGTTTCCCGTTTAACCCGAAGTACAATCTTACTAAATCGGCTTCTCTTGGTGTTAAAGTATTCAATGCTCTTTCTATTTCAATCTGTAGAGATTCAAGCATCAAATCTTTATCAGGAGAAGGAGATTCACCTGAGCGAAGAACGTCGTAAAGGTTAGAATCTTCACCTTCAACTAATGGAGCATCCATAGAAAGGTGACGACCTGAGTTCTTCATGGATTCTTTAATATCCTCTTCACTCATATCTAGTACTTCTGCCAATTCTTCTGGTGAAGGCGGTCTTTCATTTTCCTGCTCCAAGTGAGCGTAGGCCTTATTAATTTTATTAATAGAACCAATCTTGTTTAAAGGAAGACGAACAATTCTTGATTGTTCTGCCAATGCCTGAAGAATAGACTGACGAATCCACCATACTGCATAAGAAATAAACTTAAACCCTCTGGTCTCGTCATAACGTTTCGCAGCTTTCATTAAACCAAGATTCCCTTCGTTAATCAAATCGGGAAGAGAAAGCCCCTGATTCTGGTATTGTTTAGATACAGAAACTACGAAACGAAGGTTAGCTTTAATTAGTTTTTCTAAAGCTACTCTGTCTCCTGCGCGAATTTTCTGTGCTAAATCTACCTCTTCATCAGCTGTAATCAATTCTACTTTTCCGATTTCCTGAAGGTACTTGTCCAACGATGCAGTTTCCCTGTTGGTAACCTGCTTGGTAATTTTAAGTTGTCTCATAGTATAAATACTCACCCACGAATTATGGGCTACAATTATATATACGTATGAAATAACAAAAAGGTTACAACTTTTTTATTTTATTTTCATTTTTCTTTATCTCTTCAAATTTTATTTTGACCAAGTTTTTTTGTAGATTGGCTCTTACAAAACAAATTCCATTATGAAAAAGACCATAACCATAGCTGTTTTAGCTGCATTACCTTTGTTTATGACAAGTTGTAAAAAAGACGCTACGGGCTCTAAAAATAGTACGGTTGAAGTAAAAGAGGATGATGCCAATGCTGTAATAGACTTTAATAATAAGTTTCTTAAGCAGTATAAAAGCCGTACAAGCAATATAGAAAGTGTTATAAAATACTCTAATGATGCTGTTAAAAAATCCAGCGGTGGAGATGTATTAATTATGTCTATGGTATCTCCGTCATTCGAAAGTCCAATGGATAAGATAGAATCTGTACCGGCAGGATTTGGCAAAGTAAAAGGTGATATCGAAAAGGATTTTAAAATTTTTAGTGATACCAGTGCTTCTATCAAAGGAAAGTATGAAGAATTAAAGTCTTATATGTCTGCTGAAGACTATAAAGATGATAAAGGAGCTAAAGCAAAAAAAATTCAGACAGAAATAGAAGCGAGTGCAAAAGATTTTGTTGATGCTGCTGAAAGAATTTTGGTTAAAATAAAACCTGCCGCTGATGCTGCTGAAGAAATTACGCTAAAAGATCATCCACTGAAAAAATATATCCTGTCTTCCAAGTCAATGCTTAACAGTATCGACAATTCTTATGAAACCTTCAATAAGCAGTATACAGATGGTAAATATAATGAAGCCGAAAGTCAGAAAGCTTATGATGACGTAAATAAATTATGGGAAGCCAATAAGGCACTAAAATTTGAAACCAGTGATGCACAAAGTAAATACAAGGGTACAAGCTATGATAACCTGAATAAGAATGTAGGAAATTATATGGATAATCTGAGAAAGCTAATGAGAGATGCTAAAGGTTCCGGAAAAATATCCGATAGCGATATGAGAACACTAGACAACTACTATGACTCTATTATTTCCAGTTACAATACATTTGTTAATTAATAACATTTCTATAGTTAAAATAAAAATCCCGGTAAGTCCGGGATTTTTATTTTTAAAAGCATATCTATTCCTGAAATTTCACAAATCATCATTATCTTTGTAACCTTATGGAAAACACAGATTTCATTGAAGTGTATGGTGCCCGCGAGCACAACCTGAAAGACATTAACGTAAAAATTCCACGTAACGAATTAGTCGTTATTACAGGGCTTTCTGGTAGCGGAAAATCATCACTGGCTTTTGATACAATATTTGCAGAAGGTCAAAGAAGATATATCGAAACTTTCTCGGCCTATGCCCGACAGTTTTTAGGTGGATTGGAAAGACCTGATGTTGACAAGATAGAAGGTTTATCCCCGGTTATCGCTATCGAACAGAAAACAACTTCTAAAAACCCACGTTCTACAGTAGGTACAGTTACCGAGCTGTATGATTATCTCCGTTTGCTCTTTGCAAGAGTTTCCGATGCTTATTCGGCAGATTCCGGAGATAAAATGATTGGTTACTCCGAGGAGCAAATTCTGGAAGCTATCCGTGAAAGCTATAACGGTCAAAAAATACTATTACTATCTCCAGTTGTAAGATCCAGAAAAGGACATTACCGTGAGCTTTTTGCCCAATATTCCAAAAAAGGATATTTACAGGCCAGAGTAGATGGTGAATTAATTGATATAGAACCTGATCTAAAACTGGACAGATACAAAACTCACGATATAGAAATTGTTGTGGACCGTCTAATTATAGGAGAGGCCGCTTCTGAAGCAAGAATCCAGAAGTCTCTTTCTACAGCATTGCATCTGGGAGAGGGGATTGTAATGGTACAGAAGTTTGGAGAAGAGAACTTTAGGTACTTCAGTAAAAACCTTATGGATGCGGTAACAGGGGAGTCGATACCTTTACCAGAGCCCAATACTTTTTCTTTTAACTCTCCGAAGGGTAGCTGCCCAACCTGTAAAGGACTGGGTAATATAAAGAAGATTAATACAGACTTTTTTGTAGAAAATCCTAAGCTTTCTATTAATCAGGGCGCTTTATTACCACTTGAAGATATTAAGAATAATAAATGGCTGCTTACTCAGATCAAATCTATTTTAGACCTTTATGATCTGGATTTATCCACGCCTTTTAACAAAATTCCTGAGGAAGCCTTAGAGCTTATATACAATGGCTGTCATCAGGATATTGTAAAAGATCTGAAGCATGCCGGAATCAGTAAGAAGATTAAAATAAACTTCGAAGGGCTTATTCCTTTCCTGGAACAGGTTGTAGAAGATAAAGAAAACTATGAAGCTACATTAATAGAAAGGCATTTTACTACCGATGAAGTCTGTCCGGACTGCCATGGAGCAAGATTGCAGCCTTCCAGCTTACAGTTTAAAATCGACGGAAAAAATATTTCAGAAGTTAGCGCTCTTTCACTTTCCGAACTTCAGGAATGGCTGGAAGCAGTTAAAGATAAATTCTCTGAAAAAAATAAAATTATTGCCCATGAAATTCTGAAAGAAATTCAGAGCCGCCTGGGCTTCCTTTTGGATGTAGGATTAGATTATTTAAGTCTTAGCCGTGCAACCCGCACACTTTCCGGAGGAGAGTCTCAACGTATCCGTCTGGCAACCCAAATTGGGTCTCAGTTGGTAAATGTTCTTTATATTCTGGATGAACCATCTATTGGTCTCCATCAACGTGATAACGAAAGGCTTATTAACTCTCTTAAGAACCTTAGAGATATTGGTAACTCCGTTATTGTTGTGGAACACGATAAAGATATGATTCTGGAAGCAGATCACGTACTGGATATTGGCCCTAAAGCAGGAAAATTCGGTGGAGAGATTCTATGGCAGGGAAAACCAGATGAGTTGATAAAGGCAGATACCATAACGGCTGACTATATTACTGGTAAGAGAAAAATAGAAATCCCTGTAGAAAGAAGAAAAGGAAATGGTAAATCAATCGTTTTAAAAGGGGCGAAAGGGAATAATCTTAAAAATGTAAATCTTGAAGTACCGTTAGGACAATTGGTTGTGGTAACCGGTATTTCCGGAAGCGGAAAATCTTCTCTGATTAACGGAACGTTATATCCGATTCTTAACAGACATTTCTACAGAAGTGTACAGGAACCTTTACCATATAAAAGTATTGAGGGAATAGATAATATCGACAAAATTGTAGATGTAGATCAGTCTCCGATCGGAAGAACACCACGTTCCAACCCTGCAACTTATACAGGAGTATTTACAGATATACGAAACTTGTTTGCAGAACTTCCTGAAGCCAAAATACGTGGTTACAAACCGGGAAGATTCTCTTTTAACGTAAAAGGAGGAAGATGCGAGACCTGTCAGGGTGCGGGATTAAAGCTTATTGAAATGCATTTCCTTCCGGATGTTTATGTACACTGTGAAACCTGCAACGGGAAACGCTTCAACAGAGAAACACTGGAGGTTCGTTACAAAGGAAAATCTATTTCCGATGTGCTGGATATGACCATTAATGAGGCTGTAGAATTCTTCCAGCCCATACCTAAAATTTTTGCAAAGGTTAAAACTTTGCAGGATGTTGGTTTAGGTTACATTACCTTAGGTCAACAATCTACAACACTTTCCGGTGGAGAAGCTCAGCGTATAAAACTTGCCACTGAACTGGCTAAAAAACAAACCGGAAATACACTTTATATATTAGATGAACCTACTACCGGACTTCATTTTGAGGATGTTAAAGTCCTGCTAAATGCAATAGAGCAATTGGTAGATATGGGTAACTCTTTTATCATTATAGAGCACAATATGGATGTTATAAAGATGGCAGATCATATTATAGATATAGGACCGGAAGGGGGTAAACATGGTGGTAAGATTGTTGCAGAAGGAACTCCTGAACAGATTATTAAAAACAAAAACAGCCTTACAGCTAAATTTTTGAAAAAAGAATTGTAATTTGGATTATGGATAATTTTGAAATCAGAAACATGCAGGAAACCGACGGTCAGTTGGTACTGGATATTTTCAAAGAAGGGATTGACGGGAATAATGCAACATTTGAAGAAAATGTTCCAACTTGGGAAGCCTGGAAAATCAATCACTATGAGAACTGCAGGCTTGTAATAACTGATGAAAACAGCTCGGTTATAGGATGGGCAGCTTTGTCTCCTGTAAGCAAAAGACCTTGCTTCAGCGGTGTTGCAGAAGTAAGTATTTATCTTTCTAATGCTGCAAAAGGGCAGGGACTTGGTACACTGCTTCTTCGCAGACTGGTTAATGAAAGCGAGGAGAATGGTTTCTGGACTTTGCAATCCGGTATTTTCCCTGAAAACAAAGCAAGTCTGAATACTCACCAGAAATGTGGTTTCAAGGTTGTTGGTACTCGAGAGAAAATAGGCAAGATGCCTGATGGAACCTGGAGAGATATTATATTGGTTGAAAAAAGAAAAGAAGATTAATATTATCTAGCTTCTGATTCATCATAAACTATATACAGGCACAGACTTTCCGTTTGTGCCTGCTTTATAAACACCATTGGAATATAATTTTATATATGTCTGAAAAACAATATACCTTTATTAAATCAGGAAAGAAATTAATCAAATTAAATTTTGCCGAAATCTCTATCATTAAGGGACTTGGCAATTATGTGGAAATTATTACAACCAGTAATAAGAAACTAGTGTATTATAAATCACTAAAAGATCTTATTGAAAACCTTCCGGAAGAATTTATGAGGGTTCATAATTCATTTATTATCAATCTCAGAAATGTAGATTACTTTGAGGACAATCATTTGATTATAAATGAACAGAAAATATCTGTTGCAAAAAGCTACAAAGACTGTCTGCTGAATAGTATAGAGAAATTACTCCTCTAAATGAAAAACTCTCTCATCAATTTATTATCCCAGACTCAGGCTAAATAACAAAACCTTACAGCTGAATAAAAAATTACAGCAGGTAAATAATAACTTTTCCTAGCATCCGAAGACATCATAGTTTTGTTGAAAAATAAAACAAATTATGTCCTTACAATCAAGTTCAGAAAACAATTCCTTTATAGCAGATGTTCTGTCTATTGACTCAATAATCAAAGCTTCATACGAAGTTGTATCCGGTGAAAAGGGAGCCGAAAGGCAATGGAAAAGAGACAAGTTTCTACACCATCCTAAAGCAGTTTATTCTTTCACAGATCGATCTGGTGAAAAGCAGGAGCAAGTCGTTATGTCAATCGGAGAATTTCAGCATGAAACAGACGAAATGGTTTTAGAAACTGCTTTCTATGAAAAGGAAATTAACCGCGAAGTAAGGGTTTTCGGAAATATAGCTCACGTATGGAGCACTTACGAAACCCAATTAGAAAAAGATGGTCCTGTCGTAAGAAGAGGAATCAACAGCATACAACTTTTCTTTGAAAACAACCGTTGGTACATTATATCCTGGACTTTCGATAAAGAACTGGACAGCAACAGAATTCCTAAAACTTTTGACAGGAACTGATATGATACTATGTTTATTTGAAGTACTGCTTATGCTTCTGGAATATTTCTTCTCAAATAACCTTCATAATCTGGTATTTCTGCCTGGTATTCAGTTTCCATAAAAGGAGAGGAGAGTATAAAATCTGCAGTAGCGCTATCACATGCCATTGGTGTGTTCCATACAACACAAAGTCTTATAAAGGCTTTTACATCACTGTCGTGTGGTTGTGCTTCCATAGGATCCCAAAAGAAAATTACAATGTCTATCTGACGCTGTGCGATCATGGAGCCAAGCTGTTGGTCTCCACCCAGAGGACCACTCATTACTCTTTTAACCTCTACACCCAAATGCTCCTCAATAAGTTTCCCTGTTGTTCCGGTAGCCACTAGATTATGTTTGGTCAACTTATCAGCATGTTTCTGCACCCATCTTAGCAAATCATCCTTTTTATGATCATGCGCTACAAGGGCAATTGTTTTTCTTTCGGGCAGAGTTCTTATACTTTTCATGTTTTTATTTTCTATATGGTTATTTTTAAGTTTCTGGTCTTAATATAATTATAGCACTGATAATTATGTTGTGATTAGTTTGTCTTACAAAGTTAATTTTTAGACATAAAAAAAGCAACCGTTCAGGCTGCTTTTATATAGATATCGGGTTTATCTGTCGATACTTCCCATTACTTTCTGGGCAAAGCCATTTAAGGCATCTTTTTCTGAGGCTCCGGCCTTTACCTGAACGTGCACTTCCTGTGCTCCGCAAATATTGGTAATAAGCTCTCCGGCAACATCTAAGTCTTCATCGGAAACACCTCTGAATTCAGTGAATTTTTCCAATACTTCCAGAGTAGCATCTAATTGCTCTTCTGTACAGTTTTGGTATAGTTGTCTGATAATTGGTAATTTCATGTCTTAAGCTTTAATTTCGTTGAACAATTCGTTTAAAACTTCAGCTTTATTCGTCTGAACCTGATTTTTTAACTGACCTCCTTCAAAAGCCGCAAAAGTAGGTAAGTTGTCTACATTCGCTAATTTTCTGGATTCAGGAAGCTTTTCTGCATCTACATAGTAGAATGGAACATCTTCATTTTCTGAAGCCAGTTTTTTAAATTTAGGCTTCATAATTCTGCAATTACCACACCATGACGCACCATATTGTACCATCACTTTAGCATTGCTGTTTATAATTTCTTGTAGTTTATCTTCTGTTAATTCTAAAAACATCGTTGTATTTTTTTGTTAAGATTTGGGTATAAAAAATGTGATAATCAGCAAAAGCTAACTTAACCAATTATCACATTATATTTTATTTTTACGGATTAGTGCTTGCTAAGGTACTCAGCTACACCTTTTCTGTCTGCATTCATTGCATCTTTACCTTCTTCCCAGTTTGCAGGACAAACTTCTCCGTGTTTTTGTACGTGAGTATAAGCATCGATTAGTCTCATGTATTCTTGTACATTTCTTCCTAATGGCATATCGTTTACGCTTTCGTGGAAAATTTTCCCTGTTTCGTCGATTAAGTAAGTTGCTCTGTAAGTAACATTACCTCCTGAGTAAACTTCTTCACCTGTTTCATCATCATAGTCTACATCCTGATCTAAAATACCTAAGATAGAAGAAAGATGTCTGTGTGTATCTGCTAAGATTGGATAAGTTACCCCTTCAATACCACCGTTATCTTTTGGAGTGTTTAACCATGCAAAGTGAACTTCGTTAGTATCACAAGATGCACCGATTACGATAGTGTTTCTTTTTGCAAATTCTTCAGTAGCATCCTGGAATGCGTGAAGTTCCGTAGGACATACAAAAGTGAAATCTTTTGGATACCAGAATAATAATACTTTAGTTTGCTTATTTACAGCCTCTTCAAGAATATTAATTCTTAGGTTATCACCCATATCGGAGATTGCGTCTACTGTTACATTTGGGAATTTCTTTCCTACTAATGCCATAATTCTTCTGTTTTTTATTAATTAATAATTATTGATTATTTAATTTTGTGACACAAAGATATAATATAAATTCTATTGATAAAATATTTTTCAATAAATAAAATCTATCAAAATAATTTTCAGAAATCTCTTATATCTTTACTTATTAATAACCAAATATTTCAGCCAGTGTAAGCTTTTTAAACTCACCGAGCTTCTTCATATCTTCTTCTTTTACTTTATTTTCACTAGCCACTATACAGTAAGTATAATTCTTACCACTAAGCTCCTTGGAATGGAAGTTTTTAATATCATTAAAACTCATCGTCTGGGTTTGCTCATATATATTCTTACGAATATCAAGATTGTTCCCTAATTTCTGAGCTTTGATATAATTGAAAATAATTCCGTCCTGAGAAATTCTTTCCGATGCTAATGTTTTCTTTAATCCATCTTTAGCCGTAGTAAATAGTTTTTCAGATTGTGGCAGGGTAGTAAGCAATTCATTCATAGCAGCAGTTGCCTCATTGAATTTATCTGCCTGTGTTCCTACATACGCCATAATAACATCTCTGTCACCTTTTTTACCTGGGGTAGAATAGTATGATGAAGTAGAATAAGCCAAAGCTTTAGATTCTCTTATCGTCTGGAATACAATTGATCCCATTCCGCCACCAAAATAATTGTTGAATAAGCTAATTGTCGGAACTTCTTTAGCATTATAGAAATCGGAATTTCTGGACCATGCTACCTCTGACTGAACCATATCATAGTCAGCAAAAAGTACTTTATTCTTATCCGAAGTAGTTTGAGTAAATGTTTTGCTCTGAGTGAAGTTTTTGAATGCAGATGGAGATTTATGAAGAGGTTTCAGCGTTGCAACAAGCTCTGCTCCAGCTTTTGGCCCATAATAAAGAACTTCATGCTTGTAGTTGAACAAATCATGTAAGATTGCGACAAGATCCTCTGCTTTCAATGCATCTAATTCAGCATCTGTAAGTACATTATTAAATGGATTCTGAGCGCCATACTGAGCATAGCTTCTTAGTCCGGCCATAATAGCACTTTTATTCTGCTTCGCATTTTGTCTTCCTTTTTTCAATCTCGCTTTGAATGCTTGTAAAGCTTCTTCATCCGGCTGACAGTTTTTAAGAAGATCTTCAAAAAGACTTATAGTCTGCGCAAAATTTGAATTAAGACCGTCTAATGTAATATAGGTTTCTTCATTACCTGCACTTACATTAAAGCTGGCCGCTAACTTATAGAAATCTTTACTTATATCTTCTGAAGATTTATTTTTAGTTCCCAGGAATTCCAAATAGCTTGCCGCTAAAGGCAATAGTTTGTTATTCCATTTTCCTACACCAAAATAATAATGCAGACGGAACAAATCATTATCTGTATTTTTTACAGAAAGGATATTTAATTCGCCCAATTTAGATTTCTGAATGTCCTTGTTATAATCCAGCCATACTGGTTTTATAGGCGATTCAAGCATATTATTAACCTTTACCAGGAAAGGGGATTGTGCATCGCGATTCACTTCTACCGGAGTGATCGGTGGTTTCTCAACTTTCACTACATTTTTGTCTGCACCTTTTCTCTTGTAAACAGCCACATAATTATTATCATTAAAATATTTATTGGCAAAATTTACAATATCCTGTTTGGTAAGAGCAGAAATCTCACCGATATAATCCAATGTTGATTTATGATCCACACCAGATGTAAATTCATTCATCAGGTTACCTGCACGTGAGGTATAGCTCTCATCACCCTGAATTGTATTTTTCTTTACATTATTTACAATAGACGGGATTAGATCATCCGGGAAATCTCCTTTTTTAAGTTTGTTAATTTCCTGAAGCAATAATTCTCTAACCTGATCCAAAGTTTGTCCTTCAACAGGATTCCCTTGTAAAAGCATTACTGAATAATCTTTTAAAGGATATGCAAATGCTGATGCGCCCAGAAGTTTTTGTTTTTTAATCAGATCCAGATCAATAAGTCCGGCCTGTCCATTAGTCAACATTTCACCAACTAACGAAAGTAAACGAGCATCTTTAGTAGAAGCGCCAGGGAAACGGAATCCTATCATAATATTCTCCGGATTAGGTCCCCATACTTCTTTTACCACAGGTGCAGAAATAGGATTTTCCTTTCCAGGATTATATTCAGGGATTTGCTTTGTCTGCATATAAGAGAAAGCCTTATCTATTTTAGCTATAAGCTCGTCCGGATTAAAATCTCCTGACATAATAACTCCCATATTGTTAGGTACATAATAGGTGTTATAGTATTCGCGAATTGCTTTTAAAGAAGGATTCTTCAAGTGTTCGATAGTACCAATGGTAGTCTGTTTACCATAATTATTCTCCGGGAAAAGTCCAGCAAACATCGTTTCGAAAACTTTACGTCTGTCATCATCCAACCCACGATTCTTTTCTTCATAAACAGCTTCCAGTTCGGTATGGAAAATACGCAATACCGGAGCACGGAAACGTTCGGACTGCAATGCTAAAAATTTATCCATAGCATTAGCAGGGATATCCTCAGTATAAACAGTCTGTTCAAAAGAAGTAAATGCATTGGTGCCTTGTCCGCCCATAGCACCCATCATTTTGTCGTACTCGTTAGCGATTGCAAACTTTGCAGCCTCTCCGGATGCCTGGTCTATTTGTTTGTAAATAGCTTTACGCTTTTCTACATCTGTTGTTTTGTTATACTCTTCGTATAATCCATCTATTTTATCCAAAAGCGGTTTTTCCTTAGACCAGTCTTTTGTACCAAATTTATCCGTTCCTTTAAAAAGCATATGCTCCAGATAGTGAGCCAATCCGGTATGATCTGCAGGATCGGTTTTGCTACCCGCTTTTGTAGCAATATATGCCTGAATACGGGGTTCTTTTTTAGTAGGACTTAAAATAACGGTTAATCCATTCTTCAACGTATAATACCTTGCTGAAGTAGGATCATTCGTTACATATTTATAAGTATATCCGGCTGATGTAGCCTCTTTCCAGTTGTGTTCCTGGCTTTGAGCAAAGTACATATTGCTGAATGTTGCAGCAATAGTAGTTGCAATAGTAATTTTCTTAAAAAAATTCATATATTAATATTTGGATAGGGTTTCTTTCATCCTTTTGGCAGCTTCTATAAGGTCTGCTTCGGAAGATGCATATGAGAAACGTATACATTCCGGAGCTCCAAATGAAACACCGCCTACACAAGCAACTTTAGCTTCGTCTAATAAGAACATTGCAAAGTCGTCAGAATCTTTAATTTCTTTCCCGTTTAGTGTTTTTCCAATATAGTAAGAAATCTCAGGGAATATATAGAAAGCACTCTTAGGCTTATTTACTTTAAAACCAGGAATTTCTTTCATCAGATCGTATACAAGATCTCTTCTTTTCTGGAAAGAATCAATCATAGACTGATAATGTTCTTTTCCTGCATCTAATGCTATAATAGAAGCTCTTTGAGCCATTGTATTAGCACCAGAGGTCATCTGTCCCTGTACTTTATCACAAGCTGAAGCCAACCATGTTGGTGCAGCACAGTAACCAATTCTCCATCCTGTCATAGCAAAAGCTTTAGACATTCCGTTAATTACCGCTGTTTGTTCATATACCTGAGGGAATTCTGCAATACTTGTATGCTCTCCTTCATAGTTAAGATATTCATAGATCTCATCAGAGATAATGGTAATCTGAGGATATTTAGCCACAACATTTGCAATCGCTTCTAATTCTTCACGGGTATAGTAACTACCAGAAGGATTACAAGGCGAACTATATAAAATTGCTTTTGTTTTGGGAGTAATTGCTGCTTCCAATTGTTCTGCAGTCATTTTGAATTCAGTGTCTATAGAAGTTTCAATAAAAACACTTGTTCCGCCAACAACTTTTACCATTTCATCGTAGCTTACCCAATAAGGAGTAGGCAGGATAACTTCATCTCCATCATTGATAATAGCAAAAAGTACATTAACAATAGATTGTTTTGCACCATTAGATACCACGATCTGATTTGCTTTATAATCCAGATTGTTATCTCTTTTCAGTTTTCTGGAAATAGCCTCACGAAGTTCCAAAAATCCCGGAACAGGAGAGTAATGGCTGTAGTTTTCATTGATAGCATCGAATGCTGCTTGTTTTATATTATCCGGAATATCGAAGTCTGGTTCTCCCAAAGTTAAACCTATTACATTAACCCCTTGCGCGCGCATTTCTCTTACTTTGTTAGACATTACAAATGTCTGAGAATAACTTAATCTGTTCAGTCGATCCGAATATTTTTCCATAGTTTTTAATTTTTATTGCTAACAAAGGTAACGGATTATCCGAAATTTTTCGTGGAATTATCATTATTTTTGTGCTCTAAAAACAAAGTATGTCAGCAGACCTTATTTTAAAGTATTTCCCCGATATAACTGAAAAACAGAAAGAACAGTTCGAAAAACTGGAAAACCTGTATGAAGAATGGAACCAGAAAATAAATGTAATTTCCAGAAAAGATATGGATGCTTTATACGAAAAGCACATTTTACATTCATTAGGAATTGCTAAAGTAATGCCTTTTGCAGAAAACACTAAAGTACTGGATATTGGTACTGGTGGGGGATTTCCGGGTATTCCGTTAGCTATTTTATTTCCGGACACTCATTTTACATTAGTGGACAGTATCGGAAAAAAAATTACTGTAGTAAATGCTGTTGCCGAGGGTCTTGGATTACAAAATGTAAAAACATACCATGCCAGAGCTGAACAGATTAATGAAAAGTTTCACTTTGTTGTTAGCCGCGCAGTTACCCAGATGCCTGTTTTCCTTACATGGCTGAAAGGTAAATTCGAAAAAGAGAATTTCAATCCTAAACACAATGGTGTTCTATACCTTAAAGGCGGAGAACTAGCAGAAGAATTAGCAGGTATTAAAGCAGAAATCTTTAATCTGAAAAATTATTTTGAGGGAGAATTTTTCGATACCAAAAAAGTAGTATACATTTCTAAAGGACACGTTTAAACATTCAGAAACTTTAGATTTATTAAAATAACAGCATATTCTTCTACCAGGAAGAGTATGCTTTTTTCTTTTTAAGGAAATAATCCAATCCAAAAATCTTATATCCGTAAAAGGAAAATAATCCCAACAGCATAATATATAAAACTTGTGGAAGAAAGAAGAAATAAGTAAGCCACGTAAAATTATCCATTGGACGGACGCCTACCTTAGGATCAATCGGAATAAGTTCTGTAGGAATAGAATGAATATCTTTAGTGGTAAGTGCTACGATCATAATGATGATGAGCGAGAAAGAACTAAGCCTTGTCAGTAAACCCAGTAATAGCAATAATCCCCACAGGGCTTCATTAAATGCTACAAAATGTGCCATAAGCTGAGGATCTGAAAAACCAATTTTAGTCATTGTATTCAGCATGTAGCCCTGAAAAACTGGATGGAACAATTTATTGAGGCCTGTAATAAAAAAGAATAAGCCTATACTCATCCGGCATATTAAATAAAATACATTCCCTGCTTTGTTTAAACTTTCTGGTTTCATTTCTATACATTTTAATCTGTTATCTCCTTCTTAAAAGACAAAAGAGCCGGATACCAATTATCACAAATAACCCAAGACCAGGCACCTAACAAATATAGCTAAAAACAAGTACTAATTTTGTTTAATAATCGTTAAAAGCTATATAAAACTTTATACAGATTTAGAGTTTGGAATACTATTTGTCACAAACAGCAAAAATAAGTCACTTATGAAAAAAACAGTTTTTGTACTCACTGCAGGTGTATTAACGGCCGGAAGCCTTATGTCGTGTGGTTCAAATTTAGGCGGAACAATGGGGGTTGGTGCATTACAAAATCTTCTTTTCAATGCCAGCAGCCAGGGGTTCAGTATATTAGGAAATCCACAGGAATTCATGACTAATGCACTGATTCAGTCTGCAATGCCAGAAGAACTTCGCAAGGTAAACAATACTTTGGAGTCTGTAGGATTAGGTAATCTTGTAAAAAAAGAGAAACAATATATTGCTGAAGCGGCAAAACTTACTGTTAACACTTCTAAACCAATCGTAACTCAGGCCATTAAAGAAATGACCGTTACAGATGCAATTAACATTGCTTCCAGCGGAAAAGGAGCTGCTACAGCTTACCTGAAAAACAAAACAAGAGAAAAATTAATTGATGCTATTCAGCCGCAGGTAGATGCAAAACTTAACGAATACGGAATCGTAAAAAGTGTAAATACTGCACTAAGCGGAAGCAGCATCAGTGGCATCTTGGGGACAATTTTGGGAACAGATAAGAAAAATAATGTAAATGCCGCATCACCAATCACCAGATTAGCTTCCGAGCAGATGGTAAACGGACTATTCTATGTAATTGAAAATTACGAGGTAAACAACGTTACCAATCCTAATGCATGGAAATAATCTAAGTTTTATTAAATTGCAGCATTATTTCACTAACCTTTTATAAGGTTTTACATAAAGATCATGAACAAGGAAAACAATATTAACAAAGCACCTAACCCGGAAGAATTTTACAAAAAGCTGCATACACAGCTGGAAGAGCATCATAATTTTCCGGAGGACTATACTTTCAAATTCATTATCGAAAACAATCCAAGTCTGCTGACTGATATTTATAAAGTTTTCGATGAAACCAAAAATACGTTTTCAACACGGGAAAGTAGTAATGGAAAATACATGAGTTGTACCATCGTAGCATTTGTTCTGGATGCAGAGCACGTAATAAAGCTATATAAAGAAACAGCTAAGATAGAAGGGGTTATTATGTTATAAACCTGAACTTTAAAAATATTTAAATCCCGACTTTATGTTGGGATTTTTTATATTCAATACACTCCTGAAAACCAGATTTTCAAATAAACAGTTTAAACGTTATCTTTGCACAAATTATTTTTTAATGAAATGTGGTATCGTAGGTTTACCCAATGTAGGTAAATCAACTCTTTTTAACTGTTTAAGTAACGCCAAAGCTCAGAGCGCTAACTATCCATTCTGTACTATAGAACCAAACGTAGGGACTGTTTCTGTTCCGGATCAGCGTTTATTCGAACTGGAAAAGCTTGTAAAACCAGAGAGAGTTTTACCTGCAGTTGTAGAGATTGTAGATATCGCAGGACTTGTAAAAGGTGCTAGTAAAGGTGAAGGTTTAGGAAACCAGTTCCTGGCTAACATCCGCGAATGTGAAGCTATTATTCACGTACTAAGATGTTTTGAAAATGACAACATTACTCACGTAGAAGGTACTGTTGATCCATTAAGAGACAAAGACATTATCGACATCGAATTACAACTTAAGGACTTAGAAGCAGTATCTAAAGCAGTGGATAAAGCTAAAAAATTAACAAAATCTGGTAAGAGAGATGATGTTTTGGCTTACGAAACTTTAGTAAAACTTTCAGAATTTATCGAAAGCGGAAGAAATGCCAGAGAATTTCCTGCAGATGATTTCCAGACCGGAATTATTTCTGAAATCCAATTGCTAACAAACAAACCGGTTCTTTACGTTTGTAATGTAGACGAGAATTCTGTAAAAAACGGTAATCCTTGGATTGAAAAGATTGAAGCTATGGCAAAATCTGAAAATGCTGAAACTATCGTTTTAGCTGCTCAGATCGAAGCAGACATCAACGAATTGGAAACATTTGAGGAAAGACAAATCTTCCTTGAAGAACTTGGATTAGAAGAACCAGGTGTAAATCGTCTTATCCGTACAGCATACACCTTATTAGATCTTCAGACTTACTTTACTGCCGGAGTAAAAGAAGTAAGAGCATGGACTATCGGAAAAGGGTGGACTGCTCCACAGGCTGCTGGTGTTATCCATACTGATTTCGAAAAAGGATTTATCCGTGCAGAAGTAATCAAGTATAACGACTATATTCAATATGGTACCGAAGCTAAGATTAAAGAAGCTGGTAAACTTGGAGTAGAAGGAAAAGAATATATCGTACAGGATGGCGATATTATGCACTTCAGATTTAATGTGTAAATAATCACTCAAAATATACAATAAAAGCTTCCCATGGGAAGCTTTTATTGTATTATAGAGCCTTGTCAAGGCTAATACTAAAATAGTGGCACCAGCTTCTGTAAATTGTCCAGTGCCTGTTCTATTGTTTCATTCTTTTTTGCAAAACAGAAGCGTATTACACCTTCATTCGTCCCATCTTCATAGAAAGAAGAAAACGGAATTGTAGCTACTTTATGTTCCTTGGTCAGCCATTGAGCAAATTCTAAATCTTCCAAATCTGAAAACTTTTTATAAGAAGCAGACAGAAAATAAGTAGCCTCAGGAATTAAAACATCAAAGCCAATTTCTGACAAACCTTTTGCTAATAAATCTCTTTTCCTCTGAAAGAATCCTGACAATCCGGTGTAACTATCCGGATTTTGCAAAAGCTCCGCTATAGCATACTGAGCAGGCGTGTTCACACTAAATACATTGTACTGATGCACTTTTTTCACCTCCTGCATAATAGATTCCGGAGCAAGCACATAGCCCAGCTTCCAACCTGTAATATGATACAACTTCCCAAAAGAAGCCACAATAATACTTCTGTCTTTTAACTGGGATTGACTAAGGCTTAGGTGCTTTTTACCGTCAAACACAATATTTTCGTACACATCATCACTTAGAATAACGATGTTAGTATTTTCAACCAAAGCTGTCAATTGGGAAATATCTTCTGCATCCAGAATATTCCCAGCCGGATTATTCGGATTATTAATGATGATCATTTTTGTTTTATCCGTTATCAGTTGCTTTACAACCGACCAGTCAATCTTATAATCGGGATAATGGAGTTTTACCGTTTTAGGAATTCCTCCAAAAAGTCTGATCACCGGAATATAAGAATCATACGCCGGTTCAAAGACAATAACTTCATCTCCTGCATTCACCAACGCAGCAAGAGAGCAGAAGAGAGCCTCTGTTGCGCCTGCTGTAACCATCACTTCAGATTCCGGGCTATAATCTATACTATAACAATACTTTACTTTTTCAGAAATTGCATTACGCAACGGTTCTACACCCATCATCGGAGCATATTGATTAAAACCTTTTACAGCATATTTACCAATATTCTCTAATAACTTTTCATCCGGATAAAAATCGGGGAAACCCTGTGAAAGATTTACAGCATTTTCTTGCTGAGCCAACATAGACATTCTTGTAAAAATAGTCGTTTGAACCTCAGGAAGTTTTGAGTTTAAAAGCAACGGCATTATATTTTTTTTGACAAACAAAAATACTTATAAAGCATCACTCTAAGGCATAAAAACTCACAAAAAATCACTATTTTTGTAGATATTACAATTTCAAGAATGTCTGAAAACACTACTGTTAACTATTCCGAAGATAATATACGATCCCTCGAGTGGCAGGAGCACGTAAGATTGCGTCCCGGCATGTACATCGGAAAACTGGGAGATGGTTCTTCCGCCGATGATGGTATCTATATTCTCTTAAAAGAAATCATCGATAACTCGATTGATGAATTTGCCATGAACTCTGGTAAAAGGATCGAAATAAAACTGGATGAAGGTAAGGCCATTATCCGGGATTATGGTCGTGGTATTCCTTTGGGTAAGGTTGTGGATGCGGTATCCAAAATGAATACCGGTGGTAAATATGATTCCAAAGCCTTCAAAAAATCTGTAGGTCTGAACGGGGTAGGTTCCAAGGCTGTAAATGCCCTTTCTAACTTTTTCAAAGTAAAATCAGTTCGTGAAGGAAGAGCCAAAGTAGCTGAATTCAGTCAGGGGGTTATTGTACAGGATTTTCCGGAGACAGATACTACTGAAAGAAATGGTACCGAAATTACTTTTGTACCAGATGATACAATCTTCACCAATTACCGCTTCAGAAAAGAGTACATCGAAAAGATGCTTAAAAATTACTCTTACCTGAATCCAGGGCTGAAAATTGTATTCAACGGACAAGTATTTGTTTCAGAAAATGGTCTTAAAGACCTCCTTCAGGATGAGATTGATGGTGAAATCCTTTACCCAATTATTCATCTGAAAGACAATGATATTGAAGTTGCTATTACCCACTCGGATAAATCTCAGTCCGAAACGTATTTTTCATTCGTTAACGGACAGAACACCACACAAGGAGGGACACACCTTAATGCCTTCCGTGAAGCATTTGTAAAGACTGTTCGAGAATTTTATAATAAAAGTTATGAAGCTGCCGATGTAAGAAAATCTATTATCGCTGCTATTTCCATAAAAGTAGAAGAACCTGTTTTCGAATCTCAAACCAAAACCAAACTGGGAAGTAACGAAATGGGACCGGGGCAAGTTACAGTACGTACTTTCGTAAATGACTTCCTTAAAAATAAACTTGATAATTTCCTTCATAAAGAGCCAGAAACATCAGAAGCTTTACTAAAGAAAATTATCGTTTCCGAAAGAGAAAGAAAAGAGCTTTCCGGTATTCAGAAATTGGCTCGTGAGCGTGCAAAAAAAGTATCGCTTCATAACAAAAAACTTAGAGACTGCCGTCAGCACTATAACGATCAGAAAGCCGACCGTAAATCGGAAACTATGATCTTTATTACCGAGGGAGATTCCGCATCCGGATCTATTACAAAGAGCCGTGATGTAGAGACACAGGCAGTATTCAGTTTAAAAGGTAAACCCTTAAACTGCTACGGGCTGACCAAAAAGGTAGTTTATGAGAATGAAGAATTCAACCTCCTTCAGGCAGCTCTTAATATTGAAGAAAGTTTAGAAGATCTTCGCTACAATCAGGTTATTATCGCTACCGATGCCGATGTCGATGGTATGCACATCCGATTACTAATGATTACATTCTTCTTACAATTCTTCCCGGATGTTATCAAGAACGGACACTTATATATCCTTCAAACACCTTTATTCAGGGTTAGAAATAAAAAAGAAACCCGTTATTGTTACAGCGAGGCTGAAAGAGTAAAAGCATTGAATGAGCTAGGAAAAAATCCTGAAATCACACGATTCAAGGGACTTGGTGAAATTTCTCCGGATGAATTTAAGCACTTTATCGGAAAAGATATCCGTTTGGAACCTGTCGTGATGGGTAAAGATACCACAATAGACCAGCTACTGGAATTCTATATGGGTAAAAATACACCAGACAGACAAAACTTTATTCTGGAAAATCTTGTTGTAGAAGATACAGACATCGAGAAAAAGGAACTGAAAGAAGAAGTCGTAACAGAAACAGAAGGATAATCAAACTCTTCGACAAGCTCAGTGTGACAACGCTAAAACTTAGTTTAGTAGCATTATAGCAGTAAACCCTGAATATGTCGAACTCTTATTCTTATAATATAATATACAGCGCTACCAATATAAATGGAAGAAAACAATTTAAACCACGCAGAAGAATCATTAAAGAAAGTTTCCGGACTTTACCAGGACTGGTTTCTGGATTATGCCTCTTATGTAATTCTTGACCGTGCAATTCCGTCCGTATATGACGGACTGAAACCTGTACAACGAAGAATTATGCATTCTATGCGTGAGCTGGAAGACGGACGTTATAACAAAGTTGCCAATATCGTAGGTAATACGATGAAATATCACCCGCATGGTGATGCATCGATTACCGATGCGATGGTACAAATCGGACAGAAAGAATTATTGATAGATACACAGGGGAACTGGGGAAATATATTCACGGGAGATAGTGCAGCTGCAGCCCGTTATATAGAAGCCAGACTAACTCCTTTTGCTCTGGAAGTAGTCTTCAATCCGAAAACTACCGAATGGTCTAAGTCTTATGACGGAAGAAATAACGAACCTATTGATCTTCCTGTAAAGTTCCCTTTGCTTCTGGCACAGGGAGTAGAGGGAATTGGTGTAGGTCTTTCTACTAAAATCTTACCACATAATTTTAACGAACTAGTAAACGCATCTGTTGCCTACCTGAAAAAGAAACCTTTCCAGGTATTTCCTGATTTTCTTACAGAAGGTCTGCTGGATGTTTCTGAATACAATGACGGACAGCGTGGTGGTAAGGTAAGAGCAAGAGCAAGAATTACCCAAAAAGATAAGCATACGCTTATTGTAACTGAACTTCCATTCTCCAAAACGACCGGAGACCTTATCGATAGTATCATCAAGGCGAATGAGAAAGGGAAGATTAAAATCAAGAAAATTGAAGATAACACTTCGGATAAAGTAGAAATTTTGATTCACCTGCATCCGGATGTATCACCAGATAAAACGATTGATGCATTATATGCATTTACCGACTGTCAGGTAACTATTTCACCAAATGCCTGTGTTATTGTAGGGGACAAACCAATGTTCCTGAATGTTTCTGATATTCTGAAAATGAATACGGACCATACAGTATCATTACTAAAACTGGAGTTAGAAATAGAACTTGGGGAACTTGAAGAGAAATGGCATTTTGCATCTCTTGAAAAAATCTTCATAGAAAACGAGATCTATCAGGAGATTAAAAACAGAGCTTCCAAAGAAGAAGTTTACAGTGCTATTGATCTGGCTCTGAATCCATTTACCAAGCACCTGATGCGCGAAGTTACTGTTGAAGATATTATCAAACTAACAGAGCTTCCTTTCATGAGAATCTCCCGTTATGATCAGGACAAAGCGCTGGAAAATATTGCAGCACTGGAAGGGAAAATAGAGCAGGTAAAACATCATCTGGCGAATCTTATTACTTATGCAATAGATTACTTCCTGAACATTCAGAAAAAATACGGAAAGAATAAAGAAAGAAGAACTGAACTAAGAATTTTCGATACTATAGACGCAACTAAGGTAGCTGTAGCGAATGAGAAATTCTATGCTAACTTCGATGAAGGCTTTATCGGTACTTCTCTGAAAAAAGACCAGTTCCTTTTTGAATGTTCGGATATCGACGACATTATTATCTTCCGTAAAGATGGTACTATGCTTGTAACCAAGGTAGAATCTAAAACTTTTGTCGGCAAAAACATACTGCATGTCGGCATCTGGAAGAAAAATGATAAACGTACAGTTTATAATATGATCTACCGCGAAGGCAAAGAAGGACCTTATTACATGAAGCGTTTCTTCGTTACCGGTGTTATCAGAAGCAACGAATATAATCTGGCATCAGATAAGAAAGGATCGGAAGTACTTTACTTCTCTGCTAATGCAAATGGAGAAGCAGAAGTTGTAAATGTATTACTGAAACCAAGTGCCCGTATCCGTAAAAACAAACTGGATATAGATTTCTCCGAATTGGCAATCAAGGGTAGAGACTCTAAAGGTAATCTGGTAACCAAATATCCGATTAAAAAGATCGAAATGAAGGAGGAAGGTGTTTCTACACTGGCTCCTCGTAAAATATGGTTTGATGAAGCTGTAAGAAGGCTGAATGCAGATGCAAGAGGTACTTTCCTTGGAACTTTCAAAGGTGAAGACAAAATCTTATTGGTTACACCAAAAGGAGAGGCCCGCCTTGTAAGCTTTGATCTTTCTAACCGTTTCGATGATGAATATATTATCCTTGAAAAATGGAAACCGGAACAGTCAATAGGCTGTATCTATTATGATGGTGAGAAAGAACGCTATTTTGTAAAGCGTTTCTTATTGGAAAGCACAAATAATCCACAGCTATTCTTCCCGTCGGAACACCCTAAATCTTTTGTAGAATGGGTAAGTACCGGTAAAAATGCATCAGCAGAGCTGATCTTCAGTAAAGAAAAAGGAAAAGATAAAGATCCGGAAACAGTACTGATAGATGAATTTATTACTGTAAAAGGTATTAAAGCATTAGGAAACCAATTGTCAAAAGACAAAATAAGAACCATCAATATTACAATTCCTGAACCTGAAGAGGAGGAAGTAATTGAAGAAATTCCGGATATTTCTGAGGATTTTGATGATGATGGAACAATAGGAAATCTGTTTGAGGAAGGAGACGATAACTAAAACAGTTCGACTTCACTCAGTATAGTATAAAACAAACCTCATGGGCATAAAAACCTGTGAGGTTTAGTATAAAATAGCCAGACAAATAGCTAGCATTAAACAAAACAAATAAAAGGTTCACACTTAATATGTTCTCCAAACAAGAAGCGGCACAACTGAAGACAGAATTTTGGACAGCTTTCGGGAAATCATTTCCCCGAAAGTGGCTTTTATATGATACAAAAATCAAAGATTTTTCTTTCAAATTTTACGCAGACAACAAGAAAGCAGAAGTTTCATTAGATATAGAAATGAAAGACGAGCTTTTCAGAAATGCCTATTATGAGAAAATTGAATCTCTGGAAAATTTATTAAGAGAAGATTATCTTCCGGATGCTATTATGGAAGAGCATTACTTTCTGGAAAGCGGAAAAGAAATAAGCCGTATTTGGGTACAGAAAGAAAATGTAAGTATCTTCAATAAAAATTCGTGGCAGGAAACTTTTGAGTTTTTTGTAGAAAAAATGACTGCCTTCGAAAACTTTTACCAGGACTTTGAAGATTTTATAAAAGATGTCTGAAACTACCCAACATAGTTTTCTAAACAAAATTGTTGACAGTCTCCTTCAGCAGGACAAACCTCTCCATGCCTATACCTTTATACTTCCGGGTAAACGTCCGGCAGTTTTTATCAAAAAGATTCTGGCAGAGAAACAATACGAAGGAATACTGCCAAAATTTCAGACTATTGATGAGCTAATTACAGAAATATCCGGACTACAGCAGATCTCGGGTATTCCGTTATGGCTTTTCGCTTACAAAACCTATCGTAAAATAGATGCGAAAGAGGATATACAGTCTTTCCTGAAATGGTTCCCAACACTTTTAAAGGATTGGGATGATATGTTGAAATTTTCTAAAAGTGATACTCCGGTTCTGGAATTTATGCTTTCTGACGAACGTATAAAGAACTGGGGCGAATTGCTTGGTGATGATAAGCCGCACCGACGCAACCTGAACTTCTGGCAGAAAATGAATTCTTTTCTTCCGCTACTGAAAAAAGAATTGCTTCAGGAAAATCTGGCAACTCCCGGAATTATTCATGAAAAGGTAAAAGAAACTGTAAGCCACTTTGCTGAAACCACAAAACTACAATTGGTATTCTGTGGTTTTAATGCCTTTACACCTGTAGAAGAAAAGCTAGTCAGAAATCTCCTGCAATGGGATAAGGCATTATGTTTTTTTCAGGCAGACGAATACTACATCAAGGACAGACGCCAGGAAGCTGGCAAATTTCTGCGCGAACATCAACATTGGAAAGAGTTTAACGAATACAGACCTTTCAGCTGGATAGAAAATCATTTTTCAGAAAACAAAAATATTCAGGTATTCGAAGTTTCCGGAAATATCGCACAGACAAAACTTCTTCCACATATTCTGGATGACCTTCGGAAACGAAATCCTGAACTAAGCAACACAGCAGTTGTTCTTCTGGACGAAAATCTGCTGCCACCAACACTGGAAAGTCTCCAGCATCTGGTGAAGAGTCTGAATATTACAATGGGATTCCCGCTGAAGAATTTATCATTCAGTGTGGCCATGAAAAAGCTTTTTTATCTGCAAAAACAACTGGATAAAAACAGCTCGTCTTATTATTATGCAGACCTTGTTCCATTGTTAGAGGAATTACCATACAAGAAAGAGGATGAACCTATTATAAAAGGTTTTCTGGAGCAGCTGGAAGAAAGGAATCTGGTTTATATATCCAGAAAATTATTTAATGAACTGTTAGGAGGCATATCTTATATTAATTTACTGACCAAACCAAATGATCCAAAAGTCTATCTGGATACACTGATCGACTTTTGCATCTCATGTAAGTTTGAAAAGATAAATGATATAGATTATGAAAATATATCGAGCTTCGAAAAGGCTTTTATAAGCCTTAAAAATCAGTTACAACAATATGATTTCCTTGTAGACATCATTACTCTGGAAGTACTGGTAAACCAACTCGTAAGCACCGAAACCATAGATTTTGAAGGGGAACCTCTTTCGGGATTACAGCTTATGGGACTTTTGGAAACCCGTTTGCTGAATTTTGAGAATGTTATTATGCTTTCTATAAATGAGGGTAAACTACCATTGGGAAGAACTCAGAATACTTATCTACCTTTCGATGTCCGCCGGAATTTCGGAATGAACACCTTTCTTGAAAACGATTCTATTTATGCATATCATTTTTACCGACTGATTCAGGAAGCAAAAAATGTATACATGCTCTTCAACGGACTTACAAGTGGGGTAAATATTGGTGAGAAAAGCCGTTTCATTACCCAGATCGAAATGGAAAGTCAACACCAGATACAAAATTATGTTGTAGACAGCTCTTCCGAACCAGTGAATCAGGAACCGATACGCATTAGAAAAACACCATTGGTATTGGAAAAGCTGGAACTTTGGAAACAGAAAGTTTCACCTTCACATCTCAATGCATATCTCTATAATCCATTGGATTTCTATCTGAATCAGATTCTGAACACAAGACTTCCAGATGAATTGGAAGAAGAGATCTCTGTTCGTAACTTTGGTAATCTTGTGCACTATACACTGGATTATCTTTACCAGAGCTTACTAAATAAAAAGCTGACAACGGCAGATCTTAAACAGGCTCAGAATAAAGTAGAGGAGTCACTGGATTATATTATTGTAGAAAAACTAAAACATTCCCCGGATTATTATAAACGCGGAATGAATTACATACATAAATCGGTTGCTAAAAGAACACTTCAGAATATCATTCAGAAAGATCTGGACGATGTAGAGCAAGGAAACTCATTGGAAATTCTGGCTCTGGAGCATAATATTCATGCTAATTTTTATCTGGATGATCAGCAGCAGGATAAAATAAGCTTTAATGGTTTCGCCGACAGAATAGATCGCTTCAACGGAACACTTCGCATTATCGACTACAAAAGTGCTAAAGCGGGTGACCTGAATGTAAAGTCTAACCCTAAAAAGGATGAGGACACGCAGTTATTTGATAAAAAATACAAGCAGGAAGTTCAGCTATCTATCTATGCACATTGTGCACTGACTTCCGGAGCTTTTCCGGATCAGGAAGTACAATGTGGTATATGGAGCTTTGTGGCACCTGATGAGGGTCCCAAAATGCTAAATATATCCGGAGACAGCTATATTAGTAAATCAGATCTCGAACTACCAATGAAATCGGTAAAGTCTATTATACTGGATATTCTGAATCCGGAGAAGGACTTTGTTGAAGAGGACAGCGCAGGGTGGGGCTAAGCAATTTTTAAAAATATATTGATAAAATGATACCAATTCACGATCTTATCTTTTTTATTATAGCAGCTTTTATCTTAGTGATCAGTCCGGGTCCTAATATGATTTATCTGATTTCCAGAACCATAACACAGGGAAGAAAAGCAGGTCTTACATCACTTGCAGGTGTTGTTTGTGGATTCCTGTTTCATATCGTAATGGTATCTTTTGGGCTGACAGCAGTATTATTCGCTGTACCATATGCTTATGTTGTACTAAAGACTTTAGGAACAATCTATCTTTTGTATTTAGCCTATCAGGCAATTAAACCAAACAGTAAAAATATCTTTGAAGTTGACCAGAATATTTCAATAGATCGTCCCGGTAAATTATTTACCGTAGGCTTTCTTACAAATGTTCTCAATCCTAAAGTAGCTGTTTTTTATCTGTCCTTCTTTCCACAGTTTATCAAACCTCAATATGGTTCCATTTTTACTCAGAGTCTGGAACTGGGGATTATACAGGTATTTGTAAGTTTCAGTATCAACTTTATCATTGTACTAACTGCTGCTCAAGCCGCACGATTCTTTGCAAAGAACCCAACATGGATAAAGGCTCAGAAATGGTTTATGGCAAGTGTATTAGCCTTTCTTGCAATAAAAATGGCACTTTCAAAAGCGAAATAAAACCAATATTGAAAAAAATTGCAATCAATTTTAGATAAATTAAAAACCATGGTAAGACATCCTACCATGGTTTATTTTTAAACTTTTGTTTGATCCTGATTACTCCATAAAATCCCCTGATACATAATACCAGCGGTCATGCATTTTCTGAAAATAGGAAAACTCATGATGAATTTGTTCCTGGCCTTCTGAATTGATAAAATAAGCTTTGAACTCAACATGATTTAATGCCGGAGTTCTTACAATTTCCAGCTTTGTCCATTGGTTCATTTCTCCCCATTCCTGCATATCCGCTTTGTCATGGAATTTACGTTTTCCTGGATGAGTGGTTTCCATCAGATATTCTCCGTTGGGAATAGCATATGCCGAATAACGGGAACGCATAAGCGCTTCAGCAGTAGGTGCATGTTTTTCTTTTCTGTGAAAAGGTGCACAACATTCTTCATAGGTTTTTCCCGAACAGCAAGGACAATTCATTTGACTTCTTTTTTGCAAAGATAACAGAATTCATGCGGAATTGGTCCCAACATTATCCTATACTTTATCCAATCCTGATTATTAGTTAGAATATATACTAGTTATTTCCGCCAGCTCTGTTTTGTTCTTCAAATTTAACTTGCTTGGTAGCGCCTTTCACATTATTATTCCCGAATTTATAAGTAACAGAAAGGTTCACATTTCGTGTAATGCCTTTGTAATAATACTCCGAATTAAAGTCCTGATAATATTCAGTACCTTTTGAGCGATTGGTATTGAAAACATCATTTACCGTTAAATTAAATAGTAAATTCTTTTCCAAAAAACTTGCTTTTAGCCCTGTATATGCAGAAAAGTTTCCGTTGAAGTAGGTATTACCACTACGTTCCGGAATATTGCTCCACAATCCGAATACAAACGTAAGGCTTTTATCCTTTTTCAGAAAGAAATTATTATCTAGATTAAAATTGGCACCATAACCCGACATTCCTGAAATTACCTGTGGTATATAAGATTTCGATTTAGCATAATATCCGTTTACGAAAATATTAGATTCCAGCCATTTCAGCTTATTATAGTTGTAGCTGATATTAATTCCGGCACTATTCTGATTATAAAAATTAAGCGTTGTACTGTACTTTAACCCATCTTCTATCATCTGGACTCTGTCCCAGTTCGCTTTGGTATAATTGTAATAAGCCGTTATATTCAGGTTATTTTTCAGTACATAACCAAACTCTAAATTATCCGTAAACGTTGGCTGCAAATAAGGATTTCCTGTACTGTATTCAAAATCCGAAGTATAATATTTGAATGGATTCAGGTTTCCAAAATAGGGACGGCTGATTCTCCGGGAGTAATTAATTGAGAATGAATGATTATCATTGGGCTTATAACTTACATAAGCTGTAGGGAAGAACTTTCCGTATTTATTGGTGGATGTAAGATTCTCGTTCGGTGAATAACCTTTCAGGTGGGTATATTCATAACGCAATCCTGCTTTGGCATCCCATTTATCATTGATTTTAAAACTCGTTGAAATATAAGCGGCATAGTTCTCTTCATTATAGAAGAAATTGTTACTTCTTTTTGTATTGAATACATTCTGTCCGTTCAGAATATCATAAAAATTAAATTCTGAATCGTTTTTAATCTTCGTAAACTTGATTCCGGATTCCGTTTTTATTTTGGAAAAATTCTTTTCCAAATCTGCCTGGCCCGAATAGATTTTATATTGACTGACAGGATTAACGAAAGTAGAAGTTTTTGTACTGGTTATCGTATTATAATAGTTATTCGCATTAGAATTATTAATCATCATATTGGCAGAGATGCTCAGCTTACTACCCAATGAATCCAGTTTTAGATCGTAGAAAGCTGTAGCATTATGTACATTTCTCTTATTTCTATTATTCGAATCTGATGCAAATGTACGATCACCCCTTTCATCTCTTATACTCGTAGCATTTTGCGCCTGTTCCAATGGATTGCTAAATGAATAGTTGTAACTAACACCTATCAGATTTTTATCATTTATCTTGTATTCCGTTTTTACATTCCCACTTTTATAGCGATAGTTAGAAGAGGTTTTCTCATCAGTATTCCAGTAGTTATTATTTCCATTACCCGAATTATAGGTATAAGCTTTTCCCTGCCAGTAATTGTCTCCAGTAGACAGATTCGTAGATACTGAAAGCTTCTTACCCTGATAATTGAAACTTAAACCACTTCTGCTAGAAACGGTTGGTCTGCCGAAATAGTAATTTCCGGAAGATTGCAAAGACGCATTCCAACCCAGATTGGTATTTTTCTTCAAAATAATATTGATCAGTCCACTTTTACCTTCTGCCTCGAAACGTGCAGGTGGAGTAGTGATTACTTCAATTCTGGCAATATCATCCGATCTTAGTGTCTTCAGGTAATTGATTAATTCCTGACCAGAAAGATTAAGCAACTTATCATTTACCATTACTGCAACATTACTTTTACCAGCAATTGATATTGCTTCATCTGTAGTACGAACCATCGGTGTTTTGGCCAGCGCTTCTATCAAATCTAATCCTTGTGATGCCACTGAATTCTCAACATTGAAAACCAGGCGATCTACTTTTCTTTCAATTAGCTTTTTCTTTCCTGTTACTGTAACACCTTCAACTTTGGTTTCAGTAGTCTTGGGTAACGGAATCAGAAAATTTCTGTTTATATTTCCCTCTATTGCTATATTTTCAGATAATAGTTTCTCACCATCTCTGAAGATTTCAATCTGGTAGGTTCCGTTTTCTTTCAATTTTATATTAAAGATTCCTTCAGCATCGCTGATACCGGTTATTTTTTCAGTTCCCTTAGATAATATAATTTCAGAATCCGGAATTTGTTTTTTGTTTTCATAACTCAGCTTTCCCTGTATGCTTTGTGCAAACGAAAAAACTGAAGTTACTAATCCTATTAAAATATAATTCTTCTTCATAATTTTTACTTTTAATCATAACACAACAGAAGGCAAAGCCCTGTTACATTAAGTATATTAATTTTTGTATATCGGCTATATAACCGAAATAATACCAATTAGAAATAAGTTTATAACTAATTCAAAATCAATAAATTAAATTTTAAACACCATTGGAAAGTGTCTGAAAATGAACACTAATTGTCCGTTTTCGGACAAAATAAAAGCTCTGCAATTGCAGAGCTTTTTTATGTGATAAAGAATTAAAATCTAATTAAAAGGAACCAGGTTATCATTTGGAAGATCATATTCATACAAATCTCCATTACGCTGGTCAATATAAAGCCATTGTGCTACGCTGAAACGATTCTCAAATTCCACACCCAAACCTAAAACAATATAATCTTTGCCTTGTTCATTTCGCTCTTCAATAGAATAGGTGAGTTCTTCATTTTTTTTCAGATGAAGCAATAATAATTTATTTTTGGTATTTGCCAGATAATACTGTACATTATTGTAAATATCATCTCTTTCTTCGTTTGACAAATCAAGGTCCTGACCAAATGTATATTTTACAGGTTTTGTATAACGCTGCTTAAAAAGAGACAATGCACCATCCTTAACCTTCTTTACAGAAACCAACATTTTGCTGTCTTCTTTCCGGTCATTGTCCCCGGCAATCTCAATCTGACCTTTTTTCCATTTAACTTCTACCAGGTCTCCACGGTTAAGATCTTTATCGACAGCCTGAGTTACAAAACTTTCAATTTTTCCGTTATCCTTAATCAGAAGGTAAAGATAATCTCCAATTTCCTCATAGGCATAGAAGTCTGCTGTAATCATCTGTCCCGTATTCTTTGGATGATTAACCTTTATTGAATCGGAAGCGATAATAGCAGAAGAATCTGGCTTAGCTTCTGAAGATACAGTACCTTCATTTTTCTTACATGAAACTATAAGTAAAACCGCTACAAGCGGAAATGTTTTTAAATTCATAAAACTAGTCCTCATTTGTCGAGGATTTTAATTTCAGATACTTTCGTTCATAAAGCATCCACATTAAGTAATAATACAGAACAAAGCCTGCTGCCAGCAAAACAACTACATTAATTGCTATTGACAGCCAAAGGTTTTGAGGATCTGTAGTCTCTAATACAAAATATTGAAAAAGAATAACAAAAACTACTGTAAACAAAGACCATCTCAGTCCGTCATACAATGCATATTTAGTTCTTCCTTTTTGTCTTTTCTGTTCCCAGAAAGTTATAAAATCTTTATCCGAATCTTTCAATTTTTAAAAAGCATTTATTCCGGTAATATCATTTCCGGTAATGAGTAAGTGTACATCGTGAGTTCCCTCATAGGTAATCACTGACTCCAGGTTAGCAGCATGACGCATCATAGGGAATTCACCCATAATTCCCATTCCACCAAGAATCTGTCTGGATTCTCTGGCAATATCGATCGCCATTTTCACATTATTTCTTTTCGCCAAAGATATTTGTGCAGGTGTAGCTCTGTGTTCATTTTTCAGAGTTCCAAGACGCCAGCATAGCAACTGTGCTTTGGTAATTTCCGTAAGGAATTCTGCCAGTTTCTTTTGCTGAAGCTGATAAGAAGCAATAGGTTTACCAAACTGGATACGTTCTTTTGAATATTGTACAGCTGTACAATAACAATCTATTGCTGCGCCAATAACACCCCAGGATATACCATAACGGGCAGAGTTGAGGCAAGATAACGGACCTTTAAGCCCAATTACGTTTGGCAATATATTTTCTTTAGGAACCTTTACATCTCTGAATACCAATTCTCCGGTTTTAGATGCACGTAAAGACCATTTATTAATAGTTTCAGGTGTTGTAAAGCCTTCCATTCCACGCTCTACAATAAGACCTCTTACTTTACCATCTTCACCCTTAGCCCACACTACAGCAATATTGCATAATGGAGCATTGGTAATCCACATTTTTGCACCGTTTAGCAGGTAGTGGTCTCCCATATCTTTAAAATGAGTTTCCATACTGCCCGGATCGGATCCATGGTTGGGTTCTGTCAGTCCAAAAGCACCAATCATCTCACCAATAGCCAATTGAGGAAGATATTTCTTTTTTTGTTCCTCCGAGCCAAACTCATTTATAGGAAACATCACCAATGATGATTGTACTGATGCTGCCGAACGAACCGCAGAATCACCACGTTCCAGCTCCTGCATAATCAGTCCGTAAGAAATCTGATCCAATCCTGCACCTCCGTATTCTTCCGGAATATATGGCCCTAAAGCTCCGATTTTTCCGAGCTCCTTCATAAGATCCGGAATATCCTTGTGATGCTGTGCTGCATCATCAATTTTTGGCATTACAAAACTATCTACCCATTCGCGCACAGACTGTCGGATGAGTTTGTGTTCGTCTGTTAATAAATCGTCTATAAGGTAATAATCGGGGATGGTGTGAATTGGGTAATATGACATATTAATATTTTTAGCCTAAGATAACAATTATATCTGATACACGGAATGCCGGATCAGAACCATTTTGAAAAGAATCCACCTTTTTTATTCAGTTCTTTCTGAAGGACTAAAGCACGTTCATCATTCGGGAAAAGAGAAAGTATTTTCTGTACATTTTCTAAAGCTTCTTCTCTTTTCTTCTGGTTCAGCAACTGCTGAGATTTCAGTACTTCTATCATTGCCCAGTCTTCATCTCGGTCATATCCGAATTTATCATAAGAAGCCTCATGCTCTTCTGCCCATTTAATCGTTTCATCGGCACTTCTCGCATGCTGGCTGCTCTGTACCAGATAAAATAAAAGAGTACTCTCCGAATCCTGCATAAATTCATTCTCCCTCAAAACTGGTAATATTTCTGATAGATAGTTACAAGCTTTTTGATGATCATTGATAAAGGATGCATTTTTACCAATCTGATAATAGGCTTTTATTTTATCTGTTTCATATAACCATTCAGGATTTTTTAGCTCCAGAAAACGCTCTCCACTTTCAACAGCTTCTTTATATCTTCCTTCTTCATTATAGGCCTGCATCAGCATGTAATAAGGGTTAGAATTCTGCGGAAATTCCGATGTAAATTGATTCCAGAATTCAATTTTTTCGGAGTTAGAATAATCTTGTACCAAGTGCGAAACTCCTAAATCCAAGGCATTGGACAGGTTATAAAGTTCAACAGAGTTTTCTTCATTTACGCCATTTCTGCTAACATAATCTTCATAATTTTTCAGACGTTCTTTCAGAACTTCCATCGGATTTTCCAGTTCGCCTAATATTGTAGCATACTTTATTCTTTTAGCTTCATAATGCAGATACCTGAATTCATCAAAACATTCAGGTCCGTATTCATAAGTTAATATTCCATACTGATTTCTGGCACCCTCAAAATTATCTAACTTTTCATATATCGTTGCTAAAGTATCGTGCAGTTCATAAAACTCAGAAAGTTCAAGTCCTTTCGCTGCTGCAGCTTCTGCTTTCTCCAAATCTTCGGTTCCGATATAAGCTATAGCAAGGTTATTACAACACATCGCCCAAAGATGTGGAGTTGTATAAGGATGACTTTCATAGCGGTTTTCATAGAAATAATCTTCTAATCCGTTGTAAGCATTCAGGTAGAATAACTCCAGTATCTCTGAAGCTTCGTGACGCCCCGAAAGTTTATGTTCGTCCAAAAATTCCGATATACATACGCCATTGTTATACCATTCATTCGGAATATCATTTACAGCATAAGTTTGTTCCGGAAGTATACCATTCACAAGATAATAGGAGATTATCCATCTGTACAATGCCGTGGAATTGCCTCCCAATTGTAATGCTTCATTAAAGTAGGTAAGGGCCTCTTCATATCTTTGCTCATTGAACTTCATAGTCCCTGCAAAGTGGAATGGCCATTTAGAGTTAGGATACTCAGCAATATAAAACTGACAATTTTCCAGATGGTCTGCTTCTGTAATATCATTAAGTTCCCCATAATTCTTCTGGATAAGCAGAACAAAATACATAAGCTTTTCATCCTCAAATCCATTTCTAAGGATTTTGTCTATACGCCTTTCCCAGAGTGCAAGCTCATTATGCACTTCTTCGTCTGTATTTTCTAATTCTGTAACCTTACACAATAGTTTCCCTAACAAATGATAATCTGAATTCTCGTATATAAAATCCGCTAATTCAAAATACTGGAATTCATTAAAAAGCAAAATATTATGCATGTTTTTGCTGATCAGCTGCAAAATATCAGCAACAGGAGTATTATGATATTTTAGATATCTGAATTTATGAAACAGATACTTGGACATTTCAGCATCCTGAAGCTCTCTGGAATCCTGTGTCCATTTTTTGTAATTCTCCAATCCGTAATCGATCCATTGAATAAGCTCATCATGCTTTTCGTTCACATCATTATAGTAAATGAAAAGGTCTGTTGCCTGAGCCTCATATACAGGATCATTTTTCAGATCATTAAGATAGCGCAATACATCTTCTTCCGGAATAACAGGATTCTGGAAATCAAGATAGGACAAAAGCTGAGACTTCATAGCATTGTCATTCTCCAGCTGTATTAATTTTTGAATATAGGGTATTATACTATCCTGAATATAATTTGCTTCAGGCTGATTCTCCATTACCCATGCCCATTCGGTTTGAATAAACATATGCAGAATCTCTGTATCGTTAGGGTTTTCTTTGTATAATTCGTGAATTGCAATTTTAGCCTGTTCAATATCTCCGTCAGCAAGCAGCTGTTCAATTTCTGATAATGTTTTCATTAAATGATTATATATTGCGAATATTAATTAAAGTCCTAAAAATACCAAAAAATCCGAAATACCCAATCAATAGGGAGAAATAGAAAGATTTAATTTACTTAAATACCATAAAAAGAGTCAGATAAATTTACGGTTTCCATAAAAATTGTAATCATGTCTGAACTCTTTTGGGGTACAGCCTTTTCTTTTTTTGAACAGCCTGTTAAAGTTCGAAATATTATTAAAACCGCAGTGGTAAGCAATTTCTGAAACAGACTGAGTAGTATCTATCAGCATTCTACACGCATTTCCCAGTCTGCATTCTAATAATGAATCCATAAATGTAACTCCTGTACGTCTTTTGAAAAAGCGGCTAAAAGACATCTCCGTCATATTCACAAGTTTAGCAACTTCACCTAAAGAAATATTCTGATGAAAGTGATGGTTAACGTACTCCATTACCCTCTGAATTCGTCTGCTGTTATAAGATTCCTGATTGAAGAAAATATTATCAGACAGTGTCTGCATATTTTTGGATGTAGAAAGATCGTGCAACACCGATAACAATTCTAAAACGGAATCAAATCCCTGTTTCTGATCCAGGTTTAGCAAACGTGGCATTATTTTCTGAGTTGTTTCTTTAGAAAATAATATTCCTCTGGACGATAATTCTATCATTTTTCTCATACAGCTCATCTGGTTCCGGTTCAGGAATCTTTCGTCAAGAAAATCCTTATGAAACTGAATCGTTACTTCTGTCATTTCTTTGCCCTCAAATTCATAAGTTTCCCACATATGCGGCAGATTGGGGCCGATCATTACAAGCTCGTAATCATCGATTACCGAAATGTGATCTCCAATAATCCTTCTTGCTCCTTTACCATTATGAATAAAGTTCAGTTCTATTTCTTCATGACTATGGAGTGGAAAGTCGAAGTCCGACTTTACACGGGTAAAAATAGTGAAGCAGTCACCTGATGTTAAAGGTATTATTTCCCGGAGCAGATTATTAAGCATGGCCAAATTCTGTAGTAATTAATTTGCAGGTCATAAAAGTATCAATAATTATAAAACAGTTTGTTAACTTAAAATTATAAATAATTTAATTTTCATGCACATTCACAATGAACATTATTTATACATTGATTATTTTGTATTATTTAATGTCAAAAAAGTATTATGTTCGTATTCCTTCTGGTACTATTTTTATCATCCCGATAACAGCCTAATTCATGAATGAAAAAATAAAAGTAAAAGAAAAGATTGCCTATGGATTAGGCGATGCAGCATCGTCCATGTTCTGGAAAATTTTCAGCATGTATTTACTCTTTTTTTATACCGATGTATTTGGCATCACAGCAGCTACCGCCGGCACCATGTTTCTGGTTACCAAAGTATGGGATGCCTTTTTCGATCCTGTAGTCGGCCTTATCTCAGACCGTGTATCTACAAGGTGGGGAAAGTTTCGCCCATTTCTGGTATGGATAGTTATACCATTTGCAGTAATGGGCATTTTTACATTTTTCAGACCGGATTTTAGTGAAAACGGTAGACTCGTTTATGCGTATATTACTTATTCGGTAATGATGATGGTCTATTCCCTTATCAATGTACCATACGCATCATTACTCGGAGTTATGTCTTCAGATCCTAAAGAACGTACAGCACTTGCTTCTTACAGAATGGTTTTTGCATTTATCGGTAGTCTTGTTGCATTGTGGCTGATAGAACCTTTAGTAAAGATCTTCGGAGACGGAACTCTTACATTTGCAATGGGCTGGGTGTATGCTATGGTTGTTTTTGGTATTATAGCTTCAATCTTATTTTTATTGTGCTTTGCAGGGACCAAGGAACGAATAATCCCTGTAAAAGAAAATAATTCCACACTGAAAAATGACCTGAAAGATCTTTTTGCAAACAAGCCTTGGTGGATATTATTGGGAGCTGGTGTTGCTACATTATTATTCAATACGATCAGGGATGGAGTTGCCATCTATTATTTCAAATATTACCTGGATAAATCCGATACAGATATGCTTTCTTTTGTCGGAATGCAAATCTCCCTAACAACAGTATACCTTGTACTGGGACAGGCGGCAAACATTATAGGTGTTATTGCAGCAACTCCTGTAGCCAATAAAATAGGCAAGAAGAAAACATTTTTCTTTTCTATGCTTTTTGCCGCCATTTTCAGTATACTTTTTTACTTTTTAGGAAAGAATAGTATCAGCGGAGTATTGGCTCTCCAGTTTATCATCAGTATATGTGCCGGTAGTATATTTCCTTTATTGTGGTCAATGTATGCAGATACTGCTGATTATTCCGAATGGAAACAGGGCAGGAGAGCCACAGGGCTTATTTTTTCAGCATCTTCAATGTCTCAGAAATTAGGATGGGCTATTGGCGGATGGGCGAGCGGTGCCTTATTAGCATTCTTCGGATTTCAGGCAAATGTTCTGCAAACAGCCTTTGCACAAACAGGGATTAAACTTATGCTAAGTCTATTACCCGCCACAGCTGCAATTATCTCGATGGTATTCATTCTTTTTTATCCGTTGCACGAAAGACAAATGAAGATTATAGAACAGGATCTTGAACAAAAACGAAACTAAAAAATAATAACCTACACTTAATTCTATGAGTTTATATTTCGAGACAAGAAAAAAGGCCCTCAACGAGGCCTATGAAAACCTTATCTTAAAAGAAAACATAAAACAACAAACCTTGGGCAACGGTATCTACGACAGATACGAAAATCCCATACTGACAGCAGATCATGCGCCCGTTTTCTGGAAGTATGATTTTAATGAATCTACAAACCCTTATCTGATGGAACGTTTCGGTATAAATGCTGTATTTAATGCCGGAGCTTTGAAGATGGACGACAAATATATTGTGATTGCAAGAGTGGAAGGAAATGACAGAAAATCTTTTTTCGCAGTGGCAGAAAGTAGAAATGGTACGGACGGTTTCAGGTTCTGGGATTATCCGATTACAGTCCCTGAAACAGATATACCAGATACAAATATATATGACATGCGCATTGTACAGCATGAAGATGGCTGGATTTACGGATTATTCTGTACAGAGCGAAGAGATCCGGAAGCCATTCCGGGTGATCAGTCTGCTGCTATAGCACAGTGTGGTATTGTACGGACTAAAGATTTAAAAGACTGGGAACGCTTACCGGATTTAAAAACAAAATCGGCTCAACAACGCAATGTTGTTCTGCATCCTGAATTTGTAAATGGACAGTATGCATTCTATACGCGCCCGCAGGATAGCTTTATAGAAGCCGGAACTGGTGGCGGAATAGGATTGGGACTAAGCAAGAGTATGGAGAGTGCAGAAGTCACTGAAGAGGTATTGATTGATCAGAAAAAATATCATACCGTTTACGAAGCTAAAAACGGATTAGGCCCGGCACCAATAAAAACAGAGAAAGGATGGCTGCATCTTGCTCATGGTGTGCGCAATACGGCTGCAGGCCTGCGCTATGTCCTCTATATGTTTATGACCAGCCTGGACGACATTACACAGGTTATTCATAAGCCTGCAGGTTACTTTATGGCTCCGGAAGCTGAAGAACGTATAGGTGACGTTTCCAATGTAGTATTTTCTAATGGTTGGATTGCCAACCATGATGGTACTGTATTTATTTATTATGCCTCATCGGATACCCGTCTGCATGTTGCTACTTCCACTATAGAGAAATTGGTAGATTACGTAGTTAATACTCCGGAAGACGGCTTCAGATCAGCAACATCTGTTGAAACACTCAATACTATTATCCGAAACAATTTAGCTTTTAGAAGCTAAAACTGAATCACATAATTTACTTACTTTTCATTCATATTCCTAGTTAGAGGCCTCTTTTCAGAGGCCTTTAATTCTATACTTATTGATATATTTAAATTAACGGAATGACAAAAATCATAATGTTATATTAATTTAGATTAAATAAAAATAACATACATTTGGTCTGATAAATTTTATACCAAATCAGACATTATGGAAACAAAATTCGAAACAGTACCTTATCGAAAGGTATTGAAAGGGGGCAGCTCCGAATACATGGATATCTTCCATGGGACACCCGAAAATATAAACTACTACCAGAAAACAGTACAAGACACACTGGAGGTTATCACCAATTTTTTGCAAACCCGACAGACGCCATTAGGAGACACTTCTGTTCAGCGTAATAAAAGCAAAATGAATCTTGTAGATATTAACAGCGGCGAAACAATATCTGTAAAAGAATGCCTTTCCGAATTATGTGATATCTACATCAATGATGCAACTGCATTCCACCACAATTCTTATGTCGCACATCTTAACTGTCCAATATTAATTCCAACACTGGCAGCAGAGATGATTATCAGTTCCATCAATAGTTCAATGGATACCTGGGATCAGAGTCTTGGTGCCACGACGATAGAACTTCGCCTTATTGAATGGATGGGAAAAAAAATGAAGTATCCTGGGGGCTTCGACGGAGTCTTTACCAGCGGAGGAACACAGTCCAACCTAATGGCATTATTAATTGCAAGAGATGCCTATATCAAGAAAAATTATAATATCATACCTGATCAGCATGGTCTTCCTGCAGAAGCAAAAAAATTCAGAATATTCTGCTCAGAAAAAAGTCACTTTAGCTTAAATAAAGGAGCCAGCATACTGGGACTTGGTAAAGATGCGATTATCAGTGTCCCGGTAGATCAGGATTATAAAATGGACATCCGAAAACTGGAAGAACTGCTGTATGAAGAAAGAGGAAAAGGCAACTTACCTATTGCGATTGTAGGTACAGCGGGAACAACAGACTTTGGATCTATAGATCCGCTTCCGGAAATCGGCAGAATTGCTCAGGAAAACGAAATGTGGTTCCATGTAGATGCAGCATACGGTGGTGGCTTATTACTAAGCAATCAGCACCGTAGCAAACTAAATGGTTTGGAAAACGCTGACTCTTGTACTATTGACTTGCACAAAACATTCTTTCAGCCAATAAGTGCCAGTATGTTTTTGATGCGTGATCATAACAATGTTAGTTTCATTCAGTACTACGCAGATTATCTCAATCCAAAAGATCAGGAAACTTCGGGTGTCCCGAATCTGGTAAAAAAATCGTTGCAAACGACAAGAAGATTCGATGCGCTGAAATTCTGGTTTACCCTGAGAACCGTTGGAGAAGAAAAGCTAGGCAGCTATATAGATGAGATTATTGACCTTACAAAAGAAGTTTATTATCTGCTAAATGAGTATGAAAATTTCGAAACTCTGAATAGCCCCGAAATCAGTGCTCTGGTTTTCCGATATGCTCCGCCGGGTTTTCCTGAAGACAGATTGACAGAACTAAATCAGAAAATAAAGCAGGCAGTCTTCGACAGTGGCAAAGCGATGGTAGCCGGAACTAAGGTCAACAAACAATTCTACCTGAAGTTTACACTTCTTAATCCCATGACCACAATTGATGAAATACAAAAAATAATAAATCTGATCCAGGAAATAGGAGAGGAACAATCTAAAAACCTTATATAAAATACCACCAAATCATGACCCAGGAAAAAATATATGACATAATAGGAATAGGAATAGGCCCATTCAATCTCAGTATGGCTTGTCTTGCAAACCCTGTAAAAGATCTTAATACTTTATTTTTCGACCGCAGCGATCGTTTCGACTGGCATCCAGGTATGATGATGCAGGACACAACATTGCAGATACCATTCATGGCCGACCTGGTAACAATGGCTGATCCGACCAGCGAATTTACTTTCCTCAATTATATAAAGGAAAAAGGAAGAATCTATTCTTTCTATATCCGTGAGAATTTCTACCTGCTAAGGAATGAATACAATCAGTACTGCCAGTGGGCTATAGAAAAATTGGATAACCTACGATTCAGCCATAATGTAGAAGATATTATGTACGATGAGGAACAAGGAAATTATCTGGTAAAAGTATACAACAAAACAGAAGATACTGTAGAGAGTTACAGAACAAGAAAAATCGTTCTGGGTACAGGAACAACTCCGTATATGCCTTCATTTTTTCACCCTGTAAAAGATCTCGCAGCACATTCATCTGAATATCTTTATAAAAAGAAAGAACTCCAGTCACGAAAAGCAATTACCATTATAGGAAGTGGTCAAAGTGCTGCCGAAATATATTATGATCTGTTACAGGAAATAGATGTTTACGGATATGAACTCAACTGGATTACACGTTCCACCCATTTCTTCCAGATGGAATATAACAAACTTACTCTGGAGCTAACCTCTCCTGAATATGTTGATTATTTCTACAGTCTTCCTGCTGAAAAGAGAAGAGCTTTATTAAAAAATCAAAATTCCCTTTACAAAGGGATCAACGAAAGTCTGATCAATGATATTTTTGATTTGCTCTATACCAAAAGGCTGACTGCTGATTTCAAAACCAATCTTTTAACCAATTCAGAATGTGTTGGTGCCAAATACACCAAGCAAGGGATTATTGATTTAGAATTCTATCATTCCGAGCAGGAGGAAAGTTTCCATCTTGAAACCGACGGATTGGTGCTTTGTACAGGTTACAAATACCGGCTGCCAGCTTTCTTAGATGGGATTAATGATCGAATAGATTGGAAATCCACCGAGAAATTCAATGTACAGCGTAATTACAGTATTGATAAAAATGCTAATGAGATTTTTGTTCAGAATGCCGAGTTGGAAACTCATGGTTTTGTAACACCAGATTTAGGCATGGGATGCTACAGAAATTCCTATATCCTGAGAGAGATTACCGGCAGGGATGTTTATCACGTGGAACAGCAGATTGCGTTCCAGAAATTCGGAGTATATGAAAACCTAACCAAAGCACAACAATATGAGACCAGTATTTCAAAGTAAAACCTGTTTTTCCAAAAATATAGAAGGATTAGGCAACTTTGAACTTTTTCCTCTGGATCTGGACGAGCATGTTCCTGTTATTCATAACTGGGTAAATCAGGAATATGCTGAATACTGGCAAATGCTTGATACAACTACAGAGCAAGTCTATGAAGCCTATGAATATCTTTTAGCACAAAAGGATTATTACATCTGTATGGGGTATTTTGAAGGTGAACCATGCTTTTTACTGGAATGCTATCATCCAAAACATGTCCTGAGCAAATTTTACAACGTTGAAGATTCAGATTGTGGTATGCACATATTGGTAGCACCACCAGGCAAAAAAATAAAATCTTTTACATGGAGTGTATTTCAGACCATCATGGAGTTTTTATTCTCTGATCATAGAATTCAACGTGTTGTAGTAGAGCCTGATGTCAGAAATGAGAAAGTTCACAAACTAAACCGAAAAGCCGGGTTTACACGCTACAAAAAAATACAACTACTGGAAAAAGAAGCATATCTGGAGTTTTGCACCAGAGAACAATTTAGAAACGCCCTACAAAATCAAATAATATGAACCAAATAATAAGTCCCGAAAAAACAATAGAACACCTTACCCCGGAAAGTTGGGCAAAGGCAAATCTATATCTTATTCAGAAAGCCTTGGCTGAGTTTGCCCATGAAATGATTATTAACCCGCAACTAATATATGAAAAGGATGGATGGGGTTACTACCAGCTTCCTGCTCAACATGCAGAAGGAGAAGTAATTTATACCTTCAAAGCACAGAAGCGGATATTGGATCATTGGTCTATAGATGTACATTCAATAAAAAAGACGCATAACGGAAAAGAAGTTCCGTTAGATCTTATACACCTCATCGTAGATTTCAAAGAAGAATTGGAATTTTCTAAAGAGATTCTTCCGGTTTACATAGAGGAACTAATCAGTACATTATATGCCAGAGCACAGGTAATGAATCGTGAGAATAATTCTTGTATTCTGGCAGATGCAGACTACCAGACTATAGAAGGCTCGACAACCGGACATCCTACTTTTATTGCCAACAATGGGAGAATAGGCTTCGATGCAGATGACTATTACAAATATGCTCCAGAATCACAGAATGAACTTCGTTTGTTATGGATTGCTGTAAAAAAGGATCGTTGCAATTTTTCAACTGTGGAAAGCCTTAGTTATGACAAACTGATGAATCAGGAACTTTCGCCCGAGACATTAGTGAAATTCAGTCAAAAGCTAAAAGATCTGGATCTTGATGCCGAAGAATTTTATTACATGCCTATCCATCCATGGCAATGGTATAATAAAATGAATCCGACTTTCTCTTCCGAAATAGCCTTGCAAAATATTGTATTACTTGGTGAAGCAGAAGACTTATACCGTGCACAACAGTCTATCCGTACTTTTTTCAATACGAGCAACCCTGATAAATTTTATGTAAAAACAGCTATGTCTGTGCTTAACATGGGCTTTATGAGAGGACTTTCACCTTATTATATGAAAGCTACTCCGGCTATTAATCAGTGGGTAGATGATCTGGTAAAAAGCGATGCATATCTTCAAGAAAAAGGCTTTATTATTCTGAAAGAATTAGCAGCAATAGGTTACCGAAGTGAATATTATGAAAAGGCACTTCAGAATAATAATACACCTTATACCAAAATGCTGGCAGCATTATGGCGGGAAAGCCCAATGCCTTTTATCAACGAAAATCAACGTCTTATGACAATGGCTGCTCTGCTTCATCTCGATAATAATGGTTATTCTCTGGCCGCTGAATTGATTGAAAAATCAGGCCTTACAGCAGAAGAATGGGTAAGTAAGTACCTTGATCTCTATCTGATGCCTTTAATACACAGCTTCTATGAATACGACCTTGTATACATGCCACACGGTGAGAATCTGATCCTGATTATGGAAAATTATACTCCGGTGAAGATTATTATGAAAGATATAGCAGAAGAGATTGCAGTACTAAACGGAGATATCAAACTTCCGGGTGAAACCAGCCGTATTGGTATAAAAGTTCCGGACGATTTTAAACTTACTTATATTTTCACTGATGTATTCGATTGTTTCCTGAGGTATTTATCTGCTCTTCTCCATGATCAGGCAGACTTCAAAGATGAAGATTTCTGGAGACTGGTTGCCGATAAGATTATAACGTATCAGGAAGAGAGACCCCATCTGAAAGAGAAGTTTGAAAAATACGATATATTCGAGCCACAATTTAAAAGATGCTGTTTGAACCGTTTACAAATAAAAAACAATAAACAAATGGTAAACCTGGAAGATCCAATTAATAGTTTACAGTTTGTAGGGATGCTGGATAATCCAATTCATATTTATAAAAGAGAATTGGTATAATACACTACTCTAAACAATTGAAATATCTAAGAAAGCATTGCAAGCACCTTTAGCCTGCAGTGCTTTTATTTATACAAGCTGAATGTTCAAGTCTCTAAATTCATCCAGTTCTTTATTATCACTGGATAAATCGGTAATAAGGACATCTATCTTATCATTGTTAGCCACTTTAAATGGTTCTGTATTCCGAAGTTTATTATGATTAACCAAAGCTATTGTTTGCTTTGCCAAACCAAGCATTGTTTTTTTCACCTCAGCATCTGTTTTAAAAGTGGCAGAAATTCCGAACTCAGAATCTATTGCACAGGTACCCATCAAATACAAGTCGGCTATATATTGTGAAGCCTGAAAGCACGTATCTGAACCAGTTGTTGTTGCTGTATCCTGATCGTAAATACCTCCGAGAAAAATCAATTCTATATTTTTAAATTGTCTTAGAATAGGGAGCAATTCTACATTATTAGTAATCACACGTAAAGCAATATTAGCGGGTAAACTATTTGCAATCGCATAGATCGTTGTCCCACCATCCATAAAAACAGTCATCCCGTTTTTAATAAATTTCTGAGCTTTTAATGCAATAATATTCTTTTCAGTTACAGAATGAGATGACCTTTCCTGAAATGACATCGGATCTTTGCTTCTCAACATTGCACCGCCTCTCACTTTGGATAGAAGTCCATTTTTGTATAGGTAATCTATATCTCGCCTTATAGTATCTTCCGAAACCGACATTAATGATGCTAAAGCCTCATAAGTAGAAGTTGTCTCTTGCTTCAGTTTGTTTAATATTATTTCAAAACGTTCTTCTTTAAGCATAATAATATTTCAGATTATATATTTTTTTTAAGTCCATATATCACGGCTACTGCAAGCAATAAGAAGGCAATAAGTCCAAAAGCAATCTGTAGTGAAAACAGATGTGCAATATAGCCTAATAATGCGGGACCAGCTAATTGTCCTGCATAGCCCATGGTTGTAATAGCAGAAATACTTGTTGTTGGAGAAACTCCCGGAATTTTACCACCTTCACTAAAGAATATCGGGACTATATTTGCCGCACCTGTACCCAGTAATATAAAACCTAAAATACTTATGGGCAAAGAGCCTGCTATAATAAGAATTACACCTGTTACAGCTACAAGTCCGCCACCCGTAACAACAGTTTTACTATTCAGTTTACTTACTATTCTGTCACCTAATAATCGCATTACAGCCATTGCTATAGAAAAGGCAGCATATCCTGCTCCTGCAAATTCAGGTGTGATATCCTTTAAATCTCTAAGGAAAACAGCACTCCAGTCCAGCATTGCTCCTTCCGATAAAAAAGTAGAAAAGCACATAAAGCCCAATAATAATATACTTCCGTTTAGCCATTGGAATTTGTTTTTGTTTAGTGATTTCCCTTCTGTAGCCTGAGTAAATTGGTTGATTGTTTCTTTTTCAAAATCAGAATCAAATAAGTATTTATACTGACTTACCGCCAGAATAATTAGTAATAAAGCAATGGCAATGGCTGCATATAGAGGCTCCAAACCAGACTTCATCAGGAATCCTATGATTAACGGTCCCAAAAGTCCACCTACACTGAATAATCCATGCAGAGATGACATGATTGGTCGCCCATATAAATTCTGAACCTGAACGCCATGAGCATTCATTGCAACATCTACAGTTCCGATACCACAGCCAAAGAGAAAAAGCACAACAGCCATTCCTATAAACGAAGGAATTATAACTAAAAACGGCATTGAAAGAGCGACAAGAAATGTACTTGCAACAATCACTTTACGGCTTCCTATCTTATTCATTAAAATACCTGATACAGGCATCATAGCAATAGCACCTAATCCTAATAAAAGAAGCAGAAAACCAAGATCGGCTTCATTAAGTACCAAACGGTCTTTTACATAAGGAACCATTGGAGCCCAGCTCGAAATACCCAGTCCACACGTAAAAAAAATAAATTGAGTTGCCTTCTTAGCATTCGAGAGTTTTCTGGTTATTTCCATTGCACAAATTTTACATTTGCAATATCATGCAATTTTGCTAATATTTGCAATAATGAAATTTAATTTGGTATATCCCTCTTAAATTTGTAAAATTGAAATCTCTAATCATCCATTAACGGATAACAAACCCCAAGAGTTGAAGGTAAGCAGGCATTATAAGAATTTTCTGACCGCTATTTTTATAGCTATATATGCCTTTGCTGTTTCTCCGGCAGAATACTTACACAACCATCTCTTCCATAACTTCGACACCAATGGAATTCAGCATCCAGCAAAACATGGTGATGCAAATCTAAAAAAAGCAGCATCTTCATGTGATGGTAAGTGCCCTATTTGTCATCATAAGCTTATTGGAGAAGAGGGTAATAAAGCTGTTCTTATTCCGGATTTCTATTCCGGAAAAATTAGTGGCAAAATATCATCTTTCATTCCGGAATTTTCTTTCTCAAAATTCTTTTCTTTAGCTGTAAGAGGCCCGCCGGTATTATTATGATATTCAAATAAATAACGTCAGCATATCCTGCTGACTACAATTCTTATTTATATAACACATCCGCTGTTTATACTGACTTTTAAAGCTTTTACCTCAAGTATCAGCTTATTAGGTTATCAGTATATACACAGAGGAGACATAATAATATTTTCGATGTCAGTATTACAAGCAATAGCGCTTAGTAAGCAGTACAATAATGTAACTGCACTAAGCAATCTTAATATATCCGTAGAAAAAGGAGAAGTTTTCTGTCTGCTGGGACAAAACGGTGCCGGCAAAACCACAACAATTAATATTTTCTTAGGTTTTCTGGAAGCAACTTCCGGAAAAGCTTTGATCAATGGAGCTGAAGTACACCTCAACGATGAATGGACTAAAAAATACATTGCCTATATCCCCGAAGTAGTTCAGCTGTATCCTAACCTTACAGGAATAGAGAATCTGGATTTCTTTAGTAAAATGGCTGGTTTTAATTATTCGAAAGAGCAGCTTACAGAATTTCTGAAAAGAACCAGCTTACAGGAATCTGCACACCATAAAAGACTCTCTGCCTATTCTAAAGGAATGCGCCAGAAAGTAGCGATTGCCATTGCAATAGCTAAAGATGCCGATGTTATCCTGATGGACGAACCCACCTCCGGGCTGGATCCAAAAGCAACAGCAGAGTTTACCCGAATTTGTAAAGAATTTGTTGCACAGGGTAAAACCATTGTAATGGCAACCCACGATATCTTCAATGCGGTAAACGTAGGTACCAGAATAGGAATAATGAAGCAGGGATCATTAGTTCATACAATAGATGCTAAGTCTGTTACGGCAAGTGAATTACAGAAAATCTATCTGGAAACAATCTAAAGCCGGCATACATGAAGTATTTATATATAGCAGCCACACTGGTAATATCCAGTGTGAAGATCTGCGCACAAGAAAATTTTTCGGGAGAGGTCACGGGCCAGGATGGAAAGAAGATTGGTAACGTACACATCATCATCAAAAATAAAGAAGGAGAATATAAAACAACTACCAATCGGGAGGGGAACTTTATTATGACCGGAATCCTGCCAGGCTTATATCATATTAAAGCCAATGCAAAGGCATATGATAGTTATAACCATCAAATAAAAATAGACAGTACAACACCTAAAATATTTATACAACTTTTCAGACAGGCAAACGAAATACAAAATGTTGAAATCTTGGGACGTTCTTCCAAAAAGTATTATAGTGATTACTCTTTCACTGCGACTAAGATCGCTGCAGACAATAAGGATATTCCGCTTTCCATTTCAACTGTAAGTAAAGAGTTAATGGCCGATAAACAGGCTTATCAGTTGGGAGATGCGGTAAAGATGGCAAGTAGTGTAACACCTATTAGTTACTATAACCAGTTTAGTATCCGCGGTATTGCACAGAATGAAGAAGGAACCATTATCAATGGTATGCGTACCCGACAGTATTATTTTATACAGCCTATTACCAGTAATCTGGAAAAGATAGAAGTAATAAAAGGACCGGCAAGTGCTACTATGGGAAGTGTAGATCCGGGAGGAAGTATTGTCCTGATTACGAAGAAACCATTAAAAACAACAAGGAGAGAGGTAAGTATAAGTGCAGGCAGTTTTAGTACCATAAGAGGAACAATGGATTTTACCGGACCTTTGGATCAGGATAAAACATTATTATATCGTTTTAATGCTGCTTATACGGAAGCAAAAAGCTTCAGAGACCTACAGTCTCAAAAAGCAATATTGATATCTCCATCCTTTTCTTATATCCCAAATGATAAGACAGCCATTAATGTAGAGATGATCTACAATGATTCTAATGGAAGAATAGACAGGGGACAGCCTATCTTTGGGGCAAAAGATGGAGCTACAGATCTCCGCAGTACACCTATAAGTTTTAATCTGGGTGCAGTAGACGATTATTTCAAATCGAGGGAACTAATCATTATGTCCAATTTCACACATAAGCTTACCGATAAGATTAGTATCAATGCTTCTTATATGAAGCAAACCTGGAAAGAAGATTTACAGGAACACAGAACAACCAATGCTTTTGCAGTAGATAAGGATAATAAACCTATTCCAACACTTGCTGCAATGCAGATGGTACAGCGCGATCAGTTCTGGAATACTGATAATCTGAATACTTATCTGACATTTGATGTAAAAACTGGTCCCCTGCAACATAAGATTCTGGCAGGTTATGATTACCTCAGCACTCATAAACACAAAGGCGGAGCACAAAATACAGCAAGGGGATATCTGCTGACCAATGGAAAAACAGCATCGTCTTACGATCCAAAGAATGCTGATGCCTATCAAATGATTACTGTAGATGGTATCACAATGCCAAAGCCAAATGTAGAACACTTCAATCTGGCGAACCCTGTATATAATATAAAAAATACAAGCGAATATATATTTGCCAAGGCAGCTTTACCACCCGCATTAATTAGTTCCGGAGGTCTTTATCTGCAGGATCAGATCAAATGGAACCGGTTCAATTTATTTCTGAGCCTTCGACAGGAATGGTTTCAGGATGTAACAAATTACAAAGAGAACAATGAAATTGTTGTAAAAGATTCAAAACTGATCCCAAGAATAGGACTAACCTATACCGTGAATGATAAAATAAATGTATATGCTTCTTATATCGAAGGCTTTCAGCCGCAATCCAATACAGCTTCTTTAGCTCCGATAACAATTCCATCCGGACGTGCTTTCCAGCCATTGATAAGCAATTCTAAGGAAGTCGGGATGAAAGCAGATTTTTTCAATAAGAAAATTCATGTCGATCTGGCAATATATGAGATTATCCAGAAAAACATTCTGCTAAATGCCAATGATCCTTCAAATCCTGATTTATTAGTCACAAGAGGAAAGGAGAGGAGCAGAGGATTCGAAATGGATATTATCGGTTATATTCTACCAAACTGGCAGGTTTATGCTACATATGGTTATAATGATGCCAAAATTGTGGAAGATACCAATCCTGCATTAGTAGGTGCCAGAAAGCAAAATACGCCAGTTCATAGTGCCAATATATGGCAGAAATACAGTTTTAGTCAGAATAGTATCATGAAGGATTTTGCTATTGGATTCGGTATTCAGTACAGTGGAAATAAAGTCCCGATGTATAACCGTTCGTTTTTAGTTCCGGATTATACACTACTAGATGCTGCAATCTATTACACTCCAAAACAAGGACATCTGGAGATGGCTCTGAATGTCAATAATCTATTTAACAAAACCTATTGGTTGGGAGCACAGAATTATCTGAGACTCTTCCCCGGAGCGCCCAGAAATGCAATGCTTACCGCAACCTATAAATTCTAAATCTTGTTTATATGAGAAAAAATATCATTCGGCTGATTTCCGGACAAGTATGGAAACAGTCATTACAAAATAAAGGAATCCTCTTTCTGCTCATTTTACTTATTTGCTTATTTGTATTTGCAGCTTATACGGGCTGGAAAAACTATTCGGTACAGGAGGAAATAAGAACTGAACATCAGCATGAAGTACGTCAGCAATGGGAAAGCAAACCAGATAAACATCCACACAGGATGGCCCATTATGGCTATCTGATTTTCCGTCCAAGATATCCGTTAAGCTTTTTTGATTCAGGCCTAGAACGTTATACCGGAAATTCTGTATTTCTGGAAGCTCATAAACAAAATACAGCAAACTTTTCGGAAGCCGGGTTTTCATCGGGAATGTTACGGTTTGGAGAAATCAGTATTGCAATGATCCTTCAAATTCTGGTTCCATTATTTATCTTTTTCCTTGGGTTTAGCTGTATCTCTGCAGAAAGGGAAAACAACACCCTGAAAGTACTTCTGAGTCAGGGGGTAAAATGGAAAGAACTTTTGACTGGAAAAATGTTGGGATTATTGTCTATAGCCAGCCTCCTGTACTTTCCTGTAATTATAGTTTCAGTAATTTTCTGGCTATCTCTAACTGGCTTCAAAGTTAGTATAGATGAGGTAACACGGTTATCATGGATTATCCTTAGTTATTTTGGTTATTTCTTTATTATATGTCTGGTTTGTGTGCTGGTTTCGGCTACAAGTAAAACATCAAAATCATCTTTAATAAAGTTAATCAGTATCTGGCTTTTATTTATTGTGATTATGCCAAGAGCAGCGCAAGCATTTGGAAGCTATACACATCCGGCGCCTTCCAAAATAGACTTTGATACACGGGTGGAAAGTGAGCTGATAAAAGCCGGAGACAGCCATAATCCCGATGATATACACTATAAAGGAATAAAAGATTCTTTGCTAAAAACTTATAAAGTAGCCACAGTAGAGGAGTTACCCTTTAATTACAGTGGCTATATTATGGCAGAGGGTGAAAAAATAAGTGCCGGGATCTATAATAAATACTGGAATGAGCAGCTACATATCTACGAAAATCAAAATAATGTAAGTACTTATCTCTCATTTATCAACCCGTTTTTGGCCATTCGAAATCTCTCGATGGCACTTACCGGTTCAGATTTCAATTCGTATGTCAGCTATCAGGAGCAGGTCGAAGAATATCGCTATAAGCTAGCCCAACTAATGAATAAACTGCAAATGGAAAATATCAGTAACAAAAAGCAGGGAGCAATAGATAAGCCTTACACTATAAGCAAGGATCATTGGAAAGAAATGCCTGATTTCAGGTATCGGTTTATCGGACAAAGGGATCTGTTCAAAAATGAAATAAGTGCCATACTATCTCTTATTATCTGGGGAGTAGGCCTCTTATTTTTGATTCATGTTATATCTAAAAAAATAAAAATATACTAAGCTATGTACCTATTATTATTTAAAAACTTCTTCCGCTCCCGGTCAGCTTACCTTGGATTGGCTTTTTTACTATTATCAGGTATGGTAAGCATCTATATTGGTAAACAGTTTATAGACAAGCAAGAAAACAATATTGAACATACGGCCAAATATCAGCAGGATCATATACAGCGCTATGTCAAATATTTTGACAAAGAAGCAGGTTTACTGCTATATTACCTGAAGTTTGGGCTGGTAAATAATACAGATAATTTAAATGCTCTTTCTGTAGGACAACGTGATATTAATCCATCTGTACAAAGCCTAACGATTAGAAATCTTGAAGGTCAGAAATATGATACCGATCTCAACAATCCTGTAAGTCTGCTTTTTGGAAATCTGGACTTGGGTTTTGTTATAATATTCCTGTTCCCGTTAGTAATTATTTCTTTCTGTTATAATCTGCTATCTGAAGAGAAAGAGGAGAGTACCTGGGTATTGGTATCTGTACAGTCTGCAAAGCCAATGAAGATTCTTTTCCAGAAGTTACTCGTACGGTTTATTTCAGTTATTGGAGTATTTATGGTTTTAATGATTCTGGCATTCATAATTCTTGATCTGGATTTTAATACAGCATTTTTTGGTTTTATTTCAGTGTCTTTGTTCTATCTGAGTTTTTGGTTCACTCTAAGCTTCTGGATTGTATCTATGAAAAAGAATTCCAGTATCAATGCGGCAAGCCTGCTTTCATTCTGGATTATACTAATTATTGTATTGCCTGCACTTCTGAATAATTTTATTATAAACAGATATCCGCTGCCGGAAGCATTGGATACAGTAATAGAGCAAAGAGAAGGCTATCATGCAAAATGGGACACAGATAAAAAAGCTACTATGGAGAAATTCTATAAACATTATCCTCAGTTTTCTTCTTTCGGATATCCAAAGGAGAGCTTTAATTGGCTATGGTATTATGCTATGCAGCAAATGGGTGATGATGAATCCAAAGCACAGTCTGATCAGTTGGTTCATAAATTATGGAAACGTGAAAAAATGAGCCGGAGTCTCTCTTTTTTCATTCCGGGATTACATACCCAGTTTCAGTTCAATGATCTTACCCATTCGGGGCTTAGCAATCAGTTAAAGTTTATGCAGGCCACAGGTAAGTTTCATGAGAAAATGCGGCTTTATTTCTATCCTAAAATTTTTGCCAATGAACCAGTAAATAATCTAAACTGGGATTCCTTTCAGCCGGAGCACTATCATGAAGATTTTCAGCCCAACTGGTGGGCGATGCTCGGGCCTTTATTTATTTTTAGTTTATTATTAGGCATACTCACGATGCAAAATTTCAGAAAACCTGTTCTGTAAAAATATGGCCTCACAAATCATAAGTTTGTGAGGCTTTTATAATATATATTATACTATATCAACTATGTAATAATCAGTCGGTAACCAACTGACCTGACATTTAAAATATTAATCCGAGGATCTTTCGACAACAGTTTACGCAACTTGGAAATGAAGACATCCAGACTACGTCCGTTGAAGAAATTATCATCTCCCCAAAGGTCTATAAGGGTTTTATCCCGAAATAACATTCCATTTTCACCTGTAGCCAGTCTGTGGAGAATTTCTCCGGATTTTGGAGAAAGATTAAAATACTCATCCTTATACTTTAGTTTAAGCGTGTAGGGGTTGTATTCGTAATCACCAATTTTCACGGGCTTTATGATTGGTACTGCTGTAGCTTTTATATTTTTAAACAGTCTGTTGATTCTGGCCACAAGCTCTTCAATACTAAAAGGCTTGCGCATATAATCATCTGCACCTATAGAGAAGCCTTTTAATACATCCTCTGTTAATACACGTGCAGAAAGAAGAATCAACGGAATAGTATTACCTTGCTCTCTTATCACTTTCAAAAAAGAATAACCATCTAACTTTGGCATCATAATATCTGCGATTACAATATCAAAATCCTGATTTTGTATCGCCAAAAGTCCTTCCTCTCCATTATTGACCCATTTTACAATAAACCCTTCTCTCTTCAGAAATTCGTAGGTTAGTTCCCCCAGATCAGTATCGTCTTCTAAATATAATATTCTGACTTTATTATTCATACGATGGGATATTTAATTCTATAGTTGTGCCTTCCGGTGTAGTATGCAACAAACGAATATTTCCGTTCTGCTTTTTTAACGAACTCTTTACAAAACTTAATCCCAGACCAAATCCTTTCACATCATGCAAATCATTATTCATAATTCTGAAATATGGCTCAAAAATTTCTTTTTCATATTTCCGGGGAATACCAATACCGTTATCTTGTATGGTTATGATAATCCGATTATTCTTTTTAACTGCCAAAACACTTATGACAGGCTTTTTATCAGAATATTTCAGAGAATTATCATACAGATTGGTAAATATCTGTTTTAGCTGTTCGTAATTGCCTTTTATATTAATATTCTCATTAATATCCATCAACCTTATCTCTGCCTGTTTATCTTCTGTAATAACCGAAAGGCTATCCTGAACTTCATGTAATAAGGACAATAAATTTACAGAATTCAGATCAATTTTCCCTGTAGCTTCATCCGCTCTGGCATTTTGCAGGATTGCTTCTACCAGAGAAGAAAGTTTATTGGCTGCTCGCTGAATAATATGGGCATATTTTTTTGCACCTTCAGGTTCGTTTGTAATATTATATTTTTCCAGACCTTCGGCTGCAATCAATATCGTAGACACAGGAATTTTAAGCTCATGTGTCATATTGCGGGTAAACACTTCTTTATTTCTCAGGAGTCTCTGATTAAGCAACAAATTGCGGTATATAATAAAAAGTGTCCCAATAAAAAGAATCATATAGAATACGGAAAACAAAATTGCCCATGATATAGAATAGATAGTAGTGGCAAATAAGTTCTTAATATGAATACTAAAGGTTCCTTTGCCATACAATTTATTAACCTCTTCTGTTGTATTTTCTGTATAAACAGTCTGCCCTGTGGGATATGTACTTATAACTTGTTTAGCTTTATTATAAACAATAATATCTCCGTATCTAAATAGGACCGGCATAGATTTCTTTATTGAAGAATAGAGCAGACTATCGATTTTCAGGTCCGGAACATTAAACTTTTTTATCTGCTCAGAATTTTTCAAATTACTAGATTCTAAAACAATAACCTCTGCATTTTTATTTGTTTTATAGCTCTCCTTTACAGAACCATCCTGTTTCCCAAGAGCAGATTTAATCCCTGGATTTTTTGCAAGTTCGTCCATCAGTTTATTAAGTAGGATTTGTTGCATTTCTACCTTTGTCTGATCCAGCAACTCTTGCTTCTTGGTCTGAAAAGTATTCCATAGCCAATAACCCTGAAAGGTAAAGACGACAACTACAGTCAATATTAAAAGCTGCTTCCCAAAATGAATAAAAAAGTTATACATGAAATTTGTATTTCTATACACCGAAATTACATATTATGAGTTGTAATAAAATAATCTGATAACATTATTTAACACTAGATAACTATTGGATAACTAAGATATTCCTGTTTTTATCAAAAATTTGCAGTGATAAAAAAAGAATTATGAAATCAGTATTAAAAAACACAGGGCTTTTGTTTACTCTTCTATTCGCCCTTATTACATCGGCACAAGAAGTAAAGCTTCCTTTCGAACTATCAAAGGACAACAAATCTATATTTATAAAACTGCCCATGGAAAACCAGAAAGACAGCCTGGTTTTCTTTTTCGATACAGGGGCTGCTACTACATTGTTAGATAAGAAAATGGCCGATAAATATAACCTTAAGGCAAATCATAAAACAGAAGTAGCCGGAGCTGGTGGGAAAAAAGTCTATGATGTATTGACAAATCAAAAAATATTTCTGGACAGGAATAACCATGTAGAAACTAACATTGTATTTGATGATTTGTCAAGACTCAGTACATTATATGATAGGAATTTCGATGGAATTATTGGCGCTGCAATTCTGAAGAAATATCTTACGAAATTTGATTTTGAAACACATACAATGTATTTATATAAATTCGGTGAACCTCTGGACAATACAGGATATGAAAAGATTGACTTTGAATTTTATTCGGGGGGAATACCTAGATTTCCCATCACGTTTGAATTAAAAAATAAAGAAAAATTTTCAGGCGACATCCTATTTGACAGTGGCGCATCACTTTCTCTTCTGGTAAATGCTCCTTACAAGGAGAAAAATAATCTACTAAGCAAGATGAGTAGAAAAATAACATACAGCAGTAGTAATCTGAGCAATAAAACAAATTACAGTAAAGGTCTTATTGAAAGTATCCAACTGGGTAATACTAGAATTGAACATAAAAATTTAGGCATTTTGTTCTCTTCGGATAAGCAAGGTGTGAGTTCTGAGAATGGTCTGCTAGGTATATTGGGTAGCGAAATTATTAACAGATTCAACTTTATATTGGATTATAAAAATAAAAAACTTTATCTAAAGCCTAACTCTCTTTTTCATAACGAATTTGAAATGCCAATTAGTCCTATATCTTTAAAGTATAGTGATGATAGAAATGAAATCAGAATATCCAGTATTATGGAAAATACAGATGCTTATAAAAAAGGGTTGAAAGAAGACCAGAAAATTATATCTATCAATAATATTGTAAGTAATGATATTGAAACATATAGGCAATTACTGAAGCAAAAAAATAAAAAAGTAATAATCAAATACAAGGACAGTGATAATAAGATCAAAACTGTAAAGTTTAAACTAAAGGAACTACTTTAAATTACAAATATTTTAATTAAAAAAACAAATAGCAGCTTTATAATAAGCTGCTATTTGCATATAAACAGAAATATATGAATAAAGGAATTAATCCATTTTTATTAATTTTTAATCAAAGAAAATTACACACATTACCTTATAGTATAATTATATAGATACAATAATTAGCCAGAAAAAAGTTTAGTTCTCGATCCGGAAGAAATATTATAGAAATTACCTAATAATTTTAAAGCCGGCGGACCACACTGTGATTATTTTTTTATAGCAATTTTAATCAAAAGATCCAGCTTCTTTTTATATTCCTGAGATATAACACCAGCCTTTCCTTCTTCATAAAGACCGCTTCTGGCAATAGGAACACTAAAAGGAAGAGTCCATGCTCTTAATGACTTTGCAATAGCATCCATGGCATTAATCCCTTGCATTGCCTGCACACCATCTGCCCAGCAAACCAATCCTACTTTTCTGTCTGTAAGATAGGGTTCCTCATTTTTCGCACTTACTTCCAACCAATCCAAACAGTTCTTCATAACTCCGGGAATGCTTCCATGATAGAGTGGTGCCAACCAGAAATGAACATCTGCTTCCAGAAATAGTTTATTCATAATCTCTACACCATGAGGCACATTTTTCAGTGTTGTATCATATAAAGGGATTCCACTGTCTACAAGATTGAATATTTTGGTTTCCACACCAGATTCTTTCAGTTTTTCCGAAATATAATCCGAAAGTGCTCCGGAGGTAGACAAAGGTTTTCTTTCCAGAGCTCCGTTAAATATTATTGCTTTCATTAGTATATATAATATAATTTGATATTCCGCAAAATATCAGCTTTTAATGTTTAAAGATTACTTTAGGCATTCCGATTTCACCATACATCAGGGCTTTTACCAAAGGCTTCAGACAACTTGTTGCCAGCATGTAAAGCGCAGGAGGCATATCCGGTCTTGCACGTACTACAACCTTATGTCCGGTAAAAGGAATTAAATCAGCTTTTAGTAGGTTATCCTTCCACAGATCCTCTTCAACCGAATTTATATCCTTAAAATCAAAATAAGCAGCATTGTTATGAAATTTTTCAGCAAGCACCATGTAAACCCAAGGCGGGATAATAGCATCTGCCGAGCAAACTATAGCTACAGCCTTCCCTTTGAAGTTAGTAAAATCAATCTGAGACATCGAGCTTCTGAATTCTTTTTCTTTCACGATCATCTCCATGTAAAGATAATCTTTAATATCGAATTCAATGATCTCGATATCCGGCTTATAATCAATTAAATCAAATGCTATGATTCCTGATGCTTCAACCTTGTTTACAAAAATATCCCTTGTCATTCTAAAATTTTACTGATCTTGCCAATTATTCCGGCCAATACTGCTTTTCTACTATTTAGTTTCTGCAAGTGCAGCTTCGTAATTTTCTTCTACAGCTTCCCAATTCAGAACAGACCAGAAAGCATCCAGATAGTCAGCTCTCTTATTCTGATATTTCAGGTAATAAGCATGTTCCCATACATCTACTCCCAAAATAGGAAAACCTCTGCTTACCAATTGTGTATCCATTAACGGATTATCCTGGTTGGCTGTTCCTGTAATTCCTAAAGAACCGTTATACTTCACAAATAACCATGACCAACCGGACCCAAATTGTCCCAAGCCAACTCTTTTTATTTCCTCTTTAAGAGCATCCATACTGCCAAAAGTCAATTTGATCGCTTCTGCCAATTTCCCTGTAGGTTCAGTTTTAGGAGCTGGAGATAGAATACTCCAGAACAAAAGGTGATTATAATGTCCTCCGCCATTGTTTCTTGTAGCAGGGCTGTATTTACTAATTTCCGGTAAGATTTCTTTCAGGCTTTTTCCTTCTGCATCACTACCTTCAAGAGCTTTATTCAGATTGTCTACATAAGCCTGATGGTGACGCTGATGATGAATTTTCATTGTTTCACTGTCGAAATGAGGCTCTAAAGCATCATATGCATATGGAAGTTCTGGTAACTGAAATGTACTCATAACATTGTTTTTTTGTTGTTATTAATCTGAGGCAAAGTAAAAGAAGAAAAACAATAAAACAACTAAAAAGTTGTTTTATTAAATAAAATAAAACAATTTACAATATCTATCAATATCCTGTATCAAACATAAAAGCTAATAAATAGAAACTACTACCTTTGTAGGTAATAAAAATAAAACAACTAAATGTTGCTAAATGAAAAAGAATCCGACAGATAAAATATTAATGCTTCTAAAGATGAGAGGAGAAGCAACTGCTCTTGTTATTGCGGAAGAATTAGCCATTACTAAGGAAGGTGCCCGAAAGCATCTTCTGAACCTTTCTGCAGACGGACTTATAGAAGCAACTGTGCAAAGCGGGGGAGTAGGCCGACCTTCTGTCAGTTATTCTCTCACCGAAAAAGGAGTAGCCAGATTTCCGGACAGCCATGCCGATATTACAGTACAACTGCTAAAATCAGTAAAAAGTCTGTTAGGAGAAAATGCATTGAATCTTCTTATTGGTGACAGAGAGGCAATTGTTTATCAGAAATACAATAAAGCCCTAACAGGAGCTGAAACGTTGGATCAGAAACTAAAAATACTGAGCCAGAAGCGTTCCGAAGAAGGCTATATGGCGGAGTGGAAGAAAGATGATGATACTTATTATCTTACGGAAAACCATTGCCCAATTTGTGCAGCAGCAACAGAATGTCAGGGGTTTTGCCGCTCGGAACTGAATAACTTCAGACAATTATTGGGTCCTGAATATAGCATAGAGAGGACAGAATATATACTAGACAGTGGTAAACGCTGTACTTATAAAATCGAGAAAATATAACAATAACAAACCAGGCATAATGATAATCTCCGAACTTATTTTGCAGACCAATAACTTGGCAGAAACCGAAAAATTTTATTCCAAAAACCTTCAACTGGAGATGATCACAAAAACTGAATCTTCAGTTTCATTTCGTACCGGAGACTCTATGCTGACTTTTGAACAAAGTGAGCGGAAAGAAAATTTTAAATATCATTTTGCATTTAATATTCCGGCCAATCAGCTGGAAGAAGCAATTATATGGGCATATAATAAGATTGAACTGATCAGAAATCCGGAAAGTCATCTTATCACAAATTTTGATAACTGGAAAGCTCAGGCAATTTATTTTTATGATAACAACGGAAATCTTGCTGAATTTATAGGCAGGGCAGACCTTGCCAATAATTCAGATACCGAATTTTCATCTAAAAGTATACTAAACATTAGTGAAATTGGAATCGTTACTACCAATCCGTTGGATCTTGCCAATCAGATAACTCAACAAACAGGAGTCGATTATTTCGCTAAAGGTCCAAAGACAGAAGATTTTGTAGTCTTGGGAAATGATAATGGATTACTTATCATTGTAAGTTCTGAAAGGAATTGGTATCCTACGGAAAATAAAGCGGAGCAACATAAAATAAAAGCAAGGATTATAACGGATCAAGCAGAGATCAGCTTCGAATTCAACTAATACTATAAAGTGTTATAAATCAAAAAATTACTCTTGTAGTATTTCTACTACAATTTTAAAATTAAACAAAAACTCTGGTTGTTGTTTCAAAAAGGTCATATAAATTTGGTGTACCAAGAATAAGGAAACACTAAAATATTTTTAACAATTAAATTCTTAGAAATCATGGCTGCAAACAATTCAAGAGCTATCTTAAAATTCAACAACGGTACTGACCAAAAAGTATTAAAACTTAACTACAGCGTAGCACGTTCTACTGACGTTTCAGGTAGAGTGGCTTCTGATCCTTCTAACGCGATTATCAAAATCACTGTAGAAGCGACTGAGAAATCTGACATCATCGAATCTCTATTGAATGGTAAATACAAACCAACTTCTGGTGAAGTTACATTCAACAAATCTCATGAAGAAGGAACTCTTATCAAACTTAACTGGGAAAACGGATATGTAATCCAGCACGAGGTTGACTTTGATGCTATCGACAGCAATAACATGTTGGTGAGCTTCGTGATCAGTGCTGAGAAAATCACTTATGGTGGTGGTGCTTACGATGGTATCTGGCCAGGTAACTAAAATATAAATTCTGATATGAATTTTTAACTAATAGCGCATTGTTAGCAGTGCGCTATTTTGCCTTTTTTTATTTGAGTAAGAAAAATAACGCTTTAGACGTTATATATATATAAGGAGATAATTTTTATCCTGATTTATACCTACTTAACACAAACACCAAATGATACAATCATGTTTAAGGAAGAAAATAACAAAAAGAATATCATATCATCTAATAGCTCAAAGGGAAAAGGAATTAATCCGGATTTTCTAAAAGAAGGTATTGGAAAAGAAATAGCTGAAAAAGCAGGCGAACAATTATCACAAATAAATTCCAAAGTTGGAAAGACCTTAGGCAAAGCCGCCAGCGGAATCTCTGAAGCAGGTAATTATGCCAAAATGCTTGGTTCCAAAACAGCCTTACTAGGGGAGCAAACCAATAACTTATGGGGAAAACAACCTACATCAAAGATTCATAATGTAGAAGCTTTTCCTCAAAGTGCTATACAGGGAATTAACCGGGTCATAAAACTACTCGTTGTAATCAACGGTGAAGTTATCCAGAATTTCAAACATTTTAAGCTCACTCAAAGTGCTTCCAAGCACCATACTTTCAGTCTTATGCTTCCTCATGATGCGGTGCAGGAGGCAGAAAGCTATCAACTGGAATTTGTCCAAAAATTTTTAGGAAAACGCCTTACAGTAGTTTTCAGGTACAAAGATGTCGAAGATGGGCCAGAAAGAACATTTGTAGGAGTTATCACAGAAGTAGGATTCAGTCAGGAAAAAGGCAGTCTTGGAGATATTGTAGTGGAAGGATCCAGCCCTACAGCTTTATTGGATGCAGCTCCACATACCCAAAGTTTTGGAGGTCCACAACCTATAAGCCTGAATAGTATTGCAGATTATGTTATAAAACAAGGAATTAATCCAGGGCTTTATGATTTTCGCATCGCTGCAAAATATGGAAATCTGGATTATAGTGCACAATACGAAGAAACGCACTATAACTACTTGTCCCGTATGGCCGAAGCCCATGGAGAACAGTTTTTTTATGACGGAGAAGTACTACATTTTGGAGAGCTTCCACCACAAGAAAAACCCATTACCCTAAAATACGGCAGCAATATAAACGATATAAAAATAAAAATGAAGGCACAGCATGTAAACCCTTCATTTTATGGATACAACAGCAGTAAAAATGAGAAACTGACTACCGGAAAATCGGTAATAGATCATAAATCTGACATTGCTAAACGCGCTTATAATATTTCCGAACAAACCTTTACAACACCGGCATTAAGGCTTGCTCCTATAAAAGCATCCACCTCTATGGATATCAATGCCTCTCAGAAGGGGACAGCAGGAAGCAAAGCCGTGGATGTATTTATAACATCCGGAACAACAACAGTTCCGTTTCTTTATCCTGGTTGTATTGCCAATATAGAAATGAGAAAATCCGGCAAAACCGATACTTCTTATTTTACTAAGCTAATGATCACTGAGGTCTCACATGAAGTAGATGCCAGAGGCTATTACAATGGTTATTTCGAAGCTATTGCTGCTGATACAGGTTTTATTCCAAGACCTGAATTTAAAATGCCAAAATCTGAAGCGCAGGTTGCAAAAGTAATTTCTAATACAGATCCCCTGAATCAAGGACGTGTACAGGTTCAGTTCGACTGGCAGGAGGGTAGTGATACTACAAACTGGATCAGAGTAATGACACCAGATGCCGGAGGGAGCGACAAAGTAAGCAAAAACAGAGGCTTTATGTCTATCCCTGAAGTGGGAGACCAGGTAATGATAGGCTTCCAGCACCAGTTACCCGACAGACCTTTTGTAATGGGATCTATGTTCCATGGCCAAGTCGGCGGTGGCGGCGGTCAAGGAAACAATGTTAAAAGCTTGAGCAGTAAAAGTGGTAATAAACTTGAGCTACATGATGGGGAAGGTTCTGTATTCCTAACTGATAAAGGTGGTGCGAATATGAAATTCGATGGAGCCGGAAATGCAACAACTAATACCAATACTAACCACACCGTAAATGCAGGCAGTAATAGTGTTATTAATGCTGGTGCTGCAAGTGCAATTAATGTAGGCGGTAAAGAAGGAGGAGGAGCAAACTCCATGCTGTCTATGAATAGCGCCGGAGAAATAACATTAGAATGTGATACCACTATTACTATAAAAACGGGAAGCAGCTCCATTACACTAACAACAGGGGGTGATATTACAATTGAAGGATTGAACATAAAAGTTATAGGAAGCGATACAACTGAGCTAGGAAAATCAGGAGCCAATCCGGGAATTAAAATAGATGCCGATATTAAAAGCAATGCTGCTAATATAAAATCTACATCTTCCGGCCCAACAAATATTACAGGTGCCGATGTAGAAATTAATAAAGGGTAATTATGCAAATTAATATCGAAAACAGAGGAGAATATCGGACATATGCTTTTATAAGAGAAGAGCGCTATCAGTTTCAGGGTCTTCATAATGAAAATTATATTGAAGCCCAGTTAAAAGTAACCTTAGTCTCTTATGATAACAATATTCCTGTTTTTAGAATTGAAATGCCTTTTTATAAACAATCTAATAAAGATGGAATGTATAAATGGGTAGGAGATCTTTATGAGCTAAGAGGAGATATAATATGTACTCTAAATGAGGATGGGCAATTAGGTAATATCCAAAACCTGGAAGATATCCAGGAAAAATGGAAAGAAATAAAACCTAAGGTTATTCTAAAACACCGGGACGAAAAATATAGAGATTTTTTTATAAAAGGAGTAGAAGAGCTTCTGCAAGACGGTGATCGGCTGGCACATGCACTCCGCTTTACAATGCCTTACCAGCTTCTTTTTCCTGGTATTCATTTTAAAGAATTTAAAAAAAATCAAATTACAAATGGTTACCGTGAGCTGCCCAATTTTATTGCAACGAAAAACGTACCCATAATCACGGAAGAGAAAATTTCAGAATTAGAAGATGGGAAATATCAAATCGATGTAAAGGGAAGCATTGATGAAAAAACATTTGAGCAAGATAAAGTAACAGCAATGATACGCATTCTAAAAAATAGGCCACGCGTGCCTACACTTTTAGAGCTTAATTATATAGAGCGTTATCTTTTGGAAGAATGGCCCTGGTCCGAACAAAGCATGTGTATGTCTTTGGCTCAGATTCCCGGTACATTATACAGAGAGGAAAAGAATATTTTAAAAGCAATTACTCATGACAATTCAGCTAATTGATATTGTATTCCAAAACGACCGTTATTATCTTCTTTTTGACGATAATAATGCATTGGAAATTAGTACAAATACAAATGAATGGTATGTTTTTGCTGATGATGAATATCTATGTAACCTAACTGAGTGCAATATTTCTGAAGCTTTAAAGGTTCCGGGCAAAATTATTTTGGAAACCAAAATAAATCTGAACAAGCTCGAAAACCGTTTCAGGAAAATGAAAAGTGTGAAAATAACCTCAGATAAAATTAACACCTAAAACAATCGCATTATGGCAAAAAAATATGTACCCGAAGGTGCTTTTTTAGCATGCGACAAAGGAACCAGCCCTTCAACTCTGAGGGTAAGCAATAATAAAAACACAACAATATATGGAGTTCCCATGGCTTCGGAACTGGATTTTATTCCTTTCTTCAATATCAAGCCAATGGGACTTTGTACAAATCCTCTAAAATGGGCAACAGGAGTATCATGTCTTCCAACAATTGTTACCGGCTGGCAGCAACCAAAAGACGGTGTAAAAATAAATGGAAGCAGAATGCTCTTGGAAGATTCCTTTTGTGATTGTATTTTTGGAGGAAAGATTAATATATTTTTTGATCGCTCTGCAGCTGTACAGTTTGGTGTAGGTGAAGGTAAAATGCCAACCGATTATATAAAGGATGGTTTTGATTGGCTTGCGGAGCAGGAAAAACAAAGTAGAAAAGTAAGAGACCAGTTTCTACCAGACTGGATGAAGCCAGTAACAGGTGCTGTAGATTGGTTTAATGATCTAGGCTCAGGTTTGGTTGAAGGAGCAGTAAATGGTGTTGTTGGTTTAGGAGAAACTATTTATCAGGTTGGCCAGGATCCTATAGGAACTGGCGAGGCTTTATGGAAAATGGGATCGGATGCAGTAGGTTGGGCTAGTAAAGGTGAAAACTGGACCAATATGGCAAATGATTCCTGGAAGTGGGCCAGCAATGGTGATAATTGGGGAAAAGCTATATCCGATGGAGCACAATGGGTTCAAAAGAACCCAAGAGAATTAGGAAATGCTGTAGGTCAATTTATTCCGGATGCCGCTGCTGCTGTTTATTCAGGAGGTTCTTCTCTTGGGGTTTCAGCTGCAAAAGTAGCAGGTAAAGAAGCTTTAGAGGTAGGTGCTAAAACAGCACTGAAGGAAGGAGCAGAAGTTGCCGCTAAAAAAGGGGCAAAAGAAGCCGTAGAGGAAGGAGCGGAAAAAGCTGCTAAAGAAATTGCAGAAGAAGGAGGAGAAGCTGTTGCAAAGAAAACAGGAAGAGAACTAATCCAATCAATAGGTGATGATGCAGCGGATATTGCAAGAGTTGTAACAAGAACAACTGATGATATTCAGGATGATATTATAAGGCAAATTAAAAATGGAGAGTTGGAGCTTAGTAACTCTGCAAGGAAAGGGAACTTTGGTGAAATGGCTGCAGATAGAGATATGATGAATAAAGGATATGATCCGTTGCATGAAAGGTTAACAGATATCGATGCTCCTACTCATCAAGGCATTGATGGTGTATTTAAAGACCCTGGTCCACCACCAAAATATGTAGTCGTTGATGCTAAATATGGACAAGCTGGCCTAAATACTCTTGCTGATGGAACACGACAAATGTCAGATGATTGGATCCAAGATAGGTTAGCTAATACAGTAAGTCGACAAGAAATGCGTCAAATGATGACCAATGGTTATGAAAGGGTTGTTGCTAAAGTAGATGAAGCAGGAAACATCACATACCGAAAAGTAAATACCGATGGCTATATTATCAGAGGTAAAGCTGGTAACTGGCCTTAAAGTAACATACAATTTATTAAAATATGAGAACAAACATTAAACCTAAAACCTATTTTGAAAATTACTTAGAACTGGAATTAGATGATATTAACTACTTTGAAAGTTCTTTACAAAATGGAGAAGTAAAAGAAGAGATGATCTCTTCTGTGAAGAGAAAACTCTTTACTGAATCTCTACACGTATTAATTGCAAAGTATTCTTCAGGTGCTCCTATAGAAGAACTAAAAAGCACATTCCCACAAGTTATAAATTATTTTAAAAATGGATGGAAAGATAAAGGTAACACCCCAGAAGACAATATACATTTCGATAATTATATTTTAATGTTATGGATGCTATCCTTAGGTATATTATTAGATATTGAAAATGCTGAGTTCGAAAAAATTGTTGAAGTTTTAGATCATAGCAATCGCGAAGACTATTTTTTTGATAAGATTATAGCTTACAAAATTCCTCAAAGAAATATTTCTAGCCACATTACTTATCCTGATCATTTCGCATTTCTAACAAATTTAATCGATAATAGAGATGTTACTATATTAAAAGATTATCTGGATAAAAACTGGTATACTAGTATGAGACTTACTTATTGGTATGATAGTGATAAAAACAAGCATGAAACATTCTTCGGCTACTGGAGCTTTGAAAGTGCTGCTTTTATAAAAATATTAAATTTAGATGATAGTATAATAGAAAAACAAGAATATTACCCTTATGATTTAGTACATTGGAATAATTAAATTGCTTTATTTTCAAAATAATACAACACGTGAGTATTTAGATTCTAATAATATTGTCCAATCATTGGATGTACACAATTTTGTTTTTGTTGCAGATATCGATTTTGCGATAATGGGCTCCATAAAATTATGAACGTAGACCTATTTTAATTTTATAAAATAAAAATAATATGGAGACAATCCAACAATTCATTAACAGAAATATAAGTACCTATCAACAGCATGGTAATGTTTCTGAAGAAACAATAGCAAAATATGATAAATTATTTAAAGGAAAATTTCCACAGGAAATAATATGGATATGGCGGAATATGGGTTTCGGTGTCTTTGAAGATGGCTATTTGCAAATTGTAAACCCTGAAGAATATGCTTTTGCATTTGATTATGTAGACAAGATTCTAGAGCCAACAATTATTTGGGGGATTACTGCATTAGGTGATTTATTATTATGGGAAGGAAATAAAAATTGGACTATTTCTGAAGATGAAGGAAATAGAGTAAAAATAATAAATATTAGAAAGTGCCAAAGTCGTGCATTAAATTCAATGCAAGGAACTCTAGATGTTTTTTTTGATGAATATTTTATAGGCCATAAAGACTACTTTGATTCCAAAGCATTTTTAGAAATTAAAGGAAAAATGCTAAAATTAGAGTATGGTCAATGTTATGGCTATGTCCCAGCATTATCTTTAGGTGGAAAAGTTTCAAATAATAACTTACAGATTGTAGATGTAAAATCATATATAGAAGTAATTGGGCAATCTGTAGGTAAGATTATTGATTTAGGATAGATTTGTAACTTACAAACTATTAAAAGCATCTTGTTGTCCAGTTTTTAAAAACTAAAAATATGACAGTTGACGAGATTTATTTATTAATAGCTCAAAATATTGCAAACAGTATCCAAAGTGAGGACTGGAAAAAAGCTACTCTTAATATTCAGGGAGATGACACCTATGTTGACACAACAGGTGAGTATTTAGATTCCAATAATGTTGTCCAATCATTGGATGTACATAATTTTGATGCAGAAGTTAATTTTGCAATAATGGAACTTCATGAGATCACAACAGAAGGTGGCAATAACAAATGGAATAAAGCTATTTTCACATTAACACCAGACGGAGATTTTGATATGGAGTTTATTTGGGATCAGGAATTACAAAATGAAATTGATCGACTGGCTAATGAATAATAAATATTATGACAATCGAAAATAATCTAAATCAAATCTTATCATCCACAATAGATAATATACCAACAGACCAATGGGATAACTTTTCTCTCAATATTTGTGCATTAAATAAAATGATTGCCATAAAAGCATTCTATGAAGCAGAAGGAAAATTTATATCTTTTGATCCGGAAGAAAATGGGAATGATATTACAATGAAAATTAAGACCTTGAGAGAAGAAATGTATAAAACATCACCTAATAAGGGAGCTTGGTATATGGCTATGTTTACAGTGATGAATGATGGTCATTTTGATTCTTCTTTCGATTATGATAATAAACCTGAATTCAAATATGAACCTAGTAAAGACAAATTTTTAGATGATCTAAATGTATTTCCAAGACAAAAAGAATTAATACCTGAATGGCTGAAGGAAATAATCAAGTCTTAGCTCTAAACAACTAATATTCATTCATTCATAAAAATAAAACCTCCTGAAATCAGGAGGTTTTATTTTTTACTCTTAAACCTGGGAATTCAGCAATCTACATATCAGAAGGCATATCCTAAAATTTGGACTATCGATAATAGAAGATTAACCACTTTTTCTTCTTATTTTCGTTTCATAAGCCAATATTTAAGATTCAGATGCTCATAATGACGATTGAGCTGCCAATCGCATAAAAACTATTTGGAAATAACGAAATTTGTTAGCTGAAAACTATGTTTAAAAGTCTCTGAAGAATTGAGACATGTGAAGTATGAAAAGAACAAACGAAGTCTTTTTTAAAAACCACTGGAAACGGGTATTAATTATCCTGCCTGCATTTGTCATATTGTATCTGATTAGTTACATTATGGATCCCTTTTCGGAATATGCCCGAACTTTTTTTTCCAGACCACTAACCGACATTTTAACAGATTTCGGGATTACGCTTATCTTCTGTACAATTGTCTGCGAAATCAGTATTATGATTAGTAACTGGATGGATCGAAAATTACCCTGGATAGAACATTCAAGAAAAAGATTTGTAATAGAAACCCTCCTAAACTTCGTTGCTGTACTTGGTATAGTCTTCATAATTTTTTCAATTTACTCTTACTACGTACCGGAAGCAGGTATGCATTCAGTTCTTACTGATGCCAAATATATCCAGGAGACCAGGGAGATTATGCAGCAACTTCTCATTACATTGATAGTAACATTCCTGGTAATGGTTATCAATACCGGAAACAGTATTCTATTAAAATGGAAAAACACCGCTGTAAGAGCAGCAGAATCCGATAGAATAGCAATGGAAGCAGAGTTACAATCCCTAAAGTTACAATTAGACCCTCATTTTGTATTCAACAATCTGAGTGTTCTGTCCGAACTGATTCTGAGAGATCAGCAATTGGGCTATGAATATGCCGAAAACTTCACGAAGATATACCGTTATATGCTGGTGAACTCAAAAAAAAATGTTATACACCTGGAGGAAGAAATAAAGTTTCTGAATGCCTATATTTTTCTGTTAAAGCAACGGGTAGGCGAGGGCCTGGTATTCGAAATTGATATAGATCGAAACCAGTATTTAAACAGTCTTCCACCACTAACGTTACAATTACTGGTGGAGAATGCAATGAAGCATAACAAAACTTCCAAAAATGATCCTTTGCATTTAAAAATCTATAGTAATAGCGAACATAGTATTGTTATTGAAAACAACTTCAACCCACTGGAAACCAATACACCATCTTCGGGAATTGGTCTGGAGAATATCGCCCGAAGATACCGCTTGCTAGGCGCTGCAAAACCTGAAATTTTTCAGGATGACCAAATATTTAAAGTTACTGTTCCATTAATTGAATTAAAATAATAAGCATATGAATATTTTAATCATAGAAGACGAAAGACCTAATGCGGAAAGGTTAACACGACTTATTCAGGATATAAAACCTCAGGCCAAAATACTAAGCGTACTGGAAAGCGTAAGTGAAAGTGTTGAATGGTTGGAAAGCAATGATAAACCCGATCTTATTATGATGGATATTAAACTATCCGATGGGCTTAGCTTTGAAATCTTTGATAAAACCCAGCTGGTAGATGTACCTATTATTTTTACAACAGCTTATGATGAGTATGCAATAAAAGCATTCAAGCAATACAGCATAGATTATCTACTGAAACCCGTAGATAAAGAGGAACTGAGCATAGCTTTTGAAAAATATGATCAGCTTGATATATTGGTGAATAAAGCGATTAATCCTTCAATTGAAAAATTGCTGGATGAGTTCCGTCCCAAAAGTTACCGGACACGTTTTCTGTTATCATACAGAGATGGTTTCAAAACTGTAATGGTAAGTGATGTGCTGTATTTCTATTCAGAACAAAAAATAACCAAAGCCAGACTTGCCGACAATACCGACGAAATTATTCCGCATACAATGGATGAACTGGAGCAGCAACTTGATCCCAAATTATTCTTCAGAGCCAACAGACAGTTCATTATTTGTATTAACGCTGTTGAGCATGTTTATAATTATTTCAATAATAAGCTTAAAGTTGCTATGAAAAAGAATAACGATGTAGAAATTATTATAAGCCGCGACAAAGCACCTTTACTTAAAAACTGGATGGGATATTAATGATATTTCATTTCATCTCATCAATAATAAAACCGTTGTCTTATGGCAACGGTTTTAATTTTCACAGAAGATTCTATATCTAGAGAACCAGCTCTGTAATATTTTTATCATTCAACAAAACTTTTGAACAAACTTTATGATTTTTTGCGGCGCCCTGCACACGCCATGTAACCGTGAACAAATCTCCCTGCTTAATCTGTTTACCCAACATCGGTCTTAGGTGGTGTTCTCTGAAAATAGTTTCATATTTTTCTATTGCTTCATCATTATAAGGAATTGTAATCCGATAAACATGAAGAGAACTGATCTTATCTATTATATTCTGAACATACTTTAGACTAATTAGTAATACTATAACTACGGCCATTCCATAGCCAGCTTCAACATAATATCCGGCACCTATCGTCATCCCCAGAGCAGCACATATCCATATCGTAACAGCAGTTGTAAGTCCGGATACTCTGTTTTCTTCTTTAAAAATTACACCAGCACCCACAAAACCTATTCCGGTAATAATATTAGCTGCAATACGATCTGGGCTTCCCGGACCACCAAGACTTCTGGACAACATGGTAAACATACACGATCCAAGTGTTACAAGAATCATTGTACGAAGCCCCGCTGCTTTCAGCTGATATTCTCTTTCAATCCCGATAATGCCACCCACAAATACAGAGGCTAATATTAGCAGGATTTCATAACCTATTTCCATGATTTATTTTTTTCTTTAAAATTAATAAATAGATTTTCAGATACGGGGAATAAATAATAAAATAATTCCTTTTCACTCCTGTTACTACAGAAAATATAATCCCGGATATTTATTCTGTATCCGGGATTCTGTATTTTTTTTATTTTCTCAGTATTCTTTTCCGAAATTACAATAGCAAATATTATTTCCCTTACAAAAATAAGTACTGAAATTATTCAGGCTTTATGTAAAGCTTTCATCCAATACAACAGTACAAGTCCCTAAAGAACAAAAACTGTTTTCTTCTTTATAATATATTGCTTTGTTGTATTTTCTACTGGTTAAACAGGTATTGATAATAATGGAATATTATTACCCGATGCCATAATGCTTGTTTTACTTCTGTGTATAACCGATTCCCAAAAACCATATTTATGAGGAACCATCACAAGCAAATCTGCCTGTATATTATCTATTTCATCCTTTATAGCAGCAATTACATTATCGGAAAGTACATTTTTATAATAATGGCTAATGCCTGCCAGTCCGTTGTCCATACTGAGTTTCCGTTCTTCTACAGCAGCATCCGTCTGTAATTTTTTCAAAACAGACTCTACCGTAAATATTTCTATCTGAGCCCCAAATACAGAGGCAAAATCACGGAGTTTTTCCGGAAATGTTTCGGAAATATTTTTATCAAAATCACATGCATAAAGTATGTTCTTCACCGGATTATAATGTAGATTTTCAGGAACTGCCAACACCGGAATTTTCAGACGATGTATGACTTTAGTTGTTGTATTTCCCATTAACTGTTGTTCCAGGCTTTTATTGCTCATCCCCATTACCAGCATATCTGCCTGCCAGGTTTCGGCACACAAGGAGAGTTCGGTATATATATCACCTGATGCAAAATGTCGGATTACCTTAATACCATAGGTTTGGGATAGTGCATAAGCGCTGTCTTCAAAATTATCTTTAGCTTTCTCAAAAATACTATCCATGGATTCTACGGAAAGTCTTGCATTCAGAGCATGGATAGATATATTGTGTAAATGGAATAAAACAAGCTCTATATTATGAGTTGCTGCTACTTCAGCAGCATAGAGCATAGCATTTTGCCCGGCTGCTGAATAATCTGTTGCTACAATTATTCTGTTCATATCAAAAAAGTTTGTATTAATATACGAAATCCCCGGCAGAACTAGCCGGCCAGGAATCTCTATCTATGGAGTTTCAATTACTTACCAATCGGAATAGCATATCCCAGAGAGAATATAAATCCACGATTTTTAATGCTTTCTCCTTTTACATCAGAGATATTGCTTAGTCCAAGATTGTATCGCCCGTCTACGATTAGCTTACCAGGTCCTGCAGGTATTGCAGCTCCCAATCCCATTTGTAGCCCAAAGTCAACACTTTTTGTTTTTCCCAAAGCTTCTTTTACTTTATTACTCTGTCCCAGGCGGAAACCAATAGAAGGCCCTGCGTTCACATATACCGGACCAAAACTATACTTTAGTAATACAGGTATTTCCAAGTAATTCATGTTATAGGTCGTTCTGCTGGCGCCTGCCGGCTTAAATGCAACTCCTTTCTGTATATAGTTAAGCTCCGGCTGAATTGAGAAACCATCTTTTCCTACAGGGATATTAACTCCTAAACCTGCCTGAAAACCTACTTTTGATTTTTCACCACCAACACTTTTTATAGATTGTGTTGCAACATTAATACCTGCTTTAGGAATTAGTTCAATACTTTGTGCATTTACACTAATTGCCCCAATTCCAAATGTGAATGCTACCGCTAATAATACTTTTTTCATTGTTTCTAATTTTTTCTTGATTAAAACTGAAGCAAATCTACAATCACCGGTAAAGGATGATAAACGTTATTTTACCGAAACGGAAATACTTAGTTCCCAAACGTATTCCTGCACAACTGAAGCGTAAAACCTTTACTACAAACAAAAATCAGAGAATATTGCATTCTGAAATACAGCCTTTTACATTACATAAGATCCTGTTTCATAACATAGAAATAAAGCCCAATCTTTTCGGTTGGGCCACATTACATTTCAGAGGCCAATATTTCCGTTTCGGTCAGATAATCGGATTTATACTCTTAAATCATGGTTTCCTTTGCATGCAAATTAAATGTCAGATATATGATTACAAAAATGAGAAAACCGGGCTCTTTATTATTAGCTGCAGCAGTAGCGATGTTTCTTTCATCGTGTGGACAAAGCAGCTCTAATTCTGCAGCCGGAGAATTACCTGCACCCGAAACAGACTTTGTAACCCTTAGTCAGGGAACAGGAAATACACAAAAAGAATACCCTGGTAATATCGAGGGTATTGTAAATGTTGATGTAAAACCTCAGGTAACCGGTTATTTACAGGCTGTATTAGTAAAAGAAGGGCAGTATGTACAAAAAGGACAGCCTTTATTCAGAATAATGCCGGATGTATATAATGAACAGGTGAAAAATAGTGATGCCGGATTAAAATCCGCACTTGCGGCTCAGGCAACAGCCAAACTGGAAGTTGAAAAACTACGTCCTCTTGTAGATGGCAAGGTAGTTTCCGATATGCAGCTAAAAACAGCTCAGGCTAATTATAATGCTGCTACAGCACAAGTAGAACAGGCAAAAGCAGCACTGGGATCTTCAAGAATCAATGCCAATTTCACACTTATAAAAGCCCCTGTAAGCGGCTATATCGGTCGTATTCCGAACCGTGCAGGTACGCTGGTATCACCTACAGACACAGTAGCGCTGACTACACTTTCAGACATCAGTACAGTACAGGTTTATTTCTCAATAAGCGAGGCTAATTATATCACTTACAGTAAAGAAGGAATTTTCTCAGGAGATTCCGGAAATATCCAGCTGATCCTTGCAGACGGATCAATATACAACCAAAAAGGCAGAGTAGAAGCGGGGAGTGGTAATATAGATAAGGTAACAGGAAGTATTACAATGAAAGCTGTTTTTCCTAATCCCGATAAGCTTCTGCGTTCCGGTGGTGCCGGAAAAATTGTGATCGGAAGAACAGTAGACAATATTGTAGAGCTTCCTATTACAAGTGTAAAAGACATTCAGGATAAATTCTTTGTATTCAAACTTGCCGACAGCAGCAAAGTTGCAATGGTACCAATCCAGATTGATGGAAAAAACAAAGACACTTATTATGTAAAATCGGGAGTAAAAGCAGGAGACAAAATCGCACTGAACAGAATCGATATGCTGCAGGACGGGATGAAGGTACAACCAAAGAAAGTACCCGCAAAATAATCCCACAGAGAATAATTACTTATTAAAAACGAAATTATGTTAAAAAAAATTATAGACCGTCCTGTCTTTGCAACAGTAATATCGGTAGTTATTGTAGTACTAGGGATCATAGGCCTTAGCAGACTTGCAATTACCCGATTCCCGGATATTGCTCCGCCTACTGTTATGGTAAGAGGATCCTATCCCGGAGGGAATGGACAAACCGTTATACGTTCGGTTGTTACTCCTTTGGAGGAACAAATAAATGGTGTAGAAAATATGGAATATATGAAATCTACTGCCAGTAATGATGGTTCATTTTCCATTTCTATTATATTCAAACAAGGGGTAGACCCAGATCAGGCAGCTGTTAACGTACAAAACAGAGTTCAGCAGGCCACACCTATATTACCTCAGGAGGTACTAAGAAACGGAATTACAACTTCCAAGCAGCAGAACAGTATGATCATGGTATTCAACCTGTATACTGATGATAATAGTAAATATGACGAAACTTTTTTGCAAAACTATGCTAACATCAATCTTTTACCACAGGTAAAAAGAATTAAAGGTGTTGGGCAGGCACTAATTTTCGGGATCAAAGATTATTCAATGCGTATCTGGTTGGATCCGCAAAAAATGGCAGCTCAGGGACTAGATCCTGCAGATGTTACCACTGCAATTGCCAATCAGAGTCTGGAAGCTGCTCCCGGGAAACTTGGACAAGAATCTGATGCCTCTTTAGAATATGTAATCCGTTATAAAGGAAAAAAGAATCAGCCGGAACAATATGAAAACATTATTGTAAAAAATCAGGGAACAAATATTGTCCGTCTTAAAGATATATCCCGTGTGGAGTTTGGCTCTATTGACTATAGTGGAGACAACACTACTAATGAAAAAAGTGCCGTAACTGTTGCTATCATGCAAACATCGGGATCCAATGCAAACGATATTGAAATTGGTATAAACAAGTCTCTTGAGCAATTGTCAAAATCATTCCCTCCGGGTATTAAGTATTCTAAGGTTATTAGCTCAAAAGAAAGATTAGACGAAGCTATCAGCCAGGTAAAATCTACACTTCTTGAAGCCTTTGTATTGGTATTCATTATTGTATTTCTGTTTTTACAAGATTTACGCTCAACCATTATTCCGGCTATTGCCGTTCCGGTTGCTATTATTGGTACATTCTTCTTCCTATTGGTATTAGGTTTTACCATTAATGTACTAACACTCTTCGCACTGGTACTGGCCATTGGTATTGTTGTCGATGATGCTATTGTCGTCGTGGAAGCTGTACACAGCAAAATGGAAGGCTCTACTATGAGTGGTAAAGAAGCGACACATAGTGCAATGGGCGAAATTACAAGTGCTGTAATTTCCATTACTCTGGTTATGGCAGCGGTATTTATACCTATTGGCTTTATGACAGGATCTGCAGGTATTTTCTATAAACAGTTTGCCTATACACTAGCTATTGCCATTATTATTTCTGCTGTAAATGCACTTACACTAACTCCAGCTTTGTGTGCATTGTTCCTTAAAAATCATAATACAGAGGATGGACATACCCATGAGAAAAAAGGTTTTGTAAAGAAATTTACCACAGCCTTCAATGCCGGATTCGAAAATATGACGGGTAAATATGTAAAAGGGATTAAATTTTTGTTCAAAAGAAAACTTGTTGCCGGCGGACTTGTAATAGGAGTTATTGCATTAGCAGGATTCCTTATGACAACGACACCAAAGAGTTTCGTTCCGATGGAAGATGATGGCCTAATGATTTATTCATTAACAATGCCTCCAGGAACAGGACTTACAAAGACAACTGAGGTTGCTAACAGAATCAACAAAATGCTGAAGCAAAATGAGGCTATAAAAGAGAATACTTCTATCACGGGATACAACCTTCTAAGTAGTAGTGCAGGTCCTGCATATGGAATGGGCTTTATCAAGCTTAAACCTAAAAAGGAGAGAGGTGCTGTAAAAGATATTGAATCCATCAATGCTATGATAAGTCAGCAAATGGCAGGCATAAAAGAAGGAACTGTAATGGTATTCAGAATGCCTCCAGTAGAAGGATACGGTGTAACAAATGATGCAGAAATTGTATTACAGGACCGTACAGGACGCGATCCTCAGGTATTGAAAGCAAAAGCCGATGAGTTAATCGGACAATTGATGCAGACACCGGGAGTAGCTTTTGCCTATACAACATTCAGAGCCGACTATCCACAGCTGGAACTGGAAGTAGACGAGGACAAAGCAAAGCAGATGGGGGTTAGTGTTGCTGGCTTGCTCAATACAATTCAGGGATATTTCTCCGGAGATCAGTCACAAAACTTCTCAAGATTTGGAAAATTCTATAGAGTGAACATCAAAGCAGACGGTGTTTTCCGTATGGATGAAGCAGCTTTCAATAATATTTTCACCAAAAATGCTGCAGGAGAAATGGTACCAGTAAATACGCTGATTACACTGAAAAAGGTATATGGTCCGGAATCTGTGAGCAGATACAACCTTTACAATTCATTGACCATTAATGTGGCTCCGGTTCCGGGGATTAGTAATGGTGAGCTTATGAATCGTATAGAACCTGTTCTGGACAAACTACCATCTGATTATAGCTATGAATGGACAGGGCTAAGTTTGGAAGAGAAAGCATCAGGAAATCAGACTGTATTTATATTGGCTTTATGTATATTCTTCGTTTATCTGATTCTTTCAGCACAATACGAAAGTTATTTGTTGCCACTATCTGTAATCCTGTCTATTCCTACCGGAGTAATAGGAGCATTCCTCGGAATTCGTGCTGTTGGTCTGGACAATAACATCTTTGTACAGGTGGGCCTTATTATGCTCGTCGGGCTTCTGGCCAAGAATGCCATCCTGATTGTCGAATTTGCTGTCCAGAGAAGAAAAGAAGGAATGTCTATTATGGATTCTGCAATAGCAGGAGCACGTTCCAGATTGCGTCCTATTGTTATGACCTCATTAGCCTTTATTGTAGGTATGATACCGCTGATGATTTCATCAGGAGGAATGGCAGCAGGAAACATATCCATCAGTGTAAGTGCCGCTATGGGAATGCTAAGCGGAGTAGTACTCGGAGTATTTGTAATACCTGTACTATATATACTATTCCAGTATCTACAGGAAAAAGTATCCGGAAAAAATATACAGACCAAACAGTAAAAAGCGAATCGTAATGAACAAGAATACAATAACAAACTGGCTGGGAGCAATTGCAATTGGCGCATTGGTAAGCTCCTGTTCCGTAGCTCAGAAATACACACGCCCGGAGCTAAACATGCCGGTACAATATAAATCGGAGGTTAATTTAACAGGAGATCATGTACAGTTACCATGGAAGACATTTTTTAAAGATCCTCAACTGGTTGCATTGATTGAGAAAGCCTTGCATAATAACAATGATGTTGCTGTGGCCCTAAAAACCATAGATCAGCTGGATCTGGCGATGAAGCAGGCAAAATTATCAATACTGCCAACAGCTCAGGCAACAATAGGCGCCAACAGAAGTTATCCATCTAAAAACAGTATGAATGGCTCTATGGCAGAACAGTTTATTGGCACCAAATATATCGATGACTATACATTGAATCTGGGAATATCCTGGGAAGCAGATATATGGGGAAAAACAAAGCTGCGTAAAGACCAGACTATTTCAGATTATTTTGGACAAAAGGAAAATGTCGTAGCCCTGAAAACCCGTATTATTGCTCAGGTAGCTCAGGCATACTACAATTTAATAAGCCTCAATCAGCAGCTTAAAATAGCAAATGAAAATGTAAAGCTTAGTGAAGATATTCTGCGCATGATGCGTTTGCAATACAACTCAGGGCAGATTAATTCATTGGCTATAGAGCAGGCAGAAGCGCAAAAGAAAACAGCCGAACTTATTATTCCTCTGGCGAAGCAGAATATAAGTGTACAGGAAAGTGCGCTAAGTATACTTTGCGGGGAATATCCGGATAGTATTTCCAGAGCAAATAGCCTTAAAAGTGTAACACCTGAAGAAATTTACGGATCTGGTGTTCCTGCAGAATTGCTTAGCCGTCGCCCGGATCTTAAAGCTGCAGAATATGCTGTTATTTCTTTAAATGCAAAAACAGGACTGGCTAAAACGGCTATGTATCCGTCTATTAGCCTATCTGCACAAGTAGGAGCTAACTCCTTTAAGTTCAATAAATGGTTTGATTTACCAGGCTCGATAACCAAAAACCTTGCAGCAAATCTCACCCAGCCTATCTTTCAGAAGAAGGAACTGCAGACAGCTTACAAAACAGCTGTTATAGAGCAGGAAAAAGCTGCTATTCAGTTTAAACAAGCCGTTATGACAGCTGTAGGAGAGGTGTCCAATGCTATGGCCAATTATAAAGGCAGCACAGACAGACTAAATCTGGTATCCAGAAAAGGGGAGTCTTTGGAGAAAGCAACTAAAGATGCAACGTTGCTGTACAAGAATGGTATGGCTACTTATCTGGAGGTAATCTCCGCACAAAGTGCAAAATTACAGAATGAATTAGAACAAAATACCATAGAGCTGGACAGGCTGAACAGTATGGTAGAGTTGTACAGAGCATTGGGAGGTGCTACTGACTCTATTTAGAAAACAACACTATTATATATATCATTTTTCTCATTTAATTTGTTGTTTGAAATTGTATTAACAATTTCGTGCAGGCAGATCTTCGGATCTGCCATTTTTATTTAAACAAAGTTCGTTTCATTCCATCTGGCATTATTTCCGTTTCAGAAGTCATTATTTCCGATTGGGTAAGAATAATGTATGCATCAGCTCTTAATATTTCTTCTTTTGTAGTCAGAATCGGGAACAGCATCCCGAAATAACGAAAACACAATATGCAACAAACCTGGTTAAAAAGATTCATGCTTATCTGGATTGGTCAGTTTATATCACTGATCAGCAGTTCTGCTGTTAATTTCGCAATTATTATCTGGCTCAGTCTCGAGACCAGATCTGCAGAAGTTCTGGCATATGCTGTAATTGCAGGAATGCTTCCACAAGCTATTCTGGGACCAATTGCAGGTGTTTATGTAGACCGTTGGAACAAGAAAACAACCATGATGCTTTCCGATAGCTTTGTTGCTGTCTGTACACTTATTATGTCTGTTTGTTTTTATCTGGGCTACGAAAGCCTTACAATGATTTTTATTGTGCTTTCACTTCGTTCAATAGGTTCGGCATTTCATATGCCTTCAATGCAGGCCGCAATTCCTATGATTGCTCCCAAATCCCAATTATTGCGTATTGCAGGAGTTAACCAGATCATCCAGTCTGTGTCTGGTATTGCAGGGCCTGCGCTAGGAGCGCTTTCAATAAGCTTTTTTTCAATAGGGAAGGTGCTGTTATTCGATATTGCAGGAGCTGCAATCGCTGTAGTATCACTGGCTTTTATAAAAATCCCTGAAACAAATAACTATAAAAAAGCCAAAGCAGGCATAAGAAATGTTATACAGGATATGAAGACCGGATTCAATGCTATCCGAAGCAACAAAGGTTTGTATATGCTATTCGGAGTTTCTGTAATGTCGGCCTTATTTGTAATCCCAACCATTCCGTTGCTTCCGTTGATAACAATAAACCATTTTAATGGTGGCAAGTTCGAAATGGGATTGGTAGAAATTCTCTGGAGTATCGGTATGCTTGTTGGCAGTGGTATTCTCAGCATCTGGAAACCAACGGTTAATAAGATATTTATTATCAATATAATGAATATTATAACAGGAATATTATTGGCATGGTCCGGATTTCTTCCTTCAACTGCATTTCTCATTTTCATTTTTCTGATGGGAATATGCGGGGCTGCATACTCGGTAGAAAGCGCAACGTTTACAACAATTGTTCAGGAAAAAGTAAAGCCGGAAGTTCTGGGACGCGTATTCTCATTATACTTCAGTCTGATTCTTTTGCCTTCCATGATCGGGCTTTTCTCTACAGGCTTTCTTGTTGAAGCAATAGGAATCAATCAGGCCTTTATAGTATTAGGTGCTTTAACAGCCCTTGTAGGCGGATTGTCTTTTATGATTCCTACATTGATCGCTTTGGATAAAAAGGATACAAAAGTATTGGAAACAAACAATTTATAGATATGAAACAACAAACCATCATCAATATATTTTTTCATAGTTTAGTTTAATTTTGTTGTTAAAAGCTGTGAGACAGTTTTGGGCAGACGGGTTTTAGTGCACCTGTCTGCTTTTTTATAAATACTGCTTTCTATACATTCCCATATTTACTCCTTTATGCTTTTTAAAAAACTTATTGATGTGGCTTTCATCTGTAAAACCGAATTCTTCTACAAGTTCATTAATACGTATATCACTATATTTAAGACGGTATTCTATAAGCTGTAACCTGTATTGCGCAATAAAATGAGACAAAGTCTCTCCACACTGTTCTTTAAAATAAGTACTTAGATAGTTAACAGATACTCCGAATTTTTCGCAAAGCACAGAAGACTTTATTAAATCCGGATTATATATATTGGTCTGTATATAGGCTATAATATCCAATATTCTTTTATCTGCATGTGGCTTTAAGTTTTCGGGTTTGAATTTTGCTATATTTCTTGCTGCTATTACAATAAGGGCATTAACGAGGTGCTGATTCAGATCATTATTATACAGATCATTATTCCTTAGATTATGAAGTATGGATGCTACGATTGAACTAACGAGTGATTTATCATTCTTGTTTTCAATAATACAGCCCGAGACGTGAGATGCATTACGCAATAAACATTCAATATGGTCAATACTTTTCCATGTATATTCTTTGATATATCCCTGATTAAAGCGGATGAGAAGAAACTCTGTTGTTTTTTCGATAAAAAAGGTATGGTAATCGTGAGGGGTGAGTAATAAAAATGTACCTGTCTGATATGCAATTCGATTCCCATTAACTTCATGGGTACCTTCTCCTGAAAGAATATGTACGAACTGAAAGAAATTAAATTTAGTGTCGGTAATAGGGCATTCATCTGTTTTTGAATATATAATCTCAAACTGCTGGTGCAAACTTTCTCTTTTCATACTATAAATGTACAATATTGCAACAAAATTATACCGATAAAAATACTATTTACCGGTTTATTTTTGCTATCAGGAAAATTTTAAAAATTATGAAAGAGAAGAATAATATTTCACAAAACAAGAATCTGTCGAAGAAATTACCCATACTGAAGCTGATTCCATTGACGTTGGCCGGATTTATAGCAATTATGACTGAAACCATGCCTGCAGGGTTATTATTAGAAATTGGCCAAAGCCTGGGAATAAAAGAATCGCTGGCAGGGCAATTGATCACCTTATATGCTTTAGGATCGGTACTTGCTGCTATTCCTATAATTGCCCTTACATTACACTGGTCCAGAAAACGACTCTTATTATTAGCGATAACAGGATTTTTTATATTCAATGCTATTACTGCATTGTCTTCTAACTACATACTAACGCTTGTAGCCCGTTTTATAGCTGGTATGGCTGCCGGAGTAACATGGGGACTATTGATAGGGTACTCCAAACGAATAGTAGCGGAGGATATACAAGGCAGAGCAATTGCGATGGTTGGCTTAGGCCAGCCCATAGCTCTAGCAGCGGGAGTTCCGTTGGCTGTATGGCTGGGAAAAATATTTGGATGGAATGGTGCTTTTGCTATAATGTCTGTTATCTCTTTTTTATTAATTATCTGGATAGCCACATCATTACCTGATATAAAGGGTATAAAAACAGAAAAGAAGGTGAGTGTGTACCGGGTATTCATGCTCGATGGCATAAGACAATTATTGTTAATTATGTTCCTCTGGATTCTGGCCCACAATATCTTATATACCTATATATCACCATTTTTATCCAATTTTGGACTTTCACACAAAGTAGATTTATTACTATTGGTATTTGGCCTTGCTTCATTGTCTGGTATTATAATTACAGGTTTCCTCATAGATAAAAATCTCGCAGCTCTTACAAAAGGAGGTACTGTAATGTTTGGGATTGGTATTGTGCTTATGATAGTTGCTTCATATTGGCCATCATTACTTTACATAGGAATAATTTTCTGGGGAATCTCATTTGGCGGAATACCAACATTATTACAGAAAGCTGTTGCAGATAAAGCTGGAGAATATTCGGATATAGCACAGTCAATGTTTGTCACAATATTCAATCTCGCAGTTGCTTTAGGCGGCGTTATGGGCGGGATATTATTGGACAGATTAGGAGCAGGATCATTTCCATATTCAATGCTGATACTAGCTGTTATTGTAATGCTGCTGTTCAGAAATAAGGTTTTGTTTGGAGCTGAAAAGAAGTAGAATAAGGAAGGTTATTTCATCATAAAAAATATTCTATTTAACATAATATTAATTATAGGATAAATAATTATCGCAGCCTAGGTAGCCATATATCAGTTCATTATGCCTGAATCTCTGGAAATTTGCAAAGAATCATATATGATTGGGATTAAATCCCTACATTAAATTCTCACTGTACAAATTCCTGACGCTCGGTCTGTCTATTTATTTTTTGACCAATGCTCAGGAATTTGAAATTTTATTTTGATTCAATTTTCAAGGCTTTGAAGCATTACTCGCGGTTTGTTTTTTATACTCATAAACCTTCAGTTTATGTTCAAACAGTTTATAATTTTTTACGCTTCGCCACGTCCATTTATTCACTGGTTTTTATTTGTTTTTTGAGTGTCTCAATTGGAATTTATACTTAACATAATATAGAGAAATTCTACTTTATATAATGGCTATATTTCACATTAAATCAACAATTTACATTTTTGAAAATCAATTATTTCACCTTAATTTCTCCGCTTACGAACCTTAATTGCTCGAATACTTCGGGATCTACCATTTCCTTGATTTTCTTTCGGAGAAGCCGGCTGCTTTCGTCCTGTACACGGGCTAATAGCTTGGTGTCTATCATGCCAGGCTTTTCCTTTTCCACCACTATCCTACCCTTGTATATCCAAACCGTAAGTTTGTCGTTTTCTTCGAATCCGCATTTGCGAACCCATTTGCCAAGAAGCAGAATTCTTGATGCGTATTCATTTTTGCGGTAACCTTCACTATCTGCGTATACGGCAGATACGGTAAGACGGCGGATTTCCAATAGTTCTTCTTTGTTTTTTTCGTTGTTTTTGTCCTTGTTTTCTGTGATTCTTTTTTCTGGCTTCATAAGTAGTGTTTTTGGGTAGATATTACATAGATTTACATATTACGGTTTACCGTAATTAGGCATATTACAAATGGTTTATATTTGTTTCCGTCTATGTTTTTCCATTACATTGTGCTTTATTTTGTGAAGTAACGCAAGTCTTATAGCATAATCAATTCTCAATTGAGATATTTTATTCCGGAAAAAGCATAATTTAGACACTTTATACACTAATAGTTATTAATTATTTTAACTAAAAACAGTATATTTGAGATTTATGATACATACCGATATGCCAAACAAGAAAATACACCAGGGAAGAAATATCAAGCGTTTCCGTGAAATGCTAGGCATTAAGCAGGAAGCCTTAGCTTTTGAACTGGGCGATGACTGGAACCAAAAGAAAATCTCTCTCCTCGAACAAAAAGACACCGTAGAAAAGGATATTTTAGAACAAGTGGCTAAAATCCTGAAAGTGCCTACAGAGGCTATTGAGAATTTTGATGAAGAACAAGTGGTAAATATCATTTCAAATACAGTCAATAATAATGACAATGCTTCTGGAAATTCACTATATAACTATTATCCAACATTCAATCCTATTGATAAAGTAGTCGAATTATATGATGAAAAAATCGCCCTTTATGAGCGTATGTTAAAGGAAAAGGATGATATGATGGCGAGGTTTGAGAAGTTAATTGAGGGGAAATAATATTTTTATAATTCATCAATATTTTAGATAAAAATCGACGACTATGGCAGATTTTATTGGAGAAAAATTAGAAAAGGATTTGGCTACTAAAGAAGTTTATTTTTATTATGATGATGCTAATAAAATTAAACAAATCTCAAGAGAGAATTATAAAAAAATAGACCAAATTGTCCATTATCCAAGAGGATTCGAAGGAGGAAGTAAATATAAAACAATTAAAAAATTCATTTATAAAGGTTTCAAAAATAATCTTCCAGTAGGAGTTGTAAAGGCAGTAAGTTACGGTTGGGGGTTTACGAAATCTCTAAATCCATTTGCTTTTTATATCAATGAAAATTATGATATTGATGAAGTAATTATAGAAAAATCAGGGAAAATTAAATTAGATATTCCAAATAAAAAACTTTACCTCAATGAAATTGTATTGTCCAATTTAAATAGTTCTTTTAGTGATATTTATAAAAAGAACAAAGAGGAAGTAGATTCCGTTTTAAAAATAAATCTTTATAAATTATTTCCTTCTGAAATTACAAAACCTGAAAAGACATATATTGCCAATGCACTTGCTACCTCATTATCTGCTTGGGGAAATAATATTGATGAATTTTCAGATGCCGATAAAAATGCTATAAAAGATTTGTTTGAGAAATTATCAATAGACACAGATTTTTTATCAAATGAAGCTCTTGCTAAAACTAAAGAAATTGTTGACAATAAATATATTCAGCAAACCTTAAAAAAGTATAAAGAGCTAATCGCTTTAAAAACAGAAAGTGAGAGTTTAGAAAAACAATGGCAAGAATTTTTAAAGGATAATAGTTGGATATTTTCTTCAATCTTTGCTCAACCAGTTATTCTATATAAGAAAGAAGCTTATGTTGGTGGTAAAACAATAGATAATTCGAATGGAAAATTCAATGATTTTCTAATAAAGAATAGTTTAAGTGATAATGTTTCATTTCTCGAAATAAAAACTCATAAGACAAAAATGCTTGAGAAAACAGCATACAGAGGAGATGATGTTTACAGTGCTTCAAAGGATTTAACTGGTTCAATTGTACAAGTTTTAAATCAGAGAGATAATTTCCAAAAGGAATTTTATGCTACAAAAATCAAAAGTATGCAAAATGGAAATCTAGAAACTTTTAATTCGAAATGTGTTGTATTGATTGGCTCTACAAAAGATTTAGATAGTAATCAAAAATATTCATTTGAGTTATTTAGAAGTAATAGTAGAGATGTTGAGATTTTAACTTTTGACGAACTTCAAGAAAAGATAGAGAGTTTACAAAAAGTTATGACAGGAAAATAAAGTTTATTTATAAAAATCCTCCGCAATTGTAAATGAAATCGAAAAAGACGATTAAAATAATCATTTCTATTACAGCTACAATATTTATAGCTTGTCATTTAATATTTCCTAATCTAAATATTGATTTGATTACAGTTATATTATTTTGTTTAATCCTTATTCCTTGGGTAGAGCCTCTTTTTAAATCTGTTGAATTGCCAGGTGGCGTAAAACTAGAATTTCAAGACCTAGAAAAAATTGAAAAAGAAGCAAAAGAAGTTGGATTAATTGATGAACAACAAACAAATGTAGCAACTACCAAAGATTATGATTTTATAGAAATCGCAAATACAAATCAAGCACTTGCACTTGTAAGTTTAAGAATTGAAATTGAGAAAAGGCTTAGAGGAATTGCTAAAAAATATAATCTGGAGGAACAAAATTTGTCAATTTCTAGAATAATCAAGTTATTATCCGATAAAAATATTTTGACTATTCAGGAAAGCAACGTACTAAGAGATATTCTTTATACACTAAACCAAGCTTCGCATGGTGTAGAATATGACGGAAGAACTGGAGATTGGATAATAGAAGTCGGTCCAGAACTTATAGAATCACTTAATAATAAAGTAGTTAAAAGAGGTCATATTTTTCAAACAGAAGATAAAAAGGTTAAGCATTGGATTGATGAATCGTTTGAAAACTACGGAGGTAATACCAATCTTGAATATTTTGAGCACATCAGTAAACATAAAGAATTTTGGGATAAAGAATTAGAGAATATTTATAATTCTTTGCTTCAAAAACTTAACGATACACAAAAAGATAAATTAGAGAAAAATCAACAAGAATGGCTTTTATATACTGAAAGCTATTCGAAGCTTTTCCAAAGTTTTGATGATCTGCAAGTGAATGTTGGACGAGATGGACAAATTCTTCTTGCTATACATCTTATGGAGAAAGTAAAAGAAAGAGTTTTAGAATTGGAGGATATTCTAAACAATCTTGTATAATAATATAAAGCCTTAATGTAAGTGTCCCTAAAAACCAGACAGTTTAAAAATAGAGAAATTTATTAATTTTAAACTGTAAAAGATGAAAAAGACAAGATTCACAGAGACACA
>NZ_QBUH01000003.1 GCF_003058195.1 Elizabethkingia sp. YR214
AAATCCAGTATCAATTTTGGATTCGGAGGCCAAAGTTTGTCTGTTAATGTAAATACATATAAGAATAATTTTGCTGAGGTGATGGGAATTTTAAAAGATATATTATCTGATTCTGTATTCCCTCAGGATGAACTTACCAAATCAATAAAAGAATACAATACATATTTGGAGTCATCTTTAAATGATCCCCAGACCTTAGCCTTCACGGAGATTAGCAGAATAAATCAAGGCTATCCAAAAGACCATATTTACTATACTCCATCAATTCAGGAGCAAATTGACTTTAATAAAGGAGTGAAACGCGAACAAATCGTTGACTTCTATCAGAATCTTATTGGAGCTAACTACGGAGTAGGTTCAGTGATCGGTGATCTGGATGCTAAAACTGTTAAAACAGTATTAGAAGATACATTTGGAAAGTGGAATACAAAAACCAAATACAATTATGTAGTTCCAACTTTCTTCCCTTCTAAAAAAGAAGATAAGGTAATTAACACTCCGGACAAAGAAAATGCAGCGGCAGTTGGTGCTATAAACTTTAAAATGGATAGAAAGAGTCCTGACTATCCGGCTCTTCTTTTGGCAAATGAAATGTTAGGAAGCGGAGGGTTCTTGTCAGCAAGAATTCCGATGCGTCTTCGTGAAAAAGATGGAATCAGCTATGGCGCAGGATCATATATGAGTGTACCTTATATAAATAATGTTGCTTCATGGGGTTATTATGCTTTCCTTAATCCAACAAAGAAAGATGCTGTAAATAAAGCTGTTCGTGAAGAAATTGCAAAAGCTTTAAAAGAAGGTTTCACTGATGGAGAACTTAAGGCAAATAAGCAAAGCTGGCAAAACTCTAGAAAAACGGGATTGGGTAATGACGGAACTTTAATGGGATTAGTAAATAGTAAATTGTTATATGATATTCCGTTAGAAGACTATGATGCTCTGGAAAGTAAAGTGCTAAATATAAGCGTACAGCAGGCAAATGAGGCATTGCGTAAGTACCTTAAAACAGATCAGCTTACTACATTAGATGTAGGGGATTTCAGTAAAAAATAGATTCTAATGATATAGGAGCCAAAGAATTACATTGCAAGAAATATTGTACTGAATAGTAAAAATATTTTTCATTATATAATTTAATAATGTTTTTTTCGTTATAACTGATAAAATACTAAATGATATATTATGAAAAAATTATTTTTTTTATTCTTTTGCATGTTGTTCATAGGTACATCTGCTACAATTAATGCACAGGTTTTCGGAGGGAATAGTAATACATCTGGCAGCGTAAGTGAAAAGGATGGAAATATCCATATTGAAGGAGTAGGACATCAAAAGAAATTTAGTTCGGATGGTGGAGTACTACATATAGAAGGAACAAACAATACAATCACTGTGAGTGGATTCTTGTCTAAGGTAATTATAGAAGGAGCAAGTAACACGGTTTATATAGATAAAGTAAGCAGTGTAAAAATTGAAGGAGCAGGGACTAAAGTGTATTACAAAACATCACCTACTAAAACCGGACGACCGGCAACTAATATTTTTGGAGCAGGAAGCAGTGTTATAAAGCAATGATTTAATACTTAAATATAGAAATAAAAAAGGTATCAAAATTTTTTGATACCTTTTTTATTTATGCATAAGAAATTTATGTATATTTGATATGTAAGAAAATTAGGTATGTCTAAAAAAAATAATAAATTATACAAAGGAACTTTGCAGAATATCATTCTGAAGCTTCTAGCTCAGGAAGTTAAGATGTACGGCTACCAGATGACGCAAAGGGCAAAAGACCTGACGAAGGGAGAGCTGGAGATGACAGAAGGTGCGCTTTATCCACTGTTACATAAATTGGAAGATGATGGACTTATTACATCTGAAATACAGAATATTAATGGGCGTGACCGTAAATACTACTTGCTTACAGAAAAAGGAAAGTATCAGCAAGCTGAACAAGAAGAAGAAATGAAAAGCTATATTCTGAATCTGAATACTATTTTTAATATTTAACAGAAATGGAAAACCAGGAGAAAAAAATAACAGACTACTTAATTGAGAAAAGGCTTCCCTTGGATATCCTTCTGGAGGTAAAAGATCATATGGAAGATCAAATAGCGGTATTGGAAAGTGAACAAAATTTAGATTTTGATGAAGCTTTTGAACAAACTAAAATTTCCTGGGAAAAAGATTTAAAGATGGGATTTAGCCTCTTTTCCTATAAATTCAGGAAGATTACCAGACTCCAAAATAGTATTATGATGCGTAATCAACTTAGGATTCAGAAAGAGGTAATGCTAATAATGTTGGCGATATTTTTTACGACTGTATTTTCAGCTTTTTATCTTCCCACAATTTCCAAGTATATTTTTTTAATAATTTATAGTACTGTAGCACTTTTAGGAATTGTGGCTTCTATTTTAGACAGGAAATTATTACAGACAACAAGAGCAAATTATGATAAGAATATTAGTGTTTTTCAGAGAAGTACAAGCAATTATATGTTAATAGGAGCTTTCTTTATTATACTTAGTAATATTATAGATATTGATGCTTGTATGGAAAAGGTAAGAAATAGCATAATTCAACTATTTAGCTATAAAAACTTTGCGGGACAAAATATTCTGCATCTGATGGCTGCATATCTCTACATCTATTCAGTTGTGTATGGATACTTTTGCTATATCAACTATAAAAAAGCAATAATAAAAATAAAGGAGAGAATGACATTTGAACTTTAACACCATGAATACACTATCACAAAATAATCCAGTACGTCAATACTTATTAGCAAAAAAACTTCCGTGGGATATTATGTTGGAAGTAGAAGACCATATTCTTACACAGATACAGGACTTAGAAATATCAAAAAACCTGACATTCGATGAAGCCTTTTTGCAGGCTCAATTATCATGGAAAGAAGAACTGAAAACAGACCGCCCGTCACTAACAACTTACAATGAATTTCTGGCGACGCCTTTTGTTAGGAAAATTTATTGGCAAAAGCATAAAAGTGTAATTTTTCGTTCTATAGGCTTTGGCTTGTGTGTGTTAATATTTCTTATTCTTGCCGCAAAAGGATTAGATATTTCGTCTTTCCGAATTGTCTTTATGGTTATGGTGATTCTGTCTACTTTTACTCCTGTCTTGTATTATATCAGGTATTTTCGGGTATTTCGGTTTACAGATAAGTTTGCAAACAAAGTTTCAGTATACCAACGAGAGTTTATCATATGGAATTTTATCTTAGGAGGTTTTAATTTTTTCTGGGTTTCACAAAAACAAATTCCGGAATTTTACCAGCTATTAAATGCATATAAATTAGAAGATACTTTATATACCTATTTCATGTTTGCATTTTTATTATTCTGGATGGGTATGTCTTGTTATTGTCTTCTATTTAGCCTGAGGTTTGTAAAATCTGTGAAACAAATAAAAAAACAATTAGCATTATGATTGCTACAAAAACAGAAGAATAGAGTCCAAAAATACAGAAACAGTATTATACAGATAAAACCCTTTTTACAAAAAATACAATAACGATGGATATACTAGAAAGAAAACAGATTCAGAAATATCTGGAAGATAAACGTCTTCCGTTGGATATTTATATGGAGATAGAAGACCATATTATTTCTCAGATAGCAGAAATGGAGACAAAAGGAGTCAGTTTTCAGGAGGCTTTTTTACAGATAAAAACTAAATGGAAGAAAGAATTATCCTTTCAGAATTTTAGTTTTAGTGATGTGAAAGCAGTACCCAAAATTGTAGCTAAGATAAGAAGTGCATATGTAAGAGAAATAGTGCCTAAAATTTTGACTATTTCATTCTTGATATTATTAGTTCTGGTTTTGGGAGCTTATAAATCCGACTTAGAAAGTTTTAAAATATTTTATACAATTATTTATGCAGGATTTATAATTCTTCCGATTATTGTCTTTGTCTTAAATTTTATGGTATTGGTTCAGAGAGGGAATCACAATAAGCGCCCACTGAATGCTTATCATAAGATGGTAGAGCTGGCTGTAGGAATGTTTATATTTCCGATGGTAAATATAGCTAATACGTCAAAGTCATCTGAAATGTTTTATAATGTATTTTACATATCTGAAACAAGTTTGCTAAGCAAAATATTAACACTTAGTATGCCATTATATTTTTCATCAGTATGTTTATTTGCTGCCTTTATTTTTATAAAATACAAAAGAGAAGTCGCTAAAATGAAACTAGCATAAAAAAGAAAAGGTGTAGTCAACTGCACCTTTTTCTATTTCTCATCTAGCCCCTTACTGAACTCCATTAGTGTTTTCCCTTGGATAGCTCTTTTGCTGCCTTTTTCAATAGCCTTATCCCATTCTTTTTCTCCTTCTTCCGTTCGGCCAATAACATATAAATAACTGCCTAAAGCGGTATGTCCTTCAGGTTCTCCCATGTCGATTATTTTTTTCGCTAATGCTAATAACTCAGGATGTGGCTGAATATTTTGTTTTGATAGATCTTTCCCTGTGATCAGGCCCGGAGTAACTTCCAGCATTTTCGCTCCGAATAAATCAAGACAGGATTTTGCAAGTCCCTTGTCACAAAGTTCTGTATTGAAGCTGATAAAATCCGTGTCGAGTAGGGCCGCCAGGTCACCCTGATTTTTCTTTTTATCGTAGTATTGGGCTAATAATTCTGCTTTCTTTTGTGATAATTCAGGGTTCTTTCGGTTATTTACCGATACAGAATCTTTATTGAATTTCCATACTTCATTTTCAACCCAGGTGGAGATACCGTGAAGTTCCTTTCCTTTTATTTTAAATATAAAAATATCTTTATCGGGATAGATTATTAGGCTGTCATTTCGGGTAAAATAATCTCCATGTGCCATTTCACCGATCAGAACTTTTCCGTTGCCATCGAAATTAAAACTCCCATATAAGCCTCCGTTTCCTTTGATACCATAATAGCCTTGTAATGCGTTATCGGGTTTTTGAGCGAAAGTAAAAGTTGACAGAAATATTAAAAAGTAAGATATAATTTTTTTCATATGGCCAAAGATACTATTCTCCGGTTAATTTTTTTGACAATAAAGGGATCCATTTTCCATCATGGCGAAGAAGTCGAATTTCATCGACTACGAATTTAGTTTTGTAATCTTTATGTTCATAGAAATCCCATGCTTTCTTGAAATTATCAAAGCTTAGATCTCTATAACCGACTGTTACATGAGGATTGAAAGAATTTTTTATAAAGCTAAAACGTTCTTTTACTTTGGAATGAAGTGTATTCAGGTTTTCACTTTTTTCAGGTTGAACAAACAGAACCGGATTTTTGGGATTCGGAAAAGATCCAAATCCATCTAATACTAACTCGAAAGGTGAAATATGTGTATCAATCTTCTGAAAAGCTGTAATGATATCCTGTTCCATATCCTGATCTCGCGAAAAAGGAGGGAATAGGGTAATATGAGCATCATTTTTCAATGCCTTGGAATTACTGTAATTTCTGGCCAGATCTTCTTTGAAAACCCTGATTTCCTCAATAATTGATTTTGGGGGATAGATGGCTATGAAATATAATTTATTCATTTTTATGCTCAACAGGCTTTAGCAAATCTTTCTGTAAATCTACGATAACATTCTGAAGATTATCTGTAATGTTTTTAACCTCCTTATGTGGATTAAATACTGCATTTTTACCTTTATTTTCATCAGCAATGTTAGAAAGAATAATTACTGAAGTTTTGGTTTCCGGATAATAAATATTCAAAGAAGGAGATCCCTTTACATAGCCACTATGGAAGTAAGCTTCAGGTTTTCCGGTATTCAGCATAATGCCATAACCATATCCCATTTTCCCAAAGATAGCATGTTGCCTTTCCGCGTTTTTCTTTGTGAATTCTTTTAGAGTTTCCGGCTTTAGAATTTTACCTCCATATAATTTCTGATTCCAAAGATGAAGATCATCTATAGTTGACAATATTCCACCCGCTGGTGTGCCTATTTCTTTTCCGGCAAGTCGTTTAGGCATATTGGGAACAACTTCCTGACCCTTATTATTTCCAAGATATGCACTTGCAAAATTTCCGGTTTTAAAAGTTAATGCTGTAGATGAATGCTGTAAGCCTATTTTACTAAAGAGCTCTTTGATATTTTCGTCGTAGGATTTTCCGGAAACTTTCTCCAAAATCTGGCCTAATGCATTAAATCCATCATTAGAATAAAAGAAACCTGTTCCGCTTCTAAACATAAGTCGGTTGCCTATAATGTTCAGTCCGGAAGTATGATTCAGTAGCTGATTAATGGTTATATTTTCATATTCCTTGATTCGAAAATTTGGCAAATACTGTGAAACTTTGTCTTCCAGTTTTAATTTGCCCTGTTCCTTTTGCAATAAGATAAGAACAGCAGTAAACTGCTTGCTTACCGAGCCAATCGCAAAAATGGTGTTGTTGTCAATTTTAGTTTTACTCTTAAAATTAGAATAGCCATTTTCTTTTCTGTACAATAAAGTACTGTCCTTAAAAACAGCAATACTTCCGTTGAAGTGATACTTTTTAAACACTGTATCAATCTGCTGTTGTGTAAGTTTAGTTTGAAATGCTGTTATTGTAGAATCTATAACAACATTGCGGTCGATAGTTTTTTGCTGTTCTGTTTTACATGAAAATAACAGCGCGAAAAGAAATAGAAATCCTAATTTTTTTACCATAAGTGTTTTGTTATAAGTTTGAATAGAGTATTGATTAAAATAACATAACTGATTTTAAATTTAGTGAAATACTCTGAAGTCTCCTAACGCAACAAATTCCATGCTAAAAAGGAATTAATAATTTTTAGTAACTAATTATAATAAATGTGAAATGAAAATTGAATAGTTATTCGTTGAAAATAGAACACTTGCTAGATATAATAGAGCAACAGAGAGTTGAATATCTCGATTCTGTATCCGGATACTTTCATTTGTTGGTGAAAATTATTTTTTAATTGACGACTATAGAGCAGAATATAAAATTAATAATAGAAAAAGGAAGTGAGATAGAAATGGTATTGATGATAAATATAAAGCAAGTGAAAATTATTTATGATCTTATTTATTAGTTTATTGTACTGATATATGTTTAAGATATGTGTTGGGTGTTTTTTTGTATAAATAACCGCACAAATAATTTGATTCAAATTGGGGAAATCCGTAAAATAGTTTGATGTGAATCTAATATATAATTTTATATATTTTGATATATGAAATATATTTTTTAATTTTGTAATTAAATATATTTATTATGAATATTTTAGATACAATTGTATTTGAAGATCCTAATAAAGTAAGAGGAGCTATTAAAGCTACAATTCATAAATCTGGAAAACTTGGATTTTCATCCGGTGCTGAGGAATTTTTGGAAATTGTAGATAATACTTTTTTTAAAATAGGCTTTAATGACAATACAGATGATGGAAATATTTATATGGTTCCTTCTAAAACGGAAGAAGGAGCCTTTAAAATTTCTAAGGCTGGACAATATTATTATATTAATTTAAAGAATGTTTTTGATAAACGAGGGATAGATTACAAGAACAAAAGTTATATATATGATATAAAGAAAGAGAAAAGTGATAATACCAATTATTTTATTTTAATTAAAAGAAAAAAATAAAGGAGGGAGAAAAAATTGTAAAAAAAGGCTGAATAAACAGCCTAGGAAAATTTATTAGATTTTGTTTTATTTTGGTGGGGACCTAATATATAAACAAAATATATTCTAAAGAAGTGAGATTACCTCGTCTACTTTTGTTGTGCGAAAGTACAATAATTGTTTCTTTTTTCCAAATATTAAATTCGTTTTAACACTCATGTACGTTAGAGTGAAATATAAAAATTTAATTATGTTTTTTTTCGAAGAAAACAAAAAAAAGAAATAAATTATGAATTATAAAGTTTCAACTTATAAATTCTCTATACAAAATAAAAATGGTGAGAATTTTCCTTTAGGCAATTTGCCTGGTAATATAGATTTTTTAAATCTCTTTGAAGAGTTCTGCCAAGATATTATTACCAACACCAAGAAATTTAATGAAAACGGAAGAGATAAGAGTCTTACGTTAAGAGAGCCTCAAAAGACTATCAATGATGAAAGATTTATATGTGGTAGGTTTGATGCTGGTACGACTGGAGACCCTGTGAATATTAATAATCCAGAAACAAACGTTACGAATTATTCTGTTACGTCTGATGAATTACAAGCAAGGATTTTGAATTTTTATATTCAGATCCCCAGAGGTAATAATGAAGGTTTTTTGATCTTACAGAGAAAATCTACACATAGTATAAAGAAGGGTTTTGAAGATTGTTTTAACAGTTTCTTGATGAGAAAAGGTTTTGAGGGAGAAAATAAAATTAGAATTAAGCTTTCTCCTGCTCCTAATTTTAAATTAATGGAAAGAATGATGGAGTACGGTGATTTGAAAGAGATTAATCTAGTTAAGAATTCTGTCGCAACAAATTTTCAAGATTATTTCGATGGAATAGGCTCTTTTGGAGGGGTTAGTATTCAGCAGCTGAAATTTGATAAGAAAATTGCAAAAGCCGCATATAAACCTGTCCTATATGATCTATATAGAGGTAAATATAAGGAGAATGAGCAAATAGAAATTAATGGACATATGTATGATGAGATTACATTTACATTATATCTTGATAAAACGACGAAGACTTTTTATGTGAAAGATAAATCGAAAATTAGATCTGAAATTGATATAACATCAATGATTGGTGAAGATCTGTATGGAGAGATACCTTTGAATCAGTTTGTAGAAATTGCTAAAAAGCTAATTACAGAGATATCATAAAAATTAAAAAGAGAGACTCAAACATAAGTCTCTCTTTTTTTAGCTATAAATTATGATAAATCTACATATTTCTTCTGTATTTACCACCTACTTCAAACAAAGCATTGGTAATTTGCCCCAAAGAACAATATTTTACAGCATCCATCATAACCCCAAATAGGTTTTGCTGATTAATGGCTGCATGTTGTAATTTTTTTAAAGCTTCTTCAGATTTTCCTTCATTTGCTTCCTGGAAGTTGTGAAGAGATTCAATCTGTGCTTGCTTTTCTTCCTCGGTGGAGCGAATAACCTCTCCTGGTAGAACCGTTGGAGAACCATCTTTGCCCAGGAAGGTATTTACACCAATAATAGGGTACTCACCAGTATGTTTTAGCCATTCATAATGCATAGATTCCTCCTGGATTTTTGAACGCTGGTACATAGTTTCCATAGCACCAAGAACTCCTCCTCTTTCTGTGATTCTGTCGAATTCAGTATATACAGCTTCTTCTACCAAGTCTGTTAATTCCTCGATAATAAAAGAGCCCTGAAGTGGATTCTCATTTTTAGCCAGACCCAATTCTTTGTTGATGATAAGCTGAATAGCCATTGCTCTTCTTACAGATTCTTCTGTTGGTGTTGTAATGGCTTCATCATATGCATTGGTGTGAAGTGAATTACAGTTGTCATAAATAGCATATAATGCCTGAAGCGTAGTTCTGATATCGTTGAAGTCAATTTCCTGAGCGTGAAGTGAACGTCCGGAAGTCTGAATATGGTATTTCAACATCTGGCTTCTTTCATCGGCACCATATTTTAATTTCATGGCTTTAGCCCATATTCTTCTCGCTACACGACCGATGACTGCGTATTCAGGGTCGATACCGTTGGAGAAGAAGAAAGATAAGTTTGGTGCGAAATCATTGATGTCCATCCCGCGGCTTAGGTAGTATTCTACATAGGTAAATCCGTTTGCCAATGTAAATGCTAACTGCGAAATCGGATTAGCTCCGGCTTCTGCAATATGATATCCTGAAATAGAAACAGAATAGAAATTTCTTACTTTTTCTTTAATAAAGTATTCCTGAACATCACCCATTAATCTTAGTGCAAATTCGGTAGAGAAGATACAAGTGTTCTGTGCCTGATCTTCCTTCAGAATATCTGCCTGAACTGTACCCCGAACGGTAGCTATTGTTTGGGCTTTGATTTTTTCATAGACATCTGCAGGGATTACTTCGTCTCCGGTAATTCCTAACAACTTTAGGCCTAATCCATTATTAGATGGCGGTAATTCTCCGTTATATTGTGGTCTTTTTAGACCTTTATCATCAAACTTGGCTTTTAGAACAGCTTCTAATTTTGATTCAAGTTTATGTTCAGTAATATATTTTTCAACGTTCTGATCTATGGCTGCATTCATAAAGAAAGCCAATAGCATAGGAGCAGGTCCATTAATGGTCATAGACACAGAAGTAAGTGCATTCACAAGGTCAAAACCAGAGTATAGCTTTTTAGCATCATCCAGTGTTGCAATAGAAACTCCGGCATTACCAATTTTACCATAAATATCTGGTGGTAAAGCAGGATCCTGACCATATAATGTTACGGAATCAAAAGCTGTAGACAAACGTTTTGCAGGCATTTCAGCCGAAACATAATGGAATCTTCTGTTGGTTCTTTCTGGTCCGCCTTCTCCGGCAAACATTCTGGTTGGATCTTCACCTGTTCTTTTAAACGGATAAATACCAGCTGTAAACGGAAAGCTACCCGGAAGATTTTCCTGTCCTTTCCATTTAATAAGATCTCCCCAGTCATTGTATTTTGGTAATGCTATTTTAGGAATTCTGAGGTGAGACAGAGATTCTGTTGAGGTTTCGACTTTAATTTCTTTTCCACGAACAAAATAAGAATAGAACTCTGCATTAAAAGCTTTTTTAGTATCGTTCCAGTTTTTCAGAAAGTCTATATTTTCCTGTTGCAGCTCTTTTTCCGATTTTTGATATTCAGTTTCTAAAACATCATTGGAGATAATTTTCTTAACACCATCAATATGATACATCGTTCTGGCCAGTTCAGCCTGTTTCTCTATAGCTGCATCGTATTGCTTGTTGTTTTCTACAATTTCAGACAGATAACGAACTCTTTTTGGTGGAATTATAGTAACTTCATCTGTTACCTCTTGCTCAATGAAGGTATTAAATTCAGGAGCATCGTTACCCTGAACCTGTTTAAGAGTTTCGTTTACTTTTATTATTAGTCTGTTGTAGAGTTCTGTTGTGCCATGATCGTTAAACTGAGAGGCTTTAGTAGCAAAAACAGGCATGTCATCCAATGGACTTTCCCATAAAAGATGGTTTCTTTGAAATTGTTTTCTTACTGCTTGTAATGCATCTAAGGCACCACGCTTATCAGATTTATTTAAAGCCACAAGATCTGCATAGTCCAGCATGTCTATCTTTTCAAGCTGAGTAGAGGCTCCGTATTCAGGAGTCATTACATACATTGATACATCGGCAAAGTCAGAAACTTCCGAGCCAGATTGCCCGATACCAGATGTCTCCAGTATAATAACATCCGGATGTGCTAATTTTAGGACATTTAGAGCAGAGTGAATAAATGGCGAAACCGAAACATTATTTTCTCTGGTAGCCATCGAACGCATGTAGACTCTAGGATCATTAATGGCATTCATACGGATTCTGTCACCTAATAATGCACCACCAGTTTTCTTTTTGGAAGGGTCTATAGAGATAATGGCAATTTTTTTATCCGGATTAGAACGCAGAAAGCGTCTTACCAGTTCATCTGTTAAAGACGATTTACCAGCACCACCAGTACCGGTAATACCGATAATCGGAATGTTAAGGTCCTTTGATTGTTCATCTATAGCCTTTACCAGCTCAGGTTTTTCGTCTGAGAAATTTTCCACTGCCGAAATAATCTGGGCAATGCTTGTTGGATTGTCAAAGTTTATAGCATCGAGATCTTTAGCAGTTATATCTTTTCCGGTAGCGAAATCAGATCTGTGTACAAGATCATCAATCATTCCCTGAAGGCCAAGCTCGCGCCCGTCGTCCGGAGAATAAATTCTGTCGATACCGTAATCCATAAGATCTTTTATTTCTTCCGGTAGAATAACGCCACCTCCGCCACCGAAGATTTTAATCTGTGGTGAGTTCTTTTCTCTCAGCAGATCATATATATACTTAAAGTACTCGTTATGTCCGCCCTGATAGGAAGTCAATGCTATAGCGTTAGCATCTTCCTGTATTGCTGTATTTACAACTTCTTCTGCTGATTTGTCATGTCCAAGGTGGATAACCTCGCATCCGGTTCCCTGGATTACCCGCCGCATAATGTTTATAGCAGCATCGTGTCCGTCGAACAAAGCCGCTGCTGTAACGATCCTAACTTTATTGTCAGGAGTATATTTTTTTGTATTCATATTAGGGTTTAGTAATAATTCAAATATAATAAATTGAGAGCATATCTTCTTCAGAGTTATATGGTTAACAGAAAAGGCTTGAAAATGGCTGGTTTCAGCCATTTTTGCTTAGAAATCATAGTCTATAGATTAAAAATTGATACTTTTATGCACGTAAAATTTAATACTAAACACTATATGATAAACTTTAAAACTACTTTAATAATAGCGTTAATCAGTGCATATTCTGTAACATTTGCTCAGGAGCGTATTTATTTTGATGAAAATTGGGAAGCTACCACCAAAGACCAGATGGTTTACTACCGTGAAACCTCTAAACAAGGAAATCTTATTCTTTTAAAAGATTATTATAAAAACGGAGCATTGCAATTCGAAGGTTTAGCATCGGATGTAACGCCAAACAATGAAGTATATGAAGGGAAAGTAAAATGGTATTTCCCTGATGGCAAACCTGAAAAAATTGCAGAATATGTAAAGGGTGTACCAACAGGCGTATCTAAAATGTTTGACGGGCAGGGACGTATTGTTGAAGATCTGATCTATAATAAAGAAGGAAAGTATGACGGGACATCCTACCTTTATAAGATTGTTGATGAAGATACAGGGTATAATATGATCACTGAGTATAAAAATTCTGAAGCTACATTTACTGTTATTTTCGATGATTCTAAAAAGGGAATACGAAGTGAAACTATCTATAAGGATGGTTATGAATCTGAAGTTAAATATTACGATGAAAAAGGGAAATATCTAGGTAGCAAAACATATAATCAGAAAGAAGGTAAATATGAAGGTACTATTATAGAATACTATTATGGACCAATGAGAATTGCCAGTATAGAAAGATATAACAAAAAAGGAGATCTGTTGGAGTCCAGAAGCTATTATAGAAACGGTAAGCTAAAACAAGATGTGAAAATCTCCGGTAAAAACAGACAGAAAATAACCTATAATATAGAAGGTAAAATAATAGCAAAACTTGACTTAAAATATAATGAAGAAATTAAAGATGCTGTTGCATATGAAGGTGAAGATTATGAATTCTATGAAGAAGGAGAGACTGTAAGAAATATATCTGTTTATCATGATGGGATTTTTACTTCTGATAAAAATTATGATGAAGACGGAAAATTAAATACCGAAAATTTTTATAAAGGTGAAGACAAGGTAGCTGTTAATTACTATAATACTGATGGTTCTTTAAAAGCAAAACTTGAGTTAAAGGATGGCGTTGGTTATAATGGGACTGAAATTGCCAGCACTGGTGAAATAGTGTATAAGGACGGAGTTGTTCAGGATATGAAAAGACTTTTTGAAAACGGAAAAGTACAATGGACAAGGCATCTTAACCCCGAGAAAAATATATATGAATCTAAAGTATATAACGAAGACGGAGCAGTACTTTATTCTTATACAAGATCAGTACAGGAAGATTCATTTAATGGGGAAGTATTACAATATGTAAAAGGTAAAGTAAGTAACAAGGCTGTTGTAAAGGATAATAAGCTTGTTGGTGGCAAAATCCGAATCGATGAAGATGTACGTGATGTAGAGATCGAAAGAAAGGGAGAATGGATAATAATTCGACAGTATACAAAAGCAGGTAAGCTATTTTCTGAAGAAAAAATTCTTATTAATGAAAATCCTTATGGAGAATCTTATTATTTTCGCGAAGAATCTCTTGTCAAGAATTATAACTATTAATAAGAAGCATGAAAAAAGCAATTTTATATCTTTTATTGGGAACTGCAGTTAGTTTCCTGTTCCATTATTTTTTATCAGGATTCGGGAAAGTTTCATTAGACCTTTATTATGCTTTTGCTTTTGGATTAGGTTGGGGAATGGCTTATTTCCTAGACAGACCCGATTTTGCACTGCCAAAAAAATTGGGGCTATCCTTTATAGGAATTATCCTTTTAGTAGTATTGGGAATTCTTTTCTTTAATCTGGAAATTGCTATTCCCTCTATTATTCGTTTTTCAACAGTTTTTGTTGCCTATTATCTTTTGGCTAGCTTCAGACAAAGCAAATCATTGAGAAAATAAAATAAAAGAAGCGTTTCAGATATCTGAAACGCTTCTTTTTTATACTCTAGATTTTGATGTTTAGTGAATCATCAGGAAGCTTATTAATATTAGAATCATTAAAAGGAATGTAAATAAAATTGTATTAATAAAGAATAAAGATATCCCTGCAATACCTGTAGTAATCGGATGTGTCCTATATACTTTATAATGAGCAATGAAAAAATAAACGCCACTATAAATTGAGAATATGGTAGCTAAGAAATATCCGATATTTCTGAAAAATGATAAAAACGGGAACCATTTTGCAATAAGACTTAGGAATAGAACTATTGCAATCTCTACTAATAGAAATGAAAAATAATGCAACGTGAAAACACCGTGATCAAAATACCAAAACTTTTTCTTGCTGTGGAATAGCCATAGTGTAAGTGCAAATAAAGGTAGATATAAAAAGAGAGCTTTTGGCAGGGAATGAAAGAAAGTTATAATTAAGCCATTCAGTACATCTTTATAAGTTGCACCATGTTCATGAAGCTCAAAAGCTTTTTTTACAATAGGTCGCTCAATAGTAGTAAAGTTCATAGGATTTTTTGCTTGTATTGAATCGTATTGTTTTATATTATTAGCACCTTTTATATGAGTGCCTTCTAAAAAGCGTTGATCTTTCCAGTTCATAAGATCACCTTGGATAGTATTTTTTTTAATCAGAGAATCTTTTGTAGCTTTTAAGAATGTCTGAAGTTTTATTGAATCAACTTTCTTTATGTTATTTTCTTTGACGATAATACCTGTTGCTTCAATTGTGTTTAATTCACGGAGGTGATTTTGAGTTTGAATCAGTTCTTCATCTTTTTCATTATGACCACTTCCGACGTTTATGGGTAAAAAAGCAACCATTAGAAAAGTTATGAAACTCATGAAAATATATAGTTTCACAGGCGGAACATACTTTTGGCGTTCACCTTTCAGGTATGTAGTTGTTAATTTTCCAGGATTGAAGAGGAGATTTTTTAACGTTCCCCAAAACTGCCCGTCATAGTGGGTAAAGTCTTCAAAGAAATGTGTGAAAAGATAATAGAAGGGCTGTTTAGGTTCTGTGTTTTCCTGTCCACAATGCGGGCAGAATCTCTCTTCTACCTGATGGCTACAGTTTAGACATGTCTTGTCTGATCGGAGTTTTCCATGGTGTCCCATTTCTGAATAGTTTTTTCCAAAAATAATCAGATTTTGCAAAAATGGAAATAAAAAAAGCAATACCTTATAAAAAGGGACTGCTTTTTTCTATGTTGATGTGTTTTTATGTTTGAATTATACACAATTCGTGTGCCAAAATATATTGAGGCGATATAGATAAAAATCGATTTTTATATAAGTTTTTGAATGCTAGTATTTTGCCAATTTAAACAGACTTGTAATATAAAAAAACAAATAGCTGTTTTGTTTTAGAAAAATTATTTATACCTTTGCAAACCCGTAATGGGGAAAATTATGTTTAATCGTAAACGATAAGTAGTGAATACATTAAGTTACAAAACCGTATCGGCTAACAAAGCTACCGCAAATAAAGAATGGGTTGTGGTAGACGCTGATGGACAGCCTTTAGGGCGTTTAGCATCTAAAGTGGCTAAGATTTTGAGAGGAAAGCACAAAACTAACTTTACACCGCACGTTGATTGTGGCGATAACGTTATTATTTTGAATGCTGAGAAAGTAGCACTTTCAGGAAACAAGTGGGCTGATAAAGAGTACATCTGGCATACTGGGTACCCAGGAGGTCAAAAATCTTTAACTGCTGCAGAACTTCATAAGAAAAACAGTGCAACGGTAGTTGAAAAAGCTGTAAAAGGGATGCTTCCTAAAAACAGATTAGGAAAAGCTATCTTCAAAAACCTTCACGTATACGTAGGTGGAGAGCACAAGCATGAAGCACAGCAGCCTAAAGAAATTAATATTAACGAAATTAAATAATTAAGATGTCTACAGTACACAAAATCGGAAGAAGAAAAACATCTGTAGCGAGAGTTTACGTTAAGCCAGGTGCTGGTAACATTACTGTTAACGGTAAAGATGCTAAAACTTACTTCTGCACAGATATGTTGGTTTACAAATTAAATCAACCATTTTTATTAACTGAAACTGCTGGACAGTACGACGTTACCGTTAATGTTTTCGGTGGTGGTATTACAGGTCAGGCAGAAGCTATCAGACTAGGTATTTCAAGAGCACTTTGCGCAATCAATGAAGAATTTAGATTATCATTGAAACCTCACGGTCTTCTTACCAGAGATGCTAGAATGGTAGAAAGAAAGAAATTCGGTCAGAAAAAAGCGAGAAAGAGATTCCAATTCTCAAAACGTTAATTTTCAAAACTCAGGATCTCGGATCATGGATTTCGGACGCTTCACTTGGTCTGTTATCTTATTTCTGAAATCTATTTTAAACAAAACAAAAATTGCCCGTTTAGTTTAGCACCCAAACACTTCTCCCGTTCTTTGAAGTTGTTGATTGCTTAAAGCGGAATGTAAACTAAAAAAATTAAAGACATGGCAAAAGCAAATGTAAAAGACCTATTAGAGGCTGGCGTACACTTCGGTCACATGACTAGAAAGTGGAATCCAAATATGGCTCCATATATCTTCATGGAGAAAAACGGTATTCACATTGTCGATTTACATAAAACGGCAGTAAAATTGGACGAAGCTTGTAACGCTTTAGAAAAAATTACTTCTGCTGGTAAAAAAGTTCTTTTCGTAGCTACTAAAAAACAAGCTAAAGAAGTTGTTGCAAAACACGCTTCTGAATTGAACATGCCTTATATTACTGAAAGATGGCCAGGTGGTATGCTTACCAACTTCGTAACTATCAGAAAAGCGGTTAAGAAAATGAACGCTATTGATAAAATGAAGAAAGATGGTACTTTCGAAACTTTATCTAAAAAAGAAAGATTACAAGTTGACCGTCAGAGAGCTAACCTAGAGAAAAACTTAGGTTCTATCGCTGACATGGTGCGTCTTCCTTCTGCTATTTTCGTAGTAGATATTATGAGAGAACACATTGCGGTAACTGAAGCTAAGAAATTAGGTATTCCAGTTTTCGGTATCGTTGATACTAATTCTGACCCAAGAAAAGTAGATTTCGTTATCCCTGGTAACGATGATGCTTCTAAATCTATCGATATGATTCTTTCTGTAGTGTCTGAATCTATCAAAGAAGGTCAATCTCAAAGAAAAGCTGAAAAAGAAAAATCTAAAGAAGGTGAAAAAGCAACAGCTGATGCTGATGCTGATTTCGATGCTGAATAAGAATTTTCTTATATACATAAAAGAACCCGTTAGTTTACTAGCGGGTTCTTTTTTATCCAAATATGGAATTGATTATTTTAAAGATATCTGCTGGGAGCTGCGAATACTAATGGTTTCTCTGTAAACTTTCTGACAAACATTAGCCGAGAGTGTATAGGTTCCTTTCCGAATCATAGCGTAACCAACCTTTCCCGTGCCAATTGGTATTCTTTTAAATACACTACTGCCACTGATGGTGAAAACCATATTACAGGAAGATTCATTTTTTATGACAATAGAAGTATTAATAGCATTTGGATCTGTACTATTCAGAAGATCATTTAATACAGCTTCCGTTTCAGGTTTATAAGTTTTTAGTAACTCACTATATTCTCTTTCAGTATTTGCTATAGAAGTATTGTTGCTTCCAGGATAAGAGGGATGTCTCGGAAATCGGTTGTAAGTGCCATAATTCATGGCATCACACCCAGCCAGAAATACCATTGTAGAAATAAGGAATAAATATTTTTTCATCCGTCAAAGATAAATTAATCTTCTTAAAATTAATTATTTCGTAATATACCTAAACACAAAACACAGCTTTTTAATTTGTTGTATTTTTTTTATCTTTGCACTGCTAAAATTTCAAGCATTATTTAATTAAAATATTTCAAACTATGTATACACCAGTAGCAGCAGACGTAGCTAAACTAAGAAACCACACAGGTGCAGGTATGATGGATAGCAAAAAAGCTTTAGTGGAAGCTGAAGGCGATTTTGAAAAAGCTATCGAAATCCTTAGAAAAAAAGGTCAGAAAGTAGCAGCTAACAGAGCTGACAGAGAAAGTACTGAAGGTGCTGTTATCGCAAGAGTTAATGAAGATAACACTTTAGGTGCTATCATTAGCCTTAACTGTGAGACTGACTTCGTTGCTAAAAACGAAGCTTTCATCGAGTTAGCTTATGAATTAGCTGAAATGGCAATTACTGCTGCGACTAAAGAAGAGTTATTAGCTACAGATTTCCACGGAATTACTGTTGCTGAGAAATTAATCGAGCAGACAGGTGTTATCGGTGAGAAAATCGAGATCGGTAGCTTCGAAAGAATTGAAGGACCTTTCTTAGGTGCTTACATCCACGCAGGTAACAAAATTGCTGCTATTACTTCTCTTTCTGCTAATGTAGAAGGTGGTGTTGAAGCTGCAAAAGCTGTTTCTATGCAGATTGCTGCAATGAACCCAATCGCTCTTGATGAAACTCAGGTTTCTCAAGAAACTATCGATAAAGAATTAGAAATCGAAAGAGATATCTTAACTAAAGAAGGTAAGCCTGCAAACATTATCGATAACATCCTTAAAGGTAAAATGCAGAAGTTCTACAAAGAAAATACTTTAGTTCACCAGGCGTTCATCAAAGACGGAAGCCAATCAGTAGCTGACTATGTAAAATCAGTTAGCGCTGACCTAAAAGTAGTAGGATTCGTAAGAGTAAGCTTAGCTTAATCAAACTGAAATAAAAAGAAACCTCGGGAAGTTCCCGGGGTTTTTTGTTAATCAGAATTAATGTTTCTCATTCCATAATAATTTCGTAATTTTGCAAAGAAAGTGCTATGCCTATACACGACAAAATAATAGAGACGGCAATCACCTTTGATGACGTTCTTCTAGTACCTTCATATTCTGAAGTATTACCAAATCAGGTTTCTCTAAAATCAAGACTTTCCGATAAAATCACCCTGAAAGTTCCTATCGTTTCTGCAGCTATGGATACGGTAACGGAAGCTTCACTTGCTATTGCATTAGCGAGAGTAGGCGGATTAGGATTTATTCATAAGAATATGCCTATCGAGGAGCAAGCTAATCAGGTTAACAGTGTAAAAAGATCCGAGAACGGTATGATCTCCGATCCTGTTACATTATCCAAAGAACATACTCTTGGAGAGGCTAAAGGGATGATGGCTCATTATAAAATTTCAGGACTTCCTGTAGTAGATAATGATAACAAACTGGTAGGTATTATTACTAACAGAGATGTGAAGTACCAGGAAGATCTGGATCTTAAGGTTGAAGAGATTATGACAAAGGATAACCTTATCGTTTCTCACAAGTCAACAACTCTGGAAGAAGCAAAAGAAATTTTGTTGAAGAGCAGAGTAGAAAAACTTCCAATAGTAGATGCTGAAAACAAATTGGTAGGATTAATCACTATTAAAGATATTGACAATCAACTGGAGTATCCTAATGCTAATAAAGACGGAAACGGAAGACTTATTGTAGGTGCTGGAGTTGGAGTTGGAGCAGATACAATGGACAGAGTGAAAGCTCTAGTTGTAGCTGGTGTGGATATTATTGCAGTGGACTCTGCACACGGTCATTCAGAAGGTGTTCTGGAAAAGATAAGAGAAATCCGTGCAGCATATCCGGATCTGGATATTGTTGGTGGGAATATTGTAACTGCTGAAGCAGCAAAAGCGCTTATTGAAGCTGGTGCAAATGTTCTGAAAGTAGGTGTTGGTCCAGGCTCTATCTGTACAACAAGAGTTGTTGCAGGTGTAGGTGTACCACAATTATCTGCTATCTATAACGTTTACGAATATGCAAGGACACAAAATGTAGCTGTTATTGCAGACGGAGGTATTAAGCTTTCCGGAGATATCGTAAAAGCTATTGCAAGTGGAGCCGGAGCAGTAATGCTTGGATCTCTTTTAGCAGGAACAGAAGAAGCTCCGGGGGATGAAATTATTTTCCAGGGAAGAAAATTCAAGTCTTATCAGGGAATGGGATCTTTAGCAGCAATGAAGCGTGGTGGTAAAGAAAGATATTTCCAAAGTGAGGCAAAGAAATTTGTACCGGAAGGTATCGAAGGAAGAGTTCCTTTCAAAGGTAAGTTAGAAGAAGTTATTTTCCAGCTTAGCGGAGGATTAAGAGCCGGAATGGGATACTGTGGGGCTAAAGATATCGAATCTCTTCAGAAAGATTCTAAAATGGTTCGTATCACAGGATCTGGGCTTAAAGAATCTCACCCGCATGATGTAATCATTACGCAGGAAGCTCCTAATTACTCATTGTAAATTATATTTGATACAATAAATAAAAGCCAGCTATGCAGCTGGCTTTTTTGTTTGAATATTATTCCGGAAATATGAATATCTTTACGATAACTAATAATCATAATTCCTTAATTTATAATGAGAAATGTTTTCATTCAGCTCTGTCTGTTGGTAGGTACAGTATGTACTTTTTATAGTCAGGAAATTTCTGTAATTCCTAAACCCCAGCAGCTGCACCAAAAGACCGGAAATTTTGTAATTGATCAAAATACAGGAATACAGTTGAAAGGAACCTCCGAAAAAGATGTTCAGTTATTTCTAAATCAGCTGCGAAAAGCTTCCGGATATGCTCTGTCTGTAAAAAACGGAAAAGAAAATACAATAATTTTCCAATTGGATGTAAAATTGGGATTGCCAAGTCAGGATGGCTATACACTGGATGTATCTGATAAAAATATTGTAGTAAAAGCTAAAAACAGGAATGGTCTTTTTTATGCGACACAGACGCTTAGACAGTTGTTACCTGTCTCTGTAGAAAGCTTGGTCAAAAAAGAAAATCAGAATTGGACAATTCCGGCTTTGACAATTACTGATTATCCAAGATATGGCTGGCGGGGGTATATGAAGGACGTTAGCCGTACCTTCTACAGTGTGGATGTTGTAAAAAAGTATTTAGATCTGATGGCGCTTTATAAGATGAATACTTTTCACTGGCATCTAACGGATGATCAGGGATGGCGTATTGAAATTAAAAAGTATCCTAAACTAACTTCCGAGCAGGCAACAGTATTTCACAGGACAGAAAATCAGCCGGCAGAAAGAAGTGGATTTTATACCCAAGAGCAGATAAAAGAAGTTGTAGCTTATGCCAAGGAGCGAAAAATAACAATTGTTCCGGAGATTGATGTTCCGGGGCACTCATGGCCTACAATATTAGCTTATCCACAGTTAGGTGTTAATGAAAATAGTTACCCATATTTTGTATTTCCTTTTGTATCCTCATGGGGATATTGGGGGAATCAGTTCACTCCAAATACTTTAGATCCTTCTAAAGAGGAAGTATATACCTTCTTGCAGAATGTTTTTACAGAAATAGCAGTATTATTTCCGGGTGAGTATATTCATTTTGGCGGAGATGAAGTCAGACATGTACTTTGGGAGAAAGCACCACATGTACAAGAGTTTATGAAAGCGCACCAGATTGGTAATGTAAAACAATTACAGAGCTATTTTGTTCAGCGTGTTTCTGGTATTATCAAAAAACTGGGCAAAAAGCCTATTGGTTGGAACGATGTACTGGCAGATGACAAAGGGCTGCCGAAGGAAACTGCTATTATGAGTTGGTTGGGAGAGGAAGCGATAAAAGAAGCAGCGAGCCATGGCTTTAAAGCTGTAGCAACACCCGCTTCACATATTTATTTAGATATTACACAGGCTGACAGAAATGACGGAACTCCTAGTGACTTGGCATATAGCAATATTAATTCAATAGACAGAATTTATGCTTATGATCCGTCTGCTGGCTTAACCAAGGAAGAAGAAAAATTTGTATTAGGAGTACAAGGGAATCTATGGTCGGCATTGACACAGGAGGCTAAAGATATGAATGTGCATGTTTTTCCTCGTTTATTAGCCATTGCAGAAATAGGATGGACATTACCTGCCAATAAAAATTTTGAAGATTTTAAAAGGCGTCTTTTAACGGGTGAAAAAAGATTAGATGAGTTGAAGGTCGATTATTATAAACCGGGAGGATATATAGCAGGAAAATGGGTTAAAAACGATATTAAAGAGGAATTTACCGACCTGTCATTTGATGTTACTTCTAAAATATATGCAAATGGAAGAATTGTTACCGGTTTTTTCTATACCTCCGGTAAAAACTTTTTAGAAATTGATGGAGTGCAGCTGCTGGAAGATGGTAAAGTAATATCCGAAGATCTGCATCATGCATTAGCAGATACCTTTAGAGGGACGAATAAAATAAAGCCATTCTATTATAATCTAAAAGTAGATCGGTATAACCCAAAAGCAAAATATAGCTTAAAGGCAAAAGTCCGTGGAGTAGGAGGTACAGATTCTAATGGAAACTTTACATTTAGTCTTAGTCCTTATAAACCATTTACAGCTGTTGAACCTAATTAATATAAAAGCCTGAGAACATCTCAGGCTTTTTCTAATATGATTTCTTATAATTTCGGAGAACAAACTTTATTCCGGTTTCAATAATATCACCCATTGTTTTACAATATTTGAAATTTACATCGTAAGTCAGCTTTTGTAATGCTGTTTTTAACTCTTTAACATTAGCCTCTGGTGCAAGATCTTCTTTTTTCATTATCGAAATCAGTTCATCAAACCTGTTTTGGCTACTGGTAACTCTTTTTACAATCTGTGAGCGAACTTCTTTCCGGTATTGTTCTATAGAATTAGGCTTCAGTTTTTCCAATACCATATTTACCATCACACTGTTTTCTTTGAAATACTGAGGAAGGTATACCTTGATATTTCCTTCATAAGTTTGCTGATCAAAGTCTATAGGACGGATTCTGTATATTACCTGATCGAAATCGTGTACCGGAATAATCACATAATTGTAAGAGCGCATATCTCCTAAAAGGCCGATAAGGCAGCGTTCATTGAATTTCACAAATTCCTTGGATATCTGAGCTTTTTCCAGTTCTGTACAATTAGATAGATGCTTCTTAATGAATACATCTCCCGGTATTCCCAGAATATGCTCTTCAATCAGTGTGTTTTTATGAATAAGAAAATTGATTCTGTTTGGAGAAAGTAAATCCTCCAGTTCTAATCCATATATCCGCGAGGCGTCTGCCTGTTTAATATAAAAGTTGGTATAATTATCATTCAGAATATTTCTTACCCGGATTCGGAAAGGTTTGGAATTGCCAAAAGTGCAGAAGTCTATTGTGTCTACTTTTAGATAAGGTAAGGTAGCCTCGTCTCCGTCCGAATGGAGTAGGGTATATATTTTATTTAGATTGGCTTCTATTTCCTGAAATTCATGTTCAGGATAGAATACACCTAGCCATAAAGTATCTTTGCCTTCTTTATCCAGAATACTTATACTGTCACTAAACCGTAAAAGATCTTCATACAGAAACTGAATTTTGGTAGTTCTGTTGTGTTTCTCCAGATATTGCTGTAAAGCCTCGGAAACAGGGAATATGGGTTTTCTAAAAGCAATCCTTACATCTTTCATTACATTCTATACTTTAATCTAAATATAAAAAATATTTGAATGCCTTATCCAAGAATTGTTATTTTATCAATAAGAAAAGCCACTCTTTTGAGTGGCTTTATATGTTTTAAGGAATTTAGATTTATCCTTTGAATTTACCCATATTGATAAATTTCTCCTGTCTTTGCTCCATTAATTCTTTTCCATTAAATTTCTTTAAAGATTTAATATTGCTTAGGATTGTACTTTTTACATTCTGAAAAGCAACTTCCGGCTCGTAGTGAGCACCACCAAGAGGTTCTTCGATGATACCATCGATTAATTTCTCTTTTAGCATATCAGGAGCAGTCAGTTTCATTGCTTCAGCAGCAACCTCTTTGTACTCCCAGCTTCTCCATAAAATGGTAGAACAGTTTTCAGGCGAAATTACAGAATACCAGCTATTCTCCATCATGTAAACTTTGTTTCCTACACCAATACCTAATGCACCTCCACTAGCTCCTTCACCAATTACAATCGTGATAATAGGAACCGTCATACGGCACATTTCATAAATGTTTCTTGCAATAGCTTCTCCTTGTCCACGCTCTTCAGCTTCAAGACCAGGATATGCTCCCGGAGTATCAATAAGAGTAACAATAGGGATGTTAAATTTCTCTGCAAGCTTCATCAAACGAAGTGCTTTGCGGTATCCTTCTGGGTTCGACATACCAAAACGACGATGTTGTCTTTCTTTTGTTGTTCTCCCTTTCTGGGTTCCGATAACCATTACACTTTGTCCTTCAATTGTAATAATTCCACCTACCATTGCAGGATCGTCAGCAAAATTACGATCTCCATGAAGTTCTAAGAAACTGCCTTTGTCTGCAACTCCGTTAATGAAGTCTAAAGCATAAGGTCTGTTTGGATGGCGGGAAAGCTGAACTTTCTGCCATGGTGTAAGCTTGCCGTAGATATTCTTCTTTTCAGCAATAATTTTATCTTCTAACTGGCTACAAGCCAATTTTACATCGATACCACTTTCTTCACCTACTAAAGAGCATTTGTCATATTGCTCCATAAGCTCTTCAATCGGCTTTTCAAATTCTAAATATTCCATTCGTATGAATTCAAGGTCTCAAATTTAAGGATTTTTTATGGAATCCCTATTTTAAAGTTTCAATAGCTTTAGTAATTCTGGAAATACTCTCTTCTTTTCCGATCATTTCCATAAGATCTGGTACGTCTGGTCCCTTAAGCTCTCCAACTAAAGAAAGACGTAAAGGCATCATTACTTTTCCCATACCAAATCCTTTGGTTTCTGCTAAGTGATGGATACTTTCTTTAATAACTTCAGGTTTAAAATCTATAGATGAAATAACCTCAGTTAATTCTTGCATTAATGCAGCTGTTTCCGGAGACCATGCTTTTTTCGAAGCCTTTTCATCAAAAGATTCTGGTGCATGGAAAAAGAATTTACCATCATTATAGATATCTTTAACAAAGGTTGCTCTTTCTTTCATCAGACCAATGATTTTTAAAGCTTTCTCATCAGAAACTTCAATATTATTTTCTACCAGCACTTTTTTAAAGTCAGGAAGGATTACTTCATTAGACATCAGTTGCAAGTACTGCTGATTGAACCATTTTGCTTTTTCAGCACTGAATCTTGCTCCGGCTTTATGAACTTTATTAAGGTCAAATTCTTTAATCATTTCATCCATACTCACAATCTCTTTATTGTCAGCTGGTGACCATCCTAACATGGCAACCATATTGATGAAAGCTTCCGGTAAATAACCTTCTTCACGGTAACCAGCAGAAGTGTTTCCTGTAGCAGGATCGGTAAAATTAAGCGGAAATACAGGGAAACCAAACTTGTCACCATCTCTTTTGCTTAGTTTACCTTTTCCTTCAGGTTTCAGGATAAGTGAAAGGTGAGCGAATTCTGGAGCATCCCAACCCATTGCTTCATATAACAATACATGAAGTGCCATTGATGGCAGCCATTCTTCACCACGAATAACATGCGTAATTTTCATTTCATGATCATCGATAATGTTAGCAAAATGGTAGGTTGGCATTCCGTCATTTTTTACCAGAACTTTATCATCCAGTGTATTAGTATTTACACTGAATTTTCCACGGATGATGTCATTAAGATTAATGATTCTGTCCAATGGCATTTTGAAACGGATTACATATGGCGTTTTTTCTTCCAGAAGTTTTTTTACTTCTTCTTCAGGAAGAGAAATACTATTTCTTAGTCTGTTACGGGTTTCGTAGTTATATGCAAAAACATCACCCTTAGCTTCGAATTCTGCACGAATCTGATCCAGTTCTTCAGGTGTATCGAAAGCCAGATATGCATAATCTGTCTTAAGAATTTGTTCAGTATACCTGTCATAGATATCTCTACGTTCGGATTGACGATACGGAGCATAAGGACCGCCGTGTTTTGGACTTTCATCTGGTACCATGCCAATCCATTCCAGCGCTTCCATAATGTATTCCTCAGAACCCGGAACATAGCGCTGAGTGTCAGTATCTTCAATTCTCAGGATGAAATCACCATCATTGTGTTTTGCAAACAGATAGTCATATAATGCTGTACGTACACCTCCCAAATGTAAAGGCCCGGTTGGGCTGGGAGCAAAACGTACCCGTACTTTTTCCATGTAAAAAAATTTGGTGCAAATTTACTTAAAATTATACGGTTATCAGCTTTTGATTATAAGATTTGATTTACACAAATCCAGGTTTATACACGATAATGGAAAATGGTGCGTTTATCTAATAAGATTTTTTATAGAGAAGAATCATGATGCTGAATGGATAGAAGGCGAATGAGGTAGCATTCGAATATTCTTAAGAAAGGAAAAAAGATAAAGTTGATCTCTAACTTTATCTTTTTATTTAAACAATTTGTAGATCATAAATGCATAAAATCCTAACCAAACTTAAAGTCTTTTTTTGATCTTATATTTTAATTTATCTATGAAATTTTGTTTTATTTTATGCTCTTCATTTTCATGAAAGTAATTAGCTCTCCATGGTTTCTCGGATTTTGTTACCAATTCATATAAAACCCTGTTTCTTTCAGCTAACTTCAACCTTTTTTGATAAGTTTTGTCATCCAATAAATTTCTATCAGTAGTATAAGATATTTTTGAATAATGATTTTGGTGAAGCACAATAGAGCTGTCGATGATTTTTACTTCTAATCCTTTTAAACGGATTCTATGTAAAAGTTCATTATCATCAAAAGCGATACCTCTTGCAAATCTTTCGTCGAAACCACCTAAGTCATATAGGTTTTTCCTTGTAATAGCCGAACAGAAATGATAACCTTTAGGATTTGTAATAGAATGATTATACCAACAATCCAGTCCATCTCCAATATATCCTATATTATTGTCATCCATTAATTTTTGAATTTTTTCTGGATGTTGAAGTAGTGTATCCAGATTATGAGTACTCTCAATTCCAAGAGAGAAGCATGCGAAACTTAAATAATTATTATCATGAAGATGATTCTGCACAAAATTTATAATGTTGCCATAATGAAGACACTCTGGATTCTGTAATATTATAATATCTCCTTTTGCTTCTTTAAAGCCAATGTTAAATGGAATGCAGGAATTAAAATACCACTTATCTTCCTTTTCTAATCTGATAACCTTTAAGAATGAATATTTTTCCGTTAAATCTTCCAGTCTTTCATTTTCATCACTTCCGTCATCTACCGCAATAACTTCCAGATCAGAAGAAGTGATATTTAATTGACGGGAAATACTTGAAAGTGTATTTTCAAATAATTTCTTTCGGTTGTAGTATGCAGTAACTATTGATATTTTCATTTGAAGAATAGAAATTTTTTCTTTTTTTGTTGCCAATTACTTTGAAAGATAATACCCAAATAATTTTTTTTTAATTTTTCAATATTATGAAACTTCTTTTCCAATAAATATTGCTCTTTGTGGTGATAAACCTTAAAAAAACCTTCTATAGGTAATATTTCAATTAGTTTAGTTTTAAATAAATATTCTCCATAAATAACACATTCTGATGGAGGGGTATTTTCATCTATCTTATTAAAAAAATCTATAAAATTAAGATTTTGCTCACCTAGAAATACCTCATTGAAATGTTTCCAGACATTACAATTCCATAGATAGGGTGAAGGGCCATAATCCCATTCTTTTCCTATGTTCCCAAATAGAGGACGTGTGAAACGGAGTGCTTCTTTAAAAAATATTTTTTCTGAATCCAGTCCTATATTCTCCATCGTTTCAAGAAAGCCTTTTGACTCATGCATAATAGTATAAGGAGTATTATCATTATACATGAAATCCGAATAATAGAAATCACGAATAAATTCTGAATCAGAGTCAATACAAAGATAGTTTTCACAAATCCCCAGACGATATACATTGGATTTTATAATCTGTTGATATCTCCAACCATCATTATCTGGGTATTCAAAAATATCGCTGTCTTTGATAAGGTTGATGTTCTTGTGATTGAGATTATCTGCAAAATAATCAAAGTCAGAATCATTTACGGAAAGATAAACGGGTAAATGATCCTTGTTATATAGTTCAATAGATGCGATTAGTTTTTTTACCGGATCAAAATCCCGGCGAAAACTTTTGATAAATAATATTAATTTATGCATTTTTAAAGTTTTTATAATGCTCTTAAATTTATTGTAAAGGTTAAATAATCTAAGCGAATTATAATTTTATTATTGTAATAACTGAAAGATTTCTTCTTTCTGAGCTTCTATAGAAAATGGATAGATTGCTTTTTCCGAATTATTGTGCAGAGTATTCCATGTTGATTCATTCGTACATATTTCAATAATATTATCAGCAAATTTTTGATAATCTTCATTTCCTGAGATTAAAGCGGTTATTCCGTTTTCTAAAAACATACCTTCTGCTCCGATATTAGTAGTTAATACAGGAAGAGTATACTCTAAAGCCTGTCCGATCTTTCCTTTTACCCCTGCACCAAACCGTAGAGGAGATACTGAGGCAAAGCACTTTTCATAATAGGGAGTAATATTTTCGACATAACCAACAACTTCGAAATTTTCAGAATTCATTTTGGAAATAGACAGAGGGGCTTCTGAACCGATAATGGTTATTTTCAAATCAGGTAAAACTTTCCAGACTAAAGGCATGATCTTATGATATAACATTTCTACAGCATCTACATTAGGATCATGTAAGAACGTCCCAATAAAGAATATTCCTTTCCGTTTTTCGAAAGATGGCATTTCCTCTGGTTTCACTTTTAAATTATGAACGTTACTTACTGTAAATAATTTTGATTCATCTACAAAAGCAGTCATAAACTCTTTCTCTTTCGTACTGATTACAGCAATTTTATTTGCTTTTTTACACAGTTCAGTTTCTATATGTTTGTAATGAATTAATTCTTTTGCTCTCTTTTCATCATATTTAATCTCCAGGCCTCTTTCCATTCTGAGATAATGAATGTCAACCATATCATAAATTATCTTAGCTTCAGGAGCTTCTTTTCTGAAAAAATCCAGATAATATTCAAAAAGCTCAGGTCTGTGACACCATACAAAATCTAACTTTGGAAGTAAGTTGTTGATAAAGTGTTTTTTCCCTTTCATAACACCGTACTTCCCAATATATGGGGTATAAACTGTTACGTTATGATCATTTAGGTTTTTAATATATTTCTTCGACTCAGTTTTGGGAATTGATTTCCTCCAATCCATCAGGTAAACATTGTAATGCTTTGCTAAAAATTTTGCAATTTCTGTAATTCGGTTAGAAGCCGAGTCTTTATCAAATGTTGGGATTTGACTATCTACAATAAGTATGTTTTTTTTATTCTCATCAGGAGTGATTGTTTTCTCTGATAAGGGATAGTTACTCTTTATATAAATATAATTCTTTATTTTTCTTTTAATCCCCATAACATTATAATTTAAATATTTTCTTTGTGAAGTTCTTTACATTATATTTATTTATAATGTCTTGAGAGATTTCCACATAAGGTAATTCAAGAAACCTTTTAATTTTATTAACATCCATATTCTCACTATTTATTACTAACATATTATTAGGATGGTAAAAATCATAATTTTGTACCATTGCATTGGTCGTTATCAGCTTCTTTCTATATCCAATACTTTCAAAAGTTCTGAATGAAAGCCCTTTCTGATCTATTCGCTGTATATCTATCATTGCTTTAGACTGGGAAATGATTTTTTTTGTTTCGTTAAGAGAAAGATATTTTGTAGTTGAATGTAAATACGGATATACTAACTTTTCAAACCAGAACAAAACAAAATGAATTTTGAAACCTGCATCAAATAGTATTTTTGATATATTGTTAATCTCATCAATTCTTGAGTCATATGATGAAACGTTAAAAATATCATATAGTATTTGTTGAGTCTCTATGTTTTCATCATAGATAAAATTAGATGCTTCAAGGAAATTATATTTTTCTATATCTTCTTTTTCATAAGAATAAATTTCATCAAAAAAAGCAGATATTTCAAGCTGTTTGGGATATTTCTTACAGCTGTCATAATAATAGGCAATAAAACGGTGTGTATTTCTCTTTAAAACTTTTAATAATGAGGTTTCTAGTAGGTCAGGACGAATAACGAAAATAATATCTTGTTTCTCTGTAATTTGCTGTAAAATTTGTTGACTAAAGTATTTTTTTTTTAGGTTGCTACCAACTAGCTTAGTTATTCCATTCCAGAGTTTCACAAATATATTTGGGTAAGTATATTTTATGGAGTCTGTTTTGATATCTGTAATCACGATATCTTGTTTTAATAGTAACTCTTGTACAACGAAATCAATATAACCATACGCAAAAGGATAAATTAGTGTAATTTTCTTTGACGTCATTTTTTAAATATTTCTTTTAGTTTTTTTTCAAATGAAATTTCTTCATTTAAAACCATTTCTTTGTAAGGTACAAACTTAGGAATATGTTCAGAGTATTTTTCCAAGACCTCTTTTATCTTTTCTATAATATGAGGAATGTTTTCTTTATTGAAATTAAACTTATATTCATCAGGAATCATGAGGTCCTCATAATATACTGAAGAACCGTTTTTACCCGAAATGATGCAACAATCTTGTGATACAGATTCACGGAGCATTTTGTCTCTGCCGGGATTTTCACCAAAATCAACATACAATAAAGATTTTGCCATCAAATTTTTTATCTCATGAGCATTCATATTTTGTATAGGAATCCATATTAATTCCGGAGAACTTTTAATTAGTTCAGGTATTTCTTTTTTGCCCTTATGGGGATTATATAATATAGTCTTGTTTTTTAAATCTTTCTGATGAGTTCCTTTGTTATTTTTTAAGAAGATAGGATTGATATAATCACAGACATAGTCTATTTGAGCTTCAGGGATGTTATTATCTTTTAAATAAATAGAAGACCTGTATGACTGAGCCCATTGAAAAACATTAGGTAAATGTTCAAAATTGTATTCTTTATTTTTTTGCTGGTAGAATAATCTGGAAAAAACATTTTGGCGACGTATTCTTAGATCCATTAGCTTCTTATAATAATCAACACTTAGCCACCAGATTATTTTCTGAGACTTTGGATATTCTTTCACTAAGAAGGTCATAGACTCTGGGATAATCAGTATGTTTTCCTGGCGATCTTCTATGGTATCTATTTCCTGTGTATTATATACTGAATAGTTTTGAGGTTTAGCATTTTTCTTTTTAGGTAAATAAAACATGAAAACATTTCTATTTCCTAAGCGTATTAATTTGTCAGACAATTGATGCAAAGCTTCTGGTCCACCAGTAACTTTTTGAGGAGGACAAAATATTATAACCTTAGACTGTTGTGTATAAGTAATCATATTTAAAAATTCGGTGTAATGAATATAATCAGTATTTTATGTCAAAGGTAGATTAAAGACTCTTTCCGTCCATTGATTCAGAGTATATTTATTGTAATATTCTTTTGCAAGCGCATTATAAGGCTTCTGAAAGAAGTCTGAATTTATATTAGTCATATCTTTATCCAAAACTAATATATTATCAGGATTATAAAAATCGTAATTTTTTATATTTTCGTTATCTGTTATAATTTTCTTTTCCAAAGCAATTGCCTCAAAAACACGAAAACTTAATCCATTCTGCCCTTCTCGCATAAGCTCCAGAATTGCGGTGCAGTTTTGGTAAGATTCTATCATATTTCTTGGATCAGTCCGTTGTGTCCTAAAAGTTACAGAAGAACTTTTAACAGGAAAAAATTTTGTTTGTAATATTTTTTTCCATGCTTTTTTTCCAACAATGATAAATTGGGATTTAACTTTTAGTTCCGCTAGTTTTTTTTCTAGTACGCCTATCTGTCCCAATCGTTTTTTATCATAAGAAGTAATGTAAAACAGATCATTAGATGGAGACTGGTCTTCTTGTGGCAGATGAGAAAGATAGATATAGTTTGTTAGTTTTTCAAAACCGTGCTTTTCTACATCCGAATCGTCAAAAGAAAAAATCTTATCAAAATAATGCAGTTTGTCTTCTACAGGAAATCGTCCAACACTATCATAGAGATACGTGATAAGCCGATCAGTATATTTTTTTACAATTTCTAGAGTCGCAATATCCATTGAATCCGGATTTAGTATTAAAATCTGATCCTGCTTGCCAAGAGCCTGGAGTGATTGAATAATAAAATTTTGGCGCTTTTCATATTTCAGATTTTTCTTCAGAAAGACTTTGCTAATAGCATTGACGGCTTTGTCTTTGAAACTTGCATGTGTAAGCGCCCCAATATTGATATGGTGTGCTTCAACACCTTTATTGGAAAGAGTTTCAACTATATATTGGTCGTAATGCCAATAATCAAAGCTTATGACGCAAATTTTCATTAATTCGTTTTATTTTTTGTTCCCTACTTCTTTCGAAGATTCTAGTGCTATCAATAAGATGGCTTTGATGAAAAAAGGTTGCGTTATTTTTTCATAATTTTAACTTAAGCAAAAATTATTCAATTTTTTACATAAACGAAAATAAGACTATTTTCTGATGTTGTAGATGACTTTTATCAAAAAAATAATAGTTATTCTTGCTACAAAAAATATCAATTAATACAAAAACAGAGACATATAATTTTTGATATCCATGGTTTTATCCTAAATTTGGGCCTCATAAAAGAAATTTATTACAATTTTCAAGTTTCTACATGAATATCCCAACATGAATATAGTATACTTAGTTTTTGGCAATAATCTGGATCATTATCAACAGGTGTATTTCTCAATATACACTGCTTTTGCCTATAAAAATCCGGAAGATAAAATTATTGTTATAGCAGAAGATGCTTCATTGTTCAATTCTTTTGAGGATAAAATAGAGGTAATACCAATAAACAGAGAAACGATAACAGAGTGGGAGGGGGAGCATAAATTTTTCTGGCGGGTTAAAATTAAAGCACTGGAACTAATTGCTAAGAAGTACCCGAACGAATCTATTCTTTATTTAGATGGAGATACCTTCTTTTATCAGAAAACGGATAGTCTATCCAACAGTTTGCAAAGTGGACAAAATCACATGCATATAAAAGAAGGGAAGTTATCTGTGCTCTCTTCTAAAACTGAAAAGCTGATGTGGCAGCAGATGAAGGGGAAGACCTATCATAATATCAGAATAGATGAAGCTACGAGTATGTGGAATGCAGGATTGATAGGGATTTCTAACCAGCATTTAGAAGGCTTGCAGCTTACCCTAAATGTTAACGATGCATTATGTGCGGATAATGTTACGAGGCGACTTATCGAACAGATGGCATTTTCTATAGGGTTGAATGAGTACTCTGTATTACAGCCTGCAGATGATACTGTAGGACATTATTGGGGCAATAAGCAACAATGGAATACAATAATCGATCATTTCCTGAAAGAAACTTTCATGAAGAAATATTCTTTCGAACAGATTATAGATAGAGTTAAAGAAATGGATTTGTTACAGAACCCTATCTGGATAAAAGAATCTAATACACAGAGAAAATTGCGAAGCTTTATCGATATATTTTACAGGGATAAAAGGCCTGTTTATGTTATCACAAAATAAGATCAATAAAAAAGCTAAAGTATTTACTTTAGCTTTTATTTTTAAGTGTCTGATAAGTCTCATTAACATATAAACTCTGGAGATAACTGATTTTTAATCCATCAATTCCGTCGAGGATACCTAATTTTAAAAAATAGGTTTTAATAAATTTAAATGCGACTTTGCTCCAGTGGGTAAAGGCAGAATACTTTTTTCCTTTCTCTATCAGCTCAGTGCCTTTTAATAATCCATAATACATCATTTTCTTTTTAAAAGACTCAAAATCTTCAAAAGAATAATGGAGTAGTTTATATTTTAAAATCCCAGTACTTCCTTGTACCTCAAGAGTTTCGTGTACTTTTTTTGTTCCTGTATAAAAAGCTTTGGATTTTCGAAAAAGTCGGAAGTTTTTATCATTCTGAGTTCCTGAAAAATTTATTTTCTTTTGGCCTACAAAAAAGATTCTGTAAATATAATAAGCATCTTTAGAATCCTTGTTGTTTATCGTCTCAATAATCTCTTTTTCAAGATCAGGAGTTGTACGCTCATCGCCATCAAGAAAGAATATCCAGTCATTTTCAGCTAAAGAAAGTGCCTTGTTCCGTTGTTTAGTATAATCAACAAATTCTTGTTGATAGACTTTAACTTTTGGATTTTGTTGAGCAATTTCCACTGTTTTGTCTGTGCTGAAAGAATCAACAACAATAATCTCATCACAGAAATTAAAACATTTTAAAACAGCCGCAATATTGCGTTCTTCGTTGTAAGTAATGATTAGTCCACTGACTTTTTCCATACAGAGAAGTTATAAATAAAATATAACTTATTAAAATTCTAAAATCGTTTTCTCAATAATTTTTACGCAGTCAAGTAGTTGCTCCTCAGTAATTACTAAAGGTGGTGCCAGGCGGATAATATTACCATGAGTTGGCTTAGCTAATAATCCGTTTTCTTTAAGAGATAAACATAAATTCCATGCTGTAGAACTATCCGGAGTGTCATTAATAAGAATAGCATTTAATAATCCTTTTCCTCTTACTTTAGTAATCAGACCAGTTTTTTCTATTAGTTTTTCAATTTCACTTCTGAATAGATTTCCTAATTCTTCAGCTCTTTCGGATAATTTCTCGTCTTGTACAACATCCAAAGCGGCCATCGCTACTGCACAGGCTAATGGGTTTCCACCAAAAGTAGATCCGTGCTGCCCAGGCTTGATAACATCCATGATATTGTTGTTCGCTAAAACAGCAGATACAGGATACATTCCTCCGGATAAAGCTTTGCCCAGAATAAGAATATCTGGCTGAACATCTTCATGGTGACATGCTATTAGCTTACCTGTTCTGGCAATCCCCGTTTGTACTTCATCTGCTATGAAAAGAACATTGTATTTTTTACAAAGTTCGGAGGACTGCTTCAGGAATCCTTCGTTTGGAACATATACACCAGCTTCCCCTTGAATAGGTTCCACAAGAAAGGCAGCAATATTTCCCGCTTCTTTGCTCAGAACTTCTTCTAGCGCAGCAATATCGTTATAAGGAATACGAATAAAACCAGGAGTGAAAGGACCATAATTTTGATTTGCATCCGGATCATTGGAGAATGATACAATAGTTGTTGTTCTTCCGTGGAAGTTATTTTCGCATACAATAATTTTTGCTGCATTTTCAGTAATCCCTTTTACTTCATAGCTCCATTTTCTCGCTAGTTTTACTGCAGTTTCAACTGCTTCAGCTCCGGAGTTCATTGGTAAAACTTTGTCAAAACCTAAAAGAGAGGTTATCTTTTGCTCATATTCTCCCAGTTTCGAGTTATAAAAAGCCCTCGAAGTCAATGCTAATTTACTTGCCTGATCAACAAGTGCCTCTACAATTTTGGGATGAGAGTGTCCCTGGTTAACAGCAGAATATGCAGAAAGAAAATCATAGTATTTTTTGCCTTCTACATCCCATACAAATACACCTTCTCCTTTGTCTAAAACAACAGGTAATGGGTGATAATTGTGTGCTCCGTGTTTCTCTTCAAGTTCAATGAAATATTCTGAATTTTTAATTTCTGACATAATATTTAAAGTTTGAGTGACGAATTTACGGTTTCTATTTCGCCTTCACAAATTCGGTTTTTTAAACATAAAGTGCATGATTATTTGGTGAATCATGTAGATTTTGTATTTAATTCTGATGTAAACAAAAATGGCAGGAACTAATTCCTGCCATTCTTTATTTTGTATGTATATATCACTTTAGAAGTGATTTTCATAATTTTTATCCATTACAAAGCTCTCCATAAACTTTGTTGTATAATTCCCGGCAATGAAGTCTTCATTATCCAGAAGTTGTCTGTGGAATGGAATAGTAGTCTTTACTCCTTCAATATAAAACTCCTCTAAAGCTCTTTTCATTTTTGCAATAGCTTCTTCACGTGTCTGTGCAGTTGTAATAAGCTTAGCAATCATTGAATCGTAGTTAGGTGGAATCGAATATCCGGAATAAACGTGGGTATCTACTCTTACACCGTGTCCGCCAGGAATATTTAATCCTTTGATAACACCTGGTGAAGGACGGAAATCCGCATATGGATCCTCTGCATTGATTCTACACTCTATAGCATGAAGTTTAGGGTAGTGATTAATACCAGAAATAGGAGTTCCGGCAGCCAATAAAATTTGCTCTCTGATAAGATCATAATCAATTACCTGCTCCGTAATAGGGTGTTCTACCTGAATACGGGTATTCATTTCCATGAAGTAGAAGTTTCTGTGTTTATCTACAAGGAATTCAATCGTACCAACTCCTTCATATCCAATGTATTCTGCTGCTTTAACTGCTGCATTACCCATTTCTTCACGAAGTTCCGGAGTCATAAATGGAGACGGAGTTTCCTCAATCAGTTTTTGGTTTCTTCTCTGAATAGAACAGTCTCTTTCAGAAAGGTGACATGCTCTTCCGTTTTGATCTCCTGCAACCTGAATTTCAATATGGCGAGGCTCTTCAATAAGCTTTTCCATGTACATACCTCCGTTTCCGAAAGCAGCAACAGCTTCCTGAATTGCAGAATCCCAGTGATCTTTAAGGTCTTCTTCTTTCCATACAGCACGCATTCCTTTACCACCACCACCAGCGGTAGCTTTTATCATTACCGGATAGCCAATTTCTTTAGCAATCTTTACAGCATGCTCATAAGAATCGATAAGTCCGTCGGATCCTGGAACACATGGGATACCTGCAGCTTTCATTGTAGCTTTAGCTGTAGCCTTATCTCCCATTTTTTCAATTTGTTCCGGAGTAGCTCCGATAAATTTAATACCATTCTTCTGGCAGATTCTGGAAAAATTAGCATTCTCTGAAAGGAATCCGTAACCAGGGTGAATAGCGTCTGCATTAGTAATTTCTGCCGCAGCAATAATATTAGGAATCTTTAAGTAAGAATCTTTACTTGGTGCAGGTCCTATACATACAGCTTCGTCTGCGAAACGCACGTGTAAGCTATCCTTATCTGCTGTACTGTAAACAGCAACGGTCTTAATTCCCATTTCTTTTGCAGAACGCAAAATACGCATGGCAATCTCACCTCTATTGGCAATTAATATCTTTTTGAACATTGTTTCGAAATTTTAAATTTTAAATTCTGAATTTTAAATTATTTTAAATACAAAAGCATCTAAAATTTATAATTTGTAATCTAAAATTCCTTAAGAAGGATCTACTAAGAATAAAGGTTGATCGTATTCAACTGGTGAAGCATCATCAACAAGGATTTTTACAATTTTACCGCTTATTTCTGATTCAATCTGGTTGAATAATTTCATTGCTTCGATAACGCAAACTGTATCTCCTGAAGAGATTGTATCACCTACATTTACGAACACATCTTTATCCGGAGATGGTTTTCTGTAGAAAGTTCCGATCATCGGAGATTTCACTGCTACATATTTGCTGTCGTCATTATCAGCAGCTGGTGTTGTAGCTTGTGGAGCAGATGTTACAGGTGCAGTAGCCTGAGGAGCTGTTTGTTGGAAAACGGGCTGTTGAGGAATGTAAGTAAAACCTTCTGCAGCAGCGCTAGGAGTCTTGATATTGATTTCAAAATCCTTTGTTTTATACTTTACTTCAGACACTCCGGCCTTAGCAACAAACCTGATCAGGTTCTGTATATCTTTAATATCCATAAAAATAGTTTTTTAGGGGTCAAATATACGAAATAACAACAAAAAACCATTCAATTTCATGGAAATCGAATGGTTTTTGTATAAATTTCAGAGAAAACCGGGTATTAGTTTTCTTCTGTAGTTTCAACTTGTTTTTCAAGTACAACTTTACCTCTGTAGTAAAGTTTACCTTCATGCCAGTGTGCTCTGTGATAAAGGTGAAGTTCTCCAGTTGTAGCGTCTTTAGCTAACTGTGGAGCTACAGCTTTGTAGTGAGTTCTTCTTTTATCTCTTCTAGTAGCAGACTGTCTTCTTTTAGGATGTGCCATTGTCTGATATTTTTAATATTTTTTAATTCTTGTTTTAATTAATTTTTGCCCTTTAATTTATTAAGTGCTGCCCATCTTGGATCAATCTCGCCTTCTTCATTTTCTTCTGTCTGATCCTCTTCAACTTCTTTCGGGCTGTATTGGTCCAGAGTTTCTAAATCTTCTTCTGTTAAGTTGGGAGAAAGTTTCTTCATCGGTATTGCTAATACTACAGCTTCAAATATAAGTTGTGAAATATTGAACTCATACTCATTCTGTGGGATTACAATAACCTCTTCATTGCTATCGTCATATTCTTCTCCGAATTTCACCAATACTTTTATATCATTATGTATTGGATGACTAAAATCTTCATTGCTGATGTCGCAGGTTAACTGAACTGTTCCTTCAACTTTAATTTCAAATTCTAAAAAAGTTGAATGTTTGTCTAACTGTGCTTTCACTTCAAGATCAGCCTTGTCAAACTCTTGTTCAGTATCAAATAAATTAAAGAACTCCTGTTTTACATCAAAAATAAACTCGTGTTTACCGTTTTTTAAACCTGTAAATGCGATATTGTAGTTTCTGATTTTCTCCATAAAAATGGTTTGCAAAAATAAATTAAATAATTGAGATTACAAAGTAAATTATTCATTTTCTTCAGGTAAGTCTTCATCTACTCCGTTGGCATCGAAGGTTTTCTTCGGCTGTAACTTGTTTTGAAGTAATTCCTGATATTCTCTTCTGTTCTGGAAAATTTTTATTCCCGAAAAAATAGCTTCTTCAAAAGATTGTGCATCTGCAATATTTTTTCCTGCAATATCATAAGCTGTTCCGTGATCCGGAGACGTTCTTATAAAAGGAAGACCAGCACTATAATTTACTCCTTCTTCATAAGAAATAGTCTTGAATGGAGCAAGTCCTTGGTCATGATACATTGCTAAAACAGCATCGTAGGCTTTGTACTTTTCAGGTTGGAAAAAGCTGTCCGCAGGGAAAGGTCCAAAAGCCAAAACTCCTTCATCAAATAATTTGTTGATGGCAGGGGTGATAATTTCTATTTCCTCTTGGCCTATGCTGCCACCATCTCCTGCATGTGGATTTAGTCCTAAAATTGCTATTTTAGGTTTCTGGATACAGAAATCCTCGCGTAATGTCTGATCCAGTGTTCTGACTTGCTTTACAATTCTCTCCTTGGTAATCTTAGAAGCAACTTCTGCAACAGGAATATGATGTGTAGATACAGCAACCTTTAAGTCTTCGGTTACCATAAACATCAATGCTTTCTGCTTGAACTTAGCTTCCAGATACTCAGTATGCCCTGTATAATTAAATCCTTGCTTTAGCATTTCGTCCTTATTAATAGGTGCTGTAACCAGAACGTCAATTTCTCCCTTCATTAAGGCTTCGGTTGCAGCTTCCAGAGACTGAATTGCCAAGGCGGTAGATTCTTCAGTGGGTTTGCCAAATTCAATGTTTACATTGTCTTTCCACAGGTTTAGAATATTAATTTCGCCATGCTTTAGCTGCGATAATTGTTGTATCAGGTGGTAGTTCTGATTGACTTTGAAAACGTTCTTCTGGTAGGAGAATAGTTTCCCGGAACCAAATATAACTGGAGTGAAAAAATCAAGTATAGATTTTTCCTTCAATGTTTTAATGATGATTTCCGGTCCAATGCCGTTAAAATCCCCTATAGAGATTCCCACACGTATTTTATGATGCTTAGCGCTCATTTTTTGCTATCTTTGAAGATACAAATTTAATATTTTTAAATCAATGTTTACGGGAATAATTGAAGCGATAGGAAAAGTAGAAAATATCGTTCATGAAGACGCTAATGTTCACTTTACAATAAATAGCCCTTTTACAGGGGAACTGAAAATAGATCAGAGCGTTGCTCATAACGGTTGCTGCCTGACTGTAGTAGCTATAAAAGATAGTGAGTATGTTGTAACAGCGATAAAGGAAACGCTGGATGTAACGGCTTTAGACGAACTGAAAGTTGGAAATCTGGTAAATTTGGAACGTTGTATGATTATGAATAGTCGTTTGGATGGACATATTGTACAAGGGCATGTTGATCAGACAGGCTATTTGGATGCTATAGAAAATCAGGACGGAAGTTATCTGCTTACTTTTAAATATGATGAAAAGGATTTCACAACAGTTAACAAAGGTTCTATTACTGTAAACGGTATTAGTCTGACAGTAGTAAATAGCCAGAAAGGCCAGTTCTCTGTAGCGTTGATACCTTATACCTGGGAACATACTAATATGCACCAGTTAAATATTGGTGATAAGGTGAATTTAGAATTTGATATTATTGGCAAGTATGTTGCTAAGCTTATGAATAAATAATATATGGCTCTAGGTCAGAGAGGAATAAGTCTTCAACTTAAAATTTTTTCGGGGTTAATATTAGTGTCTCTATTATGTGTTGCAGGGACAACTCTTATTTCTTATCTGGTGATCAGAAGAGTGGCGCAGGTTCAGAATGAAACCTCGCTTCAGAACAAATCTCTGGCGCTTACTACAGCATTAGATTATGCAATTGTCCATTCGCATGTTACTAAAGAGAACATTGCGACCGAACTTCGATACAAACTGATGGAGATTTCGGATATCAATGGACTGTTGGATATTATATTATATGACAGTAAAGGAAACTTTCTGGTTTCTAATAGGGATGCATCGCTGATAAAACAAAAAAGAATCCCTTCGGAGGTGCTTAGTAAAATTCTGCGTAGTGAAGGCGGAGCACTGGATTTCAGGTTTTATGACGATAAAAGTAATGCTACAATTACATCTTCATACAGAGTCCTTAGAGATGATCCGAGTCTGGATTCCGAACCATTAGCAATTGCTTATTTTCCATCATATTATTTTAACAATCAATATGTAGATATATTCAATAAACACCTTCAGTTTATTGTTTTAGTTAATGTGTTTGCGGTATTGCTGAGTATATTTATCAGCTGGAGAATTTCCAAAAATATTACCAAGACCATCACATCAATTTCGTCTAAGATAAGTGATGAAGGAAGAGATCTTAAGCCTATAAAATATTCCAGTAGGGATGAGCTAAGTGTCCTGGTTAGAGCTTATAACAGAATGATTTATCAGCTTCGGGAGCAGACCCAGCTAAAGGCGCAGGTTGAAAGAGAAAAGGCGTGGCGAGAAATGGCCAAGCAGGTTGCACATGAGGTCAAGAATCCTTTGACTCCTATGAAGTTAACTATTCAGAATTTCGAGAGAAAATTTGATCCTCAGGATCCTGAAATAGAAAATAAGGTACATAAGATGAGTAAGGTAGTGGTCGAGCAGATTGATCTGATTGCAGAAGTTGCCAGTGCGTTTTCTGAATTTGCCAAGCTGCCTGAAAAAGAAGATACTATTCTTAATCTTAACGAAGAAATCAAGAAGGTTGTAGATATATTTGACAAGAACGATATTTTTATACATTCAAATAAGGATAATATCATGCTGAGATTCGATAAAATCTATATCAGTCGTATTATGACTAACCTTATTACCAATGCACAACAGGCAGGGGTCTACGGGAGAAGGCCTATTATCAATATCGATCTGGAGCAATTTAATAAGAAAGTAACCATTAAGGTAGAAGATAACGGAAGCGGAATCGAAAAAGAAAAGCTTGAACAGATTTTTGAGCCTAATTTTACCACTAAAAGCAGTGGGATGGGACTTGGGCTTACAATGGTCCGTAAGATGATTGATGAGTACAGGGGGACCATCTCTGTGAAATCTGAATTCGGAAAAGGAACACAGTTTACCATTAGCTTACCGGTCGGCATTTAATGAAGCCTTTTGTTTTTAAACAATTTGAAATTCTTCAGGATAAAGAAGTTTTTCGAGTGGGTACCGATGGAGTTGTACTTGGAGCATTGTGTAATGGTGAAGGATCTGTCCATGCTTTAGAGGTTGGCTGCGGAACCGGACTCATTTCTCTTATGCTGGCGCAGCGATTTCCTTCAATTAGATTCGATGCTTTAGATATCAATGCTAAAGCGGTAGAAATTGCAGGGAAAAATTTTAATAATTCTCCTTTTGCTGACAGGCTGAATGTTGTTGAAGTCAATTATAATGATTTTGTATCGGCTAATAAATATGATCTTATTGTAAGCAATCCGCCTTATTTTGAATCAGATTCTTCTAAAGATCTTATTGCAAGACATCAGGTACTGTTGTCTTTTCAGCAGCTCATTTGTAAAAGCGCTGTGCTTATTTCAGATACCGGGATTTTATCTGTTATTATTCCGGGTGATGATGCTGAAAGTTTTATAACTATTGCCAAAGAGAATGACTTATACCTTATTCGTAAAATTGATATTTATGGAATAAAAGGTGGAAAGTTGAAAAGAAATATTCTGGAGTTTTCCAGACAACCATCAGAATTGGTTTTGGAAAAGCTTGTTCTGGAAAAAGAAAAAAGAATTTATTCGGATGAGTATAGAGAGTTGACGAAAGACTTTCATCCGATGTTTTAAAAAAAATCCCGCTTAATATTACTAAGCGGGATTTTACATTATTTATATCATTTATCTTATTCAAAAAGTTCTGCAGTATTCATTACTGTTACCTTGCCATCCTCACAACGGATTGCTTCGGCAGGGTAGTTCTGAATCATGTGGTAATCATGTGTAGCCATTAATACGGCACAGTTACGCTCTTTGGAGATGTTGGTTAATAGAAGCATAATCTCGTTAGATGTTTCCGGGTCAAGATTTCCGGTAGGCTCATCTGCAAGGATTAACTCAGGGTGGTTAAGCAAGGCTCTGGCAATTGCAATACGCTGCTGCTCTCCTCCTGACAACTCATGTGGCATTTTGTGCTTTTTAGTCTTCATGCCTACACTGTTTAGTACCTCGTCTATACGGTCAGTGATTAATCTTTTATCTTTCCAGCCGGTTGCTTGAAGTACAAAAATCAAGTTTTTCTCAATAGTTCTGTCAGTAAGTAACTGGAAATCCTGGAACACAATACCCAGCTTTCTTCTTAAAGGCGGGATATCGGATGTTCTTAATTTAGATAAGTCGAAACCTACAACCTCTCCAATACCTTGTCTTAGAGGAAGATCTCCGTAAAGAACCTTTAAAAGTGAACTTTTACCGGAACCTGTTTTTCCAATAAGGTAGCAGAATCTTCCTTTCTTAATGTTAAGGTTAACATCCGAAAGTACTGTGAAGTTTTTCTGAATTATCTTGGCATTCTGAAGAATGATGATATCATCACCATGCTCGTGTTTATGTGGCATATCTTTACTTTTAACAATTGAAATCAGCACCTGGTGCTGATTTTAAAGGCTAAAAATACAAAAAACTTTTTTAGAATAAATGAGTTTTTGTATAAATCAGAGGATAAACAAATAAAAATGCCTGAAGTAAAGAATACCTCAAGCATTTTAAAATCTATAATAATACAGAAATTATCTCTTAGCTCTAGACGCGCTAACAGTCAATCTCTTTCTGCCTTTAGCTCTTCTTGCAGCCAAAACTCTTCTACCATTTGGCGTTGACATTCTTTCTCTGAAACCGTGTTTGTTTCTTTTCTTTCTTTCTGATGGCTGGAATGTTCTTTTCATTACCTAAGTATATTTATAGTTAGTAATATTTCTATTGTATATTTTCAGACTGCAAATTTATGTATTTTTTATTAACCTGCAAAAATATTTTTATTTTTTATTAGGGAATGCTGTTAATATCTTTGCAGAATTATATTTTAAAGACCGTCTATGTTTTCAAACCAGGAGCTTTCCGAAATAAAAAAACTACTTCAACCTGATAAAGAGATTGTTATTGTCACTCATTATAATCCGGATGGAGATGCTATTGGCTCCAGTCTTGGGCTGAAACATGCACTGAAGAATCTTGGAATTGACGCTACAGTAGTAGTTCCAAATGACTTTCCGAAGTTTTTAAAATGGATGCCAGAAGCCAAGCAGGTTATGGTCTCAGAATTCAAAAGAAAAAAAGTTGCAGAGATATTTCATAATGCTGACGTAATTTTTTGTTTAGACTTCAACACACTTTCCAGAATTGGATTTATTGGCGAATGGATTGCCAGATCATCTGCTGTGAAAATCCTTATTGACCACCACCAGATGCCTGAGGAATTTGATTATGTTTATTCGGATACTTCAATTCCCGCAACTTGTCAGATGGTTTATCATTTTTTAGAAGCTTTAGGGTTAGATCAGCATATTTCTGAAGATAGTGCAAGATGTCTTTATACCGGTATCATGACAGATACCGGAGGTTTCCGTTTTCGTTCCACAAGTGCAACAACTCATAGAATTGTTGCCAATCTCATAGAAAAAGGAGCAGACCCTGCGCAGATTACTTCAGATACCTGGGATACGAATACTGTAAGTCGTTTGCATTTACTTTCTTTAGTCTTGAGCAGAATAGAAGTTGTAAAAGACGGGATGGTTGCGATTCTGTGGCTAAAGCGTGAAGAAATGGAACGTTTTGGTTTTGAAAAAGGAGCAACAGAAGGTTTTGTAAATTATGGACTAAGCGTATTAGGTGTAAAGATGTCTGCCTTTTTTATGGAAGATATCCAGGATGATTTTATTAAAATATCTTTCCGTTCCAAAGACGATTTGGATGTAAACTTGTTTTCCAGAAGCTATTTCGGCGGAGGAGGGCATATTAATGCGGCAGGAGGGCGCTCTGAATTGTCTATAGAAGATACTTTGGAACGCTTTAAAAATATCATCGAAAAAGAAAATTTCTAAATCTTGTTAAACATACGTTAAAGAGCAGGTGTGATAAGTTAATGATTCTTTAAAATTAACTTATCATTCTCGCAAAATACGTAGGGTACTTTTGTCTGGATTATATAAAAGTATCTATGAAACGTATTAACGTAGCTCTTGCATTTATGCTGCTAAGCTTTGGAAGCATGAGTGTATATGCACAAACAACACAAGCTTCAATCCTGGGGCGGGTAACGAGTCAGAGTAATGCACCGCAGACAAAAGCAACAGTCAAGATTCTTAATGAGTCTACCGGCTTTTCCACAGAAACAGTAACCAACTCCAACGGGGAATATATATTTAAAGAAATCCCTTTAGGTGGCCCTTACAGGGTTTTTGTAAACGGACATGAAAGAAAAGAAGGTTACAACGTTAATTTCGGTGATCAGCTTACTGTAAATATTAATCTTGCTGATTCTGATGAAAAAAATATCAAGGAAGTTGTTATTACCGGTAACCTAAAAAACAAAGTAGGTAATCTTGGTTCTGCCACTGCAATTACTGCCAAAAATATAAGTATACTACCAGTTAACGGGCGAAACTTTGCGAATCTTACCGAACTTTCACCATTAAGTGGTAAAAACGGAAACCTCTCTGGGCAGTTAGGTTCTTCAACAAACTTTACAATTGACGGGATGACGGCTAAAAATCCAACTTCAGCAGGGGCAACAACCAGCAGAAGTGGTGCGCCATACTCAATCTCTATTGAAGCTGTCCGTGAATTTAAAATTACAACAAATCAATACGATGTTACCTTAGGAAGAAGTGGAGGGGGAACTGTAAGTGCAGTTACCAAATCAGGTACCAATACATTTACGGGAAGTGTATTTGAATATCAAAGAGCAGGATGGCTTACCAGTGGTTATGATATCAGAGGAAACAGAGTGAAAAATGATTACTCAACCTATCAGTTTGGTTTTTCATTAGGAGGTCCGATTATTAAGAATAAATTGCATTTTTTCATGGCCTGGGACCACCAGTTGGATAGCAGACCTCTTATTATTGCTGATGTACAAACCAGAGAAGATGAACTTCGTTTCAATGTAACAAATGAGACATTAAATAAAGTTCTGGAAATTGGACGGAATAAATACGGTGTAGGAAATACTCCTCAGTTTGGAACATTTGACAGAACGAGAAATTCCGATGCCGGTTTTCTTCGTTTAGACTGGCAAATTAGTCCAAAACATTTATTGACGTTAAGGAATAACTTCACGTACGACTTTAATAAGAATGGACTTGCGGATAATACCAACATTAACTTCTATGAATCCTATGGTAATGATAAGAACTGGGATAATAGTTTATTGCTGACGCTAAGATCTAATTTTAGTCCTTCAATAACCAATGAATTAAAGTTCCAACATTTATATACATTCCAGAATAGTTATCAGAATGATGAATTGGGGCGTACAGTTCCCCGTGGTATTGTGGAGCGTGTAAACTCTGTAATAGAAGGACAGAAAAATCCTCTTCAGACCAATATTCAGTTCGGAGGGCATAGATTTGGACAGGAATCTTTTAAAAATAATGTATTCCAGTTGGTTAACAACCTTTATTATAATACAGATAAAGTAAAGTATACCTTTGGTGTGGACTTGATGTATACACGAGCTAAATCTGTTTATGGAAGTGAGGTGAATGGAAGATTCCATTTCGATGGAATGGACAATTTCCAGAATATGACTCCTTACAGATTCTACAGAGAAGTACCGTTATTAGATGATCCGTCTATAAAGTCCAGTATATGGAATTTAGGGTTCTATGGTCAAATGATGACAAAAATTGCAACGGGACTTAATTTCACAGCTGGGTTAAGATTTGACTATGGTGGTTATCCTAAAACTGAACTTAATCAGAAATTATATGATGAAATGGGTATCAGAACAGATAACAAGATTAAATCTTTCGTTATTCAGCCAAGGGTTCAGTTCGACTGGGATATCAATGAAAATCATAAAGATTTCATCAAACTTGGTGGTGGGGTGTTCTCATCGGATATCAATAATTATATGTTGATTAATAACCTGTACTTCGATGGAAGACATTCTGCAACAGTAGATGTTGATCCAAGAACTATTCCGGGCTTTACACCAGATTTTATAAACTATAGAAAAGATTATTCAACAGTTCCTTCATTAGCGCAATATCAATTGCCAACAATTAATTATACAGGGAAAGATGCTAAAATTCCTATCATTTATAAAGCCAATATTTCCTATAGTCACTTCTTTACTGAAAGATTCCGTGTAGGAATTGCTGGGTATGCTGCATTCGGAAGAAATAACTATTTCTACTATGACAGAAATATGGTAGATAAACCATTCTTTACATTAGCAAATGAAGATAACAGAGGTGTTTTTGTGCCCGTTAATAGTATTAATACATCGAACGGGAATTCTAATTGGTTGGACGGACGTATCAATAAAAACTTCGGAAGGGTAATGGAGCTTGTTAGTGATGGAAAAGTAAACCAGTATTCCGTAGTTTTTGATACCAGCTTCAAATACTTTAAAGATGGAGAAATTACAGCAAGTTACACATGGGCAGATATTAAAGATAATACTTCTTATAATGGTAACGTAGCAAACTCTGCAATTCTTTCTACAATGGTGAGTAGCGATCCGAGAGATCTTAGAATGGGATATTCAGATAACCAGTTCAGACATAAAGTGGTTGTGTATGGTAACTCTCCGACTTTTGAAGGATTTACTGTCGGAATTAGATATGCCGGAATTGGTGGGACCAGATTCTCAATGACAGCAGGAGGAAACATCAACGGAGACTTTGTAAACAGTAATGATCTTGCTTATGTATTCCCTAATCTTACGGCTTCTCTATTAAGTGATCCGGAAGTAGGGAAAGCACTTAAAAACTATATCAGCGAATACAATGATAAAATTGCTGAAAGAAATGGCGGGATAAATGGCTTCTATGGAATCTGGGATCTTAGAATAGCCAAGAAACTTAAATTTGAAAAAGTAGGAAATCTTGAATTCTCTGTAGATATATTCAATGTTGCAAACTTGCTAAACAAAGAATGGGGAGTAAACAAATCTTACGGAAATACAAGTTTGTATAAGATTACAGGATTTGATAAAGAAACAAAGCAATTCACATATGCTTTGAATACAAAAGGTCTTCCGCCATTATCGGGAAATCCATACCAGATTCAGATTGGAGTAAGATATTCTTTCTAAAAGTTTTTTATAATTCATATTATTAGTTCAGAAAAGAGACCGGAATTTTTCGGTCTCTTTTTGTTATTTAAGGTTCGTCGCAATCAGCTTTTAGTTTGGTAAATATTTTATCAAAACTTGTAAAAGTTTTTCCGTCTTCATCTATAGCAGGTCTAAAGCTATTGTTAGCACAATTATGGAATCCTATACCAAGAAGATCAATCAAGGCATAATCATCCCTCTGTGGTGTTTTTAATTTGTTATTAAATTCTGCGATTACTCTTTTGGGATCATAATTGAGTTTGCTTTGTGCTTCAATATGAATTTTCCATGCATCATACATCTTCTGTTTGTCAGAAGAAGTTACAGCATCAACATAGCTTTTACAGGTTTCATAAAATTTGCTCTTTTTCAGAGCAGAAGGATCTGAGTATGCCAAAAGAAGAGTTTTGTTGAGAAGATATTCACCCTCGAAAGCTTGGATCGTTTCTTCACGCAGCTTTTTCCATATAGGAGCATCTATTATCTTTAGGCTATATAAGTCTTTTTTCTTTTCTTGATATTGTTGTTCCAGTTGCTCCAGATACTTTACTTTATTTTTACGAACGTCTTCCAGATCCGAAAGTTTGAAAACTGTATGACTGTCGAAATGAACCCCACCGTATTTATACAGGAGCTTATATACTCCATCAATTTCTTCTTTTTTATACTTGGTCGGGTTATAGTAGCCCTTATTATCACAATTAAAAGTTTGATAAGAATAAAGAACCAGATTGCTTTTTTTCTGGGGGAGTTTTGTTTGTCCCCAGCTCATCGTAAATAGTCCGAGACAAACACTAGCAATAATTTTTTTCATTTATGTAATTTTATAATAATTCGGTTTTTATAATTTCGGTACAGATGGCTGGTTTCTCCCAGTGTCCATTGTGTCCACAATCCAATGTATAGGCTTTTATATTGCTTCTGTTCGGAAGGTTTTCCATAACCTGTACACTGTTTACAGCATTGTCGAAGCGTCCCGAAAGAATCAGAATTTTTGCTTCTGATTTTTCCAGAATATGTCTTTTGTCTGTACGCTCAACCATTCCTTTTACCGAAGCGAGTGCACCTTCGCGTGGTGTAGTCAGAGCAACTTGCTTGGCATAGTCAATCTTGTCGCGAAGCTGTTCTTTTTCATACGGATTAAACAAATTCGGAACCCCTGCTGCTACGTACTTATTATATTCTTCCATAATAATACGAAAGGATTTTCTTCGGGTATTTTTCTTTTCTTCAGTATCCGGAAAGTAGGTAGAGAAGAAGAGCGTAATTGATTGTAAATCGTCCGGATACATCTCAGCATATGCCAGAGAAACATAACCACCCATGGAATGTCCTAGTAAATGTATTTTGCCATTAACAAGGTCTTTCAATGTGGACTTTACCTCTGCAGCCATTAGTTCCATGGTCTGCACTTCTGCAGAGAGTTCTGACTTTCCATGGCCCGGTAAGTCTATTCGTATCACCCTGAAGTATTTCTCCAGTTCAGGAAGCATATCGTACCATACTTCGGTACTTTCCATAACACCATGAAGTAAGACTAAGATCTGATTGCTATCTCCGGATATTTCGTAATGAAGCATTATAAATTCTTTTTCACGAAAATACGACTTTAGTCCGGGAACAAAAAAGCAGACATATGTTTTGTGAGTAAATAAGAAGGTTTGAATAAAAAAGGCGGCCGGAAATTTTCCGGCCGCTTTTAGCATCAATATGTTATATTATTTATTCTTTTTGTAGTAGCTAATTCCGCACTCCAGGAATTTCTTAAAGTCTTCTTTAGGCATATACCCTGAAACAGGAGCGTTTATAACTTTCTGGTCAGGTGTTACTAACACGTAATGCGGCTGAGAGTTATTATTGAAATTCACCTGCTGGAACATGGACCATTTATCTCCAATTGTTTTAATTTTCTTTTTCTGACCATTCCCCATATCTATGGATGTTTGTTGGTCAGCAGGAAGTTCTTCTTTGTCATCTACATAGACAGATGCCAGAATAACTTCGTTCTGAATAATTGGCAGAATGTCTGGTTCACTCCATACAAATTCCTCCATTTTACGGCAGTTTTCACAACCATATCCGGTGAAGTCAATCAATACAGGTTTGCCTTCTTTCTTCGCCAATTCTATTGCTTTGAAGTAATCATGCTCTGGTTTTAGCCCTAGAATACCATCTTTTTCACTTTTGTAAAGACTCACATTCATTGGAGGTAAGATACCGCTTAATGTCGCCAGTCTTGGTTTTTCAGAAGGTAATAAGCCTGGAATTAAATAGAGAATAAACCCTATTCCCAGGATACCTAATATTTTTCTGGTAACGGAGATTTTAGGATTTTTATCATCGTGCGGGAATCTTATTTTACCGAATAAGTACAGTACTAATCCAATCGTAATAAGAATCCATAGTCCTATAAATATTTCTCTTTTTAGCAGGAATGTTTTAGAAACTAAGTCTGCTTTGGAAAGGAACTTTAACGCTAATGCAACTTCTATAAAGCCTAATACAACTTTCACAGTATTCATCCAGCCACCAGATTTTGGTAATGACTGTAATGCTTGTGGGAATAAGGCCAGTAATCCGAAAACAATAGCCCATGCCAGGCCAAATCCACCTAAAGCAAAAGTTAATAATACCGGAATATTTTTAGCACTGGAAGCTACACCTCCCAATAAACTCCCCAGAATAGGACCTGTACATGAGAATGAAACAATAACCAATGTAAGAGCCATGAAGAATATACCGACTATACCTCCGGCTTCCTCTGCTTTTGCTGATTTGTTAGCAATCCAGTTTGGCAGTGTGATTTCGTAATACCCGAAGAAACTCAGTGCAAAGAATAAGAAGATTGCAAAGAAGAACAGGTTTAGCCATATATTGGTAGAGATATCATTGAAGATATTTCCGCTGATACCATCCAGAATATAGAACGGAATACTCAATGCCACAAAAATAAGTAGAATGAAAAGTCCGTAAATAATGGCATTTCTTTTTCCCTTTGCTTTGTTAGCGGCTCCTTTTGTAAAGAAAGAAACAGTAAGCGGAATCATAGGGAATACACAAGGTGTGAGAAGTGCAATAAGCCCACCTAGGAAACCAAGAACAAATACCAACCCGTTACCGGAATCTTCTTTTACCTGTTCTGTTCCACAATCTACCAATGGTTTTCTGAAGTCCAGACTGTTTACTCGGATTCCGTCTGTACTTGCAGGCATTTTCACTTCCACATCGGCAGTTGTTCCGGTTTCGGTAATTGTTGTGGTTGCAGGTATTGAATCCTGTGCTTTAACGTCTTCTTTTTCTTCAGCTTTAGTTTCTCCGGTTGCAGCAACCTCTTTCTCGAATTCTAACGTATTCGGAGCAAGGCAAACACGGTCATTACATGTCTGGAAAGTAATTTCTGCAACTACTTTAGCTGCCTTCTTAGGATCTTTTAATTTGAACTTTTGAATAAATTTAGCAGAATTGGAATAGTACACAATCTGAGCCCCGAAAGCCTCACTAAACTCTTCAATTTTTTTACCACCTTCACGGAAGCCACCAATGGTTTGTATGTCCTTGGAGGTCACTTTCATTTCGGTAGGAATACCGCTGTCCGGTGGTAAATCTTTGGAATAAATATGCCATCCACTCTCCATTTTAGCAGTTAATACCGCTTCATACTCATTATCACTAACCTTGTTTAGTTGGTAGGTCCATTTTACTACATCTTTAATCTGGGCACTAAAGCCAGTATATATGAATAGTAAAAATAGCCAAAGCCATTTTTTCATAAATACAAATATATTTTTGGGTTATTGTTTTCTGGCAGAAATCTTCCGTCTTGTCGATAATTGATGATTCCAACGACATTTTCCTCCGAATCTGAAAGTAGCCAGACTTTTTGCCTTGCTAAAATAGAGATTTTTTCGTCTTTAAAGAATTTTGAGACTAACTTTTTGCCTTTCATTCCTTTAGGGTGAAAAAAATCGCCGCTTTTTGCTCTGCGTAATTTTAGAGGTAAAACTACCTTTTGAAGATCGATTTCCCAGTAGGGTTTCTGATTTAATTTATCTTCAGAAAGTAGCATTTTTTCAGGAAAGCTAATTGCTTCACCAGAGGTCAGAATTATTTCCTGCATTGGTTCTCCCTCAGAAATATTCCTATGGGTTATAATAAGTTGATCTCGATGAACAAATAGATTGAGCGTATTTCCTTTAAACTGACTTCCTGACTCTGCCTCGAAAATCTTTTGTTGCTCGACAGGATTGGTAAACCCGTATTTTTTCAGAATTTCATAACGAGCAAAATCTGACTGAAGAGCCAATTTTTCTTTATCCAGGATAAGTTCATCATCTGTTTCAGAAATAATGATGTCATCCAGTATTTTTTGCAGCTGTACCTCTATAAAGTCTTTTGCCTGATTGAGAAAAAAGATACTTTTATCGAAATTCTCCCAAAAATAAGGATTTGTTTTCTCCATTTCAGGGGAAATGTCATGACGGATTTGGTTCCGGAGATAATCTCTACTCAGATTTGTATGATCCTCCCGGAAATTAATCCCATTTTCTTCTGCAAATTTATAGATATCTGCTTTTGTTATATGGAGTAGGGGGCGGAGTATTTTGTTGCTGTTCTCCGGGATCCCAGTTAGGCCTGTAATTCCCGCCGCTTTAGAAAGATTGATAATGAAAGTTTCCAACTGATCATTCAGATGGTGTCCCATTACGATAAAATCTGGCTGTTGTTTTTCTAAAAGGCGGAAGAAAAAACGATAACGTATTTCCCGTGCCCATAGTTCTATTGAATTCTTAGGTTTGTTGTCTTTTTCAGATACATCATATGTGTGAAGAATAATATTGTGCTGTCTGCAAAAATCTTGAACGATCTGCTGATCCAGATTAGAATCCTCTCCACGCAAATGATAATTGACATGAGCTGCTTCAAAAGAAATACCTGCTTTCAAAAACAAATTCGCAAGAACCATACTGTCTGCACCACCACTTAGAGCCAGCAGAAACGACTGAGCTTCTGCAACATTATGAAGGCTTTGCAAGTGTTCTTTCAGGTATGTAGATGTTAGCTTGGGCATATACAGGTTTAAACAACAAAGGTAGGATTTTGCTAGTTGCAAAAATAATCTGAAATTTGTTAAATAGTTTTTGCCCACCTGTCTTGATTGTGTTGCACGTAAAAGCTATTATTAACCTGTATATAAAAGAAAGATGGCTTTATTTGAAGAAAAATTCCCGGAAATAGAAAGGTATCTGGAAGATAATGCTTCTGCAGAACCTGATATCCTGAAACGACTGAGAAAAGAAACTTTTCAGAAAACGACACAGCCGCATATGATTTCCGGCTATCTTCAGGGACGTTTTTTAAGTATCTTTTCACATATTCTGAATCCTAAGAATGTTTTGGAAATCGGAACATTTACCGGATATGCAACATTGAGTATGGCTGAAGGATTAGCTGAAGACGGAAAGATTTACACGCTGGATAAAAATGAAGATCTGGCTTACCTGCCTCAAAAATATTTTGATGAAAGCGAATATAGTGCTCAAATTGAATTTATTGTAGGAGATGCTAAAGAAGAAATTAAAAAATTAGATGTAACTTTTGATTTAGTATTTATAGATGCTGACAAAGAAAATTATGCAGCTTATATAGAACTTATAAAACCAAAACTCCGGAAGGGAGGGGTAGTGCTTATAGATAATGTGTTATGGTACGGAAAGGTAATAGAAGAAAATCCTAAAGATAAATCTACCCAACAGATTAAATTGGTTAATAAAATTGTAACAGAAGACCCGGATTTTGAAAATGTAATTCTACCTTTGCGGGACGGTGTACATTTAATTAGAAAAAAATAATGGATAAAGGAGTTTGTAACGTATCTGTAGCTCCGGTGCGAGCTGATAAAACAGATAAAGCGGAGATTGTTACAGAGATGCTGTATGGAGAGAGTGCGGATATACTGGAAGTAATAAATAACTGGACCAGAATCAAGATGCACTACGATGGCTATGAAGGCTGGATTGATACCAAGCAGATTACTTTGGTGACAGATGATTTTCTGGCAAAAAGAAAAACCCATCTCGTTACAGAGTCTTTTCAATCCCGTGTGATGGAAAGCGGAAAGATGTTGTTGTCTATGGGGTCTGAGGTTTCTTTTGAAACTGTACATGCGCAACGTGGGGCAACAGTACGTCAGAGTATCGTGGAAACGGCTAAAGAATTTCTGAATGTTCCATATCTGTGGGGTGGTAAGAGCTTCTTTGGTGTAGATTGCTCCGGATTTACACAGCTAGTGTTAAAAGTACATGATATAAAATATCCCCGTGATGCTTACCAGCAAGGAGAAGTAGGAGAACCTTTGAGTTTTATAGAAGAAGCGCAGCCAGGAGATCTCGCATTCTTTGAAAACTCTGAAGGGCGTATCATTCACGTTGGTTTTATGTTAGAAAATAATCAGATTATTCATGCACATGGTAAAGTGCGTATCGATACACTGGATTCATCAGGTATCTTTAATAAAGAACTGAATAAACATACTCACAAACTAAGATTTATCCGGAATATTCTTGGATAATCTATAAATTTTAAGCGATGTCTAAAGCCCAACAATTTGCCAAAACCTGGATTGAAGCATGGAACTCCCATGATCTGGATGTCATTCTAAGTCATTATTCAGAAGATATAGAGATTACAACGCCTATGATTAAGATGGCACTGGGAGAGGGTGATGGAAATTTGAAAGGTAAAGATGCTGTCGCCGATTATTGGAAAAGAGCACTAGATAAAATGCCAGATTTGCATTTCGAGCTTTATGATGTAACGGAAGGAGTTAATTCTGTTGCGCTTTATTATAAATCCGTAATGGATAAAAAAGCTGTTGAGGTGATGTTTTTTAATGAAGAGGGTAAGGTGAACAAGATGATTGCACACTATACCGTTTAGAATAAATTCAGTTTCCGGATAAAGAATGTTTTTTTTATACGATATATCTATCTCGCTAATGGCCTTCGGGATGAAGATTGCTTCGCTTTTTAATGAGAAAGTGAAGAAAGGTGTGGTCGGGAGAAGAGATTCCCTGAAAAATGTTCAACAGACATTTACTAAAGATGATAAAGTTATCTGGATGCATGCCGCCAGTTTGGGCGAATACGAACAAGGACTTCCTGTTCTTGAGAGATTAAAAATCCAGTATCCTGATTATAAAATTCTCGTTAGTTTTTTTTCTCCATCGGGGTATGAAAATGTAGTGAAGAAAAAGCATATTGCTGATGCAATCTGTTATCTTCCGTTTGACAAAAAAAATACAATCCAGCAGTTTGTAAACTCATTTCAGACCACTATTTTCTTTACTGTAAAATATGATTTCTGGTATCGATTATTGGAAGTATTGAACCAAAAGAATATACCAATTTATGTGGTTTCAGCATTGTTTTATGAAAAACAGAAGTTCTTTACATCTGGAGGGCGATTCTTTGTGGGACAGCTCCGGAAGGATGTTAATGTCTTTTTTCATCAGACAGAGCATTCACTAAAGCTTGCAGAATCAATAGGACTTACCAACTCTTTGTATACAGGAGATACAAGATATGACAGGGTAAAACAAAATGTAAAGAATTTCACAGAGGTGCCGCTTATTCAAAGCTTTATTCAAAACAAACCAGTCTTAGTTGTCGGTAGCTCCTGGGAAGCTGAAGAGAATTTGGTTGAGAAATTTATTAATGAAAATCCGGATACAAAAATAATTCTAGCCCCTCATGATCTGAAACGTGTTCCACTGATTAAGCAGCGTTTTGGAGATAAGGCGGTTTTGTATAGCGGTTTAGAAAGTAGTCAACCATCTGCCTTAGATCATCAGCTTTTAATTATCGACAATATAGGAATGCTGTCCCGTCTCTACCATTATGCAGCTGTTGCTGTTGTAGGTGGAGGTTTCCATTCTTCAGGCTTGCATAATATACTGGAGGCAGCTGCTTACGCTATACCTGTAGTTTTTGGCAATCAGTATAAGAAAAATCCTGAAGCCGATGCTTTGATTGAAGCCGGTGCAGCAAAAAGCTTTTCCGACGAAAATGCTGCTGCTGTATTTCTTCATCAATTGTTCCGGGATGAAGATAAAAGAAAAAGTATGGCTTCTCTAGCAGGTAAATTTATAGCTGATCAGCCCGATGCAGCTGCTATTATTCTTAATAATATTCAAGTTAAATAATATTTACGCTTTGTTGTGAAAAAGTTGGAAGGTGTATATCTTTTTATTTAATTTCACGGCATAGAGAAATATTAATATCAGATGAATATGAAACTAAAACTATTCTTTTTATTTATTGCTGCTTTTTTAGCAATCGGATCATGTAGTTCCAGAGATAATAATGATAATTACCTTGTGGTTGAGCCTGCTGAGGTTTATGGAAATTGGAGACTTGAATCTCTTACTATTGAAGGTAACGGGCAGAAAAAGGTTTTTAATGATCAATGTTTTCAAAGATCTACCATTTTGTTTAATGGAGCCGATAATAAAGGGGTAGAGCGTGGTTACGAAAGTATTTCAACACCCGGGACTTGTAAAGACTCTGGAAATCTTAACTTTACTTTTAGTATTGAAAGAAATACAATTTATCAGACCTATACAGGCGGGCAGAAAGATGAGGCAAAGATAGAAGGAGTGACAAATACAACGCTTGTAATTTCACAAAACAAGACTATTGATAATATAAAGGTGAAAGCTACAATGAAGTATATCAAAGCATAACAAAAAATAAACTCAGTACAATTTAATAGATCTCCACAAGCTTTTGTGGAGATTATTGTTTTTTATATTGTACTTTTGTGAAAATCTAATTTTAATAAAAAAATAATTTTATAAAGTGTATTACGATCATAACCAGATTGAAAACAAATGGCAGCAGTATTGGGCCAAAAATGAAACTTATAAGACCGATGCGAAATCTACAAAGCCTAAATATTATGTACTCGACATGTTCCCTTATCCTTCAGGAGCAGGACTGCATGTGGGACACCCACTGGGCTATATCGCTTCGGATATTGTAAGCCGCTACAAAAGACATCAGGGATTCAGTGTCCTGCATCCTATTGGTTATGACAGCTTCGGTTTACCTGCAGAACAATATGCAATTCAGACAGGGCAGCATCCGGCTATTACAACAGAAGAAAATATTAACCGTTATGAGAAGCAGCTGAAAAGAATCGGTTTCTCATTCGATTGGTCAAGACAATTCCGTACTTCAGATGCTAGTTATTACAAGTTTACGCAATGGATCTTTATAGAATTATTCCATTCGTGGTATAATAATGATACCGACAAAGCTGAAGCTATCGATACGTTAATAAAACACCTTTCTGAAAAAGGAACGGAAGGCTTAAATGCAGTTCAGACTGAGAAAATAGAATTTACAGCAGCTGAATGGAATACAAAATCTGAGAAAGAACAACAAGAGATTTTATTAAACTATCGTTTGGCTTTCCGTGCAGAGACTACCGTGAACTGGTGTCCGGGGCTAGGAACTGTATTGGCAAATGATGAGGTTATTAATGGTAAATCAGAGCGTGGAGGTTTTCCTGTGTATCAGAAAAAAATGATGCAGTGGAGTATGAGAATTACAGCTTACTCTGAGAGACTATTACAAGGATTAAAAACATTAGACTGGCCACAGCCGTTGAAAGACGCGCAGGAATACTGGATTGGTAAATCTCAGGGAGCAGAAGTTAACTTTGGTCTTGAAAATTCTGATGTACAGATAAAAGTGTTTACAACACGACCTGACACTATCTTTGGTTCTACTTTTATGGTGTTGGCGCCAGAAAGTCCATTGGTACAGGAGATTGTAACGGCTGAGCAGAAAGAAGAAGTTCAGAATTATATAGAGCAGACTTCTTTGAAATCAGAAAGAGACCGTATGGCAGACGTAAAGACTGTTTCAGGTGCTTTTACTGGAGCGTATACGGTTAATCCGTTTACCGGGAAAAAAATGCCGGTGTATATTTCCGATTATGTACTAATGGGTTATGGAACAGGAGCTGTAATGGCTGTTCCTGCACATGACGAGAGAGATCACCGTTTTGCAAAGAAATTCGGATTAGAAATTACCGAAGTGGTTGAAGGAGGTGAGGATGTTCAGGAAGAACCATTCATTGCTAAAGATGGTATTTGTATCAATTCAGATTTTCTGAATGGTCTGAAATATGAAGATGCAAAAGCAAAAATTATTACGGAAATTGTTGGCCGTGGTTTAGGAAATGCTACAACCAATTATCGTCAGAGAGATGCTATCTTCTCTCGCCAAAGATATTGGGGCGAACCAGTACCTGTATATTATAAGGATGATGTTCCTTATACTTTACCTGTTTCCGCATTGCCATTGGAATTACCAGAAGTAGAAAAATACCTTCCGACTGAAGATGGAGATCCACCATTAGGTAACGCTAAAGATTACGGATGGGACGAAGCTAATCAGAAAATTGTAGCGACTGACCTTATTGATAATAAAATGATCTTCCCGTTAGAGCTGAGCACAATGCCTGGTTGGGCTGGTAGTTCATGGTATTTCCTGCGTTATATGGATGCTCATAATGATTCCTACTTTGCAGATAAAGAAATGACAGATTACTGGGGACAGGTAGACTTATATATAGGTGGTAGCGAACATGCTACTGGCCATTTATTGTATTCCCGTTTCTGGAATAAGTTTTTAAAGGATCGTAATTATATAGAACAGGAAGAACCTTTCCAGAAGTTGATCAATCAGGGAATGATCCTGGGAATGAGCGCTTTTGTGTTTAGGATTGATGGAACAAATCAGTTTGTTTCAAAAAATCTGGCTAAAGATTATGCTACCCAGAAAATCCATGTTGATGTATCCTTATTAAAAGGAGCGACAGATGAACTGGATACTGAAGCTTTCAAAAACTGGAGACCAGAATTTAAAGATGCAACATTTATTTTAGAAGACGGAGATAAATACGTTACCGAGCGTGAAGTCGAAAAAATGTCCAAGTCCAAATTTAATGTTGTAAATCCTGATGATATTTGTGATGAATACGGTGCAGACTGTCTTCGTTTATATGAAATGTTCTTAGGCCCGTTAGAGCAATCCAAGCCATGGAATACACAAGGACTTAGTGGTGTTTACGGTTTCTTAAAGCGTTTATGGAATTTATACTTCAATGCAAATGATGAGTTTGAAGTTACAGATGAAGAGCCAACAAAAGAAGAATACAGAGTTCTGCATACTCTGATCCAGAAAGTTCTTTTTGATATCGAGAATTTCTCGTTCAACACGTCTGTAAGTTCCTTTATGATTGCGGTGAATGAGTTGACTAAATTAAAGACTAACAAAAGACAAATACTAGAGCCTTTGGCTGTTATTATTTCTCCTTATGCTCCACATATTACAGAAGAGATATGGTCTCTTTTAGGGAATAAAGAAAGTATAGAATATGCTCCTTTCCCGGTGTTTAATTCACAGTATTTAGAGTTGGATGAAATAGAATATCCGGTAAGCTTTAATGGTAAAATGCGTTTTAAGGCATCATTATCGGCAAATCTTACACCGAAAGAAGTGGAAGAAGCGGTGCTAAAACTTGACAAAACAATTGAAATCTTAAACGGGGCTATACCTAAGAAAATCATCGTTGTGCCTAAAAAAATTGTTAATTTCGTTATTTAGTTCATTAAATTTTGGTATATTTATCTTTTATACGATAAAATATGTTGTATAAAAAATAACACAAAAGTGAATAAAAATTAACATTGGCTAATTGATAAAAAATAAGGAGGTTTGTTTTTGATTTTTAAACGATTCTTTGTTATTTAACAAATTTAGTCTCGATTTTGGATCGATGGATTATCTGAGAAAAACAAAAATAGTTTCCGAAAAATGACAAAAATCATCAATATTAGAATTGCATCTTGCATTTTTCAATAAAATGACTTTAATTTACAACCTCAAAAATTTGAAGAAATAAACAATAAATAATTTAGATTAATATGGAAATGAATGTTTCAAACACAGAGCACGAAGTTGTTGCTAAAAAGAAGGGAGGTTTAAATCCTGCGATTGTAATCCCTATTTTATTTGTAATTGGTATTGCAATTTATTTATTTGTATTCGGTAACCCGAGTAACTTTAAGAAAAACCCTGCTTTAGATGGAGTAGCGTCTGTAGCCCTTGCGGATATTAAGTCCACAGAACTTCACCCGGCTGAAGGAAAGCCAATGGGTATCGTTTACATGGGTGGTCCAATCGTACCTATTCTTCTTACTTTCATGATTACAGTAGTTGTTTTCTCTTTCGAAAGATATTTCGTTCTTAAGAAAGCTTCTGGTAGCGGTAACTTAGATAACTTTGTTAACACAGTTAGAGGATACCTTAACAGAAACGAAATCAACGCTGCATTAGAAGAGTGCGACAGACAACAAGGTTCTGTAGGTAACGTTGTAAAAGAAGGTCTTACAACTTACAAAGCTCTTGAGCATGATAATACAATGAACAAAGAGCAAAAGTTAGTAGCTTTAGGAAAATCTCTAGAAGAAGCTACAACTCTTGAAATGCCAATGCTTGAAAAGAACATGATGATTCTTTCTACATTAGGTACAGTTGCAACGTTAGTAGCACTTTTAGGTACGGTAATCGGGATGATTAAAGCGTTCTCTGCTTTAGGTTCTGGTGGTGGTACTCCTGACTCTGCTGCATTATCAGTAGGTATCTCTGAAGCACTTATCAATACGGCTTTAGGTATTGGTACTTCTGCTGTTGCAATTATTCTTTATAATTTCTTTACTTCTAAGATCGATGGATTAACTTATAAGATTGACGAAATCGGAATGAGCATCCAACAATCTTTTGCTGAGCATAACTAATCAGGACAGAATATAATATTCTGTTTAACAATAAATAAATTATAAAGAATTAAGAAATGGCGAGAGTTAAACCAAAACGACATGGTGTAGTTACCGATATGACGGCAATGACGGATGTTGCTTTCCTACTTCTTACGTTCTTCATTCTGACAGCGCAGTTCAAGAAGCCAGATGCTGAGGCTATTACAACGCCTTCATCTATCTCTACAACTACGTTAGATGATACTAATTTAATGACGATTAGTATTACTCCGGATGGGAGGTATTTCTTTACACCTATTGATAATAATTCTGAGAAATCTCAGATATTAGATAAAATGGCAGGGCAGTACAGAGTTGGATTCTCTGCTGCTGAGAAAAATGCATTTCTTAAGTTGCCAATGGTAGGTGCCTCTATGGCTCAGATGAAAAGTTATCTTAACTTACCGGATGATCAGAGAGCGAATGTAAAAGGTGCTACAATCCCAATGGATAGTGTGAATAAAGAACTAGTAGATTGGGTAAAATATAGTTTGGAAGTAAATCCAGATGCAAGACTTGCAATTAAAGGTGATGCGAATGCGCAGTACCCTAAATTCAAGGCTCTGTTTGAAGGATTGAAAGATATTAAGTTTTATAAATTCGTTCTGATTACTTCTTCTGAAAATCAGTAAAAAATATTCAACATGGCAGAAGTACAAGTACAGGATAAAGGAGGCAAGGACGGCAAAGTCCGCTCCAAGAAAGTAAATGTAAGGGTCGATATGACCCCGATGGTAGACTTAGGTTTTCTTCTGATTACATTCTTCATGTTAGCAACTACTTTAAGTAAGCCTAACACGATGGATATGAAGTTGCCTGCGAAGCCAGAGAAAGATCAACCGATAGATATTCCTGAGATTGACCTAACAAACTCAATCACATTCTTATTAGGAAAAGATAATAAAGTATATTATCACCAGTTAGACCAAACAGGTTTAACAGATCCAGGTAAGCTTCAGGAAACTACTTTTGATAAGAATGGTATTGAAAAGGTGATTGATGATGCTAAAAGAAGAGCTCGTAAACCAGATATTTTTACTGTAATTATTAAGCCTACAGATGACTCTAACTACAAAAATTTTGTAGACTTGTTAGATGAAATGGCAATTACTAAGAGTGAAAGATACGGTATCGGTGAAGTGAAGCCTTGGGAGCAGAAAATCTATGATCAGAAAATAGGTAAGTAATTACCTTTTTTAACAAAAATAATTTAATTATGTCAGTAGATAATATTAATGCTTCTTACGATAAACCAATTGAATTGGATGAAATCGTATTTGAGCATAGAAATAAAGAGTACGGGGCGTATGATCTGAGAAAAAGTTACAGACCTATACTGACAAGATCTTTACTAGTAGGTTCAGCATTATTTCTTTTTGCTGTACTTGCACCCTTAGTTTATTTAAAGATAAAAGACGGGCAACAAAAAGAAGAGACAAAAGTGTCAGTGGACTTAACAGATATTAAAGATATCCCACCACCGGTAGAAGAAAAAGAACTTCCACCACCGCCACCACCGCCACCAGTTGAGCCTCCTAAGCAAGAGATTGTAAGGGATATGATTCCGGAGCCGAAACCAAATCCTAAAGTGGAAGAGCCACCTAAGAAAATTGAAGAGGTAAAGGAAACTACAATTGGTACAAGAGATCAGGAAGGTGAAAAAATTGCTAAATACACTCCACCACCACCACCAGCTAATACAGGTGCAGGTAAGAATGTTGAAGCTCCTAAGCCAGTAGGTAACGAAATCGTTGACCGAGTTGACCAGGAAGCAGCATTTGCAGGAGGTATTGAGAAATTTAGAAATTTATTTACAAGTAATTTCGATAACTCTTCTGTAGAAGGTGAAGGTACATTGAAAACTACAGTTACTTTCGTTGTAGAAAGAGATGGTTCTCTTTCTGACGTTAAAGCTTCAGGACCTAATTCTGACTTTAACAGAGAGGCTGAAAGAACAATTAGATCAATCAAAGGGAAATGGAGCCCAGGTAAGCTTAACGGTGATCCGGTAAGATCCAGATTCAGATTCCCGGTTACAATGAACTTCGAATAAGTTTATATCCAAATAAAAAAAGAGAAGCTATTGCAGCTTCTCTTTTTTTTGTATTTTTGTTTCCATGACGTTTAATTTGTTATCAATTGTTGCAGGGATTTGTTATATCACATTAGGTATTTTTGTGATTATGTATAAATTTTTCATTGTAGAATTAGGAGAAGCTGCTGCGTATCCGCTGGGAGGGCTGCTTATAATATATGGTGTTTTCAGACTGATAAGAGTGGTAAATAAATTCAGAAAGAGAAATGAAGAATAGCCTTTTTTTATTAGTATTATTAATCATATTAGGATCATGTAATAATGATAAAAAAAATGATTATGCTACTGGCAGTGTAGTTATGGCTACAGACCCTTCTTTCTATAATGTTGCCGATGCTCTTTCTTACCGTTATATGAAAGTATATCCGGATGCAAAGATCGAGCTGAAACAAATGAAAGAAAAGGAAGCTTTAAAAGCTTTAATTGATAATAAAGTTTCTACTATTGTAATGTCACGTGAACTAACGGAGACAGAAAAACAAAGTTTTCTTAGCAATATAAAATTGAAAGCTGTACCTGCATATTTTGCTGCAGATGCTTTGGTTTTTGTTGTTCCGAAGGAATCTTCAATAGACAAAATTTCGGTGGATGATGTTGCGAGAATGTTGACTGACGAAAAAAGGACTTTAATCTTTGACGGGGCAAATACAAGTAATACAGATTATATTGCTGAAAGGCTTAAAATTGATCCTGCTAAAATGCAATATTCCTCGTTAAAGTCCAATGAAGAAATCATTGAAAATCTGGCTAAATTCCCTGGTCATATTGGGGTAATTAGTCTTAACACAATTAGTAGACCTTATGACGAGAAAGCTAAAGAATTAAGATCAAAAATTAAGATACTTAATATTACAGATGCAAAAGGAGAATTTGCTCCTAGCAGAGAAAATCTGAGATATCAGAAATATCCGTTTACACGTATTTTATATTTCCTTACCAATGAGGGTAATTTTGGTGTTGGGAACGGGTTTATAAGATACTCTTGCAGTCAGGTAGGTCAGCTTATCGTTGACAAAAACGGATTACAGCCTTATCTACTGTACAAGAGAATGGTAGAGATAAAGTAAATATTAGTATTTTTTTAACATTAGTTCCGCAATATATGGAATAGTAATTGTGTTTATATTTAAGAAGAATAATTAATAAAAATAGAATAATTATGAAAGAGAGATTTGGATTATCAAAGAAAATAGTGTTAGGTGCAGCTGCTTTTTTTGCCATGAATATGGTAGGAGCACAGACAGTTGCAGAAGGAATTAATGATATTGACGGCTATAAATTTGGTAAAGCTAAAGAAGTCTACACAGCACTAGTAAACAAAGAACCTTCAGACGCTAACTATTTCTATTTAGGAAATGCTTATTTAGTTCAGTCTGAACCAGATTTTGAAAAAGCAGCAGAATACTTTAGTAAAGGTGTTGCTTTAGATGCAAAGAAATCATTCTACAGTAGAATTGGTCAGGCATCAGTTAAATTAGGAAAAGGAGATCAGGCAGGGGCTATAGCAGAGCTTAATCAAGTTGCTAAAGACTCCAGAGAAAAAGATCCTGAAGTATTATACAGAATTGGTGAAGCTTTAGCGCTTTATCCTAATCATAACGATCCTAAACTATCGATCGAATATCTTAATAAAGCAGTTAATCTTGCTGAGAAAAAAGGAGTTCCTGAGTATTACTACTATACTTTAGGAGATGCTAATCGTCTTAACAAAAACTGGGGTGAGGCAATGAATGCTTATGACAGAGCATTAGAAGTTGCTAAAAACAAAGCTGCAGTATATACAAGAATTGGTACTTTATGGACTTCTGCAAAACAGTGGGAGAGAGCTAAAGATAATATTGATAAGGCTATCCAGGCAGATGCAAACTATGCACCAGCATACAAAGCAAGAGGTGGATTCAACATCGTATACCAAAAATATGATCAGGCTGCATTGGATTACAAGAAATATTTAGATCTTGCAGATTCAGATCCTAACACAGTTTTAGATTATGCTAAATTAGCTTTCCTTGCGAAAGACTACACTAATGCAGGATCTGCTTTAGATTCTGTTTTTGATAAAATCAATGACCCAATTAAATATAGAATTAAGGCTTACTTACAGTACCAAGCTAAAGATTATGCAGGAGCAAAAACAAGTTTGGAAACTTTCCTAAGCAAAGCTGAAAAATCCAGAATTCTTCCAAGTGATTCAGGTTTAGAAGGTCTAATCTTAGCGGCTATTGGTAAAGAGAAAAAAGATGCGGCAATGCTACAACAAGCACAACAAAAAGTTGCTGTCGCTAAAGCTGCAAAAGATGAAACTTTCGATTGGGATGCTGAACTAGCTTCTGCTAGTGGTACAGCACCTAAGGTAGCTTCTGGTGAAGGTGGTCCTACAAATGCTGCAATTGATGCATTGAAAAAGCAAGTAGAAGCTGATCCTAAAAACACAGATCTACTTTATAAATTAGCAAATGAATATCAAGGTGCTCAAAACTGGGGCGGAGCAGCTTCTGCATGGTCTCAGATGGCAAATGTATTACAAACATGGGAGCCTGCTTACTACAGCTTAGGCTACGCATTACAGAAAAGTGGTGATGCAGCAGGAGCAATCGCTGCGTACCAGAAATATGTTGACGTATTAGCATCTAAACCGGCAGCAGATCAAGCTAAAGGAAAAGAGTTATTGGCTAACTCATACTACAATATGGCAAGCTTAACAGCAAGTGCTGACAAAGCAAAAGCATTAGAGTATGTAACTAAAGCTCTTGAAGCTAATCCTGCAGACGCAGATGCAGCAAAACTAAAAGAAAAGTTGAGCAAATAATTTCTATTAAAAGAAATGAAAATATCAAAAACTTCTGGTCTGTAGGATCAGAAGTTTTTTTTAATTTTAGATCATGGTAAAGAAAGTAGATATATTGGCTATAGGAGCTCACCCTGATGATGTTGAGCTAAGCTGTGGCGGAACTCTGGCCAAACTTATTTCTGAAGGAAAAAAAGTAGCTATTGTAGATCTGACACAAGGAGAGCTGGGAACAAGAGGGACTTCGGAAATCAGACATCAGGAGGCGACAGAAGCAGCAAGAATCTTAGGTATCGAATACCGAGAGAATCTGAAGCTGAAAGATGGCTTTTTGGTAAACTCAGAAGAATATCAACTCCGTATTGTGGAAGCTATTCGTAAATATCAACCGGAAATAGTGCTTTGTAATGCACTGGACGATCGACATCCGGATCATGCAAAAGGAGCTAAGCTTGTATCAGATGCATGTTTCCTATCTGGATTAAGGAGAATTGAAACATCTATAGAAGGGCAGGATCAGGCAGCATGGAGACCTAAACACGTTTTCCATTATATTCAATGGAAGGACCTTCAACCAGATTTTGTTGTAGATATCACCGGATTTTTGGATAAAAAAATCGAATGTTGCGCAGCATATTCGTCGCAATTTTATGATCCAAACTCTAAAGAACCAGTTACACCTATCGCTACAAAGGATTTTTATGAGAGTATCACATACAGAGCCCAAAATCTGGGTAGACAGAGCGGTGTAGAGTTTGCAGAAGGGTTTAACACTGCAAAATTAATTGCATTGAAAAATTTTGACGGAATTATTTGCCAGTAACGAATAATAGTGTATCTTTGCACACACAAAACCAAAACGGTGGTTGTAGCTCAGTTGGTTAGAGCGTCGGATTGTGGTTCCGAAGGTCGGGGGTTCGAGACCCCTCATCCACCCAAAATAAAAGCTGTCATTTATGACGGCTTTTTTTATGCCTAAAAGTATCCAGTTTCATTTATAAAATTGATTAGAATTTTCTAATAATTATCTATTCTCAGCACATTTCTGTTAAATTTGGAGAAAATTGCCACATTATGAATATTCTATTAATAGAAGACGAAGCAGGTGTTTCCAATTTTATTAAAAAAGGACTGGAAGAAAGTCAGCACCGTGTAACCCTGGCATACGAAGGAGCAATGGGGCTTCAGTTGGCTATGGAGCAGGATTTTGATTTGATTATTTTAGATGTAATCCTTCCACAGGTAAATGGCTTTGAAATATGTTCGGAAATAAAGCGTTTTAAGCCCGAGATCCCGGTTTTGATGCTGACAGCACTCTCTACAATACAGGACAAGCTTAAAGGCTTTGATAAAGGTGCAGATGACTATCTTACCAAACCATTTCATTTTGAAGAATTACTGGCAAGGATTAATGCGCTAAGCCGGAGAAATCAAAATAGTCTTCCAATCCTAACGTATACTGCGGATGATCTTGTAATGGATTGCTATAAGAAAGTTGTAAAAAGGGCAGGGCAGGAGATTACTCTGACGGTAAAAGAATATGCTTTGTTAGAATACCTTCTGGTAAATAAAAACAGAGTTATTAACCGTGCAAAAATAGCAGAAGCAGTGTGGGGGATTGGCTTTAACAGAGGGACTAATCTCATAGATGTCTATATTAACTATGTAAGGACAAAAATAGATAAAGGCTTTCCGAAGCAACTGATACATACTGTCGTAGGAATGGGATATATACTGAAAGACGAATAGTATGAAACTACAAAGACGCTTATCATTAATTTTTACAGGCTTATTTGCTGTACTGTTAATAGCGGTACTTACTTCTGTTTATTTTATTGTAGCACAAGACTGGCAGAATAATTTCCGAAAGCAGTTAGAAGATCGTGCTTATACAGTAGGGCATAATTATCTGGCCCAGGATAATTTTTCTAAAGTAGAATTTGATGAAGTACTTCGTAAGCTGCCCAGAACATTACCTAAAGAAAAAATAAGAATTTACGATACCAGTTTTAATCCGGTTTTCATAAAGGAAAATGCAACACCATGGGATGGGAAAATTCTGCAGCAAGTGGCTCAGAAGAAAACTCTTTTTTATAAAAATGATCATAAATATGTTGTTGGTATTTATTATGTAGATAACTCCGGAAATTATATTGTAATGGCTGAAGCAGAAAATACTTCCGGAGAAAAATCTTTGCAGGAGCTTCGAAATGTAATGATTATAAGCCTTGTGATAGCCTTGTGTATCTGTGTAGTACTTGGAGAATGGTTCTCCTATCTTTGTCTGAAACCTATTAAGAAGATTAACCACAGGATGAAAAAAATTCAGGCAAGCAGCCTGGATTATAGAATTCCTGTAGAAAAAGGAAGTAAAAACGAAATTACTGTTCTTAGTTCTACAATTAATGATCTTTTACAAAGGCTTCAAAATTCATTTGAAAGCCAGCAATCATTTGTTTCGAATGCTTCCCACGAATTAAAAACGCCTATTGCTTCTTTATTGGGAAATGCTGAAATAGCATTGCGAAAAGATCGAGAGACTGAAGAGTATAAAGAAATTCTGGAAGGAGTCCACCGTGATGCTACCCGTATGGATAGTATTGTGAGCGATTTGCTTATGTTGTCACAGCTGGAACATTCTTCATATCCCTTATATAAAATGGCTCTGGAAGAATTTATCTGGAAAGTTACAGATCAATATATGGAAGATACTTCCGGCACACGTTTGAATATTGAAATCGAAAACCCAGATAAATTCCAAACAACATTTATAAATATTAATTCAGGTCTGATGGAAATTGCCATTAGCAATCTTATTTCTAATGCATATAAATTTTCGCAGAAAGAAGTAGAAATGAGAATTCGTATTAATAAAGATAACGTTAAAATATCAGTTATCGATCAGGGAATAGGAATTGCACCACAGGATATAGAAAAAATTACCCGCCCGTTTTACCGAAGTCAGAATGCTTATGGCATTAAGGGTTTTGGTTTGGGGCTGTCATTATCATCTAAAATCATAGAACAAAACAAAAGCAAACTATCATTTCAGTCTGTACTGGGATATGGAACTACTTCTATAGTTGAAATACCTGTTCTTTTATGATAAATAAGTTATTAGAAATTTTTAATGACTTTCTAATTGGTCTTTAATATTGTTTTAAAACCTTCCTAATCCCCCATATTTACTTTTGCTCTGTAAAAAGTAATTAAATATGTTCGGAAACAGGAAAATGATTCTGGCCGCAGTTTTCTTTCTCGGGATAACAGCAACACTAAAGGCTCAGGAATCTGTACATGATATTATTGTGCGGGATAAAACCACTCAGCAGCCTTTGTCCAATGTAAGTATTAAAGATACAGCAACAGGAAAGGAGATAGTAACGGACGGAAATGGAAAAGTAGCAATTGAAGTTAAAACAGATCCGAAGACCTATGTTATTTCATTAGAAGGTTATATTGCTCAGGATATTGCTTTAAGTGCAGGAGAGCTACCAGACAGTGTCTATCTGTCACCCGAAACAAAACAACTGGAAGGCGTTGTACTAACTGGGTATACAAGACAGTCTAAGGCTAAGACAACAGGCGCTGTGTCTAGCATAAAGGCCGAAGTTATTGCAAAGACCCCGGTTGCTTCATTAGATCAGGCATTGCAGGGACAGGTTCCGGGATTGCATGTAGCTTCTCCTTCCGGACAACCGGGAGCAATTGGCAGAGTAACGATCCGGGGGATTGGTTCTGTGCAGGATGATAAAACGAATCCATTATATATACTGGACGGAATGCCTATCAGTCCGGAGGTTTTTGCAGTACTTAACCCCTTAGACTATGAAGATATAGTGGTACTAAAAGATGCGTCTGCAACTGCACAATATGGTTCCAGAGGAGCAAATGGTGTAATACAGATTACTTCTAAAAAAGGAAAAAATAATGATAAAGGACATTCTCAGTTTTTTTATCAGAATCAGTTCGGAATATCTTCTGTAAATAATCAGAAATGGGATATGATGAACAGTTCCCAGAGATTAGAATTTGAAGAAATTCTGCAGGATCCAAATTTTCCTGGCTGGGCGTATTCCAGAAAAAATCCATATAAAATTGTAAACGGACAGAAAATTGCGAAAACGGAATCCGATTATACAGAAGGCGATCAGAAGTTAGCAGATTTGCGGGCAACAAATACAAACTGGAGAAAGTTACTTTTAAGAAACGGAGTTACCAATTCCCATTACCTAAGTATGGGTGGTGGCGATCAAAAGACCAATCATTATTCATCGCTTTCCTATTTTAAACAAGAAGGTGTATTACCAAATTCCGGAGTTGAAAGATTTAATATTAATAGCGGAGTAAATCATAAGAGTGGACGTTTTACTTCTTCTTTTAATCTTAATTTAACCGGAGGGCAAACGCAACTTTCTGAATCCGATTTTGATGTAAGCGAAACCAATCCTGTGGCATCTCTTTATTTTGCAATGCCATATGAGAAACCATATGATAAGGATGGAAATCTTACACCAGGCGTAAATCGGTTTGGAGCAAATGCTTTAACCATGTATCAGGATATTAGCCGAAAAGAGAAGCAACTTCAGGGAGTATTATCATCTAACCTTTCATTTGAAATTACTAAAAATCTGAAGCTGACCAGCACATTGGGGGTAAACCATCAGCAGACAAGGTTTACCAGAATTATAAAACCGGATACATACTTCGGAAGTATGGTGGATCCTGGTGGGCAGGGACTCTATGAAAGGATTAATACACAGAAAACCTCCTACATGGCCAATTTTGGGTTCAATTATAAAAAGAGATGGGGGGCAAATGAAGTAGAGGCAATTGCTCTTGCCGAGTTCAATAAATACAGTACCAACTACGATGGCTTTACAGGCTATGGACTTATACCCGGATTGGAAAATACTCCGGGAGGAATTACACCCGGGACATCAGACAATAATTTTATTCCAAAAATAAGTGGTGGTGCTTCCGAAAATATATTAGTATCACAATTAGGAATGCTTAGATATTCTTATGCAAACAGATTTACTTTATCCGCTAGTATCAGACGTGATGGATCCTCCAGAGTTCCCTCAGAAAACAGGTATAAATATTTTTATGCTTTCGGGGCAACCTGGAATATGAAGAACGAAGAATTCCTGAAAAATTGGGATGCTTTAAGTACACTTAGGCTGAGATTAAGCCATGGACTAACAGGAAACGCGAGTGGTTTTGCCAGTGATTTTGGTTATCGCCAGCTATACAAACCTCAGCATTATAGTGGTTATACTGCTTTTATTCCGATATCTCCGGGTAATCCCAATTATAACTGGGAGATGAACAAAATATCGGATGTAGGATTAGAATTTGGATTATTTAAAAACAGAATTATCGGAGAAGTTGACCTGTACAACAGGGTGACGAGTGATCTGTTTATCAACAGGAATCTATCTATGACATCTGGTTTTGAATCTATTGCGGACAATATGGGGAAAATCAGAAATAGGGGGGTAGAGTTTCGTTTATCCGGAGACGTCTTCAGAAATGATAATTTTAGCTGGAACCTGGGACTTAATCTGGCATACAATCAGAACAGAATCCTGAGTCTGGGTTCCGAAGATGAGATTGTTACAGAAAATTACTCTATACACAGTGTAGGCTCAGCTCTGGGGCATTTTTATATGGTAAGATGGGCAGGGGTAGATCCTGCTACCGGAGCACCATTGTATTATGATAAAAGTGGTGCTGTAACCAAAGAGTATAATCCGGAAAATGCTGTAATGGTTAAAGGATCCTATGATCCACCAATTAAGGGAGGAATAACAACATCATTTACTTATAAAAACCTTCAGGTTAATGCCTTATTTACTTTTGTGAAAGGAATGTACAGACTTAATACAGCCGAGTTGTACAAAACCTCGGCTGATCCTAACTACAGAATTTATAATCAGTCCGCTGATATGCTGAATATGTGGCAGAAGCCCGGGGATATAAGCCAAAATCCGGGAGCTCAGTATGCAAGATATATGACAGATCGGGAATTACAATCTGCGGATTATATAAAACTTCGAAATGTTAGTATCAATTATAAACTGAAAGATTTAGGCAGTCTGAACAAAGTCTTTAAAGAGGTAAACATTTTTGCTCAGGGACAAAACTTGTTGACCTGGACAAAATGGAAAGGGCAGGATCCTGAAGATGATAACAACTGGTATCAGTATGAATATCCTTTGCCAAGGACAATTACATTAGGCTTTAATGTTTTATTTTAAATGATAAGAAATGCGTAAAAATATATTAAAAGTAATGCTGTATGCCTGTCTGGGTATAAGTATGGTAAGTTGTAATAATGTGCTGGATGTAGATCCACAGGATGCTTTGGATACAGAGAGAGTTTATTCCTCTGTGAGTAATTTCGAAAAGGGGGTATTGGGTAGTTACAGCCTTTATTCTCCTGAATATAGTGTTCTTATAGGATCTGTGATGGCTGATGAATGTCGTCTGAATTCTCAAAATAATGGTGTAAATGGTTTCGGAAACTTACTGAACCGCTGGGAGTACACTTCCGAAGACGATATTTTGCTAAAAGCATGGAAAAACTACTATGCAGATATTTACAGTATTAATCTGCTTCTGGAAAATGCAGCTAAAGTACCGGCCCGGAATGAACAGGAGAGAGGTAAGCAAAAATCTTTAGTTGCAGAATTATACGGATTGCGAGCAATGGTACATTTTGAGTTACACCGAAATTTTGGTGCATCTGATGCCGACGGTAATGAGGCTTTAACTATTCCTTATATTACAGATACCGATGTTAATAAGAAACCTGGTAAAATCAGTTTGTCGAAATTTTATGAATATTTATGGCTGGATTTGGAAAGAGCAAAAGATGTAGATGAAACTGTAGATTTCCGGATGAATAAAAATGCAGTTACAGCTTTGGAAGCAAGAGTCGCATTGTACCAGAAAAATTATATTGTTGCTCTGGCGAAATCAACTCAAATTATCAATCAGTTTCAGTTATCAGATATAAGCCAGTATGAAAACCTTTGGAAGGATAAATCTCCTTCGGAAGTAGTCTTTCGTCTGAAGAGAAGTAATGACAATAAACTGAGACCAAATACGCTATGGCAGGATTATGCTGCTGGACGTAGGTTCTTTCAGCCTTCTTATAAATTAATGGACAGTTATACAGATTCTGATATCCGCTTAAGTAATTTCAGTAAAGATGAAAATGCAGAAGAAGATCTTATTAATAAATATCCCGGGAATGATTTTAGTGATAAGGTAAATGATATTAAAGTTTTCCGTGTATCGGAAATGTATTTAATCCGTGCTGAAGCCAATTATTTCCTGAACAGAAAAGATGCTTCTCTACAAGATATTAATGAACTGAGAAAGCATAGAATTAGCAATGGTGGACAACTGAGTGCTATTGATCTGGATACCATCCTGAATGAAAGATATCTGGAGTTGGCCTATGAAGGACATCGCTATTATGACCTGAAAAGATTAAAGCTCCCGGTTCAAAGGTTGGAAAAAGATCTGGCTGCCGAGGGAGATCAGAGTGAATTAAGCAGTAGTAACAGAGCTTATATTTTACTCATCCCGTTGAAGGAGACTATTGTCAATCCCAATCTGAAATAAGAAGCTCAGTCTTCATATTTTTCAATTATACTTTTAAACAAGAAGAGACAGCCCACGGGCTGTCTCTTTGTTTTGAAATTCTTTCTATAATTCTTCGTCAGTATCTATTGTGAAAGAATTAGTAGTTGTTTTGTAGTCTTTGTTATGTCTTTCAGAGATAACCTCTTCTCCTTTTTCATCCAGGATGAAGTTTGTTGATTCATTAAATAATTCTGAAAAACTTTTGAAATCTTCTTTGTAAAGGTAAATTTTGTGTTTCTCGAAGCTTGCTTCTCCATTTTCTGAGAAATTCTTTTTACTCTCTGTGATTGTCAGGTAATAATCTCCTGCTTTTGTTTCTCTCACATCGAAGAAATAAGTCCTTCTACCTGCCTTTAACACTTTTGTGAAAATCTCATTCTCCTGGCGTTCCTTGTAATCGCTCATTGTTCTAACATTTTAAGATTCGTGCGTTAACAAATATAGAAGAATATTCTGAATATCAAAGAATTTTTATTAATTATTGTTAATTACCTTGTTATCAGTAATGAAAATTTATTGAACACGTACGAAATCAGTAATTACGCCATCATTTAGATGAAGAATTGCATGCGCATTTTTGGCGCTGGATTCACGGTGAGTGATGATTATAGATGTTGTTTGTTTAATTTCCTTTTCAATATTTCGTAAGATGTTTTCCTCTGTTTCGGTATCTAATGCAGAAAGGCTGTCGTCAAAAATCAGAATTTTAGGTTTTTTAATCAATGCTCTGGCGATGCTTATCCTTTGTTTTTGTCCGCCAGACAGCATTACACCTCTCTCCCCAACCATCGTATTATACTGATCTTTAAAGCCAACGATGTTTTTGTGTACATCAGCTACCTTAGCAAATTCCTCGACTAAAGCTTTTGTTGGATTATCTATTGCAAATCCGATGTTATTCTCAATAGTATCAGAAAACAGATAACTTTCCTGAGGGATGAAACCAATATTCTCACGATAAACACCAAGATTGTGTTCTTTTAGATTTTTGCCATCTATCAGAATTTCTCCACTGTCCGGATCTAGTAAGCGGCATAGGAGTAATGCAATAGTAGATTTACCACTTCCGGTTTTACCCATAATGGCTAAAGATTCTCCGGCTTTAACTTTAAAACTTACATTCTTTAAAGCCTGAATGCCAGTGTTAGGATAAGTATAGCTTACATTACGGAATTCGATATCACCAGTAATGTTATAAAGGTCGTGGTTGCTGTTTCTGATTTCAGACTTCATATCCAGGAACTCATTGACACGTTGCATGGAAGCCTCCGCACGCTGATTAACAGACGTTACCCAGCCTACCATACTGAAAGGCCAAATCAGAATGTTGATGTACATGAAGAAATCGGCAATAGTCCCGACAGATGTTTTTCCACTGATGTATTGTTCCCCCCCAATATAAAGGATGGCTACATTCAGAAGTCCGATAACAAAAAGAATAATTGTGAAAAAGTAGGCTTCAGTCTTTGCTAGATCCAAAGCTTTTACCATATAATCTCCAACTTTATTGTTGTAATTCTTTTCAATATACTTTTCCTTGTTAAAGAATTTTACGACACGGATTCCCGAGAAACTATCCTGAACAAAAGTTGAAATTGCAGACTGACTTTTCTGCATTACTTTGGACTTTTTGTTGATGATAGAACTTACCTTATATATAACAAAAGACAAAATAGGAAGTGGGATTAGTGTCCATATCGTCATACGTACATCAGTAAGCAGCATATAAGTGGTTGTAATAATCAGTAATACTGATAAGTTTACCACATACATTACACCTGGACCAAGATACATACGTATAGCTACAACATCTTCACTCAATCGGTTCATTAAATCTCCGATGGTTGTATTTTTGAAAATAGTCAGAGAGAGATTCTGATAATGAGTGTAAATTTTATTCTTCAGCTCATATTCGATTCTGCGGGAAGCTACAATAATAGTCTGCCTCATCATGAACGTAAAGAAGCCCGATAATACAGAACTGCCGACAATAATAGCTGCATTAATAAGTAAAGCCTTGAACAAAGAATCTTTAGATATATGCTTATTGGTCAGTACTTCTTGAATGACATTGACGGATTTTCCGATAAATTGTACTTTATAAATAGCAAAAAAATTGCTGAGTATAATGAAAAGTAATCCCCAAGCCAGTAATACACGATGTTTGTAGAAATAGGGATTGAGTGTTTTTAGTGCTTTCAACTTCTGAATTTTGTTTATTTAAAAACGTTCCGTTACGAATGACAAAATTAAGGTTTTTTATGCAAAGAGAAATGCGTAAATTTGTGCCTTAAATTTAAGTTCTTTGAAATGGTAGGAAGAAGACAGCTCCGCGAAAAAGTAGTGCAAACGCTTTATGCATATCAGCAAAACCCTAAAAGTGTCGATGTAGTTCTGAAAAATATGATGAAAGAAATAAGCAAAATCTATGACTTATATGTCTATGAGCTTAACTTTTTGGTCGCAATTCATCAATTAGCTGAAGAGCAAATTGAAATCGGAAAAAGAAAATACATTAAATCTGAAGAGGAAGCTAATCCCAATCTGAAGTTTGTTGAAAATAAAATATTGCTTCAAATCATTGAAAACGATGAAAGAGGAGAGTATACTGCAAGCAACAAACAATTGATGTGGGACACGAATGATGACCTTGTTGTAAAAACCTACCAGAGAATAAAAGCCGGAAAACGATATAAAGATTATATGGAATCGGCTGATAGTAGCTTTGAAGATGATCAGAAATTCATAGGAAAACTTTTTCTTCGTTATGTTGCGGAAAATGAAGATCTTCATGATTTCTTAGAAGGAAAAGAGATGGCATGGGCAGATGACATTCATATTGCAAATTCATTAATCCAGAAAACAATTGGGTTTATGAAGCCAGAGCAGGAGACTCATACTCTTATCAAGATTATTAAAAATTATGATGATGAGAGCTTTGCTAAAACATTATTAGCTCAGACTGCACTTAACTGGGATCATACAGAGAAGAAACTAGAGGAAAGACTTCAGAACTGGGATCTGGAAAGAGTTTCTTTAATGGATAAAGTAATCCTTATTACAGCGCTTAGCGAAATGGATGAATTTAAATTGACTCCTTCTTCAATTATTATAAACGAATACATAGAGATTGCAAAAGTATACTCTTCTGACAAATCTAATGTATTCATTAATGGTATCCTGGATAAGTATGCCAAAGACAATTCAAGAATATAGAATAAAATAATACCTTTCACATGAAAAGACTTACCTACCTATTGATGATTTCTTTTTCTGCCATGGCTGTGGTAGCATGTAAAAAAGAAGAAAAAAAACTGGTTGTTTCAGAAGATCAGTCTGCTTTGAGTACATCGGGATTACAACCCCTCGCTGCTGAGCAAACACAGGCGGATATAGTTGCAGAAGCTAAGAAGCTTCCGTTAACGACTCTGGCAATTTCAGAAAATAATTTCAACTTTGGGGATGTTAAAAAAGGTGATCATGTAGAGCATACTTATACTGTGACTAATACAGGAGATAAACCTTTGGTAATTTCTACAGTAAAACCTGGATGTGGATGTACTGCTCCGGAGTATACTAAAGATCCTATTCTTCCGGGACAAAAAGGAAAAGTAACGCTTAAATTTGATTCCAGTTCTTTCGACGGATTACAAAACAAATATGCTGAGGTATATACCAATACAGAAAAGTCTCCGGTAGTACTTACTTTTTCAGCTAATGTTATAAACAAATAATTTTTTATTAATCTATTAAACCCATAATATGCTAACAATTTTTTTACAGGCGCAACAGCAAGGTGGAGGTTCTATGATGTTCATCATGATGGCTGTAATGCTGGTTGGATTCTATTTCCTAATGCTGCGTCCGCAAATGAAAAAACAAAAACAGGAAAAGAACTTTCAGGAATCTATAAAACCGGGAACCAGAGTTGTTACAACTTCAGGAATGCACGGTAAGATTGTAAATGTAATGGAGGACGGGGTGATCATTGAAACAATGTCTGGTAAATTAAAGTTTGAAAGAGCTGCAATTTCCAGAGAATTTACTGAAGCTCGTTTTGGAGATAAAAAAGCACCTGCTGCTAAAGAAACTCCAAAAGAAAATAAAGTAAAAGAAGTAGCGAAGGAGGAAAAAGAAAATGTTACAGTTACTGACGAAACAGAAACTAAATAATTTTTTCTTTACAGATATAAAAAACGCCGCAGACTTTGTCTGCGGCGTTTTTAGTTTATTATTATAAGCTTTTCAGCTTACCTCTGAAGTCTTCTATGCTGGTATAACCTTTCTCCTGCATGATTGCTTTCAGTTCTTCCAGTATTCTGTCGAAAGCGCCAGTACCTTCTTTCATCAGTTGGGTTCCAACTTGTACCATCTGTGCACCACAAAGTAAATGTTCAAAAGCATCTTTTCCGTTTTCTACTCCTCCGCACCCGATTACAGCGATATCACTGTTTAGTTTTGTATAGAAAGCTCTTACGTTAGCCAGTGCTGTTGGTTTTACATAAGCACCGCCAATTCCTCCGAATCCGTCTTTTGGCTTAATTACAACTTCTTCGTGATCTACATCTATATAAAGTCCGTTTCCGATAGAGTTGATACAGTTAACATACTGAAGTGGGAATTTATTTAGGATTTCTGCCATTTGATCGAAGTGTGCAATATCGAAATATGGCGGAAGTTTTACACCGATTGGTTTCTGGAAAAATTCGAAAGTTTTGGTTAGAACCTCCTCTGTTCTTTCGAAATCATAACCTACCTGTGGTTTCCCAGGTACATTAGGACAAGAAAGGTTTAATTCAGTAATTCCTTTAAAATCGGAATCATTTATTTTCTGTAGCATTTCCAGGTTATCTTCCATAGACATTCCTGCAATCGAGATGAAATTGATTTTTCCCGGATTTTCATTCTGAAAGTTAAGAGAGAAATCCAGATAAAAATCAAAACCTTTATTAGGCAATCCCATGGAGTTAATGCTTCCTAAAGGCACATCTACATATCTAGGGCTTGGATTCCCTTCTCTAAAATCTGGTGTAGCACTTTTAGTTACAAAAGCACCTGCAGAAGATCTTAGTAACTGATCCAGTTCCATTTCGTCATAACACATTACGCCGGAAGCGTTCATGAATGGATTTTCAAATTCGTAATTGGCAATTCGGGAGGTAAGATTCATTTTTTACTTTTATTAGACATTGCAAAGTTAAGGATTATAAGATCAATTCTCTAATTCTGAGAAAAGCTATTTATTTTTAAAAACTTCGTTTCTGTCAAAGAAATTGTATCCTAAATCAAATGTTGTGAAATTTTTATTTTTATCCTGAATTTTAAAAAACCTACCATCAGTTTCAACACTTCTCTTTAGTTTATCATATTCCTCATCATTGTAATTTTCTGATTTTATTAGGAATGAGGTATTGTAATATTTAGGAGTAAAACTTGATTGGGTAGGCTGTGAGCCAAATATTAAAGTCTGAAGGTAAAACGATTCAGAGTCCAGAAGTGATATTTTATTAAAACGAGATGAAATGATTGGGTACTGATAATCTACAGGATTTAATTTTTTTGTTTGATATAAATAGCTTATTTTATTAATAATACGTCTTAATGCTTTTGGTGAAGATCTTCCATAGTCATAAATAGTTTTATAAATTCGGCCATTTTTAATAAAACTAATACTGGCACTTTGTAAATCTGTTACGTTATAATCTCCATAATCATTTTTTAATGTTTCAAATTTAGCTTCATTAAGTTCGTGAACTATTTCTCTGAAAGTAGCAGGATCAAGATTACTGATAAATAAACCATCTTGGGTATTATATGCTTCTCCATAGAATATAAGTTTCCCCTTGTCATCTATAGATGTTGAATTAATAGGACAGTCTCCGAAGCATGCTCCTAATGAAACTGTAATCTGATTTAAAGATGTTTTATCTGCTTTTCTAATTGGTTTCTTCTTAAAATAATAGATAGAAGAATCTTTATCTTGAAATGCAAGAGTGTCTTTGGTAAGTTTGTAAATAAAACGGGAATAATAGCGTTTGGTATCTGGAGCGAGTATATATAAGCTATCCTTTTTTACATAATATTTGGAATCGTCTCCTAAGTATAAATTTTGTTTCTCATTTCTCCTAAAAAAGCCATCACTAATAACGAACACAGAGTCCTTCTTAAAGGCTATATCTGATCTGTAATAGCTTGTGCTTACTGAAGAATCCTCATTGTATTCAGGATTCGGAGGACTAAATTCCCATTCTCCGATAAGTAAATTTGTATCTACGGTATTTTTATTACAGGAAATAAAAGACAGAAATAATATTGCTAAAATTAACCTCATAAAAAAAGCGAGGATGAAAAAACCTCGCTTCTAATTTATGATTTTAAATCTAATTTTAATGCTAACTCATCGAGCTGCTCATTGGCGATTGATGCCGGAGCGTCGATCATTACATCTCGACCACTGTTATTCTTAGGGAAGGCGATGTAATCTCTGATTACTTCATTTCCGTCTAATACAGCTACAAGCCTGTCAAATCCGAAAGCCAGGCCACCGTGTGGAGGTGCTCCGTATTTGAAGGCATTCATTAAGAAGCCAAACTGAGCTTCTGCTTCTTCCGGTGTGAACCCAAGAAGACTGAACATCTGAGCCTGAAGATCTTTATCAAAGATTCTGATAGATCCGCCGCCGATTTCGTTACCGTTGATAACTAAGTCATAAGCATTTGCTCTTGCTTTTCCTGCTTCATTTTCCAGTAAATGGATATCTTCCGGCTTAGGAGAAGTAAAAGGGTGGTGCATTGCGTGGTATCTCTGTGTATCTTCATCCCATTCTAAAAGCGGGAAGTCAATAACCCAAAGCGGGGCGAATTCATTTCCTTTTCTTAGTCCAAGGCGGTTACCCAATTCCATTCTTAGTGCAGATAACTGTGCTCTTACTTTATTCTCGTTTCCGGAAAGTACAAGCATTAAGTCTCCGGGCTTAGCACCAAATTCTTCTGCAATTTTCTTTAAATCCTCTTCGTTATAGAACTTGTTAACAGAAGAAGTTACAACGCCATCGGCCTGATATTTTATCCATACCATACCTGTAGCGCCTATTTGTGGACGTTTTACCCAGTCGGTTAATTCATCAATTTGTTTTCTCGTGTACTCTGCACAACCTTCTACATTGATACCAACAACCAGTTCTGCTTCGTCAAAGATTTTAAAATCTTTACCTTTTACAAGATCATTTAGTTCATGGAACTCCATTCCGAAACGAATATCCGGCTTGTCATTACCATATTTTTTCATAGCCTCTGCAAAAGTTATTCTCGGGAACTTTCCAAATTCCTGACCTGCAATGTCTTTCAATAAATTCTGAGTAAGACCCTCGAATATATTCATAACGTCTTCCTGCTCTACGAAAGCCATTTCACAGTCTATCTGGGTAAATTCCGGCTGTCTGTCGGCTCTTAGATCCTCGTCACGGAAGCATTTTACAATCTGGAAATATTTATCCATTCCGCCAACCATCAGTAGTTGTTTAAAGGTTTGCGGAGATTGAGGCAATGCATAAAACTGTCCCGGATTCATTCTGCTTGGTACAACAAAATCTCTTGCACCTTCAGGTGTAGATTTAATAAGAACCGGTGTTTCTACTTCAATAAATCCTTGGTCAGAAAGATAGTTTCTTACCTTCTGAGCCATTTTGTGACGGAAGATTAATTTATCCTTCACCGGATTTCTTCTGATATCCAGGTAACGGTATTTCATTCTCAGTTCTTCACCACCATCCGTTTCATCTTCGATAGTAAAAGGAGGAAGTTCGGAATTGTTCAGAATAGTTAATTTTTCAACCAGAATTTCAATTTCTCCGGTTGGTATTTTAGGGTTTTTACTAGCTCTTTCGATTACTTTTCCGGTAACCTGAATTACAAATTCACGCCCCAGTTTTTTTGCGTCTTCTAATAAGGCTGCAGAAGAACGATCCTGATCGAAAACAAGCTGAGTTATTCCGTAACGATCTCGTAAATCTATCCAAATCATAAAACCTTTATCACGGATAGTCTGTACCCATCCTGAAAGTGTTACTTCTTCGTTTAGATTCTTCAGAGATAATTCTCCGTTGGTGTGCGTTCGGAACATTTTATTGTATTTAAAATTTGATTTTTTGGTTTCACTCAGGTAATTAGCCTGGCGGAATTTTTCAGGTGCAAAGATACGGAATTTAAAGAAAAAAGCCTTTTAGAATTTTACTTCCAAAAGGCTTTTTTATTATTGCTTAATCCATTGAAGCACTGCGATGATTTTCTTGTCGTATGAAAGGTCTTTGAAATTATCACCATCTACTATTTCTGTGTCCGGTTGACATACTTTCTGTACATAAGCATTCCAGATCAGCAATTGGAAAGCCTCCAAAGCCGATTGTTTTTTATTTTTAAAATGGTGATTTGATATCATTTCAGTAATGCTGCAATTTCCGGAAATTTGTAATTAATAGCATAATCGTAGGCTTTGTACCCTTTTTTATTAGTTATACTTTTATTAGCTCCTTTTTCCATTAATTTTTTTGCAAAATCTGTAGCCCCATATTTAGCTGCAAACATTAATGGGGATTTATCATCACAAATAAGGTTTAAGTCTGCTTTTTCTTCAATAAGTTTATTGAATAGCTCTTTGCTCTGCATTTTGATAGCTAATGAGAGGAGTGAATAAGAACTTTCTTTAAGAGAATAGCATTTGTTGATGTTTTCTTTGTTAACTATCTGTGAGAAGTTGCCAGTATTGTCGTACTGTAACATGTGCTTCATGTCATTGGAGAGTTCCTGCGCAGATGAAAGGGAACCGAAAGTAATAGTTACTATTAAAAGAATTTTTTCATAATTGATAAGGTATTTTATGGTTTATATTCTAATATATCTCCTGGCTGGCAGTCTAAGGCTTTGCATAAAGCTTCCAGAGTAGAGAGCTTTATAGCTTTGGCTTTCCCTGTTTTCAGTATTGAAAGATTGGCTTGTGTAATGCCTATTTTTTCTGCAAGCTCCTGAGACTGCATTTTGCGTTTTGCCAACATTACATCTACATTGATTATTATAGGCATAGTTTAGATTGTTAGGTCGTTTTCTTCTTGTATTGATTTTCCTTTCACAAAAATTTCTTTTATAAGAAGAAGAACAGTTCCTGTTAATGTTAAAAAAAACGGAGATGTAAAGTCGTATTTTTTTGGAGTGACAGTTATATCAAAAACTAATTGTAAAACTCCAAAAACCAATGTTCCATAACCTAGAATTTTTAGATATTTTACAGCATTTCCGACAAAAATATTGTCTTTAGAAAGTTGATTTACAATTTGTATAGCCATATATAGAATGAAACAAATAGAAAGTAATCCTAAAAAGGCTATTCCTATTCCTTCAAAAGAATCTTCTGTAGATAATGTCATTTTTAGGAGTGGATAATGAAATTTTACTGATTCAATATCTGAATTTTCTAAATAGCTTTTTGAGATAAACTGATTTGTTTTATCTGTTATAGAATATGTACCTATCAGAATAAAAATCCATATACTCATAAGAATAAAGCCAGCCGAATAAATAAGAAATGGGATTCGAAGCCAGTATAGTATTGAGTTTTTGCCAATAATTTTCATAGTTAATACTTTAATTATATCGCAAATGTATAAATTTTTATCTTAATACGATAAAAATATTATTTAAAATAATAAAAATTATATTGCTTAATTTACTTTGAACTACTATATAACCAACGAGAATTTTTATACATAACTCCTGGTATTTTATAATTTAAGGCTAGATAATTCATAGTAATCATAAGGTAGTTCATACCACCAATTCTAAATTCAGTCTTAAAATTCACTTGATGGTAACGAACAATCCGTATTTTTACCATAGATGATTTAAGACATGAAATACCTGATCGTAGAAGATGAACGATTTGCCTATTTAGAAATAAAGCGAATGATGGTACGGCTTTGCCCTGAATATGTATTGGCAGGAAGGATAGAATCTGTAAAAGAGACTGTTTCTTTTCTCAAAAATAATTCGGTAGATCTGATCCTCTCGGATATCCATCTGGCCGATGGAGACTGCTTTGAAATATTTGAACAAGTTCATGTTTCAGCACCAATTATCTTTACCACTGCTTATGATGAGCATGCTATTCGGGCTTTCAAATTAAATAGTATTGATTATTTATTGAAACCTATCGAAGAGGAACATTTAGCAGCTGCTCTGAAAAAGTTACAACAGCAGAATACAGGAAAAGGAGTTGCTTTTGATTATAAAAAAATAGAAGATGTATTACTGGGAAATCACAAGAAAAATCGTTTCCTTGTTCAAATTGGTGATACATATGAGCATATACACATCAACGAAATTGCTTTCTTTTATAGTGAAGAAAAAGTAGTTTTTCTACATACGCTTTCCAACAGAAGGTATGTTGTTGGTTATACCTTGGCAGAAATAGAAACACTTTTAGATCAAAAATTATTTTTTCGGGTTTCCCGGAATTGTGTTGCCAATATTACTTCTATAAAGAAAATTTCCAAATACTTCAACAGTCGTTTGAAGCTTATATTTGAGCCGAATTGTCCGCACGAAATCTTAGTCAGCCGTGAAAGGGTTTCAGATTTTCTGAAATGGGTAGACGGATAGAATTGAAAACAATGAAAACAACGGATAAAAAACATATCATTGCTTTTGTACTTATAGTTGCAATACTATTGGTTTTCTTTTTCTATGTGTTTAAAACATTGACAGGGAAAGAAGGCGATTTTTTGCAGTTTTTTTTAATCAATCTGCTGCCATGTGTGCTTATTGCATCTGGTGATTTTTTCATTGTTAATGCTATTTACAAATACCTGAAAATACGCAATATTTATTTTCATATTACATTGGACTTACTTATATCCTCATTGTTTTCTGTAGTGGTAATAATTTTGGGTAATATGATCATTAAAGGTCTTCCAGATTTTGATAGTAATCCGCAGATTATTAAATCTTCTATTTTTATTATTCTATGGAATAGTATTGTCGTATTATTAATTGAAATATTCTTCTATAACCAACGGCAGATTAGTTCTGAAAACAAAATTGCAGTTATGGAAAAAGAGAGGATTCAATATCAATATGAAACTTTAAAAGCACAGGTTAATCCTCATTTTTTATTCAACAGTCTGAATATTTTATCATCTCTGGCCTATGAAGATGCAGAGAAAACTAATCTTTTTGCAAAAAAAATGTCAGGTGTCTACCGTTATTTATTGTTAACAAATGAGCATCCTATAGTTACCCTGAAAGAAGAACTGGCTTTTCTGGACTCATATATATATCTGGAAAAAATTCGGTTTGAAAACAATTTACTTATAGAAATCAGAAAGAATACAGAACTTAACAGAAAAGTAATCCCCGTAAGCTTACAATTACTGGTGGAAAATGCTGTAAAACATAATATTGCTACTTCCGGACAAAAACTAATGGTTCATATTGAAATATCTGCAGAAGGAATTATAGTATCTAATTTACTTCAGCTCAGGAAAACAGCTGACCGTGGTGGTGTAGGGTTAACAAACCTGCAAAATCAATATGCGCTATACAACAAAACTATTGATATTATAAAAACAGAAACAGAGTTTATAGTCAAAATGCCGTTTTTGGATTAAATTCAAGCTTGGAGTTATCTGTTTTTTACCCATTGCCAGTGATTGAACAATGGTTTCTTTTTTATGGAGGATTTGATCCTCTGGAAAATGAATTTCATCCTGTCGATACTCAACTTTGTCTGAAAATGCTTCTGCAATGTATCTCTGATCAACAATTTTGCATAATAATTATTTCAAATTTTCCACAATGAAGAAGCGTGTGATTTTATCAGTTGTTGCTACAATAGCATTTCTTATGGTTTCAAATGCGGTAAATGCCCAGAAAAAACTGTCTCTGGGATTTAAAGGTGAAATCAATTCTACATTCTACAAGAATGGTTCGGAGGGCATATATTCAAAAAGTTCTCCGGAATTAGGAGGTTCTGTCGGAGGGTTTTTAAAATATCATTTTGGGAAGTGGTTTGGTCTGCAAACTGATTTGATGGTTCATTACCGAAATTCTGAGATGGAGAATAGATTCACTGCTGAAAAATCAAAATTAGAATCCTATGACCTGGAATTGCCTGTTTATGGTGTTTTTCAATTTAATCTGGGAACAGGAAAAGTATTTTTTGGGGTAGGGCCTTACATCGGTTACGGGATAAATGCTAAAATAGATCATATGGATATGTATAATAAAGATGCAGAAGGGAAAGCGCCAATGAAATGTCTCAATTATGGAGCTGCTGCCATGCTTGGATATAGTTTTGGACGCTTTCAGATCAATACTTCATATATATCTCAATATGGAATAGGGGTAATGGAAAATACCTTAGATATGAAACGTCAGTCTTTTGGGCTGGGAATCGGATATACTTTATAAATTTTATCATGAACATAAAAATATTTAAAAAATGAAAAAAATACTTCCAGTATGGATTGTTATTCTAATGTCCTCATCTTTTATTTTTGCACAGAATATAAAGCCAAACAGGCCACAGGAGCCACAGGAGCCATATCCATATTATTCAGAAGATATTACTTTTGAAAACAAACAAGCCGGAATAAATTTAGCCGGAACTTTGACACTTCCGAAAAAGGAAGGTATTTTTCCGGCAGTTATTTTAATTAGCGGAAGCGGACCACAAGACAGGAACGAGGAATTAGCAGGACATAAACCGTTTCTTGTTTTGTCAGATTACCTTACAAGGAACGGAATTGCTGTTTTGCGTTATGATGATCGGGGAACAGCTTTGTCTGGGGGTGATTTTAAAAGCGCCACATCTGTAGATTTGGCAACCGATGTGGAAAGTGCCCTTGCTTATCTAAAAACAAGAAAAGAGATTGATCAGAAAAAGATAGGTTTAATAGGGCATAGTGAAGGTGGTCTGATTGCTCCGTTAGTCGCTGTAAAATCGAAAGGTGTAGCATTTATTGTAATGCTCGGAGGCCCAAGAATTCCCGGAGATAAGATACTTTTAATACAACAGAGACTGATAGCAAAAGCATCTGGAAAAAGTGAGAAAGAAATAAGGGGAACAGAGAGAATTAATAGAGAAATATTTGATGTTGTAAAAGGATCGTCTGATATAGAGCAGTTGAAAATAGATTTGAGAAGTGATTTGAAGAAATTTTTAAGTGCAAATCCGAATTTAAGAATGAATGAGGGTATGACCGACGATGAATTCATCAACTCACAGGTTGATGCTTATACAACTCCCTGGATGCAATATTTTATCAAATATAATCCTAAGCCCATACTAGAAAAAGTAAAAATTCCGGTTTTAGCTCTTAACGGGGAGAAAGATCTTCAAATTACACCAAAAGAGAATTTAAAAGCTATAAAGAAGGCACTGAGAAAAGCCAAAAACAAAAATATAACAATCAAAGAAATACAGGATTTGAATCATTTGTTTCAGGAATCTGATACAGGTGCACTTCAGGAATATCAACGTATTGAGCAGACGTATTCACCAATTGCTTTGGCAGAAGTTTTGGATTGGTTAAATTTACAGATAAAGTAAAGTATAAAAGTGGCACATCTACACAAACGCCAAAAAATAAAAATATGAATGAAAAAAAAATAGATTTAGGCTTTTTTCCCACCCCATTACAAAAGCTGGAAAATCTGTCGAATATATATCCTGATTACAACATTTTCATAAAAAGAGATGACAATACCGGATTGGCTTCAGGAGGAAATAAAACCAGAAAATTAGAATTTTTAATAAAAAAGGCATTAGATGAAGGTTGTGATACTGTGATTACCGCAGGGGCTCAACAATCAAACCATTGCAGACAGACTGCTGCAGCTTGTGCTAAAATGGGACTGAAATGCCATTTGCTTCTGGGAGGTGATGAGCCTGAAATTTATGATGGTAATCTTTTATTATCTTCATTGCTTGGAGCAACAATATGCTTTACAGGCAAAAACAGGAAGGGAGAAGATAAAGAACTCTTAAAAGATAAATTGGAACGTGAAGGGAATAAATGTTTTATAATTCCTTATGGTGGTTCAAATTCTACAGGAGCATTGGGATTTGTACATGCTGTAAAGGAATTAAAACAGCAGCTTTCTGAAAAACAAATATCAATAGATTATATATTTTTTGCTTCCAGTTCGGGCGGCATGCAGGCCGGCTTAACTGTTGGAAAAGAATTGTATGATCTGAATGCAGAACTCATCCCAATTAGTATAGATAAAGACGAAACCAATGGAGTTCCTTTAGAGGATGTAGTTTCTGATATTGTAAAAGATTTAACGGGAGAATTGGGTATCAATAAAAAAGATGAATTTTCAGAGATTAAACTTAACAGAGATTATGATAAGGCAGGATATGGTGTTTTAACGGCTAATGAAGTTGATGCCATTGATAAACTGGCCAGGAATGAAGGAATTCTTTTAGACCCGGTTTATACAGGAAGAGCATTCTATGGCATGTTAGATTTCCTTAGAAAGAAAAAAATCCCGGAAAATTCCAATATTTTATTCTGGCATACCGGAGGTTTACCTGCTGTTTTCAAATTTGCAAAAGAGTTGAGAGGTATGCCTTAATAAATTGCAATTAGTTTTTATAAAGTAAAAGACTGCTCCGGCAGTCTTTTTTATTGAAAAGCAATTTTGTTACTTATCGGAATCATAACTGCAGTCTGTAAACTTCTTCCCCGTCTTTTTGTATCCCTGTAAATTCAAAACCTACGGAAGTATAGAGTGAAGTTGCCCGCGGATTATCCGGATCCAGACCGATGTAGATATTTTTTATATTGCCATCACTTTTTACCTGTTCAATAAAGGTAAGAAATGCTTTTTTTCCATATCCCTTACCTTGTTGCTGATAATCGATCATATATCTGAGTACCCAAAAATTATCATTATCCTTAAAATATGGACCGGATAAAATAAAACCAATCAGGTTTTCATTGCTGTATATTGCTTGTGGTTGTAATAACGGGTAATATTTTGACTCAGCAATTGATACTGCATTGCAACAAATAAATTCTTCATCAAAAGTAGGGACTCCATTTTCATTGGTGGTAAGGAGGCATACGTCATAGAAGTTGTCTGCTGTTACTTCTTTTAATATTATTTCCATGTTTGGCTTATTTACTTGTTATAATCTTTGTTTGACTCGATAATATGGTTTTTGTTGCTCTGGTGAGTAGTTGTGATAAAAAAACCGAGACTCTGTCCCGGTTTTTTATATGTGGTTAAGAATAATTACTTGCCGAATAAACCTCCAAGTAGTCCTCCAAGGCCACCGCTTTGCCCTTGTTGTTGGTTACCTCCACCTAAAACACTTCCTAAAAGATCAGTGATTGAGTTTCCGGAAGAAGCCTGTGCTTCGTTAGTTGCATTTCCCATAATACCTCCTAATAAATCACCAAGACCACCAGCTCCAGTATTGTTAGCTTGTTTTTGCTGTCCGATATATCCCATAATAATTGGTGCAAGCATTGCCAATGCCGGACCTATTTTATCCATAGAGATACCTGTACTTTGAGAAAGCTGGTTCTCAACATTTTGTTTGTCACTTCCAAAAACGTGATTCAGGATGGAGCCACCTTCATCTTGTCTGTTTAGAGCCTGACTAGGATCATTTAAAATGCTGCCATCATGATCTTTATCTAATGCATTATTTAAAGCCTCAGCGTCAGCTGTATTTTTAGATTTATTTCTAAGATAAGATATTACTAAAGGAGCGGCTACTGCCAATAGTGCAATAATCTGACTTTTGCTGATTCCCATCTTGTTTTCAGCTTGTTCAGCAACCTGGTTGCCGGTGTTACCTGTAATAAGGTCTAATAAACTCATAGTGTTTTTATTTTGTTGTTTACTCAACGAATTTAAAAAAAATAATATGAGTTCGGCATTTATTTTTTGAAAATCGGAACATTACTACAAGCCTCCCCAAACATCAGGGATTTTACAATAGGGCGAAGCTTTTCTACCAATTCTACATAGGCGTTTTCCGGGATGCTAAAATCGGAACATCCTTTTACCAGAACTCTTTTGTCCTGCATTTCGGAAAAGTCATGTTGCTGAATTGCATCATGGAAAAGAAGTAGTTCCAGTTCTTTTTGCGAGCCATAAACTACTTTTTTAGCAGAGGACATTAGCTTGTCTCCAAGAAGGAAATAGGCCCATAGTGGAACAATAGCATCTACAGAACAGTAGATGTATACATAACAATCTTTATATGGCTCAGTATCCAGATCTGAAATCATTTGGCGAAAATCCTTTTCCCTTAAAATAAGCTCCTGAAAAAGGAAGTTTTTTATATCGATGCCGATTCTTTTTCCTTTGGGTTGCAGGCTTGCCAGGTCAAAATTAACCAGACTAGTGTTCTCAGCTACTTTATTGCGAATTTCAAATTCTTCTGACATTTTTTATTTTTATCTTTACACAAAATTAAGTCAAATTAATTTAGAAGAAAATAATACCAGATTTAGATACTGTCAATTAAGTATGAGGAATGCTTACATAATGGATATCTGAATGAATAACATCTAATAGCTGATTACCTTTGAAATATTACCTTATTGCCGGAGAGGCTTCCGGAGATTTACACGGTTCAAATCTTATGAAGTCCATTAAAAAGAAAGACGCTGACGCAGAATTTAGGTTCTGGGGCGGAAACTTAATGGAAGCGCAAGGCGGAACATTAGTAAAGCATTACCGGGATTTGGCATTTATGGGATTTGCTGAAGTTATTCAGAATCTTGGAACAATTCTGGGGAATATCAAATTGTGTAAAAAAGATATTCAGGATTACAAACCCGATGTTTTGGTACTGATAGATTATCCGGGATTTAATTTACGTATTGCCAAGTTTGCTAAATCGCTCGGAATAAGGGTTGTTTATTATATCTCACCACAGTTGTGGGCATGGAAGGAAGGGCGTGTTGAAATCATTAAAAAGTATGTGGACGACATGCTGGTAATCCTGCCTTTCGAAAAAGATTTTTATAAAAAACATCAGGTAGATGCTCATTTTGTTGGGCACCCATTACTAGATGCTATACATAATCTACCTGATCTGGATATACAAAAATTCAGGACTGAAAATGACCTTACAGACAAAGAAATAATTGCTTTATTGCCTGGTAGCCGAAAGCAGGAAGTGGAGAAGATGCTGGAAATTATGCTTTCTGTACGACCATTCTTTCCGGACTATCAGTTTGTAATTGCAGGAGCACCTTCATTGGAAAAAGAATTCTATGAGCAGTATGTAGATGATCAGGTACATTTTGTTTCTAATAAAACTTATGATCTTCTAAGGTCTTCCAAAGCTGCTCTGGTAACTTCAGGGACTGCAACATTGGAAACAGCATTGCTAAATGTTCCGGAGGTTGTGTGCTATCGTGGTAGTCAGATTTCTTATGAAATAGCTAAGCGACTTGTTAAGCATATAAAATATATTTGCCTGGTTAACCTTATTATGGATAAAGAAGTTGTAAAAGAATTGATTCAGAAAGAGCTGACCACAGATAATCTAAAAAATGAACTTTCTTTAATTCTCTCCGGAGCGAACAGAGAACGGATTCTGGATGAATATTATATCCTTCGTGAGAGGCTTGGTGGTGCCGGGGCTTCAGATGAAGCCGCAAATATTATTGTTAAATAGTTTTATTTTTCCTATACAATTCACTTTTCTATTTATTTTTTTAATTAAATTTAAAGTTCAAATGTATTGAAACCAAGTTTAATTAAAATGATTGTCAATGAAAAAACAGCCAGTTTTCTGTCTTTTCATTTCTTTCTCAATTGGAATTTTCGCTGGAGATGAATTTTTTGCAGACAAAAGCGTTGCAGTATTTGTTATGCTTGTTGTTGTAGTTTGCGCACTGATTTCTTTTTGTTTTAAAAAGGGAAAAGCTATAGCATTTATGCTGTTCTTTATTTTTCTGGGACAGCTTTCACATTCTTTTAATACTCCGGATAAAAACCTTTCTGACTTTAAGGGAAAGCAGGTAATTAATTTTCAGATTGTAAAGAAGCTTAATAGTTCGGAAGAAAACAGACGCTATATTATATATGTATCTGCAATCAGTGGAAAAGAAAAACTGGTGCAACCTTTTTATGCTGTTTATAGTCTGACAAAGGATAAAAATGGATTAGATTTTACACATGCTTATTCAGGAATTTACTATATCAATAAGATTAAACCTCCGCAGAACGATTACCAGTTCAGTTATCAGAAATACATGTTGCGGAATAATGTGGCTTATCAGATTTATTCAAAAGAAGAGCCTGTAGCCAGAGTAAAAAATACATTGTTAGCTGATAGAGTGAAGCAGATACGACTTGATGTTTTGCAACGTATTGATGACTCAGCACTTTCCATTGAATCCAGAGATTTTCTGAAAGGAATCATCTTGGCAGACAGAACCGATATGGATGCGGGTGTATCAGTGGATTTTATTAAAACGGGTCTTGTCCATTTTTTAGCAATTTCCGGAACTCACATGGTGATTATTTTCTGGTTATTAATGCTTATTCTGAAAAGATGCATTCCGTTAAAATTCAAAAACATTGCTGTCATAATAAGTCTGATATTAATATGGATTTTTGCAGTATTCATTGATTACGGAAGTTCAGTTGTACGATCCTGCCTTATGCTTACATTTTATTATGTTATGGTGCTTTTACAACGAAAACCAGATTTATTACATTCCATGGCGTTGTCGGGATTGATAATTTTGATTGCAGATACTCAACAGTTGTTTGATGTAGGTTTTCAATTGAGTTTTCTGGCGGTATTTGGAATTTATTGGTTAAATCAACCTATATTAAAATGTCTGCCAAAAGCCCGAAATAATGTTCATGATTTTTTTCTTCAGGTAATCAGTGTTACACTTTCAGCACAGTTAATAACCTTGCCACTTATTTTGTATTATTTTCATCAGTTCTCTTTAGTTTCTATTGTTGCGAATCTGGTTGTAGTTCCGCTTTCTGAAATCATTATTGTCTTTTCCCTGTTAATGGTTTTTGTATTGAATTTTTTTGGAGATGTTTTTGTGATTAATTTTCTTTATGACCAGCTGATAATTCATTTATTAAAACTCATCCATTTTTTTGCTCAGGCAGATTTTTTATTTTTTGATGATATACCAATGTCTTTACCTGAAGCTATATTACTTTTTGTTCTATTGTATTTGCTGAGGTTTTTGATAAAAGAAAAAAGGAATAGGAGAGTGCTTCAGTTTTGTTTTGTAGTTTGTTTTTTCTTTTTGTTGAGATTTGGGCTAAATATTCATGCTTTTCATAAAGAAGAATTTTTAAGTCATCAATATTTTAATCAGAAGATTTTTTCTGTCAGAAAAAATGCCAAAGTTGTCTTCTTTTTTGCTGATAATCTGGATAAAAATAAGATTGAAAATTACTTAGTTAAGCCTTATGTCGTTTCCCGGAGAATTAAGAATTATGAAATTATTTATTTTAACACTAAGGAATTTGATCAGTTGAAATATAGAAATGAGATAAAATCTGTTAAATAATGTTAATTATTTAGATTCAATATAAACTAAGGTTTAATGATGAATCTCATTTACTACACGCACAAGAATTGTTAATTTTGTGAAATTAGAAAAATAATATAATTAGACTATGGCAGGATTGACATCTTCATCAATCGGGAGAAAATTCCTTATGGCTTTATCAGCGATGTTTTTGCTGATATTCCTTATTATGCACCTTTCTGTAAACCTTATTTCGGTTTTTAGTCAGGATGCCTTTAATGAGGCGTCTCATTTTATGGGATATAACCCGCTTGTACAGTTTTTAATGCAACCTATTTTAGGGTTTGCAGTAGTGTTTCACTTTGTAATGGGCTTTATTCTTGAGGCGAAGAATAACAAAGCACGTCCGGTAAAATACGGTTACAGCAACAATGGAGCTAATGCTACATGGGTATCCAGAAATATGATTATTTCAGGAGCAGTAATTTTAGCTTTCTTGGCATTACACCTTTACGATTTTTGGATTCATGAAATGGATTTCAAATATGTAAAGCATTTGTCACCAGAGCCTACGCGTTACTGGGAAGAGCTTCATCACAAATTTGCAGATCTGTGGAGAGTAGCGCTTTATGTAGTTTCATTTGTATTACTAGGTCTTCACTTATCTCATGGATTCCAGTCTTCTTTCCAATCGGTTGGGGCTAATCATCCAAAGTATTTACCAGCAATTAAAACTATCGGAAATGTTTACGCAGTAATCATTCCTTTAGGATTTATTTTTATTGCTATCTTTCATTATGTAACTCAATAACCAATAAATATTATTATGGGTTTAGATTCTAAAATTCCAGCGGGGCCATTGGCTGACAAATGGAAAAATCATAAAGATCACATGGAACTTGTTGCGCCAAACAACAGGGACAAAATTGATATTATTGTTGTAGGAACAGGTCTTGCGGGCGGTTCTGCAGCAGCAACTTTGGCAGAACAAGGCTATAATGTAAAAGCTTTTTGTTATCAGGATTCTCCAAGAAGAGCTCACTCTATTGCAGCTCAGGGAGGTATTAACGCAGCAAAAAATTATCAGAACGATGGTGACTCTGTCTATCGTTTGTTTTATGATACTATTAAAGGTGGTGACTACCGTGCAAGAGAGGCTAACGTATACCGTTTGGCTGAAGTTTCTGGTAACATCATAGACCAGTGTGTATCTCAAGGGGTGCCATTTGGTAGAGAATATGGAGGTATGTTGGATAACCGTTCTTTTGGTGGGGTTCAGGTAAAAAGAACTTTCTATGCAAAAGGACAAACAGGTCAACAGCTTCTTTTAGGTGCTTACGCAGCAATGAGCCGTCAGATTGGTAAAGGTCGTATTAAAATGTACAACCGTCACGAGATGATGGAGCTTGTTATTGTAGACGGAAAAGCAAGAGGTATTATCGCAAGAAACTTGGTGACAGGGGAAATCGAAAGACACTCTGCTCACGCTGTAGTTGTTGCTTCTGGTGGTTATGGTAACGTTTATTTCCTTTCTACCAATGCAATGGGATCTAACGTTTCTGCTGCTTGGAAAATTCACAAAAAAGGTGCTTATTTTGCAAACCCTTGCTACGTTCAGATTCACCCTACATGTATTCCGGTACACGGAACACAACAGTCTAAACTGACGTTGATGTCTGAATCTTTAAGAAACTCAGGAAGAATCTGGGTGCCTAAAAAGATTGAAGATTCTATTGCTATCCGTGAAGGAAAGAAGAAAGCAAAAGATATTGCTGAAGAAGATAGAGATTATTATTTGGAGAGAAGATATCCTGCATTCGGTAACTTAGTACCACGTGATGTTGCTTCACGTGCAGCTAAAGAAAGATGTGACGCTGGTTTCGGTATCGAAAATAATGATACTAAAGAAGGTGTATACTTAGATTTCTCTACAGAGATTATGAAGAAAGGTAAGGAATCTGCTACTGAGCAGAATATTCACAATCCTTCTTCTGCACAAATTTATTCTTTAGGTAAAGCTTGGGTTGAAGAGAAATATGGTAACCTTTTCCAGATGTATGAAAAAATTACTGCGGATAATCCATATGAAACTCCAATGAAGATATATCCTGCTGTACACTATACAATGGGTGGTGTATGGGTAGATTATAACCTGATGTCTACTATCCCGGGATGTTTCGTTGTAGGTGAAGCTAACTTCTCCGATCACGGTGCAAACAGGTTAGGGGCATCAGCACTTATGCAAGGTCTTGCAGATGGTTATTTTGTATTGCCATATACAATTGCTAATTATCTTTCTGCAGATATCAGAACTGGTGCTATACCAACTAATACGCCTGAATTTGATCAGGCAGAAACAGAAATTAAAAATAAAGTTGAATTCTTCCTTACCAATAAAGGAACTCATTCTGTAGATCATTTCCATAAGCAATTAGGAAACATTATGTGGAATAAAGTTGGTATGGGACGTACAGCTCAGGGACTTCAGGAGGCGATTAAAGAAATCGAGGAAGTAAGAAAAGATTTCTGGCAGAATGTAAGAGTTCCGGGAGATGCCGATAACCTGAATCCGGAATTGGAAAAAGCTTTCAGAGTTGCAGACTTCCTGGAACTTGGTCAGCTAATGGCAATTGATGCATTAAACAGAAATGAATCTTGTGGAGGTCACTTCCGTGAAGAGTATTCTACACCAGATGGTGAAGCTCAGCGTGATGACGTGAACTATAAATATGTTGCTGCTTGGGAATACAAAGGAGCAGATATCAACCACGAGGTAATGCACAAAGAAGATCTTGTTTACGACAATATCGAAGTTAAAACAAGAAGTTATAAATAATCTCCAACCTTAAAATAAAAGTTATGAGTGAAAAAAAAGGTCTCAATCTTACACTGAAAATTTGGAGACAAAAAAATAATAAGACAAAAGGTCAGTTCGAAACCTATAAGATTTCAGATGTATCTACAGACAGTTCATTCCTTGAAATGTTAGATATTCTGAATGAAAATTTAATTAACGAAGGAAAAGATCCTATCGCTTTCGATCACGACTGTCGTGAAGGTATTTGTGGTATGTGTTCTCTATACATCAATGGTAGAGCACATGGTCCTGATACAGGTATTACTACTTGTCAGCTGCATATGCGTCACTTCAAGGATGGTGAAACAATTCATATCGAGCCATGGAGAAGTGCTGCTTTTCCAGTAATCAAAGACTTGGTAGTAGACCGTTCTGCATTTGACAGAGTAATGGCTGCCGGTGGTTTTATTTCTGTAAATACTTCAGGTAGAACAACTGATGCTAACAATATCCCTGTGCCAAAAGAAGATGCTGATAAAGCAATGGATGCTGCGGCATGTATCGGATGTGGAGCTTGTGTAGCAACTTGTAAAAATGGTTCTGCAATGTTATTTGTAGGAGCTAAAGTTTCTCAGTTTGCATTATTACCACAAGGTAGAGTTGAGGCAAAACGTAGAGTCCTTCACATGGTAAAACAAATGGACGAAGAAGGATTCGGTAACTGTTCTAATACAGGAGCTTGTGAGGTTGAGTGTCCAAAAGGTATCTCTTTGGAGAATATTGCAAGAATGAACAGAGAATATCTGAGTGCGAATTTTACAACAGCTAATCACTAAGATTACAATCTCTTTATAAATAAAAAAAGCCGCTTATTAGCGGCTTTTTTTATTTATAAATATAATATGTAAGGCAATAATTGGTATTGTTGAAATATATAAAAAGTGAAAATTTAGAAGCCAAATTGAATTTTTGACAATAAAAATATCCTCTAAAGAACTGAGCAGTATTGTTGTATATGGATTTCTAGGTAATATCATTGGAGGTCTTGACAAAGAGTTGAGTAAAATCGAACAGGAACTGGAAAAAGTTCGCGGCTGTATTATTGATGGTATAGACAAAGTCATAGCCGGCGTTATGCCTTGCAAGCCTTAATTTTGTTTTTCACCATTTTTATTCAGTTCCAAGACTTGAGCTACTAAATTAAAAAAGCCTTTAGCAGCTAGTGGAAATGAGCAACTATCATCATCATCTATAAATATAACCACTAGATTCAGCGGTTCGAAAGTAAAATAATGTCATTTTAAATCCGAAATTGATTGTTTTAGACAATGGTACTGTATAGAAAAATTTAATTTTGGTCTTAAAGCACTCTGTGAAAACAGAAGTAAGCGTTAAATAATATTAAAAGATGACAAAATCAGGGATATATATGGAAAAAAGGTTATTTTTGCTTCTATTAAAATTTTGAGATGAAAAAACTATTATTAATAGTATTATGCACTTTATTTATAGTGTCTTGTTCAAACAAAAAGACTGTTGTTATCTCTGGTAAAGTTATCGGAGGTTCACCATTGGAAAGAATAGAAATTGTTGACATGTCAGGTGTCGCAACATTGCCTATTGCTAATTTTGGTGTAGATGCACAAGGTAATTTCTCTGATACGATCCAGATTCCTAAAAATGGTGTATATACACTTTCTTATGGAGGTAACTATGGTACCGTTTATTTAAAAGGAGGGGAAAATGTAAGACTTTCTGGTAACAGTGCAGCTGGCTTTCCAAAAGTATTTACTGTTGAGGGAGATTCAAAAAACAATGTGTTTTTACAAAAGACACAAACTTATTTAGATAATTATTTTTCTAAAATCCAGCAAGATATCATCACTCAGGATGAAACAAAATTCATAGATCAGCTGAAGAAATTCAGATCAGACTTAAACAAAGAGATAGATAACCTGGCAAAATCTACAGGTGCTGACAGTGATTTAGTAAAATGGAAAAAAGATGAATTAGATGTTAATCTTCTTTCTTTCTCTGGGAAATATATAGAGCTTCACGGACAGGTTACAGGGAAGCCTGATTATAAAGCGTCTCAGAAGCTAAAAGATTACCAAAAAGAATTAAAAGGAGATGAAGATGCTAAAATCAAAATGTATCCTTCATACAGAGGTTATATGCTAAGTACTCTTGGTCAGGATTTCCAGGCTTATGCTATGAAAAACCAAAAACCAGATGGTACTACAACTGAAATGTTCATTAACTATATCAAGGATAAAAAAGATTATTCTCAATTGGTTAAAGACTACCTGATTTCTTTTGTTGCAGGAATGGATATGCACCCACAACAAGCTAGCTCAGAAAAGTTAATGAAGTTATTAAATGATAACATTAAAGACTCTGAAGTTAAAGCAGGATTGGAAAAAGTAGAAAAAGCTGTTTATGGTCTTAAAGTTGGTACAGCTGCACCGTCAGGAGACTTTATTGATGTGAGTGGTAAAAAAGTACCTTCTTCATCATTCAACGGAAAGCCTACATTGATTATGTTCTATGCTTCTTGGAATCCATATATTGCAGAATCTGTAGTACCAATGCTTAAAGAAGTTACCAATGCTTATAAGAGTAAAGTAAATTTTGTATTCATTGATGTGGATGACAATGCAGCTCAATTTAAGAAAACAGCTGTAGCAATGCTAAGCGGAACTGAAGGACAGAAACTATATGCAAAAGGAGGTCTTAAATCTGAAATGGCACAAAAATATGCACTATACGGATTTAAATTGCCAAGCTTTGTAATCTTAGATAAAGATGGTAAAATAGCAAGCAAGAGTTTCATGAGTATGATGGAACCTGACTTCAAAACTGCTTTAGATAAGGTGTCCGGAATTAACGGACCAGTTATTGCTCCACCACAAATGCAAGTGCAGCCTGCACCAGCACCTGTGGATTCAGCAAAAGTAAAGACAGAAGCGAAAGCTAAATAATATAAGATGCAGAAAAAAAAGAAGAATGTAATTCTTGAAAATATCAAACTCCTTTCAGCCGGTGCGAAAGGAGTTTCTGTTGGTAAAACAGAGGATGGTAAAACCATTTTGGTGAGTGGGGCTGTACCTGGAGATTTGGTAAATGCCCGTATGAAAAAGTCGAAAAAGAACTATATTGAAGCTGAAGCAATAGAGATTCTGGAGGAATCTCCTGACAGAGTAGATGCCAGATGTATGCATTTCAGCGTATGTGGAGGATGTAAATGGCAGAATCTTAGTTACGCAAAACAATTAGAGTTTAAAGAGGATGAAGTACTGAACAATATCCGCAGAATTGGTGGTATTGAAGGTTTTGAAGCGATGCCTATTCTGGGGTCTGCAGAACAGTATTTTTATAGAAATAAAATGGAATTTTCTTTCTCCAACGCACGTTGGCTTACACTGGAAGAAGTAAATTCTACTGAAGAAATAGCTGACAGAAATGCGCTAGGATTCCATATTCCGGGACAGTGGAGCAAGATTCTGGATCTGAAGGAGTGTTTCTTGCAAGAAGATCCATCCAACAGTATTCGTCTTGCTGTAAAGGAATATGCTGAGGAAAATAATCTTGAATTCTTTGATGTAAGAAATCAGGAAGGTTTTCTTCGTACGCTAATGATGCGTCAGAACTCTAAAGGGGAATGGATGGTTTTATTCCAGCTTTTTGAAGAGAACGAAACTGAGCGTGTAAAGCTCCTTGATTTCTTATTACAGAAGTTTCCGCAAATCCATACACTACTTTATGCTATTAATCCAAAAGGAAATGATAGTATCTATGATCTGGATATTCAGACTTACTATGGAGAAGGATTTTTGTATGAAGAAATGGATGGGCTTAGATTTAAAATAGGACCAAAATCATTTTTCCAGACCAACTATAAGCAAGCTTTGGAATTATACCGTAAGACTCTTGAATTTGCAGACCTGAAAGGAGATGAAGTTGTATATGATCTTTATACAGGAACAGGTACCATTGCACAATATGTTGCCCGTAATGCAAAACAAGTAATAGGTATAGAAGCAGTACAGGAGGCGATAGATGCAGCTAAAGAGCATGCGGAACTGAACGGTCTTACTAATTGTACTTTCTACTGTGGAGATATGAAAGATATCTTCAATCAGGAGTTTTTAGAATCTCACCCTAAAGCAGATGTTTTAATTACTGACCCGCCAAGAGACGGGATGCACGCTAAGGTTGTAGAACAAATACTTAATCTGTCACCAGAGAAAATTGTATATGTAAGCTGTAATTCTGCAACGCAGGCCAGAGATTTGGCTATGTTAAAAGAACATTATAACTTAGTGAGGGTTTTGCCAGTGGACATGTTCCCGCAGACTCATCACGTAGAGAATATAGCACTGCTTATTAAAAAATCATGAAGTATATAAAGTTTATATTTTGCTTTGTTCCTTTGTTACTGGCTGTAGTAGCCTGTAATCAGGAAGATGATATATGTACCGAGGGAGGTTCTCCTAAGATGAAAGTAAAGTTTAAAAGAGCAGCAGATGGAAAGCTTGCCAGGATGGACAGTCTTACAGTCCGTATCTTATGGGGTACAGATACCCTGATAGTAGCACCAAACGTTAAAGCGGTGGATTCAGTAATGATACCGCTGAAAGTTACTGGAGACGGCTTTACAGATATTCTGGTTCAGACCAATCCAAAATCAAAAACTGATATCTCTAAAATCAAAGTAAAGTATACTGAATCTTCAGAATATGTTTCACCAGGATGCGGAATAAGAAAATTGTATGATAATCTTACAGTATCACCTGTTGAAGGACTGAATCCGGTGAAAAGTGTTGAAGTTAACTCTAATCAAATTCATAATGAAGTTAAGACTGTTCTATACTTTAATTTTTAGTCTTTTTATTTTCTTAAGCTTTGCGCAGGAGAAGAAAAAGATAAGCAGTGATACCCTTGCTGCTAAGAAATGGAAATATAAGCCGAATGTAATGATTGGAGTAGATGTGCTTCATTTAGGGCTAATGGCTTTCACTGATCAGAAATTATTCCAGGCTTTTGCTACATCACGTATACAACCAAGGCTTCATCTGGTAGCTGATGTAGGTTATGAAAAGAATAAGTATGACAAAAACGGATACGATGTATCTGCAAAAGGATTATTCGTTAAAGCCGGAACAGTATACATGCTAAGTCCTGACCCTGATAATAAGCAAAACGGATTTTATGCCGGCGGAAAGGTGGCAGCATCTTTCTATCAGCAGGAAATGAGATCTATTCCGACCAGAGGTTTTCAGGGACACGATTCTTATGCGTCGTTTCCGACATCTTCTCAATCTGCTTATTGGTTGGAAGGAGCTATTGGAGGAAGGGTAGAACTTTTCCATTCTAACTTCTATATCGATGCGCAGGTACAGCCAAAATATATGATTTATACAACGAAACAAGAGAATATAACTCCAATGGTAATTCCGGGATTCGGAACCGATGCCAATAAGTTCAAACTTGGCTTTATGTGGAGTGTAGCTTACCTGTTTTAACATAAAAAGCCTCCTTTTCAGGAGGCTTCCAATCACTTATTACTTAAACATTTTAATCTACTCATCAAATCGTGAGCTAAAACAAAATGCTCCCAAAAATAATAAAAAAAATCATATTATTTTTTAATATTCAATATTATTTTACTAAAGTTTTTTATATGTGTGAAAATTAGAAAACCCTTACAGAAAGGGTTTAGTTCTAAATTTTACGCAGATCGCTAATAAGAGAAGTCATAATTTTTTCAGTGCTCAAACGAAGGTGTTGCATATCCGAATTATTTTCAATGACATAATCTGCAAGCCGTATTTTCTTTCTTTCCGGCATTTGATTATCTATTACTTTTTCTACTTCACGATAGGTTTTTGAATCCCTGTCCATCACCCTTTTTATTCTTATACTTTCATCAGCAGTTACAAGCAGGCTTTTATCACATTGCAAGTTTAATTTCAGCTCAAAAAGTAGTGCTGTTTCTTTAAAGATAATTTTACGGGATTGCCTCTTTACCCAGTCATGAAAATCTTTATTAACGGCAGGATGAATAATCGCGTTCAGCTGTTTTAACAATTCATCATTGCTAAAAACTATAGACCCAACATATTTTCGGTCATAGAGGCCATTTTCATCATAAGCTTGTGCCCCTAATAGTTGAATAATAGAAGCTTTTAGGTCATCACTTTCATTCACCAGATCTTTTGCTCTTGTATCCGAGTTATAAACAGGATATCCCATTTCTTCTATGAAACGCGCTACAGTTGTTTTTCCGGAACCGATACCGCCTGTAAGGCCAATGATTTTATGCATATTTATTAATATCCGAATATATCATTGAACTTATGAATTTCATCTAAACGAGGCCCTTTTTCTGTCATTTTCAATGTAGCTAGCTCGTTATGGGCATCGTGTTCGAAGAATAGAATATATTCATTATCTACAGCCTGTTTCAGGAATTTTTCTTTTTCAGATACTGTTAAAAGAGGACGTGTATCATAACCCATTACATATACTAACGGAATATGACCTACAGTAGGAATAAGGTCTGCTGCAAAAACAATTGTTTTTTCCTGATATTTGATCACCGGTAACATTTGTTTTTCAGTATGACCGTCCACAAAAATAATATCCATTTTAAGGTCAGGCGCAAATCCGTAGTTCCCCGTTGTAGGTAAAGGCACAAAATTAAGCTGGCCGCTTTCCTGGATAGGAAGAATGTTTTCCTTTAAGAAGCTTGCCTTCTCTCTTGGGTTGGGTTCTGTAGCCCATTGCCAATGGCTTTCATTACTCCAATATCTTGCATTTTTAAATGCAGTACGGTAGCCGCTTCTGTCATCATTCCATTCTATAGAGCCTCCACAGTGATCGAAGTGCAAATGGGTAAGAAAAACATCGGTAATATCATCTTTAACAAAACCATATTTTGCCAAAGATTTGTCTAAAGTAGCATCTCCCCACAGGTCGTAATGCCCAAAGAATTTGTCGTCCTGCTTATTACCAAGACCATTATCAATAAGAATAAGGTTTTTTCCGTCTTCAATCAGCAGACAACGCATACCAAGATCGATAAGATTTTTGCTGTCCGCAGGGTTTGTTTTTTGCCAGATAGATTTCGGAACAACACCAAACATAGCACCGCCGTCCAATTTGAAATTTCCGGTTTCTATAGGATATAGTTTCATAAAGAATCTTTTGGGTTAAGATAGTAATTTTTCCGGAAATGACCGGTACTTATTGATCTTTTTATACTTCCTGATCTTTGCCAGCCGCTACTTTTAGCATTTTATCTGCGATAATCTGAGCATTGTTATCACCGGAATCCTGTAAGTTTTCGATAATCATATCAAGGTTCTTTTTATTACGATTCTGAGAGAGTTTGCTTTTAATGAAGACTTCGTCCGGAATAATATTCATTCCAAAGGCTCCTTTCATTTCTTTCCTTACAAAGTCATCGCCCATATTCTGGACATACATTGGGCATTTCTGGTATTTTTCATATTTAGTAGTCAGTTTCTTCAGATGTTTGTAGAGCTCTTCATCGGTCATTATTCTTATTGTACCGCGAACCTGCACTGCTTCATAATTCCATGTTGAAACATTTATATGGTCATACCAGGAGGATGAAATATAGGTATGCGCCCCAAGAAAATCACATAATACCTGATCTCCGTCTTTTAGAGCTTTGGCTTGAAAATTAGCTTTAGAAATATGGGTTTCCAGTATGAAATCTTCATTGGTACCATTCATCAAAAACATGGAATGGGTGGCAAAAAGTTTTTCTTTGGAAGAAATCAAAAGACCAAAGGAATGATTGCTAATAATCTCCTTTAGTAATCCAAAATCCTCACTTTTATATGGTTTGGGAATATGCATGTGTATAAGTTTTTAATATGAAACAATAGATTTTAGCACAGCCTCTAGAAAACTATGCTATACTATAAAGATAAGTTATTAAACTGATAAATTAAAAAAGCTCGTCCGGCCTTTTAGGCTTAGCCATATTCAAATGCTTGTAAGCTTTTTCTGTTACTTCACGCCCTCTCGGAGTTCGGATAATAAAGCCCTCCTGAATAAGAAAAGGCTCATATACTTCTTCCAGTGTTTCTGGATTTTCTCCAATAGAAGTAGCTAAAGCACTGATGCCAACAGGGCGTGCCTTAAAGTTTTCGATCATGGTTCTCAATATCTTGTTATCCATTTCATCAAGGCCATATTCATCAACTTTTAATGCATTCAGAGCAAATTTGGTAATTTCAATTTCAATATCTCCGTTACCTTTTATTTCTGCAAAATCACGTACTCTTCTCAGCAAAGCATTAGCAATTCTGGGTGTACCACGACTTCTTCTGGCAATTTCTATAGAAGCATCTTCATAGATTTTTATACCCATAACCCGTGCACTTCTTTGTATAATAGTAGAAAGTAATTCGATATTATAATATTCCAGTCTGGACTGGATGCCAAATCTGGCAAGTAATGGTTTTGTTAGCATACCGGAACGTGTAGTTGCACCTACCAGTGTAAAAGGGTTTAGCCCTATCTGTACCGAACGTGCATTGGGACCAGTTTCCAGCATAATGTCTATCTTAAAATCTTCCATTGCAGAATACAAATATTCTTCGACTACAGGAGATAGTCTATGGATTTCATCGATAAACAATACATCATTCTCCTCCAGGTTCGTTAATAATCCTGCAAGATTTGCGGGTTTATCCAATACCGGACCAGAAGTCAGTTTACAGTTAACGCCAAGCTCATTGGCAATAATGTGTGCTAAAGTAGTCTTTCCTAATCCCGGCGGGCCATGTAATAAGACATGATCCAGAGAACTGTTCCTGGATTTGGCTGCCGCAACAAAGATTTCCAGATTTTCCAATGTCTGACGTTGCCCTGCAAAATCTCTGAAACTTTGCGGACGAATATGGTCTTCCTGAAAAAGCTCATCGTCGGAAAAATTCTCTTTATCGGGGTGAAGGAAGTTAGGCATAACTAAATTTGTGTAGAGTCAAATTTATAAAAAAATAAAGCGCAATCAAATTTCTATTTTTATCGTAAATTAGTGAGATGAAAATAATCGGACCTTTTAAGCAAGTAGTAACACTTGCCAACTTACCTCTACGAGGTAGTTTAAAAGATGAACAGCTGGAAATTATAGAGAACGCCGGGATATTAATTGAGTCATGTAAAATCGTTAAAGTTGACAATTTTGAAACTTTAAGAAGAGAATTTCCAAATGTTACTTTGGAAGAAACGGAAGGAGAGCAAATTGCTATGCCTGCATTTACAGACTGTCATACACATATCTGCTTTGCAGGAAATCGCGCTAATGATTTCTCTATGCGTAATGCCGGAAAAACATATCTGGAGATTGCAGAATCCGGAGGCGGGATTTGGAGCTCAGTAAAGCATACCCGCGAAGCAACAGAAGAAGAATTGCATAAAACACTTTGCACTAGAATAGATGACCTTGTCCGCCAAGGAATCACAACGATAGAAATTAAAAGTGGTTATGGGTTAAAGCTGGATTGTGAGCTTAAAATGCTGAGAGCAATTAACCATGCTAAAGAAAAAACACCAGCGAAGCTGATACCAACGTGCCTTGCAGCACATATGAAGCCTAAGGATTTTAACGGAGATTCAGAAGAATACCTTAATTATGTATTAGAGTACGTCTTGCCTGTTGTTCAGGAAGAGCATCTGGCAGAAAGAGTAGATATATTTATTGAGAAATCTGCTTTTCAACCGGAAGAGAGTAAGGCATTCTTACAAAAGGCAAAAGCAATGGGCTTTGAAATCACAGTTCATGCTGATCAATTTACGCCAGGAAGCTCGCGTGTTGCAGTAGAATGTGGCGCTAAATCTGCTGATCATTTAGAAGCAACTTCTGATGAAGATATAGATTATTTAGCAAAATCAAATACAGTTGCAGTGGCTCTTCCGGGAGCAAGTATTGGCTTAGGAGATTCTTTTGCTCCGGCTCGTAAAATATTAGATGCCGGCGGAATATTAGCTATCGCTACTGACTGGAATCCTGGCTCAGCACCAATGGGTAAACTGGTAACACAGGCTTCGATTCTGGCAACATTCCAGAAGTTATCCACAGCAGAAGTTTTAGCGGGGATAACATTCAGATCGGCTTTTGCTTTAGGTTTTGAAGACCGTGGTGTATTATCCGAAGGAAAAAGAGCAGACATGGTTTGCTTTAAAACAGATAACTATCAGAATGTATTATACAGACAAGGTGCATTAGAGCCATGTGCTGTTTACATCAAAGGAGAAAAATACTAATATGGAAAGAATCTGGTCCGGCCGTTTTGATGGTGAAGACTTATTAAGCAGAAGGCTTTTTCAGGCAGTTGAAGATAAAACAGATTATAAAGAAATTGTAGATAACAGCTTTTTTTTGCATGGCTTTGCAGTAGATGAAGGCGTAAAAAGAAATAAAGGCAGGGTAGGAGCAGCAGCAGCACCCAATGTTATCCGAAAGAATATGAGTAATTTCCCAGTGGTATCACCAAGCTTCAGTCTTTTTGATTTCGGGGATATATACTGTCCGGATGAAAATCTGGAAAAAGCACAACAATGTTTAGCAGATGCTGTAGCCAGTGGATTGTTAAATAATGGTAAAAGTATTGTATTAGGTGGTGGACATGAAGTTACTTATGCGCATTACTCAGGTATAAAAAAAGCTTTTCCGGGTAAGAAAATTGGTATTATTAATTTTGATGCTCATTTTGATAACAGAGAACCGGAAAATAATTTGGTTTCATCCGGAACAGGATTCTGGCAGATTGCTAATGAAGGAGAAATCCACTCTCTGCATATTGGAATTCAAAGGAATAGTAATACCCTGAAATTATTTGATGCTGCACACCAATATGGGATGGAGTATATTCTTGCAGACGAGCTCTTCTTTGAAAATCTTCCACAGTTATATCCAAGGATAGATGAATTCCTGGACGGAATAGATGTGCTGTATGTTACAATATGTATGGATGTTTTCAATGCGTCTATTGCACCTGGCGTAAGTGCTTCAGCTTATAACGGAATTTTTACGGATCAGGCATTTATGCTGTTATACAGACATATTTTGCGGAATAATAAATTAAAAGCTTTAGATGTTGCTGAAGTAAATCCTGTCTATGATATTCAGGACAGAACAGCGCGACTGGCGGCATCTTTAGTAAATGAATGGTTAATGATATAGAAAATTTATAAAAACAGAAAATGCTTACAACAGAACAAATTGAGAATAAGTTGCTGGAAGCTGATAAAGCTTTTGGAGAATGGAGAAAGGTAACTTTTGAGGAAAAGCAGGAATTGTTGGCGAAAGCAGCACAGCTGCTGTTAGATAAATCCGAAGAATACGGAAAGATCATCACACGTGAGATGAATAAGCCTATTTCTCAGTCTATTGCTGAGATTGAGAAATGTGCTTTGATGATGAATTATTATGCGAAAGCAGAGAATATATTAAAGCCGGAAGAAGTAAAGACTAAATTCAATGTATGTGAAGTTCATCATACGCCAATGGGAGTTATACTAGGTGTAATGCCATGGAATTATCCTTTCTGGCAGGTGCTACGTTTTGCTGTTCCTGCATTACTGGCAGGGAATACAGTCGTGGTAAAACATGCTTCGATCTGTTTTGAAAGCGGAAATACTATAGAAAAAATATTAACAGCTGCAGGATTTCCTAAAGGAGTATTCCTGAATCTGGAAGCTGGACATAAAGAAATTAAGGGAATTATAGAGAACCCTGTGGTACAAGGGGTAAGTCTTACCGGAAGTGAACCTGCCGGAGCATCTGTTGCGTCTATTGCAGGTACAAATATTAAAAAATCAGTTTTAGAACTGGGCGGAAGTGATGCTTTTATTATTCTTGAAGATGCTGATTTTGATAAAGCAGCAAGAGTAGGAGCGGAGTCAAGGCTTCAGAATTGTGGACAAACTTGTGTAGCTGCAAAGAGATTTATTATCCATCAGAATGCTGAAAATGAATTTCTTCCTAAATTTATTGAAGAATTCAAAAAGTATGTTCCGGGAGATCCAAAAGATAAAGAAACTAAACTTTCTGCAATGGCTCGTAAAGATTTAGCCGATGATTTGGAAGCTCAATATAAAAAGGCACTGGATAATGGAGCTGAACCAATAGTTCCATTAGAGAGAATCTCAGATATTGTTTTTAAACCAGGCTTGATGAGAGTGAATGATGGTAATCCTATTCTTGAAGAAGAGCTTTTTGGCCCGCTAGGAATGGTATTAATCGGAAAGAGTGATGACGACTGTTTACAACTGGCAAATAGTACCAGATTTGGATTAGGGAACTCAATCTGGACAAGGAATAAAGAGAAAGCTTTCTTTTTTGCTGACAATCTGGAATCCGGAGCTGTAGGTGTTAATGAAATGACCAAATCTATGCCCGATATGCCTTTGGGAGGTGCTAAGCGTTCAGGATATGGCACAGAGCTATCCCTTTTTGCACTAAAAGAATTTACAATTCCTAAAAGTATTATAGGAACACTTTAATAAAAAAACCGACAGTCAACTGTCGGTTTTTTTTATAATCAGTAATCTGATCCAAAGATTAATTCTCCCAAAAGTCAGCATTTTTAATTCCTGCTTCTTTGGAATTAAAATACATATTCCCAGATTTCTTTTTAAGCTTGTAGTCTTTCCATACCTTTAGGGTAACATTCCCCAGAAGGAGAATTGCAATAATATTTACCCATGCCATTAATCCTACTCCAAGATCTCCCAATGCCCACGCAATTTTGGCTTCTTTAACGGTTCCGAAGTATGCAGCAAACAAGAAAGCAACTCTTAAAATCCAGATGTATGTTTTTTTATTTCCGGACTTAATCAGATAAGAAATATTAGTTTCCGCATAATAGTAATAAGCCATAATCGTAGTAAAGGCAAAGAAAAATAAAGCAAAAGCAACAAACTGCTTACCAATGCCAGGGAAGACATGAGAGACTGCAGCCTGTGTAAAGCCTGTATAATCAATTCCCGGAACGTTTTGTACCAGATATGTATCGTTCGGTCCTAATACGTTATACTGTCCTGTAAACAGAATAATAAATGCCGTTGCAGAGCATACAAATAGTGTGTCTATATAAACAGAAAATGCCTGAACAAGACCTTGCTGGGCAGGATGTTTTACTTCTGCTGCAGCTGCTGCGTGTGGTGCAGTTCCCTGACCTGCTTCATTCGAGTAAATTCCTCTTTTTACTCCCCAGGCTATAGCCATTCCGAAGATGCCACTAAAGGTCGCATTCATATTGAATGCAGAACTGAAAATCAGTTTTAAAACAGAAGGAACTTCTTTAATGTTGAGAACAATAATAATGACTGCCATTAGAATATAAATTCCTGCCATAAACGGAACTACAAATTCGGCTGTTTTTCCAAGTCTTTTTACACCTCCAAATATGATTAATGCCAATAGGATAATAATCAGAATTCCAACATAGTTTACTGGCAGCTCTCCAACCAGAGGGAAATTATAATGTTCTGTTCCTATAGAAAAAGAATTGTTTATGGCGGAAGCAATACTATTGCTCTGCACACCCGGAAGCAACAGACCTGTACTGATAATAGTAAGAACTGCGAATAACACTGCATACCATTTTACTCCAAGACCTTTTTCTATATAATAAGCGGCTCCACCACGGTATTCACCATTAGATTCCTGTTTGTACAGCTGCCCTAGCGTAGCTTCTACGAAAGCAGATGCAGAGCCCAGAAATGCAATCAGCCACATCCAGAATACAGCGCCCGGGCCACCCATAGCTATAGCTGTGGCAACTCCAACGATATTTCCGGTACCTACACGCCCTGAAATGGCCAATGAAAAAGCCTGAAATGATGAAATTCCTTTATTGGACTCGTTTTTACTGAAGAGAAGTTTTACCATATCTTTCAGATAAGTGACCTGAAGAAATCCTGTTCGGATAGAAAAGTAAAGACCAGTAATTAAGCAGAGATAGATGAGAGCATCGGACCATACAAGGTCGCTAAAAGAATGAATAATTTTGTCCATTTATTAATTTGTCCTAATATACAATTATTTGGTGACGGGCTAAAAACGAAAAAATCCCTGTCAACAGACAGGGATTGTATATAAAAGAATAAATCTTCTTAGATTGTTGTTAAACGAAGTGTATTTGTTTTTCCACCTTCGTGAACCGGCATCGCATTAAGGTTAACTACAAAATCTCCTTGTTCTACAAGTCCATAATTCCATGTAAGCATATTAACCTGAATAACAGTTTCATCCGTAGATTTTTTCATGTCATAGAAGAATGCTCTTACACCCCAAAGAAGGTTTAGCATTGTAAGTACACGCTTGTTAGAGCTGAATACTACGATGTGAGAATTCGGTCTGTGAGATGAAATCTGGAATGCTGTATAACCAGAATAAGTAAGTGTTACAATCGCTTTAGCGTCTGTTTTTTCAGCAATTCTTACAGCTGAATAACAAACAGAATCAGTAATGAAACGGTCGTCTACACAGTTAATTTTTTCTATAGGCTCGTTTCTTGTACTGTACATCTGAGTATTCTCGATATTGCTTACAATCTTAGCCATTGTTTTTACAACATCTACCGGATATTTACCCACAGATGTCTCACCAGATAACATTACCGCATCCGCTCCGTCTAATACAGAGTTTGCAACATCATTTACCTCGGCTCTTGTAGGAGTCATGCTGTTTATCATTGTTTCCATCATCTGGGTTGCAACGATTACAGGCTTAGAATATTTTCTTGCTTTTTCAGCTAGTTTCTTCTGAATTAACGGAACTTCTTCCATAGGAACCTCTACACCAAGGTCTCCACGTGCCACCATTATACCATCGCATTCTGCAAGAATTTCATCGATATTTTTCACACCTTCAGGCTTTTCAATCTTAGCAATAATCGGTGTACGGAATAATTTTCCGTTCGGGTGGTTAGAAATAAGCTCTTTCAGGTCTATGATATCCTGTGCGTGACGTACAAATGAAAGTGCGATCCAGTCGAATTCATTATCTAAGATAAAGTTAGCGTCCTGAATATCTTTTTCAGTCAATGCAGGAAGAGATATTTGAGTATTAGGAAGGTTTACCCCTTTCTTTGAGCTTAGAGGACCTCCTTGTATTGTTTTTGCTTTAACAGTGTCTTTACCATTAGTGTCTATAACTTCTAGAACAAGCTTTCCGTCGTCGATAAGGATTCTTTCTCCTACTTTTACATCCAACGGGAATCTTTCATAAGTCATGTACACTTTTGTAGAGTCACCTTCTACTTTTTCATTTGTGAAGGTAAGTACATCTCCAGGATTCAGGTAAGAACCCTCTTTTACAACACCTACACGAAGTTTTGGTCCTTGAAGGTCTCCTAAAATAGAAGTAGAGAAACCATACTCTGCATTAATCTCGCGAATAAGATTAATGTTTTGTTTTACCAGATCGTAATCAGCGTGTGAAAAGTTAATTCTGATAACATCTGCTCCGGCTTGTACCATGCGCAGGATTGTCTCTTTATTGGAGGATGCAGGCCCAAGGGTTGCAATAATTTTAGTTTTCTTTAGATATTCACTCATTTTCTTGAATATATTGGTATATTAATTCTTCAGGTTGAATTTGATATTCCTGAATTGGAAAGATCACATTTTCAGGAAACAAAATTAAGGAAAAATCGGGAAACGAATCCTGAGTTTTTATTAAGAAATCGACATCTTGGTGTTCTTCCAGCAGATAATGTATCTCCTGCAAACCTTCGAAGAGGTTAGACGGCGTGTTTTCTTCCTTTTTGAAGGATTTATTAGCTATTATCTGATAACAGTTTTTTTCACCTTTATCATAACCCTGCATGGACAAGAATTCATATTCTGTTAATCCGTTTTGGGTGATAAAGTCTTCTGTTCTGTGAAATTGGAATTCGTTACAACGATTAATATCAAAAAAAAATTGATGGTATGAAACAGGTTTCGTCAAGCGGATAAGCCCGACGGTTATAGCTTCGTCATCATCAAAATCAAGGCGTATTTTTTTTACTTTCGCCATTAATGTTTTCTTTTTTTTGCAATGCGTAGTAAGCCCGCTGTGCAGCTTTTTCCTCAGCTTTTTTCTTGGAAGCTTCGGATGCATTGGAAATTTGTCTGTCCTCCATCCATACGCTGCTACGGAAATGAACAGTCTTATTGACATAGTTTTCTTCAGTAGTTTCGAAACGGAGGTGAATTTTTTGCTTTTGACCCCACTCCAGTAATAATCCTTTGTAGCTGATAATCTTATTTTCCAGATTAAGGATGTCCTGTTTAGTCAGAAGCTGGCCCAGAATTATTTCTCTGCATTTATCATAGTCTATATCCTGATAAATAGCGCCAACTAATGCTTCGAAAAGATTACCATGGATATTTTCACTTAAAGTGGTGTTCTCTTCTTTGTTTTGTAAAAATCTGGTAAGTTCCAGACGCTCTCCCAGCGCATTCAAATTTTTACGGTTTACCACTTTAGATTTCATCTGTGTAAGGAAACCTTCATTGGCATTAGGATATTCATGAAAAATGTGACAGGAAACAATACTTCCTAATACAGCATCTCCCAGATATTCTAATCTTTCGTAGTTGAAGGCTTCTTTTGTGGTATTTGGAGATTTTAAAGTGAAAGCTTCTTTGAATAATCTAAGGTCATTCACCTTGTAGCCCACCAATCTGTTAATGGCGGCTTTAAAATTTTTATCTTTATCGGATAAAGTTTTGGTTCGTTTTTTTAAAAGATTGGAAAAATAGCTTTTAATCTCCATTAAATCTTTTTGAATAAAACGCAGGCATTATGCCCTCCAAATCCAAAAGTGTTGCTCATTGCAATATTCACTTCCTTCTTCACTGCTGTGTTGAAAGTAAAGTTAAGTCTGCTGTCCAGTTTCTCATCATCTGTGAAATGATTGATCGTTGGAGGAACAATTCCGTGGATAATAGTGCCTAAAGCTGCTATAGATTCTATAACTCCGGCTGCACCTAATAAATGCCCCGTCATAGACTTAGTAGAATTGATCTGAATATCAAATGCGTGTTCACCTAATAATTTAGCAATTGCCTGAGATTCCGCAATGTCCCCTAATGGAGTAGAAGTACCATGCATGTTGATGTGGTCTACTTCATCAGTAGTAACTCCGGCATCATCCAGACATCTTTTCATTACTAAATAAGCACCTAATCCTTCCGGATGTGGAGCTGTCATGTGGTGAGCATCTGCACTAAGACCTCCACCTAGTAGTTCGGCATAAATTGTAGCGCCTCTTTTTACAGCGTGTTCGTATTCTTCAAGAATGATGCATCCTGCTCCTTCACCCAGTACAAAACCATCTCTGTCTTTGTCGAATGGACGGGAAGCTGTTTTAGGATCGTCATTTCTTGTTGAAAGCGCATGCATAGCATTGAAGCCTCCTACACCACTAGCTGTTACAGCTGCTTCAGATCCTCCACAAACAATAACATCCGCTTTGCCTAACTGAATAAGCATTTTAGCATCAATAATTGCATTGGCAGAAGAAGCACAAGCTGAAACTGTGGTATAGTTAGGACCATGGAATCCAAATTCTATAGAAATATTCCCAGGCGTAATGTCGGCAATCATTTTAGGAATAAAGAAAGGGTTGAATCTTGGGATACTATTTGATGCAGCATATCCTAAAACTTCAGTTTCAAAAGTTTCAAGTCCACCAATTCCGGATCCCCAGATAACACCTACACGGTCTTTGTCTACATTGTCCTCAATAATACGGCTGTGAGCAATCGCCTCACGTGCAACAACCTGCCCTAATTGCGAGTTACGGTCCATTTTTTTTGCCTCCTTCTTATCGAAGTGGTTTAATGGATCGAAGTTTTTAACCTCGCAGGCAAATTGAGTTTTAAAATTAGTGGAATCAAAAAGAGTAATCGGCGCTGCTCCACTTGTACCTTTTACAAGGCTCTCCCAGTACTCATTTGCATTATTTCCTATCGGTGTAAGGGCTCCGAAGCCAGTTACTACTACTCTCTTTAATTCCATAAATTTTCTTTAATGTTCTTCAACAATTATTTGTTGACTACTTCTTCAATATAAGCGATTGCGTGTCCTACTGTTGTAATCTTTTCAGCTTGGTCATCAGGAATCTGAATGTTGAATTCTTTTTCGAACTCCATGATCAACTCAACAGTATCCAGAGAATCTGCTCCTAAATCGTTAGTGAAGCTAGCTTCTGGTGTTACTTCAGTTTCTTCCACGTCTAGCTTATCAGCGATGATAGCTTTAACTCTTGATGCGATGTCTGACATAGTAAATGTATTTTAAAAATTGTTAATCCAACTGCAAATATATAAAAAATCGAATCATTTGCTATTTTTTTACTCAATTTTGATGATTTACGTGGTTTGAAAAATTAAGGTTCTAAAAACGAATTATTTAAAATTTAATCTGGATTCTTTCATCCTGATTTTATTCATTATTTTTGCTTGAAAATATTACAGAATGAATGATTTTTTTGATAATGACGATGATATTTACGACGGAAATCAACATACACCACTAAGAAAAGATGCTTTTAGGCTGTCTGCAGATGAAAAAGTTCAGAAGATTGAAGGTCTTTTTAGTGAGATAATGGAAACGCTTGGACTGGATATGACCGACGATAGTCTGAAAGATTCACCTAAGCGCGTAGCGAAGATGTATGTCAATGAAATCTTTGGTGGATTACTTCCTGAAAATAAACCCGGAATATCTACTTTTAAGAATCAATATAAATATAGACAGATGTTAGTAGAAAAGGATATTACTGTTTATTCTTTCTGCGAACATCATTTTCTTCCTATTATAGGAAGAGCTCACGTAGCTTATATATCTAATGGTAAAGTAATCGGACTTTCCAAGATCAACAGGATTGTAGATTATTATGCAAAGCGTCCGCAGGTACAAGAGCGCCTTACAATGCAGATTGTAGAAGCGATGAAGGAAGCTTTGGGAACTAAAGATGTAGCCTGCATTATAGATGCAAGACATCTTTGCGTAAATTGCAGAGGTATAAAAGATACAGCAAGTTCAACAATTACCGCAGAACTAAGCGGTATTTTCAGAACAAACCCTATTACAAGACAGGAATTCCTTCATTATGTAGGAAGCCATGCAAAACTGGATTAAAGTAATATAAAATGATAAAATTTAAAAAAGTTTCGAACCGAATTTTTCTTGCTACAATTATTTGTTGTGGCAAATTGTAATTATATTGGCAGAAAACTACAACAAGATCATTTTAATCTTTCACTTTAAACAACATTATAAATAATGCAACTTAAAATATATAACTCGCTTACAGGAGAAAAAGAAGACTTCAAACCTATATTGGACGGAAATGTTGGAATGTATGTCTGCGGACCTACAGTATATAGTAATGTCCATTTAGGAAATGTAAGAACTTTTCTTTCTTTTGACTTTATATATAGATCCCTGCAATTTCTGGGATATAAAGTAAGGTATGTAAGAAATATTACAGATGCGGGTCATTTAACTGATGACGGGAATATAGATAATGACCGTTTTATTAAACAATCCCGATTGGAAAAATTAGAACCAATGGAAATTGTACAGAAGTATACAGTCGATTTTCATGAAGTACTAAAGAAATTTAATCTGCTTCCGCCTACAATAGAGCCAACGGCAACAGGTCATATTATCGAGCAAATTGAACTGACAAAAAAGTTAATTGAAAAGGAATTTGCTTACGAAAGCAATGGATCCGTTTACTTCGATGTTCTGGAATATAATGCAAGAGGACTTAATTATGGGGAACTAAGTCGTAGAAATATAGAAGAACTTTTTGCCAATACCCGTGATCTGGATGGACAGGGTGAGAAAAAAAATCCACAGGATTTTGCACTTTGGAAAAAGGCATCTCCACAACATATTATGCGTTGGATTTCTCCTTGGGGAGAAGGTTTTCCGGGATGGCACCTGGAATGTACTGCAATGAGTACTAAATATCTTGGAGATAAGTTCGATATTCACGGTGGAGGAATGGATCTTAAATTCCCACATCACGAATGTGAGATCGCTCAAGGTAAGGCTTGCAATGGTACAGAGCCGGTAAACTACTGGATGCACGCCAATATGCTAACAATGAATGGACAACGAATGAGTAAATCTACAGGTAATTATATTCTGCCAATGGAGTTAATTACCGGGAATAATAATTTCTTCGAAAAACCATTCCATCCAAGTGTATTGCGTTTCTGCTTCCTGCAGGCACACTACAGAAGTGTACTGGATATTTCCAATGAGGCAATGCTGGCGAGTGAAAAAGGCTTTAGCCGTTTGATGGACGCTGTAAAAATATTAGATGAAATTCAACCATCTGATGCGTCTACGGTTAATATTCCGGAGTGGTTGGATAAAGCATATTCTGCACTTGTTGACGATTTTAATAGTCCAATACTTATATCGCATCTTTTCGAGGCTGTAAAATGGATTTTCCTTCTTAAAGATGGGAAAGAAACAATCACAGCAGATGACCTTGCATTATTAAAAGAAAAACTGAATGCTTTTGTATTTGATGTGCTGGGATTACAAACGATAACAGAAGAAACAGGAAGTGATAAACTGGATGAAACATTGCAGTTATTGATTGAACTGAGAAATCAGGCAAGAAAGACTAAAAACTGGGAGTTGTCAGATCAGATAAGAGACCGTCTTCTGGAGAAAGGTATTGAACTAAAAGACGGAAGAGAGGGGACATCTTATACGATCAACTAGATCATCCGGAATGAAGAAAGTACAATTCAATATTCACTACAGAACAGCTATAGGGGAGAGCCTTTTCATTAAAATAAAGGAACAGGGGACAGGAAAGGTATCAGAAGAAGAACTGAACTATATCTATGACAGTATCTGGCGTTTTGATAAGGAAATAAAAGAAGGTGATGCCGAATACCATTTTTTGGTAAAAAATGTAGCCGGAAGAATATTGAATGAAGAAATGAGCGGACATGTGCTTAGCACATATTCCTCATTTAGTAACTATTGTATTTTCGATTCATGGAACAATAAAAATTTTCCTGAGAATTATCTTAATAATAAGATTCTTCATAATGCTTTAAAAGGCAGGGGATCTCAAAAAATACAGCCTGAACAGAAAGAGAGTCATCTTTTTACTGTTCAGGCTCCTTTATATAATAAGGATGAAAAAATTATACTTCTGGGAAGCGCATCAGAACTTGGTAACTGGGATCTGAATCATTATATAGAGATGCATCAGACAGATACTGTCACATGGGAAGTGTTTGTTGATCTGTCTGATAATATATATGTTGAGTATAAATATGCAATTCTCGATATAAAAACAGGAGAAATTGTCTACGAAAATGGACCAAACCGCAAAGTCCGGACAGCTCCGAATCCGGATACCCTTAATGTTCTGCATGACCATTATTTCAAATTTCCTGTAGAAAAATTATGGCGAGCGGCAGGAGTCGCAGTGCCAGTATTTTCATTACGTTCAGAAAATAGTTTTGGAGTAGGAGAATTTGCAGATCTTAGACTGCTTGCAGACTGGGCCGCACAGACAAAACTATCTATGTTGCAGATTCTGCCAATTAATGATACAACAGCCACTCACCAATGGATAGATAGTTATCCTTATGCTGCAATTTCGGTATATGCACTCCATCCACAATATTTGTCGTTAGAAAATTTAACTTACCCGCTTTCAGAGACTTTAAACGAAGAATATGGAAGCGAAAAGAAACGGCTGAATTTGTTGTCTCAGGTAGATTATGAGGCCGTAATGAGTGGAAAATTGAAATATCTGAAAACTATATTCAACGAGAACCAAAGCAATATCATTATTGATAAAGACTTTCAGAATTACCATATACAAAACTCGAATTGGTTAAATCCTTACGCTGTATTTTGTACATTAAGAGATGTATACAAAACACCAGATTTTAATAAATGGAAAATACTTTCAGTTTATAATGCTGAAGAAGCAAACAGGTTTTTAGACCCAGATCACCCAGATTATACAACCGCCATATTCCACATTTGGGTACAATATCAACTGCATTTGCAGTTAACAGAAGCTATAGATTATATACATAGTAAAGGACTGGTAATAAAGGGAGATCTTCCTATTGGAATTTACCGTCATAGTGTAGAAGCTTGGACAGAACCCGAATTATTTGGTATGGATTTTCAGGCAGGAGCTCCGCCGGATGAGTTTACGGATCTGGGACAAAATTGGGAATTCCCAACTTATAACTGGGGAGTCATGAAAGAAAAAGACTATCAGTGGTGGAAAAACAGATTTACTGCTTTGTCCCAATATTTCGATGCCATGCGTATAGATCATATACTAGGTTTCTTCAGGATATGGAGAATGCCGGCATCTGCAGTACAAGGAATATTGGGTAGTTTTTATCCGGCAATTCCAGTGACTACGGAAGAATTGGAAGATGAAAAAATCTGGTTCGATCGTGACAGGTACTGCAAACCTTTTATCAATGCTGAAATTCTTCAGCATGTATTGGGGGATCTAAAAGATGATGTGATTGATGCCTTTTTTATAAAGAATAAAGAACTCTATCACTTCAGATCTGAATTTGATACACAGAAAAAAATAGAGACTTATTTTAAAGAGCACGATGATTCACTGAAGATTAAAGATAAATTGTATTATCTGCTAGCAAATGTGCTTTTTCTGGAAGAAAAAATAGAAGAAGGAATCGTGTATCATCCAAGATTTAATCTTTCAAAAACCTTATCATACCAATATCTTGAAGAAGAAATAAAAGGTAAACTATTTGGCCTGTATATCAATTATTTTTTCCATCGTCAGGATCAGATGTGGAAAGAGAATGCGATGGATAAACTGCCTATGCTATTACAGACAACAAATATGCTTATTTGTGGAGAAGATTTAGGACTTGTGCCGGAAGTAGTACCGGAGGTTATGGATCATCTTGCTATTTTAGCTCTGAAAGTACAGCGTTCTCCTAAGGAAAATGTTGCCTTTTATAATCCCCAAAATGCAACTTATCTTAATGTAGTTACAACATCATCACATGATACCAGCACACTAAGGCAATGGTGGAAAGAAGACCGCGTGCTTACTCAGAAATATTATAATGAGCAGCTGAACCAAAATGGTAAAGCTCCGGAAGAATTGTCGCCTTATCTGACAGAAATTATTATAAAACAACATTTGCATACAGAGGCAATGTTGGCCATATTCCCGATTCAGGAATTTTTTGCAACAGATAAAGAACTTCAGAATCCGGATGAAAATGCAGAAAGAATTAATGTTCCTGCAATCTTTCCTCATTATTGGAGGTACAGAATGCATATCGGATTAGAAGATTTATTAAAAAATAAAAGTTTTAATCAAAAGATAGCTAATTGGGTTACCACTTCCGGAAGATAACCTTTTTACATCCCGATTTTTCTTAATTTGAATATCGTATACTGAAAATAACAAATTGTAATCAAAACCGTTATATAAAAAATGGTACACTTTTGGGTATGCATCTTTAAAGTAAAATTGATTATGAAAAAGTTATTAACAGTATTAGCCTTAGGAGTATTTGCACTAGGCTTTTCACAAAATTATTATGACGACTACAGGGGAAGTGTTTCTTCTATCAACTGGAGGGATGTTGCTTCTTATTTAGGTCTTAACGGAAGACAAATCGCAGCCATTGATGTACTAAATAACCGTTATCCAACTTACGATTCCTGGGATCGTGTTTACAGAGGTACACCAGACAGATGGTACAGAGACCGTTATAATGAAATGGAACGTATCATGACGCCTGCGCAATATAAACGTTTCTACGATCATTATTACAGAGGTCAAAATCCAGTATGGATCTATGGTAAAAACTATGATAAAAAATACTACAAAGAAAGAGATAAGTATTATAAAAAACAGTGGAAACAACATCGTAAACATCGTGATAACGACAATGGCCAAGGAAGAGGATGGGGCCGAAGAGATCATGATGATTAATTAAAAGGCGGAAAGAGATTATCAATCAAAAGAACCGGAAGATTGCTCTTCCGGTTTTTTATTTGTTTCTGTGTTAAATTTTGTTAGCAAAAAACAACACATTAAGAAATGTATTTATCTTCGTAAGATGAAGATTTTGTATGCGATACAAGGTACAGGGAACGGGCATGTAAGCCGTGCAAGAGAAGTGATACCAATTTTACAGCAATATGGAGATGTGGACCTTCTTATTAGTGGTACTCAGGCGGATGTAGGTTTGCCCTATTCCATAAAATACCAGCTAAACGGCTTTGGATTTGTCTTTGGAAAGAAGGGAGGAGTCGATTTTCGGGAAACATGGAATAGGTTCAATACAAAAGCTTTTATATCGGATATTAAAAACTTACCGTTGCATGAATATGATGCAATTATCAACGATTTCGAGCCTGTCACTGCATGGGCGTGCAAAAGAAAGCGTATAAAGAGTGTTGCCCTGAGCCACCAGTCTTCTTTCTTGTCAGATAAAACACCGATGACGGAAGGCTTTCATTGGGGAAAACTGATCCTGAAAAATTATGCACCAACCACTTATCAGATAGGCTTTCATTTTGAAAAATATGATGACTTTATCCATACGCCAGTTATAAGAAATGAGATCAGAAATCTGAATCCGCAAGACAAAGGGCATTATACAATTTATCTTCCTGCCTATAACGACGATTTTATTATTAACAAGCTTCAGAAATATAAGGATAAGGAATGGCATATTTTCTCTAAACATTCATCCCAGGCATATGAAAAAGAGAATATAAAAGTGACTCCTGTAAATAATGAGTTATTTAATAAATCCTTGGAAACCTGTAAAGGACTTTTAACCGGAGGGGGATTTGAAGGCCCTGCTGAAGCTTTGTATCTGGGAAAGAAACTACTTTCTGTTCCCATGAAAAATCAGTTTGAGCAACAATGTAATGCTTTGGCAATGGAAAGGATGGGAGTACCTGTTATTTGGAAAACTGCGGATTGGGAAAAAAAATTGGATGAATGGATTTTTGATTCGGATGTAATTAAAGTTTCCTATCCGGACGAAACAAAAAACATTGTCAGGAATATGTTTGAACACTATTTTAACTAAAATTCAGTTTTTTTAACGATAAATAACATGAGAGCTCTTTAACGGGGCTCTATTTTTTTTATCAAATACATACAATTTTAATAATATAAAAACAGAACAAAATGAAAAAAATAGTTTTCAGCCTATTGCTAATGGGCGCTACAGGATTCGCATTTGCACAACAGACTACAGAGCCTATGAAGGCTGATCGCCAGGCTAAAAAACAGGAAATGATGCAAAAGCGCCAACAAAAATGGGATCAGATGAAGAAAGATCTTAATCTGACTGCTGATCAGGAAAATAAAATTAAAGCATTGCATGAGAGAAATGCTACTGACATGAAGCAAAAAATGGCTGAACGTAAAACGGACAGGGAAAATATGAAGAAGGAAATGAAAGCCAAAAAGGAGCAGAATGATGCTGAAATGAAAAAAATCCTTTCTCCGGAACAGTATGCTAAATGGAATGATATAAAGGCTCAGAAAAAAGCCGAACGTCAGAATAGGATGAAAGCTTACAAAGAGAAATCAAAAAACATGTAAGAATATCATTTAAAATAAGAGAGCGAGAATTTTTCGCTCTTTTTTATTTTCCTTATTTTTGATACAAATATCTAAACTATGATCAGTACAAAAGTTGAATCTTTAATTAACGAGCAGATTGCTAAAGAACAGTATGCCGCACAATATTACCTTGCAATGTCTGCATGGTTTGAAACTCAGGATCTTGAAGGACTGGCTAATTATTTCAGAGTTCAGTCTAAAGAGGAGTTAATGCATGCTGATAAAATGTTTGACTACCTTAATGATGTAGGTGGCAAAGTAATTTTACAGACTATTCCGGCTCCTCCAAGTGAGTTTGCAGATGCACTGAATATTTTTGAGAAAGCATTAGCACACGAAAAGGAAGTAACCAAAAGTATTTTTAATATTGTAAAGGTTGCAACTGAAGAAAATGATTTTGCAACAACATCTTTCTTACAGTGGTTCATCAACGAGCAGGTAGAAGAAGAAGCAACAGCTTCACAATATGTTTCAAAAATTAAAATGGTAAAGGATAATCCATCAGCTCTGTATCTTTTTGATCAGGAATTGGGACAAAGAGTCTTTAACGCTGATGCAGAAGCATAAAATAAACCGCCGAAAGGCGGTTTATTTTTTTTAGTATGCCTGATTTTCTTAAATTTAAACAAAATAAAATTTATGAAGACTTACGGTGTAGATTACCTTCAGTATGAGGACATTATTAAGATTATAGATGCTCCTGAAAAAGCAGAGATGTCTGCAAAAGCAATGTTGCAGGTTAAAAAATCGCAGGATAATGTAAAGAAAATCATTGCAGACGGGAAAACTGTTTACGGAATTAATACCGGCTTTGGTCCTTTATGCGATACTAAAATTTCTGATGACGAGATTTCTCAGTTACAACATAACCTTATTATCAGTCATAGTGTAGGTGTAGGAAAACCTATCGACAAGAAATTGTCTAAGATAATGATAGTGGCAAAGATTCATGCTTTGTCCAAAGGTTTTTCCGGAATTTCTCCACAAGTTGTAGAAAGACTTCAGATTATGGTAGAGAAAGATATCATTCCGGTTATTCCGGAGCAAGGATCTGTAGGCGCTTCCGGAGACTTGGCACCTTTGTCACATATGGTATTACCCCTTTTAGGTTTAGGAAAGGTATGGAACGGTGACCAAATCGAAGAAACTAAAACAGTTCTTGATCAGCACAACCTTGAGCCATTAAAACTAGGGCCAAAAGAAGGATTGGCTTTAATTAACGGAACTCAGTTTATGGTGGCACATGGTGTTGCAGGTCTAGATAAAATGAAATATCTGTTGGACCTTGCAGATCTTGCAGCAGCGATGAGCCTGGAAGCTTATCAGGGATCAGCTAGTCCTTTCAAAAAAGAATTGCATGAAATAAGACCATTTGAAGGAAGTCAGAAAGTTGCAGAAAGAATGACGAAGCTTTTAAAAGGTTCTAAAAATCTTAAAAATCACGAAAATTGTGATCGTGTTCAGGATCCTTATTCTTTCCGTTGTGTACCACAAGTGCACGGAGCAAGTCGCAATGCATGGCTTCATTTGAAAAGTGCTATAGAAACCGAATTGAACTCTGTTACCGATAATCCAATTGTAGTTAGTGATGAGGAAGCTATTTCCGGAGGAAATTTCCACGGACAGTTGATCGCTTTGCCATTGGATTATGCAACATTGGCAGCTGCTGAATTGGGGAATATTTCAGACAGAAGAAGCTATTTATTGCTGGAAGGTAAATATGGACTTCCAAAATTATTGGTTGAAAGTTCAGGTCTTAATTCCGGATTTATGATTCCACAATATACCTCTGCAGCATTGGTGACGGAAAATAAAACATTATGTTTCCCTGCATCTGCGGACAGCGTACCAACTTCTTTAGGTCAGGAAGACCATGTATCTATGGGAAGTATCAGTGGAAGAAAATTCAATCAGGTATTAGGTAACCTCGAAAATATTCTGGCAATTGAATTAATGTTTGCTGCCCAGGGCTTAGAATTCAGAAGACCATTGAAATCTTCATCGGTTATTGAAGAAGCTTATGATCTGATTCGTACCAAAGTTGCAAAACTGGAAAATGACCGTGAAATCGGTAAAGATATTCTGGCAATTGCAGACCTTATAAGACAAAGAAAATTCAATGTGAATATTTAAGAATATCTAACAAGAAATAAAAAAGACATCCAAAGCGGATGTCTTTTTTATTTAATCACAAATTATCTGATCAAACCTGGATAACCCCCAGGTTAAATTTCTCTGTAATAGGGGAGTGATTTGCTGCCTCAATCCCCATGCTAATCCACTTTCTGGTATCAAGCGGATTGATAATAGCATCTGTCCATAATCTTGCAGCTGAGTAAGTGGCCTGAGTCTGTTTATTATAATTCTGGGTAATTTTATCCAGAAGTGCCTGATGTTCTTCAGCGGAAAGTTCTTTTCCTTGTTTTTTTAATGTAGCTTCCTGGATCTGTAATAAAACTTTTGCAGCTTGTGCGCCTCCCATTACTGCTAATTCAGCCCAAGGCCATGCTGCTATAAGACGAGGATCATAAGCTTTTCCACACATCGCATAATTACCTGCTCCAAAAGAATTACCTGTAATGATAGTAAATTTAGGAACAACAGAATTAGAAACGGCATTCACCATTTTGGCTCCATCCTTTATGATGCCACCATGTTCAGACTTAGATCCTACCATAAATCCTGTAACATCCTGTAAAAATACCAATGGAATTTTTCTTTGGTTACAGTTTGCAATAAATCGGGTAGCTTTATCTGCACTATCGGAATAGATTACGCCGCCAAACTGCATTTCGCCTTTTCCACTTTTTACAAGCTTTCTCTGATTAGCAACAATACCTACAGACCAGCCATCGATTCTTGCTGTAGCACAAACAATGGTTTTGCCATAGTCTGGTTTGTATTCTTCATACTCACTATTATCAACAAGTCTTTTAATAATATCATATGTATCGTATTGCTCTGCTCTGGATGCTGGCATAATTCCGAAAATATCATCGGGATTCTCTTTTGGCTGTGCCGGTTCAATTCTGTCGAATCCTGCTTTATCATAATCACCAAGAGATTTCATAATATTTTTAATTCGATTTAAAGCATCTTTATCATCCTTAGCCTTATAATCAGTTACACCAGATACTTCACAATGTGTTGTTGCACCACCTAGTGTTTCATTATCTATATTTTCACCAATAGCGGCTTTTACAAGATAGCTTCCTGCTAAAAATATACTTCCGGTTTTATCCACAATCATTGCTTCGTCACTCATAATAGGAAGATAGGCACCTCCAGCTACACAACTTCCCATTACTGCAGCAATCTGCACAATTCCCATGGAGCTCATCTTGGCATTGTTGCGGAAAATTCGTCCGAAATGTTCTTTATCCGGAAATATTTCATCCTGCATAGGAAGATATACACCCGCAGAATCTACTAGATAGATAATAGGTAAACGGTTTTCCATTGCTATTTCCTGAGCCCGCAGATTCTTTTTCCCGGTAATCGGAAACCAAGCTCCGGCTTTTACAGAAGCATCGTTGGCAACAACGATACATTGGCGTCCTGAAACATGCCCCATCATTACCACGACACCACCACTAGGGCATCCGCCATGTTCGGCATACATTTCATAACCGGCAAGAGCACCAATTTCAATAGCATTTTCAATATTATCCAGAAGATATTCAACTCTTTCACGGGCAGTCATCTTGCCTTCATCACGAAGTTTTTGCAGACGTTTTTCACCACCACCTTTTTTTACCTGGTTCAGTACCTGATTAATTTCTGAAAGTTTTAATTTATTCTGATCTTCTCTTTTATTGAATTCTATGTCCATTGGGTTTATTTTATCCTCTAAATATAAGCTTTTTCAGAGGATTTAGAAATGATAGATTTTAGTGTTTTAAATTATTGATAAACAATATGTTATTTTAATATATTTTAACTTTTATTCTGTTGCATATGGATCGTGTTTTGAATAACTTTGCACATAGGAAATGAGTTACGGTAATAAGAGGTAATTCATGAGTTGTGTCTTAATAAAGATCAATTCCTAAGTTTATTTTTTTAATAGTTTATTATTTGAAGATCCCGAGTACTGATAAGGTACCCGGGGTTTTTTTTAATAAAAAAGCTTCAGAATTTCTGAAGCTTTTAGTTTTATAATTTATCTATAGTCTCTGAATTTTTCAAGGCTACAGGAGTTGTACTTTTCCGTAGTTTCATATTGATAAATTCTACAGCGAGTGAGAAGAATATGGCAAAATAAAGATAGCCTTTAGGAATCACACCAACTTCCTGTTCGAATATTACAACATGGGCAAGGTGAGAAGATTCTGCAAGTAGCATTACCCCGATAAGAATAAGGAAAGATAGTCCCAAAATCTGTATAGTAGGGTGTCTGTTTACAAAATGACTTACAGGTCCTGCAAATGCCATCATAATTATAATTGAAATAATAACGGATAGAATCATAATAGACAATGCTCCGCTTTCACCAAATTCTTTAAAACTTACAAGGCCGACAGCAGTAAGGATACTATCAAAAGAGAAGACAAGATTAAGAAGAGCAATTTGTACAATTGCACCATTGAGCCCTACTTTTTTAGTGTTTCCTGTTTTTAATGCTTCCTCTCCTTCTAGTTTATGGTGAATTTCTGTTACACTCTTATAAAGTAAGAAGAGTCCGCCAAGGAAAATAATAATACTTTGTCCGGTTATCTTACCATGGAACCAACTGAGGTTAACTTCCAGTAAAACTGAATTCAGACTAAGTACCCATTTGATTCCAAATAAAAGGGCTATTCTGAAAATCATTGCTAATCCCAAACCTATATTTCTGGCTTTTGGTTGGTCCTTAGGACTTAGTTTGGAAGATACAATAGAGATAAATACAATATTGTCAATACCTAAAACAATCTCTAAAAATGTTAGTGTTAGTAATGCAACCCATGCATCTGTAGAAGCAAAAACGCTCAGAAAATCCATATCAATTTTTTGGGTAAAAATATGAATAATTCGCTAATTTTGTATTTTAATAATTATGATGTTCAGTTCTTCGCAGTTTCGGTTGCATTTAATCGTTTTTTTATGGGGATTTACAGCAATTTTGGGAAAGCTTATTACAGTTGATGCCCTGGAGCTGGTATTTTTCCGGATGTTATTTGCAGCTTTATTTCTTTATCTTTTCATTAGGGTTGTGAAAAAACAATCTATGAAAGTTTCCCGTAAACTATTCTGGCAGTTGATTGGTGTTGGTGGACTAATGGGTGGGCACTGGTTGTGCTTCTTTTATTCTATTAAGATATCCAATGTATCTATAGCATTGTCTTGTCTGGCTACAGTTACATTATTTGTATCTATACTGGAACCTATTGTCTACCGCAGGAAGCTGGATTGGGTAGAGTTACTGCTCGGACTTATTATAGTATCCTGTATGCTGCTTATATTCAATGTTGAATTTGAACACAAAATAGGGATTATTTTTGGGGTGATATGTGCTTTCTTAGGTGCTTCTTTTACGGTACTGAACGGGAAGCTATTTGGAAAAACATCCTCGGAAAACATCATTTTTTATGAAATCTTCGGAGGATGGATATTGGTTAGTTTATTCTTACTTGGATCTGGTGAAATAGGATCTGTAGTGAATATTGACTGGAAGAATATTTTATTGCTTTTGCTTCTGGCCAGTTTTTTTACAGCATATCCAATGTTGGAATCAGTAAAGCTTATGAAATATATTTCCCCCTTTACACTGGCACTTACAGTAAACCTGGAGCCTGTTTACGGAATTATTTTAGCCTACTTTATCTTTGGCAAATCTGAAGAAATGAGTCCTGTATTTTACGGAGCTTCAGCAGTTATGATTTTGGCTATTATTGTAAATGCCGTTATCAAAGCCAGAAGAAGAAAGGGGACCGAAGCTATTATACATTAAAGTAGGGATGCAATAAATCCTCGAATTTGTAAAAGCCCGATTTTTTATCTGCAAGGTGTTCGGCAGCAAATAAAGCCCCATTACCAAAAGCATCTCTGGAAATAGACTCATGAATTAATCTGACAGTCTGAAAAGGAAAACCGAATATAACTTCATGTTTTCCTACAATGCCTCCTGCTCTTATAGTGTTTATGTTTTCGTCTTTTATATCTAAAGCATCTGCAATTCGTATAGCAGTGCCTGAAATTCCTTTTTTGTCTTTGAAGTGTTCTTCAATAATCTCTATATCAACAGAAGGTACTATTTTTTTGAGGAACGTAGAAGCATAAAGTAAATAGTTAATTCCGAGTGTAATATTGGGTGACCAAAATACTGTTGCCTTTTTTGCCAACTTTTTCAGAAAATTAATTTCTTTAGTTGTATAATGAGAAATTGCAGAGATTATTTTTACATTCTTCTTGGCAGCAGCTTCTCCGTAAGTATATATTCCGTCCGAAGAAGAAAAATCGATGATCGCATCAACAGGGTGTTCATCTAATAATTTTTCTATACTAAGATTGTTTTCAGAATAAATATTACCAACGTCTGTACTTTCTATTCCGAAAAATTCAGAAGCACTTCTGTTATTTAGTCTGTTGGTTTTCCGGTAAATCCATTGCAGGGAATGTTCTTTATTCTGAAGAATAACAGATGCAACTGCTTTCCCCGTTTTTCCGAATCCAAAAAGTCCTATTTTCATAATAAAAGATTTTAGTTAATACTCAGTGATTTTGCACATCCCAAAAATGGAATGTGTTTATATAGTGTAAGTTACTAAAATATAAATAAAGCCTTTTATGGTTATTTTTATAATAAATTGAAAGATTCAGTGGTTAGAGTTTGTTTTTTGATTAATTTAGTTCAAAATTTTATTAGGTAAAATACCCATGTTATGAAGAAGTTATTATCAATATTCCTTATCAGTAGTGTAGTTACAGCTTATGGTCAAAAAATAAGTGACTTTCAGTATATCTATGTTCCGAAGACGTTTGAAAAAGAAATGAACAAGTATGATCTGAATAAGCAACTGGTAAAAGGGCTGGAGAGTAAAAACTATAAAGTTATTCAGGAGGAGAAGGAAGATTGGCCTGTAGAATTGTCACAAAACAGATGTAGTGTAGCACGTGCGAACCTTCTGGACAATAGTAGTATGTTCCGAAACAGAGTTATTGTAAAATTTATCGATTGTAATGATAAGGTCTTATTAGAGTCTAAAGGAATGTCTATGCAGAAAGAGTTTGAAACAGGTTTTCCGGATGCCTTAGAAATTTCTCTAAGAACGGTACCTGTATCTAATCCGTCTCAGACAATTAGTATTGTTGAAAATACGAAGAAGCCTAAAGAAGAGGTAGTGGCTAAAGTTGAAAAAGTTAAAACAACAGAAGCTGTGTCTGCCCCGGTAGTAACAAAGTCTGAAGTTTCTTCTTCACCTATTGCAACAACAAATAAAGCAGAAGTATTCAGCAACGGAAAAATTAGTGTACAGAAGATCAATATGGGATCAGGTCAGTTTATCTTGGCAAGCGGAAGCAGTTCTTCTCCATATGCAGTATTTACTGAAACCAGCAAACAAGGTGTTTACCGTGTGAAAATGGAAAACGGAGCTACAGCATTAGGCTATGCAGAAAACGGAAGCTTAATTATTGAAATTCCTCAGGCTAACGATACTTATCAGAAAGAAATTTTTCAGAAGAAATAATAAAAGTAAAAAAGCAGTGAATTAATCACTGCTTTTTTTATGCATTTTCGTTTCCGTTAAAGTATTCGAATACCATTTTAGCCTTACTTTTTCCCAGAATTTCTTCCAGTGTTTCCATATTTGCTTCACGGATCCGTTTTACTGATTTCATTTTAGAAAGAAGCAATTCTATACTTTTGGGTCCCACACCCGGTATTTCTTCCAGTTCCGATTTTATAGTCGAATTTTTTCTGCGGGTACGATGGTGCTTCACTCCGAAACGGTGAGCTTCATCCCTTACCCGCTGCAATATTTTAAGAGTTTCCGATTTTTTATCCAGATATAAAGGAATAGGATCTTCCGGGAAGAAAATTTCTTCCAGCCTTTTCGCAATACCAACGATTGTTATCTTACCATATAACCCAAGAATTTTCAAACTTTTTATGGCAGAGCTTAGCTGCCCTTTACCTCCGTCTATCAGAATTAACTGAGGTAAATCTTCTCCTTCATCTAAAAGCCGGCTATATCTGCGGAGAATAACTTCTTCCATCGTAGCAAAGTCATTGGGTCCTTCCACTGTTTTTACATGGAATATGCGGTAATCCTGTTTACTGGGCTTACCATCCTTAAATACAACACAAGCAGATACTGGATTTGTACCCTGAATATTCGAGTTATCGAAACCTTCAATATGTCGAGGCTCAACAGGCATGCGCAGATTTTTCTGCATTTCTGCCATAATACGATTGGTGTGTCTTTCCGGATCGACAATTTGCACCTGCTTTAGCTTCTCCAGACGGTATTCGCGTGCATTCTTTTCGGAAAGCTCTACAATTCGCTTTTTATCTCCAACCTTCGGTACAATAATTTTTGCTCCCGGAATCTCTACTGAAAGATGGAATGGAAGATAGATTTCTTTGGATTTTGAGCTAAACTTCTGGCGAATTTCTACCAAGGCTTCTTCCATAATTTCTTCGTCACTTTCCTCCAGAACTTTTTTAATTTCTGTTGTAAAGGATTGTACGATGGAGCCATTGTTAATTTTAAAGTAATTGACATAAGCTGCAGATTCGTCTGAGAAAATACCGAAAACGTCTACATCATCTATATAGGCATTTACAACCATACTATGCGTTTGGTAGTCTTCCAGGATTTCCAGTCGCTCTTTTACCATGTGAGCATTTTCGAATTCCATTTTTTCTGCAAAGTGCATCATTTGCTCTGTCAGATACTGCCGGGCAATCTTGTAATCACCTTTTATAATCCCACGGATGGCTTTAATTTTATCATTGTATTCCTCTTCAGATTCCAACCCTTCACATGGACCAAGACAGTTCTTAATATGGTACTCCAAACATACTTTGTATTTTCCGTCGTCAATTTTGTCCGGACTAAGATTGAGGTTACAGGTTCGGAGTTTGTAAATCTTCTTAATAGTATCGATTAGAATCTTTGCCTGGCGAGGCTTGGCATAGGGGCCATAATATTCGGATCCGTCTTTTATAACATTTCGGGTAAGAAAGACTCTGGGAAAAGGTTCATTTTTAATGCAAATCCAAGGATAGGTTTTATCATCCTTCAGCATTACATTATAATATGGATTAAGCTCCTTAATAAGATTGTTTTCCAGTAAAAGAGCATCGTATTCACTATTTACAATAGTCGTTTCAAGGCGTATTATTTTGGATACCATAATACGAGTACGGTAGCCACCATGATTTTTATTGAAATAAGAAAGGACTCTTTTTTTTAGATTTTTGGCCTTACCTACATATAATAAGTTGTTGTCTTTATCATAATAACGATAAACACCAGGATCTTGTGGTAAGGTTTTTAGCTGAAGTTCTAAGTTGGGATTCACAGAGTAAAATTAATAAAAGTCTTTGATATTAGTGTTTTTAAAAAGTGCAGATAATTCGAAAATATTTTGTTTTACTTTTTAAAGTATGTTTAATGCTTAGCTATTATTTGTATTGTTCAAGAAAAAAGTAAAAAACATTTCCGTAACACTAAAAAATTAGTTAAATTTAATTTTCACAAAATCAGATTTAATAATATTATATGAATAGAAAAATTACATTTTTTATTTTCCTTTTAATCATCAATCAATACTTTACTCAAGGTATTAAAGAGGAAAGCGTAAACAGATTCGCGTACGAACTTACCTATAAAATAGATTCAACAGATTTAGGAGATGTAAGAAAAGAACTTTTTTTTCTGGATGTCTTAGGGAAAGAGTCGCGCTTTGCCAGTCAGAACAAGCTGATGAAAGATTCTGTTATTTATTCTGTTGGTATTACCAATGATGCCGCAGCAGCGCTTTCGATGATGGGGCGAATGAAAACAAAGTTTAACTATAATATTTATACTAATCCGGAGAAACAAGAACAGATGATTATAGAAACAATTGGTATGAAGAATTATAAATATCAGCTCCCACTTTCAAAGATGAACTGGAAGATAGAAGATGAGGTTAAAAAAATAGGTGTGTACAATTGTCAGAAAGCAACGTTGAAAATAGGTGGTCGGAAATGGACAGCATGGTTCACACCAGATATTCCATTAAATTTTGGTCCATATAAGTTTCAGGGATTACCGGGACTGATTGTTACAGTTTCGGATGAAAGATCTCATTATTCCTTTATGTTGCAGGGAAACAAAAAAGAAAAAGTACTCTTTTCCCCACTAACAATACAGCGAGTAACTGAAATAAAACCTAAAGATTTAGCAAAGCTGCGAGAAAATGCTAATGGAGTAGGAGTCTTTAATATGAGTGGATTTCAGCTAAGCCTTGAAATGCAACGCGAAGCAGAGAAAAGGTTGAAGGAAAGAAAAAAGAAAGAAAATAATCCTCTGGAGTTAAGGCCATTTGAAGTATTCTAAGAGGCCATGTTGAGCTTGTCGAAATATTTTCAATTACAAAGCACTGATCGTAAAAAGTTCTTCGATAGTGCGTCAGGCTCACTACAGGCTTGGCTCAGGACGGTAAAGTACAATACTTATGACCTTTTTGATATAATCTCTTCTTATATATATAATACCTCTATTTTCCAGACTTTCTCTCCGGATTTTTCTAATGCCTTTTTATAGATATCGATTTGGGCTTCATATTTTTCCCGTTCAGCCCCCGTTTTAAAGTCTATAATAATCCAGCCTTCAGGAGCTTTTAGTAAACGGTCGGTACGCAGCAATCGAAATTCTCCCTTATCAGAAAACAGAATATCCCGTTCATTAATAACTTCATAATGACCATCGAAATACTGTGGATATGCTTCAAATAATTTATTCAGCCTAATCTGTACAGCTTCGAATTCCGCCTGAGTAATAGTTCCGTCCAATAAATATTGTTTCAGAACATATGGCGCGTCATCTTTTGTAACAACTTTTTCCAAAATATGGTGAGTGAATATACCCGTTTTTACACTTTCATTTCGTTCCTGATAGCTTTTGGAAGGTGTAGCAATTTTTATTTCAGTACTAAAGGTTTCATCAGAAGCTCTTAAAGAACCAATGTGAAGATCTTGTCCTGTATGTTGTTTTGTTTTTTTATGCTGTTTTAGCAGATGTTTCTCATCTGTTTCAAAAAAATCGAAACTATCCTCATCAGTATTCTTTTGTCCCGCAATAAAGTCATATATTTCCAGATATCCTGAAGTTTTTCCAGGTTTCTGAATATAGAAAAACATTTGCTCTACCGCTCTTGTAGTTGCTACATACTGAATGCAAAATCTGTCGATTTTATTTTTATAAGTGTTTTCTTCATTAAAAGATGTCATACCCTGATCGTATTGTGCAAGATCTTTATTAAAAGAAGTAAGGTTTACTGTTTGTAAAGGTTGCTCTCTGGAATCCGAAATATCATACCAGTCATTAAACTGCGTATCCTTGTGGCTGTTTCTCATAGGAAGGAAAACGACAGGGAATTCAAGTCCTTTAGATTTATGAATTGTCATCAGGTTAATGGCGTCTGTATTTTCTGAAGCCTGGATACTTATAGAATGACCTTCTTCCTGCCAGTATTGAAGGAAATCTTTCAATGTGGCCGCCATATTTTGGAAGAAGCCATATAAAAGTTCCAGAAAATTGATGAGGTAATCAGTTTCCTTTTCTTTTACCGAAAATTCCTGTAAAATACTTTCTATAAAGCTATAGGTATTTAGATTTGGAATATCGGAAGCAAGCTTCAGTTTGTATTTTTCTTCTACTTTCTCTTGCAGAGATGAGGTGTTTTCAGCCAATAGAATATCAGAAAGCTCAGCACTGAAGTCTTCAATGCTTATGCGACCAGATTTATTCAGATAATAAAGACAAAGAACAAGGTATCTTCTGTTTTTTGGAAATGAATACCATAGCAGATACTGAATAACAGCATTGATGGTTGAAGAAAGATCCAGTGTTAATCCTTTTTCTGAAATAGTCCGGATAAATTGTTTTTCATTTTTATAATCCACTTCCAGAGCCGAAAGCGACTGGGAGAATTTCAGAATATCATTATTACCTCGACATAAAATAGCAATATCCGAAAAGCTAAAGCCGTTGTCCAGGCATTCCTGGATATCATTTTTCATTTTTTCGGCTACATCGTCAAAGAAGACATCTGCACTATTATTTTCTACAAGGTTTATTTTTACGCGACCCGCTTTCTCCGAGTGTGGTCTCTGTTGCGCCAGAGTACCAAATATGTCCCGGTAATCTTCCTCTACAAAATCAGAAAGATACTGGTATAGTTTATTGTTAAATTCTACAATGTTATAACTACTCCGGTAATTATGCTCCAGATTATGAATATCTGCATATCTGGGAGTCTCTTCCTTTTTATTAATAATATCCAGCATCAGTTGTGCATCTCCACCCCGGAATCTGTATATACTCTGCTTTGGATCGCCTACAAGAGTAAAACTGGTACTTTCTTCAGAAAGAATATGATCCCGAAGAGGAAGGAAATTCTGCCATTGCAGAAATGAAGTATCCTGAAATTCATCGAAAAAATAATGTTGATATTGCTCACCAACTTTTTCATAGATAAATGCAGAAGGCTCATCTCGAAGCTGTTCGTTGATTAATACATTGAAGCGCGAGAGCATTAACAAGTCATTCTCATCTTCAATAAATTTTAACTGATCCTGTATCTCTTTATTTACTTTCAGTGGAAGGAGAGCTGTATGGATCTTCTTCTTCTTCTCTATTTCCAGATGATTAAGAATAATGTTTTTTCTATTATCCAGCAGGATAGGGAGAATAGCTGCGATTTCATCTGCACGGTTTTTAGATTTGGCACCGGACAGCTTATTGTAGTTTTCTAAAGCCTTTTCTTCCGAGTTGGTAGGAAGGGCAGGGGATTCTGTATTCAGATATTTCTCAAAAAAGACAGCAATACTATTTACTTTACCACCAGCAAAGTCTTCTGTTAACAAATCGCGGGACTTTATTAACTCAACAGACGAAAGAGCTCTTTCTTTAGCATCTTTCATCAGCTGTTTTATTTCTTTTCTCAACTTTTCTTTTTCATCAGAATAAGCGTCCCAGTCAAAATTCTTATTCTTTCCTAAGGTAAAATAATGAATGTCACTATTAAAGTTCTTTGCACTATCAAATAAGGTCTTCTGTAGGTTTTCCCGCTTCTGATTATCCAGATTGTAGTTGACATAATCCATAAATGCTACAGAAAGCTGTTCGTTATCACCAATCTTATCCAGTGTCTGGTCTACTGCTTCCAGAAGAAAGGGTGCCGCATTAATTTCCAGATTGAAATTCTGAGGTAATCCCAGTTCGTAGGCAAAAGAACGAATTAATCTGGTATTGAACTTGTCAATAGTACTAATATTAAGTGCTGAATAATGATGTAGGATATAATCCAGTAAATTTTTAGATCTGCAATGAAGGTCTTCCAGAGTCAGGTGAATGCCTTCTGCTTTCAATTCTTTCTGAATATCGGACAATGCCTGAATATCCATGTAACGATCCGATGTAAAATCCCCAAGCCACGACAGAATCCTTTCCTTCATTTCATTGGCTGCCTTATTGGTAAAAGTAAGCGCCAGAATATTTCGGATAATTTCAGGTCTGTTATTGCGTAGGCAGATCTTCAGGAGATTTTTGATAAGACTATAGGTCTTCCCAGAGCCTGCAGAGGCATTTATAACGGTATAAGTGTTCATTAAAGAATTGAGAATTAAGGTTTAAATTTAAAAATAAATTTGCGCTTTCAGAAATTTTATTTACTTTTGCATTCGAAAATGAGATGTAAAATATGTTAATAATTCCAGTAAAAGACGGAGAATCTATCGATAGAGCTCTAAAGAAGTACAAAAGAAAATTTGATAAAACAGGTGTTGTAAGAAAGCTAAGAGCTAGACAACAGTTTGTTAAACCTTCTGTGACTCATAGACAAAAGATTCAAAAAGCAGCTCACAAGCAAAGAGGCGTTAGCCAGGAAGAACAAGCATAAGCCAATTTTTCCAGGTTTATTAGATACAATCACTTTCCGAATGTTTATATTTGGAAAGTGATTTTATTTTATAGCTATTATGACACTCATAGATAAGTTTCTCGAATATATAAGAGTTGAGAAGCGCTACTCGGAAAACACAGTTACGAGTTACAAAAAAGATCTCCATGATTTTATAGCTTTTCTCATGGATACGGAAGGGATAGAAGACACGTTACGGGTTGATAAAAAGATTGTACGGAACTTTATTATATCTCTGAACGAAAAAAAGCTTACCAATAGAAGTATAAATCGCAAACTGTCCAGTCTGCGGAGCTACTATTTGTTCCTGATGAAGGTAGGAGATATTAAAGTATCACCACTGGAAGCAATAGATTCTTTAAAGTTCTATGCCGAAAAGCAGATTCCGATGTCTCAGGAAGAGATGGAGGAGCTACAGCAGGTTTTTACAGAAAAGCCGGATATCCTTACAAAAGCAATTATCGAAACCCTTTATCAGACCGGAATGAGAAAGTCTGAATTGTGTACACTTCAGTTTCATGATGTGGATTTTAGCAGCCGGATCCTGAAAGTACATGGCAAAGGAAATAAACAAAGACAGATTCCGATGTCTCCGGATCTGGAAAATATCCTTCAGGAATACCTTACGGAAAGGAATTCTCTACCTGATTATAATCATCTCTTTTTTGTCAATCACAGAGGGAAGAAACTGACTGAAAAGTTTGTTTATTCCAAAGTAAACTTCTATCTTAGTTATGTTAGTTCTAAGAAGAAGAAAAGCCCGCATATGCTTCGGCATAGTTTCGCAACACATGTGCTGGATAACGGTGCGGAGATATTCGCGGTAAAAGAAATCTTAGGTCATGCTAGCCTTGCAAGTACGCAAGTGTACACTAATGCAAGTATTGAACAGTTGAAAAAAGTGATTAACCAGGCTCATCCAAGAGCCACAAAAAAAGATGAATTATGAAAATTACTGTACAATCCTTTGGATTAACCCCTCATGCTCCGTTAGAAGAACATATTGAGAAAAAAGTAAACAAGCTGGAAACATTCTATGACAGAATTCAGGCATGTAAAGTTCTTTTGAAAGTTGAAAATACAGCGGATAAAGAAAATAAAACTGCCGAGGTTATTTTGGATATTCCGGGGGAAGATATCGTTGTTAAGAAAACATCGGCAAGTTTTGAGGAAAGTATTGACAGTTGCGTGGATGCGGCTAAAAAGCTGTTAATCAAGAAAAAAGAAACTGCGTAGAAAAAAAAATGAAAAAAAGTTTAAAATAATTTTGAAGATTTCAAAAAAACGTTCTATATTTGCACTCGCAAAACGGATACAAATATAGATTAGTTGTTCTTTTGAAATCTTTTGCCTCCATAGCTCAGTTGGCCAGAGCACGTGATTTGTAATCTCGGGGTCGTGGGTTCGAATCCCTCTGGAGGCTCAATATATTTAAAAAAAACTGGGGAGATACCAGAGCGGCCAAATGGGACGGACTGTAACTCCGTTGTCGTGAGACTTCGCAGGTTCGAATCCTGCTCTCCCCACAATTTTTAAATAAAATTTGCAGTTTTGAATTTTTGTTGTATATTTGCAAACGCTTACCAACAGGCGTAAATATTCAAAACTTAATAAGCGGAAGTAGCTCAGTTGGTAGAGCGTCAGCCTTCCAAGCTGAATGTCGCGGGTTCGACCCCCGTCTTCCGCTCAAGAAAAAAATCACAAACCCTTGCGGAATGTGATTTTTTTTTACCTGCCGATATAGCTCAGGGGTAGAGCGCTTCCTTGGTAAGGAAGAGGCCTCGGGTTCAAATCCCGATATTGGCTCAGTGCAAAGATTGGAAGTCTTCTCTTAATGAATGGGAGGGTTTTTTGTTAAAGCTCATTTAGTCTTTTTGTTTTTAAGAAGATTTTTGAAAGTATTTAGAAAACCTTTTGTGTTTTTTAAGGAATAAAATAGATATAAAATTTTTCAAAAAAAATTTTGTTATCTAAAAAATGACTATATTTGCACACTGAAAAAAATCAATTAGTTAATAATTAAACATTAAGATCATGGCAAAGGAAACGTTTAATCGTAACAAACCACACCTTAACATTGGTACTATTGGTCACGTTGACCATGGTAAAACTACTTTGACTGCTGCTATCAGTAAAGTATTATCAGATAAAGGTCTTGCTGAGAAAAAAGACTTCTCTGCAATTGACTCTGCACCTGAAGAAAAAGAAAGAGGTATTACTATCAATACTGCACACATCGAGTATGAAACTGAAAACAGACACTATGCTCACGTTGACTGTCCAGGTCACGCCGACTATGTAAAAAACATGGTAACTGGTGCTGCTCAAATGGACGGAGCTATCTTAGTATGTGCTGCTACAGATGGTCCTATGCCTCAAACTAGAGAACACATCCTACTTTGCCGTCAGGTAAACGTACCTAGAATTGTTGTGTTCATGAACAAAGTTGACATGGTAGATGATCCAGAATTGTTAGAGCTTGTTGAGCTTGAACTTAGAGATCTATTATCTACTTACGAATATGATGGTGATAACTCTCCAGTAATTCAAGGTTCTGCTCTTGGTGCTCTTAACGGAGATGAGAAATGGGTAGCTACTGTAGATGCTCTAATGGAAGCTGTTGATACTTGGATCGAGCAACCAGTAAGAGATTCTGATAAGCCATTCCTTATGCCAATCGAAGACGTATTCTCTATTACAGGTAGAGGTACTGTTGCAACTGGTAGAATTGAGGCTGGTGTAATTAACACAGGTGATCCTGTTGACATCGTAGGTATGGGTGACGAGAAGTTAACTTCTACTATTACAGGTGTTGAGATGTTTAGAAAAATCCTAGACAGAGGTGAAGCTGGTGATAACGTAGGTCTATTGTTGAGAGGTATTGAAAAAACTGACATCAAGAGAGGTATGGTTATCGCTAAGAAAGATTCAGTTAAGCCACACAAGAAATTCAAAGCTGAGGTTTATATCCTTTCTAAAGAAGAAGGTGGACGTCACACTCCATTCCACAACAAATACCGTCCTCAGTTCTATGTAAGAACTACTGACGTTACAGGTGAAATCTTCTTACCAGAAGGTGTAGAAATGGTAATGCCTGGTGATAACTTAACTATCACTGTAGAATTGTTACAACCAATCGCTCTTAACGACGGACTTAGATTCGCGATCAGAGAAGGTGGTAGAACAGTAGGTGCTGGTCAGGTTACTGAAATCTTAGACTAAGATTTAAAATAATATAAAGCTTCCGCAAGGAAACTTGCGGAGCTTTTAATCTACGGGCATCGTCCAATGGTAGGATACCGGTCTCCAAAACCGTTGATCTGGGTTCGAATCCTAGTGCCCGTGCAAATTAATAATGATGAGTTTAATAAGTTTTCTTAAAGATTCTTTCATAGAATTTAAAGATAAGGTAGAATGGCCAAAGTGGCCTCAGTTGCAGTCTTCTACTACGGTAGTTGCTATAGCTACTATTCTGCTTGCTATTTTTACTTTCGGGATAGATACACTTTTTAGTGAGGCTATCAAGAATATTTATACTCTATTAATTGGTGCTTTTAACTAAAAATTATTTTCTATGAGCGAATTGAAATGGTATGTCATAAAAGCTATCAGTGGTCAGGAAAATAAAGTTAAGAACTATATTGAAACTGAAGTTAAAAGACTTAGTCTGGAAAAAGACGTATCGCAGGTAGTAATACCAATGGAGAAGGTTATCCAGATGAGAAATGGTAAGAAAGTTCCAAAAGAGAGACCTTACTATCCAGGTTATATTATGATTGAGGCAAACCTTGTTGGAGAGATTCCTCACATCATTAAAAACATTCCGGGAGTGATTTCATTCTTAAGCTTAACAAAAGGAGGAGATCCAGTTCCGATGCGTAAAGCTGAAGTGAACAAAATGCTTGGAAGAATGGATGAGTTGTCCGAGTTTGCACAAGATGCAGGTATCCCTTACACAGTAGGAGAGAATGTAAAAGTAATCGACGGACCTTTCAACGGATTCAACGGAACAATCGAAAAGATCCACGAAGACAAAAAGAAACTAGAAGTTATGGTTCTTATCTTCGGAAGAAAGACTCCACTAGAACTAAACTACATGCAAGTAGAAAAGAACTAAGGTTCTTGAAAATATATAAACCGAAAGTTATGCTTTCGGTTTTTTTATGTCCGTTTGTTATCTTGTTTTGTATTCTATGGCACGAGCTGTTTCAAGATCTAACGTAGATTATATCTATGTTCGGAATTAATATAGTATGGTAGAAATAAAAAGACTGTCATCAGTATCCTGAGACAGCCTTTCTATCAATTAGCCAGTTTTAACTCTTAAAAATGTCCTTGAATTTTTGCTATTACTTATCTTAAAGTCGTTGGTAACTGAATAGCATTGGCTATTGATATTTATAAATAGCGAGTTTAGTTCATCTAAAATTTCATTCCCACACCAAATCCCCATAAGAATGGGTCCAATGTTACTTTTGCAGGAATATTAGTTCCGGAAGCATCTACTGTTACATCAGTTTTCAGGAATATCTTTTTCATATCGAAGTTGACAAAAAACTTATCATTGATCATATAATCTATACCTCCCTGTAATGCAAAACCTGCATTGTTTTTGTAATCCACATGGGTAACATCACCAGGCTTGGAACTGTAGAAGAAAGTATAGTTAATACCAGCACCTACATATGGCTTTATTGTTTTTGTCGGATAGAAGTGGTATTGAAGTGTAAGAGTTGGTGGCAACAACCATACGCTACCCAGATTTACATTTCCCAAAGAAGTGTTCTCAGCATTTACATTATGCTTTGTAGTTCCCAGAATTAATTCTGCTGCGATATTCTTATTGAAAAAATAGGTGAAATCCACTTCAGGAATATAAGAGTTGGAAACATTTGCATTTCCCCCGATTACATCAATAGTAGATTTCTCATTAGGCTGAACGCTAATTCCTCTTAATCTTACCTGCCAGCTCTGAGCGCTCGCTCCCACTGATAAAAATAATCCTGCTAAAATAAAATACTTGTTCATCTTTTAAATAATTCATTGTTTACAGTGCTAAATTATATATTAATTATAGTGGTTGTTTAATGATATTTTTCATAGGGAATAATCATGTGCTGAAAATCATGCAATAGAAGTTTTTCTACTAAAGAAAATTTGAATCAGTAGTTATAGGTCAGATATAAGTTTTAACTTTTACATTTTTTGGTTTTCAACTAGTGAGATAATTCTTAATAAATGACTAAAAAAAGACCTTCTCTACAGAAGGTCTTATATAAATTAATGTTGTGTTTTCTATTTGTTTTTTATACAAAGTGAATAATCCTGCCACCAGTTTTCCAGTTCAGAGATAATAGGGAGCAGAGTTATTCCCAGGTTACTGAGTTTATACTCTACTTTGGGTGGTACTTCTGCATATATTTTACGGCATATAAGTCCGTTCTCTTCCAATTCGCGTAATTGGGTGGTAAGTGTTCCCTGAGACATCGAATCCATATCTTTCCGAAGTTCCCCAAATCTTTTAGGACAGCTTTCGGCAATAGATTTCATTATTAATATCTTCCACTTACCACTAATCAGCTGAAGAGTATTGAGGGCATCATAATTTTTTTCTGATTTTTCTGAATATGTAATACACTCATTCTCTGGATTAGTACTGTTTTCCATACTATGTATTGTTTTTTTACCTACTTGACTTTGGCACCTTTTCAATGCTATAATTGCAGCAAATTTATATATAAAATTATGAAAAGTTTTAGAAATATTGGTGTTTTGCTGTTGCTGTCCATGAGTATATTTTTAGCTGTAATAGACCTGTTTGTAGTGAATGTTGCTGTACCAAGTATAAAGGAAAGTCTGAACGGAACTAATTCCGGTGCTATGTTTATTATTGTTGCTTATGTTCTGGGGTACGCCGCATTTCTTATAACAGGTAGTATTGCCGGCAATACATGGGGTAAGAAAAAAGTATATGCATGGGGAATGTTGCTGTTTACAATATTTTCTCTTTTTTGCAGCATTGCACAAACTACATTTCAGCTCAATATATTTAGATTTTTTCAGGGAGTAAGCGCTGCTTTTATGGTGCCACAAGGTGTTGGAATGATTCCTTATGTTTTTCCAGACTTTAAGGACCGCACAAAGGCTTTTGGAATTTATGGAAGTATTGCGGGAGCGGCTTCGGTTATTGGACAATTTCTAGGAGGTTTTTTACCGGAATTGAATATTTGGGGAATTGAAGGCTGGCGGCTTATTTTTATGATCAATATCCCTTTAGGTGGAATTGCTTTTGTTCTGAGTATTTTAAAATTAAAAAAAGTACCGGTTATCAAACAAAAATCTTTTGATGGTTTTGGATTACTTTTATTAACTGTCTTTTTGATAACCTTAATTTACCCACTCATTGTCGGTGGAGAGTTGCATTGGCCAGTATGGAGTATTGTAATGCTAATGTTTTCCTTTGTTATTCTGCTTCTATTCTATTTATATGAAAAGTACAGACTTACAAAACAAAATCCGGTTCTGATTGATGTTAGTCTTTTCTCGCTTAAAGAATTCAATATTGGTATACTGGCAGCAGTGTTCTATTATATTGCTCAGGATTCTTATTTTTTTCTAAATGCTATTTATCTGCAAAGTCATCTGAACCTTTCCTCTGTACGTGTAGGTAATATGTTTGTGCTGCAGGGAGTCGGTTATTTTATTGCTTCACTATTCTCAGTAAGGATGGTTATGAAATACGATTATAAAGTGATGCTTGGCGGAAGCTGTATTATGATCGTGGCTTTGGTGCTTCATATCTGCTACTTTACAAGTGAGCATATCAGCAGTTTTTTAATTTACTTCATACTATTCTTATATGGGATAGGATGCGGAACTATGCTGCCATCTATGATGACTATGGCACTTCGCAAGATTTCTTCGGACCTTACTGCTTCTGCCTCCGGAGTGTATTTAACCGTACAGCAAGTTTCAATAGCCTTGGGTGTAAGTATTATTGGCGGAATTTTCTTTCGTTTACTAGGGCAGGAGGGTGATATTTTGAAAGCAACAGTTGCCTATCATTACAGTACTTATGCCAATATAGCATCATTAATTATCGTTGGCGGAATATTTTTATTCCTGAGTAGCAGGAGAAATCGAGTTAATGAATAAAAAAAATAAAATCTTTTTGATTTTTAGGTTATTACGTATTGCTAATTCAAAAATAATTTATAATTTTGCAGTCCAAATAGTAGGATTAACCATGTGAGAATGTTAATCCTCTGATTTATAAATGCTTCCACATTATAAATTTAAAATTTTAAAAAAGCTAAAATGGCAAAGAAAGTCTTTAAAATGGTAAAGCTTCAGGTGAAAGGAGGTGCAGCAAACCCTTCTCCACCAGTAGGACCTGCTTTAGGTTCTGCAGGTGTTAACATCATGGAGTTTTGTAAGCAATTTAACGGAAGAACTCAAGATAAGCCAGGGCAAGTTTTACCTGTAGTAATTACAGTTTACGAGGACAAGTCTTTTGAATTCGTAATCAAAACTCCACCTGCAGCAATCCAATTAATGGATGCGGCTAAAATCAAGGGAGGTTCCGGAGAACCAAACAGAAATAAAGTAGGAAGTGTTTCTTGGGATCAAGTTAAGAAAATAGCAGAGGACAAAATGTCGGATCTTAATTGCTTCACAATGGAGTCTGCTGTAAGTATGGTTGCAGGTACTGCAAGATCTATGGGTCTTAAAGTAACAGGTACAAATCCGTTTAACGCTTAAAAATTGATTTCATGGCAACATTGACAAAAAAACAAAAAGAAGCTGCAAGCAAAATCGAAAAAAACAAAGTATACTCTTTAGAAGAAGCTTCTGCTTTAGTAAAAGAAGTAAACACTGCTAAGTTCGACGCTTCAGTAGATATCGCCGTAAGATTAGGCGTAGACCCAAGAAAAGCTAACCAAATGGTAAGAGGTGTTGTATCTCTTCCTCACGGTACTGGTAAAGATGTAAGAGTTCTTGCTCTTGTAACTCCAGATAAAGAAGCAGAAGCTAAAGCTGCTGGTGCTGACTATGTAGGTCTTGACGAATATTTAGATAAAATCAAAGGAGGTTGGACAGATGTTGACGTTATCGTTACTATGCCAGCTGTAATGGGTAAATTAGGTCCATTAGGACGTGTATTAGGTCCAAGAGGTTTAATGCCAAACCCTAAATCAGGAACTGTAACTTTAGAAGTTGGTAAGGCTGTATCTGAAGTGAAGTCTGGTAAAATTGATTTTAAAGTAGATAAATATGGTATTATCCATGCTGCAATTGGTAAAGTATCTTTCGATGCTGAAAAAATCAGAGAAAACGCTCAGGAATTAATCCAGACGTTACTTAAATTGAAGCCAACTGCTGCTAAAGGAACTTATGTAAAGAGTATCTATATCTCTTCTACAATGAGTCCAGGTATTGCGATTGATTCTAAATCTGTAAACTAAAATCTGAAGAACAATGACTAAAGAAGAAAAAGTACTAGTAATACAAGAGATCAAAGAATTGCTACAAGACGCAAAAGCTGTTTATGTAGCTGATCTTGAAGGATTGAATGCTTCTCAGACTTCAGATTTCAGAAGACAAGCTTTCAAAAACAACGTTCAATTAAGAGTAGTAAAAAATACATTGCTTCAAAAAGCAATGGAGCAAATCGAAGGGATAGATTATTCTGAGATGTTTGAAACATTCAAAGGTAACTCTACTTTAATGATTGCTGATACTGCAAACGCTCCTGCAAAACTTATCCAAGGTTTCAGAAAGAATGCTGAGAAACCAGCTTTGAAATCTGCTTATTTGCAAGAAACTTTCTATATCGGAGATAACCAATTATCTGCTCTAGCTAACATCAAGTCTAGAGAGGAAATGATCGGAGAAATCATCGGATTACTTCAGTCTCCAATCCAGAGAGTTGTTTCTGCTCTACAGAACAAACCAGAAACTGTTGAAGCTAAAGCTGAAGAAGCAGCAGCTCCTGCAGTTGAAGAAACAGTTGCTCCTGAGGCAGCAGCTGAAAGCACTGACGCTCCTGAAGCAAGTGCTGAATAATAGACACTCAAGAAAAAATATAATCGTTCAACAATTTAAAACATTTAAAAATGTCAGATTTAAAAAATTTAGCGGAAACGCTTGTTAACCTTACTGTAAAAGACGTAAACGAATTAGCTGCTATCCTTAAGGATGAGTACGGAATTGAGCCTGCTGCTGCTGCTGTAGTTGTAGCTGCTGGTGGAGCTGGTGAAGCTGCTGAAGAAAAGACTGAATTCGACGTAATTCTTAAGTCTGCAGGTGCTTCTAAATTAGCTATCGTTAAATTAGTTAAAGATTTAACTGGTGCTGGTCTTAAAGAAGCTAAAGATATCGTTGATGGAGCTCCGGCTGCAATCAAAGAAGGTGTATCTAAAGACGAAGCAGAAGCTCTTAAGAAGCAACTTGAAGAAGCTGGTGCTGAAGTTGAATTGAAATAATTCATTTTACATACAAAAAAAAGACTGCTGCAAAGCGGTCTTTTTTTGTTTATGAACATAACATTATAAAGTTTACTTATTAGTGTCTTATATGATGAAAGAACAAAAAATAAATCCTTACTTCATTGGAGTAAGGATTTTATTATAGCTTTATATAAGGTGTTATTACTGCTTCTTTTCAGAATATGCCAGTATCATCTCATTAAATTCATTTTTCTTGTCTATAACCACATTTATGGGCCAATAATAGAGTTTGTCCCGAAGGTAATCGAAAGTCTTCAGACGAACATAATCTTTTTCAGTGGTTAAGATCAGTTTATATTCGCCCAGCTTTTTATACTCACTGGCAATTTTCTTAATATCTTCTTCAGTAAATGAATGATGATCCTTGAATTTAAGATGCTTTACGCGCTGTGAATATTTGCTTAGTTCTTTTAGCAAGTGTTTAGGATTTGCAATTCCTGTAATTAGTAGAATATCGTAATAGTCTAAGTTGTTTGTTGGTAAATATTTGTCTTTAGAGTATACTTCATCTGCATAATCAATGGAGGTGAAAAACACTTTCTGACCGTACTGTGGTTTTATTCTGGAAATATAATATTGCTTCTTTTCCTCTGTCAAATCTTCAGGACATTTTGTTACCAGAATCATATTTGCCCTTTTATAGCCACTTCTGGACTCGCGCAGATCTCCTGCAGGGAGTACAAAGTCTTTAAAGAAAGGGTCCGAATAATCTGTCAATAAAATATTGAAGCCCGGCTTTATATAACGATGCTGATAGCTGTCATCCAATACAAGAACATTAAGATCCATATCTTCTATTAGTTTTCTTGCGCCAAAAACACGGTCTTCACAAACAGCGATAACAATGCGGTTTTTAAAACGTTCGAACAACTGCATTGCTTCATCTCCAACCAGTTTATAGGTAGATTCGTAGTTCACGACTTCATAGCCTTTGGTATGTCGTCCGTAGCCACGTGATAAAACTCCGGTGCGCTTCTGATGTTTGGAGAGAATATCTGCCAGATACATAACGATTGGAGACTTACCGGTTCCACCCACAGAAAGATTACCCACGCCTATAATTGGAGTACGGAATTTTTTGCTGGAAAGTATGCCTATATTAAAAAATAAATTCCGGACAGAGGTTACAAAACCATAGCCCAGAGAAAAAGGGTAGAGGTACCATCTCTTCATAACTGCAAAAATAGAACTTTATTATCAATATTTAGGACTCTGAAAGATGAATTTAAATAGTTTGTATATCATTACGTTAAATATCTCCGAACGTCTGATATTGCCTGCTGTAAGAGCTTTTCATATTTAATTGAAGTGTGAATTGAGATGGGCTTGTAGTTTGAATTTAATCTTCTGTATTATATTGTACAGAACGAAAGCGATACATTGCTATATTCATTCGTATATTTGCAAAAATCTAAGAATATGATTTTATCTATGACAGGCTTCGGCAGAGCAGAAGGTATATGCGGAGGCAAGAAGATAAGTATTGACGTAAAGTCGCTAAACAGTAAAGGTTTCGACTTAAATCTTAAAATTCCTTTTCGCTATAAAGAAAAAGAATTTGATATCCGTAAAATATTAAGCGAAAGAATAGTTCGTGGTAAAGTGGATTTCTATTTAAACGTAGAAATTATCGATGGTAAGACCGATACAACTCTTAATAAAGATGTTATCAGAGCCTACATGGACGAACTTTCAGATATCGTTACAGCTGCTGACAGAGTAGAACTTCTTAAAATTGCAACAAAGCTTCCTGATGCTGTTTCTACATCCAATTCAGAACTTACCGAAGAAGAATGGAGCGAATTGTTGTTGATTATAGAAAAAGCCATCGATAACTTTATAGACTTCAGAATTACAGAAGGTAAATCTCTGGAAACTGAACTTAGGTCTTATGTTAAAAATATTGAAAACAACCTTACCCTTGTCGCTCCCTTTGAAGAGGCAAGAATAGAGGTGACCAAAGAAAGAATGCTAAACAATCTTAAGGATTTCAGAGATGTGGATGAAAGTCGTTTCTATCAGGAACTGACTTACTATGTAGAAAAGCTTGATATTTCCGAAGAAAAAGTGAGATTGGCTCAACACTGCAAATATTTTACTGAGGTACTGAATGAAGAGGATAATAATGGTAAGAAACTAGGATTTATCTCTCAGGAAATAGGCCGTGAAATTAATACTTTGGGTTCTAAAGCAAATCATCAGGAAATCCAGAAGCTGGTAGTACAGATGAAGGATGATTTAGAAAAAATTAAAGAACAAAGTCTTAACGTACTTTAGAATACTGATATAATCAGCTCTTCTATAATGGAAGAGCTTTTTACCGGGCTAACAGAATATAAAACATAAAAGAATAGTGTTATGGCATGGAATCCGGATATTTACGAGAAATTTAAAAATGAACGTTATCTACCTTTCTACGATCTGCTAAGTTTGGTTCAGGTGAAAGAAAACCTGAAAGTTATAGATCTTGGATGTGGAACGGGAGAGCTGACAGCCAAACTGGCAAAAGAATTACCCGGAAGCAAAGTCCTGGGTATTGATTCTTCTGCCGAGATGTTGCAAAAAGCGAGAGCTTATGCAGAAGATGATCTTCACTTTCAGCAAAGAGATATAGAACAAGCTCTTTCTGATGGAGAGAAGTATGATCTGGTTTTTTCCAATGCAGCATTGCAATGGCTGAACGAGCATGAAATAGTTTTTCCTAAGGTGATTGGCTTGCTTGAAAAAGGCGGGCAGGTAGCAATACAAATCCCTTCCAATCATGATCATTTTACACACAGACTGATAAGAGATCTTGCATCCGAATCTCCATACAAAGAAGCATTGAACTCATGGGTTAGACCATTGACTGTGCTAAAGATAGAAGATTATGGTAAAATCTTTTTCGAAAATGGTCTTAGTGATATCTGTGTCTTCGAAAAAATATATCCACACATCCTTCCAAATGCAGATGCTCTATATGAGTGGACATCAGGTACGGCATTGATTCCCTATATGGAAAAACTTCCGGAGCACTTACAGGAACAGTTCAAAGACGAGTATATTAACCGGTTACGTATAGAATTCCCGGAATCGCCTGTATTTTATCCCTTCAAAAGAATACTGATGTCCGGTATCTTAAGCTAAAAAAATAAAAGAAAAGTAATAACGATTATTGACCGTTTCATACGATCAATCAATACAATATAATGAATAAAGTAATCATATTTTCAGCGCCATCAGGAAGTGGCAAAACTACATTGGTAAAGCATTGTTTAGGACAATTTCCTAAACTCCAATTTTCAATTTCTGCAACAACCCGTGCTCCTCGTGGAGAAGAAAAACACGGAATAGATTATTTCTTCCATACACCAGAGGATTTCAGACAGAAAATAGCTGAAAATGCATTTGTAGAATTTGAAGAAGTATATACTGATAAGTATTATGGTACGCTGAAAACAGAAGTAGAAAGAATATGGAACTACGGAAACGTAGTTATATTTGATGTAGATGTAAAGGGAGGTGTTAATCTGAAAAAGATATTTGGAGAACAAGCTCTATCTATATTCATTGCACCGCCTTCCATTGAGGAGCTGGAGCAAAGACTAATTAAAAGAAACACGGAAGATGCAGAAACTATTAAAATCCGTGTTGCTAAAGCTGAAGAAGAGATGGCCTATGCAAAGGACTTTGATAAAGTAGTGGTAAATGATGATCTCGAAAAAGCAAAAGAAGAAATTGAAGAGCTGATTCAGGCATTCATTAAAGCATAAAAATTAGTACCTTTAACTATACAATAAAGAACACGTTACTTATGAACGAAACGCTGGAACAAGCAAAATCCAATCTTCCTGTACAGGGATTTTTAAAATATAAGGATCTGATTATTCCTCAGGGAGAAGAGCTGAAACAAGCTATTCTGGATTTGAAGAAAGAAAAGAATGCAGTTATTCTGGCTCATTACTACCAGCCGGGAGAGATTCAGGATATAGCTGATTTCTTAGGAGATTCTTTGCAATTAGCACGTCAGGCAAAAGAAACGAATGCCGACATGATTGCTTTTTGTGGAGTACATTTTATGGCAGAGGCTGCAAAAATCCTTAACCCTACTAAAAAAGTTGTTTTACCAGATACATTAGCAGGCTGCTCATTAGCCGATGGTTGTAGTGGAGAAGGACTTCGTAAAATGCGTGAAAAGCATCCGAATGCTTTAATTGCTACTTATATCAATTGTAATGCTGAGACTAAAGCAGAGAGTGATATTATTGTAACAAGCTCCAATGCTGAAACAATTATCAACGCTCTGCCAACAGATCGCCCGATTATCTTTGCTCCGGACAAAAATCTGGGAAGATATCTGTCTAAAAAGACAGGACGAGATATGATCTTGTGGGATGGGAGCTGTATAGTACACGAAGCATTTTCAATGGAACGTATTGCAAAACAATTGGCAGATCATCCTAATGCAAAGCTTATAGCCCATCCGGAAAGTGAAACACCGGTACTGGATTTAGCTCACTTTATCGGATCTACTTCTGCGTTGTTAGATTATGTACAAAAAGACGATTGTCAAGAATTTATTATTGCTACGGAAGAAGGAATTCTGCATGAAATGAAAAAACGTGCACCGCATAAAACCTTAATTCCGGCATTGGTATTCGATGAAAGTTGTAATTGCTCCGAATGTTTCTATATGAAAAGAAATACAATGGAAAAATTATACCTGTGTATGAAGTATGAATTACCAGAGATTTTAATTGACGAAGAATTGCGTTTAAAGGCATTAAAGCCAATTGAAGCGATGCTGGATCTGTCGAAGAGCATAAAATAAGATTCAAACAAACTATTAAAAAATATTAAAAAAGTTTTGTTCAGTAATTGGCAAAACTTTTTTAGTTTTATAAGTATTATGATCTCAAAAATTATTTTAGAAAATATCAAGATTTACGCTTATCATGGCGTATTGCCGGAAGAGACAATTCTGGGGACTTATTACCTGATTAATGCAGAAATTCATGCCGATTTGTGGAAAGCAACTGAGAGTGATGATCTGAAGGATACCATTAATTATGCATTGGTAAACGAGATTATTCATCAGGAAATGAAAATACCGTCTCAGCTGTTAGAACACGTTATTGGCAGAATCATGAAGCGTATTGCTGCAGAATTTAAACAGGTAAACTTTATTAAGATTAAGCTGACTAAAGTGCAGCCTCCAATGCCTGGCGAAATGACAGGAGTAAGCCTGGAGATGGAAAAAGCTTTCTAAAAATATATCTTCTTCCTTTTAAAATACTATTACCTTATAAAAATAAAAACTTCAAATACCAACTCAAATAAATATTCTATGACAAACAATTACACCCTTGTGGAAAGATCCCAGGCAACTAAATGGACACGATTTTTTAATTATATTATAGATGCTACTATTTTTTATATTTTAATTTTTCTGTTTGGGGGCTTATTGGGAGTATGGTATTCCTTAACACAATCCGAATTGGCTTATTCTATTATACAGGCTATGACTAATGCCAGCAGGTTGGTTGATCAATTTGTTACAATGGTTCTGTATGCTATATTCATGTTTGTGCAGGAATGGATTTTTAAAGGCAGATCGATTGGGAAGTTTATTACGGGTACAAGAGCTGTTAATGAAACGAATCTTCCCCTAAATGTTATCGACTTGCTAAAGAGAAATTTTACAAGGGCTGTTCCTTTTGAAGCATTCTCTTTTTTCGGGCAAAATGGTCTACATGATAAATGGTCCAATACACGAGTGGTCAATGTCAAGCAATTTGAAGAAAGTCTTAGACTTAGAGATGAAATGGAGGAAATAGGGCAGATTGTGGCCTGAAATTTTGAAAGATTTTGCCGAAACATTTTATCTTTAAAGAAATATTGCTATATTTGCAAACCTAAAACGGTGCTTTGGCCGAGCGGCTAGGCAGTGGTCTGCAACACCATCTACAGCGGTTCGAATCCGCTAGGCACCTCTTAAAAACCTCTGATTATTCAGAGGTTTTATTTTTTCTAAAAACTTTGTATCTGTAATACAGTGATATACATTTCTTATTTTTTTACTATAAAAATAAATTTTCTTTCCGATACTAAAACCCAATATTTATCGTTGTTTCATTAGATTAATGACTTTTTGTCCATAATAATTAACATTCGTTAACGTCCGAATGGAATCAATATTGGAGAGCATAAGAAATAAATGCTTTGAAAGTCTTTTTTTTCAGAGGTAAAACGAGAGATATGAAAAATATAGTATTAACCGGATTGGTAACAACATTGCTATTGGCTTCGTGTAATAAAGGAGATCAGAAAGTAGAAGGACCTACTGTAGCAGAACAGAAATTAGATTATCAGGCGAAGCAACTTGAAATTGAAAAACAGAAGCTGGCCATAGAGAAAGAAAAATTTGCTTTTGAACAGGAAAAGAAAGCAGACAGCTTGGATAAAGCTAAGAAAACAGCGGTAGCTGCAACTTCTGTAGCTGCGGGAAAAGCTAACTATGCAGGAAATACGAATTATACACCAAGAAAAAAACGTACAAAGAGAAGCTCATATAGTGGCAACTCCGGGTACAATGGTGGATATGCGAATAACGGAAGTTCAGGAAATAGTGGCTACAGCAATGCAGGAGTACAGCAACCACAAAAGAGAGGTATGTCTTCGGCAGCTAAAGGTACCATTATCGGTACTGTAGGTGGTGCAGCAGCAGGTGCATTGATTAGCAAAGGAAACAGAGGAGCCGGAGCTGTAATTGGTGGTGTTCTTGGAGCTGGTGCAGGATATGCAATCGGTAGAGCAAATGACAGAAAGACTGGTAGAGTACAACCAAGATATTAATTTACTTTTACTTAAATTAAGTATAGTTTCAGAGGGATGCAGAGATTGCATCCCTTTTTTATATGCTTTCCGGGCAAAACTATATTTTCTGAATAATTGAAATAGATAAATGAGACCTCTTTTAGAGTAGTTTTTTATCCCAAAATAACCTAATTTTGTATTACTATGTCGAATCAACTAGGTAATTTACTTACACTTAATACTTTTGGAGAAAGCCACGGATTGGCTTATGGTGGAATTATAACAAATTTTCCGGCAGGACTGGAGGTAGATCTTGAAGCAGTACAGCATGAGCTGGACAGAAGAAAACCAGGACAGTCTGCAATCGTTACTCAGCGTAAAGAAAGCGATACAGTTAAATTCCTTTCAGGAATTTTTGACGGAAAAACAACTGGTACACCAATAGGCTTTATTATAGAAAATGAAAATCAGAAGTCTAAAGACTACGACCATTTGGCTCAGGCTTACAGACCTTCGCATGCAGATTTTACCTACGATCAGAAGTTTGGTTTTCGCGACCATCGTGGTGGCGGGAAGTCATCTGCAAGGGAAACTATTAACTGGGTTGCAGCTGGAGCTTTGGCAAAACAATTATTAGCAGATGTACAGATCAATGCTTACGTATCTTCAGTAGGTGATATTTTCTGTGAAAAGCCATATCAGGATTTAGATTTTAGTAAAATCGACGATAATATTGTTCGTTGTCCGGATGAAGAAACTGCTGAAAAAATGATTACCAGAATCAAAGAAATTAAAAAGCAGGGAAATACAATTGGAGGAACGATTACCTGTGTAATCAAAAATGTACCAACAGGCTGGGGAGAACCTATCTTTGGTAAACTTCAGGCTGAATTGGGAAAAGCAATGCTGAATATTAATGCCTGCAAAGGGTTCGAGTATGGTTCTGGTTTTTGTGGTGCTAAGATGCTGGGAAGCGAACATAACGATTTGTTTAATGAAGATGGAACTACAAAGACAAACCTTTCCGGAGGAATTCAGGGTGGAATTTCCAATGGTATGGATATCTACTTCAGAGCTGCATTTAAGCCTATTGCGACTATTTTGCGTCCGCAGGAAAGTATTGATAAAGATGGCAATTCGGTAACTGTGGAAGGAAAAGGGCGCCACGATCCTTGTGTATTGCCACGTGCTGTACCGGTAGTAGAGGCTTTAGCTGCATTTGTACTGGCAGATATGATGTTAATAAATAAAACGAGAAAACTATAATGGATATTAAAAAATTCTGGGACGAGGCCGTTACTTATAACGAATACTTAAGACATGCCGGAGAAATTTTGGGAAATCCGAGAAATCAGCAGGATGTTGATTATCTGGAATACTACAAGCTAGGAATTCAGAGAATGAATAGAATGTCTGAAAAATATCTTCCTAATGAAAAGCAGGTGGAAATCCTTGCACAAAAAAACTTCAGAGGAAGAATACTAATTATTTCTGAAGCATGGTGTGGTGATGCAAGTCAGGCAATACCAGTTGTTGTAAAATTCTTCGAACAATATGAAGTAAGAGTTACGTACCGCGATCAGGAACCATCATTAATAGATGATTTTTTGACTAATGGCGGAAAGTCTATTCCTATTATTCTGTTTTTGAATGAAGATTTCAACGTAATAGGGCAGTGGGGACCACGCCCGGCACATGGAAAAGAACTTCTGAATAAGCATAAAAATGATCCTGAAAATTATACAAAAGACGATTTCTACCACGAATTGCAAGTGTATTATGCTAAAAACAGAGGTTATGATACAATTGAAGAGCTTCTGGAATTAATCCCCTCAGGTAACTAAAAAAAATACAGATGAAAGGTTCAAAAATATGGATATTGGTACTGGTTGCTATTGTTGCAGTGATCTTTCTGGTGCCGGGTCTTAGAAACTTTTTTAAAGATCAGGTAATGATGAAACCAACAGTTGAAAAACTGAATAATGAAGTTACCGTAACAGATGCTGAATACAATATTGAGCTAAAGGGAATGAATGTGCCAGATGCTAATCTTAAAGATTTCAAAGGCAAAGTAGTATTCCTGAATTTCTGGGGAACATGGTGTCCGCCATGCCGTCAGGAATGGCCAACTATTCAGAAATTATATGACGGCAAAAAAGGCAAAATGGAATTTGTACTTATTGCGATGCAGGATAAAGAAGAAAGTGTAGCCAAGTTTCTAAAAGAAGGTAACTATACTGTTCCTGTATATATTGCAACAAGTCCGCTTCCAGATAAATTTCTGGTAAAGACTTTCCCCTCTACATTTATTCTTGACAAAACAGGAAGGATACTGAAGAAAGAGGAAGGTGCAGATGACTGGAACTCAGAATCTAATCAGAAATTTGTAGATACTGTCACAAAATAGACATTGGTACAGATTTTGAGATTTTAATGCTATCAAACCAAAATATAATTTACAGAAATGGCATTAAAAGCATCAAAAATCAGGCTGATACAAGAAGCATTCAGACATAAAGGTTTTATCCGAAAGCTTCCGGATTTATTCAGAATGATAAAATTCATTTCAAAAGGAGATTACAAACCCGATCTTAAAGGCTTTCTCCTTCCCGGTCTGGCACTTGTATATGCTATATCACCAATAGATGTGCTCCCGGACTGGATTCCGGTAATCGGACAAATGGATGATCTGGCAGTATTAGCACTGGCTATGCCGGTACTAATGAAAGAAGTTGAAAAATTTCTAATCTGGGAAGACGACAAGAAAAACGGAATTAAAACCATTGAAGTCGAGGCTCAGTAAAAACAATACACAGAATAAGCCACCCATTTCGGGTGGTTTTTTTATTTTTGACCTTTGAAACGAAGCCTGATAAAAATATCAGCTGATGAATATATTACGGATGAAACAAAAAAACAAACTTCTGATCTCTGTTGTTGGACCTACAGGTATAGGTAAAACTAAACTTGCTATTGAAATAGCACAACGCTTCGGAACAGAAATCGTTTCATGCGATGCCCGTCAGTTTTTTAAAGAAATGCCCATAGGTACTGCAATGCCTGATGAAGAGGAATTGGCCGCGGCTCTACATCATTTTATTGCTAACCTGAGTATTCAGGATGATTATTCTATTGGTAAATATGAAAAAGATGCTCTGAACAAATTAGATGAGTTATTTCAAAAATATGAGGTTGTAATAATGGTTGGGGGCTCCGGAATGTATGAAAGAGCGGTTATTGACGGATTAGATAAATTGCCGGAAGCCAACGCCGATAATATCAAAAAACTGGAAGCTATTTTGGAATCTGAAGGTATTGCAAAACTTCAGGAGCTTTTAAAAGAAGCCGATCCGTTATATTATGATAAAGCAGATACTGAAAATCCAAGAAGACTTCTGAGAGCACTTGATATATTCTGGCAAACAGGAAAGCCGTATTCTGACCTTTTAAATAAGAGCAGGATCGAAAGGGATTTTGATGTTATCAGAATAGGAATAGAAGCGCCAAGAGAGGTTTTATATGAACGGATTAATAAGCGTGTAGACATCATGATGGAGAAAGGTTTACTGGAAGAAGCAACGCTACTTTATCCTTTCCGCGAGAAAACAGCATTACAAACAGTGGGCTATACTGAACTGTTTAAGTATATGGATGGAGAATGGACATTGGATTTTGCGGTAGAAGAAATAAAGAAAAACAGCAGGCGTTATTCAAAACGTCAGCTCACCTGGTATCGTAAAGCAGATGATATCCATTATTTGCAGCTGGGTTATACAGAGGAAGATCTTGAAAAGCTATTGAAGCAATTATCCCTTCTAAAATAAAGAATCACGGCCCGAAAGCCGCGATTCACATTAAAATAGATTATATAAAAATGGATTGACATTTATTTCCATCCGCCACCAAGGGCTCTGTAAAGATCTACCATGCTGCTCAAACGCTGGCGTTTGATAGAAGCAAGATTTAATTCTGCCTGAAGCGAATTTGCCTGTGCAGTAATTACCTCCAGATAATTAGCCATTCCGCTTTTGTAAAGCATCTGTGCATTTTTTATCCCGTCTTTCAGGGTAGATACCTGATCAACAGCTGTCACTTCCTGTGTTTTTAGCTGTTCATTAGAAGCCATCGCATCAGATACTTCACCCATCGCATTCAGAACTGACTGACGAAATGCCAGTACATTTTTCTCACGTTGAATTTTTGCAACTTCCAAATCCGTTTTTAATTGTCTCTTTTGGAAGATAGGTTGGGTAATTCCTCCTAAAGCAGAACCGAAAAGAGACGCCGGAATCTGAAACCAATTATCAAATTTGAAAGAATTGATTCCTCCGCCAGCTGTAATCTTTAGAGAAGGGTACATATTGGCTTGTGCAATACCAACCATAGCATTAGATTCTAATAATGCTAATTCTTGTTGTCTTACATCCGGACGGCGGCTTACCAATGCTGCCGGCAGACCAGCAGAAACAGTTACCGGCATAGAAGCATCTGCAATATCCAGAGATCTGTTTACGGTATTAGGCGCTTCTCCTATAAGAATACTTAAAGCATTTTCCTGGATAGCAATATTCTGTTTCAGCTGTGAGGTAAGAAGCTCAGTTGATTGTTTCTGTGCTTTTGCCTGCTGGATTCCCAGAGCAGTAGCATCACCACTGTCCCACATTTTCTGTGTAATGGTTAACGTGTTTTCGCTTAACTCCAGATTAGACTCCGCTATTTTCAGTTGTTTGTCTAACATAAGCAGGTTGTAATAACCCTGAGCAATGGCAGCGATAACCTGGGTCTGTATTGCTTTTGAGGCTTCATACGACTGTAAATACTGCATTCTGCTTACTTCCTTCTGGTTTTTTATTTTTCCCCAGATATCTGCTTCCCAGGAAAGGTTGAAGGCTGCATTATAATCTTCGACATGATTCTTTCCGATAAAGAGATTCAGACTCTGACCGTTCATACTGTTTTTAGAGGGCCTTGATATCTGCGCCGATGTCGTAAAATTAATATCAGGGAATTGTAAATATTTAGCTTGCAATAATCTTTCCTGTGATGCTGCTACCTGCTTTAGTGCAATCTGTAAATCAAGATTATGATTAATTCCTTTTTCTATTAACTGCTGAAGTGTCTGATCACTGAAAAACTGTTTCCAGCTCATATTGGCAATACTTGCTGTGTCAGCAGTAGCTGTAAAACGAAACTCCGAAGGCAACTGAAGATCCGGTTTTGTATAAGCTACTCTGGTTTTGCAGGAAACCACAATTGCAGCTGCCATTATTACCAGAAATATTTGATGTATTTTTTGCATGTTTTTATAATTTTTAGTGTGAAGCAGAATGTTGGTGAGCAAATTCCTTTTGAAGAGCTCTTCTTTTTTTCTTGCTTGGCATTTTCTCATGCAGGTACTGGAAGATTACATATAGTACAGGAATAATGAATATTCCAAGTACAACTCCGGTAAGCATCCCGCCGACAGTACTAATTCCGATTGAATGATTTCCTTTTGCAGATGCACCCTGAGTCCATACCAATGGAAGCATCCCGATAATGAACGCAAAAGATGTCATCAGAATAGGACGAAGTCTTAATTTTGATGCCTGAAGCGCTGATTCTATCAGTGATTTACCTGCTTTTCTTCGCTGAACTGCAAATTCTACAATCAGGATTGCATTTTTCGCTAGTAAGCCTATAAGCATAATCAGTCCCACCTGAACATAAATATTGTTGTCGATCCCTGCCAATCCGGTGAAAGCATATACTCCGAATATCCCCGTTGGAATAGTCAGAATAATAGCGAAGGGAAGAATATAACTTTCATATTGTGCAGAAAGCAGGAAGTAAACAAATAGTATACTCAACATGAATATAAATACAGTCTGTCCACCAGCTTTAATCTCTTCACGGGTAATACCTGTCCATTCGTAGCCATAGCCACGGGGAAGTGATTGTTTAGCTACTTCTTCTACTGCTTTAATTGCATCTCCGGTACTATATCCTGGTTTTGGTGTTCCGTTGATGGTTACAGAATTGAACAAGTTATTCCTTGTAACTGTTTCGGGGCCATAAGTTCTTTTTAATTTAACTAGTGTTTTAGTTGGAACCATTTCGCCGAGATTATTTTTCACATAGATGCCTTCCAGCGAGTTGATATCTGTACGATAAGGAACATCAGCCTGCGCCATTACCCGGTAATATTTACCAAATCTGTTGAAATCGGATACGAAGCTACTACCGAAATAGATCTGCATAGTCTGCATAAGCTCCGTAATAGATACACCTAGTTGTTTTGCTTTTTCAGAATCAACTTCTATGGTATATTGTGGGTTTCCGGCAGCAAATGTAGTAAAGGCAAATGCAATCTCCTTTCTCTTCATCAGTTCACCAATAAATGCCTGAGCTGTTGTTCCTAACTGCTCGAAAGAACCATTGGTTTTGTCCTGTAGCATAAATTCAAAACCACTGACATTACCAAATCCTTGTACAGTAGGGAAGTTAAAGAAGAATGCATTCGCATCTTTTACAGCACTTACTTTTCCGGTTAAGGTGGCAGCAATCTGATCGGGATCTTTTAGATCTCCTCTTTTATCAATGTCTTTCAGTCTGATGAAACCTGCAGAATATGGGGATGCATTAGCATTACTGATAAAGTTCAGTCCGTCTGCTACCCAAAGGTGATTCGTTGCATTTTCCTTTTTTACAATTTTATCTATTTCCTCTGTAGCACGGTGAGTCCTTTCTAATGAACTTCCCGGAGGAGTATTTACAGCATATAATACAAAGCCCTGATCTTCTGTCGGGATAAATCCGGATGGTGCTTTGTTGATAAGGAAAACACTGATTCCGGTAATTAATACAAGACCAGTTACAGCAATCCATTTATTCTTAATCAAAAACTTAAGACTATAAATGTATTTACGTGTCATCGTATTGAATGCAGCATTGAAAGCTCTAAAGAATTTAGCTCCAAATCCTTTTTTCTCCTGATGGCCATGATCACCCTGAGGATCGTCCAAAAATAAAGCACATAATGCCGGACTTAGTGTAAGAGCATTAATCGCTGATATAATAATTGCGATAGCCAGAGTAAAGGCAAACTGTCTGTAAAAGACTCCGGCAGGACCCTGCATAAATCCTACAGGAACAAATACTGCAGACATGACCAAGGTAATGGAAATAATAGCCCCAGAGATTTCACTCATAGAGCTCATTGTAGCTTGCTCTACGGGCATGCCGGTCTGCTCCATTTTGGAGTGGACTGCTTCCACAACAACAATAGCATCATCCACTACAATACCAATTGCCAGTACCAATGCAAATAAGGTAAGCATGTTGATACTGAAGCCAAACAGCTGAAGGAAGAAGAATGTACCGATAATAGCCACCGGAACAGCAATTGCCGGAATTAATGTAGATCTGAAATCCTGAAGGAAAATGAAAACAACGATGAATACCAGAACAAATGCAATAACCAATGTCTCCACAACCTGATGGATAGAAGCATCCAGAAAGTCCTTGGAGTTATACATGATAATTGGTTTCACACCTTTTGGAAGGGTAGTAGAGAACTCATCAACCTGTTTCTCAATTTGTGTAAGAATTTCATTAGCGTTGGATCCTGCTGTTTGCAGAATTGCAAACCCGGCAACAGGCTTACCATCTACGCGGTTCGCTGCTGTATAAGTATATGAACCTAATTCTACTCTGGCAAGGTCTTTTAATCTTAGGAATGAACCATCTGAATTAGCTTTGATTACGATGTTTTCATAGTCATCATTCTTGTTCAGTTTACCTTTATATTTAAGGATGTATTCATAAGTTTCTTTACTCCCTTGACCTAAACGGCCAGGCGCTGCTTCCAGGTTGTGATCTTTAATTGCTGCCATTACTTCCTGAGGGGAAAGATTATTTGCAGCTAAACGATCTGGCTTTAGCCAAATTCTCATAGAGTAATCTCTTGTACCAAATACCTGTGCTTGTGCAACTCCCGGAATACGCTGTATCTGAGGAATAACATTAATCTTCAGGTAATTTTGCAAGAAGAGTTCGTCATATTGTTTAGGATCTTCACTGTATAATCCCATAAACATGATAAAGCTGTTCTGTACTTTCTGTGTTGAGATCCCGGATTGGGTTACTTCCTGAGGAAGCTGACTCATTGCCTTGGAAACTCTGTTCTGAACATTTACAGAAGCATTATCCGGATCTGTTCCCTGTTTGAAAAATACATTAAGGGTCATTGTTCCGTCGTTACTGGAGTTGGACGTCATATAGGTCATGTTTTCCACCCCGTTCACTGCCTCTTCAATAGGGTTCGCTACCGATCGGGCAACGACTTCCGCATTGGCTCCCGGGTAAAAAGCCGTAACCTGTACACTTGGAGGTGCAATATCCGGAAATAGTGTAATAGGAAGGTTAAACAATGAAAGAGTTCCCAGTAATAGTAGTATTATAGAGATAACGGTAGAGAGTACCGGTCTTTCGATAAATTTTTTTAACATAAGAATTAAATTTTCGGAGCATTATTTTGGGAATACCCCGTATTGTTATGATGTTAATAATTTCTTTGTCGGCTATAGAGGCTTGGCCTGAAGCAGACTGTCAGAGGAAAGTGCTTTTGGATTTACTACAGCACCATCTTTCAGCATTCCTAAACCAGTATAGACAATTTTATCACCAGCCTTAAGGCCGTCGGAAACAAAATAGTAGCTGTCCGTTTTTCCGGAAATGCTGATAGGTTTGCTGGTTACTTTTCTATCTTTCCCCAGAATGTACACATAGGTTTTATCCTGAATCTCGAATATAGATTCCTGAGGAACAACCAATGCATTGCTCAATAATTGAGGCATACGTACCTTACCAGTATTTCCATTTCTTAGTGTTCCGTTGGTATTAGGGAATACAGCTCTTATGCTTATAGCCCCTGTGCTTTTGTCGAACTGACCGTCGATAATACTCATTCTTCCTTTTTCAGGATAAAGACTGTTATCGGCAATAACAAGATCTACCATTGGCATATTTTTGATTTTTTCTTCCAGAGTGGCACCTGTATATTTATTCTTAAAGGCAATAAAGTCCAGTTCACTTAGTGAAAAATAAGCATAAATCTGGCTAACGTCCGAAAGTGTAGTCAGCGGATTAGCATCTGCTCTGGAAATAAGACTTCCTTTCTTATTCGGAATTCTTCCAATATATCCACTTACAGGTGCTGTAATAGTTGTAAACCCGGCATTAATTCTTGCATTTCCCAATGATGCTTTTGCCTGTTCTGCAGCAGCTACTGCTACGGCGTAATTGGCTTTTGCTGTTTTCAGTTGTACATCCGAAACAACTTTAGAACTTACAAGGGGAATTAAGCGGTCTACTTCAACTTTAGCCTTCTGTATATTAGCATTGGCAGCTTGTAAATTGGCTTGTGCCATATTTACCTGCTCTCCGTATGTACGGGAATCAATTTTGAACAAAGGTTGTCCGGCTCTTACAAAAGCCCCTTCTTCTACATAGATTTTATCCAGATAACCGTCTACCTGTGATCTGATTTCTACATTATTTTTTCCTTCCAAAGCAGCAGGAAATTCCTGAAAGGTAGTTGCCGGGGAGGAAACTACGGTGTATACAGGTACCTGAGGTGGAGGTGGTGCCTGGCCTGCTGTTTCCGAGGCCTTGCTACAACTGTTTAGTAGTAATATGATACCAGAAAGCAGTATAATAACTCCTGATTTTTCAAGCATTTTCATTATAATTTCAGATTTTTTTTGTTTATAAGCTTAGTTTCTGTTTTTACAGATTAAAATATGTTTAATAGGTGTAATATTTTCTAACAGTGTTAATATTTAGATAAAATATAACTGTCTGAAAAATAGAGCGTGTCAAATATCCGGACGCATTAGTTTTATAAGTTTTTAATTAAAAAGTGTGATGAACAGTATGTTTATTATTTGTATGTTAGTTTTCCTAACGGTGTTAATATTTGGTTCAAAAAAAATTTACAAAGATTTAATAAAGGAAACAACTGCTTCATCAAATGTAGCTTTGTTCATTGTTTCCGGCATATCCGCATTGCGCATCATCATAATAGAAATCATTCCGTGTACCGCAGAAAATAAAGCATGAGATTTGTGACAAGCTTCATCCGTATTAGATCCATTTTTTTCAATGATCTTGAGGGTACATTCGTAAATCATCTGCTGGAAAAGAGAAAATTCGTCTTTCATCTGGCCTTTGCCACAACATTGCATTCCCAGTCCAAACATCAGCTGGTAGTATTCTTTGTTTTTAAAAGCAAAATCCCAGTATGCATTTACCAGTGCTGTAAGCTTATCTTCAGGTGACTCATATTTCTTTTGGGCTTTTATTAAGTCTTTTTGTAAAAGCTTAAATCCCTGAAGAGAAATTTCGAAAAGGATAGCATCCTTATTTTCAAAATGGTCATATACTACCGGAGCACTATATTCTATAGCATCTGCTATTTTTCTCATAGAAAGTGATCCCCATCCTTCCGTTTTAGCCAGATTGAATGCTGCCTGCAAAATGTTTGCACGCACCGATTCTTTTTCCCGCTGTCTACGTTCATGTACTCCCATGATAATTTTTCCTAACAGTGTTAGCAAATTTACAGACCTTCTGGTTCATTTTCCAAATAAATTTTAAATTTTAACATTTTCAGCATTTATAAAAATGTGATAGGCAATAATTTTAAAAGAAATTTTATCTTTGTTGTCAAGTTAGTAGAAGCACTTTTTATTTAAAAGTGAACGATCTGTTTACAGGAATAGATTTTTTAAACGCTTAGAACTTTAAACAATTAAAAAAATGGCAACAACACCTTCTAATATGCTGGCTTTAGGAACTAAAGCTCCTTATTTTGAACTTGAAAACCCTTTAACGGAAGTATCAGAGAACCTTGAAGATTTAAAAGGTAAGAAAGGAACTTTAGTAGTATTTATGAGCAATCATTGCCCGTTTGTACAACATGTAATTGATAAAGTAGTAGAATTACATGAAGATTATCAGGAGCAGGGAATCCAGATTATTGGAATCAATGCAAATGATATGGAACAATCTCCAGAGGATTCTCCTGAGAAAATGCTAGACTTTATTAAAGAAAGAAATATTACATTCCCATATTTATATGATGAGAGTCAGGCTATAGCTAAGGCTTATCAGGCAGCTTGTACTCCGGATTTTTATTTGTTCGATGACAAACTGGATTTGGTATACAGAGGCCAAATGGACGAGTCTCGCCCGGGAAATCATAAAGAGATTACTGGTGAAGACCTTATTATTGCATTTGAAAATTTACTGGCAGAACAGCCTCAGGAAGAATTGCAGTTACCAAGCATAGGATGCGGAATCAAATGGAAATAATTTTCAGATAGCTAATGATCTTATAATAAATAAAAAGGCCGGAATCTGTTCCGACCTTTTTTATGTTTTAAATAAGTATACGTGAAATTATATCAGCGAATACAGCCAAAGAATAGTTATAACAAAACTTCTTCCAGAGGTAGTAGTCTCGAATCTTCGATAGCAGCAGTTCTGTGTCCTGTTATTTTCATATAATCTTCGTTCTGCTCAAAACTAAAAAAATCACTAACGCTCTTTTGTTTTACCAACATACATAGATCCCAGTATTCATTTTCAGGGCCTATCAGAAAGAGATCCCCTTTTCCAATAAATAAAATTTCTCCACCACTGGCCTTTAGAAAAGGTTCTGCTTCTTTAATGTAAATTAAATAAGCTTCGTGGCCAGTTATACTATGGGCAGGTTTCAGATCAGGATGTGCGGAATAATCTGCCTCTTTCTTTAGTTTTATCAAATTCAGGTTGACAATACTTCCCTGCATATTTTTCTGAAACAGGTGTTTTCCTGCCTCAAAGCTTGGAGATAAATGTTTTTTGGTCATAACATTAGTATGTTTCTGTATCAATACTGTTGATATAAGCTTTTTCAGCTTTCATTATTTCCTGACGATAATTGATATACTTATTGTCCTGAGAATGAATAACAGTTACAAATTCAAAAATAAAATTGTCACCTCCTTGTTCTGTCCAATCACTTTGTAATTGTGGATTAGTAAATAGTCCACTGTTTAGCAAGAATTTGATTTTATTAACCAATGCTTCCATGTTTAGAGAACTCTGGACATATTGTTTTTCGGTTGTATTATTTTTTACGCTAAGGACACCCATTGTTATTTTATGTGCCTTTGCTTTTTCTCTTAATTCTTGTTTTAATGCATTTTTCATCTGATCATAGATTATCTTATATTTCCGCCTAGCTCGTATAGGAAATCACTTACAGTCTTCAGTGACTTAACCTTTCCGGAAGGGAGAATGCCTTTTGTAATATTTTCTGCTGTGACCAAGGCATCTTCCAATACTTTTTTCCCGGTAGAAGTAATCACAACATAGCTTACTCTGGCATCCCGTTCGTTGGCTTCTCTTGTTACAAGCCCTGTTTTTTCCATAGGGTTTAGTAATCTGGTTACACCAGATGCTGTAAGACCAATTTTTTCTGCCAGATCAATTCTGCGCATTTTGCTTTCAGAAGAAGAGTTGAGTATATACAAAATGGCAAAATCATTGAAACCTAGCCCGTGTACACTAAGGGAATCAAATTTCCGGGCAATAACTGATTGTAGTTTATTGATGTTAATTAAAAGTAATAATTCAGTACTTATCATTGATATCTATTTGATTAATCAAGTATTTTAATATTACAAATATATGCATTTTAATTAATTACAAAATTTGTTTTTGAATTAATACTTATTTATTTTATTGAACTTGTAGAAATGTAAGAAATATTGTAAAAACTTTATTTGAGTATATTCAATAAAAAAGCCCATCAATCAATATTGATGAGCCTGTTTACTATTGAGTAATGATTTTTATGCTTCGTCAGCAGACGGTCCATATAGTCCGGGAACAGGAATGTCGAGCATTCTTAGATATAAGCTCAGCTGTCCTCTGTGATGGATTAGGTGATTGTTGATGACAAAGCGTAATGCTCCTATTTTTGGTAATTCTGCGATAACATGATCTCCGGCTTTTAGGGTATAAGTCTGCAGCCAGAAGTTTTCATCAGTACCATTAACAAAATCGATATTGTTTTCCACTCCTTTTGCAAGAATATCCTGTAGCTCTGCAAAAGATGTTGCCTTTAACGGAACATAATCCGTATGGAAATTAAAGCTGTCTCTTTCTAGAGCGGTCTTTAGCCATAAGTGTAATTCAACAACGTGGGAAGCAAGTTCCAGTGCAGACATCGATTTTTGATGAGGTTTCCAGATGGCATTTTCATCTTTAAGTCTCTCAATAATTCTTCGAGTGTTATCTGCCTCTCTTTGATTTTCAATAAGGATTCCGTCTTTAATGCTCATATGTTTTATTTTAAAAATGGATTATGTTCTTTCTCAAATCCTATTTTAGTAGAATTTCCGTGTCCTGAGAAAACTTGGGTGTCTTCCGGAAGAACCAGAAGTTTAGTTTTAATACTATCAATCAGCTGATCAAAGTTGGCTTTGAATAGATCTGTCCGCCCAATACTGCCTTCAAATAAAACGTCTCCGGAAATAATAAACTTGTCGTCCGGATTATGATAGCTGATACTTCCCGGTGAATGTCCCGGAGTAAAATAAATATGAAATACCTCATCACCTAGTTTTAATTCGTCGCCTTCGTTAAGGAATTTTACTTCCCCATTAAAATTATCGAAATCGAATCCAAAACGTTGTGCGGAAAGATTCCCCATTTTCAGAATTTCTTCTTCATCCGGGTGGAGGTATACAGGAACTTTATAAGTGTCGTATGCCCACTGTAACCCCAAGATGTGGTCAATATGGGCGTGAGTTAGCAATATCTTTTCAATTTTTAATCCATTATCGGAAATAAAAGATTGCAGAGCTTCAGTTTCTTTCGGGTGAACATTTCCCGGATCTATAATCCATGCTTGTTTCTGATCATTATATACAACATAGGTATTCTCAGAAAAAGGATTAAAAGGAAAAATTTGTATATGCAGCATTTGCAGAAAAATTATAAATTTACGTAAGACCAAATTTACGAAACCTTTTCATCGGTTCACCGCGAAAAGTACTATTTAGAATATTTAATAATATGAAAAAAAATATCAGGATTTCTTCTTGTTTTGGTGGTGCTATGCATTTTTGTACAGAACAAAACCTTTGTCTATCAACTGGATTACAAATACAGTAATAAAAACGATTACAAATAAAAATATGATGATCATTAAAAAACTATTATTACTTTCTTTTTCTGTATTGTTTCTGAGTATTTCCGCCCAACTCAGAACGTTTGTTTATGAAGTAAAATATAAGAGCAATCCGGATAAAGATAGTATCATAACTCTGAAAATGAATCTGGATGTTATGGATCAGCAATCAGTTTTCAGAACCGATAAGCAAAAAGAAACTGATTCTATTTTTTCAAATACAGGAAGATGGACATGGTTTGATACAGGATTTGGGAATCAGCTATATGTCTCTAAAAATCTGAAAACGAAAGAAACCTTTAAAAATGTACAGAATGCAAGAGAGCTTTATACCATACCAATAAAAGAAAATCTACAGTGGAAGATATTGCCCGATAAGGACAAAGTGGGAGAATTTGCTGTGCAAAAAGCTACTACCAATTATGGAGGCAGGAACTGGACGGCATGGTTTGCAACAGAAATTTCAATTTTAGACGGACCACATGCCTTTAGTGGTCTTCCCGGACTTATTGTAAAAATAGAAGATGAAAAGAAAGATTATCAATTTGCACTTACAGAAATTAAAAAAAGTGGAAAACAACTTTTCCAAAGAGGAAAAGGTCTTGTTTTGACATGGGCGCAGTTTCAGAAACTGGCAAAAGATTATTACAATGATCCTTTCAAAGAATATAAAGCCGGACAATCGAAACTAAGAGTAGTTGATGAACATGGTAACGTACTGCCAATTGATTATAAAGATATGACTTTATCCGAGCAGAAAAAAATAAGAGAAACAAATAATCCTGTAGAGCTCAATTATAAAATTAGTTATCCATAGTTCTGTGGGAAAATAATGCTGTAGTACATCGATTTTGATACTAATATCGGAAGAACTGTGATTGCCGGGAAAAATAAAGGAATAGAGCTTAACTCTAACTCAACATTTTTGATGCGGGCAGATTATTAGTTCTGATAGTTTATAAAAAAAATACCTGAATTATTTTCAGGTATTTTTCCAACAATTTATATTAATATAATTCTTCACAAAGTTCTTTCATTACCTGTATCCATTCATCATTGTCATTTAGACAAGGAATATAGGAGAAGGATTTTCCACCTGCGTGTTCGAAGATTTCTTTCCCTTCTTCGGAAATCTCTTCAAGCGTTTCCAGACAGTCTGAAACAAAAGCCGGACATACTACTGCCAGGTCTTTTACTCCTTGTTTAGGAAGACTTTCCAGGGTTGCATCGGTATAAGGCTGAATCCATGGGTCTTTTCCCAATCGTGACTGGAAAGTAAGGATTACTTTATCCTCTGCTAATGCTAATTTTTCACGAACTAATCGGGTCGTTTCATAGCAATGATTCAGATAACAGTATTCATTGAAGTGATGATGTCCCTCGGTTCTGCAATTCTCAAGATTACAGGTTTGTGTAGGATCTGTTTTATAAATATGCCTTTCTGGTACACCATGATAAGAAAACTGAAGTTTGTCAAATGTCTCAGGCAATTGTTTTCTGATGCTATCAGCCAACACATTTATGTAAATATCGCGGTTGTAAAAAGGCTTTACATACTTAATCTTTACATCAGGAAATTTTTTCTTTCTTACCTCTTCGGCCTTTACAGTAACTGTTTCGGTAGTACTCATAGCATATTGTGGATATAAAGGGAAAAGAATAATTTCATTTACACCTTTATCTACAAGATCTTGAATTCCTTTTTCAATGGAAGGTTGTGCATAACGCATTCCTAATGCTACAGGAACATCTACTACCTGCTGAAGCTTCTTTTGTATCTGTTCCGAGATAACAATTAGTGGTGATCCTTGATCAGTCCACACCGTTTTGTAGGCTTCTGCGGATTTTTTTGGACGGGTTTTCAGAATAATCCCCTGTACCAATATAGACCTGAACAGCCATCTGGTATCAATTACTCTTTCATCCATCAGAAATTCATCAAGATATTCTTTTACATCCTTTACAGATGTGGATCTGGGAGAGCCAAGGTTGACCAGTAATATTCCTTTTTTAATATTCGAAGTCTGAGAGTTACTCACAAGCTTTTTATTATTGGTGTTTGTAATAGAGGATTATCCGTTAACAGCTTCTACGTTGTTTACAAGCTCAGGAACGAATTGCTTCAGTATTCCTTCAATGCCGTTTTTCAATGTCGCTGTAGAAGAAGGACAACCGCTACATGCTCCCTGTAATAACATTCTTGCAGTCTTACTCTCTTTATCGTACTCGATTAAAGAAATTTTTCCACCGTCATTTTCTACTGCAGGAGATACATATTCATTAAGGATATCGCTGATTTTTTGTTCATCATCAGTATAATCACGGTTAATGATTTTTTGTACCGGATTCTCATGCTGATGCGCAGGAACATTGCTGATCGGATTACCGTTCTGGAGATAATCTGCAATAAAGCCACGTGCATCCATCATTACCTCATGCCATTGTACATTGTCGGTTTTGGTAAGTGCTACAAAATTATCACTGATGAAAATTTCTTTTACATAATCCAGTTTTTCAAAGACTGTTTTAGCTAAAGGAATATCTGTAGCTTCTTCCGGATTACGTATTTCCAGAAAACCTTCTAATAAAATTTTGTTAGAAACAAATTTCATTACCGAAGGGTTTGGAGTCATCTCAGCATATAATGTATACTGTTCTTTTTTCTTTGGTAAAAAGATTTTCGGGTAAGCCAGTAACTGATCTTCAATTACATTTTTAAGGCTTTGTGCCACAACATCCCACTCTACAGTATCTTCTTTGGCTACAGCAATAAAGTTGGCTGTAATAAAGATACGAGTGATAAACGGATAGTTGAATAATTCCTGGGCAACAGGAATTTCTGAAATATCAGAATTTCTATCCAGTTCCAAAGAGCCTTCTATTAAAGTATGTCCAGCGACAAACTTTAGGACTTTTGGATTCTCAGTAGGTTCTATTAAGATTTGATACATTGTTATTTTGAATAAAATGAATACAAAAATATCGTAAATTGGTGGGTAATAAAAATCTAAACAGGACATAAAATCGGCGAAAGGCTCAAACTGTTGATGGATAAAGGTTTGCGGGTATTCGATTCTTTCAATTGATTTTATTTATAAAAAATAAATTATGGCTTTAATAAAGGAATTACTGGGGAAAACACCGGAGTTTGGAGAGAATGTTTATCTGGCAGAAACTGCAACGATAATTGGTGATGTTAAAATGGGTAAAGACTGTAGTGTATGGTTTAATGCAGTTATCCGCGGAGATGTAAACAGTATAAGGATAGGTAATCAGGTAAATATTCAGGACAATGCAATGATCCACTGTACTTTCGAAAAAACCGAAACCATTATTGGTGACAATGTTTCTATTGGTCATAATGCAATTGTTCACGGATGCCAGGTACATGACAATGTCTTGATTGGTATGGGAGCTATTGTAATGGACGATTGTATCGTGGAGAATAATTCGATTGTTGCAGCCGGAGCTGTTGTTACCCAAGGGACACATATAAAAGCCGGAGAAATCTGGGCAGGAGTGCCGGCAAAAAGAATAAAATCTGTTTCTGTAGACTTGCTGGAAGGAGAAATTCACAGAATATCGAATAACTATATCAAATACTCTTCGTGGTATAAAGAAGGCGGAGAATAAGCTATTGTTAATTGGAAGAAATTTATAAACCTGAGCGGGTTAAACAACTTTTTAATCAAATGTCGGATACGTACGAGAGGATGAATTTTATTACATCCTTTGGGTTTTCTATTCGATGGAGAAGGCAGTTTTTAGAGAAGTTAAAATCATCTAAAGATTCGCTGCAGGTATTAGATTTACTATCAGGGCTTGGTGAGAACTGGAATTATCTTAAAAACAAATTTCCTAATGCTACGTTTTCTGCATTAGATTTTTCAGAGCAAATGGTTCTGAAGTCAGAACAGAAATCTCGCAAGGTGTTTAACCAGAACTTTAAACAATATTGCGAAGATGTATTGGAAAATACACTTCCTTCAGAGACCTATGATGTTGTTTCGTGTGCATACGGAATGAAGACATTTAACCAACAACAACTTGAAATTCTTTCTAAAGAATTATATAGAATAATGAGATCCGGAGGTGTATTTAGCTTTGTAGAGGTATCAAAACCAAATAATAAAATTCTTTATAGTTTTTATAAACTTTATTTGAAGAGAATAATCCCAATACTAGGAAAACTTTTTCTGGGAAATCCTAATGATTATAAAATGCTTTGGGTTTATACTGAGAGATTTGAAAATAGCAAAAAAGTTAAAGAAATATTCGAGAAACAAGGATTTGAAATTCATTATGAAAATTATTTCTTTGGTTGTGCCTCTGGAATTAGCGGAATAAAACAATAGCTTGTTTTCTTGTTAAATATCAGATTGCTTTTCGCTTTTTTATGCCTTAACTTTGATGAAACTTTTTCATTCATTGGAGGCACTCGTTGAATTACTTGAACATACAAACAGAAGCGTATTTTTAACAGGTAAAGCAGGAACAGGTAAGACTACCTTTCTTAATAATTTTGTAAAAAACACACGCAAAAAACATATCGTTGTCGCACCTACAGGTATTGCGGCTATTAATGCAGGAGGAGTAACTATACATTCGTTGTTCACAATTCCACCACGAACTTTTGTACCTACTACAGAGCATATAGATCGTAATTTGGCCATGAATATCAACGATCTTTTTCCACATTTTAAATACAGAAAAGACAAACTAAAACTGTTCCGTGAGATTGAACTGATTATTATAGATGAGGTATCAATGCTGCGTGCTGATGTTTTGGATATGATGGATCATTCGTTGAGACATGTCCGCAGAAATCAATTGCCTTTTGGAGGTGCACAGTTATTGTTGATAGGAGATTTGTATCAGCTGCCACCAGTTGTAAGAGATGACTCGGAAAGGATATTGTCCAGATTTTATAGCTCACCATTTTTCTTCTCGGCTAAGGCTTTGCAGGAAGTTCCTTTGGTTACAGTAGAACTAATGAAAGTCTACCGTCAGCAGGATGAAGGATTTCTTGAAATTCTGAATGCAGTCCGGGATGCTGATATTCGGGGTCTTGATTTTGAAAAATTAAATTCCCGATATGAACCGGACTTTGAACCAAAAGATGAGGCATATATCTACCTGTGTTCGCATAACCGGATAGCTGATAATATCAATCAGAAAAGACTGGCCGAACTAGGCGGTAAAACCAAATTCTATAAAGCAGCTGTTGTAGGAAGTTTTAGTGAAAGCCAGTTTCCCAACGAGGAAGTTTTGGAGCTGAAAGTAGGGGCTCAGATTATGTTTATCAGAAATGATACTTCACCGGAAAAGAAATTTTATAACGGTAAACTTGCTGAGATTTCTTATATCGATGAAGATGTTATAAAAGCTGTGCTGGATGGTACGGAAGAGGAAATAACGCTGACCAAAGAAACCTGGGAACAGAAAAAATATTCTCTGGATGAAGAAAAGAATATTAAGGAAGAAGTGCTGGGGAGTTTTGAACAATATCCGATACGCTTAGCATGGGCTGTTACAATACACAAGAGTCAGGGGCTTACTTTCGATCGTGTGATTATAGATGCTGGTAAATCTTTTGCCAGTGGGCAGGTGTATGTGGCGCTCAGCCGTTGTCGCACATTGGAGGGAATTGTACTGAAATCGAAAATAACTCCGGAAGTTATATTTAGTGATCACAGGATTGAAAATTTCCAAAAATCGACCAACGCCAATGATATTCTGGAGCAGATTCTGGAGCGGGAAAAGTATGATTATACGCTGCACAAGGTACAAATGACAATAGATGCCGCATGGTTAAAAGATTCTTCTATTACCTGGATGGCATCTGCACTTTCGGCTAAAGGATTGGATCAGGAGAAAGTAAAAAATCTCTCACAGATTTTTAAAATAGAAAGTGAAAAGCTCTTTGGTATCTCTGAAAAATTTAAAAAGTTTGTTCAGCAAAAATCCAGAAGCTTTATAGCCGGAAATATTAAGTGGACAGAAATAGAAGAGAAGTGTAAAGGAGCTGTAAACTTCTTTTACACGAATATTGCAGAGCAGTTTTTATTACCACTAAAAGATTATTATTCCGAGACAAAAGGTGTTAAAGGATTAAAGGCCTATAATGAAGAAGTAAAATCCTTTATAGATGATCTTGAAGAATATATCGACAGATTAAAAGAATCTTATTTGCTGGACGTTCCTTTGTTCGATAAAGAAAAGGAACTGGATACTTCGGCTAAAATGATGAAGAAGCCTACGCATATTATCACCTTTCAGCTATTTGAAGAAGGAAAAACACCAGGCGAGATTGCTAAAGAAAGAGGATTGGTAACATCTACAGTATATGGACATCTTGCAAAGATGGCTGAATTAGGACTTGTTGAGATGGAGCGGATCTTTGACAGGAAAAGAATAAAAATATTTGAAGATCAATATCTTCAGGAAGCTTTTGACAATCTGTCGGACTGGAAAAAAGCATTACCAGACGAATTTGAATTTCATGAAATCAGGATTCTATGGAATCATTTCAATCATAAATACGAGAATAAAAGTTAGATAACAGAAAATAAAATTTCAGGCATTAAATCTAAAATTTTAAAGAAATGACTTTACAAAATTTAAAATACTCGGTATTGGATTTGGCTTATATAGCACAAGGCAATACAATTAAACAAACGCTAAATAACTCACTGGATTTAGCCAGATATGTAGAGAAGCTGGGGTATACCCGTTTCTGGCTGGCGGAACATCATAATATGGTCAGTATTGCCAGTTCGGCGACTTCTGTATTGATTGGTTATATTGCCGAGGGAACCAATACTATTCGTGTAGGTTCTGGAGGCGTAATGTTGCCTAATCATAGTTCGCTGATTATAGCAGAACAATTTGGGACACTAGAGTCCCTGTATCCGGGAAGAATAGATCTGGGGGTTGGGCGTGCACCGGGAACGGATGGTTATACTGCTATGGCTTTGGGGAGGAATCCGCAGATTATTAATGAGCAGTTTCCGAGACAGATTTCAGAATTGCATACTTATTTCTCAGAAGAAAACAAAAATGGACAGGTAAGAGCCATTCCGGGAGAAGGGTTGAATATTCCTGTTTATATACTGGGATCTAGTACAGATAGTGCATGGTTGGCTGCTGAATTAGGATTGCCTTATGCATTTGCCGGGCATTTTGCTCCCGATCAGATGAGTATGGCGTTTAAGATTTACAGAGAGAATTATAAACCCTCGGATAGATTTCCGGAACCTTACATTATTGCGGCAACCAATATTATTGCCGCAGACACAGATGAAGAAGCAGAATATTTGTCTACAACTTTATATCAAGCATTTGTAAACCTTGTCCGGAATGACAGGAAACCAGCCCAGCCACCTGTGGAAGATATGGATACAATCTGGTCGCCAATGGAAGCAATGCAGGTTCGCCGAATGCTTTCCCTAAGTATCATAGGAAGTAAGGAAACGGTTCAAAAGAAGTTAAATGATTTCCTTGAAGTATACCAGATCGATGAATTAATGGCTGTTACCAATGTTTATGATCATAAAGCAAGGCTGAGATCATATGAAATTTTGAAAGAAGCGATTACAGGCTAATTGATAAGAAACAAAATTTAGAAGTACAAAAAGGAGAAGGCTTTTTATCGTTTCCTTTTTGTACTTTGTTTTTTATAATCATATATCAACGTCCTGAAAAATAATGAATTATTTCATAAAATCTTTACAGACTTTGCGGTAAAATAATTCAGACAGTTTTTTAAATTTGTGAAGATTAAAATCTATGCTTAAATATTTATCCCTATCCGTACTTAGCGGATTGTTGTTCGCAATATCGTGGCCTGCTCACGGAATTCCTGTATTTATATTCATTGCCTTTGTTCCACTTATGCTGCTGGAGCATCATCTTGCTAATTTCAGTACAGTAAAAAGGAAAAAACTTGCAGTATTTGGATTCAGCTTTCTAAGCTTTTTCATTTGGAACATACTTACTACATGGTGGTTATTCAATTCTCTAATGCCGGATGGTAGCCATTCCATCATAGCTGTAGCAGTACCTACATTGCTTAACTCTACAATGATGTCGCTGGTATTTCTGTTCTATCATATTTACAAAAAAAGGATAGGAACCTATCTGGGGTTGGTCTTTTTTGTAGCCTTATGGATTTGTTTTGAGAAACTTCACACCAGTTGGGAGCTCAGCTGGCCATGGCTTACGCTTGGAAATGCATTTGCAGGCTGGCATCAGTGGGTGCAGTGGTATGATACAACAGGAGTCTTCGGAGGATCTTTATGGATTCTGACAGCCAATATTGCTGCTTACTATACATACCGACTTTTCCAGGTAACCAGGAAGAGAAAGGAACTCATAAAAAATACAGCAATTTTCCTGGCCATTATATTAGTTCCGCTGAGCTTATCTCTGGTAAAGTATAATCAGATAAAACTTACTTCGGATAAAACAGTTAATGCAGTCTTGTTACAGCCAGAACTTGATCCTTATGCAGAAAAATATAGCAAGGATAGTGTTACGATTGTAAATGAATTACTGGATATAGCCAAAAAGAATGCAAAAGGGAAAGTAGACTTCTTTATTGCTCCCGAAACCGCAATTCCAGGCTCTGGAGGGCTTAGTGAAAATGGATTTGCCCATAGTTATGTTCTGAACAGCATACAGGATTTTACAAAACAATATCCGCAATCGGTATTTCTAACTGGAGCCTCCACCTATAAAGTTTATCCAAACGAGGAAAAAGCTTCTGAAACAGCTTATCTTGTAGGAAATGTTGGTGTGTGGGTTGATAGTTATAATACGGCATTGCAAATTGCTCCGGGACAAAAGATAGAAACTTATCATAAAGGTAAACTGGTGCCTGGCGTAGAAAGCTTCCCATATATTACAGTACTAAAACCTTTGTTGGGCGAGGCTATGCTAAATTTTGGAGGAACAATAGCATCATTGGGAAGTGATAAAGAAAGAAAAGTATTTTCCAATCCTTATAACACGGCTAAAGTAGCTCCTATTATTTGTTACGAGAGTGTTTATGGAGAATATGTAACAGAATATGTAAAGAATGGGGCTAATCTATTAGCTATTGTTACCAATGACTCCTGGTGGGGTTATTCGCCTGGTCACCGACAGCTATTAGCTCTTGCAAAACTAAGAGCAATAGAAACGCGTAAAGAAGTTGTGCGTGCTGCAAATAGTGGTACAAGTGCCCATATCAATGTCAGAGGGGATGTTGTAGAGAATCTTCCTTATGGAGCTCAGGGAGCAATTCAGGTAAAAGCAGGGATTTTTGAAGGAGAAACGCCTTATGTGAAATACGGAGATGTAATTTATAGAATAGCATTATTTGTATTTGGTTTTCTGTTTATCTATTTTTGGTCTCAAATCTATTTATCAAGTAAAAATAAAGTCAAGAAATAATGCAAAATATAGTTGGCATAGACATAGGCGGATCACATATTACCTTAGCACAGGTAGATCCTGAGAAACATGAAATTATTACTTCTACTTATGTCCGCGAGCGTGTAGACTCTTTCGCAGATCCTGAAACGATTTTCCATGCCTGGGTTTCCGGTATTGAAAAGGCTATAGGAGATTTAAGAAAAGAGGAACTACTTATCGGTATCGCTATGCCGGGACCTTTCGATTACGAAAATGGTGTTTCACTAATGCTACACGGGAAATTTCTTTCCATTTATGATGTAAATATTAAGGAGGAATTGGCGCGCCGTTTAGAAATAAAAACCAATCAGATCCATTTTATCAATGATGCTGCTGCTTTTTTAGAAGGAGAAGTATTTGGAGGATGTGTACAAGGACACGGAAGAATTTTCGGAGTTACACTGGGTACAGGCTTGGGGACTACATTTTATAACGGAACAGTAGCTACAGACGAAGATTTGTGGAATTCACCTTTTCATGAAAGCATCTGTGAGGATTATCTTGCAACAAGATGGTTTGTAAACCGTTATGCTGAACTTACAGGAGAAACAATTACAGGAGCTAAAGATCTGCTGGATAAGCCAGAAGAACTGCGGAATAAAATGTTCGATGAATATGCAGATTCTTTTGCAGAATTTATACTGAAATATGTAAAGTATTATGATCCCGAAGTTCTAGTGATCGGAGGTAATATTTCTAAAGCATATCCTTATTTTGCTGAACGTTTAAATCATATTCTTGAGGAGAATCGGATAGAACTGAAAATTGAAATATCTGAAATTTTTGAAGATGCAGCAATTCTCGGAGCAGCTAGTTATGCTTTGAAAATGAAAAACTAAAACCTGTTACTGTTAAACTATGAGAAAAAAAATTATTGTAACTGTTCTGTCACTTTGCAGTTATTTCTCCTTTGGACAAGATCTTAAACCTGTAGATTATGTAAACACCCTTATGGGTACGCAGTCTAAACATTCTCTGTCCAACGGAAATACATATCCGGCAGTCGGTTTGCCATGGGGAATGAATCTATGGACGCCACAAACCGGGAAAATGGGTGACGGCTGGGCTTACACTTATGATGCAGATAAAATAAAAGGCTTCAAACAAACCCATCAGCCATCACCATGGATGAATGATTATGGTGCATTTGCCATAATGCCGGGAGTTGGTAAACCAAAATTCAAAGAAGATGAACGAGCCAGCTGGTTTAGTCATAAGGCTGAGGTTGCGACACCTTATTCCTATAGCGTGTATCTGGCGGATGCAAATGTAACTACAGAGCTTACACCAACAGAAAGAGCTGCTTATTTTAAGTTTGATTTTCCTAAAACAGATAGTGCATACGTAGTAATTGACGCGCTGGATAAAGGTTCATATATTAAAATATTACCTAAGGAAAAGAAAATTATTGGTTATACAACCAGATATGCAGCAGGTAAATATGAAAATTTCAAAAATTACTTTATTGTTCAGTTTGATAAAGATTTCGATCTGACATCAGCATGGAAAGATAATGCACTGGTGAATGATCAGTTGGAGATCACAAGCAATCATGCAGGAGCGATTGTAGGTTTTAAGCTTAAAGCAAAAGAGTCCATTTATGCCAAGGTAGCATCATCTTTTATTAGCTTCGAGCAAGCCGAAATTAACCTGAAAAGAGAAATTGGGAATCAGTCTTTCGCTCAGGTAAAAAATAATGCTAAAGATATCTGGAGCAAAACATTGGGTAAAATTGAGGTGAAAGGGGGAACAGATGAACAATACAGAACGTTCTATTCTGCAATGTACCGTACTTTGTTTTTCCCGCAAAAGCTTTATGAAATAGACGCTCAGAATAAAATAAAACACTGGAGTCCTTATAACGGGAAAATCTTAGATGGAAGAATGTTTGCAGGAACAGGCTTCTGGGATACTTTCCGGGCTTTGTATCCGTTCCTAAATCTGGTATATCCAAGCATTAATGTAGAAATGCAGGAGGGGTTGGCTAATGCGTTCAAAGAAGGAGGTTTTCTTCCGGAATGGAGCAGTCCTGGATTTGCAGATGTAATGATTGGTAATAACTCCGCCTCCGTGGTTGCAGATGCTTACATAAAAGGGCTTAAAGGCTATGATATCGAAACATTGTGGAAAGCTGTTGTCCATGGTGCGAATAATGAAGGTCCTATGGATGCTGTCGGAAGAAGAGGTGTTTCTTACTACAACTCTTTAGGTTATGTTCCTTACGATGTACAGATTAATGAAAATGCTGCACGTACATTGGAATATGCTTATGATGACTTTGCAATTTACCAGTTAGGAAAAGCACTTGGAAAACCTGAGTCTGAAATCGGTATTTTTAAGAAAAGGGCTTATAACTATAAAAATGTTTTTGACACCTCTACCGGAATGATGAGAGGTAAAAATAAAGACGGAAAATTTCAGTCTCCTTTTAATCCGTTTAAATGGGGTGATGCTTTTACAGAGGGTAACAGCTGGCATTATACCTGGTCAGTATTTCAGGATATTGACGGATTGTCTAAGTTAATGGGGGGTAAAAAGAAATTTGAAGCAAAATTGGATGAGGTATTTTCATTACCACCAGTTTTTGATGATTCTTATTATGGATCTGTAATTCACGAAATCCGTGAGATGCAGATTATGAATATGGGGCAATATGCACATGGTAATCAGCCGATTCAGCATATGATCTATTTATACAACTATGCAGGAGCTCCTTATAAGACACAATATTGGACACGTCAGGTGATTAACAAATTGTATAAGCCGACACCGGACGGGTATTGTGGAGATGAGGATAATGGACAAACATCAGCATGGTACGTGTTTTCGGCTTTAGGCTTCTATCCGGTAACACCTGCTACGAATCAGTATGTTTTGGGAGCTCCGTTGTTCAAAGAAGCAACGATCCACTTGGAGAATGGTAAAAAAATTGAAATTAAAGCACCACAAAACAGCCAGGAAAATATATACGTGGAATCTTTAAGAGTAAATAACCAGCCATATTCTAAAAACTGGTTAAATCACCAGGAATTATTGAAAGGAGCAGTGCTGAATTTTGATATGAAAGCACAGCCTAATAAAGAAAGAGGTTCACAGGAAAAAGATTTTCCTTACTCTATGTCAACAGAAAAATTATAACAGAGATATTTAATATATTATGAATACTGAAAAAACAGAAATCTTTAACAGAATAGAAAAAACACTTGGAGAACAAGGGTTTAATATTGTAGCAAAAGATGATAGCAGGCCTTGGGGAGGCTTTTTTGTAATCGAAGAAAAGCAGGCTCAGGATTTCGCTAATCAATATTTTGACGGAATTGATGTAGAAAGCCTTAAGATAGGAGGGAAGCTAAGTCCTAAAATTCTTTTGGTTGCTCCTCAGGCTCGATTAAGCTGGCAGTATCACCACAGAAGAGCTGAGATTTGGCAGGTAGTGGATGGTGTTGTAGGGATTAAAAGAAGCAATACTGATGAAGAGGGCGATTTAAAAGAATATAATCCAAAAGATCAGGTAAAGCTTGAACAGGGAGAAAGACACCGCCTGATCGGATTAGACGGATGGGGAGTAGTTGCCGAGATCTGGCAGCATACAGATGCTAATAATCCGTCTGATGAAGATGATATTGTAAGGGTACAGGATGATTTTGGAAGATAATTTTAAACTTTCATATTCATCGTAACCGCTCATTATATCGTGAACGATAAGTATTCTGAAAAGATTTTCAGGAAAATAAAATATAAAATTTTGTGTGTTTGAAAAAAAATACATAATTTTGCACTTCAATTTGAATAAGTAGTAAAAGACTAAAGATATGTCAAAAATTTGCCAGATAACAGGTAAGCGTGCAATGGTCGGGAACCACGTTTCTCACGCCAATAATAAGACCAAAAGACGCTTTGAGATTAATTTATTGGAAAAGAAATTTTACCTTCCGGAGCAAGAGAAGCACGTTACTTTGAAAGTATCTGCTCACGGATTGAGAGTTATTAACAAGATTGGTGTTGAGGAAGCTATTGAAAGAGCTACTAGAAACGGATTTATTAAATAATTAGAAAATGGCAAAGAAAGGTAATAGAGTGCAGGTAATATTAGAGTGCACTGAGCATAAAGAATCCGGAATGCCGGGGATGTCAAGATACATCACAACAAAAAACAAAAAGAATACAACTGAAAGATTAGAGTTGAAGAAATTCAACGCTGTTTTGAAGAAGTATACTGTTCATAAAGAAATTAAATAACTTCTTAAAATAATAAGACAATGGCTAAGAAAGTTGTAGCAACCCTTCAGACATCATCTAAAAAAATGACTAAAGTGGTTAAAATGGTTAAATCACCGAAGTCCGGCGCTTACGTTTTCGAAGAAAAAGTAATGAACGCTGATGAAGTAGATGCATATCTTAAAAAATAATTTAAGTTAAGAACTTAACATACAGAAAACTACCTATTTAGGTAGTTTTTTTTATATATTTGTTTTATTAAACATTTAATATGAAACCATTCAGACGTATTTTAGTGTTCAGTTTGCTGCTGGGTTTTATAATAGCGTCTGGTCAAAAGAATGTTGAAATGATACAATTTAAAAATACTGAGTCGGTATTTCAGATCAAAGGACTTTCTCAGGTAGTTGAAGTACCTCTGGGTACTTCTAAAATGCTTATTTTATCAGGACAGGTTCCTGTTAATCAGAAAGGAGAAGTTGTCGGTACAGATATTAAAACACAAACACAGCAGGTATTTCAGAATATCCGTGCTGTTTTGGAGCATTGCGGAGCAAGCCTTAATGATATTGTAAAGCTAGGAATCTTTACTACTGATATTTCTAAAATAGCCGAATTTAGAGAAGTCAGAGATCAGTTTATTAATACCGAAAATCCGCCTGCAAGTTCTCTTTTAGAGGTAAAAGGACTATTCAGGAAAGATGTATTTATAGAAGTAGAAGTTACGGCAATTGTTAAAAATAAATAATATTTAGCTAAGTGAGTTGGTTTAAAAAAATATTCAAAAAAGAAGAAAAAGAATCTTTAGACAAAGGATTGGAGAAATCCAGTCAGTCATTTTTTGATAAGGTAAGCAGAGCTGTTGTTGGTAAGAGCAAGGTTGATGATGAAGTTCTGGATGATCTTGAAGAGGTACTAATTGCATCTGATGTAGGTGTGGAAACTACTGTGAAAATCATCAGAAGAATTGAAGATAGAGTAGCTAAAGACAAATATGTAAATGTAGCAGAGCTTAATAATATTCTTCGTGAAGAAATATCAGGTTTACTTTTAGAAAATCCACATGCCGGAACGCAGAATATAGATAAGACTAAAAAGCCTTATGTAATAATGGTAGTGGGGGTAAATGGTGTTGGAAAAACAACAACGATTGGAAAGCTTGCTCATCAGTTTAAATCAGAAGGGCTGAATGTTGTTCTTGGAGCTGCAGATACGTTTAGAGCTGCTGCAGTGGATCAGTTGGTAATTTGGTCTGAAAGGGTAGGTGTGCCGATAGTAAAACAGGCTATGGGGTCTGATCCTGCATCTGTTGCTTTCGATACAGTCCAGTCTGCAGTATCACAAAATGCAGATGTTGTAATTATAGATACGGCTGGCAGACTTCATAATAAGGTAAATCTTATGAATGAGCTTTCTAAGATTAAAAGAGTTATGCAAAAGGTTATTCCGGATGCTCCACACGAAGTACTCTTAGTATTGGACGGATCTACGGGACAAAATGCCTTCGAGCAGGCAAAACAATTTACAGCGGCTACGGAAGTTTCAGCTTTGGCAGTTACTAAACTGGATGGGACAGCTAGAGGTGGAGTAGTTATTGGTATTTCGGATCAGTTCCAGGTACCGGTGAAATATATAGGTGTAGGAGAAAAAATGCAGGATCTGCAGCTTTTTAATGGTACAGAATTTGTTGACTCTTTCTTCAAAAAGAGAGAAGAAAATTAATTTGCAGTTTTTAATTAAATTCTGCTAAATTTGAGATAACAAAGTTAAACTATTTTATAATCTATTAAAAATCACAAAATTATGGGCTGGATTACATATATTGTATTTGGGCTTATTGCTGGGGCAATCGCTAAAGCAATACATCCGGGTAAGGATCCGGGAGGCTGGTTGATAACTATTCTTCTTGGTATTCTAGGATCTATTTTAGGACGTTGGATAGCTGGCGCAATAGGCTGGTATGCAGCCGACAGTTTCTGGAGTTTCAAAAACTGGCTGTTCTCAATCGGAGGCGCAATTCTGCTATTATTTATCTATAATAAAGTAGTCTCTAATAAAGAGTAAGAATTTATTAATGTTTAATAAAAAAGTAAAGGCGGGAAAATTTCCCGCCTTTACTTTTTATCATTCTTTACAATGGCTATTCTATTTTCAGTACATATGGAAGTGCCATTTGTACTCCTTTATTATTAGGATTGTTAATCTTCTGGAATAACTGATAGTTCTCTTTACCAAATTTTGTTTCTATGGCTTTAGCAGCAACATCTTCTTCATTCATGCTCTCGAAGAACTTTTCGAAATTACTCTTATCCTTAGGATAGCTTTTGATGCTGAAATCTTTGGTTTTAGCTAACCCTGCAGCATATTTTACGGCATCATCCAATGTGCCTATTTCATCTACCAGGCCTAGTTCTTTTGCTCTTGTGCCGGACCATACATGTCCCCCCCCAATAGCGTCTATTTCTTCAAAAGTCTTCTTTCTGTTCTGGGTTACAAAATAAACAAAACGCTTATAAGTTTGTTCAACACTTTTCTGCATCATATTTCTTGTACCGGGAGTCATACCGGAAATAGTAGAAAACATTTTGGAATTAACATTAGTCGCTACAACATCGGAACGAAGCCCATTTCTGTTAGCAAGTTCTTTAAAGTTCATTACCAGTCCAAATACTCCGATAGAACCTGTTAATGTGTTGGCTTCTGAGAAAATCTTTTGTCCGGCCATAGCAATGTAATAACCTCCGGATGCAGCATAATCTCCAAATGAAACAACTAATGGTTTCTTAGCTTTTAGTTGCTGCAATTCAAAAAGAATTTCGTCGCTGGCATTAGCGCTTCCTCCAGGTGAATTAATTCTAAGGACTACTGCTTTTACATTGTCGTTCTTTTCAATCTTTTTTATTTCTTTAATGAAGTTTTCAGAGTAGATACCTGTATTTCCTTTTCCGTTGAAAATCTCTCCGGAAGCATAAAGAACAGCTACCTGGTCTTTGGCGCTAGAGCTGGATGCATTTTTATTCACATACTCAATATAATTTCCAATAGATACTTTATTAAGATCGTCTTTAGCTGCAACTTTTAATTTGCCTTTAATAAGATTATCATATTCTGACTTCTGAAGAAGTTTGTCAACCAATTTACTTTTTAGAGCATATTCAGGTATAATACCATAAAGGCTGTCTGTAGTTGTTTTTAATTCTTCGGCGCTAAGCTTTCTGGAAATTTCTATTTTTTTAGAAATATTACCCCATAAATCATTTAGTAAGAATGATAATTGCTCCTTGTTTTCATCGGAGATCTTATTTGTTAAATAAGGTTCTACAGCGGATTTGTATTTTCCATGACGGATAACATCTGCTCCGATTCCATATTTATCGAATAAATCTTTGAAGAATACAACTTCAGTAGAGAGACCTTTTAATTCTACACCTCCGGTTGGGTTCAGGTAATACTGATCGGCTACAGTAGAAAGGTAATATGAACTTTGGGAGACATTATTTCCATAAGCATAGACAAACTTCCCTGACTTTTTAAAATCCTCCAGTGCTTTTCTGATATCATCTATTTGTGTGATACCGGCAATGGTTCCGTCAGTTTCTATAGAGATACCGGATATCTTCTTGTCATCTTTTGCTTGTTTGATAGCATTTAATATATCGGAAATTTTTAGACTACTGTCATTCCCTAAATCAAATATCGAACTGGAAAGCTCCGATGTAGATTCAATAATATTCTCTTTTAAATTAATGGTTAGTACAGAATTATCTTTAACATTTACGCTACCTTTGCCGGACATGGACGAAATGAGGATGAACAGGAATAATCCTATCATGCCTATAAATCCTACTATAAATATGGCAATAATATTGGCCATAACGGTCTTGAAAAAATTTTTCATCTTTTTAAAAACTGTAATTTTTGTAATATGTCGTCAAATAACGTGATTTTGTTACTAGGAAGCAATATTAATTTTCCGGAAAAAAATATTGATATTGCTATAGAGTTGATCAATAATAGATTAGGGAGTATAATTGCAAGTTCTTCAAAACTTATAACTGATCCTGTAGAATTTGACAGTAAGAATATTTTTTGTAATATTGCCGTGTTAATAAAAACACAATTCTCACCTGTTCAATTATTAAAGAATATTAAAGAAATTGAACATGAAATGGGAAGAGAAGAAGACTCTTTTGTAAAAGGTAGATATGAAGATAGGATAATTGATATAGATATTGTAGAATTTGGTAATATCAGATTTTATTCACAAAAATTAATGATCCCGCATCTGAAACACTTATATGAAAGAGATTTTTCGAAGGAGTTGTTAACAGAATTAAACACAAATATTGAAAGAAAATAATGTTGAAGTTCTCATTCAGTATTATTTGACACAAAAATCATTTATTAACTTAAAAACAAGATTTATGAAATTAAATTTTGCAAGTGTGGCTTTGGCATGTGTACTGCCAATTGCAATGTATGGCCAGGATTCTACGGCTGTGGCGAAGACAACTGCTCAGGGACAGTATCCTAATGCGTATACATCTGGCTCTGCCAATGTATCTCCTTTTACTAACAAATCTAAAAGATTTAACGATTGGTCTATTTCTGCCGGAGCAGGTACCGTTATCATGAAAAGTGGTAGTCTTTATTCGCTTCATGATGAATCTGGATCTAAAAAATTATTTGGCTGGACAGCTTATTTTAGTGTAGACAAAGCTATTACTCATGCATTCGGCTTGAAGCTTCAGTATGACAAAGGAGAAACAAGACAAGGCTGGGTAAATACCAAAGATCATGTATCGAGCGGTCAGCCTGGAGGGAGAACACAATATGATGCGATTTCAATTTTAGGAGATGTTAATATTTCTAATCTTTTCAGAAGAGTAGACAATCAGTCTCCTTACAGATGGGCACTTCATGCTTACGGAGGTATAGGTACCATTGCTTACAGATCTTACCTACAAGAGCCTGGAAATTACAATCAGTCTTTAACAAAAGAAGTAAAGCCGTTTAAATTCAACTCATTCTATGCACAATTAGGTACTGGATTAAAGTACAGAGTTAGCAAAGCTTTTGATTTGGAAGGAAGAGTAATGTACTCGATTACCGGAGGAAAAGGCTTTGATGGTGCAAGAGGGAACTATGTAGATCCTGCCAGAGCTGGTAACAATGATATGGTCAATGCAACACTAGGTCTAACCTATAACATCGGAAAACACGAATCTCACTTATTCTGGCATGATCCATTACAAGAAATCTATTATAAACTTGATGTCTTAGAAAACAAAAATCAGGATCTTGAAGTATGTAAAAAAGGTGATGCTGATAACGATGGTGTATGTGATGACTGGGATAGAGAATTAAATACTCCTGCAGGGGCAAGAGTAGATGGTTCTGGTAAGGCATTAGATACAGATTTAGATGGAGTAATTGATCTTTATGATAAGTGTGTTACAGTTCCGGGACCAGTTGAAAACGACGGATGCCCTGTAAAAAAAGACAATAACCAGGTTGCAACGGAAGTAGAAACGGAATTAAAAAATGTGTATTTCCATTTTAATAAAGCAACAATAACAAATGAGTCAGGTGCAAAATTAGATGTAGCTGCTAACATTATTAAAAGCAACGGAGGAAACTATTTGTTAACCGGACATACAGATGCTAAAGGTAGTGCAGCATACAATCTTAAGCTTTCCAGAGAAAGAGCGGCGGCTGTTGTTGGAGCACTAGAGGCTAGAGGAGTGTCTTCTAATACTCTTAAATCGAAAGGAGTTGGTTCTGCTGATGCAACTGTTCCTGCTACAGCATCTGATGCTGAAAGAATGACGGACAGAAAAGTTACTGTAAGATTCGTAGATAATAACGAATGGAATAATCTTCCTAAAAAAGATTATAGCGATGTTTCTGTAAAAAAGACTAAAACTGTTAAAAAAGTGACTAAAAAGAAAAAGTAAATTTTTTATCATAAACTAAAATAGAGTACACATAATTGTGTACTCTATTTTTTTTAATCACTATGAATAGTGGTTTATATAATTTTATAACAGTTTGTTTATTGATTTTTAAATCGTAATTACTTTTATTAATAAATTTTCAAATAAAATAAAGAATTGTATAAGATTTGTCAGTAACAATATTTTTTGTAATATTGCATTGTTAATGAGAACATAAATTTTATCTGTTTATTTGTTAAAAACTGTTAGAAAAGTTGAAAATACGTTAAGCAGAAAAGAAAGGGTTTTATATTAAAAAGCTATGATATGCTGTTAAACAAAAAGTTTAGCTTTGCTTATACAGAATATCATCTTTGTATTATAAATATTCTTAAATGGAGGTTGATTAGCAAGACAAAACACAAACAGAAAAATAATGTTGAGTTCTCATTCAATATTATAAAGACGAAATCATTTATTAACTTAAAATACTGAATTATGAAACTAAATTTCGCAAGTGTAGCTTTAGCATTTGTATTGCCTGTTGCCATTTACGGTCAGGACTCTACAGCTGTCGCTACAACATCTGCAGCCCAGGGGCAATACCCCAACGCGTATACATCTGGTTCAGCTAATGTATCTCCTTTCACCAACAAATCTAAAAGGTTTAATGATTGGTCTATTTCTGCCGGAGCAGGTACGGTTATCATGAAAAGTGGTAGCTTAATCTCTCTTCATGATGAATCAGGTCCGAAAAATTTGTTTGGTTGGACGGCTTATTTTAGTGTAGACAAAGCTATTACTCATGCTTTCGGATTGAAACTTCAATATGACAAAGGAGAAACAAGACAAGGTTGGGTAAGTACTAAGGATCACGTTGCTAGTAGCGGTGCAGCCGGAAGAACACAATATGATGCGATCACAATCTTGGGGGATTTGAATATTTCTAATCTTTTCAGAAGAGTAGATAATCATTCTCCTTACAGATGGGCACTTCATGCTTACGGAGGTATAGGTACTATTGCTTACAGATCTTATTTGCAAGAGCCTGGACCTGCTTACAACCAGTCTTTAACAAAAGAGGTAAAGCCATTTAAATTAAACTCATTCTATGCACAATTAGGTACTGGATTAAAGTACAGAGTTAGCAAATCTTTTGATTTAGAAGGAAGAGTAATGTACTCGATTACCGGAGGAAAAGGCTTTGACGGAGCAAGAGGAAGCTATGTAGACCCTGCCAGAGCTGGTAATAATGATATGATCAATGCAACATTAGGCCTAACCTATAACATCGGAAAACATGAATCTCACTTATTCTGGCATGATCCGTTACAAGAAATCTATTACAAACTTGATGTCTTAGAAAACAAGAGTCAGGATATCGAAGTATGTAAGAAAGGTGATGCTGATAACGATGGTGTATGTGATGATTGGGATAGAGAATTAAATACTCCTGCAGGAGCAAGAGTAGATGGTTCTGGTAGAGCTCTGGATGTAGATTTAGATGGAGTAATCGATCTTTACGATAAGTGTGTTACTGTTCCTGGTCCACCAGAAAATAATGGTTGCCCTACGAACAATCAGGTTGTTACTGAAGTTTCAAGAAGCTTGGAAGGTATCGAATTTGACTTAAATTCAGATAGAATTCTTTCTTCTAATACTGCTATCCTAAACAGTGCTGTTAACTATATTAACTCATCCGAAATGGGTTCTAAATATACAGTTGTAGGTGCTGCTGATGCAAGAGGTACAGTTCAGTATAACCATAAATTATCTCAGAAAAGAGCTAATAATGTAAAGAACTATTTAATCCAGAACGGGGTTCAGTCTTCAAGATTAGATGCTGTAGGACATGGTAAGAGTGATCTTAAATATCCTGAATGTAATCCTGCAAGCAAATGTCCTGAATGGAAAAACAGAGCTAACAGAAGAGTTTATTTCCAACAGAAATAATTATTCTTAATAAGTTATATAACAGAAGGTGTGCTACTGGCACACCTTTTTATTTTTATATACCCCTGAAAAGCTTTAATTTTACCCGATGATTCCGAGCCGGTCTTATAATGAACAGATTCTAGATGAAACCCTTAAACAATTTTGGGGTTATGATCATTTTAGAGACCAACAGAAAGAAATTATTAAGTCTGTATTATCTTCTAATGATACACTGGCCTTATTGCCTACGGGAGGAGGTAAATCATTATGTTATCAATTACCATCTTTACTTCTGGAAGGTGCAACAGTGGTAATATCACCGCTTTTGGCTTTAATGAAAGAGCAGGTTCACGAGCTTAATCAAAGAGGTATTCCTGCAGCCTATCTTAGTTCCGAATTCGATGATGAACAAGAAGAACTTATTTATCAGAACTTAAAGAATGAAGAATATAAGCTGCTTTATGTTTCTCCGGAAAGATTGACCAATCGAAATTTTCTGGAAAATATTGCAGATACTAAACTATCACTTATAGCTGTAGATGAAGCACACTGTATTTCGGAATGGGGAAGTGATTTTCGTCCAAGCTACCAGAATATAAAAGATTTCAGACAGGCTTATCCATATCTTCCGTGCTTGGCATTAACAGCAACAGCTTCTGTTAAAGTGATGCAGGAAATTCAGCAAAAACTGGATTTTAAAAAGACAAATATTTTCAAAAAATCTTATAGAAGAGATAATCTTTATATTCAGATAAGAGAGCTTTCAGATAAGTATAATCATATTCTATATTATCTCAGAAGTAATGAGAAATCGGGTCTTATCTATGTGAGAACCAGAAAAGAAGCAGAGTATCTGAGTAACTGGTTAAAGATTAGTGGCATAGAACAAATAGATTATTATCATGCTGGTCTACCAGTAAAAGAAAAGCAAATACGCCAGAACTACTGGCTTAGTAAAAATAACTATACTCTTGTTTCCACCAATGCATTTGGGATGGGTATTGATAAAGATAATGTAGGATTTGTAATACATCTTTCTCCATCTCCGTCTATTGAAAATTATTATCAGGAAATAGGCCGTGCGGGTAGAAATGGACAAAATGCAGAAACTATTTTACTTTGGAATCAGAGTGAGCTTACCCAGATCGATGATCTAATGAGAAGTCAATTAGCTAGTAAAACTGATTACCAAAGAGTTTGTTCCTATGTTTATTCCTTCTGTCAGGTTGCAGAACACGAACTTCCGGAGGGTTTCTTTGAAATACAAACCAATAAGATTCAGAATCTTACCAAAATTTCCCGTCCTAAAATAGTATCCATTCTTCGATTCCTTCATAACCAGGAAATTATTTACCTGAAAGAATCCAAAGGAATGTCATCTCTGGAACTAAAATTCAATATATCAGAAGTTGAAAGCCTTGGAAAGAAAGACAGTTTCTTTGTGGAAAAATTATCCCGTGCATTAGATGGCGTTTCTACACACCGTACCTATTTTCGGGAGAAAAAGCTTACTGATAAGATGAATGTTGATGAGCAAACAATGCGGGTTCGTTTAAGAGAATTACACGAGAAGGGACTTGTAGATTACTTTGATGGTAATTCAGCCGGGATCAGGTTTCTGATGCCACGAAATGACAAAGAATTACAAAACAGATACTGGAATCTTTTTGCCAGTATTCAAAAAAATAAATTGCAGAAATGGGAGGAAATGAAATTTTTCATCAAGGATACCTCCTATTGCAAGATGAGGCTTATTCTCTCATATTTCGGGGAGAAAGAAACCGAAAATTGTGGAAAATGCAATTATTGCCTCACAAGTAAAATGGGAACCAGTGACAGAGAGTACAAAAAAATTATTTTTGAAGCTCTTATGCGGTCGCCAATGACTTTGGATGAATTAGCTGTTCATCTGAAATTTTATCCCAAAGATGAACTGTTGGAACACCTGAAAATTTTGTTAGACAAAGGTCAGGTCAGAATGTTGAATTATAAAACTTATACACTATAAATGAATAAACTAAAAGTTGTTTTTTTCGGAACACCAGATTTTGCTAGAGCTTCCTTAGAAGCAATTCATAATAGCAAGCATGAAGTTGTAGGTGTAGTTACTGTAGCAGATAAAGCCAGTGGAAGGGGGCAGAAAATTAATGAGTCTCCTGTGAAAAAATATGCTGTTGAACATCAGCTTGCGGTATTCCAGCCGGAGAAGCTACGTAATCCGGAATTTTTGAAAGAAATAGAGAACCTGAATGCAGATATATTTGTAGTTGTAGCATTCAGAATGATGCCAAAAGTATTATTCTCTATGCCGCGTCTTGGTACTTTCAATCTCCATGGATCTTTGTTGCCTGACTACAGAGGCGCCGCACCTATTAATTATGCAGTAATTAATGGCGAAAAGAAAACGGGGGTAACCAGTTTTTTTATCAACGAAAAAATAGATGAAGGACATATTCTTCTGCAAGAAGAAACTGATGTAGCTATAGATGAGGACGCGGGGCAGCTCCACGACAGACTTATGGATATAGGCGCCGGATTAGTTGTAAAGACCTTGGATGGTCTTGCAGAAAGTATTATAGAAGAAAAGCCTCAACCACAAGTGGAAAACCCTAAAACAGCATATAAAATCTTTAAAGAAGATACCCGTATTAACTGGGAGTATGATGTAGAAGTGGTGTATAATTTCATCCGTGGTATGTCTCCTTATCCAGCTGCATTTACGACTATTGAAATTTCAGGACAGCCTAAAACACTAAAAATATTTAAAGGTAAATTCGAGAAAAAACAACACGATAAGTCTGCAGGGCAGATTGAAATTGACAAAAATAGTTTTGCTGTTTATACACATGATGGAATTTACTATCCTGAAGAATTACAATTGGAGGGCAAAAAGAGAATGACACTGAAGGATTTCCTGAATGGATTTCAAAGTTTTGCAGATATAAAAATAGTTTAGTCCCTGATATGAAATTTAAAGAAATTTTTGCTTTTTCCCTGATAGGGATAATGGTGTTGGCAGGTGGATTATATTTTTACAGTAGCTGGAAAATGAAACAGGAGGTACAGGATGTTACTACAGGGAGTTTATTGTTCCGTAAAGTTTCCGGATTTTCTGGTAGCCAGGGAAGGAAAACATACTACACTGCCTATAGAGTAAATAAGATTGCAGGAGATACCATTTTTGTTAATCCGATAAACGAAGTGATGGCGGTTCCTTATTCTGTTTTGGGAGAAGAATCGTATTCTTTACTAAAAAAAGAGGGCAGAAAAGCTGTAATCACACCTCTTGCTTCGGATCGTGCTTTTTTTGAAAGTAATATATCTAGCGGGGAACAAGCAGAAAAAATATTTCCTGAGTTAAAGAAATCTCCTTTTTATTATTTCAAGGGTGAAACTGAAAAAGTTATGAGGAAAGATCTAATCACAGAACAGGTGATTAGGAGATGGACTAATGAGCCTTCTGTTAATAATAATTTCTCAAATACTTATTATCCGGAAGGAAATTTCCAGAGTATAGATGCTTTTGTAAAATAACCAATATAAACTATATAGGTTTATTAAGAAATAAAAAAAGGCCAGCAATAAAGAATTGCCGGCCTTTTTGTTTTATACCGTTAGTTCTACCAGTTCGCTAACCTCTACATCGTAACCACTTACGATTGGTCTTTGGTCAGGACTCTGAGTAAGAACCTTTAGATTGTTAATTCCTAAATCTTTCAGAATCTGGATACCGATGCCATAATCCTTATAGTTGGCTCTTATTGTAGGTTTGCCCTGGGTTCCGGATTGATAAGCCAAAAACTGTTGAAGCTTGTTCATTGTTTTTTCTGAATCCGATACATTGTTGATAAAAACAATGGCACCTTTACCTTCAGCGTTAATCATCTGGATTGCTTTTTCCATCAAAGGTTTTTCACCGTTAGCTAAACGGGTAAATATATCAAAGTAAGCACTGCTGGATTGTACTCGGATTAATACAGGTTCCTTATCTGCCCATTTTCCTTTTGTTATAGCATAGTGAATTTGGTCAGTATGTCTTTCTTTGTATGCATAGAAATTGAAATCTCCAAAATGCGTCTGAATTGCTTGCTCCTCGATTCTTTCTACAAGGTCTCCCTGCTTCATACGATACTGGATAAGATCTTCGATAGAAACAATTTTCAGATCATGTTTTTCCGAGAATTTCTTCAATTCCGGAAGTCTGGCCATGCTGCCATCTTCGTTCATAATCTCGCAAATGACACCACCTTCGTTCAGGCCTGCTAATCTTGTAAGATCTATTGAGGCCTCAGTATGTCCTGCACGTTTTAATACACCACCTTCTTTAGCACGTAAAGGGAAAATATGCCCCGGACGCATAAAATCAGTTGGTTTAGTATTAGGATCCATCATAGCCTGTATAGTTCTGGAGCGATCACCTGCAGAAATTCCTGTAGAATTTCCGTTGCCCAGAAGGTCAATAGAAACTGTAAAAGCTGTTTCTTTTGGATCACTACTGCGGCTTACCATAATATCCAGACCCAGTTCATCACATCTTTTTTCAGGAAGAGGAACGCAAACTAATCCACGGGCATGAACCGTCATAAAGTTTATCATTTCCGGAGTTACCAGGTCGGCAGCGCCAATAAGGTCTCCTTCATTTTCACGATCTTCATCGTCTACTACGACGATCATTTTCCCTTGGCGTAAGTGTTCTATAGCTTCAGGAATAGTATCGAGTTGGATTCTATCCATTTTTACTTGTATTATATTATTTTCCACAAATTTACTTATTCCGATAGCAATTCGCAATTTTTGAAAACTGTTTTAAATTTTTCTCTGTATGGATAGGCGTTCTTTATTGTAGGTGTCAGAACTTTTGGAAAAGATTCTTTAATGAATTTCAGAACAATTCTGCAAACTATGTAAGAAATATAGATACAAAAGAATTGTGTGCACACTATATTTGAGTATAGCTTTTGGATATGATTTTTAGTCAATTCATAAAATTTTCACAAAAAAGCATCCTAAATAAAACGAGACTTTTTAATAAAGTAAATATTTCTTATTTTTGCCGTCTAAAAATTTCAATTAATGAAGATTACGAATAAAAATCACGATGAAGTAAGTGCATTACTTACAGTGACACTGGATAAGTCTGATTATAAAGAGAAAGTTGAAAAAACTTTGCTTAACTACGCTAAAAATGCAAACATTCCGGGTTTTAGAAAAGGTAAAGCTCCTTTAAGTCTTATTCGTAGACAATATGAAGCAGGGGTAGCTTATGAAGAAATCAACAATCAGGTTTCCGATGCTTTAAACAATTATATTAATGAAAACAATCTTAGACTTGTTGGGCAGCCTGTGCCACAGCCGGTAGAAGAGTTAGATTATAATAATGACAACGTAACTGTAGCTTTCGAAGTTGGTTACGAGCCTCAAATTACTATTGATCTTGCTAAATATGAAGCACCTCACTACAAAGTAGAAGCTTCTGAAAAAGAGATCAGCCAGAGTATTGAGAACATGCAGAAGAGATTTGCAGAGCGTGTGCCTCAGGACAAAATGAACAAAGATTCTTACGTTGCTTTACAGATTGAGCAAGTTGTAGAAGAAGATGCAGAAGGGGAGCATCACCATGCACCTAAAAATGTTACAATTAACAAAGACAACAAAGAAGTTTACGCTGTAGTAAAAGGTAAAAAAGTTGACGAAAGTGCTATTGTAACTAAAGAAGATCTTCAGAAAGATGAAACTTTAGCAAAAGAATTAGGATTCGCTCAGGGAGAGGTAGAGCACCTTCACCACAACGAAGTAAAAGTTACAGTAAAAGAAATCTATTCTTTAGATTTAGCTGAACTAAACCAGGAACTTTTCGATAAAGTTTATGGTAACGATAACATTAAGTCTGAAGAAGAACTTAAGAACAAAGTAAAAGAAGAATTAGACGAATATTTCCAACAAAATGCAGATGTACACTATGTGAACAAAATGTTGGAACAAATTGTTGAAAAAGAAGAAATCCAGCTTCCTGAAACTTTCTTGATTAAGTGGTTAATGTTCAACAACCAGAACATTCAGTCAGAAGAGCAGGCTAAAGAAATTCTTGAAAACGAAAAAGCTCAGTTGAAATATCAGATCATCGAAGGTAAACTAATGAATGATAATGATGTTAAAATTGACTATGCAGATATTTTAGCACAATCCGAGCAATTGGTAAGAAACCAATTAGCTATCTATGGTATTCACCACCTTTCTGACGAAGAAGTTCAGAAATATGCTGTTGAAATGCTAAAAGATCAAGAGCAAGTAAGACAAATTTCTTCTGAAGTAGCAATGGCTAAATTGAAAGATACTATCCTTGAAAAAGGTGGTAAGAAAGAAGAGGTAATCTCTCACGACCAATTTATGGAAGAATTGAAAAAATAATTGATGTTGTTTTTCTATTTATATGAACTCCGCTATTAAGCGGAGTTTTTTTTATTCTGTTATTTTGCTTCTGTGATCCAAACCCCACTGAACAATAGCTTCAGTTAACGGGATAACTGTTTTACCATATCCGCTAAGACTGTAAAATACTTTTGGAACCTTGTCACTGTTCTGTTTACGACAGATTAATTGGTTTTGCTCCAGATCTTTTAATTCTTTAATGAGAACTTTAGGTGAAATACCACCTATATCCTGAAGAATCTTAGTGTAATTTAATTCGAGGTGTTGCCTGTTGGCAAGATACCGCAGAATCAGAAGTTTCCACTTACCTCCTATTACAAACAAACAATCCCGCATTGCACGTAACTCTTCATCACAGGATGCTTCTCTTATACTACCATTTTTTTTGATGTTTCCCATATACTTTCTTCCAGGTAAGTCTATTGCTTTTGGCGGCTTACACAGGTTAAATTTACATAAAAATAAAATTTATGAATGCAGTAAAACTAGTCTCTGTGCGAGGAGAAAATAAACTGGTTAATGATAGTATTTATTCTAAACCTGAAATTAAAAAGGACAATCAGGTTCTTGTAAAAGTTAAGACGGTTGCTGTTAACCCGATTGATTTACAAATGTTTCAGGGAAAGAATGAAGCAAGGATTATGAGTTCAGACATTCTAGGGCGGGAGCTGGCAGGTATAATAGAGGAAATCGGAAATAAAGTAGAAAGCTTTAAAAAAGGAGATGAAGTTTTTCTGGCTGTTGGCAGTATGGGGAGTAATGGAGCTTTTGCAGAATATGTTGTCGTTTCTGAGGAAATACTAGCGCATAAACCCAAAGAATTAAGTTTTGAACAGATTACAGCGCTTCCAATAGCCTATGTCACAGCCTGGCAGGCAGTATCCAGATTACAATTACCAAAAGAATCGACGGTACTAATCCTGGGAGCATCAGGAAGTGTCGGAAAGGCATTAATTAATGTACTGCATCATTTCGGATACCATAAGATTATAGCTACTGCCGGAAATGATTATAGTATGGGTGAATTAATGAAGCAAGGATTGTCCAAAAAGCAAATAGTTTCTTATAAGCTGCCTGATCTGGATAGAATAATACTGATGCAGAATAATGGGCTTTATGATATTGTGATTGATTGTATTGGTGGTAAAATGACAGAAACAGGCGCTGATTCCCTGAAAAGAGAAGGTCTGTTTGTAGATATTACCAATTTGCGAACCGAAGAAGCCAACTATATATTGTTTCAGAAAGCGGCAATAATTATGAATATTGCCCGATATGCAGAGCCTGAGCTACATTTTAAATATGGAGAAATTTTGAATCAAGTTTCTTCTGTTTTAGAAAGTGAAGAGAATTGGCATCTGCAAGAGGTTTTAAATCTCGGAAAGTTGTCTGCAGAAAATCTTATGATAGCTTTTAATTTAATGGAAGAGAATAAAACCAAAGGGAAAAAGTTGGTTTTGGAAATGGAATAAAAAAGAAGCGGGAAAACCATTTTCCCGCTTCTTTATATTTATTTATTGAATTCCTGTTTCCAGGCTATTGCAGCATCGGTTAGGGTACTGTAAAACTCTTCACCATATTTTCGGATCAGAGGTTTCTTCAGGAACTGGTAAACACTCACTTTTAGTTCATCGCCAAGTGCACAGGCGTCAGCACAAATCTTCCAGACATCATAATTCAATGCGTCGAAAGTAGAGTATTTTGTTACCCGTATAGGGTACAGGTGACAAGAAATAGGCTTCTGATAATCGATTACACCGTCTTCATAAGCTTTTTCAATACCACATTTGGTATACCCCTTTTCGTCAAAGATAACATAAGCACATTCTTTTCCGTGTACCAAAGGTGTAACAAGATCTCCATCTACATCAACAACGTGGGTGCCCTGTGCATCTATAGCTTCAGCACCTTCAGGGCGTAAGTAGCCTTTTATTTTAGGGTATATTTCTGCAAGAATTTCTGTTTCATCCTGGTCTAGCGGTGCTCCGGCATCCCCGTCCACGCAACAGATTCCTTTACATTTACTAAGATTGCAGACAAAGTTTTCTGCAAATACATCTTCTGAAATAATTTTATCGTCTATCTGAATCATAATCTGTTTTTAAAAATAATATGCAAGCTTAAAAAGCAATGCAAAAATAATAATACTCCATAATATAAGTTCTTTTACCCAATATTTGGATATAAAACGAAGTCCTCTACTGGTAATAACACTTACCGGAAAAGCGATGAGTAAGAGAAATTCGTATTGGGTTCCCATATAAAATATAAGAATAATCAATATGCTTAATGAGTATACAAGTAGTAGCGTATAGCGAAACTTACTGGAAGGACTCTTCTTGGAAAAATGCACAAAATGATCATAAATACAGTACAGCAGAAACAGCACAACAGGGGAGAGAAATATCAGAGGCTCTATATTGGTGATCATCTTATCTGATACATACGGAATAAGTCTTGTGTAATAATCGGGAATATCCAGCAAATAATATAATCCGGCGTAGTTAACAAATAACAAGAGTATCCCAAAGAATAGTCGAAAAAGATTAGCCGAAATATTGCCAGAAGTTGCAAAGATATGCAGTATAATAAATATAATCAGAGGCCATGTTTGTGGCATTACAACATACATGAATCCCATAAGACAACCTACAAGAAAATAGGATCTTTTTCCTATTTTTTCGTTGTTACTTATTAATATCAGGGTAGAAAGGTTGGCCGTAAGAATGGTAAAGGCCAATGGGAAACTTACATCTCCGAAATAGAAACTAAATACTAATATGGTGTATATAAAAAGCGGTAAATGAGTGTTCCTATTCAGTCCTATATTATTAAAAAGAAAATATCCCAGGGCTATTCCAAGAAAAGCGATAATACTTGAAATTATGCTTAATAAATTGAAATTCAGTATATTGAATAGAGAAATGAATACCAGTAGACAAACCAAATAGGCCGGAATTGAAAAAATATTGGTTTGTTTAGACAGTAATCGGAACATTTTTATTAAATTTGCGACAAAGTTAATATTAAAATAAGGAAATAATGACGTCTTTTTGGTTATTCTTGAGCAAAGTTTTCAAATGGTCATTCGGGTTTTACGATACCTTCGGAAATGTTCTTAACTGGATTCTATTCATAGTAGCATGTGGATATTTCGTATACTGGTGCTGGATATTGGTAGCTCCATTAGGAAATAATAAAGATAAGGAGTACCACTCTGATACAGAAGACAACAATCCTTATTACAGAGAAGATTTGTATAAGCAAGGTTAGAAACCTTACTTAAAAAATAATATAATAAAAACCGACTGATATTTCAGTCGGTTTTTATTTATTTAGAAATAACTCTATATAGAATATTGCTGCAACGTAGCGTGAAGCCTTATAGTGTGTTTTTAGTTGCTTTCTTACCTCTCCCAGAGTAGACGAAAGATAGTTTCTGACCGTTTTTTCACTTATGTTTAGTATTCTTGCTGTTTCTTCAACAGATTTCCTTTTCATCATTCTGAGTTCGAAAACCTGTTTTTCGGTTGTGGTAAGCTGGTCTATAATTGCCTGTATTTTTTGTAGCAACTCTTTTGTATCAAAGGTATCCAGTATTTCCAGATATTCATCATCAGATATCTCCGGATAATTTTCCTCAGAAAATTCGGCTTTATATTTAAGGTTCCGAAAATAATCCAGTATACGGTAATCACAATGTTTTAGCAAAAAAGCATTTAGTTGTATCTCCTTTTTCAGGATAAAATCCGGTTCTTCCCATACTTTCATCCAGGTTTCCTGAAGAATGTCCCGTGCGATTTCTTCATTTTTAATTTTGGCATAAACTCTCCTGAATAACAGTGTAAAATATCTGTTATACAACGTACGAAAGGCCTGTTGGTCTCTGTGTTTTACTCTTTCCAAAAGAGCTATGTCAGTCTCTGTTTTCACTGCTTCAAATTTATGGGTAAATGGATTAAGTTTTCGTGAACAATCTATTAATACATTATTAATTTAATTGATATAGTGAAAATTCATTTGAACTTTGATTTATTATAAATAGTTATTAATCAATGTTATATAATGTTAATAATTGTTCAGAAAAAAGAAATGATGTTGAAAAAGAACTAAAAAAGCTAAAGGACAAATTAGTTTTTGATACGATATACTATCGAAAACTTATTTATGAAATTTACAACAGAAAAGATAACAGCTTTTTTCTTTCGTCTTCTTGAAAGGGAAGATAAGTTGTTGCCTAAGGAGAAGGAATTAATACAGAATTTACTGGATAAAGAATCAGAAATTATAGCTGATGAGAGTAGGGAAAAGGATTTGATATGGAAGCAGCTTTCACAAAAAATACAAATTAATGTAAGGGCTAGCAGACCAAGACAAATTACTATCAGATCTTATGCTGTGGCAGCATCTGTTATTTTCATTTTTGCTTTAGGTTTTCTTTTCTTCCAGCTAAATAAAACTTCAGAAAGCGAAAGAGCAATATTTTCTACAGCTAAAAATGAAATTAAAAAAATAGTACTTCCAGATGGTAGTGAAGTATTTATCAATAATGCTACAAGAGTAACCTATGATAAAGCAAAATTCAATGATAAACTTCGTGAAGTATGGTTAGAAGAAGGGGAAGCTTTCTTTTCTGTTACTAAAAATCCCCAAAAGCCATTTATTGTCCATTATCAAAATCTTAAAACAACCGTTTTAGGAACTTCATTTAATATCAAATCTTATAAGGCACTTGGAGAGAGTATTGTCACGGTGAGGACTGGGAGAGTACGGATTTCTGATGCGAAACATGTGTATGGTGTTTTCGAAAAAAATGATAGACTAATCTATGATCAGCGAAATAAAACTTCACGTGTAAATGAAGCCGATGCGGATCGTACAGCATCGTGGCGTACAGGTGATCTTGTATTTTCTAATGCCGGATTCCAGGAAATTGCCATGCGTGTAAAAATGAAATATGGAGTTACACTTATCTCAACATTTAATATGGATAATATCCGCCTTAATGCAAGCTTCAGGAATGATGAAAACCTGCAAAATATATTAGATGCTATTTGCGGTATTTACCAGCTGCAGTATCAAAAGCAGGAGAAACAAATTATTTTCTCTCATAAAACAGAAACTGATGAATCTGAAAATAAAAAAAATAAATCTGTTAAGTAAAAATGAAAAAGAACTACCAGAGTATTGTTAACCTGAAAAGCATACTGCTACTAGCTGGCATTAGCTTAGTTGGTCTTCTGCCAGCGCAAAGCGTTAGTTTTGCATCAGAAAATCTGACGACAAGGTTGCAAAAAATTAGCTTGCAAACAGGCCGAAATATCGCGTTTGATAATACGATGCTACAAAATACCAATGCCCCGTCTGTGGAGGGGGATTCCAAATCTGCTGAACAACTTATCCGTAAATCTTTGTCCGGTACAGCATTTACTTACCGTCCATTAGGGGAAGGTTCCTTTATGATTGTACAAAGAAATCAATCTCTTGGAAAGGGAAGGGTTTCTGGTAAAATATTAGATGAAGTAGGCGCTCCGCTTGCAGGAGCTGTAATAAGCGTTAATCCGGAAGGGATAACAATTGTAACAGGTAATAACGGGGATTTTTCTATAGAATTACCGGAAGGTCAATATACACTTACAATAAAGGCAAAAGGTTATAGTACTACAATATTGGATGATGTTATTGTGAAAAATAGTGAGACTAATCAGGTTTCTCTTAGTCTTAGCCCAGTAGGGAAGGATGAACGTATTATAAAAGAAGTAACAATCTCAGCAGCTAAAAAGCAGAATACTGTAAGCGGGCTGTTGGCTAAACAGAAAAAGGCAGCAGAACTTTCGGATGGAATTTCAGCGGAGCAAATATCCAAAACACCTGATAATGATGCAGGAGATGCTATAAAAAGAATTACAGGGCTTTCCACGGTAGATAACAAATTTGTTGTGGTAAGAGGAATGGGAGAACGTTGGAACGAAACAGCACTAGACGGAGTAACACAACCAAGTACGGATCCTACCCGAAAAATGTTTTCTTTCGATCTTATCCCTACATCGGTAATAGATAACATCATAGTAAGCAAGACTGCAACGCCAGACATGAATGCAAATTTCGCTGGTGGTTTTGTACAAATAGTAACAAAAGATATTCCCACAGAACCATTTTTTAATTTCTCAATGGGCTCATCTTATAATGACATTAGTACATTTAAGGAGCAGTTGGGTAGAAAAGTGAGAAAGTATGACTATCTAGCTTTTGATGATGGCTCCAGAAATCTTCCGATAGGAAAGGTTAAAACACTACTTCAATTATCTAAGGAAAATGGAGATGATGCTCAAACTAATCCTGAATTATTAGAGCAATCAAAACTATTTAAATATGATAATTTCACAACTTACAGGTCAAATACTCCATTAGGAATCCAGTATCAAGCCTCAGGAGGTACTTATTTTAATTTAAATCATAATAATAGTAGCAAACTGGGATTTGTTGCTGCATTATCTTACCGAAACAGGCAAGAGCAAGAAGAGATTAAAAATTTTGAACGGGGAAATTACAGACGGTATTTTACTAATAAGAGTGGTGATTTAATAGAAAGGAGTACCAGAAATACTGGTGGAAACTATGAATTTAATACTACATGGAGTGCCTTATTTAATGTTGGTGCACAGCTAGGAAAGAACAGGTTTACATTGCGTAATATTTACTCCAGAGTTTTTGATCAAAGATTAAACAGAATTCTCGGATGGAGTTATGATGATACATCAGAAGGAACAGCTCCTGGTATTGAAGAGACTAATAGGCCTGTTTTTTCAGCTCTTTTACAAAATAAACTAGAAGGAACACACCAATTAGGGAAAGTTAAGTGGGATTGGGCTATTTCGAGAACAGAAATCAATAGAGATCAAAAAGATGTAACCTATCTCAACTTTGTAAATAAGAAAATCGGGGATGAATATTTTTATTACACTATGCCGGATGTATTAGGAAATACATTTAAGAGAATACCTTTTGGACGAGGAAGCTATTTATATAACGAAAAAGATTATAACTGGGAAACTTCTTTTTCATACCCTTTTATACTTGGGAGTCTTAAAAATAATCTAAAAGTAGGTTACTTTGGGGCTGCAAAAGAGGCTACCCAGGACTTTTTTGAGGTATCTTTAAATGCCATGAGATCTGCTACGGGCAGCGGGGGATATCTAACTCCACAGGAATTACTAATGGCTCCAATTTCAGTTAAACTGGATCAGAAAAATTACAATCCAAACGGTTTCGCCTGGGTGCCAACCTGGGAAGCAGGAAATAAGTTTGACGGAAAAGTAGATCAGCATGCACCTTATATAATGTTAGATAACAGATGGAATAAATTTCGTCTTGTATGGGGGCTCAAAGCAGAGTACTATCTATATAAGGATATTGAAAATACAACATATAAAACAAGATGGCCTTATGAAGGTAAGACGGATGATAAAAAATGGCAATTCTTACCTTCAATCAACTTTACTTATACTCCATGGAATAATTTTAATTTCAGGCTTGCTTATTCAAAAAGTGTAATCCGTCCTCAATTCTCCGAAAGAAACAAGTACCCCTATTATGAACCAATTATGGGTGGTGAAATCTTCAACATGCCTATAATTTCTTCTGTTGCTAATAATTATGATTTTAAAGCAGAATGGTATCCATCACCAGGAGAGTTAGTTTCTGTAGGTCTGTATTATAAAAATATAGATGATCCTGTAGAACTTTACAGACGTATTACCCCCGATGCAGCAAATGTTTTTACAAGGTTAAATACTAAAAATGCCAAGGTAAAGGGAATTGAAATCGATATACAGAAAGATTTTGGTTTTATTTCTGAAAACCTTAAAAATTTAAAGTTTATAGGAAACCTATCGGTAAATGATACTAAAGTACAAGTTGAAGAACTTTCAAGTGTTGATGAAGATGGTGTTTCTTTTAAAGATGAAAAAGGAGAAAGCATCAATAAACAAATTGCATATACAGATAATCGCCCGTTGTATGGACAGTCTCCATATATATTCAATCTGGGATTGGGCTATTTTGGTGATCGCCTTGGTATAAATATTTTGTATAACAAAGCTGGTAAAATGCTGAATGTCGTGTCTTTTGATGAAGCTGGTAAAGAATATCTTGCTCCTTATGGTAAAGCCGATGCTCAGATTTCCTATAAGTTAATGAAAAATAAGCAACTGGAGATTAAACTGAATATCAGCAATATCTTCAATGAAGACTATATTTATTATAATAATGAAAATAGTTATCAGTTCAATCCTCCTAATTCAGATAAAGGAAGAAGTGATGTGAGATTTCAAAATCCTGTATTTTATAAGAAATATGCAACACATAAAGAGGGCTGGTCTGATGCGTATGATGAGAAAGATAATGTATTGTACCGCTTTAATGTTGGTCGTCGTTTCACACTAAGTTTTACCTACAACTTTTAAAATATTCTTTCACCACTGCATAGTATGGAGTTTTCAAGTAAGAACCAATCACATTATAGTATAGAAACTCATCACATATTGCAGGGGCAAAGAAGGCTTTCGTTCTGTAGAAAGTAAAAAAGGCAGAGAGCGAAGAGGGAACAGAATATTTGCCATGCTGTAACCAATTGCTCCCCACCAAATTGAAATTCTTCTAAAGATGGCAAAAATAAAAAAATCAATTAATATGAAAAAGCTTTTTTTAACTGCCTCAGTTGCAGCATTAATGTTAAACTCTTGTAGCCGTGAGGGAATAGCAGAACAAGACAATTTTAAAATGCAGTCCACAACTGCTGACTACACAGGTTTTCCTGCTGCGGTACAAATAGTAAGTGGTACCATTACTTCTAACACTACATGGACAAGTGACAAAGTTTGGGAACTTAACGGACAGGTAGATGTTGCTCCGGGGGTTACTTTAACTATTCAACCAGGTACGTTTATCAAGGGAAAACAAGGAACTGTTTCTTCTTTGATTGTACTAAGAGGTGCTAAGATTAATGCAACAGGAACTGAACAAAAACCAATTATTTTCACGAGTTATAAATTATTAGACAATAATGCTTCTACAACAGCTGCTCCTGGAGATTTTGGAGGTATTATCTTATTAGGAAATGCGCCTGCCAATGTCAAAAAGACTATTGAAGGACTTCCTAGTACTGATGATAAGTATAAATTCGGAGGTAATTTAGGTACAAATGCTGCTGATAATTCAGGTATTTTAAAATATGTAAGAATAGAATATGCAGGTTATAACCTTTCTCAGGATAACGAAATTAATGGTCTTACTTGTGGTGGTGTAGGTAATGGTACTATTTTAGACCATATCCAAGTTTCTTACGGTAGAGATGACTCTTTCGAATTCTTCGGAGGAACAGTTAATGCTTCTAATTTAGTTTCATTTGCTGCAGATGATGACGGATTAGATTTTGATAATGGTTATACAGGAACAATTACAAATGCTGTTGTAATTGCAGATAAAAACTCTACTCACAGTCAAAGTAGTGGAAAACCAGACTCTAATGGAATAGAGCTAGATAACAATGCTGCTTCTGAAGATGCAAGCTTTGGATTATTGCCTAAAACACATCCGACATTAAATAATGTAAGTGTTTATGGTGTTAATAATTCAACGGATGCTGCACTTTACAAATATGGTGCAAGAATCAGAAGAGGTGGTGAGATTACATTGAAAAATGTAGTTGTTACTGGATTTACCCATGGTGTAGTATTCGACGGAGATACTAATGCTACATGGTCTTCAGTTAATAATTCTGGATTTAGCGGATTTACAGCTGCTGTTACACCTACAGGATCAGTTAATAACACCAATTCGATTTTCAACGGATCAGCTAATACTTTTGGAGCGTCAAGTCCATTCTTTGATATTCTTGATTTTAGTGGTTCGAATAAAGGGGCTTTCGTTAATGGTGATTGGACTCAGGGATGGGTGCAATACGCTTTTTAATAAGCAAATAGTTTTAAATTTTCAGAGTGGTGGTTTCCACCACTCTTTTCTAACATCAATTTTATGAAAACAAAGCAAAATCTATATTCTTTTTTTTATATCCTTTTCTTTTTTATTGTATTTACTTCCTGTTCAGATGATCAAAGGGAATATTACCAGGATAAAAAAGTAATGAAGGTAAACATCAAAGGATATATTGCAAAAGATTCGTTACAAATAAAAATGGGGAATACCATTGTTACTACAGACGATGGAAATAAAAAATATTTTAAAAATGCCGTAGATAAAAGTGTTGATGCATTTGCTCCGTCTGTTTTTAGTCTTATAGATGGAAAAGGAAAGGTACTGGTAACCAAGAATTATGAAGGGAATACCTTTAATAATAATTTCAAGTTTTTTTACGATGGTACAACTCTTATAGATAAAATACCTGATGTTCCCAAACCTACCACGGGTAATGTTGGGATCTTACTCGATTTTTCTGAAAGAAAAATAACCAAAACACCACTTTCAGAAATTGAAATTTATGTTTTTGCAACCAGGTTGGGGAGGACTACAGATATTACAAGAACAAAATTCAATAATGACGGTCAGGTATATCTGGATTTAGCTGTACCAACACAAAATACGGCTTTTACAATAGCGCTTGTAAAACCCGGAACAAAAATTTCTTATGTATCTACTATAAACACAAGAATTAATCAGAATTCTGTCAGAGATAAAGGTTTAATGATGTTAATTCAGGAAACCGGAGATAGTGAAATAACAGGGATACAAGGTACTGAGCTTACACAATATTTAAATTAAACAGATTTAACACTAAATTAAAATATAGGTAATGCCAACTTTTGATATTTGAAGGATTTTTACTCACAAATTAATAATTAGAAAATGAAAAAGTTAATGCGATGGTCTTTGTTGTGTTATACTATTTTATTCACAATATTGTATTCTTGTCGGGCAGATGAGGATATACTTAGTACATATCCGGCAGGAAGCAGCCAGCAGGTCAATCAGTGGATGTTGAAGACTATGCAGCGCTATTACCTGTGGGCAGATCAAATACCTCCGCAAACAAATATTGATCAGAATCCTAAGGATTACTTCAAAAGTTTGCTGATAAAAGAGGATCAGTTTTCTGTAGCTATAAAAAAAGATGACCCTGGGACTATTCCGCAATCTGTACGTTCGTTATTTGGTTTTGATTTTTCTGTAATACAGCAACAGAATCAGCTTACGTTTGCGCTTGTAAAAATGGTATTAGAGGATTCTCCGGCAAAACGTGCAGGCTTACAACGCGGAGATATTATTACCGGAATTAATGAGTTTAACGTTAGTCCGGAAAATATTAATAAGATAATGGCAACAGTCTCCGGATTCCGGACTTTATCATTGAAGATAGCTGAGTTAAAAGGCAACCAGTTGGTCTTTAAGCGTTCGGTAGAAGTTCAGGCGATGTTTAGCTTTAATCAGCCTTTATTATCTAAAATACTAGAGGTAAATAATGATAAGGCGGGTTATCTTTATCTTGCCGATTTTCAGGATGGATTAGCAAGCTCATTAGTAAAGCCGTTCCAGGAATTTAAGGGGCAAAATATCCGTCACTTGATATTAGATCTTCGCTATAACGGTGGAGGCTCTGTCTCCTCGGCTGCAGCACTTTGCGCGCTTATAACTGATAAGTTAAAATCTGGAACACCTTTTATCGTTTATAAAGGAAATAAAAACGGCGGAACTGTAAGTCACTCAATTGATCAGGCATTTGCAAACGGTAATCAGAATATAAGCTTTGATGCTCTGAAAGCTTCTGCATTATCTTTGTCTGAAGTCTATATTATTACCTCTGCTAATACCGCTTCAGCTGCTGAGGTGGTTATTAATAATCTTAAACCCTATATTAAAATTACCCAAATTGGCGATAAAACGCTGGGTAAGGATATGGCGGCATTTACATTATCTGATACTGAAACACCGGAAAATAATTGGGTCATTTATCCTATGGTGTACAAAATATTTAATATTCTGGATTCCGGAAATTATACCTCAGGGATCGAACCTGCTCTTATTGCAGACGAATATGCACAACTCCCGTTACAACCATTGGGCAGTAAAGACGAAACACTACTGGCCTCTGCATTATTAGTGATTACAGGGCGGGCAAGTAGTAACTTAAAAACAAAAAGCCACAACACAAAAAATATGGTTTTCCGCATTCTGGCGGAAAGTGAAAAACCTGAAAATTTTATAAAAATACCATTATGAAAGGAATAACAGCTTTTGAACATTTTAAGAATATCGAACGTATACGAAAGTTACAAGACAGTGAAGTAGAAGAGAAGCTGCAGTTTTTGTACATACGCTACGAAAAAGCAATTGCACGCTTAATTAACTCCAATGCATTGTATAAAGAGTGTATGATGAAATTGTCTGAACGCTAAAATAATTATAGTTATGAGACTTATATCCAAAGAAGATCATGCCCGGAATCTCAGAAAACTCCGGAAAAAATATGATGAGATTAATCCTGAACTTACTCAGGGGAAAGTGGAGGAACTCAATGCAATATTTTTGGATTACCTGAATACCTGCAGTGAGCTAAAGAATCTTATTTTTGCTTATCAGCGGGAGGTAGAAGCAGGTACTACAAAACAAAAGAGTAAGGTATAACCTTACTCTTCATATTTTGTTTTATTTAGCATCATGTATCGGGACAACCAATACCGGAATGCTGGATTTCTTAGTAATAGACTTCGTTAGGCTACCAATAAATACGTCGTACATACCGCTTCGTCCGTGAGAACCGATTACAATGTAGTCGGCATTTTTTTCTTCAGCAAATTCCAGAATAATAGAGGATGCTTCGCCTTGTTTTAGAAGATGATCACAGTCTATATCCTGTGCAATAATTCTTTGCTCCAGACGGTTTAGCTGTAAGAGCTCTTCTTTTATTTCGGACTTTTCTATCTCGGGAAAATATTGGAACCCCATATCCCCAATAGCAAATCCAATATCTAACGGAGCAACATGGATAAGGCTTATTTTAGCATTTACCTCCTTTGCAAATTTTACAGCCTCGTCAATCAGGTATTCAGATCTTTCTGAAAAATCTATAGGCAGAACAATTGTTTTCATAAGCTTTCTTTCTTACTAAATTAAGAAAATTAATGGACTTTTACACTAAAAAGCTTCTCATTTTCCATATAGGCATCTAATATATCATTTTCTTCAACTTTGCCAACGCCCGCAGGTGTACCTGTAAAGATAAGGTCACCAACACGAAGCGTAAAATATTGTGAGATATTGGCTATAAGTTTATTGATATTGAAAATCATGTCTTTGGAATTGCCTTCCTGAACGGTCTGATTGTTTTTTTTCAGCTCAAAGTGGATTTCTTCTGTATTGAAATTTTCAACCGGAAAAAAATCACTTACAACAGCCGAACCATCAAAACCTTTGGCTTTTTCCCACGGTAATCCTTTTTCTTTCAGTTTGCTCTGCAGATCTCTGGCTGTAAAGTCTATTCCCAGACCAATTTGCTCATAGTGCTTTGCCGCATTTTCTTCCTGAATATATTTTCCTCCTTTGGATATTTTAATTACCAGTTCCAGTTCATAATGGATATCGTTAGAAAACTCGGGAATATAGAAATCAGAACCTTTTAGAACCGAAGTGTCGGGTTTTATAAATAAAACAGGCTCTGTGGGAATTTCGTTTTTTAGTTCTTTGGCATGTTCTGTATAATTTCTGCCGACACAAATTATCTTCATATTGTTTAAGATTAACTATAGAGGTTATATACTCATTTTAGCAATTAGTGATTAGAATTTACTTTTCAGTTTTATAGCTGTTAATATCTTTTTGGTGTACAACGGGAAGTCTGCATTTTGTATCCATCCGAAATAGCCAGGATCTTTATCAAATACATCCAGTACTTTTTGGCCCTTGTATTTTCCGAAAGAGAACATCTCCTCTTCCTTATCATTGTAGATAATAAAACCTGCTAAATCAGCACTTCTTTTATGAAAAGAAAATTCGCTTAAAGTATGTGCATCATCTCCTAATTCATCATATTTACCTACCTGTGCATCTAATATTTCAAAAGTCGCCAGAGTATCCGCTTCTGCAGAATGAGCGTTTTCAAGAGATTTTCCACAATAGAATTGGTATGCAGCAGAAAGATTTCGAGGTTCCATCTTATGAAAAATAGTCTGTACATCAATTGGTTTATGTTTTGACAGGTCGAAGTCGAAACCAACTCTTAGTAATTCTTCTGCCAATAAAGGAATATCAAATCTGTTAGAATTGAAGCCTCCTAAATCGGAATCCTTAATCATATCAATGATTTTAGGAGCAATTTCTTTTAATGTAGGTTTGTCTGCTACCATCTCGTCTGTGATTCCGTGAATATCACTGGATTCTTTAGGAATAGGCATTTCCGGATTTACCAGCCATGTTTTAGATTCACGTGAAGCATCCGGGAAAACCTTCAGGATACATATTTCAACAATACGGTCTTTAGATATATTAATACCTGTGGTCTCCAGGTCGAAAATACAAAGAGGTTTATGTAATTTTAAATTCATATTTGCGTTAAATTTTTTTGAAATAATAAAGAAACAGCGATGTAATAGATCATACAAAGCGGAATACCTGTAATTCCGAATATGGAAAGAAGTATAATACATCCTATCAGTAATACTACTTTAGGGTAGTTGTCTTGCAGTTTCATGGATTTGAATTTCATTGCAATCATTTTTATTGGGCTTACCAGCAACCAGGAACATAGCAGACTTAGTAGTATAAGTAATCCTGCATTTTCGAATAAAAATGAGAATGAATATTTTTCTCTGAACGCGTAATACATACCGAACAGCAAAATTGTATTACTAGGAGTATTAAGTCCTTTGAAGTAATACTTCTGATCTTCATCAAGGTTAAAGATAGCCAGACGCAGACATGAGAAAAGAGTAATCAGAAGTCCAATATATTTAATATCGAAAGGAAGACTTATTCCAAATGCCTGGTCTCCGAAACCTTCCAGAGCTTTATACATTGTCAATCCTGGCAGAAAACCGAAGCTAACCATATCTGCAAGAGAGTCCAGCTGGACACCAAGGTCACTGTTTGCTTTTAGTGCTCTGGCTACAAAGCCATCGAAAAAGTCCAGTACAAGAGAACATATAATACATAAAGCTGTAGTTTTATAATCTCCCAGTACAAGTTGGATTGCACCAACACTGCCGAAAAACAGATTTCCAAGGGTCAGAGCATTTGCAAAATTATTCCGGATAAAATTCATGCAACAAAAATAGGGAGGAATTATGAATTATCGGGTATAAGTTGGGGGTTAAACACTATTCACCCGATGAAACTGCTGTAAAAAAACTATAGCTAAAACTAATAAGAAGATGATAAGGAAGAAGTACAGAAATAAATAGCTGTTTAACAATAACTGTATTTACCAGAAACTATGTAAAAAATAACTTTAAAGATTGTTTAATTCAGATAAATAATTATCTTTAAACAAATTTATATGAAAATGAAAAAAATAATCTTTAGCCTTGTTGCAGTATTTTTCAGTGTGTTATCTTATGCACAGATTGAAGGAAAATGGAAGACTATAGACGATGAAACAGGAAAGCCTAAGTCTATCGTCGAGATTTTTAAAAAATCGGATGGTAAATATTATGGTAAAGTAGTCCAGTTATTAATAAAACCTGCAGATCCTAACTGCTCTGGCTGTAAGGATGATCGTAAAGATAAACCTATCCTTGGTATGGAGGTAATCAGAGGATTGTCTAAAGACGGAAGCGAGTTTACAAAAGGAACAATTACTGATCCTAAAAATGGTAAGACTTATAAGTGTACTATCAAAAAAGAAGGTGAAGACAAACTTAATGTGAGAGGTTATATTGGATTCTCAGCATTAGGAAGATCTCAAACTTGGTATAAAGTAGATTAATATTTATCAATATATTCATAAAAGCATCAAATTTCTTTGATGCTTTTTTTATTGAAAAAGTCCCAACCATATGTGTTAAATAACGAATTGTAATCCTCCATAAATTGAGGGCTAATTATAAAGAACTGACCAAATTAGAAGAAAGTAATGCATAATAAAATGAAAATGGTTATTTTTGTACTTTCAAATTAATTAAAAATTATGGCAGAATATACTTTTCGTGAGGTAATTGCACAGGCAATGAGCGAGGAAATGCGCAAAGACCAGTCAATATATTTAATGGGTGAGGAGGTTGCAGAATACAACGGTGCTTACAAAGCATCTAAAGGTATGTTAGCAGAATTCGGACCAGACAGAATTATCGATACACCGATTGCTGAGCTTGGTTTTGCAGGTATCTCTGTAGGTGCAGCAATGAACGGATGCCGTCCGATTGTTGAATTTATGACTTTCAATTTCTCTTTAGTAGGTATTGACCAGATCATTAACAACGCAGCAAAAATTTTTCAGATGAGTGGAGGTCAGTGGAACTGTCCAATCGTTTTCCGTGGGCCTACAGCTTCTGCAGGTCAGCTAGGAGCAACTCACTCTCAGGCATTAGAAAGCTGGTATGCAAACTGTCCGGGACTAAAAGTAGTAGTACCATCTAATCCATATGATGCAAAAGGTCTTTTGAAGACAGCTATCCAGGATAACGATCCCGTTATCTTTATGGAATCAGAGCAAATGTATGGTGATAAAATGGAAGTTCCTGAGGAAGAGTACTATATCCCATTAGGTAAAGCCGATATCAAGAAAGAAGGTTCTGACGTAACTTTAGTTTCTTTCGGTAAAATCATGAAGTTAGCTATTCAGGCAGCTGAAGATTTAGAAAAAGAAGGAATCTCTGTTGAGGTTATCGATCTTAGAACAGTTCGTCCTTTAGATTACGATACAATCTTAACTTCCGTAAAGAAAACTAACCGTTTAGTAGTTTTAGAAGAAGCATGGCCATTCGCTTCTGTAGCTTCTGAGATTACCTATATGGTACAACAAAAAGCGTTTGATTATTTAGATGCTCCAATCAAGAGAATTACGACTCCGGATGCTCCGGCTCCATATTCTGCAGCATTATTTGCGGAATGGTTCCCGAAACTGGAAAAAGTAAAAGCTGAGATTAAAAATGCAATGTACGTTAAGCAATAATAACGTAGATTAACAGATATTAAAACCTTCCTTTTCGGAAGGTTTTTTAATTTTGTCAAATAAATTTATACAACTTAGGGGTAATTTCTTATACATTTGCGCTAATTTTTATATTTTAAAATATGTTAGGACTGAATGCACATATCGATACCAAGAAGCTAACCTTCATAGGTGTTTTAGTGTCATTAGGAATTGTTTTCGGGGATATTGGAACCTCTCCGTTGTACGTAATGAAAGCTATTGTGAATGCCAGAAAAGAATCTGGGACATTAGACCCAATCTTCTTGGAAGGGGCTCTTTCATGTATCATCTGGACACTGACGATTCAGACTACAATTAAATATGTATTAATTTCCCTTCGGGCGGATAACAAAGGAGAGGGTGGTATTTTGGCACTTTTCTCACTGGTAAAAAATCTGAAGAAAAAATGGCTGTATATTATTGCAATTATAGGAGCTGCAACTCTTATTGCAGATGGAGTTATTACACCTTCTCTTACTGTAATGGCAGCTATAGAAGGTCTGGAAATATATAATCCCGAAACACCAGTGGTCACCATTACACTTATTGTATTGGTGGTAATTTTTACCATACAACAGTTCGGAACAAGCTTTATAGGTAAGTTTTTTGGGCCGGTAATGACGATTTGGTTCCTTATGTTAGGAGTATTAGGAATAATCCATCTTTTCGATTACCCACAGATTCTGAAAGCATTAAATCCTTACTATGCAGTAAGACTTATTATAACATCTCCTTCTATTATTGTTATCCTTGGAGCGGTTTTCTTGTGTACAACGGGGGCCGAAGCTTTATATTCTGACCTTGGTCATTGTGGTATCAAGAATATTCGTATTAGCTGGGTATTTGTGAAAATTTGCCTTATTCTTAACTATCTTGGACAGGGGGCATGGCTGGTAGGAAACTATCAACAAGTTTTTGCCGGAGAAAATCCTTTCTTTGCTATGATGCCGGAATGGTTTGTACTACCAGCAGTAATTATGGCAACTGCAGCTGCTATTATCGCCAGTCAGGCATTGATTACCGGATCGTTTACTATTTTTTCAGAAGCAATGTCACTTAACTTCTGGCCTTTACAGGAAATTGATTATCCATCCGGTGTAAAAGGACAAATGTATATTCCCAAAGTAAATTGGGGATTATTGGTCTTCTGTATTTTTGTTGTACTATACTTTAAAGAATCAGGTAAAATGGAAGCAGCCTATGGTCTGTCCATTACCGTAACCATGTTGATGACAACTGTTCTTTTGGTATTTTATCTTTTCAAGAAAAGGATTAATAAGTGGCTCGTTTTGCTATTCGCATTAGTATATCTTTCTTTAGAATTAGGATTCTTTAGTGCCAATGTTATCAAGTTCTTTGAAGGAGGTTGGATCACTGTATTCTTAGCCGGATTTATAGGGATTTGTATGTATGCATGGTACAACGGAAGAATGATTAAAACCAAATTTATCAAGTTTGTAAAACTAGAGCATTACATATCAACTATCCAGGATATGAAGCTAGATGAAACGATTCCTAAATATGCAACAAATCTGGCTTATTTTAGCCGTGCTAAAAATACGCAGGAAATAGAATCTAAGATTATTTATTCTATGATTCGTTCCCAGCCTAAGCGTGCAGATCATTATTTCATTCTGAATATTGTAAACCATGAAGATCCGTATACTTACGAGTATAAAATAGATGAAATTCTTCCGGGAACTATTTACCGCATACATTTTATTTTAGGGTTTAAGGTCGACAGACTTATCAATGATTATTTCCAGCAGGTATTAACGGATATGGTAGATGAAGGAATTATTCCGGACAGAAGTAGCCATCCGTCGCTAAGAGCGCATAATATACCGCCGGATCTTAAATATATAATTATAGACAATGTGTATATCAATGATTATCTTCTTACGATCCGTGAAAAGATTATTATGAACGTTTATAATTTTGTCCGTAAAATGGGTAGTAATGACTTTACGGCATTCGGTTTAGTTTCTCACAACGTGGTTGTAGAGTCCGCACCGCTACTTTATAATCCTGTGCGTGTACACAAGATCAAACAGGTTGGTTTTAACCGTTTTGATGAAGATTAATTTTTATGTTGTAAATTTGTACTATGATGGACCAAAAACAAAAGGAAAAAAATATTGAGACTGTAAAGAGTGTTTTGAAGCAGTATTTACAGGATAAAGGGTATCGTAATACACCAGAACGTTACGCTATTATCGAAGAAATTTACAATCTGGATCACCATTTTAATGTAGACGATTTGTATTTGTTGATGATTCAGAAGAAATATCAGGTTTCAAAAGCAACAATTTACAACACTATCGAGATCTTTTTAGATGCAGGATTAATCCGTAAGCATCAGTTTGGGGAAAAGACGCTTACCTCTTCCTCTTATGAGAAATCATATTTCGATAAGCAACATGATCACCTGGTAGTTTATAAGCCGGGATCTGATAAAGAAATTGATGAGATTATAGAATTTTGTGATCCGAGAATTCAGGGGATTAAAGAAGCTATTGAAAACGCATTTGGCGTAAGTATCGATAGCCACTCTCTTTACTTCTACGGGTATAAAAAAGATAACTAATCTCGTAAAGATATTATAAATAAAGCGCAAGGAGAGAAGTCTCTCTTTGCGTTTCAAGGTTTAATAGCGTTTCACATTCATGAAAAGAATCCTTTTTCTATTTTTTCTTATCTATATCACAGGAGCAGCGCAGACTATTCCTACGACTCCTCTGAAAAAGGATCCTTACTTTAATCAGAGTAGTGCTCCGAAAACAAAGCCCGGGACTACTCCGGAAAAGATCAAGCTAATCCATGCAGATAGTACCAACGTACGGCCCGAGCTTTACGAAGGAAATCCCTTCCTGAGAGGTAATGTGGAAGTACATCACCAGGGAAGTATCTTCAAGGGGGATGAGGTTGTTCTGTATCAGAAAGAAAATTTCATTAAAGCAAAAGGTAATATAGATATTACCAATCCGGACGGAACACATCTTACATCTGATGAAGCTGAATATGATGGTAATACCAAAAAAGCCATTGCGAAAGGAAATGTTGTTCTTACAGATCCCAAACAAACCATTAAAACCGAAACGTTGTATTATGACAGAAATGCTAATACAGCATATTTTAATGATGGTGGGGTAATTAATGTACATCAGGACAATAGTGTTATTACAACCAAAATCGGAACTTATTATGTTAACGAGCAGCGTATTGTTTTCGATTCCAATTACCGTATTGTAAACGATGAATATATTACAGACGGAAAGAATGTAAACTATCTCCGTGGTGAGGGTATTGCAGTATTTAATGGGCCAACAACCGTTACCAACAAAAAGAATCCCTCTAATTACGTTTATACAGAACAGGGACGCTATCTGATGAACTCTAAAGAAGTTTATCTGAAGAAAAATTCACGTATCCACTATAATGGAAAAATCCTTACCGGAGACGATATGTACTTCAATCAGATTACAGGTTTTGGTAAGGCGATTGGTAATGTAAAACTGGATGATCCTGCTGAAAACAGATATATACTTGGGGGGTACGGAGAGATTTATGAAAAAACTGACTCTGCAGTAATTACTGAGAAACCATATGCTATAAAAGTACTGAAAACCGACTCTGTATATATAGCTGCTAAAAAAATTCTGGCTTACCAGAAGTTGGATAGTAAAACAGGGCAGAAGAAAAGCTACATGCGAGCTTTTAAGCAAGCCAGAATGTTTAAAACCAATGCGCAGGGACGTTCAGATTCTTTAGCATATAACGAAACCGATGGTGTTATGCACTTTGTAGGGAAACCTGTTTTCTGGGCTGGTGAAAGACAGGTTACAGGAGATACCATCAGAGCTTATTCCACACCCGATATGCAGCGTATAGATTCTGTGCGAGTGGTAGGAGATGCCTTTGCTATCAGCAAGGTAGATTCATTAAATCTTAAAGATGAATTCAACCAGGTGAAAGGAAAGATTATGACGATTTACTTTCAGGAAGGTCAGTTAAAAGAAGCCAGAGTAAAAGGGAATGCCCAGGCTATTACATATGCAGATAATCAGGATGAGAAAACTAAAAAGGTAGACCGTATAGGTATTGCTTATTCTACCTGCGGTGAAATCATCACTGAATTTGAAGAGAAAAAAGTACAAACGATAACATGTAATATCGGTGCGCTCACCGACTTGTATCCTATGAGTAAAGTCGCAAAGGCGAAAAGATTTTTCCCGGATTTTAATTGGAATACAAAAGACCGATTGCAGCGATGGCGGGATATATTCTTAGATACTCCGAATTATCCGGAGAAACAATATACCTCGGATAGTACACTTTACGATGCCGCTCAGGGAATTATTAAGAGCAAAGAAGATGCTCAGAAGGCAAAAGAACCTAAACGGGTTAAAAAAGAATAATCTTAATCATAAAGTACTAAATTAGAAGTACGGAGAAAAGGTATTCATCATCTGATTTTTTAATAAATCAATCAACAATTTTAAAATGAAACAAGAGTTTTATAAATATCAGGCGCAGACAACACAATTTGCTTCAGGATTTGAAGTGGAATATGCGGAAGGAAGTTATATTTATGGTAAAGACGGAAAAGCTTACCTGGATTTTGTAGCAGGAGTTTCTGCCAATACATTAGGACATTCCCATCCGAAAATTGTTCAGGCCATTAAAGAGCAAACAGACAAATACCTTCACGTAATGGTGTATGGTGAATATGCACAGGAAAAACCTGTTGCACTTTGTCAGCTTTTAGCCGATGCTACACCTGCACCGCTGGAAGTTACTTATTTGGTGAACTCCGGAGCAGAAGCTATTGATGGAGCATTGAAATTAGCCAAAAGATATACTGGTCGCGAGGAGATTATTTCCTTTAAAGATTCCTATCACGGAAATACTCACGGTGCGCTAAGTGTTTCCGGTAATGAAACACACAAAAGAGAGTACCGTCCTTTGCTGCCTATGATTAACTTCATTGGGTTTAATGAAGAAAAAGATCTGGAGCAGATTACAGAAAGAACAGCTGGAGTAATTGTTGAAACAATCCAGGGGGCTGCCGGATTTATTATGCCGGAAAATGAATTCTTTATAAAGCTAAAGAGAAGATGTGAAGAAGTAGGTGCATTGCTAATTCTGGACGAAATCCAGCCCGGATTCGGAAGAACCGGAAAACTCTTTGCTTTTGAACACTTCGGAATTGTTCCGGATATTTTAGTAATGGGTAAAGGAATGGGAGGAGGTGTTCCTGTAGGAGCATTTATGGCTAGTGCCGAAGTTATGCAGACACTTTCACACTCTCCAAAATTAGGACATATTACAACATTTGGTGGAAACCCATTAATCGCAGCGGCATCTCATGCTACTTTATCCGAAGTACTGGAATCTGGTGTGATGGATGAAATGTATAGAAAAGAACAACTTTTCAGAGAATTATTGGTACATCCGAAGATTAAAAGAATTAACGGAATGGGGCTTATGTTAGCCGTAGATCTTGGGACTCCCGAGTATTGTCTGGATGTCGCAAAACGTTGTATGGAAAACGGACTTATTGTATTCTGGCAACTCTATAAAAATAATTTTATGCGCATCACTCCGCCTCTGATAATCACCGATGAAGAGATAAAGAAAGGGTGCAAGATCATAATAGACGTCCTCAATGAAAATTAATTGATATTTTCTTCTCCCGCTATTGTTAAAGTATAAACTAATTTATATATTGCGCAACCAAAAGTTGGTAATTTATGGCGAAAACAAAAGTACATTTTGAGTATCCAATGCATTGTCAATCAGAGATCTTGTATGAATATCTAGCAAGTGGTGAAGGACTGGCGGAATGGTTTGCGGATGATGTTGTGGAAAAAGGAGATGATTTCTATTTCAGCTGGAATGGAGGGGAACCCGAAAAAGCTACCATGATTCGTTATAAACCAGAAAGTTTTGTAAGATACAGATGGGAAGCAGATGAAGGGACAAAGAATTTTTTTGAATTAACTATCGTTATTGATGAGATCACCAATGACCTCTCTCTTAACGTTACAGATTTTGCGGATGAAGGTGATGAAGAAGAGGTACAACAGTACTGGGATAATCTTATCGAAAATCTACAGATAAAATTAGGTGCAGCTTAAAACATCATGATTAAGAATTTTCAAAATATACAAAAAGACCCGGCTAACCGGGCTTTTTTGTTCGGTGACGGAGTATGGGTTTCTTTTTATATCAGAAATAATGAGGTTATTCTGGCAGAAGAATGCTATTTCTATCTTATGGCTTCTATGCGTAAGCTTCGGCTAAATATTCCGCAGTCTTATACACTAGAGTTTTTTAAACAATTATTTCAGGAAGAAGTAATTGATAAAGGAACAAAGAATGCTATTGTCCGATTCTTTGCTTACAGAGGTGATAATGGTCTTAATATGGCTAAAAATGAAGTGGAATATTATTTTGAAGCAGAGGAAGCAGAAGATGTTTTAGCAAGTGCTAAAGACTATGAAATGGATCTTATAAAGGAGATCAATGTCAATACAAATCTTCTGAGCAATATCCATGTGCATTCTCCGGAAAATATATATGCAGGAATCTATGCATCCGAAAATGATCTGGATGATGTTATATTGCTGAATCCTGATAAAAGAATTGCAAGAACATCGCAGGGAAATATCTTGTTATTAACTGATAATACACTGCGTGTTCCGAAACATACTGAAGGTGCATATATCTCTCCGCTGTTGGAGTCATTTGTCACTTTTCTGGATAAAAAAGGACTGGCTCTTCTGGAGGAAGCTGAGATTATTGCCTTTGAAACTCAGAAAGCAGATGAAGTCCTGATGATTTCTGAAACGAATGGAATTCACCACGTAACAAAAATTAGAAATAAAGAGTTTTCTAAAACGAAATTTGCAAGCCTATTAGAGGAGTGGCAAAATAGTTTTAACTAAGCTTTTACAAACTTTTTCAGTATCCGTAAGATTTTTTGAGCATCACGGTCCCGGTAATCTTTTAAGTCAAAAGAATAATCCTGGGATGTTGTTTTAATGTTCAGAATCTTATGGGTAAGGGAATACTTACTCACTTCATTAAAGTATATCAGCGTATTCTTTCGGGTATTAATTTTTATCTGAAGGGTTTTGCTGTTCCAGCCCACAAAGTTTTTCAGAATTAGATTCTGGACAATGGTTTTTCCAAATACAACGACAATAAATGCATATGCAGCCATCTTGTACCAGTAGAGCTGTTCATAAGATATGTTTTTTACAAAATTAAGTCCGATAACAGCGGTTACACCAATAATGATGCTGGTGATATTGAAAATGCTAAGCGCATTGTTGAAATAAATTCGTTTCAAAATAGTTCTGATTGTTATTTATAAATGATGAACCCTTTGATTAGTTCTGAGAAATGTCTTCAGGCGCATTTGCCCATAACAAAAATTCTCCGCCTAACCCCTGCATTATTTTTTTCCACAAGTTCTGGTCATTGGATTCCGTGTAATCCAGATTAATAACTTCTATAACTGTCCACATCTTATTTTTCACTTCACCTTCCAGTTGTTGGGGAGACCATCCTGAATAGCCGGAAAATATTTTGATATCTTTTGTTTCCAGTTCCTGTTTTACAATAAGGTCTATTACCTCTTCAACATTGTCTGTAAGGTAGTAGTCTTCGTTGATTTCAGAATTTACAGAAGTAGCTCTTTCTCCATGAATGATGAAAAATATTTTGTCCTGAGATATAGGCCCGCCTTCGTATACCTCAATATCATTTTGCATGATTTTATTGAAGCGTTTACTCAGGAAATTATTTTTCTTATTAAGGATAAGGCCAAAGGCTCCTGATTCGTTGTGTTCGATGATGAGGACAACAGAGCGGGAAAATATATCTCCGGAAATATCAGGTGTGGAGATTAAAATCTTACCTTTGTAGGAGTTATTCATACTCAAAAATAATATTTTTTCGATGGAAAACCTACACGACAGAAGAAAAGTTTATGAAAAAGCAGAATTGCTTGAAAGTCAAATCGAACAGTCGCCTTTTGAAATATTCAAAATATGGCTGAAAGCCGCAGAAGAAGATACAAGTGTTGTAGAAGCCAATGCAATGGATGTCTCCACAGTAGACGATGACGGTTGCCCAAGAACCAGAATCGTACTACTAAAAGAATATTCTGATAAAGGATTTGTATTTTTTACCAATTATAATAGTTACAAAGGAACAGCTATAGCGCATAATCCTAAAGCCTGTCTTCACTTTTTCTGGTCCTCTTTGGAGCGTCAGGTAACCATTAAAGCAGAAATGGTAAAAACATCAGTACAGGATTCCGATACTTATTTCCATTCACGTCCCCGTGGCAGTCAAATAGGAGCTGTTGTATCTCCACAAAGCAGTGTTATTCCGGACAGAAATTTTCTTGAAGAAAAGCTTGCAGAAACGGAGAAGTTATTCGAAAATAAAGAAATAGAAAGACCTGAGCATTGGGGTGGGTATATTGCTAAACCGTATGAGATTGAATTCTGGCAAGGACGACCTAACAGATTACACGACCGTATAGTCTATACTAAAGCTGAAGATGGAAGCTGGACAACTGAACGCCTGGCTCCATAGACATAAAAAAAGCTGCCCATTGGGCAGCTTAATTTCTTTTAAGAAACTACTTATTATTTCTTTTTGCCGTTTACAGATTCTGCTAACTCAGAACCAGCCTTAAACTTAGCTACTTTTTTAGCAGCGATTTTAATTGGTTTCTTTGTTGAAGGGTTGATACCTTGTCTAGCAGCTCTTTCAGCTACGGAAAAAGTTCCGAAACCTACTAAAGATACTTTACCATCTTTTTTCTTCAATGTAGAAGATACATTAGAAATGAAAGATTCTAATGCTTTCTTAGCTGCTACTTTAGTGATATCAGCATCCTTTGCAATTGCGTCGATTAATTCAGACTTGTTCATAGTAAATAATATTTAAAGTTTAATTTAACTAATAGCAAATATAACACAAATTTTGTCTCATGCAAATAATTAGTGTTTTTTTTTAATAAAAGCATGCTAATACTTCTCAAAGGGTTGAAATTTAATAATGCATGTTTTTACTAAAATGCTGCTTTACGGGTAACTAAAAGCGTGCCAAAAGTCCATGACAACGTATTTTTAAAGAATTGTTAATATTTTGCTTTGAATTATCATATTTTAAATTTTAAGTGTTTATAGGGGTTTATTTAATGATTTTTATGAAAAGGCTCATTATATGTAGGTTAGCAGTAGTCATATTGCCTTTGACGTTTCTTTTTTTTAATATGCATACTTTGAAGAATTCTTTTGCCTTTCGCCGGAAACCAGTAAATTTGCATTATGCTAATAGAAGTTTTTAAATCCAAAATACACAGAGTTAAAGTAACTGAGTCAGATCTTAATTATATAGGTAGTATTACTATAGACGAAGATCTTATTGATGCAGCGGGACTTGTTGTGGGGGAAAGAGTTTACATTGTGAATGTGAATAACGGTGAAAGATTTGATACTTACGTAATAAAAGGAAAGAGAAATTCAGGAGAAATCTGCCTGAACGGACCTGCCGCACGTAAAGTACACAAAGGAGATATCATTATTATTATTGCTTATGCACAAATGACTCCGGAAGAAGCCCAAACATTCCAACCAAAAATAGTTTTCCCGAACGAAGAAACTAACCTGTTAACTTAATAAATGGCAGAGGCTAAAAAAAATAATGCACTAAAGACAGCCCTTACTATTGGAATATCTTTAGCGATAGCTGCTTTTTTTATGTGGCTGGCATTACGAGGTCTTGATGAAAAGAACAGGCAAGGAATTAAAAATGCTTTTGTTAAAGCCAATTATTTCTGGGTTTTTGCTGCATTTGTCTTTGGGATTATGGCATACTGGATTCGTGCTATTCGCTGGAATATGTTTTTAGAGCCTATGGGCTACAAAATATCCAATTCTAATGCGCTTTGGACATTATCCTTCGGCTATTTAATGAATCTTACTATTCCCCGAAGCGGAGAAGTTGCAAGAGCAACAGCGTTATATGGTGTAGAAAAAGTTCCGGTAGATAAATCTTTTGGAACTATTATCCTGGAAAGGGTCGTAGATCTGTTCTTCATGATGTTGTTTTTACTGCTTACCGCAATTTTTAAATATGAAGCACTTATATCTTTCTATAATTATCTGACAAAGCAGAAAGAGAATACACCACAGCAAGAACAAGGTTTTCCTTGGAAATGGCTAATAGTAGGTTGCATAGGATTAGGAGTCATATTGTTTATTGCTTTTCGCAAAAAGCTACAGCAAACTTCGATATATGCTAAAGTTATAAACTTTGGAATAGGGCTTATAGACGGGCTGAGATCCATAGTTCAGATAAAAAATAAACTAAAATTTTTCCTGTATTCAGCAGGGATCTGGACTTGTTACTATTTTGCTGCTTATTTAATATGCTTTGCCTTACCTGAGACTTCTTCCTTTGGATTTGCAGACGGATTCTTCCTGATTACAGTAGGAACATTAGGAATGATGGTGCCGGCTTCTGGAGGTATTGGTGCATATCACCTGGCATTAAAGTTAGGTGTAATGGGACTCTTTTTAGCCTGGGGTAAAGATCCTGAGGCTGGAGCTGAAGTAGGTCTTAGCTATGCTTTCTTATCGCATACACTTCAATTATTTATTATGTTATCTATGGGATTAATCTCTATACCGCTTTTGGCAAAAGCCAGAAAAATATAAAGGCTGAGCATATCTTTATTTCAGATTAGATTTAAATCAAAATATTATCTTTGCATATAACGATAGCAATAAAATGCTATTATAAATACAATAACAGGGGGAAATCCCTATAAAGAAAGAACATGACAATAGACAACAATCATGTAGTTGCTTTAAACTACACGCTTCATACAATTGAAGAAAACGGTGAAAAAACTTTTGTTGAGCAAACAACAAGTGAGAACCCATTAACATTTTTATATGGTGTTGGAATGATGATTCCTAAATTCGAGGAAAACATCAAAGGTCTTACAGTAGGTGACAAAACTTCTTTCACAATTGCTCCTGAAGAAGCTTATGGTGAAAAAGATCCTAATGCATTGGCTCAATTACCAGTAGACATGTTCAAAGAATCTGGTATGCCACCAGTAGGAGCAATGCTTCCTTTATCTGATAACCAGGGAAATAATTTCCAGGCTATTGTTGTAGAAGTTACTCCGGAGGTTGTAATCGCAGATCTTAACCACCCAATGGCTGGTAAGACGTTAAACTTCGATGTTGAAGTTTTATCAACTCGTCCTGCTACAGAAGAAGAACTTTCTCACGGTCACGCTCATGGTGTTGACGGTACAGAAGGTCACTAAAAAATAAAAGCCCGGCTTTTGCCGGGCATTTTTATTTTAATCAAAGACGGTTTCCTGTTTGCATTAGCCTATCAGGAATTTTTATTTTCCTATTTTTGCCAAAAAAAGATGGAACAGCAATCTAAAGATCCTTTACACGGAAAAAAACTAGTCGATATTCTGGAAGAATTGGTAGACTATTATCAGGGTTTTGAAGAGCTGGGAAATCAAATTAATATCCGCTGTTTTACTCATGATCCGAGTATCGGCTCCTCTTTAAAATTTCTCCGCAGAACCCCATGGGCCAGAACCAAAGTGGAAAGCCTTTATTTATATGTCTTAAGACAAAAAAAGAAGAAAGGGTTATTGTAGTATTCTGTAAATCAAAATGAGCTATAACCAAAATGATTATTATATTTTAGATTAAAGCTTTGACTAGACATCAATAGAAATATAACTGTATCAAAAAAGGCAATTATAAAGGGAATAAATGTCCAGGAAAAAAATAAATAGAACAACCCTTTTTTAGTTTCTCCTAAATAGAAACGATGTATTCCAAGGCCTCCAAGGAAAAATGCTAATAGAACGGTGATAAACTTGTTTTTCATAATTACATTCTTTCTAAAATTTCAATTTTTTTATGATTAAATTCCTCTTGCGAGATGAGTTGATTATCCAAAAGGGATTTCAATTTTTGTAAGACAGCTAAAGGATCTTCTTTATGATCTGTTGTATTTGGGGTTTCGGTTGCGGGAGAGAGGTTATTAACAATAATTCCGCCACCTGCTGCGGCTCTCTTTTCTTCGAGAGCACGTTGTCTTCTATATTCCATCATATCTTCTTCTTTGCCCTGAGCATATTGGTATAGCTTTCTTGCTTGTTGCTTTGGAAGGTAATCGAGCATATTTATAAATCCATATATAGTTTTTATTTTAAATGTTGCTCCTAATATGCCTTCACTCATGTGGCAGTCGGCAATATCTTTCCATAAGTAATCCTGAAAATTCATAGCAAATCCAAAATTTTTAGGTCTGCAGAAAATTATTCTCTTATTAGTTAATGCAATACAATCAGGAGAAATGTTTACGGCTGGTTTCTTCTGAACAGCAATATAATCTACATGCTCGTCTGTAGTTAATAGTCCATTTACCTTTTCTAATATTTTTTCTACAGCCTTGGGATCTTGTTCTTCATTTAAGAACTTTTTTAAATCATTAATCATATTTTACAGCGATTTAATGGTGAAACATTTGTAATGTTTTCCCTGTTTTACAGTTGCTAAATTATAATCTAAGCATTAGAATTAATTACGGTTTTCCGTAATTGTGTGGTATTAATAAAAAAAATCCCCTTAGAATTCTAAGAGGATTTAATGTATAAGAGTTTTTTTATAATTATCCGAATGCTCTTTTTAAAAGGCTTTCCACTTTCGGTTCGCTACCACGGAAGTTTTTATACAACTCCATAGGATCTTTAGTTCCTCCTGAGGATAATAATACTTTATATTTCGCTGCTGTTTCCGGATTGAAAATTCCGGTTTCTTTGAAATAAGCAAAAGCATCTGCATCCAGTACCTCTGCCCATTTATATGAATAATACCCTGAAGCGTAACCACCCTGAAATACGTGGGAGAAGCTTGGGCTAATTGCTGTTTCCGGATTTACGGGATACAATTGAGTTGCCTTAGTTTGTGCATCTTCAAAAGTTTTGATGTCTTTTACTTCATCAACCTTTATATGATAAGCCATATCCAGTAATCCAAATCCTAACTGACGCAGGGTCTGATAACCTTCCATAAAGTTTTTGGAGTTCTCAATTTTCTCAATCTTTGCATCGCTTAGTACTTCACCTGTTTGGTAATGTTGTGCGAAGGTTTTCAGGAATTCAGGTTCGTAGCAGAAGTTCTCCAGAAACTGAGAAGGTAATTCTACAAAATCCCATTTTACAGATGTCCCGGAAAGACCAGGATATTGAGTGTTTGCTAAAATTCCGTGGATAGCATGTCCAAATTCATGGAATAATGTAGTTACTTCCTGGAATGTTAGTAAACTCGGTGTATCTCCACTTGGCTTGTTGAAATTACATACCACTGAAATATGTGGACGGCTATTTTCTCCATTTTGCTTGTATTGGTTTTTATAGCTTGTCATCCATGCGCCGGCACGCTTTCCTTTTCTTGGGAAATAATCCACATACAGGATTGCTTTGTATTGTTGATTGTTAGCCGAACTTTCGGAGACTTCTTTTACTTCATAGGTTCTTACTTCATCGTGGTATTTCGGAATGTCTTTTCTTTCCTCAAAAGTAAGCCCGAATAATTGCTTAGCAAGACGGAAAACAGCATCCTGCACTTTTTCCAGAGGGAAATAAGGCTTTAGCTCCTCATCATTCAAATCATATTTTTGCTTTCTTAGTTTCTCAGCATAGAAAGAATGATCATAGTTTTGCATATCCTCTATTCCGTCAGCTTTAGCCAGAGTTTTTAATTCTTCTATTTCTTTTTGGCTGTATGGCGTTGCTTTCTCTAGCAGTTCGTGCAGAAAACTTTCAACCTTTTGTGGTGATTTTGCCATTCTTTCTTCCAATACAAAAGCAGCATAGTTTTCATAACCCAAAAGTTTTGCTTTCTGGTTTCTGAGGCTGATAATATCTTTAATCATTTGCTGATTGTCGAATTCACCACCGTCAAAAGATTTTTTACCATTGGCTAAAGCCAGCTCCTGGCGTAATGCACGATTTTCTGCATACGTCATAAAAGGAACATAGCTAGGATACTGCAGGCTTACTGTCCAGCCGTCCAGCCCTCTTTCTTTAGCTTCCTCTGCATATTGTGCAACAATAGCTTCCGGAATTCCGGCAAGGTCTTCTTTTTCTGTCAGATGCTTTACATAAGCATTTGTAGCGGCCAATACATTTTGTCCAAACTGAAGCTGTTTTGTGGATAACTCTATACTAATCTTTTTTAGCTTTTCTTTATCCTCCTCATTCAGTAAGGCACCATTTCTTACAAAACCTTTGTAGGTTTCATTTAGTAAAGTTTGTTGCTCTTCATTCAGTTCATAGTTTGTCTTTTCGTCGTATACTTTTTTAATACGTTCAAATAGCTTCTCATTCTGAGATATTTTAGAAGAGTATTCTGTTAGTAAAGGCGAAACCTCCTGTGCAATTTGTTGGATTTCATCATTGGTCTCAGCAGAATTGAGGTTGAAGAAGATATTGGAAACCACATCCAGTTGCTCCCCTGCATAAGCTAATGCTTCAATCGTATTGGAAAAAGTCGGGGTTTCCGGGTTGTTGGCTATCTGTTCAATTTCTGCTTCGGATTTTTTTATCAATTCCTGAAATGCAGGAAGGTAATCTGTGTTTTTTATCTGGTCAAAAGGAGCCGTATGAAACGGAGTTTGAAAGGATTCTAATAAAATATTGTTCATTTAAATCTTAAATTTTTAGAGATATAAATTTACAAAATTCGCACCAATAATATTGTTTACCTTTGTTGTTAATAACTATTAAAATCTAAACTATGAAGAAATTTTTTAAAATCATGCTATGGCTTTTTGCAATAGTATTCATCCTTCTCACTGTTACCATGTTTGTGCTGGGTAAAAAATACCATTACGAGAAAGCTATTACGATTAATGCTACACCGGACAAGATATGGCCTCATATCAATTCTATGAAAGCGCTGAATGAATGGAGTCCTTATATGAGCCTTGATCCTAATATGAAAAGAACTTATAGTGGAACGTCCGGAGAAATAGGGGATACTTTCAAGTGGGAAAGCAATAAAAAAGAAGCAGGTACAGGAGAGCAGAAATTAATTGAAATTGTCCCAGGGCAAAGTGTAAAAACAAGTCTTCATTTTATCAAGCCTAATGAAGGACTGGGTATAGCTAATCTTATGTTGAATCCGGAAGGTAATCAGACTAAAGTAACTTGGAGTCTGGATACAGAAATGGATTATCCTATGAATCTTATGAAACTTTTTATGGATGGCTTCATGGATGATGCTTATGGAAGAGGACTTAAGAGTCTGAAAGAAATCAGCGAACAGTAAAAGGCTGTATTATAATAACAAAAACCCTCACAGATTTCTGTAAGGGTTTTTGTTTATTTTTCATCGTATTTTTTTCCAATTGATCTTAGATAGCGGATCAGGCTTTCCGGTCTGTCAGTCTGAATAATATTTGCTCCTTTCCGGATCATCCATCCCCAATGTACATCTGGCTGGTCTTCTGCGAGGTCATCATCATGCCCTGCACAAAGTTCCGGCCACAGGGCATTGATCCATATTAATGCTTTTTTACTTTTTATGAGCTTCAGAAGCTGATCGGCTTTCGGTGTATCATCTTTAATGATAACTTCGTATGCAACAGGATTAAAGATAGCTGAGAAATCATTGATATAGGTTTCCGGATTTACTACCTCATCTCTTTTATAGATGCTATAATCTTCCGGCCATACCATTGGCATATAGATTATGTTATCCAGCTTGTTGCCTGTTTCTTTTTTCAGTTCAGATGCCTTCTTATTTCCTTTTAATATAATCTGCTCTCTGGTTCCGGTTTTGTTAGCGATGGTAAGAACCTCATCCAGATAGTCCCAGGCTTTATCCAGGTTGAGCATAATTCTTTTACCTTTAATAAAATTAAGCATTTCTTCAAGCGTCGGAACTTTCTCACGCGTCGGCATGGAAGCACCGTTTCGTAAAATGAGTGTTCTCACATAATCTAATGTTACATCCGATATTTTACCAGTACCATTCGTGGTACGGTCTAATTTAGGGTCGTGCATAATGATGAGCTGCCCGTCTTTAGTTTTCTGGATATCTATTTCCACAATATCGACACCCATTTTAATAGCGCCTGCAACTGCCTTTATGGAATTTTCCGGATAGTTTCGCCAGTCGCCACGGTGTGCAACTACGAGTACTTTATCCTTTGGAAAGTTTTTACTGAAGTAATTGGTTTGTGAGAAAAAGAACTGGCATAAGAGGAAAGCCAGAACAAAAGTATATTTTGATATTTTTGGTATCATAGTTTTTTTTATTGATAGTGGTTAATAATAGAGTCCTTTTGCTTTTAGAAAATTAATTAGTTCTTTGGGTCTGTCAGTCTGGATTATATTTACTGCATGATCGGTATACCATTGGTAAATATTGGGGTTATCCAGTACTTTGTCATCTTCATGCCCGGCATTGTGATGTGGCCATAAAGAATTTACCCAGACTTTTGCTCCCTTTTTTCGGACTTCTTTGAAATCGATTAGCTTGGATTCATCATTTCCTATCGTAAACTCAAATCCATAGACTTTATAATGATCCAGGTACTCCTTTATTTTTTGCCAGCCCTCCAGGTTATTCAGCCGGATAATAGGCATGTACTTTATATCATTTTTAATATTACCATACTTTCTGTTGAATTCCGGATAGGTTTCCGTTCCTTTGAACAAAACCTGGTCCAGCATATTTCTTTGTTTCAGCATAGGGTATACAATATTGATATAATCAAAACCTTTATCCAGATTAATAAGGATTTTGTCTTTTGTAATATCCAATATTTCCTCCAGAGTAGGTATTGGCATTTGTGTTTTGCTGCCAAGGCCGTCCCGCAAACTAAACTTTCGGATCTCTTCGAGTGTATAATCGGATACCTGACCTTTTCCTGTGGTAGTTCTGTCAATAGTTTTATCATGCATCAGAACAAGCTTTCCGTCTTTGGTTATTGCCAGATCCAGTTCTACCATATTAATACCTTTTTCAATTGCTTTTTTTACAGCCCATACAGAATTTTCCGGAGCTTCCCGCCAATCGGCCCTGTGAGCAACAACCATTACTTTGTCTTCTGGAAATCCGGATAAGGAAACTTGTTGTCCCCATGCAAATCCGGAAACCAGAAGAAGTAAAATAAATAGTGTAATATTTGAGAATCTATTAGTCATTTTCTGAGATTTTTAGATTAATAACCCGGATTTTGTTTAATGGAGGGGTCTGTATTAATTTGTCCTTGTGGAACAGGCATTATCAGATTGTGCTGTTGGATTTTTGCAGTGCTGTATCCGGGTGTATTTTCGAAATGCTTCGTCATTACTTCTATTGCTTTACCTGTTCTTACCAAATCGAACCAACGATGTCCTTCGCCAATTAGTTCTTTTCTTCTCTCAGTAGCAATCTCATCCAACAGCGTGTTTTTATCGGAGATATTAACATTATCCAATCCGGCTCTTGTTTTTATTTTATTCACATAAACATTCGCATTGGCAGCATCACCTGTTTGGGCGTAACATTCGGCAAGCATCAGATAAACTTCAGCAAGTCTCAGTACGACAACATTACTGCCACTGTCTGCAATTACATCAGATGTTTTCACCAGTTTTTTAGTGTAAGGAACTCCACCAGGTGTAAGGCCTATATAAGCATCTCTTCGCTTGTCCTTAGAAGAGTACATATTATAGATCTCTTTAGTAGGTAAATTATGACCTTTGGCTCCGGGTACAAATCCGGAAGGGCTAAACATCTGAAAAGCGCTATTCCCTTCAGAGTTGGCATTAATTCCTGAAGCGAACTGAACATCGAAAATAATCTCAGAATTATTTTTGTTGGCTGGTGAAAAAATTTGAGCAACATCGCTTTGCAAACTGTATCCTAAACCTTCTGACTGCTTTAGGTAAGGAATTGCTTCATTGAATTTTCCATTTGTAATCAGGACTTTTGCCAGTATTCCCAATGCTGCACCTTTTGTAGCTCTGCCTTTCTGAGCTGTAGAGGCAGGGAGTAAAGCGATAGCGTCTGTAAGTTCTTTTACAATAAATGCATAAATATCCGCTGTGGTATTTCTGCCTTTACCAAAATAGTTATTAACATTAGTCGTTTCTTCTGTACTTAGCGGAACATCTCCAAAAATCCTTACCAAATCGAAATACATTAGGGCGCGCAAAAATTTCATCTCACCAATTCTGTAATTTTTAATCTGGCTGTCCATAGCCACAGGGGTTATTCTGTTCAGTACGATATTGGCCTGCTGAATTCCGATATAGTGATCGCGCCATGCCTTTGCTAATAGATCATTTTTAGCCTGTATTGTAAAAAAGTCAAATTCACCATAGGTAAAGCTGTCGTTTGCCGGAACTTCATCAAATGTATTATCCGAAGGAATTTCTCCTATAGTAGGCATTGCCAGTTGATATTGTCCGTCGTATTGCAATGCTCCGTAGGTTGCATTTACTCCTTGTTCCAGCTGATCAGCGTCTTTGTAAAAGTTAGTGGTAATTTTGGTGCTGTCAGGAGATGTATTCAGAACATCTGACGAACATGATGCCATAAGAAAAGCAAAGACGGCAACTGATATATTTTTTTTCATGATTGATCTTAAATTTGAAAGTTTAGAATTTCATACTGATACCCAATGAAACCGACCTGGAGACAGGGTAGTATCCGTTATCATATCCTTGTGTAAGTACATTATCTGTCGTTGCATCTATATTTTGTCCTTTATAAGGAGTGATGGTAAACAGGTTATTTCCCATTAAGTATAACTGTATTGCACGAATATTCAGTGTGGACAAAATTTCCTGTGGTACATTGTAAGCCAACCTTACAGATCTTAACCTCAGGTAATCTGCTTTTTTAAAGAACATACTGGATGTCCTGGCTTCTTTTCTGTTATTAGAAAAATTCATATTTGGCATTGCAAAGAAGCCATTAGGATTGGTTACAGGGTTGTATCGGTTATCGAAGTAATATTGGCTTGGAACACCAAAGCCTTCGCCAGCCTCTCCAATGCTTACCATATCTCCGTTATATACACGTTTACCTAATTCACTATATAAAGTGAAATTAAGCTCAAAATTTTTATATCTGAAGTTATTTGTAAAGCCTAAAATATATTTAGGAATTCCTGATCCAAAACTTTTTTTATCTCTTTCATCAATGATTCCGTCGCCATTTAGGTCTTCCATAATGTAATCGCCTACAAGGGTTCCGGTAATATGAGGCGTATTGTTTATCTGTTCCTGATTTTTGTAAACACCAAGAATATTATAACCATACATTTCACCGATTGATCCTCCTACTTTTGTAATTGAGAAATTGTTGGCTCCGGCTATGATCTGGCTTTGTCCGTTAGCCAGTGCCAGCACTTTGTTTTTGTTTGTGGAAAAGTTGAAAGAACTGTTGTATTCAAAATCCTTACCCAGCTGAATTGGTTTTAACGACAACTGTAGTTCCAGTCCGTTATTCCTTACCTCACCTATATTCTGAAGGGAAGTGCTGTAACCTGATTGTTCAGGAACCGGGACGTCTAACAGTAGACCTGTTCTGTTCAGAATATAGTAATCTCCTGATACATTCAGATATTTATTGAACAGCGAGAAATCGATTCCGAAGTTAGTAGATTTTGCCTTTTCCCAGGATATATCAGGATTTGGAGCTGTGAAAGCTCTGTATCCCGGAGCTAGAATTCCGCCGAATACATAATTTTCCTGCCTCATTAGAGATTTAGCACCAAAGTTTGGAATTTGATTATTACCATTATTTCCAACACTGAATCTTAGTTTTACAGGATCTATGAATTTATTCTTAGGAAAAAAGCTTTCGTTGCTCAGGTTCCATGCAAAGGAAAATGCATAGAAATCTCCCCATTTGGAGTTATCCCCAAAACGGGACGAACCATCACGTCTGTATGAACCCATGATGGAGTAACGGTTTCCGTAGCTATAATTCAGTCGGGCAAAATAAGAAAGTAATGTCCATTTGTATTCGTTAACAGTCACATTGAAGGAAGATCCACCTGCAATATTGGTGATACTATTATCCGGAAAACCTCCTGCCACAGTCTTTACCTGATTGAAATTCTCTTTCTGGAAAGACTGCCCGGCCATAGCACTAAAGCTATGTTCATTAATTTTTTTATTATAGGTTAGTAAGTTTTCGATGAGGTAATTCTTACGGATATAATCTGTGCGGTTAGCCGTTGTAACATCCGGAGCCGGAGTTCGGTATGATCCTACGGTAGAAGGATCAAAGAAATTGTATTCGTAACTGGAATAGTCACCACCAACCGATATTTTGTATTTAAAATCTTTTAGAATCTTTAGTTCTGCAAATAGATCTCCGAAGATTCGCAAATTTGTATACCTTCTTTTGGTCATCTCGGCTATGGCGACTGGATTTTCTACCAAAGCCGCATCAGTTGGAGTGTTTGCTTTTATTTGTTGAGAGATCAGTAAATTTCCGTTAGCATCTCTTGGCGCAAAGAAAGGGTACATTGTACTAGCCATTTGCACAACATTATAAGTTCTGCCTCCATCTACCATATCGAATATATTACCGGATGAATAGGATGGTGTAACCGAAACACCCATCTTCAGATTACTGCTAAGATCTGTAGAAAGATTGATGTTACTGGAATATTTTTCATAATCGGTACCGATAACAATACCTTTCTGGTTAAAATAACTTCCGGTAAATGAGTATCTGGATTTATCACTCCCGCCATTAACATTGAAAGTTGTATTGCTTACCGGAGCATCTCTGAAAATAGTGTTGTACCAGTTATTGTTAGTAAGCCCTGGTACACCGTTGAGGTAAGGTGAGAGATAATCCGGGATGAGTTCTCTAAGGCTGGCTCCTTTTGCCTTACGGGTAGCAGTATCATCATTAATGCTTCTGTTAGATCCTTTAGACAGATAATTGTTGTCCCGGGATTCCTTCATGAAGACTGCCATCTGGTAAGCATCTACTACTTTGTTATTGCTGGCTATAGACTGAATACCATAATAGGAATCTATAGATACTTCTGTTCTTCCTTTTTTTCCTTGCTTGGTCTGAATCAAGACAACTCCGTTAGCTCCTCTGGATCCATAAATAGCTGAGGAAGCAGCATCTTTCAGAATGTCAATAGACTCTATAGAAGCAGGATCTATAGAATTGATATCTGAACCTTCCGACAATGGGAAGCCATCTACTACAATAAGCGGATTAACACCAGCTGTTAATGTACCAATACCTCTGATTCTGATGGTAGGTGAAGAGCCTGGTGTAGCATTGCTTTGCGTTACCTGAACACCTGTAGCCTTTCCGGCAATCATTTCACCAAAATTACTTGAGGCTATTCCGGTAAGATCTTTTGTTCCAAGAGAGGCAATAGATCCTGATACATCCTTTTTCTTCTGTGTACCATAACCAATAAGCACCACTTCATCGATTTTCTTTTCTTTAGTCGACAGCGTGTCTGCTTTAGGTGTGGATAAGATTTCTTTTTTGGAAATACTTTTTGTTGCTGTTTTACGGAGCACTACTGTATTATTCCTTATCTCATATTCTACAGGATAATGAGCTTTAAGGTAGTTTAGTGCCTGTTCCAGAGAAGAGTAGTTAATTGCATTCTCATCTGCATAGACGCCTCTGAAATCTGAACTTGAGTAAAGGAAAGAGGTATTAGTGGATTTACTAAGCTTATCAAATACCTTGGCAATAGGAATTTGGTTTCCGCTTTTTAGACTGGTGCCGGTTCGGGTGGTCTGCCCGTAATGAACTACGGGAAGTCCGACCGCGACCAATAACGCAATAGATATTGCTGTTTTTTTCATACATTTGACGGTTAATTTATTAGACTTTAGCGAGTTTGTATAATTAATTATGTGCACCGATAACCCCCATTATCGGTGCTTTTTTTATTTTAGTTGTATTACATTGTTATTGCTTTTTTCTGGTTTCAGGTTAAACGGATAGCCTATCACAGATAATACTTCGTTCAGGTTTCCTGAGAATGATCCTCTTATCTGCTTGTTTTTGTACTGATCCGGATAGTCAATTTTTACGTGGTATGCTTCTTCCAACTGGTTGATGACTTTTTCAAATGATTCATCCTGAAAAGAAAAATTCTTCTTTGCATCTACAGCGTAATAATGAAAGTCCTGATTTTTTGAGTTTTTACTCCAGGTTTCATTAGGCAGCAAATAGGTGATCTTTCCTTTGTAATCAATTTTTACCTTTCCTTCAAATAATTCTACTTTTTGCTCTTCACTGGTTTGATCCAGGAAAAACTTTGTACCCAGAATCTGCACATGGAAATCGTGTGCATTAATATGGAAAGGTTTTGTTTTGTCTTTGGCAATGTCGAATATAGCCTTCCCGGTGAATGTTATATTTCGGTCAGTTTCTCCAAAATCAGCAGCCAGTTCAATTTTACTATGAGGTTGTAATGTAATCATACTACCATCCGGTAAGGTTACTTTTCTGCTGTTATTGGTACTGAAGAATATATTAGTTTCATGTTGATCTGAAGGTGAGAATTTGAAAAAATAAAGACCAACTCCCAGCATAACTACGGCAGCGGCAGCCCAATATATTTTTCTAATATCTACAGAAGGCTTTATTTTACGTTCAATGCCCTTCAGGATGCGTTCATCACTTCGGGCATCTAATTGTTGTTTTTCAGCAGAAACTTCTTCCCAGTTTCTTTTGAAATCTTCATCTTCGATTTTGTTCATATCTAGTATTACGCAGGAAGTATAAAATCGTCAACCCCGGAAAGTAATTTTTTTGAAAGAAAAATGAAAAGACATATAAATGTGATAGTACTAGCTGCTTAATAGATAAAGCCTTAGCAAGGCTAAAAAGAATTGTGAAGCAATTTTTTGTGGTTTACAAAAAAGAGCGTAAAAATATCAGGATACTTTTCTAAGGTTTAACCACAAAAGGCACAAAAGCGATGCTAAAATATCACCGCTTTTAGTACACAAAGATTTCACCTAAAGATAAAATTATTTCAACCATTTAGACATTTAGAAAATTAAGTTTTCAACGGTTTTTACTAAGCATTTGCGGCTTTGCGTTCCCTTAAAAACGGTTTGGAAAAATAGTTGTAAATAAACGATTTTGCGATTTTAAAGTTTATACAATAAATTCTTTATTAGAAAAGCGATGTCGAATTCACGTTATTAAAAGAAAGAGCTAAGATTGGTTCTGAGGAATAAAAGTACTTTATTCACATGTTTAGCCACCGCATTTTTAGAGATGCTATTTTCCTTAGCAATTTGTGAATAACTTAGTCCGTCTATTTTATGTTTCAGGAAGAAGCTTTTACTTTTTTCAGGAATCAGGAATAGCAGATCCTCAATTTGTTTTATATGACTAACCGGAACCTCTTCGTTGCTATCGTCTTTTAATATAGGTGTACATTTATCTTCTTCCAGAGCTGAAAAAGAAAGTTTGTTTTTTCTGTAGAAGTTGGCAATTTCCTGTTTTGCTGTTTTAAAAACTGCGGAACTCAGATTGTTATCATTTAAAGAATGACGATGTTTCCACAGGTGGGCAAAAATATCCTGAACTACATCTTCAATATCGTCTCTCCCGTGAATATATTTTTTCACGAAAAAAAAGACCTGATGCTTGTATTCGGTGTATATTTTTCTAAATGCTGAATCCACCTTTAATTTCTTTTTACCTCTAAATAAACTATTCGGACAAAAGTATTGAAAACAAAATACCTATGTTAAATATAGTGTATTAATTATTATTAATAATCCTATATGGTTTTTCTGTGTAAATTCATTATCAGATATTTACATGTATAGGATTTACAGGGAAAGCAAAATGTATTGGAGAGGAAGGTGTACATATATGTGTAAGAATACAGGTGTTTTGAATAATTTCTAAACAGAGCTAAATTAACTTCTGCACATGTTTTGAGAAGTGTCTGTACAAGGGTTTTCTAAATTGAGCAAGACGAGCTTGTAACAGTGCGAAAATGCCTATTTTTGTGTAGCAAAAAGAGTAATCACTAAGTGCACATTGTTGCCTTAGAAATAAAATAAACGATGAAGACAAACGCAGAAATCTTAGAAGAAATTATAAAATCCAGAAAGAGTATTTTCCCAAAAGATTATACAACAGAAACAATTCCACAGGATGTTCTGGATAAAATACTGGAATCCGCTAATTATGCACCCAGTCACAAAAAAACTAATCCATGGAGATTCAGGATTTTTCAGGGTGTGGAAAAAACAGAATTAGGGGAGACTTTGGCGGAGTTATACAAAGCAACCACTTCTCCGGAAACTTTTCTGGAAAAAAAATATCTGGATATCTCAGATAAAGTAAGCAAAGCCAATACAGTTTTGAGTATTGTTGCTGATTTTAGTGGTAAAGTTCCGGAATGGGAAGAAGTTGCAGCTACGGCTATGGCAGTTCAGAACATGTATCTTATGGCTACAGCCAATAATGTAGGTTGTTACTGGAGCTCTCCGGGGATGATCCATCATATTGGTGATTATCTTCAGCTGAAAGAAAATGAAAAATGTTTAGGCTTTTTCTATATGGGGATGAAATAATAATGGGAAACTATAAAAGAAAATAGAAGGGAAAGAGTGATCTTTCCCTTTTTTAATCTTGCCATGGTTATTAGTAAAATAATTAAGGATTGGTTCCGTATGGTTTAAATCCAAGATCCTTTTCCCATGTATTTCCATATTTTTTGTTGAGGTATTTTATAAGAACTGTGTTATTCTCCCGTGCTTTTTTCGAAATATCAGAAGAAACAAGGCATCCCATATTGCGGACGCCAATTCCATGTTTTTTTTGAAAGTTTCTTCCGTCAATTCCTGCAATACCAAACTGGATAAAAGCAGCGGTTTTATTTTTAATCAGATCAGTATAATTGGATTCTGTAGCATATGGAGGTGTGGTATTTTTTTTCTGTCCGAAGATATTTCCGGAATATAAAAATACCAGACAGAACAATATAAACATTCTTTGCATGGTGTATCTTTTATCCATATATGACGAACTAATATGGTAAAAGGTTGGAATTGGTCTCTAAATTGGAGCTGGACTCATTATAAATCATCACTTTGATTTTTTTCTTTCCAAAAATTGGAATATTTTTGCACCGTAACCTGAGAGGTGATGAGAAAGTATTTTGCAATCATATTACTGGTTTTCTATCTTTTTTCTTCCACAGAATTGAGTCAGGTTATAAAACTGCCTATTTTTATCGAGCACTTTAAAGAGCATTCCGAGGCAAATCCTAAGCTTACTTTATTTGGTTTTATCAAGCTTCACTATTTCAATGGTGATCCCGATGCTCCGGATTATGAAACCAATATGAAGCTGCCTTTCAAAAAACATGACTTTTATCTGGTAACTTCGGTTATTATTCAGGATATACCAAAAGCCTTTAATCTGGATATTAAAGCGCCAAGCTTTGAAGAAGGCAAAACAAGAAACTTTTTTTATACTATAGGTGAAATCCCTTCACCGCTATTTTCTATTTTTCAGCCGCCTAAGGTAGCCTAATTTTTAATGTACATAGCATTCCCGCATACGGGGAATGAATTTTCAACGTTTAAAAATTAGATTTTTATGCTAAATAAAATCATTGAGTTTTCTATAAAAAACAAACTCATTATTGGTCTTATGACCTTGGCATTAGTCATATACGGAGTTATAGAACTTCGTAAGCTTCCTATAGATGCTGTGCCGGATATTACAGACAACCAGGTACAGATTATTACAACGTCCCCGTCATTGGGGGCACCGGATGTGGAAAGGTTTATTACTTTTCCAATCGAACAGGTTTGCCGAAACATTGTAGGTGTAAAACAAATTCGTAGTTTTTCCCGTTTCGGACTTTCCGTAATTACTATTGTTTTCAACGAAGAAACCAATGTATACCTTGCACGTCAGCAGGTTGCAGAGCGGCTTCAACAGGTTTCGCAGGATATACCAAAAGAAATTGGAGTGCCGGCAATGGCACCTATAACCACAGGTTTAGGAGAAATTTATCAGTATGTTGTACGTCCTAAAAAAGGATATGAACACCGTTATTCGGCAATGGAACTTCGTACAATCCAGGACTGGATCGTAAGAAGACAACTCCTGGGTGTAGATGGCGTAGCAGATGTTGCCAGCTTTGGTGGCGATCTGAAGCAATATGAAATTGCAATAAAACCGGCACAACTAAAGGCTGTCGGTGTAACTATGCAACAGCTTTTTACTGCAGTAGAGAACAATAACCAGAATGCTGGCGGTGCCTATATAGAGAAAGGTCCAAATGCTTTGTTTATAAGAACGGAGGGACTGGCAAAGAATATTTCCGATATAGAGAATATTGTTGTCAGAAACCTGCCCGATGGAACGCCGATATTGGTGAAAAATATTGCCGAAGTAAAACTGGGTAAAGCCATAAAATATGGTGCTATGACTTATAACGGCGAAGGAGAAGTAGCCGGAGCTGTTGTGATGATGATGAAGGGTGGGAATTCTAACCAGGTTATCGATAAGATAAAAACCAGAGTAGAAGAAATCCAGAAAACACTGCCAGAAGGCGTGAAAGTAGAAGCCTTTCTGGACAGAACCAAAATGGTAGATAATGCTATTGGAACAGTTTCTAAAAACCTGATTGAAGGTGCACTGATTGTCGTTTTTGTACTGGTGTTGTTTTTAGGAAATTTCCGTGCAGGATTTATCGTTGCTTCTGTTATCCCGTTGGCAATGCTTTTTGCTATTATCATGATGAATATTTTCGGGGTGAGCGGAAACCTGATGAGTCTCGGGGCTCTGGACTTTGGGCTTATTGTAGACGGAGCCGTTATTATTGTGGAAGCTGTATTGCATAGGCTGCATTCCATTAAAGGAAAAGAAGGCGATAAGATTTCCGGTGAGCAAATGAATAAAGAAGTGAAAACTTCTGCAGGAAAAATGATGAACTCTGCGGTATTTGGGCAGGTTATTATCCTTATCGTATATCTGCCAATATTATCGCTTCAGGGAATTGAAGGTAAAATGTTCAAGCCTATGGCGCAAACAGTAGCTTTTGCCTTGGTAGGTGCTTTTATTTTGTCGCTTACTTATATCCCGATGATGAGCTCTGTATTTCTTTCTAAAAAAATACAAACAAAACCAACATTCTCTGACAGAATGATAGAAAAACTGGTAAGCTTCTATGACAGAAGTCTTGCTAAAGTCCTAAAGTCCTCAAAAATAGTAATGGCAGTTGTATTGGTGCTTTTTGCCCTGGCTGTATTTATATTATCGAGATTAGGCGGAGAATTTATTCCCAGCCTTCCGGAGGGAGACTTTGCCGTAGAAACAAGAATCCTTCCCGGAAGCAGCCTGAAAACTTCTACAGAGGTTGTTTTAAAGAGTCAGCAGGTACTGATGAATAAGTTTCCGGAGATTAAAAAGATTGTAGGGAAAACCGGAAGTAGCGAGATTCCGACGGACCCAATGCCACTGGATGCCAGCGACATGATGGTAATCCTGAAAGACAGAAAAGAATGGACATCTGCAGATAACTATAATGATCTGGCCGAGAAAATGCAGAAAGAACTGCAAAAAAACATGGTTGGTGTCACTTACTCTTTCCAGTATCCTGTTGCGATGAGGTTTAATGAACTAATGACCGGAGCCCGCCAGGATGTGGTATGTAAGATATTCGGGGAAAATCTGGATACACTAAAGGTTTATTCCGAGAAGCTTGCAGCAGTCGTAAATAAAGTAAATGGCGCCCAGAATATCTATGTAGAACCTGTTTCGGGACTTTCACAGATTGTGGTGAATTATAACAGAAGTGCCCTAGCCCAATATGGACTGAATGTATCGGATGTGAACAATCTGGTGAATGCTGCTTTTGCCGGAAAGGTAACCGGGGCGGTATTCGAAGGTGAGAAGAAATTCGATATGGTAGTACGTATGGATAGTGAAGAGCGCAGAAAGCTGGAAGACGTACAAAACCTGTTGATTACAACTTCATCCGGAACAGATATTCCGCTAAAGAGTGTGGCAGATGTGAATATTAAAGAAAGTGTAAACCAGATTCAGCGGGAAAACGCAGCACGACGTATTATCGTTGGTTTCAACGTCCGTAACCGCGATATTCAGTCTACTGTAAATGATCTGCAAAGCAGGGTAAATAAAGATTTAAAACTTCCGGCAGGTTATTCAGTTACCTACGGCGGTAATTTCGAAAATCTTCAGGAAGCAAAGGCCAGATTGGGAATTGCAGTACCTGTATCACTATTATTGATACTACTTATGCTGTATTTTGCTTTCCGTTCTGTAAAGTATGGGCTGATTATTTTTACAGCAATCCCGCTTTCGGCAGTAGGTGGCGTATTTGCTTTATGGCTGCGCGGTATGGATTTCAGTATATCTGCAGGTATAGGCTTTATTGCCCTTTTTGGAGTGGCCGTACTCAATGGAATTGTACTGATTGCGGAATTCAACCGCCAGAAAACCCAGCATGAAAGCCTTAAAGATGTTGTTCTTATAGGTGGTAAAAACAGATTGCGTCCGGTATTGATGACAGCAACTGTTGCTTCATTAGGTTTCCTGCCAATGGCACTAAGTAACGGTGAAGGAGCTGAGGTGCAGCGGCCATTGGCTACAGTAGTAATCGGAGGGCTAATACTGGCAACATTCCTTACGCTGTATGTATTGCCGATACTCTATATATTCTTCGAAAAAAGATCATTCAATAAAATAAAAACAGTTTCGGAAACGGAACATAAGATATAATTAACATGCAAAAGTTAAGCATTATTATAGCGCTCTTTCTTACTTTTCTGGGTGTTAAAGCACAACAATCAGTTACCCTGGAAGAAGCCTATCAGAAAATACTGGATAATAATCTGAACCTGAAAGGGGGAGCATTGAAAATAGATGCACAAAAGATACTGAAACAATCGGCCTTTAATCTGGATCCGCTGAATGTAAGTGCAGAGTTTGGTCAGTTTAATACAGATAAAACAGATCATAAATTTTCAGTGTCGCAAAATTTCCGTTTTCCGGGATTCTACCAGAAGCAGAAACAAGTTTTCACTGAAGAATGGAAGCAGAGCATGCTGAATCTTTCTCTTCAGAAATGGCAGTTAAAGCGGGAGCTTACCCTTATCTTTAACGAACTGAATTATCTGGATGCAAAGTATGCATTGATCAAGAAAGCGGATAGCCTTTATGATGTGTATTATGATAAAGCCGCATTGAGGCTAAGAAAAGGAGAGAGTAACATTCTAGAGAAATCTACCGCAGAGAATTATAAATCTCAGTCTCATTTCCAATTGCTGGCAATAGAGAAAGATAAAGCTATAACATTGGAGAAGCTAAACTTTCTGATCAACGATGGCGATAGTTATACGAATGAAAAACAGCCCTTCTCTTTGCAAAATGCTTTGTTTTCTCAGCTGCAAAATCCGGAAGAAAATCCTTATGTAGAAACCCTAAAGCAGGAGCAGGAAATACAGAAGGCCCGAACATTGGAAGCTAAAGCCAGATTGTCTCCAAGTATAAATCTGGGATACAATAATACATCCATGATCGGAAATCAGGAAAATGGCAGTTACAACGATAGCAGCAAAAGATTTCATTCAGCGGTAATAGGTGTAGGGATTCCGTTATTCAACAAAGCACAAAAACTGGCAATAGAAGCTCAACGGGTGAATGAAAAAATAGCTGAGAACAATTATCAGCTGGCTTTGAATAGTCTGAATATGCAGTATAAGCAGTATACAATCCAGTATCAGAATGCACTGAAAGAGACAGATTACTTTCAAAACGACGGACTTAAAAATGCGGAGACTATTCTGAAAACGGCAAATCTGCAATTCTATAACGGAGAGATTAATTATTTGGATTATGTATTATTGGTAAATCAGGCACTGGATATCCGAAACAGAAGTATCGACAGTGTAAAAAAACTTAACGATGCCGTTACCGAAATGAATGCTCTTCAACAAACAAAAATTGACTAATCATGAACAAGTTATTTTTAATTATACTTACTGCATTTGCTATTTCTTCATGTTCTAAGGAAGCTCCCGTAGAGAAAAAGGCAGCGCATACCACAGAAAATCAGGTTACATTAAACGATAAACAATATAAAAATGCAGGAATAGAAACCGGAGCATTGGAGGGAAAAGAAACGGCTTCCGGTATCGCCGTTACAGGTTCTATAGATATTCCACCTCAGTCCGTTGCCAGTGTTAGTGCACCGTTTGGGGGCTATATTAAATATACTAAATGGATGCCTGGTGAGCATATTGGTAAAGGCCAGGTACTGGCTACAATCGAAAATCCTGAGCTGGTACAGATACAGCAGGATTACCTGTTGGCAAAATCCAATCTGGAATATTCGCAGAAAGATTACCTGCGTCAGCGTGATCTGAATCAGAGTCAGGCCAGTAGTGATAAGGTAATGCAGCAGGCACTTAATCAGCGCAACAATCATATGATTAATATGCGGGCGTTGGGAGAAAAGCTAAGGATTGCAGGCATTATTCCGGAAGCATTGACAGCAAATAATATAAAAAGGGTAACCTCTGTAGTTTCGCCTATCGATGGTTATATTTCTTCGGTGAATGCTAACATCGGACAATATGTGTCACCTGTAGATAAACTATTCGAAATCGTTAATACAAGTGATATCCACTTAGTGCTAAAGGTTTTTGAAAAAGATCTGGATAAGATATCTATGGATCAGCAGGTGATTGCATACACCAATCAGAATCCTGAAAAGAAATTTACGGCGCGTATTGTACTGATCAGTAAAGATTTTGCTGCTGACAGAAGTGTACTGATTCATTGTCATTTCCAGAATTATGAACCACATTTGCTGCCTGGTACTTTTATGAATGCAGAAATCGAAACGAATAGCCGTGCTTCTCTGGCGATTCCGGATGGTGGAGTAGTGGCATTCGATGGTAAGCAGTATATCTTTGAAGAAGTAAAGCCTAAAACATATAAAATGGTTCCTGTAAAAATAGGTAATTCCGAACATGGCTTTACGGAGATTACAGGATTGACCTCTGAGCAGGCTTCTAAGAAGTGGGTGACAAAGGGTGCTTATAATCTTCTGATGGCACTGAAGAATGTAGAAGACGAAGAGTAATACATAAAAACTTATAATAAAAATGGGCGGAAATATTTCCGCCCATTTTTGTGTGGTTGAGTAAATAGGAGTTATTTCACTTTTACGTAAATCTCTTTTATTTTTTGTTTTATACCCAGTTCCGGAATGTCTTCCTCGCCTGTCTGGATTAGTGTGTCGGCACGTTTTTCCAATGTGAAATGAAATTGTCTTCCTTCCCATTCTCTGTAGCTGCAGTATTCCAGATTTTCGGTGTATTCTTTTCCTTTTAGCTGGTAAGTTCCGGCACCGCTGGAGAATGATTTCAGACTGTCTTTTCCTTTTGATTTGTCGTGGTTCAGGAATGCAAAATGACTGTTGTTAAACATCTTGATCATCTCTGTTTTTGCAGGATCTATAGTCGTGCGAATAGTATCCGTACCTTTTACTGTTTCAGAGCCCACAAGCCGGTAAGTACCGTCTAATACATTGCCTTTGGTTGTTGATTCTTTTTGCTGACAAGAAAATACACATAAAAGCAATCCGGCAGAAATCATGGTAAAGTAGTTTTTCATAAAATAATATTTTGTATCGAATAAATATATTAATGTTTGTAATAATGTTAATATATTCAAATATAATTAAAAAATGATTGGAATATGTGTTATATGAAAAGTCCGTTGTGAATTTTCACAACGGACTTTTCTGTACGTTAAAATAATATGTTTTGATTAACTCGCTTTACATTTAAATGTTATGAATCTACTTCTAAATACAAAACTCTTTCAGAATCTCATCCGAAGTTACATATTCATTACTATTTGCAAATAGTGATGCGAGCTAAGATTAATTCTGGCTGATCAGATCTTTACGGTACGTGTAAATATCCTCAATAGTTACCACGGTCATTTCTCTTTGGATCGCAAAATCTACAATCTCCGGAAGTCTTGCCATAGAGCCGTCTTCGTTGGTCAATTCACAAAGTACAGCATCTTCACCAAGGTTGGCTAGTTTTACAAGATCTACACTTCCTTCAGTATGTCCACGTCTTTCGAATACACCATCTTTTCTGGCAATAAGCGGGAATACGTGTCCCGGGCTTGCAATATGTTCCGCCTGTGCATTTTCTGCTACAGCTGTTCTAATGGTAGTTACACGATCTTTCGCAGATACACCTGATTCAACGCCTTCTTTGGCTTCAATCGTAATGGTAAATGCTGTTTGGTTTTTGCTGTTGTTGGTTTCTACCATCGGACGAAGGTTCAGGTGTTTACTTTTCTCTTCGGAAATACACAAACAAACGATTCCGCTGCATTCGCGGATCAGGAGTGCCATGTCTTTTTCTGTGATAGTAGAGGCAGGGAAGATGATGTCACCTTCGTTTTCACGGTTTTCATCATCTACTAATAGAATACCTTTGCCTTGTTGTAGTTTTAGAAGTGCATTTTCTACACGTTCTCTGGAGCTTACTCCGAATTTTTCTAATAATTTTTCCATGTATTTTACTTTTAAAAGTTAAAATAGGTCTTCGGTACATGGAAATGAAATACAATACAATAAGTCTATTAAGAATAGCCTTATCGATTGTTCCATTTTCTTCTCTCATCCAGACTTTAACTGTCGGTTTTGGAATTTCACCAAATCAGTCCTTTAAAATAAAAGGAGTCGCGGACTGTAACCGCCGGTAGGGAATTGCACCCTGCCCCGAAGAAAACTTATACTTAAGTTTTACTGTATGTTTTAATTAAATTTTTTATTTCACTGATTACTATTTAACGTACAGGCCGCTAATTTCCGAAAGATTTTCCAATCCGGAAATAGTATTCTGATTTTATTTATCAATTATGATACATGTTTAAAATCGCATGACCGGAAACATGGTATGTTCAGTATTTTATGGAGTTTGATCCAGATATTTTTTCACAACTGCATGAGCCAGACATTGTGAAGAATCTATAATTTTTACTGACGTATTTATTCTATCCGTTACGGCATTCAGATCCGTACAAGCAATAATAATATAATCTGTATCCTGCTCTGCTTCTTTCAGAATCTTGTTCCAGAGTTCATGGTTGAGAGGATTATCCTTCTGCGCTTTTATATTTTTGATAAGTTCGTTTAGCTGATTCTGCCATTGCTCTCTAAAAACAAATTGATGTCCTTTCTCGGCTATTCCTTTCTGATAAATCTGAGAGTTAAAAGTTGTGGTTGTAGCAAATAACGAAATTCTTAATTTATCGGCAGGTAGCTGATTAAGTGTTTCTTCAACAATGTTTAGTAACGGAATATTGATAGACTTTACTAAATCCTCTATGTATATATGTGCGGAATTACAAGGCATAGCAATAAACTGTACATCCGTGCTTTCCAGTTTTTTCAAACCTTCTGCAATCGTTTTCTTCATTAGCTCATGATCAATCGGGCGATCAATATAAAATGGAGTAGGGAGTGAATATATCATCATTTTAGGAAACTCTTCATCCAGGCTGGCATTATATTGACTCTGGCATTCGTCTATGACCTGGTCAATAAATGGCGCTGTAGATCTGGGACCCATTCCGGCCAGAATTCCTATTATCTTATCGTTCATTGTTGTAATTTTTTAGAGCGGAAAATCCTGCTAAATTTTTTAAGATCTGAATATAATGGCTAATATAATCAATAAAAGATCTATTCCACAGGCAATCCATACCAGAAGCATGGAAGGTTCCAATGATTCCTGTACAAACTGTTTTAGTTTGGAGGAAATAACCTCGGCATAATTAAGATTGGGATCCGAGAAATTAACATCGTCCATTTTTACTTTTTTCAGGCAGTATCCTGTTATTTTTCTGAAAAACCAGGATGTAGTGCTGTCTTGTTTGTTTTCCTGTATCAGTTTTACACGGAAGATTTTCCAATTCGGAATTTGTTTTACAAAGTTCGGCTGTTTGGCAATGATTTTATTAATCAGCAATTGTACTTTAGGTTCTATATAATCTGTAAGCTTATAATTATAAGCATTATACATTGCACTGCTCATCGCCTGTTTATTGGCCAGAACAATAAATAGAGGAATCTTTAAAAAGCCAATTAGGATAAGGAGTGTCGGGAAGAAGTTAGTGACAAAGTAATTAATGATGATCATGAAAAATACCAGTATAGCTGCGGGACCGTTAACATGGCCGGCGGCCATACCGCTTTGCGGACTACTGATAATTAAATAAAATCCGATAATAAGATCAGCCAGCACAAATATGCTTCCGATTAGAATAACTTTTATCCAGGCCCACAAGGATTTTCTGGTAATAGTTGAGATAATTTTTAAATTTTCGTTCATAATGGTGCTTGAAAAATGGTGTTAGTCTGTTTATATTTTACGAAACTAATGAAAAAGAATTATATCATGAAATTGTGAAAAAATAAAAGCAGAGTTAACTAAACTCTGCTTATTTTGAACTTTATGTCTGTTTGTTTTATTTTACTCTTTCCATCAGCATTTTTCTTGGTCTCATATCCATTTCCTGTTTCAGAAGCTGACGCGTTTTAGTATCAATATAAAAGGTAGTAATGGCATTATGATCGGTAATGCCATCTGTTGTCTTTACAATCCATACAGGTGTATTTTTATACATCCCTTTTTCTGTACTCTGAATAATGTACAACAACTTCTCCTTCTTGTAATTTTCTATACATATTAGAAATATGATTATAGCCACTATTAATTTTCCATACTTTATTAAAAATAAAAGACAAATGATTTCCAATATAAGGCCTTGTTTTATTATACTTTATTGGGTGAATATATTCCAAGCTAATGGTTAACAGATCATTGTCTTTTATAATATAATTTGAAAAGAAAGAATCTGAATTTATAATTTGTTGGAATATCTCTGCAGATAATCCATTATTTAATTCCGTTGAGGAAGCCTTATATACCCAGTCAAACCCATCGTCCTCTTTTAATCCAACATACTCTAATAAGCACCAATAAATTTTTGTTTCTTCATATTGGCTTTTATTAAGTTTTATTCTGTTTTTTCTTGACAGTTTGTTGTGAATAATAGCTTTATCCTCAGGCTCAGGTATGGTGTTGTTTAAAATAAATTCAATACTTGATATGGCTAAATTCATACAATTGGGTTTTGTACAAATATATTAATTTACCTTTTCCATCAGCATTTTTCTTGGTCCCATATCCATTTCCTGTTTCAGGAGCTGGCGCGTTTTGGTATCAATATAAAAAGTAGTAATAGCTTTATGATCGGTAATGCCATCTGTTGTCTTTACAATCCATACAGGTGTATTTTTATACATCCCTTTTTCTGTACTCTGAATATTGACTTTTAATACACCACTTTTTTTAGGATTGTAGTCGTAAATGGCAATATTGATTTTATAGTTTTCTTTCAGTGGAAGCCAACGAATCAATTGTGGATAAATATTACTGTCGAAAAAGTCCTCTGGGGTTTTCTCATTAATCTCTGTTTTTTTGTTGGAAGCTTTATCCAGATAATAGCCAGTTACTTCTTTGTCAAAATTCAGTACCATATCCCGCTGCATATTAAAGGATGAATGTTTTACAGGAGCAAGGCTCGGTAATTTTGCCGAAGTTTCGTCTGTCCAGTCAGATGGAGCTCCTTTCATCTTTACTGTAGTTGTAATGTTGACTTCGTTGGATGCACGCGATATTTTGGTAATCACTTTTCCGATTTCAATTTTCGTGGTATCCTTTACGGCGTACCAGTTCATTTCTGTTTCTTCATTTTTAATCAGAGCGGAATTTACATCATTGTGCTTTGGGGACTGAGTTTTCTCCTGTGCATTTAAAACTGATGCTGAGAAAAATAGCAGAATTGCGGGAATAAAAAATCTGATTGATTTCATGTTGATACAATTTAATAGTTGTATCATAATCAGTTGATTGCCAATGAAAAATGTTACAAATTTAATCGTTAAAATTATAATTGTAGAGTTAGTATAATGTTTAATTATCTCAATCTCTAAATGATAAATTAAACCATTTAGAGATTAAAATAATTTAGAAAAGATATCTTTAAAAAACTATATATAAAGTCTAGTTATTCGGATAATGTTTTAATATAAGTAACGGAGACTTTCTCGAAACCGTTTTTCTCAAAAAACGAATGGGCTTTATCATTGGTAATTCCACTTTCCAGAAACAGCGCTTTGACTTTTTGCTCGACTGCGAAATTGTGAATAAAATCCATAAGCTTTTTTCCCAAGGACATTCCGCGCAGGCTGCCATCTACAATCATATCTTCTATAATAAGGTATTTCCTGTAAATCCGGAGAATGGCAATCCCGATAATTTTGTTGTGGATATCTTCTATAGTAATCAGATTACAGTCATCCTCATCCAGTTCAGCAGAAAGTATTTCAGCAAAGTTTTCACTCCACTCCGTCGCAGACGTGGCCCTCCCGGACATAATTTCGGAGTGCGAAATATAGCTGTTCGTTCTGTGTTCTATAAAGAAATTAACAGCTTCTTCTTTTCTTTTGTTTTTATCCTGATGTCTGATGAAGACTTCCATTCTTTTATTTTTTGTTCATCTACAATAGTCAATTTTATGCCAATTCTGGCTTGTTAATCTATTAACATGGTTAGTGTTTGTTATAATTTTCCGGAATCGACATCTTTAATAAACTTAATAACCCCAGTCATAAATACTTTCTGATCATCCCACATGGCAAGGTGACTGCCATTAGGACAATACAGATAGCTTCCTTTTTGTACCAGTTTACTTTGTTCTTCCATGGCTTTAGGATCCATTGTGTCGTACTTAGCGCCAATCATTAACGTTGGTGTTGCAATTTCATGAAGCCTGTTTTTAATATCCCATTTAGCCAATCTTGCGTCAGTGCTCATCCCAAGTTCGCTAGGTCCCTGCATAAGGGTATATACAGTACTGTTCACATGTTTCAGGGAACGGTTCAAAGCATCCGGCCATTCCGGAAGCCGGCAGATGTGTTGCGCATAATAATTGGGAAACAGTAATTCTGTATAGCGTGGATTGGCGTAGTCTTTTTTAGCTTCAATGGCACGAACTTCTGCCAGTACTTCAGGTTTCATTTGTTTAGCTAAAACCTCGGCATATTTCACATATTCCGGTGCACTGGCCATCATATTGGATACGAGCAATCCTTTTAGGTTTTTCTGATATTTCAAGGCATATTCCATAGCCAGAATTCCACCCCAGGAATTCCCCAGAACATAGAAATTGTCTTTATCTGCATTAATAGCTTTACGTACCTGTTCAACTTCATCTACAAAACGGTCGATATTCCACAGGCTGTTGTCTGTAGGCTGATCGCTGTAATAAGAGCCCAGTTGATCGTATTCGTAAAACTCGAAACCTTCCCGCTGAAAGAAAGTCTCGAAGCATTCCATGTATTCATGAGTCATCGCCGGACCGCCATGCAATAACAAAACTTTTATTTTAGGATTCGTTCCGAAGCGTTTGGTCCAGACTTTAAAGTTACCAACAGGAGTGGTAATCGGAATCATCTTTACGCCGCCGGCTTCTACAGAATCTTTATAATTAAAATAATCGGCAGTGGAAACAACGGTAGGCGCTGATTCTTTTTGCTTGCAGGATGCTATAAACATTGCAATGCTTAGTAGCAAGATAAAAATTCGTATGTTATTTTTCATTTTAAAAAGAGTGATTGGATGGTGTGTTTTACTGGTCTTTATAAATATTCCAGAAGTTGTAGTCTGTCATTGGTGCATCGGTTATGCCTATGCAACGCCCCATTGTTACAATTTGTCCGCGGTGGTAGGTTCCGTGGATAATAACATGTTGTATATATTCGTATTTAGAAAAATCGCACTGAAACCACTGAGATTCGATTTTTACATTTTTCGCCAGATCTTCTTCTGTAAGGCCATCAACATAATCTGCCAGCTTTTGCGAGTTATTCCTGATAGCACTGAATATTTCTTCTCTTCTGGATAGTGCTGCGGTAGCCGCAAAGTCGAATTCGTTTTTTTCAGAGATATGGCTCCACCAATATTCCTGCGTTTGCCATATGTGATGCAATGTCTTCAGAATAGTAGGAAAACTGGATGGTGTTTCCTGATTCAGTTGTTCATCAGATTTGGCAGAAAGCCAATCCAGATATTTATCAACTACCCAATTGTTGTACTGAACGGATTTTGAGATTAAGGTTTTTAGGCTCATGACTATGGATTTTTAGTTAGTTTTAGTTCAGGCTTATCACGTCCTACAAAGCGTCCTTTTCCAAGAAGGAAGTTGATGGCTTTAGCTACATTGTTGTCAATGCTTTGCTCTGTTTTCAGGTAGGAGATGTATTTTATAATTTCGTTTCTGGAAGAAGGACGGAGCTGATTGAAAACATTCAGTGCTTCCGGATTTTCTTTCAGTGCTGACAATAGTTTAGGGTGTGCCTCAATTTTCCTTTCTTCATAATCGACTTCTATGCTTATATCCAGTATTTCACCAATTCTTTTGGGTGAATTTTTCAGCATGGTCGTATTGATGTACAGCCGCCATTCGCCACTGTATTTTACCAGAGTTTGTATATAGTCTACATCGTTTACTGTACCTTTTATAGGAATTTTACCTTTGTACTTTTCCGAATGTTTTAGCATAGCTTCCAGTACAAGGGGAGGCAGAAATACAAAAGGATTGATCCCGATAATTTCGAGTTGGGCAGTAAAGTTATGTTGTTCTGTTGGTGTCATTTGTAGTCTGTATTATCTCAGTCTTTTTTGCTGTTCGCTTTCTTGTATTACCTTATCCAAACGGGATAGCTGTGTTTTTTCCTGTTTGGCACTCATAATCCAGTGTATGATTACTTTTTTATAAGAAGGAGCTTGTGTTGTGAAAAAATCCCAGGCAATTTTATTTTTCCGAAATTGTGTTTCAAAATCGGGATGAAGGGGGACAGGTTCTTTCTCGTGAGAATATATTCTGGATTTATTTTCGGTACGAAGACTAAATGCTTTTAGGCCGGCTTCCTTCATCAAGCCCTGATCAGAAAGATCCTCAACTTTTTTTATATTGATAGCACTCCAGATACTGTCTTTTTTTCGGGGGGTAAAACGAATCGTATAGCTTTCCTCATTCACGGATTTTCTTACACCATCTATCCATCCGAAACAAAGTGCCTGATCAACAGACTCCGACCAGCTCATAGAAGGTTTTTTGCTGTTCACTTTATAAAAACCTACCAAAAGCTCTGCCTCTGTCAGATGGTTGTCTTCTAACCAAGTTCTAAAATCGGATTGTGTACTGAAAAACTGAGGCTTCATTGTTAGTAAGTATATTATAGTTCAAAATGCCTGTTATGACTCGTATTTTCTGGGTTTATCAGTGATTTGTTGCAATAGGTAGCGGTCTCGAAATCGTTGATGCTGATGGACAGAAAGGAAATATCAGGAAGTAAGACGGCTAGTTTTGTAATAATTTGTTTCGAAAGATCGGCCTTTTGTTCTGTAGTCCGCCCTTCCATGATGTATCCGAAAATGTGGATAAAATCTTTCTTGCTCTCTGCCAGCTTATAATACTGGAAAGGTTGTATTCTCACTTTTATGTCGTTGGGCGCAAATAGACCTGTTTCTTCAGCTGCTTCATAAACGCTATTCATAATCTCGTCAGGTGAAACCTGCTGGATAACATCTTGTGAGCAGTCTATAATAAAATTGGGCATGGTACTTTAATTAATTTGTTTGTCTTTTGGAATCATTGTACTGCCACAGGACATTGATTATTTTCCATGTGCCATTGAGTTTTACAAGGTGCATGTAATCGATCCATTCATCTGCAAAAAGCTTAATGGAAGCTGTTCTTTCGGAAACATCGAGTAGTTTTATGTCTTTTCGGGGAGACGCCGGAAATTTATCACCGTTTTTGTTATAGCTTTCCGCAAGCAATACCATGGATTCTGTATTGGTTTCCCGGACATAATCTTTACCTGTCGCTTTGTTTTTCCAGAAAGTACGCTTTACCATTCTGGGATGTAAAGCACGCTCCATTCTGGCGGGATTTGGTGCATGTTGCGATTCTATATAATCAAGAGCGGCTTGTCTTATAGCAAGTGTATCTTGTTTTGTCTGCGCAGAAACAAATAGAGAAAAGAACAGAATACAAATAACAGAATATCTCATATCATTAAATATTGGTTTGGTGTATAGGTAATCTGATGATTTGAAGTTAACTGATTGAACCTCTGTCTAAAATTAATGAAAAAAAGAGAATGTAAAATATATTTTAGGCGATTTTGTGTTAAAGCAATTATTGTTGTTATTTCTTCTTCGCGTTTTTTACCAGAAAGAAAATGCTGGCGAAAAACACTGTAGCATAGATAGGCGCCAATGCCGGTTTTTCAAATTTGAATGTTTGAAAATCAAATTGTTTATATAATGTAAAACCCAGAATAATGGCTATAATCGCAAAAATAATAGATGTTGTTTTTTTGTTTTCCATACGTTGAAGATTATGTTAATCCAGTAAGCCTTTATCTTTCAGGTTATCAAAAATTAATTTGTCAACTTCAGATATCTTGTCTTTGTCCGAATATTTCAGCCATTTCATTTCTTCAATTTCAGAGCTCACTTTTAGTTCTCCGGAATATTCAGCAGCGTAGCAAGTCATCTTCACAATTGTGCCTTCTTCATGTCCATGTGCCTGAGCTTCAAAAGTACCAATATAATTGAGTGTTTTGTTATCTATTGTTACACTCAGTTCTTCATTTATTTCGCGGATCAGTGCCTGTTCGTCAGTTTCTCCGGTTTCTCTTTTTCCGCCAGGAAGATAATATTTGTCTTTTCCGAAGCTTTTGGTAGAGAGAATAGATTTCTCTTTTAATTCTATCCAGGCAAGTTTGTCAATTATTTTCATTTTTCTATTGATATAGTTGTTTGTATTTTATCGTTATTTGCTCTTACTTTTTTCCAAGAAAATAGTTATTACTCTTTTCATCTTTTTTTAAGGTGTAGGCTTTATTTATTTTGATCGTCCAGCCTTCACCTTCAATCAGTTCATCGTTTATTTTTACAGGAGCGCTTACCGATATTTTGTCCCAGTTAGGGCTCATTAATGCACCTTTTGTAACCTCCAGAATACCCCAATTGTCGGTAACTCTTATTTGTGGATAAACGGTTCCCTTATCTTCAATCGGGATTATATTTCTTGGATCAAAAGAAACATTCATTTTCTCAAATTTTATTTCGAGATGTGGCTGCTCTATGAATTTGCTTTTATACCCGGCGATCAGTTTTTTTATTTTTTCATCTCTTACTTTTTCTTCCAAAAAAATTGCTGTCCCGTTGTAGTTGCTGGCTATTTTTTCAACACTTGCTTTTAAGTTATTGGGTATTTTTATACCAAAATCCTGAATAAAGAAATCTGTAAGGTTGGTGTCGCCTTTAATTTTTTGGTTCCAGTATTTATCTTTTTGACTAAGTAAATAACCATAAACAGGGATAGTGCTGTAGGCAAATGAGCGAACATAAGTAGGGTTTTTAAGAAATGCATTGGTGGTCGCCACAAAATGTTCTTTTGTCTGCGCTTTGTTTCTTCCGCTTATCATAAATCCGGTATACTCGGCAAGACCTTCATTCAGTTCCAGTTGATTTTCAATTGTGGCAGATTCCGGGAAAAGAGAATTTCTGTATTTTCTGAAGATAAGCGCATTGGTCAGATGCTCTTTCTGTTCTTTTTTTGAATCGGAAAGCACAGCTTTTGTAAGGGCTTCTAATTCTAAACGAAGGTATATTCTCCCATCTTTCTGGTCTAGATGGTTGCTTTCTTTATTGTTTTGGGTAAAGCCTAATGCAGATTGGGCTTTGTGGAAAAGTTCGTGCGCCAGTAGGTTTATGCGGTTGTTTTTATTTTCAGACAATGGCAGCATAATCATAGCCCAGTTTTTGCCATTCCACATTAGGGAAGTATTGGCTATATTAATATTGTCGGGTAATTTGCCAACGTAGATATTGCCTTGTTTTGTCAAGCTATTTTGGGTGTCCGGCTCGTTGCTGTATAATTGTCTGGTTTTGGGTTCTACCAACAAAATTCCGCCATACAGATCCTTGTTCCATAGCTTGATGTTTTGCTGAGCAGCAGTTTTAATTTCTTCAAAATAATTGGAAATACTATTTAAATCCGGGGTTTCAGCTTTTTGGGCAGATATTGTTGAAATCTTGATTAAGAGTAAAAATGCTAAAAATATTTTTTTCATGGAGGTTTAGTTTTAACCTGTATTTAGATGTAAAGTCTAAATTTAAGCATTATATTGGGATTATGTTTATGAAATATATTATAATCGATTGATTTTGTTTAGAAAAGAATAAGTGATCAGTGTTTGATTGTTTATGCTTTTTATAACTGGTGTTGGTATTTTTCTTAGCCACGATAGCCTGCTCCGGCTCTTCTTACTTCATATTGGTTGCAGCAATATATTTCCTGTACTGTAGTTGTTTCATCAGTTTCCAGATCCATATATTCCTGTTTGTTAGTCACTTTTTTATATTTCTCTTTTGGGGCGGCAAAGCATAGCATTGTCCCAAAACCACTTTGTCCGTAAACACTGTAATCACCGTACATACAGCCATAACAATTTTTAAAATAATACTTTCCTCCAAATTGACTATAGATATCGTCCAGTGCGGTTTCTGTCAGATCACCAGTACCGGTATAAAGTTTTCCTTCTATGGTCAAAGAAATTGAAATTTTCTCTTCTTCAATTCCGCCGTCTGGTTCCGCATTGCCAAGTATGTATTCAATTTTCAGATCTGAATAAAATTCTGTATCCGTTGTTTTGTCTATAATCAGCTGTGAAATAAGAATCTCAAAAGTACAGTTGCAAAGTTCTTCTCTGACTGTTTCTGAGTTATAAACGGATGTTTTGCTCCATGTAAACCTTTGCAGTTGCTGCTCGGTATATTTTGATTTATCATCGACAGACAGGTCGGAAAATTCGGAACCCGAAAATTTAACACCGTAAATTTCGGTATATAAATTTTTAAAATCATTTTCAACAATTACAGCTGTTGTTCCTGAATTGTCAGTATATGTTCCACTGTATTTTGTTCGTTCTGTCATTGTGCTGTGCTACTGAATTCTTTCAATAGTATTCTCGTCGTTAAAGCTTTTTTGTTTTTGCAACTGAATGTTCCGGAAGGTTTCTCTGGATTCTGGTGCTATGGTTGTTTCCATACTTTGAAGAGCTCCGACCGCATTGTTAACGAAATTCTTTTTGGCCTCACGTAAGCCCGCCATAGTTGTTATGCTAGCATTCTCATACCTGCGTTTTTCGATAGTAAGCTTCTTTCCTTTCAGTTTATTGCCTGATACAGATTTTACCAACTCGAAATCATAATCTCCACTCTCGTCGGATATTTTGATAATTAATCCTGGTAATCCGGTAAATTTATAGGGACCATAAGCAAGCGGAATATCCGTGGTATACCATGCTGTCCAGTTTCTTCCGTTGTAGTTGACTTCAGCTTTTCTGCAGTTGAATGATTGTATTGTTTTTGACTCGTCCACAAGTTTCCAGTTGTTGATTACAGGCTCTTTGTAACCTAATAATGACATCCCGGCTCTTTCAAAATACTGAGTATTCTGATTGGTTTGTAATATTGTATACTGAAATTTTGTCTTTGGAAAAGATTTTCCTCTAAAGTCTGTATTTAGATTCCCTCCCACAGTTGCTTTTTGAAACTCACTTTGAAATGTTGAATCAAATTTCATCGATTTCTCACTAATGAAAAACGCACGATCCTTCAGCACCTGCAAAGAGAATAGTTCTTCGAATACCTGATCGGGAGCCGATTTATATAATTTTGCTTTCAGGGAATAGGTAAAGTCAGCGATAAGCGTGTCTTTTTTCTCTGCCTGAGAATAAAATAAAGTAAATAAAAAGAAGAGTAGAAATGTCGAAATTTTCTTAGCGTTATTCATGGCGTTTGGTGTAAAAAGTAAAAATAACATTTATTCTTAGACTTACGAGCCCATACGATGAATATTTCCCTAAAACTAGATCTATTTTTATTGTTTTAGTGTTTTTTAGGCAGAACAAACTTCAAATCTATCTATTGCAGTTAGATACCATTTATTATTTATTTTGGCTATGTAGAAAATAAAAGTTTCTTGATTTTTACCAATTAAAGTGACTTTATGACTTTTACGCTCTATTTCTTCAAATAATTTAATTTCTTTTTCATTCCAAATGGTTTCTTCCGTAAGCTTATTTTCATTTATTGCAATTGTGGATAAAAATTTTTCGTTAGTCGTCATATCAACATAAATTCCGGAAGGCTTATTCCAGCTTTCAGTTTCACAGCTAAAGACAGGAGAACCAGTTTCATTTATCAGATATTGCGTTTCAAAATTTGTGTCATACGGTAAATATTCTGGAACAGGCTCATTGAATGAAATTTGTTTTGCTATAGAGATATTATCAGCGATGCCTCTGGCAAACAGAAATGTAAGGCCGTAATCTTTGTGTATTAGGCTGTTTAAGGTATTTTCATCTTTCTTTTGATAGGCCTTAACGATTTTTATTATAGCATCGTTTATTTCATTTTCTTTCGTAGTCGATTTAATTTCTGTAGAAATTGAGTTTTCAGTATTTGTATTTTCAACCGAAATTTTATTTTCGACTTTTTCATTTTTCTGACCGCAAGAAAATGTTAGATAGCTTAAAAAGACAATAAATGTTATGCTTTTATTTTTCAATTTACTTTTTATTATTTTTCAATTCGCTTTCATGTTGAATCCCATTTGCATTAATTCTGCAATTCCATTTGCAAATCGGAAATAATCCCGTCTTATTTAGCTCTACAGTTCCACTGGCTACTAAATTGTCAACAGCGCCATTTTCATCTGTATCATCCATATAAATGTCAATTTCTTTGCCCGGGAATAATAAAACTTCTTGCCCGCTATAGTCCAATTTAATGTCCTGCTGGGAAAGCAAAACCAAATCGCTTTCAATAAGTTCGTTAAAGTCAACTTGAATTCTGGCGGGTTTCATCTCAATTTGTATACTGTTTTTGCTTTACCTATTTGCTATAGAAACAAATATAAATAAAAGTTGAACGATGAAAAATGGCTGGTTCCGGCTAATTTATATGGATTCAAGCACGAGCGTGACGTTCGCGTTAGCGAGGAGATTTGCCTGCTGTTGTTCATGATGTATGTTATTTCCAGTTGTAGTTTTTAGACCAGCTATAAAATTCTTTAATCTTATCCTGATGTTGTTCGCTGTACTGAATAGCATCTTTATCCTGAACGGATAGAAAAATAATATTGGCAAAAGGTTCAAGTAAGTTTTTTTCATTCATTTCAATAAAGTATGGTGCCAGAAAATTCCAGTAATAGCCTTTTTGTTTCGGCTTTACTTCTTTCATGATCCGACAAACTGGGGAAAACTTGTCTATAAACTTCTGAATTTCGGTTTTGTCTTTATTTTCCTCGTGTAGATCTTGGGTTGCAGACATTGAAAGCATAATATCGACAGTGGAGAAATCATCGGTATTTGATTTTTTATTATTTGTCTTATCGTCCGATATTGAAGAGAGAGAAACATTGATTGAGTTGTCTCCGCTTTTGCTAATGCCTTGTTTCATCAATGTAAGCATAGTCTCCAGATTGCCTTTGGCTCTTGAAGACTTATTGTCTAGTATCAGGTACCTTCCCGCTGCTAGTATTGAGGGGATTCTGTTGGATCTGTCAATTACAGCCAATGCATTGTATGAACCTGCATGATTGGGATTTAGTCTGGTTGTTATCTGAAATGCTTCTGTGGCTTTTTCAGTTTCTTTTACTTTATATAGAGCAATGCCTTTATTGAAATAAAGGTGGTAATAATCGGGATATTTTTTTATTCCCTCGTTGTAGGCTTTAATGGCTAAATCCGATTTACCAATATGATCCAAAGCATTTCCGTAAGTAACATAAACGGTTGCATTATCTTCTTTTGAATATAGCTTTAAAACAAGTTCACTAACTTCAATAGATTCATCATACTTCTTCATTATTTCTAAAGTCATAGCTTTTTCAGCAAGAGCAAAGAAATTGTTTTTATCAAGATTTAGAGCTTCGTTATATCTGGACAAAGCTTCATCATATTTTCCTTCATCATAAAGCGTAACCCCTTCACGAATTTTCTTTTCGGCTTCTGACTTATTTTGGGCAAATCCTAATGTTGAGAAACACAGAAACAACAAATAAAATTTCTTCATGTATATAGATTTTATTAACAGCTAAATTTACACATTATGTGAATGTAGAACGTGAAAAATTATCTATAATGCTCAGTTTTATAAAAATAAAAACCATTCTTGAAACAGAACGGTTTTTTTATCATTTTTAATATTAAGCTACGCGATAGTAGGGAACTATTTTCGTTATTATATGTTTTACTCATTTTCGAAAGTAACTCCACTCTCTTTATCCATTTGTGTACGTTCTTGTTGTGACATTCTTTTTCTTAAAACCTTTGTAGTGTAAGCACCTTTTACAATATTTTTATCGATATACATCCAGTCTGTTATATTTTGAGGATTAACCTCAATGGTGTCTCCCAATTTTACTTCCATGGTTGAAATTGGTTCATCACTTACGATTCCGTAGAATTTATTGTCATAGTAGTCAACTTTACTTATCCAAATATGTTCACCTCCGGAACCTGCAGTATTAAATCTTTCTTTCAGTGCGAAATTGTAATAATCAGGATTGTGACTTTCTATTGCTTCTTTGAATTTGTATAATGATTTTTGTGCATTTTCTATTGCTGTATTCATTTCATTATCTTCTCTTTGCAAAAGATGAACATCAGGTTCATTATCTCTTTTTACAATTTTATCTTTTTTCTGACAACTTAGTATTGTGATGCTTAAAAGTAGGCAGATTGAAAATTTAGGGTATATCATTTAATTCGATATTGTTAATTCGGGTTATATAAACTTGTTATTTGATTAATCTAAATCAGAGATTTTTGGAATAAGAGTCATTGTTTTAGTATGTACTATTACTTGTTGCTTTCAAAATAAAACCGCCTTATATAAAATAAAACGATTTTTATGTATTGTCTCGGTTGCCAACCATTATTTTTGGATAAACTGTTCCAGCTTGGTCATCATCTCATCTTTTTTCTTTTCAGTATTAAAACTTGGAGGGTAAAAAACTGCTGGTTCCGGCTGATTTATTTGGGGTGGGAAAAGAATTTTATATTTTGCTTAGCACGAGTGTGACGCTCGCGCTCGCGGTGGAAGTCTTTATTTTTCGAAAACTATAAATTCATGATCATCGTCGTCGTCGTGATCATCATTGTTTTTATTATAAGTGTCTTTCAAAAAATTCCAAATAAATTTTTCTTTTAAATCGTCAATTTCTTTAGCATTTTTTCTTTTTTGAATCTCCTCATTTTCTTTTTCTAATTCTTGTTTGTGTTTAAAGAGGTTATACATTTTTGTCAATCTCTCTTTCTCAATTTCACTTGCAGGCAACTTATGATCTATATTAAAATATTTACTATTGAATATGATATTGTCAAATTTTTCACGTTCATTTTTTAAGTTTTCAATACTTCTTAAGAACTCCTTTTCTTTTTCGTAAATGTTTTTAGTGATATTTTCAGTTTCTTTTATTAATAATTCCGTATCCGTAATGCTATGAATATTAGAAATTATTTCGATAAATCGTTTTGTTGTTATAGAATAAAAAAGTTGATTTGTTTCGGTAATAAATTCTTTAATTAACTCATTTCTTGGTCCAAAATCTTTTCCTTTAAATTTGATTGCCCAATCTTCCTTTCTATCATCAGAAATAAATAAAATGTCTTTACCTTGTGACTTGGAAAGAGCAATAATTTCTTTCCAAATTATTAAATCATTATATTTATTATTATCAGGCTTATCTTTGTCCTTATAGCCTGGAGGAATCTCTTTGGAATATCTTTCTTCACCTTCTTTATATATTTTATCTAAATCTTCATTTGAAAATTCGTCAGATAATTTATTTCCTACAATTGAAGTGATCTCTTCTAATATGGGATCATTATTCTGAATATAAGAAATGTCTAAATCTTGATTAAATTCGTCAATTGATTTTTTAATTTTTTCAAGAGATTTTTTTAAATTATTTGAAATATTTTCTTTTAACTCAATTTCATGTTTTAAAATACTTAATGACGAATTGTATTTTTCATTGCCGGTAAAATTATCTAAGATATTCAGTAATTTATTTTGATTATCAGAAATCATTTCAAAAATGTTTTCTTTGAAAGTTGTTCTATTCTCAATAATTAGAAATCTATTTTTGTAAAACTCATTGCATATTTGGTTTGTTAAAAAGATTCTATGAGATACCTTTTTAAGTATTTCCAAATACTTATTTCTGTTGTCAGAATTATATCTATAGATATTTAAAATAGAATTTGTATCTAGAACAATGATAGCATTTTTATATAAGTTCTCTAAGTTTTCAATTAAATGATAATGCTTAAATTTTTCTTTCATGAGGATGTGTTATAGTTAAAAATTTCAAAATGGTTAAAATTATTATCGGGTATAAAAATTGCTGTGTTTTTAGGGCAGATTAATATATTGTTTAAGTTGTTTACCAGTACATTGTTCCTAGTATATTTTGAGAACTTTAAAAAAATCGAAAAGCTTGAATGTAAAGAGTATTTTTTATTCATATACTAACCTCACATTTGCCAAAATGTAGTACTAATCTTGATTTTGAAGTACATGAAAAATTGCTTCTGTATTGTCGAAATATTTTTGAGAATATTTGGTTTTTAAACTTTTGCCCAACCCATCTAATCCTGGATAGATGCTGTTTTCACTTATTCCGAGAATTTCTAATTCTTTTAATATTTTTTGTTTATTATTTTTATCAATGATTAAGCTATTTAAAATTTTAGAATCTTCAATTTCCATTAATCCATTTATTTCATTACCAAAAATGGTAAAACAGCCAGATTGAAACTGTAATCTATTTTCTAAATATGGAGGATAAATTGCTAATGGGAAATAAGAACTTTCAGGTAGTTTATCATTTGAAAAATCCATAAGTAAATACCTTCTTGAGATCTCTCTCATTCTAAATTTCCCCTCTTTATTAAAAAGCCTTTTTCTTTTATGATTATCACTAAAAGTAGGGATCATTTTACAATTTTTTTCACTTCCTAAAATTTTCTGAAAAGTAATATTGTTTAGTCCGAAAGGGTTTAGTATCCATATTCGACCATCCCTATCTTTATTAGAACTTACAGCAAAATATAATGCAATTAATGCATTTTCACTCCAATCTAATAATCTTGTTTGTATTCCGTAATGCTGTATTAAGAAATATCTATTAACAAAATTATTTTTCACTTTACTTTCTTTCAAATATCTAAAAGATTTTCTGTAATATTCAGCATCAATATTAGACTCAATAGATTTAATATTTTTTGAAAAAAATCTTTTGTTTTTTGTATGCTCTAAAGTTTCAGAAAGTACTCTATATGCATTTGGAACGAGAGGTGTTTCAAATTCTGAACTTGCTTCACCCCTAAACCAATAAATGTTTTTCGAATTATCTTCGTGATTAGTAGTTAAGGTTATAATTTTTTCAATAAATTGACTAACATTCTCGATTTTACTCATTGACTCAATATATTTCTCACTAATTTAAAATATATAAATAATATTTCCTTACGGAAAACCGTATTTGTGTAAAATATTATTTTGGAGCATAAAAAAAACCGCTCTGTTTCCAGAACGGTTTTTTTATTTATTGCGTCGGTCGCCGATTGTTACATCATTCCTGGCATACCACCACCCATTGGCATAGCTGGTTCGTCTTTCTTCACCTCAGTGATTACACACTCGGTTGTAAGAAGCATACCTGATACAGAAGCTGCATTTTCAAGAGCAACTCTTGTTACTTTAGTAGGGTCGATGATACCTGCTTCCAACATGTTTACATACTCGTCAGTTTTAGCATTGTATCCGAAGTCACCTGTACCTTCTGCTACTTTAGCAACGATTACAGAACCTTCACCACCTGCATTTGCAACGATTTGTCTCAATGGCTCCTCGATTGCTCTTTTTACGATTTTGATACCTGTAGTTTCGTCAGCATTAGCACCAGTAAGGTTGTCTAAAGAAGAGATCGCTCTTACTAAAGCAACACCACCACCAGCAACAATACCTTCTTCTACAGCAGCTCTGGTTGCGTGAAGTGCATCGTCTACTCTGTCTTTTTTCTCCTTCATTTCAACCTCAGAAGCAGCACCTACATAAAGTACAGCAACACCACCAGCTAACTTAGCCAGTCTTTCCTGAAGTTTTTCTCTGTCGTAGTCAGAAGTAGTAGTCTCCATCTGAGCTTTGATCTGTGCTACTCTTCCTTTGATTTTAGCTTCTTCACCACCACCGTTTACGATAGTTGTGTTGTCTTTGTCGATAGAAACTTTCTCAGCAGTTCCTAACATATCTAAAGTAATGTTTTCCATAGTGAAGCCTTGCTCTTCAGAGATCACCTGTCCACCTGTAAGGATAGCGATATCTTCTAACATAGCTTTTCTTCTGTCACCGAATCCTGGAGCCTTAACAGCAGCAATCTTAAGAGAACCTCTTAGTTTGTTTACTACTAACGTCGCTAAAGCTTCACCTTCAACTTCTTCGGAGATAATTAACAGAGATTTACCACCTTGTGCAACCGGCTCAAGAACTGGTAATAATTCTTTCATAGAAGAGATTTTCTTCTCAACCAAAAGGATATAAGGATTGTCTAGTTCCGCAACCATTTTTTCCGGGTTGGTTACGAAGTAAGGAGACTGGTATCCTCTGTCGAACTGCATACCTTCTACAACGTCTACAGTTGTATCAGTACCTTTAGCTTCTTCTACAGTGATTACACCCTCTTTACCTACTTTACCGAAAGCTTCAGCGATTAGGGTACCGATAGTATCATCATTGTTTGCAGAGATAGAAGCAACCTGCTCGATTTTTTCTGAAGAATCTCCTACAGACTGAGACTGAGATTGTAGGTTTTTAACTACAGCTACAACAGCTTTGTCAATACCTCTCTTCAAGTCCATTGGGTTTGCACCAGCAGCTACGTTTTTAAGACCTTCTCTTACGATAGCCTGTGCCAATACAGTTGCGGTAGTAGTACCGTCACCTGCGATATCATTAGTTTTGGAAGCCACTTCTTTTACCATTTGAGCTCCCATGTTTTCTACTTTGTCTTCAAGTTCGATTTCTTTAGCTACAGAAACCCCGTCCTTTGTAACGTGTGGTGCACCGAAAGATTTTTCGATTACTACGTTTCTACCTTTAGGACCTAATGTTACTTTTACTGCATTTGCTAATGCATCAACACCTCTTTTTAGGGCGTCTCTTGATTCAATATCGAATTTAATTTCTTTTGCCATTTTTATTTAGATATTAGATGCCAGACGTCAGACGCCAAGCATTATTTTTAAATTAATTTTTATATAGAAAGCTATCTGCCGGAAGCCAATAGCAATAAGCTTTATCGCTTATCCGATGATTCCTAATAAATCAGCTTCTCTGATGATTAAGTAGTCTTTTCCTTCTAGTTTTAATTCAGCACCAGAGTATTTTCCATAAAGTACTTTATCTCCAACTTTTACAGTTAACGGCTCGTCTTTTTTACCGTTTCCAACAGCTACAACTGTTCCTTCCTGCGGCTTTTCTTTTGCAGTATCCGGGATAATGATTCCTGAAGCAGTTTTAGTTTCTGCAGCGATTGGTTCTACAAGAACTCTGTCTGCTAATGGTTTGAAGTTTACTGACATAATTATCTTAATTTTTTTGATTTTCTGGTTTAGTTTTCTCCAACAATGTGCCAAGTTGGTTATTGGTTACAAGTTGTAAGTTCAGGGTTAAAAATTGGCAGACTTTTTTTCAGGATAAGAAATTTTGGCAGAAAAAATGAAAATACAATTTTAAGATCCGAACCAGAAAGGCACAAATCTGTATTCGTAATTTGAAGCTTATTAACCACAAAAGACACAAAAGAATATTGCTGCCGAAAGGTTTTTTACCACATAGTTTAGAAGCATTGTATCCCTATGTGGAAAGTTAGAATAAACCACAAAAGGCACAAAAGATAATATTAATATGCTACGGTTTTTAGGACACAAAGATTTCACCTAAAGGTAAAATTACTTCTATCATTTAGATATTAATAAAGTTAAGTTCTCATTATCCTTTGCTAAGCGTTAGCGGCTCTGCGGTCTTAGATACGTAATAAATGTGCACTTTGCGTTTAAGCAATAAAAAAAGCCTTATCACATAGGTAATAAGGCTTTCAATCATATTAATTAATAATTGGTCTTGGCTATTTCTTTGCGGCCTGCATTGGATTTATCACACCATTTGCAGCACCTCTTGCCTGATTTTGCTTCGCTTTGAAGATGCTAAACTTGCTGGCTTCAGGCATGGCACCCCAGTAGTTGTTGGACGTGTCGATATCTGCCGTTTCCAACATTGGGTCCAGTTGTATGGATTTTACTTTCTTGTTGAAGAAGTAAGTTTTGGATGCTTTTTGTTCGTTGTGTCTCCAGATTTGAGCAGAAGTCCTGTCTCTGGTTTTGGAGCCATCTTCAAAAGTAAATTCAACAATTAGCGGCATTACCAGTCCGCCTTTGTTGGCGAAATCTACCTGATAAGCGTAAGTATCTTTATACTGCTCTTTATCTTTTCCGGTCAGGTTTTCGGATGCCGGCATTTTTACTTCGAAAGTTTTGTTAGGATCTACTTTCTCCATACCTCTGTCATATCTCCAGTAGAAATCCTGTGCTTCCTTATCCTTATCGGTATAGAAAGTAATCTTCTTGTCCTCGCGGTTTCTGACTTTTGAAATATCATCGAATACCGGAAGATCAGGTTTTGCAACTTTTACAGAAATAGATTTCTCTGCAGCTTTTGTATCGGTGTCAGCTTTTGCAACGCTTACTTTTTCTATAGCAATATCTACAGGATCTGTTCCGTAGAACCAGCCTCTCCAGAACCAATCAAGGTCTTCAGCACTTGCATCCTCCATTGTTCTGAAGAAATCTGCCGGAGTAGGGTGGCGGAATGCCCATCTTTTAGCATAGGTTTTAAATGCTTTATCGAAGAGCTCACGGCCCATAATGGTTTCTCTAAGAATATTAAGTCCGGTTGCCGGCTTGGAATAAGCATTAGGACCAAAACGGGTAATGTTTTCGGAATTGGTCATAATGGGCTCCAACTCGTCTTTCGGAAGCTTCATATAATCCACAATAGTATGTGCTGGCCCTCTTTTAGACGGGAATTTGTTATCCCAAAGTTCTTCGGTCAGATATTCCACAAAGGTGTTAAGCCCTTCATCCATCCAGCTCCATTGGCGCTCATCGCTGTTTACAATCATCGGGAAGAAGTTGTGTCCCACTTCGTGGATCACCACACCAATCATTCCGTTTTTAGTCGCTTCGGAATAAGTACCGTCTTTTTCTGCTCTTCCGAAGTTGAAGCAGATCATCGGATATTCCATTCCGTTAGAAGCTTCTACACTTTGTGCTACAGGATATGGATAAGGAATTGTAAAATCTGAATAGGTTTTAATCGTGTGTGCTACAGCTCTTGTGGAAAACTTGCTGTAGATAGGGTAAGCTTCTTTTCCGTAGAAGCTCATACACATTACTTTGTTATTGTTTTCGGCGATCACCTGCGGCATAGCATCCCATACAAATTTACGGGAAGATCCCCATGCAAAGTCACGTACATCATTGGCCTCGAAGATCCATGTTTTTCTTTCCTTGGATTTATTTTTCTCCGCTTTTTTAGCTTCGTCCAGTGTAACGATCTCTATAGGTGCAGTAGCACTTTGTGCCTTTTGCCATCTTTGTTTTTGAGCGGAAGACATTACCTGATCGTAATTTTTACATTCGCCGGTAGCGCCTACGATATGGTCTGCGGGAACATTGATGCTTACCTTGTAGTTACCGAAAGGAAGTGCAAATTCTCCACGTCCTGTAAACTGGTGATTCTGCCATCCCTGGAAATCGCTGTATACACACATTCTAGGGAACCATTGTGTCATGGTGAAAAGGTAATTGCCATCTTCCGGGAAGTATTCATAACCACCACGGCCGCCATCTTTCATTCTGTCGGAGATGTTGTAGTTCCAGTCTACTTTGAAGACTATTTTTTCTCCTTTCTTTAGCGGTGTAGCAAGGTCTACACGCATCATCGTTTTGTTGATAGTGTATTTTAGCGGGCTGCCATTGGCGTCCGTAACTTTTTCTATTCTCACACCGTAGCCATTATCTTTTACCGGAAATTCCGACATCTTCAGTTTGTCTGATGTAACAGCCTGCGGAATCGTACTGGAAAATTCGAATCCGGCATTGTTCACAGAGCTATGCTCGTTTTCATCCAGCTGTAGCCACAGATAGTCTAAAGTATCGGGAGAATTGTTGTAATAAGTAACGGTTTCGGATGCTTTCAGATGTTGTTTGTCCTCATCCAGATAAGCATTGATATTGTAGTCTGCACGCTGCTGCCAGTATTTTTCACCTGGTGCGCCGCTGGCAGTTCTATATACATTGGGAGTAGGAAGTATGGTTCCTAGCTGTTCGAATTTGTTTCCGTGATTGCTGCCCGGATTGTTCTGAATATTCTGTGCAAAAGCACCAAGGCTGCAAAGGGATAATAAATACAGGGACTTAAATTTCATGGCCGAAATTATTTTTATTTCAAAGGTATAAAAATGCAGGTGTATTTTCGGCAAAAAGAAACGAACTTTTTTACAGAATTATTTAATATTTGTTTTATAAGTATTGAATCTTTAAAAAGGAATTCTTTCTAAAGCCATTTGCAGGGACAATGCAAATACACCAGAGGAGACAAACATAATCCAGTTTTTCCGATCCAGCTTGAAGATAGTTGTTAGTAAAAACAGAATAATAAGAACGACAAGTACAACGACAATCTGCCCCAGTTCAAGACCTATATTAAAGCCTAATAGCCCTGTAGCAATGCTTTGCTCCCTGGCTAGTGTTATCCGGATAGAGTTGGCGAATCCCATTCCGTGGATCAACCCAAAAAATAATGCCAGAGAGTAGTTGAGCTTCATCTGTTTCTGGACATTGTTTTTGCCAAAAATATTAATGAGTGCGGTAATAGTAATAGTACAGGGAATAAGAAATTCTACCCATGCGGAAGGAACTCTCAGTATATCGAAAACACTTAGTGCCAGTGTAAGAGAATGCCCGATAGTAAATGCGGTAACCAGAATCAGTACTTTTTTGAAATCCTGTAGGGTGTATACAGCAATTAATACCAGAATAAATAACTGATGATCCAGTGCATCTTTACTAACAATATGATCCCAGCCCATCCTGAGGTAAAACATAAAATCGTTCATGGCGTCGTTTTTGCGAAAATATTGATTATTTTTGAATTAGTTTAACGGGAATGCCTTTTAAATACTAATTAATTATAAATGTGTGCAGATGAAAATCTTTTTTAGGATCTTTTTGTTGGTTTCGGGAATCTTGTTTTTTTCTTCTGCAAAAGCAAAAGATGTTCATCCATATCATGTAGGTTCGGTAGAGTTCAGCTACAATGCCAAATCTCAGACTTTTGAGATTACCGGAAAGTTCTTCATAGATGATATGGAAAATGCGCTGGATAAAAAGTATGCGAAAAAGGTATTCTTCAATAATCCGAAATTTAAAAGCGACATGCAGGCTTTGCTGCAGAAATACTTTGAGGAATATCTGAAACTGAAAGTTAATAACAATCAGATCCGGATCAATTTTCTGGGCTACGAAGAAAATTCGGAAGCTGTAGATGTATATCTGGAAACCGAAAAGGTAGTGAATCCTAAAAAAATAGAAACAGCGGTGAGTATACTGTATAATTTATTCGACGATCAGATGAATATTATACATGTTGTAGTAGGAGGGCAAAGGAAGAGTACTAAATTGTTGTATCCCGACCGCTACCAGTATCAGCAGTTCTAAACTTTTAGATTTTCTATATGACTTTTCAGGTCCGGAAAAAACTCATCATAACATTCTTTCAGGAAATCTTTTTCCTCCATAAATGAATTGAAAACCGGAATATCCTTTTCCAGATATTTGGCCTTATTCAGAACATTTTGCAGACTGTATTTTATTCCCCAATCATATCGGTAGTTAAAGAGCCAGTCATCGGCTTCCATTTTAGGAAGGATATGGAGAAATCTTTCCGGAAGTATTTCCTCATAATTCCATAATGTATTGTACACATGTCGTGTATGTTTTTTCCAGTCAGTTTCATCATGTATTGTGATGTCGTTGGCAAGGAAGTAATCCATGCTGACATCTACAAAAGCCCCGGAATATAATCTGACCAAAGGCTGGAAAACTTTTTTGGCTTTATGCGTAATGGGATGCTGATCGGTATAGGTGTCTATTTCCCTGTGGATAACAATGCCTTTTTGTACTTCGATGGGAAGCTTTTCTCTGTCGGCATTTCTAACGTAATCCGCTATCATATTGCCCACAATTTGTCCATCGGAAAACGATAAATAGGAATGAGCAAGGAGATTCATCTTTATTTTATTTGAGTAAAGGTAGCGAATTTGTTCAGAACAAATTATACGGGCCTTTCCCGGACAGATTAAAGGAATGATCTAATGGGGCAATAATTTGCCTTTAGGTGAAATCTTTGTGCTCTAGATACCCGTAGTATATTAACATTTCTTTTGTGCCTTTTGTGGTTTATTCTAATTAATTGCAAAGCTGCTAGCACTTAGTAATGACTTCGGAGTTTTAATGTTTATGAAAGTCGTTTCTGAAATAATCTGAAGCTTCTTTTATGGCAGTTTCAACAGGCTGGTATTGTACACTGAGTTCCGTTGTCGATTTGTGATTGGAATAATAATTCTCAATACACAAAGACCTCATATTCGGAGAACACAAATCTGTTTTAATATTTAGTTTTCTCAACAGATCTCCGAAAAGGCCTGCTGCCTGCAGAATGAATCCGGGGACTTTTATCATCAGAGGATTTTGATTGTTTATTTTATTCAGCTTCTGAAAGAAATCTTTATAGCTTATATTCTCATTACAGGCAATATATTTTTCTCCGTTTTTAGCAAAGCTTATCGCGTTTATAATGTTTTGTGCAACATCTTTTACATGTACAAAATTCTTTCCGCCCGGTGGATAGAAAATGACTTTTTTATGTAGCCCCATCAGAATGATTCTGCCGGAGCTGGGTTTTGTATCAAAAGCACCTAACATAAATGTAGGACAGATAATAACTGTCTCTGTGGAATTGTTTTGTTGCAGAAGATAATCTTCCGCAGCTTTTTTACTCAACGCATAAAAGGATTCCGTGAATGGAAATTTCATTGGCTTGTTCTCGTAACCTAAACCACCTGAATCTGCAAAGCCGGAAGTATTAGCAGTACTCACGAAAATAAATTTCTTTACACCTGATTTTACAGCAGTTTCATATAAATGACGGGTAGCTTCGAAATTGGTTTTGTAATAGTCTTCGTACCGGAGGATATTTTGTTTGGTTTCCGCAGCGATGTGGATAACAATGTCAGTATTGGAAAATATAGCAGAATAATTGTCAAAAAGCCCACCCTTTAGTAAAGTGAGATTCTCATTTCTGGTGCCGGTGAAACTATCGGGATTTCTGATGAGTCCGGTAACTTTGTATTCCTGCTCCAGAAGAAGATTAACAAGATTGGTTCCTAAAAGCCCGGAAATGCCGGTAATAAATATATTCTTCATTCTTTTAATGAAAGAGTTCTAAGTGTTGTTTTTTGTTCGGTATATTTACTTTCAGGCATCTTTGTAATTGGTTCTGCATCATTTATTTAGAGGCTAAACAAATATAAATTAATTTTTATTGCAAAAGAGACCTTAAAAGGTATTTTACAGATATAGTCAGTCTTTTTAAAAGATGTGCATAGCTGGTAGGAGGGATTGCAGGTAGTGACATTTTTATATGTTTTGTTAGCCAAATGTACCGCCTGCAGGTATTCCGGAAGCCCTTGTTTATAAAACGGAACTATATGATAAAGCTTGTATTAGTGGCGATTACAATCTATAGTTGTACTGTTTTATAAACCGGCATATATTTCTTGAGATAAAATTTGATCAGAGTTCTATTTGAAGTGTTGCAGGAAGCTACTTATAAGTTGCCTTGGTTAAGCTTTTAGGTAAATGCTTTCAGATACAACTTTTTGATTGATTAAAGTTTTTACATTCACCGTGTCGGTGTGGTGATGGTATTCAAAATCTACAGAATGTTGGGGAAGAGTATTCTCCGCTAATATATATAAGGTAACTGAATGATCCTCGATTTTCGACTTTAACTGAACCGGAAAATGATAAGGGTTGATGAACTGTAAGTCCCGGAAACCATAGACAACAGTGCTGTCTGCGCCTAATGGAATATAGCGTTCGTCTTCTTTATAGATGTCTATAGAATGATGATGGCGTTCGGTAATGATAAATCCGGCTTTCAGAGCTGAATAATAAAGTAAAGATGAAAACTGACAAATCCCGCCACCTGTATCCTTAGACAGCTTTCCGGCTACAAGATTCCGGCCTTCCCTAAATCCGTTTTTTTTACTGGCCTTGCCCGTAACTTTCCAGAAAGAGAAATATTCGCCCGGATAAATTGTAATGCCTTCCTGTTTTTGCTGAACGATTTTCAGGTTATGAAGTTTATTTTCGAAATAAGGGCTTGGCATTATCCTAAGTGTCATCTCTGCCTGAATATTACCAATGTCTTTAGTGTTGATAACTGAAGCATATTTTTTATTCTGAAGAGAATCCAGCAGTTTTCGTTTCAGAAGGTATAACTGAATTTTAAAAGAATGGGGAATATATCTTTTGATGAACTTCATTGGGATTTACTGAGCCTTTTGTAAAACAATAATCTGGTAAGAAGCCCACTTCTTCAGGAAAGAGCGGCATAGCAAATTGTCTAGAGGAAGGAATAATCTGCGCAAATATTTTGGAATACGGTGTACCGGAAAAAACAAAATCCCACGGGTCTCGATAATAGTCCACTGATTTCTGAATAAAAATTTAATTTCTTCGGAGTCAAAACTATTATAGGCATGCCAGTTTTCTGTAGATGTATGATTTCTTCTTCTCCTTTTTACGGGGAAATCGAAAATTAGAAATCCGTTTGGTTTTAGCTTTTGCCATGATTCAGATAGAAATTGCTGTGTTATTTCTCTATCCTGATGCATGATAACATGAAATGAAAAAATACAATCCAGACTTTCGCTTTCAAACGGAATCTCTGTGATGTTTCCTGCGAGCAGTTTTTTGTAAGGGTATTTAGCCTTAGCCTGGGAAAGCATTTCCTCACTGAAGTCTACACCGCAATTAGCGAAATCTAATAACCTGCCGGTTCCACATCCAAGATCCAGTGTTTGATTCAGCTTTTTATTTTTATGAAAAAAAGATGTCAGAAAATTCCTTTCCTGTGCATCAATGTATTGACCATAAGTATTGCTGAACCTATTTTCGTCATAGGTGCTGGCAAGTTGATCGTAATATTTTTGAATAGCCTTCTGGTGCATAATCAGAATGATTTGTTAGAAAAACCATGTAAATTATCTTTCTCAGTAGAACCTGCCTCTTTCTGATTTTTTCTGAATTCAGAAGGTGTTATTCCCATTGTCTTTTTGAACATCGTATTGAAAGCTGTTTTTGAATTAAAACCAGATTCAAAAGCAATGCCTAAGACAGACATCTTATGATAAGTGTCGCTTATTAATAATTTTTTGGCATGTGCTATCCTGTATTTATTTATAAACTGAAAGAAGTTTTCACCAAAGCCATTGTTCAGCAGATAAGATAGCTGGTGTGTACTGATGCCGATAAGCTCTGAGAGTTTTAATAGATTGAGATCGCCTTCCAGATAAGGTTTTTGAGAATCTATTAATGTTAGTAACTTTTCTTTCAGGTCTTCAAAATCTTCATCCGGAATTAACTTTTTCTTTTCGGTCTTTTCTTCAGATTCTGTTTCTATAGATAGCAAATCTTCCAGTTGTACTTTGCTTACAGGATAGATTTCTTTTTGTCGCAGAACATGGTAAAAAGTACTGTAAACAATAAACAGGAATAGTAAATCCATTACAAGATTCTGATGCATTTTGTAAATAAAAGCATTGAATAGCTCATAGCAAACAGTAATAATAATGGTTGCAAAAAGCAGTAAGCTTAGTTTAATCAGCCATTGTAAATTGATGCTTTCTGTGTCCGATGAAATGGTTTCTATCCTTTTCTGGTGTTTTCTGATTTTGTAATAGATAATTGCAACGTATGGCAGATTGTGAGCAACTGCTATGAGTAGTGTAATAGTGTTTAGCAGCTTGTTTTCGTCAGCATTTAGCAATAATACTAAATAGATAAAAGGAACAACCAGACAGATAAGATCCCTTTTTTTGAAATAATAGTTGGGATTGATAAAGAAGACAACGCTGAAAAACAGAAATAACGGCGTGAAAATCTGTAAAAACCGGACCAGAAATATAAAATGATAGCTGGCGGAAAGTCCACATATTTGTAATATGTCCAGAATCCAGTATCCCGACCAAAGGAACATAAATATCCCGAAAGCAAAATTTGCTTTCTTATTAACGTTCATCGGATTGGCCAATAGGGTGAACGACTGCAAAACCAGACTGCCGTAAAGCAATACAAGAACAAATTTCTGAATATTTTCAATCGGCATTCTGATGTTTTTTTAATTATCTAAAAAAGTCTGTCGTGGAAATCTTCAATCTTACTAACTTCTTCAATCTTAATAGCAAATTTCCGCTTCGGTATCTTGTTCAGATTTGAAACGTAAATTTTATCATACCCCAGTTTTTCGGCCTCAGTGATACGATGCTCGATTTGGGGAACAGGCCGGATTTCTCCACTAAGACCTATTTCTCCTGCAAAACAATATTTTTCGGAAATAGCAATATCTTCATTGGAAGAAAGAATAGATGCTACAACTGCTAAATCCAGAGCCGGATCGTCTGTTTTTATACCTCCGGTTATATTCAGGAAAACGTCTTTGGAGCCAAGCTGAAAGCCTGCTCTTTTTTCCAGAACAGCCAGAAGCATATTGAGTCTTTTTGCATCGAAACCGGTACAGCTTCTCTGTGGCGTACCATATACCGCGGTACTTACCAAGGCTTGTATTTCCAATAGCATAGGTCTGTTTCCTTCCAATGTTACGGCTACAGAGTTCCCCGATAATTCTTCAAATTTTTTGGTGATGAGTATTTCCGATGGATTTTTTATTTCTTTCAGACCCTGAGAAATCATTTCATAGATACCAATCTCAGATGTTGATCCGAAACGGTTTTTGTTAGCTCTTAACAATCTGAAAAGATGGTTTCTGTCTCCATCGAAGTTTAGAACCACATCTACCATGTGTTCCAATACTTTTGGACCGGCGATTTGTCCGTCTTTGGTAATGTGACCTACCAGAAATACCGGAGTATTGGTCTCCTTGGCAAATTTTATAATTTCTGAGGAGCATTCCCGAATCTGAGAAACAGTTCCCGGAGAACTTTCGATAAGGCCAGAGTGTAGTGTCTGAATAGAATCCAGAATCATAAATTGAGGCTGTAGTTTTTTTGCTTCATGCAGAATTTTGTCCACAGAGGTTTCTGTAAAAAGGAAGCATTCCGGATTCTGGAGATCGGTAAGACGGTCTGCACGCATTTTAATCTGTGATGCACTTTCCTCTCCGGATACATACAAAACACGTTTGCGCATTTTTAGTGCCAGCTGAAGGAGCAGGGTAGATTTTCCTATTCCCGGCTCGCCACCAATTAAGGTAACAGAACCCAATACAATACCTCCACCCAGAACACGATTCAGTTCATCACTTGGAGTCGCAATTCTTGGCTCCTCCTGTGCATTGACTTCTATAATATTAATAATGTGCTGCTTCTTTTCTCCGGAATAATTTTTTGAAGTTGTTTTTTCAATGACTTCTTCAACCAAAGTATTCCATTCTCCACAATTTTTGCACTGCCCGTGCCACTGCGGATACTGGGTTCCGCAATTTTGACAGTAATATGCCGTTTTGACCTTTGCCACTTTTTATCTCTAAACCTTTGATTAATACTGCAAATTACAATTTCAATTTCATTTTTTGACAAAAAAGTTTTGCTGAGGAATGATTTTGGTGAAGGTATAATGGCAGAGAAAATAAAGACTTGTTTTATAATGGCCTGATTAATTGATTTTTAAATCAATTGCATTTCACGTTGCCCAATTGGATGAGAACCTTTAACTTTGCACAAACCTAATCTAATGAGTAAAAAAGCTACAAAATACATCTTCGTCACCGGTGGTGTAACATCTTCTTTGGGAAAAGGGATCGTTTCTGCGTCCCTTGGTATGTTGTTGAAAGCCAGAGGTTACAATGTAACTATTCAGAAACTGGATCCATATATTAATATCGATCCGGGAACTTTAAATCCATATGAACATGGAGAATGTTATGTAACAGAAGATGGTGCTGAAACAGATTTGGACTTAGGGCACTACGAGCGTTTCCTAAATTCACCAACCAGTCAGAACAATAACGTTACAACGGGTAGAATTTACCAGACTGTTATCGATAAAGAAAGAAAAGGAGATTTCCTGGGTAAAACGGTACAGGTTATCCCTCACATTACCAATGAGATCAAGCGCAGAATTAAAATTCTTGCAAAAGAAAATTATGATATCATTATTACCGAAATCGGAGGTACTGTAGGAGATATTGAATCTCTTCCTTATATAGAAAGTGTACGTCAGCTTCGTTGGGAGCTTGGTGAAACCAACTCTATGGTAATCCACTTAACACTTCTTCCTTATTTGGCATCTAGCGGTGAGCTAAAAACTAAACCTTCTCAGCATTCTGTACGCCAGCTAATGGAGTATGGAGTTCAGGCAGATGTTTTAGTGTGCAGAACCGAACATAAAATTCCAAAAGATCAGCGTGCAAAACTAGCACAGTTCTGTAATGTAAATTCGGCAAATGTTATCGAATGTCTTGATTTACCAACAATTTATGAAGTGCCTTTAGAGCTGCATAAGCAAAATTTTGATGAGGTTGTGTTAACTGAGCTTGCATTGCCAACAACTAATACGCCTGATCTTACAGATTGGAAAGACTTCCTGAAAAAATACAAAAACCCTAAGAAAAGTGTAGAAATTGCTTTGGTAGGTAAATATGTAAGCCTTCAGGATTCTTATAAATCTATTGCAGAAGCATTTATCCACGCAGGTGGATCATTACAGACAGAGGTTAAGGTACGTTGGGTTTACAGTGGAGATATCGAAAGTGGAGATGTTGCCGAGTTGCTGAATGGTGTAGATGGTGTGTTGATTGCGCCAGGATTTGGTGACAGAGGTATTGAAGGTAAAATTGAAGCAGCAAGATATGCACGTGAAAACAATATTCCGGTATTGGGAATTTGTCTTGGTATGCAGATTATGACTATTGAATTTGCCAGAAATGTATTAGGACTGGAAAATGCAAATAGTACTGAGTTCGATACAAATGCTGAGTATCCGGTAATTAACCTTATGGAGGAGCAAAAAGATGTTACCGAAAAAGGAGGTACAATGCGTTTAGGTGCATGGAAATGTGCTGTGAAAGCATCAACTAAGCTTTTTGATATTTATAATACTAAAAATATTTCTGAAAGACATCGTCACAGATACGAGTTCAACAGTGATTATACTTCTGATTTTGAAGCTAAAGAATTTATTCCTTCAGGTAAAAACCCTGAAACAGGATTAGTAGAAGCTTTGGAACTGAAAAATCATCCATTCTATGTAGGTGTGCAGTATCACCCGGAATACAAGAGTACTGTAGCTAATCCACATCCTTTATTTAAGGCGTTGGTAGATGCTGCGGTAAAATTTCAAACAAAAAAATAATTTTTTAAATGCAACAAAATAACGGTGTAGGCAAAAGCCAGCTGATCAGTTTTGCGGTTTTTTCATTAATCCTTATGGGGGTTATGTTTTACTTCCAGTCGAAGCAAAAACCGGAAGAACAGGCAAAGACTCAGGTAACTCAGTCTGCTCAGAAATCGAATGCTGCACAATTGCAGAATAATGCCAATGCGGCAGGTATTCAGAAAGTACAGCTGAAGAATGATTTGCTGACAATTGATTTTACAACACTTGGTGGACAGATTTCTACTGTAAGACTTAACAAGTTTAATGCCTTTGATGAGAAAACAAAGGACAAACCTCTTTTATTATTTTCGAATAATAATGCTGATTATGGATTTCAGTTTAAAGATAAATCCGGAAAAGTAATTAACACCAAAGACCTGGTCTTTAATGCAACTGCTAATGGTAATGCCATTACAATGCAGGCGAATGTTGGTGCAGCTACAATTCAGTTTGTCTATACATTATTAGATAAGTACACTGTAGATTTTAAAGTAAGAACTCAGGGGCTTTCCCAGTTAGTTTCTGATAACAAAGCAGACTTTGTATGGAACTATAATGTTCGTGAAGCTGAAAAAGGACGTTCTCAGGAACAGACGCATACCGAATTTGTTTATGCTTTCAATAATTATAAAAGCTACGATTATGACTCCAGAGGTGATATGGATGAAGCTAAAGAAACGCTTAACTGGATTGGTGTAAAGCAGCAGTTCTTCTCTGCAGTAATCGAAGCTCAGAATGGTTTCAAAAATTCTAAAGGTAATCAGGAAACAATTGAAAAAGGTGAGTACCTGAAGAAATTTAATTATAACGGACAGGTTGATTTAGCCGCAAATGAGCTGAATCAGGATTTCAAATGGTATTTTATGCCATTAGATCTTAATCTGTTAAAGTCTTATGATAAAAACTTTGATGAGATTCTTCCTTTTGGATGGTCTTTCATAGGAAGTTTGAACAGATGGTTCTTTATTCCGGTTTACAATCTACTTTCATCTTGGGGTATTGCCGCAGGATGGGTGATTTTCTTAATGACCATTGCTGTGAAGATTATCCTTTCACCAATCATGTACAAGCAGCATAAGCTGAGTGCAATGATGCGTGTGATCCGTCCGGAAATTGAAGAAGCTCAGGAAAAGTTTAAGAATGCTGATCCTATGAAGAAGCAGCAGGCGACAATGGAAGTCTATCGTAAAGCCGGCGTCAACCAGTTTGCAGGATGTCTTCCGGGCTTGGTTCAAATTCCGATTTTCTATGCATTGTTCCGATTCTTCCCGAACATGCTGGATCTGAGAGGTAAGAGTTTTTGGTTTGCAAATGACCTTACAGCTTATGATGATCTTATCAAGTTGCCATTTAATGTTCCTTTCTTAGGAGAGCACCTTAGTGTTTTTGCATTGGCATGTACTGTTGTAATTCTTATTTATACAGTTATGACAGCAGGTAATATGCAGCAGCCTACTCAGGAGGGAATGCCAAACATGAAGCCATTAATGTATATCTTCCCGGTTACATTCTTGTTCTTCCTTAACTCTGCAGCATCAGGTTTATCTTGGTATTACTTTGTGTCCAACGCTATTAACATTGTAATTATCTTAGTAATCAAATATTTTATTTTGGATGAAAAGAGAATTCATGCTCAGATTCAGGAAAATAAGGCTAAGCCTAAAAAGGAAGGCCGTTTCCAGGCAAGAATGCGTGAAATGATGGAGAAAGCTCAGGATCAGCAAAAGCAGATGGAGCAATTGAAGCAACAAAATAAGAAGAAGTAAACTTCTTTCACATATATAATAAAGCCTCGGTACATGTACCGAGGCCTTTTTTAGTCACATTCTCTTGGAGGTGGTTGGTTTGGATCCGGACATGGTCTGCCACATATACATATTTTTCCTCCTGTAATTTGTCTTAATCCTTTCTTGTCCAAAAGTTTTGCATTGGCAAGTTTTGAAAGTGTTTTCATATTGTGATATTTAGTTGGTTGTAAACCAAATATAAAAAAATAATCACAACTAAGTGATTATTTTTTATCTAAAGTAATTTGAAACTCATTCTGTGATATGGTGTGGGGCCGAATTCCCGAATGGCATCCCTATGTGCTTTGGTAGGATAACCCACATTTTTAGCCCAGCCATATTGTGGATATTCCTCATGAAGTTTTTCCATTAACCGATCTCTGTAATCTTTCGCTAGTATGGACGCAGCTGCAATACTTAGTACTTTTGAATCTCCTTTTATTATACATTGATGAGGAATATAATTGTAGGGATGAAACCTGTTGCCATCTACTAAAATAAATTCAGGACGTACCTTCAACTGATTCAGTGCTAAATGCATAGCATGGATGCTTGCATTCAGGATATTATGCTTATCAATAAACTCAGGAGGGAGTTCTGCAATGGCATAATCACGAGCGTTTGCTTTGATATATTCTGCAAGTTCTTTTATTGAAGTTTTTGATAAAGTTTTAGAATCTTTAACTAAAATATTGTTAAAATTTTCATCGAGTATAACACTTGCCGCTACTACAGGGCCAGCCAGACAACCTCTTCCTACTTCATCGCAACCAGCTTCTGTGTATTGATTTTGCCATTTTGTTATCAAATTCATAATTTATACAGATTTTGTTACTTGTTTTTTATTAATTGTTCAAAGTTATTGAAATGTTTTAAAAAATGTTAATTTTTTCTTTTGCTATGTTAATAAAAATTCACATATTTGAAACAGTGAAAAATTTAATTTGATATGAAGAAACTAACTAACAGTGTTTTGGCTGTTGTCTTGTCTTCAACTTTTGTGATGGTTTCTGCACAAAAAACGAAACAAGACACTACTAAAACTAAAGAAATTGAGGGGGTCGTAGTAACTGCCCTTGGTATCAAAAGAGAAAAAAAATCATTAGGTTATTCCTCTCAGGAAATTAAAGCTGATGCTATTACCAAAGGGACAACGAATACGGGTAACGTTGCATCTCAATTATCGGGTAAAGTTGCTGGTCTTCAGGTTAATACCAATAATAACTTTGGGGGATCTTCTAATCTTGTAATAAGAGGTTACAAATCTTTATCCGGAGGTAATCCTCTAATTGTTATTGATGGATCACCTGTTAACAATAGCACGAATAATGGTTATTCAGGACAATATGATTATGGAAATTTTTTGTCCGATATTAATCAAGAAGATATTGAATCAATAAATGTGCTAAAGGGTGCAGCAGCATCTGCTTTATATGGAGAAAGAGGTCTTAATGGTGTAATTGTTATTACAACCAAGTCAGGAAAAGGAAAAGATGATAACAGATGGGGGGTAACAATTAATACAGGAGGGAACTTTGGTTTTGTTGATAAAACTACTTTCCCTGAATATCAAAATCAATATGGTGGTGGTTATGCTCCAGGATATAATTTTGGAAAAGACTACACGAATTACAATGATGATGCTTCTCTAGGTCCTAAGTATGATGGACATATGGTTTACTTTTGGGATTCTTTTGATCCTACATCTCCTAATTACGGAAAAATGAGGCCTTATGTAGCAGCTCAACATACGCCGGCTGATTTCTTTGAAACAGCTTCAAACTACACAAATACATTATCTTTACAAAAATCTGGTGATAAAGGAAGTATATTAATAAACTATACCAATCAGTTAATGACTGGTGTTCTTCCAAATTCAGATTTACGTAAAAATACAGTATCAGCAAAATTTGATTATAAACTTACCGATAAATTAACAGCTACAGTTTATTCATCTTTAACTTTGCAAGATACTAAAGGTAGAAATGAAACAGGATATAGTGATAATATTGCATCATCCTTAAGACAGTGGTGGAATACTGATAGTGATATGTATCTACTTAGAGATGCATATAACAGAACTGGTAAAAATGTTTCATGGAATAGAAAGTCACCAACAAATGGTGCAGCAGCTTATTGGGATAATCCATATTTTCAAAGATATCAAAGTTATCAGTCTGATGACAGAACAAGAATATTTAGCTATGCTATGTTAAATTATAAATTTAGCAAGAATGTTAATGCTACAGCTAAGTTGTCCATTGATAATGTAGATTTATTAGTTGAAAACAGGTTGGCTGTTGGTTCGGTACCTAGGGGATGGGGACAATCTGGCCTAAATGTAACTTCTGGATATTCTAAACAGAATATCAAGCAACAGGAGATGAATTTTGATTTATTTGCAAACTATAAGTTTGATTTAGCTGAAGGATTAGACCTATCTGGTATGGTAGGAGGAAATGTCAGAAGAAATTATAATACAAATGATTATACTTCCACAGAAGGAGGTTTGGTTGTACCTGGTTTATACTCTCTGGCTAATTCAGCATCAACTATTTTACCAACTTGGGAAAATTCAGCTAAATTGGTGACAGCGGGTGTTTATGCAACAGCTTCATTAGGCTATAAAGATACTTATTTCTTAGATGGTACATATAGGATAGATAAAGCTTCAACATTACCAAAAGATAATAGAGTTTATGGTTATGGATCAGTAACAGGAGCTATTGTTTTATCAAATTTCATTAAACAGGACTGGTTAAGTTTCTGGAAATTAAGAGGTAACTATGCGGTTGTTGGAGGTTCTGCTCAGGCTTATCAGCTTCAAAATGTTTATACAACTATTGGAAACTATTCAGGAACAGTTTTATATGATACTCCTAATACATTAGCAAAATCTGACCTAAAGCCTGAGAGATCTAAAGAATTTGAAATAGGTACAGAATTGCAATTCTTTAAAAGAAGATTAGGATTAGATTTCAACTACTATAGTTCTAAAACAACGGATCAAATTATCCAGTTGGCAGTTTCAGCGGGAACAGGATATTCTTTCTCAGTATTTAATGCCGGTAGAATTGATAATAAAGGTTATGAAGTTTCCTTAAATGCTACTCCTATTAAATCGAGAGATTTTTCATGGGATATGAATATTAACTGGGCTAAAAACAAAAGTGAGGTTGTTGACTTAAATGGAGTAGATAACTACCAGTTAAATGCATATCAGGGAGGTGTGTCTTTGAATGCCTCTGTTGGTCAGCCATTTGGTACTTTAGTTGGTACAGATTATGTGTATAAAAATGGACAACGAGTAGTTGGAGATGATGGTCTGTGGGTTAAGTCTGAGAAGAAAGTTATTGGAAATATAACTCCAGACTGGACAGGAGGACTTAGAAATACATTCAGCTATAAAGGATTAAGCTTAAGTTTCTTAATAGATGTACAAAAAGGAGGAAGCACATTCTCCACTGATACTTCATACGGATATGCTGGAGGGCTTTATGCAGATACGGTAGGTAGTGAATGGAGAGATCCTAAAGGAGTGGTTTTGCCAGGAGTAAAAGCCGATGGCTCTCCAAATACAACACCTATTGGAAATGGAAGTCTAAATGTTAATAATTATTATAGTTATCAGCCTAAAGGATATGGTAATGCTCCTAATAGTGAGTTTGTATATGATACATCATATGTTAAACTAAGAGAAGCAAGTATTTCTTACAGATTGCCTAAATCTATTCTTGAAAATACGTTCCTTGAAGATGTAACCGTTTCTTTAGTAGGTAGAAACCTTTGGATTATTCATAAGAATGTACCTTATGCAGATCCTGAAGCAGGGGTGACAGGAGGTTTAAGATCCCGCGGTAATTCTATTGGATTATTACCAACAACAAGAGATATCGGTTTTAATGTAACAATTAAATTTTAATAAAAATGAAAAAAATAATATATATAACAAGTCTGCTAAGTTTATCAGTATTTACACTTTCATCGTGTGAATCAGATACTACAGAGTTAAATATTGATCCAAAACACCCGACTGTAGTTCCTTCAGAAAATTTAGTAGTGAGCTCTGAAAGATATCTTGCAGATAGATGGGTTAGTCCAAGTGTAAATGGACATATTGCACGTTTTTATACTCAGCAATGGTCTGAAACACAATATGTGGATGAGACTAATTATAATTTTGTTACCAGAAATCAACCTAACGGGCATTATACCGGTATGATGCGTGATGTTATTGGGCCATTAGCAACAGCTAGTGGGTTTTTGGATAAAGAAGACGAAGATGCTAATCTAACACCAGAACAACAATCAAAAGTTAAATTAAATAAAAAAGCAACAATAGAATTAATTTCTGTTTTTACATGGTTAAATTTAGTAGATACTTTTGGAGATGTACCATATACTGAAGCACTAAAAACTGTTTTAGGTTCTCAGATTCTACAACCTAAATATGATGATGCCGCTACAATTTATGCGGATTTGCAAAAAAGAATTGATGCCGCTGTTAATTCTATGACACTTGATATGCCAGGATATAAGAAAGATGCTTTTTATAAAGGGGATATGGTAAAGTGGAAAAAATTTGCTAATACTCTGAAGTTTATGATGGGACTAAATCTAAGTGATATAGATAATGCTAAAGCTAAACAGCTTGTTGAGGCTGCATATAATTCAGGAATTATATTATCAGATTCAGATGAATTTACATTCCCATATGTAGCAGCTCAATTTAATAATCCTGTTTATCAAAATTTAGTTGCTAGTGGAAGAGATGATTTTTTACCTTCAGATGTATATGTTAATGCTCTAAAAGCAAAGAATGATCCTAGAGTGCCAAAATATTTCACAAAAGATCCTAATGGTAATTACACTGGTTCACCTTATGGGGAGCTTGCAACATTTAGTAAATATTCCCATATTACATCTACAATCCAGGCAAATACATATCCAGGATATATCTTTGATACTGTGTTTATTAAAATTATGCTGGCTGAGGCTGCTGCTAAGGGTTATAATGTGGGCGGTACTGCTCAAAGTTATTATAATGATTTTATTTTAACTTCAATGAAAAAATGGGGTGTAGCTGATGCAGACGCTGCTACATATTTAGCAAGTGTTCCATATAATACAACTAATTGGAAAAAATCAATTGGTGACGAAGCATGGGTTTCTATGTACAATAGGGGAATTGAGGCTTGGTATTTCTTCAGACGATTGGATTATCCTACCTTGCAGAAACCACCTATAGCACAAGGTCTTGTTTATAGAATGCCATATGCAAATGGTGAATATGATACTAACAGACAAAATGTTACTGCTGCCGCTGCAAAAATATCAGGTGGCGATAAATATACATCTAAAGTTTTCTGGGATAAAAACTAATAAAATAAAACCGAATGACCGTCTTAAGGCGGTCATTTTTAACATTTATAATTATGAAGAATAAATTTTCAATTATTGCCTTCTTATGTATTTGGGTTTTCTGTTTTTCATGTAAATCATCGGCAAACAGTTCATCTAATAATATTGATGTGAACAATGTAGTCCTGTCAGATAGCTATTTTTTTTCAACAAATATTTTAGATAATAGAAAAGAGGTTTCATATAAAGCTGGTAGGATTTTTGAGACACGGTTGCCGCAAGGAGCGAATGAATTTAAAGGAATTAAAGTAATCAATGGTAAAGAAATTATCGTAAGACTGCCTAAAGATTCTAAGGATGTGGATAATAATACAACTTCAATTAATGCTGATAGTAAAAATATAGAAATAGTACGACAATTTACAGATAGTAATGGACATTGGTTGGTTAATGTGTTTTTGAAAGATAGCAATGATATAAAAGTTGTCAAGTTTGATATTGATAAATCAGGAAAAGCAATGGCTTCAGTTGAAGGACCGAAATTAGAACCTTTATTATTTGAAGGAATTATAGGAAAAAATTAAAAACTTGTTTTTTTAATAATTGTAGAACCGCCTAATGGCGGTTTTTTTATTTGTCTAATATTAAAATTAACAATATGTTAACTTTTAATTTTGGTATGTTAAGAAAAATTTATATACTTGCGCGAGTTAAAATTTAATTTGATATGAAGAAACTAACTAACAGTGTTTTGGTAGTGGTTTTGTCTTCTTCGTTTGTATTTGTTAATGCACAGAAGAAACAGGACTCTGCTAAAACCAAGGATATTGAGGGGGTTGTAGTGACTGCCCTTGGTATTAAAAGAGAAAAAAAGTCTTTGGGGTATGCCTCACAGGAGGTAAAGGCTGATAAACTATTTGATGGTACTACCAATACTGGTAACATTGCTTCTCAACTTTCGGGTAAAGTATCTGGTCTACAGGTAAACACATCCAGTAATTTTGGGGGTTCTTCTAGTCTTGTAATCAGAGGTATAAAAAGTTTACAGGGGGCAAATCCACTTATCGTTATTGATGGGTCTCCGGTTAATAACTCTTCTACCTATGATACTAAGACCAATCAGGATATGGGTAACCTATTGTCAGATATCAATCAGGATGATATTGAATCCATCAATGTTCTGAAAGGTGCAGCAGCTTCTGCATTATATGGTGAAAGAGGTCTTAATGGTGTTATTGTAATCACGACTAAGAGTGGTAAAGGAAAAGATGATGGAAGTTGGGGAGTAACTTTATCATCTTCTGTGCAGGCTGGATTTATAGATAAATCTACTTTCCCTGAATATCAGAACAGATATGGAGCGGGATATGCTATGAGTTTTAGCGAAAAGAATGCAAATGGTACACCTTACGGAAATTTAGGAGATGATGCTTCATGGGGGCCAGAATTTAATCAAAATCAATTGGTATACCAATGGGATGCATTTGATCCTAATTCTAAAAACTTTGGAAAAGCAACTCCTTGGGTAGCTGCTAAAAATGGACCTATTAAGTTTTTTGAAACTCCAATTACATATGTAAATGGTATTACTCTTGAAAAAGGTAAGAAGGGAAATAACTTCATGTTATCATATGATAATATGTTGTCTAATGGTTTATTGCCTAATTCTGATTTAAGAAAGAATACTTTTACCACAAAAATTAATTATGACTTTACACCTAAATTACATGCTACTGTCTATTCAACATTAGTAGTTCAGAATACTAAAGGTAGAAATGATGCAAATTATTCAGGAAACTTAGTAGGAGGGTTTAGACAATGGTGGGCAAATAATGTAGATATAGTTGATCAGAAAAATGCTTACTTCAATAGTGGAGGTAAAAATATTAGCTGGAATTTGAAGAGCGGTGCAAATCCTGTTGTAGGTTTCTGGAACAACCCATACTATCAAAGATATCAAAGTTATAGTAGTGATGACAGAACAAGAAGTTTCAGCTATGCTTTGTTAACATATGATTTCAATAAGAATTTTAGTTTAACAGGTAAAGTGTCTTACGACAATGCATCTACATATTTCCAAAACAGATTAGCTCCAGGATCTGTACCAAAAGCATTTGGTGCATCACAAAAATTAGTAAGTTCAGGATATAGCAGACAAAACCTTACTACATCCGAAACAAACTTTGATTTAATATTAAATTACAAATTTAATATTACTGATAATATCAATGTTAGTGGTATAGCTGGAGGAAATGTAAGAAGAAATTATTATAACTCTATTTATGCTTCTACAGAAGGAGGATTAGAAAAAGATGGATTGTATGCTTTAGCAAATTCAAAATTCCCTATTATCCCACCGGATGAAAATGAATATACAACAGTAACTTCCAGTGCTTATGCAACTGCATCTTTTGATTTCTATAAGTTCTTTTATTTAGATGCTACATTTAGAGCGGATAAAACTTCTACGTTACCAAAAGCAAACAGAGTTTATACTTACCCTTCTTTTACGGGATCATTTATTTTATCAGAGTTTGTAAAGCCTTCATGGTTAAGTTTCTGGAAAGTAAGAGCAAACTATGCTGAGGTAGGAGGAACAGCAGATCCATACCAACTACAGTACTATTATACTTTTGCAGGTACATTTAATAACTCTATTGTAATGCAAAACTCACAGACACTTCTTGCAAATCCTGATTTAAAGCCACAACGTTCAAAAGAATTTGAAGTAGGTACTGAAGCACATTTCTTCAAGGGAAGATTAACATTTGATGCAGCTTACTACAAGACCAAGACATTTAATCAGATTATAAATCTGCCAATTTCTGCAGGATCAGGCCTACTGACAGCAGTAGCAAATGCTGGTAGAATTGATAACGAAGGGATTGAACTGCAAATTGGTGCTACACCAATTAAAACCAAAGATTTCTCTTGGAATGTAGATGTTAACTGGTCTAAAAATAAAAATAAGGTTGTTGAATTATTGCATAATGCTACAACAGATGTTAGCAACTATAACTTAACAAGTGTTCAAGGTGGTGCATCTGTTAATGCTACTGAAGGTGAAATGTGGGGCGCAATTAGAGGTAGTGATTACAAATATCTTAATGGTCAAAAAGTAGTTGATTCTAAAGGGTTCTATGTTTTAGAAGGTAACAAGGTAATTGGGAATACAACTCCGGATTGGATCGGGGGTATTAGAAACTCTTTTAGCTATAAAGGAATTAGCGTTTCATTCCTAGTAGATTTCAGAAAAGGAGGAGATATTTTCTCAACTGATATGTACTATGCAACTTCTACAGGTTTGTATAAGGATACAGCAATTGGTGATTATAGAACTGGAAAAGTAGTTTTACCAGGAGTAACTGCTAATGGACAACCAAACCAAACTGCAATAGATGCGTCTGTATATGGCAATATGGGTTATCAAAAAAGCCCTACATCACGCTATATTTATGATGGATCTTTTATAAAGCTTAGAGAAGCTAGTATTAGTTATACATTACCTAAAGCTTTATTAGCAAATACATTTGTTAACGAGGCAAAGATTTCCATTGTAGGAAGAAACCTATGGATTATTCACAAAAATCTTCCTTATGCAGATCCTGAATCTACTTTGGGTGGAGGTGTAAGATCTTTCGGTTATTCTATTGGATCTCTGCCAACTACAAGAGATATCGGAGTTAATATTTCTTTCAAATTCTAAATCAAAACAATGAAAAATATATTTAAAGCCTTTTTAGGTTTAACAATAGCTGTTGCAACGCTTTCCTCTTGTGAAAGAGATACAACATTGCTAAATAATGATGGTAAACATCCATCTGATTTAAGTTCTGGGGTATTATTGTCAATGGGGCAAAATCAACAATTTTATAATATAGATAACCCTAGCGTTAACGCAAATAATTACAGATTCTTTGTTCAGCAATGGTCTGAAACAACTTATACTGATGAGGTAAACTATAATCTTATTACAAGAAATCAGCCTAGATTTCATTTCAACAGAATGTATGTCTACAGTTTAAACAACTTCAAAAAAGCTCAAGATGCTTTAGCTACGGAAGTAAATGATCCTGCTGTTGCTGCAAATAAATGGGTGACAAATGAGATTTCTTCTATTTTTGTTTGGGAAAATATTGTGGATACTTGGGGAGATGTTCCTTATACTGAAGCTCTAGCAGCTGTGAATGGAGGCTTTGCACCAAAATATGATGATGCAAAAACTATTTATGCTGATTTATTAAAAAGAATTGATGCTGCAATTGCTAAAATCAATCCTTCTGCAAAAGGATATGAAGTGAATGATATCGTTTACAAAGGCGATATGTCCAAATGGAAAAAATTGGCTAATTCTGTTAAATTAAGATTAGCATTGAATCTTTCAGATGTAGATCCAGTTACAGCAAAAGCTGCAGCAGAATCAGCTATTGCATCTGGCGTAATGACTTCAACAGCAGATTCTTATTCTTTTGTTTATGATGGAGTAACATTTACCAATCCTGTTTTTGATAATTTGGTAGCTTCTAATCGTGATGATTTTGTTCCTTCAAATATATTTGTAGATGTTTTGAATGCTAATAATGATCCAAGAAGAGATGTATGGTTTACAAAAACAAAAGACGGTAAATATCTAGGTGGCGTTTATGGTGTCAAAAATACATATGGAAACTATTCTCATGTAGCGGATAGCTTTAAAAAACCAATAACTCCATCCAATCTACTAAGCTATTCAGAAGTGTTGTTTATGCAAGCTGAAGGAGCTGCAAGAGGATTTAATATGGGAGGTACAGCGGCAGGTTTATATGCAGCAGCTATTACAGAATCTATGACAGAATATGGAGTAGATGCTACGAAAGCGGCAGCATATATTGCATCACGTCCATATGATGCAACGAACTGGAAGAAGTCTATTGGAGAAGAATCATGGATTGCTATGTATAACAGAGCCTTTGCAGCGTGGAATTTTGTAAGAAGATTGGATAATCCTATCCTTAAAAATCCGACTAACTCTAATACTAAAGGAGTTCCGGTAAGAATGATTTATTCAAGTGATGAGTATACTCAGAATGAAAAAAATGTTAAAGCAGCTGCAGCCAAGATTGGTGGAGATGATGTAACAACTAAACTTTTCTGGGATAAAAACTAATATTTATATTAAACAATATCTAAACCGCCTTTGGGCGGTTTTTTATTTCGTAAATTTGCGGCTACAACTATTTTAAGAATGGAGATAAAAAAACAGATTCAGGATCAGATTACTGAGATTATTCAGCAGAAATACCAGTTAGAAGGTATTGCACTAGAAGTTCAGCAAAACAAAACCGATTTTGAAGGAGATTTCACTGTAGTGATTTTTCCGCTTGTAAAGCAGGCGAGGAAAAGTCCGGATGCATTGGGACAGGAATTGGGCGAAGAACTACTGGCAGCTACTGATTATATCAGCTCTTATCAGGTGGTAAAAGGTTTTTTAAATCTTTCTCTGAAGAATGATTTTTTTATCGGCCAGGTTCAGAATTTAGGTGATGATTTAGGAAGCCTTCCAGCAAAGGCAGAAACTATTATGGTAGAATATTCATCTCCGAATACGAATAAACCATTGCACTTAGGCCACGTAAGAAACAACCTTTTAGGTTATTCTGTTGCACAGATATTAAAAGCCGCAGGGTATAATGTAATTAAAACCCAGATTATTAATGACCGTGGTATTCATATTTGTAAATCTATGTTGGCATGGGAGAAATTCGGAAATGGTGAAACTCCTGAATCAACTGGGTTGAAGGGTGATAAATTAGTTGGTAACTATTATGTAAGATTTGATCAGGAATATAAGAAGCAGATTGAAGAGCTAAAAGCTCAGGGAGTAGCTGAAGAGGAAGCTAAAAAGAAGGCTCCAATAATGCTGGAAGCTCAGAAAATGCTACTAGACTGGGAAAATGGTGATGAAAAAGTACGCCAGCTTTGGGAAATGATGAACGGTTGGGTGTATAAAGGCTTCAATGAGAGTTATGCGCGTATGGGAGTTGATTTTGAGCAGCGTCAGTATGAAAGCAATACTTATCTTTTGGGAAAAGATATTATTCAGGAGGGGCTGGATAAAGGCGTTTTGTTCCGTAAAGACGACGGTTCTGTATGGATAGATCTTACAGAAGATGGGCTGGATCAGAAATTATTATTACGTTCCGACGGAACTTCTGTATATATGACTCAGGATCTTGGAACAGCTGTGGAGCGTTTTAAAGACAATGATATCCAGCAATTAATTTATACTGTTGGAAACGAGCAGGATTATCACTTCCAGGTACTATTTTTGGTACTTAAAAAGTTAGGATATTCATGGGCAGATCATTTACATCACTTATCTTATGGAATGGTAGAGCTTCCTAATGGAAAAATGAAATCCCGTGAAGGTACAGTTGTCGATGCTGATGAATTAATGGAGGAAATGTACCTTACTGCAAAAGAGAAAGCACAGGAATTGGGTAAGATGGAAGGTCTTACAGAAGAAGAAAAAGAGAAATCTTATGAAACTGTTGGGCTTGGTGCTTTGAAGTATTATATTCTGAAGATTGATCCAAAGAAAAAAATATTATTTAATCCGGCTGAAAGTATTGATTTTAATGGTAATACAGGACCGTTTATTCAGTATACTTATGCAAGGATTCAGTCATTGCTGAACAGAGCAGAGTATAAAGAGAGTGGTATTTCTGGAAATTACCAGTTAAATGCTTCCGAGAAAGAATTACTAGTAATGACTTCTCAGTTTAATGAAGTGATAGCTAAAGCAGCAGAAACATTGAGTCCTGCTCAGGTAGCAAATTATGTTTATGATTTAGTAAAATCTTATAACTCTTTCTACCAGAATAATCCTATCCTTAATCAGGATAATGAAGATGCAAAACAGCTTCGTCTGAAACTTTCCAAAGTAACGGGAGATATTATTCAGAAAGCATTAGAGCTTTTAGGAATAGGAACAGTCAACAGAATGTAATTTCTTAGATTTGAAATAATAAAAAAACCTGCTTTTAGCAGGTTTTTTTATTTACTTTGTTTTATTAGGTCCCAGTAAGAACTCTTTCGGGTGCTTTTTCCCCAGAAGATGAGCTGTAAAATAATCCCAACGGCGTCTCATCATATAATAGGTATGTTCTCCAAAACCATGAGCACTGTTAGGAAAAGCAATAAAATCATAATCTTTATTAGCTTTCTCTAAAGCTTCAATTACCAGTAATGCATTGTATGGAGGGACATTGTCATCCATCATACCATGTGCAATGAGTAACTTACCTTTCAGGTTTTTTGCATAAAGCTGATTAGCCTGCGATGCATAGTCAGAATTTTCTACAAGTCCGTTATATCTTTCACCCCAGTCATCTTCATAATTACGGTTATCATGATTACCAGATTCTGAGATACCAACTTTAAAGAAATCCGGATATCTGAACATAGCTGCTGCAGTTGCAAAGCCTCCACCCGAATGTCCCCAGATACCAACTTTATCCACATCTATAGAATATGTTGCTGCAAGTTGTTTAATCGCAGCGATTTGATCGGGCAAAGTATTGATGGACATATTTCCGTAGCTCATATCGTGATAAGATTTTGAACGATACGGATTACTGGTCCCTTCCAAAACCAAAACATAGGCACCTAGTTCAGCAAGAGCATTGTTATCTCCTTTAGATGCAGTGAAAGCCCAGCTCCCAACGCTTCCGCCTTGTGGACCAGGGTAAATGTAATCGATAATAGGATATTTTTTCCCGGCAACAATATTACTTGGTTGGAAGAGAAGACCATAAACATCAGTAACACCATCTCCAGCTTTTAATTTTACAGGTGTTGGCGCTTTCCAACCGGTAGCTTCCAAAGCTGTTAGGTTTGCTTTTTCCAAATCCATAACTTTTATACCATCCAGTTTTTTGACTAAAGAAACCGGTGCTACATTCGGTTGCGAATATTGATCTATGAAATGAGTGCCATCAGGTGAAAGTGTAATCTGGTGAGTGCCTGTTTCCGGAGTTAGATTTTTGAAGTTTTTTCCGGAAAAGTCGATTGAACAGAAAGAAATAAAATATGGGTTTTCTTTTTGCAAACCAGCCGCTGTGAAATATAATTTTCGATTCTTTTCATCCACCTTTAATAGGTTGGCAACAAGCCAGTCTCCTTTAGTAATCTGATGTTTCAGTTTTCCTGTTTTAGCATCATATAGATAAAGATGTCCCCAATTATCTCTTTCGGAATACCATAGTACTTCATTTGTTGCAGGTAAATAACGCCAGTTGATTGCGTTGCGTCCGGATTCAAATTGTGTAGCAACGGTTTCCTCAAAAACTTCACGAATAGAGCCATCCTTAGTATTGGCAATTCTTAATTTTGCATTTTTATGATCTCTGGAAGTAGATACAAAGGCAACTTCTGAACCGTTCGGATTCCAGTCAATATCATCAAAAGTCCCACTGGCAGCAATATCATCACTTAATGTTCCTCTGTGGAAATCAGGTTGCATTTTGAAACGAACTAAACTACCGCTTTCAGTATCAATAACAACTCTATGCAACATCGGAAGAACGGTGTCGCCGGGTAGTGGATATTTCCATGCTTTTAGTTGTGGATGACCTACATTGGTTGTCACCAGATACATCTCTCCAACATTCCTTTCATCCATTTGGAAAGTAGTAATTTTTTTAGAGTCCGGAGACCATCTTAGAATAGGAGCATCACTATGCTTCCAACCCGCATTATCGGTAGCATATCCAAAGTCTTTTATTCCGTCAGTGGTCAGTTGCTTTTTATCATGTGTGGTTGTGTCTTCTATCCACAGATTATAATTATCTATGTAAGCCAGTTTTTTTCCATCTGGAGAAGTTACTCCGGGTTTGTTATTCCTTTTTACCGGAGGCGTAATAGGAGAGTTGGGATTTTTTTGACCAGTCTGAATTACTGTTTCAGTTTTAGCCTTTTTTTCAAGAACCACATTAACATTAGTGAGCTCTCCTGCCGACGAAGTCTTGGTGTATTTAAAGCTTTTACCATCTTTATCCCATATAGGGCTGTTCATTACATCCCGGACTAGGGGTGCTGTTTTGTAAAACAATCTGCTTTCTGCTCTTTTGTAATCTGCAACCGTAACAGAATCCTGAGCGTAAAACATAGAAACAGATACCGACCCTAATGCAATTAGAGCCAATTTTGAATATTTCATATTATTACTAGTTAATTAGAATAACAAATATCGTAATATGAATGCTAATAATTTAATAAAAAGCAGATTAACTGAGGTTAATTATTATTTGTGATTAATTCTAAGATTTGGATTAATTCGGACTTTTAGTATAATTCCGATTCTATTCTTATCTTTAAACTATGAAAACAGGCTTACTCGCATCATTTTTTATCATATTCAACAGTTGTTATAATGCACAAATAAAGCCCGGTCTTAAAGTTGAGTCGGGTGTATCTTACGAACTGGCTCAGTTTAGAAAAAGTAAATTAAGCGATATTAAATACGAGTTAGATCTGGATATTCCTGAAAACAAAACCGAGAGAATTTCGGGAGCAGAAAATATTACTTTCAGCTATAAGAAACAGAGTGAATTACCTTTACAAATAGATTTTAAAGAAAATGCCGCGTCTTTGTTGTCTGTGACTGTAAATGGACAAATTATAAAGCCTGTTCTGGATCAGGAACATATTTTAATAGATCAGAAATATTTGAAATCAGGGTTTAACCAGATTGCTTTTAAATTCTTAGCAGGTAACTCTGCACTAAACAGACGCGATGGTTATCTGTACACTTTGTTTGTACCGGATCGTGCGCGAACCATGTTTCCGTGTTTCGACCAGCCTAATTTGAAAGCTAACTATTCTTTAACCCTTACGATTCCTGAAAAGTGGAATGCAATGGCCAACGGAAAGCTAAAGGAAACAACCGTAACACAAGGAAGGAAAAAACTGAGTTTTGCCCAGTCGGATCTGCTTCCTACCTACCTGTTCTCTTTTGCTGCAGGAGATTTTAAAAAAATTAAAGAGAAAATAGGAGATCAGGATGCTGGTATGCTGTATCGTGAAACCGATTCCGTAAAGATTAAAAATAGTATGGATTCTATTTATAGTATTTACAGAAATTCACTTGCTTATTATGAAAAATGGACAGGTATTCCACATCCTTTCCAAAAGCATGGTTTAGTTGTTGTTCCCGATTTTCAGTTTGGCGGAATGGAACATCCCGGGGCAATCCTGTTTCAGAATTCTACTTTATTTTTAGATAAAAATGCAACACAAAGCCAGCTGAATAATAGGTCTAATCTTCTCGCTCATGAGGTTGCACATCTATGGTTCGGAGATATGGTAACCATGGATTGGTTTAATGATGTATGGACAAAAGAAGTTTTTGCAAATTTTATGGCAGATAAAAGTACAGGAGCTTCCTCAGATAAAAGTATTTATGATCTGAAGTTTCTAACAACACATTTCCCTGCGGCATACTCAATAGACCGGACTATAGGCGCAAATCCTATTCGGCAGATCCTGGATAATTTGCAAAATGCAGGAATGATGTATGGGCCTATTATTTATAATAAAGCTCCGATTATGATGCGCCAGCTGGAACTGTTAATTGGGGAAGATAACTTCAGGAAAGGGGTGAGCGAATACCTTAAAAAATATGCTTATAACAATGCAACATGGCCGGATCTTATTGCAATTCTGGATAGTCATACACCGGAAGATCTGCAAAGCTGGAACAAAGTATGGGTGAATGAACCGGGAAGACCAGTCATTGACTACAAGGTAAAATATAAGGGAAATAAGATTGGAAGCTTTATAATTACCCAACATCCGGAACATGGTGAAATACAAAAGCTTTGGCCGCAGCAGTTTCAACTCAGCTTATTTTATCCGGATAGAATTGAAAAAATTAATGTAAAGCTTTCTGGGAAAGAACAGGAAATATCTGAACTACAAGGAAAACAAAAACCATTATTTATTCTGCAAAACTCATCGGGTATTGGCTATGGAGTATTCAGAACCGGGAAGGAAGTGATTTCTGATTTTTCATTGATAAAAGATCCGGTAAGCCGTGCAAGTGCTTATATCTCTTTGTATGAAAATATGTTGGGTGGATCAGGTATTAGACCGCAAGAATTATTGCATTTTTTTACCGGACAGCTGCAAAAAGAAAATACAGAGCTTAACCTAAGGCTTATTACAGGATATATTTCCGGAATATATTGGGGATTTTTACCCGAACGTATACGGAGCAAAGAATCTGAAAGCTTAGAAAATACAATATGGAGTGCATTGCAAGGGCAAGCGGCAACAAATAATAAGAAAATTTTATTCGATTGTTATCAGGGAATTTTCCAGTCCCCAAAAGCATATGATCATTTGTATAAAATATGGAAATCGCAGACTGCACCACAAGGTATTACTTTGAATGATGAAGATTTTACAAGCCTTGCATTAGCACTGTCATTACGTAATAATAACAATAATGACCTTCTGCAGGAACAATTAACCAGAATTAAAAATCCTGATCGGATTAATCGTTTCAAAATTATAATGAAAGCTGCTGCTTCAGATAAAAAAATTCGTGATGAATTTTTTTATAGCCTCGCAGAAAAGCAAAACAGAACTAATGAATCGTCTGTTGGTGCAGCATTGGGATATTTACACCATCCACTAAGACAACAAACCTCTGTTAATTATCTACCGAAGTCTTTAGAGCTATTGCAGGAAATACAGAAAACCGGAGATATATTTTTCCCGGATAATTGGCTTCGCTCTACTTTTGGTAGTTATCAGAATCCTGAAGCGCTTACTATTGTTAATCAGTTTATCCAGAAAAATCCTGATTATAATTCAATCCTGAAGAATAAAATTTTACAGGCAACTGAAAACCTGCGAAGAGCTCAGGTATTGGTAAAATAAAAGTCATGTTGTTCTGTGTAACAGATTGCTGTAAATTTGAAATATGAAGATTGATTTTTCAAGAAGCGTTGACATAGAGAACCTAAAGCCTCAAAATGATTTTGAAGTGAAGGTTAAAGACTTTTTATCAGAATGGTTCTCCGATTCCAAAACAGTTGAAGTGCAGACCTCTGGCTCTACAGGGATTCCTAAAAAATTCCCGATTGAGAAATCCAGAATGCTGAATTCAGCAGAAATGACGTGTGATTTCCTAAATCTTAAAGAAGGAGATACTGCATTACTTTGCCTTCCTGTAGAATATATTTCGGGAAAAATGATGATAGTAAGGTCTTTTCTCCGCAGGCTGGAACTTACCATTGCAGAGCCCAAATTGGATCCTCTTAAAAATATTGAAAAATCTGTTTGCTTTTGTGCAATGACGCCTTTGCAAGTTGAAAATTCTCTGGATAAAATACATTTGATAGAGAATTTAATAATTGGAGGAGCAGCTGTATCTGAAAGTCTGAAGAAAAAGCTGAGTGATATTTTAGACAGTAAACAGGCAATATCCAAAGTTTATGAAACATATGGAATGTCTGAAACTCTTTCTCATATTGGATTGAAACGGATTTATCCGGAAGGTGAAGATTATTTTACACTTTTCGATGGTGTGGATATTTCCCTTGATGATCGTGGTTGCCTTCGTATTTCTGCACCTAAGATTAATGCTGAACTACTACAGACTAATGATATCGTTGATGTACTGAATGCTAAACAATTCAGGTTTTTAGGCAGAGCGGATAATGTTATTAACTCCGGAGGGGCTAAGATATTTCCCGAACAGCTAGAGGCTCTTGTTAAAAAAGAAATTCCTAATGAAGCTGTTTTTCTGGGAATTCCACATGAGGTGCTAGGACAGAAGTTGGTTTTGGTTATTGAGGGAGATGAAAACGAAGTACTGAGATCCCAGATTTTGGATATTAAATTTGAAAAGCCCTTTCATAGACCCAAAGAAATAGTATTTGTAGCTGAAATTCCAAGAACACCTAATGGTAAGGTAAATCGAGGAAGGCTGCTAGAACTTATAACTACATAGTCTTTTATCTTTGCTATTGATTCTTGTATCTTTATAAAATGAAAGATTTCTCTTCAGAATTAAGCTTTAAAACTGCACGGAGTAGCGGTGCAGGAGGTCAGAACGTGAATAAAGTAGAAACTATGGTTACAGCCCGTTGGGCAGTATGGGATTCTAAATTCTTTTCGGATGAAGAGAAAAAACTGATTTTCGAAAAATTGAAAAATAAAATCAGCGCTGAAGGGTATTTGCAGTTGAGTGCTCAGGAGTCCCGCTCTCAGCTTGATAATAAAGAGAAAGTAATCCAAAAGTTATTGGAATTGGTGGACAAGGCGCTCTTTGTACCGAAGAAAAGATTCAAGACTAAGCCAACAAAGTCATCCAAAGAAAAAAGGCTGACCCAGAAAAAGCAACATTCCGAAAAAAAAGAAAACCGAAAATTTAGAATGTAAATTAAATGGGGTAGTTGGATGAAGCTAAATTTCTAATTACGAATCCCTATCTTTGCAGAAATTAAATAATAATAAAAATGAGCAATAGACCCATTTCTGATTTTATAGAAAAATATTATTTACACTTTAATGCAGCAGCTTTAGTAGATGCTTCTAAAGGTTATGTTGCCCACCTTAAAGATGGCGGGAAAATGATGATTACTTTAGCAGGTGCAATGTCTACTGCTGAATTAGGTAAAATTTTAGCAGAAATGATCCGTCAGGATAAAGTAGCTATTATTTCTTGTACAGGGGCTAACCTTGAAGAAGATTTAATGAATCTTGTAGCACACTCTCATTACGAAAGAGTTCCTCACTACCGTGATCTTACTCCACAGGAAGAATGGGATCTTTTAGAAAGAGGTCTTAACCGTGTAACAGATACTTGTATTCCTGAAGAAGAAGCTTTCAGAAGATTACAAAAACATATTCACGAGATCTGGAAAGATGCAGAAGATAAAGGAGAAAGATATTTCCCGCATGAATATATGTACAAAATGCTTCTTTCAGGTGTATTAGAGCAATACTATGAAATTCCTAAAGAAAATTCATGGATGCTGGCTGCAGCTGAGAAAAACTTACCAATCGTAGTACCAGGGTGGGAAGATTCTACAATGGGTAACATCTTTGCGTCTTACTGCATTAAAGGAGAATTAAAAGCTTCTACAATGAAGTCTGGTATCGAATATATGACTTACTTGGCAGACTGGTACAAAGGTAACAGTAGCGGGAAAGGAGTTGGATTCTTCCAGATTGGTGGAGGTATTGCAGGAGATTTCCCTATTTGTGTAGTTCCGATGATGTATCAGGATCTTGAAATGCACGATGTACCTTTCTGGTCTTATTTCTGCCAGATTTCTGATTCTACAACATCTTATGGTTCTTATTCCGGAGCTGTTCCGAATGAGAAAATTACATGGGGTAAATTAGATATTCACACACCTAAATTTATTGTGGAAAGTGATGCTACAATCTGTGCTCCACTAATGTTTACTTACATTCTTGAGAATTCTTAATAGAAACAGAATATAAATTTATTAATAAAAGGCTTATCCAATAAGCCTTTTATTTTTACAATGCAGTCTCCAAACACCGTTAAATACGATGCCCTTACAGGGATGCGCGCTATTGCAGCAATTATGGTATTCGTTTACCATAACCGAAAATATTGGCGCAATGATTTGCCATGGGCTGTAATGCGCTTCATCAGCGAATGGCATATTGGAGTAACTGTATTTTTTGTTCTGAGTGGTTTTTTGTTAGCATACCGTTATCAGGACAAGCCTTTGGAAAGCAAAAAAGACTACCTAAAATATATTCTGCTAAGAATAGCGCGAATATTTCCATTATACTGGATTTTGCTCAGCTTCTATTTCATGGATACAGAGTATTCTAAGAATGTGGATACCTATTTCCTGCAGTACTCGCTACTGTATTCATTGTTTGATAAATATGTTCTTACCGGAATTGTACAGGCTTGGTCACTCAATGTGGAATTCTTTTTCTATTTGCTCTCACCTGTACTATTTCTTTTACTAAAGAAAAGCTGGAAGTATTGTATCTCGCTAATGTTGGGAGTGTTCCTTCTCAGTTGTGCTATAGGCTATGGTTTGCATTGGTACAATGCGAATCCCAAAGGTTTTCTGTACCCGCTGAACTTTATTATGAGCAACACTTTTTTCGGGAGGAGTACAGAGTTCTTCTTCGGGATGTTACTGGCTTATATGATGAAGCAGGAAAGTAAAGTAAATACATTGTTGAAACTAAAGAACCCTACATTGTACGGAGGATTTTTGATAATGATGTTTACAGTTGCCATTGCTTTTTTTGCCAGAAATAATTTTGTACATGGAGTGGAGCGCTGGGAAGGCAGATTAATTCATGAGTTGTTTCTTCCTGTTGCTATAGCATTATTCTTTTGGGGATTAATGTCCGAAAAAACATGGGTATCCAGATTTTTATCCACAAAGCTTCTGGTTCTTTTGGGAAATGCCTCTTTTGTTTTTTATCTTATCCATATCAGTTACTTTAATCTGAAATTTAAATCCTTAATTTATTTACCCGATCGCAATTTTGTGTTACTTTGGATTTGCTCCATCATCATCTATCTATGGATAGAGAAGCCTCTTTACAAGCTGTGCAGAAATCTTATTGCTAAAATTTAGTTTTCCACATTGTGACCTATGTTTCCAAATAATTTTATCTTTTCTTTAGGATAAAGAAGTATACTATTGATTGTTCACCAATAACCAGTAACTTTAACCTCTGTATGAAGGAAAAAGTATTAATGAACTGGAGCGGTGGAAAAGACTCCGCAATGGCACTGTATGATATACTCAATAGCGAAGACTATCAGGTTGAAGGCTTGCTTACTTCTGTTAATGCTGCTAACCAGAGAATTTCTATGCATGGTGTAAGCGGAAGTTTGTTAGTGAAACAAGCTGAAAGTATGGGATTGCCACTCACTAAAATTAACTTACCCGAATCCTCAGATATGGCTGCCTATGAAAATATAATGGAGCAGACATTATCCACATTTACACAACAGGGTATCAAAACATCTGTATTCGGTGATATCTTTCTGGAAGATTTACGGAAATATAGAGAGCAACAATTGTTGAAAATCGGTTGGAAAGCTATTTTTCCGCTTTGGAAAAAAGATACGCGAAACCTTGTATACGAATTCTTAGAACTGGGCTTCCGTACCAGAATCTGTTGTACCAACAAGCAATATCTGGATTCTGACTTCTTAGGATGTGATCTGGATGAATATCTTATTGATAAGCTTCCGAAAAATGTAGATCCTTGTGGAGAAAACGGAGAGTTTCATACGTTTGTATATGCCGGGCCTATATTTCAGCAGAATCTGAATATTAGAAATGGAGAACGGGTAGAGAAATCTTATAATCACGATGGGAAGTCTTACGGATACGAGTTTTGCGATATCCTATTAGAGGATCATCAGTAGGTGTATTGTTAGTAAATATTTTTTTAACTTTAGATAAACATATTCTTCATGGATCAGCAATTTAAAGATCAGGTTTTTGAGATTATCCGGATGATCCCCAAAGGAAGGGTGACATCTTATGGGGCTATTGCAAAAGCTGTGGGTTATCCAAATCATTCCCGTCACGTAGGAAATGCATTGCGACATTATGATGCAGATTTTCCGGCACATAGAGTTTGTAATTCTTCCGGGGTGATTACAGCCGAATCCTGTATTCCTGATTTTACCAAGAAACTTGCTAAAGAAGGAGTTGCAGTAAAAGGAAACAAAATCCAGAACTTCAGAAAGATCTTTTGGGATCCGTTAAACGAAATTTAATAATGTCAGACTTTCTCAGAAAACATATAGAAAATATTGTCCGCTTATCCGATGAAGAATTTGAAGAAATCCTGAGTTTTTTTCAGTTCAGAAAATATAGAAAAAGACAATTCCTGATTCAGGAAAACCAATTGGTAGATGAATTATTTATTGTGAAATCGGGGTTGCTAAAATGCGGTATGATTGACGATTCCGGTAAAGAACAGATATTGCAGTTTGCCACAGAAGACTGGTGGATTTCTGATTATACAGCCTTTTATAAACATCAACCTGCCCGATTGGCGGTAGATTGTATAGATGACAGTGAGGTTTACTCTATTACTTATGCACAAATGAATGAAGTCTGCAGAAAAATACCAAAAGCAGAACATTTTTTTCGTGTAAAAAGTAATTTAGGCTATTGTGCACTACAAGACAGGGTTTTGGCACTTATGACTAAAACAGCAAAAGAACGATACGAGGATTTTATTTATCAATATTCAGAATGGAGTAACAGAATTCCCAAACAACTTATTGCCAGTTATCTTGGAGTGTCACGGGAAACACTAAGTAGGCTTTATACTTCCTGATATGTGACTTAGATCACAACTTTTTTTTGAGATATGTCCTGTGATAATTTTTAGTGCTAACCGAACTTTGTATCAGAAAATATTAATAATACAAAAGCAAAATATTATGGAACAGAAAAAAGCATTAATCGTTGTGACAAGTGTAGAGAAATATCCTAATATGGAAAGAGCGACAGGGCTTTGGCTGGGAGAAGCTGTACATTTTTATGATAAAATGGTAAAGGCCGGAAAAGAAGTCGATTTTGTTAGCCCCAGAGGAGGTTATACACCATTAGATCCGGTCAGTATTCAGCAATTTGTACAGCCTGTAGACTGGAAGTATTATGCTGATGATATCTTTAGGGGTAAGCTGGCGGATACTTTGAAGCCTGAAGAAGTAAATGCTTCGGACTATGATGTTATTTATTATGCTGGTGGACACGGAGTTGTATGGGATTTTCCCGAAGATAAAGGATTACAAAATATTGCAAGAACAATTTATGAAAATCAGGGAATTATATCCTCTGTATGTCATGGAGCGGTAGGGTTGTTTAATATTACACTTTCCGATGGTTCTTTACTAATTAAAGATAAAACACTTACAGGATTTAGTAATTCTGAAGAGATAGCGGCTGAGCTGGCAGATCATATGCCATATCTTACGGAAGATGTACTGAAAAGCAAAGGCGCAAATTATGTAAAAGCTGAACAAGACTTTACACCATTTGCAGTAACCGACGGCAGGTTGGTAACGGGACAGAACCCTCAGTCCGGCGGAGCTGTTGGAGATCAGGTATTAGAGATTTTAAATCAATAAGAATACTTAGTATAAAAGAGTTTAAAAGCCCTGCCAGAATTATAAACCCTGACAGGGCTTTCATTACGGGATATAAATAAAAGTCTAATTTCGAGTTTTCTCCATTTCTTTTTTACCCCATTTCTTTAAGTAAGTAATAAAGGGGATAAGTTCAGCACCCGTTTCAGTCAGGTAATATTCAACTTTTGGAGGTACTTCCTGATAGACCTTTCTATGCAGCAGGTTGTCATCTTCCAATTCGCGCAGCGTCTGGGTAAGCATTTTGGGAGTAATATCACTTAATGTTTTGCGCAATTCTCCATAGCGCATAATATTCTCCAGGTGTAAATGCCATAATATTCTACCCTTATATTTTCCACCAATTCGCTTAAAAGCATAGTCTACCGGACAGGATGCTTCATCGATATATTTGTTATTTTTCATTTTTATTAAAATTTAATTTACTGATAATCAGTATTAGTATATTTTTGGTATGTAGAGTACTAAAAAGTGCATACTTGACATAAAGATACTAAATAATCTACATTTGCTCCATTAATATTTAAAATAAAACTCAGATGAAAGCAATTCTTTTAAATGAAGCGGGCGGAGTAGAAAACCTGCAACAAACAGAAATAGACATGCCAACTGTAAAAAATGATGAAGTGTTGGTAAAAGTAGTATCAATTAGTATAAATCCTGTTGATGTAAAGGCGAGACATAATGATGGAGTATTAAGCTGGCTATTTGCAGAAAAGCGTCCTGCTATTTTGGGTTGGGATATTTCTGGTGAAATTAAAGAAGTTGGTAAAGATGTAAAAGATTTTAAATCCGGAGATAAAGTATTTGGAATGGTTAACTTCTTTGGAAACGGAAATGCTTATGCTGAATATGTGGCAGCTCCGGCAGATCATTTAGCCCATATCCCTTCAGAAATATCTTATCAAGAAGCTGCAGCTACAACATTAGCAGCTTCTACTGCTTATCAGGCGCTAACAGAAATCGGAAAAGTGAAAGAAGGTGATCGCGTATTAATTCATGCTGCTTCAGGAGGTGTTGGCCATTATGCGGTTCAGATAGCTAAGCATTTAGGCGCTCATGTTATAGGTACTTCATCTGCAAAAAATAAAGATTTTGTATTGTCGCTCGGAGCAGATGAACATGTTGACTATACGAAAGAGGATATCAGAGATGCGATTAAAAATGTTGATATTGTATTGGACGGAATAGCAGGTGAAACTTTGTTGAATTCGCTTGATGTAGTAAAAGAAAGTGGTACAGTTATCACGCTGCCTTCTGCTGACATTCCGGTAGAGGCTTTAGAAAAGGCTGCACAGCGAAATGTTAACTTACAGTTCTTTTTAGTTGATTCAAAAAAAGAAACAATACAAGCGATAGCAGATCTACTGGAAGCAAAGGTATTGCAACCACATATTCATCAGGAGTATAGTTTCTCAGAAATGGGAAAAGCTCATACAGAAGTAGAAACAGGAAGGGTAGTAGGTAAAGTAATTGTGAATATTTAAAAAACATTTAGGTTAGAATTTTTACCGTTCGGTATTTGAAAATAACTGTTCGGTAATATTCTTTTTCTTTTCTATAGCCGGTAGTGTAGCTTTGAACCATAATTAAAAAATCAAATATTATGAAAGCTATCAACATTTTCTCCGCTCTTTTTTTATTCTTATTAAGTTTTGCCCATGCACAAATGGACGATAAGTTTTATCAGCCAGGTAAAAAACTTAAGCCACTTGAATTTTCAAAGCTAGAGTATATTGCTTTTCCTATTGAACAAGATACAGTGACTGCTTATATTGCAAAACCAGAGACTAAAAAAATTAAAAAAACTATTTTATTTTTTCATGGTGCGGGAGGAAATGTAACAACCTATCAGTATATTACAAAGCCTTTGGTAGATGCAGGTTTTCAGGTTGTCATGATAGATTTCCGTGGTTATGGAAAATCAACAGGAAAACCTACCCACCTGAATGTGGCTGCGGATGGTCAGATGTTGTTTGATAAATTTATCAGCAGACCAGATATCAAAAATACTAAAGTTTACATCTATGGAGCTTCTTTAGGTTCACAGATAGCGACGCATTTGGCTAAAGATAATGTGGATAAAATTTCAGGATTAATTTTAGACAGTCCAATGGCTTCGTTTACAGATATTGCTGCTTTCTATGCACCTCAGTATAAGGATATGATTCTGAAAGGTATGGTTTCTCCTTATTCTGCAAAAGAAGATATCAAAGGATTAGGGACTTTGCCTAAAATAATTATCCACAGTAAAGAAGATAAAGAAGTTCCTTATGAACAAGGGAAATTAGTTTTTGATAATGCTTCAGAACCAAAGCAATTTATTGAATCTACTGGAGCCCATTTAGGTGGTATGCAAAATAACACTGCTGAGATCCTAAAAGCTATTAATAAATTGCCTTAGTTTTTAAATAATCTATAAATGACGGATAATGATATAGTTAAATAGTGTAATTTTATAAGTGTAGTAAAGAATACAATACATTTATATAAAATAGATATGGCTAGCAGACTGTTAATTATCTTTCTGATAATGATTTTCCCGGCTTTGAATGCTCAAATAGCTAAAGCTTCGGGAAAATTATTATTAAATCAGATGCAGAAAGCAATTGACCAGAATGAATACAGCGGAATCAATTCGGTGATTATAGCCCGAGGTTCTAAAATTGTGTATGAAAATTATTTTAACGGATACACGAAAGATTCCCTGCATGACTCCAGATCTTCCTTTAAATCGGTTACGTCACTATTAATAGGCATTGCTATTGATAAAGGTTTTATTAAAAGTGTTAATCAAAAAATTTATGAATTTTTTCCAAATAACCCGGTATTAAAAACAGATGCTCTTAAAAGTAAAATAACTATTAAAGACCTGCTTGAGATGAGATCCGGAATTGATTGTGAAGAATTTAATGAAACCAAAGTATGTGAAGACAATATGAGTCTTTCTCAGGACTGGTTGAAATTTTCTCTAGAACTTCCCATGAAGACTAAGCCTGGAGAATTATGGTCCTATACATCAATTAATACAATGATCTGTAGTGGTATTATTGCAAACGCTACGGGAATGAGTGTTCCGGAATTTGCCCAAAAATATCTATTTGATCCTTTAGGAATTATAAATTACAGATGGACTATTGATCCGTCAGGAAATACAATGACAGCTGGATCTTTTTATATTCTGCCAAAAGATATGTTAAAAATTGGACAGTTGATAAAGAATAATGGAAAGTGGAAAAATAAACAAATCGTTTCTGCTGATTGGATTAATGACTCTACAAAGTGTGATATCATTATTCCTGAATTTTCTTTTATGAAATCCAGCAGGAGCAAAATAGGTATTCCGCAGCCAGCATATTATGGATTTTATTGGTACAAAGAATTGTTAAAGACAAATGATTTTGTCGAAAATTTATTGTTTGCATCGGGTAACGGAGGTCAGTATATATTTATAATCAGAGATCTTGATCTAACGGTTGTATTTACTCAGAGCAATTATGGCAGTTATAAAGCAAAACAGGCATTTGAGATTATGGCTAAATATATATTACCGGCGGTAAGAATTGGTAGATTTTAAATTATTACAGAATTGTTTAAAATAAAAACCTCATAGGAGATTCTAAATCCTATGAGGTTTCATTGAATATATATGAAAAAAAAGATTACTTTTTTAGTTGTGCAAAGCTTCTTTGAATAAAGTCAGTAAGGTCTTTTCCTTTCAGTAAGTTTTGGGAAAGCTTAGCCAGATCCAGAGCCTGTTTTACTAAAGCATTTTTATCTTCAGTATTTTCAGTTTTCAGAATACCGGTAGCCAGATCACTATTGGCATTTACAACAAGGTTGTACATATCCGGGAAGCCTCCCATTGCAAACATTCCGCCGCCACCAGTCATCTGCATGTCTTTCATACGACGCATAAATTCCGGCTGGGTTATAATAAACGGAGCATCATCGCTGTCCATATCTTCTAATTGTACTGTGTAAGCCTGGTCGTTTACAGCTTTTTCAACAGATTTTTTTAAAGTCTCCTTTTCTGCATCATTTAATTTAGCAATTACAGGCTCATCTTTCTTAATAAGATTATTGATGTGGTCTGCATCTACTCTCGCAAAAGAGATGTTTTCTTTAGAAGATTCAAGTTTCTGGATCAAATGCGGGATAATAGGAGAGTCTAATAAAAGAACCTCGTATCCTTTAGCTTTAGCATTTTGAATATAACTATCCTGCTCGTTGGTATTGGATGCATATAGAATAACCAGTTTTCCGTCTTTATCGGTTTGTAATGGTTTTATTTTTTCAGTTAGTTCATCCCATAAGTAATGCTTACCGTCCGTTGTCGGATAAAGTGCAAACTTGTCAGATTTCTCATAGAATTTATCTTCAGAAATCATTCCATATTCGATAACCACTTTTATGTCACTCCATTTCTTCTCATAATCTTCACGGTTTTCATTGATTAATGAAACCATTTTATCTGCCACTTTCTTCGTGATGTAAGAAGAAATCTTTTTTACAGCCCCATCGGCCTGTAGGTACGAACGGGAAACATTTAACGGGATATCCGGAGAATCAATTACCCCACGAAGTAACATCAGGAAGTCCGGAACAATACCTTTTACTTCATCTGTTACAAAAACCTGATTCTGGTATAACTGAATCTTATCTTTTTCGATATTAAGATTGTTCCCTAGTTTAGGGAAGAATAAAATACCGGTCAGGTTGAATGGGTAATCAACATTCAGGTGAATATTAAATAAAGGTTCTTCAAACTGCATTGGATACAACTCGTGGTAGAACTTTTGATAATCTTCACTTGTAAGCTCACTTGGAGATTTTGTCCATGCCGGATTAGGATTATTGATGATGTTGTCTACTTCTATAGTTTCAGGTTTAGCATCTTCTGTAGCTCCTTCTGGAAGAGGTAGCGTTTCTGTTTTTATTCCGAATTTAATAGGAACAGGCATAAACTTGTTATACTTTAAAAGTAGCTCGCGAATACGGGACTCTTCTAAGAACTCAGTTGAGTCTTCAGCGATATGAAGAATAATCTCAGTTCCGCGATCTGTTTTTGCGGTTGTTTCTTCCAGTGTAAATTCAGGGCTTCCATCGCAAATCCAGTGTACAGCAGATTCTCCTTCTTTGTATGATTTAGAAATAATTTCCACTTTGTCTGCAACCATAAATGCAGAGTAGAATCCTAAACCAAAGTGTCCGATAATTCCGGAATCTTTAGCAGAATCCTTGTACTTTTCCAGAAACTCTTCGGCTCCGGAGAAAGCAACCTGGTTGATATATTTTTCTACCTCTTCAGCAGTCATACCAATTCCCTGATCTGTAATATGAAGTGTTTTGTTGTCTTTGTCTATTTTAACTTCAATCTTTGGATTGCCATATTCTACTTTGGCTTCACCGATAGAAGTAAGATGCTTTAGTTTTAGTGTTGCGTCTGTTGCATTAGAAATAAGTTCTCTTAAGAAGATTTCGTGATCACTGTAAAGAAATTTTTTGATAAGTGGGAAAATGTTTTCCACCGATACATTGATATTTCCTTTTGCCATAATTATTTAGATTTTTTTTATTTATGATTTACAGACGAATTTTTTCAAAAAAAATACCATCCTGTCAAAAGTGACAGAATGGCATTTTTTAAAGCTATATGAGAAATTAAAGGCTATGAGTTTTTAACTTCAAATTTCTAATTCCAGATTGTATTATTTTTCGTTGATCTTCTCCTTGATTTTTTCTTCTAATTCTTCCTGAAGTTCCGGATTGTCTTTGATAACGTCTTTTACCGCATCACGACCCTGACCTAATTTCGTGTCATTGTAACTGAACCAAGAACCGCTCTTCTGGATAACTCCTAATTCAACACCCTGATCCAGAATTTCTCCTACTTTGGAAACTCCTTCACCGTACATAATGTCGAATTCTGCTTGTTTGAATGGAGGAGCTACTTTGTTTTTTACAATTTTTACTTTTACACGGCTACCTACAGCCTCATCACCTTGTTTTATCGGTGCACTTGCCTTACGGATGTCAATTCTTACAGACGCATAGAATTTAAGAGCATTACCACCAGTTGTAGTTTCAGGATTACCGAACATTACACCGATTTTCTCTCTTAACTGATTAATGAAAATTACCGTACATTTTGTTTTGGCAATAGTAGCTGTAAGCTTTCTTAATGCCTGAGACATCAACCTGGCATGAAGACCCATTTTAGAATCTCCCATTTCTCCTTCGATTTCAGCTTTTGGAGTTAAGGCTGCTACAGAGTCTATTACAACAATATCAATTGCTCCTGAACGGATAAGGTTGTCAGCAATTTCTAATGCCTGTTCACCATTGTCTGGCTGAGAAATAATAAGATCTTCTAAGTTAATTCCTAGTTTGGCTGCATAATTTCTGTCGAAAGCATGCTCAGCATCAATAAATGCTGCAATTCCGCCTTGTTTTTGTGCTTCAGCAATTGCGTGAAGCGTTAGGGTTGTTTTACCTGAAGATTCTGGTCCATAGATTTCGATAATTCTTCCTTTTGGGTAACCACCAACACCTAATGCAAGGTCAAGTCCTAAAGAACCTGAAGGAATAACTTCGATAGAGTGGTCTACAGAATCCTCTCCTAAAGTCATTACCGTTCCTTTTCCGTAGGTTTTATCAAGCTTTTCCAGCACAAGGGCCAGCGCTTTTTTCTTATCGTCTGTATTGCTCATCTAAAATTTAATTTTTTCAAAATTACGGAAATAAATATACTAAAACCACTCTGTGGATAAAAATTACGATGTATTTTTTAATATTGAAATTCAACCGGATAGCGGTTTTCAGAGAAGAAAGAGCGTATTTTTTTTAGGAAAAACTTGCAAAGTAAAAAATTTGTTGTAAATTTGCACCACAATAAAACAGAGACCCATGGTGTAGCGGTAACACTACTGATTTTGGTTCAGTCATCTGGGGTTCGAATCCCTGTGGGTCTACAGTTTAAGGCAAGCAATCATCTGATATTCAGGTGATTGTTTTTTTATTTTGTCTGCTTTTTCTAAAAAGGTCAAGGTTGAGGTCAAGGTTGTTTTTAATATTTTAATAATTCCTAAAATAATGATTATTACTTGTGCTATAATCATACATCACGTTTCTTGCAGTACTTTCCCAATCAATACAAATGTAAGAAGGTATATTTTGTAGAATGTCTCCCGTTTCTTCTAAAAGCGACTGAACGAAAGTTTCATCATCTGAATGTTCACCTACGTAACACTCGTTAATTCGGTCAATAACCTCGTTTAAATCGCTTATTCCAAAGCAATCAATAAAAGATTCAATAACTTCTATATCATAGCCAGAATCGCTTATTTGACTTATTAAATCATAAATATCATTTGAGATATAAGATTCACTAATTAATCCTAAAGACTGAATAAAAGAAGGACACTCATAATCCTGAAACATAAACTCTGGATCTTCTTCATCCTGATGAAGTTCTTTCATTGCTTCTAATAATTCGTCATAATCTGAATAATCAGATAGATTAAGCCATTCACCAAATAAACTTCCTTCATTGTACTTTTTGTACGTTCCTACATAGATACAGATAGTATCAAGACAATTTAATAACTTTGTCATGTCGATGATTTTTAATGCGTTTAAAGATTTATTGATTTTGCCTTGTTGTGCTCGAACACTTCAAGGCTTTTTTATGTTTATATCTGTAGAAAAGTAGAACTGAAAATGTTCTAAGATACTGTAATAAAGTCAATAACCATGCCGGTTAGCAGGGTTTTTAATCTAAAAATTAAAGTTTTTAAACAAATTTTAAACAAATTTTTAAGTAAGATGACGGATATAAAATAAATCTCATAAAATTGTCAGTTTAGACAGAAAAACAGTAAGTGGAAAAATAAAATGATGACAACAAAAAGCTGGATTGCACAAAACAACTGCTCGAAAAAGATATGTAGATTGGTAGGGGGTAGCAGAAGAAGGTAATTCTCTGGGTACTATGAAGCTTATGGTAGGCTGCGTCTTTACACACTAGTTAGAAATGTATCTATACAGATCAGTTGGTATTGGTTTGGGGATACCGTCAAAATTGTCAGATTAAAACCAGTTTACACTGGATTTCTATATTGAATTTTTGAAAATGATTTGGTAGGGGGTAAAAACAATACTCGGGTTTAGAGTCTTTCTGTATGATCTAAATAGTAAAAGTAATATAGTATTTAGACGTTGTAGTATGCTTTTATTTTTAATGAACAGATGTCCTAATTTTTGACAAAGACTACTATAGGGTTCAGTTGGTTTTTTAAGAGGGTTGGTTTGGGGTGGTTGAGTTTTGTGTATATACCGGAATCTCTCTCTTTTGAGTTAAGTGCCTTATCTTATTTGTTTAATACGCTTTTTCCGTCATACTGTATACCTATTGCAGTGTTAATATATAATACACTATCACGGGAAGTTTTTAGAAGCCCCCAAAGCCAATCAACCTTATTAACCATTCATACCCTAAACCACTCTATCTACACATTAATACATTCAAGAGCTTTATAAAAAGTATAGTTCCATCTTATCCTTGTTATGTAGATAGGAGATGGTTATAAGTATAATGAATACTGATTTAGGGGAATGTTGAGATCAGTTTGATTTAAGATTGTTTGTGATGAGCCGGCTTTGGTATGATAATTCAAAAAGACTGCTCTGAAACGCGACATCTACCTGCCATAAGTACTTAACAGATATTTTGCAATCATATAATGATATAGTATATCCTGTTATTATTATCCTACCGTGTATATGTAAGGTATGATAGGCTGGTTTAGTATAGCATATTGGATATAGTGTAATGATATAGATTGTATTGAGGGCGGCGGTTTTATTTTGACGTAATGGAAATAGTATCTATGTGAAAGTGTTTGTCCATTCGATTAATCCCATTATCCTCTAAAACCAAATTTTGGAAGTTGTGGGTATCTATATATGCCTTCAAATAAGCCATTTAAAGGCTCTTAGAGTCGGATGTTCAAGAAAAGGAATCGATCTGTCAAATGAATACCTAGAATAGCCTTAAAAGGACCTGTTTTCGACTCTTTTCTCAATGATATTCAAAGATATTGTAAAGTAATAGTCGTTCGGGCAGTCTTTTTAGAGTTGCGTTTGGGTATTGGTTGTTGGGGGGATTTCATTATCCAACATTATTTTAAAACCAACTGCCCGAAAGTAGTTTAAAATCATTCTGTTTTAACAATTTGAAATAATAAGAACTTCGGGGTAGGTAAATAATTTTCATAAACTTTATAAAAATATTATAATTAACCCGTTCTGTATTTAAATAATACAGACTTTTAAATTATTAATATTAACTTTCTGAAATTTGTTGATGAACCTCAATTTCTTCAGATATAGAAAAATTTTTAACTGTATACTTTAATATTTGTTTTCCAGAGATATTACTATTTGTAGTAATACTAAAATTAGATATGTCACTTATCGGATACTCTTTGTCGAACTCAACTTTAATATTATTAAATTTTATTATACCGGAGTATGGTTTGAATTTAATAGTATATCCCTTAGTGTCTGAGCTCCTTTCTGGGATAATTTTTTCAGTATATGTATAATCTTGTCCTTTATATTGTTTATTTGAATTTCCTGTAGCATCAGGTAAAAATGTAAAACCAGATGGTATATAGTCTAAAATAAAAGTTTCAGTAAGGGATTGCCCCTTCTCATTTTTTACAGAAATTGACACATTGTGTATCCCCGCTTCCTTTCCGACATATTCCAAAAAATTATTTTGATTTTTTAATTGATATTCCTTGTTTTTTTCTAGTATTATATTATCAAGTTTTAATTCACTATCAAAATTACTGGAATACTTAATATACATCGGGACGGTATTGAAATTATAGCTAGCATTAATATTAAATACAATATTAGTAGTCTCACCACCAATTTTCCTTTGAAAATCACTATCACGAACAATAGTAAAATTATACTGATTGTTTTCGGTTTCTTTATCGGAGCGACAACTATTAGTGAATATAGTCAATGAAAATAGCGTGAAGAAGGTTAAATAAAATGTTCTCATGTGTGTTTTAAATTTATAAATAGAAAATAATCAAAGTATTGATAATATAATTATGGTGATTATCAAATATATAAATTTAAAACGTATAGTGATTTTATTTTTAATATTAATTTTTTTACCTGTTGTGAATTTTAAATAATATAGACTTTTAAATTATTGATATTTCAATTGAAATAGAATTTGTTGATGAATTAAACAACGGTTGGCAGTGTAAAATATAAAAATATGTTAAAACTAATTTAGTCCAGATTTCAATCAATGAATTTCCAGAATCAATCTGGCCGGGGTATAAAAAACAAGCCCACATTAATAATATACTTTTCAAACTGCATATAGTATTATATAAAAGCGGGGATGTCCAAAATTATTGCAAAGACATCTAAAGAGTTCTGTTTGGTTTTTGAGAAGATTTGGTTTGGGGGATAATGATATGAAAGGTGTACCGTAGTAAGTTTATGATAATTCTTTTGAAAGTTAGAAGGAGTAAGGTTTTGGGATTAGAAAAAAATATCCACTCTATTCATGTCCTAAAGTTTTTACTCTTTAATAGTATTGAAGTGGGTGCTTCTTCTGTCGTAATACCTATTATACTGTATTTTAATATATGTTGATTACTCCTAATTTAATTAAAGATTGCTGAACAATGATTACAAGTAGTTCTATTATATAAATTTATAATATATAGCTTGTAGGCTTGAGGCATATAAAGCAAAAGTCCAGAGGAATCTCTGGACTTTTTTTAAGATTAAATTACTAGTTAAGGTTTTTAAATTCTTGATCAGAAATTGTTCCTGTATAAATATCTTTTAATTCTTTCATATGAGCTTGTATTTTTTTATCTATACTGGCATCCGGGTTGAAGTTACTATCTGTTTCAGGGAATTCTTTATATCCAAGCACATCATTATAGTATTTAGAGAAATATTTGTCAAAATCCTCTACTTTCAATTTGTTTTCACCTAATAAAAAACCTAAACGAACGGCGAGTCTTCTTTGTGTTTTGGAACCATGGGGTAGATTGCTTGTGTCACTTTCTTCTGCCGGGAGATCTTCTATTGCAAGGCTTTGTAAGTATTCAATAGATGATGTCAGCTCTGGAAACTTAACTTTATTATAGCCCTCTGGTCTTCTTAAATAATATCCAGCAAAAGCATCCGCCATAAGTTCATTAGATTGAGTCTGTTTTGTTGTTGGATATTGGTTATCAGAAATTCCCTCAAGTTGATGGCCATATTCATGAGCTAATATAAGAGCAAGAGTTGTTTTATAATCGTTGGGTAACTTTTTCTTAATATCATCAAATAAAGTCATTCCAAAATCAATTCTGCCTACATAACTGGGAACATTTATTTTATCTTGATAAATAAAAAGCGATGTCGCATTCTTTGCATATTGTGGAAGTAATGGATTGTAAACAAAATAAAGCTCCGGAGAATAGGGTACTTCATATAATTTTGCATTGTTAACAATCTGATCTTTCATGAATTTTGTATCACTTGGATTAAGAAAAATATCCTTGGTAATTATTACTGATAGATAATTAACCATTATTATTAACTGTGATTTAGTTTCTACACCTAGTTTTTTCCAATCAATAAAACTATAGATATGCGCATTGGGCTGGCTGTATGCATTAATTGCTTCAGTACGTAAAGCATCATTGGATTCCGGCATAGAGGTGATAGAGGTGACCTCTTCTCTGCTTTCCTGACATGATGTAACTAATAATATACCCATTCCAAATATTGTAATGGATAATAGTTTGAATTTGTGAATAATTTTTTTCATTGTTAAATATTTTAATTTGGTTAACGCATTAAAAATAAGTACAAATGATTGGAAATTTTTGTAAAACAGACATTACTTATACCCTACACTTATCAAATTGTTATTATCATTGATATTTTTTGGATTTATTATCATTTAATAATATAGTTATATCATGGTTTTTATATCCTATAATAGGATATTTAATAAAATATTATTTAGAAATTATATACTTAATTATTTGACATATTATACATTGCAAAGAATATTTCTTAAAAATCTCTCTTTATGTTGAGAGTTCGGGTTAGTGGTTATTAATCCTAGTTGTCTTTAATATCATTATTAAAAAAGTATTGTATCGAAAGTTTATAATAATAGAGAATATTTCTCATAAAATTTGCTATATCCCTATTAGAAGTACTTGACAGGGATTTTATAAGCATGTAATGATATGGTGTATACTGTTAAATAATTATTGTTTATAGTTCGATTGAGTATATAAATACTATAGGGTTAGTATGTTGGTGGAATATTGCAGAATAAATAGATAGTTTCAGAGAGGGCGTTTATTTTAAAATTTATCAATAACTCTTCTTGGCAGGCTTGCATAGCCCCAAACCAATCAATTATACTACCTACTCTGCACTTTTGTTATACATAATAGGAATCTGAATATAGTTTTACTTTGAGACTGTTGTAGGTTTGATAAAGGGATGTGGTATTCAAGAAAAACTGTCCTAATCTATCTTGCTAGCTTTTAATATAAAGAACTGATTTAGGGAAATGTTTTGCGATCAGTTTTGTTTTGATGTTTGTTGTAGGGCGGTTCTAGTATACTCAGTTAACAGTGATTACAAGCTGTTAGAGACTGTTTTAAAACTAAAAGTCACAAAGACATTAATCTTCTATAAAAGTTATCTTAATCGCCTTCAAACAGGGTTTCATCCATGTTGTCTTAAATGTTTCAGGCAGTTGGTTTTGATGTGGATTATTGTAGAGTGGTTTTGGGGGAGTTAAAATATTCCTGCATCATATATTATAACCAAAAAGACTGACCAAAGTTTTAAAAGTGTCAGTTTTAAACCTTTTAGATTATAAAATCAGGGTAGGTAGGTAAGTAATTTTCATAAACTTCATAAAAAATATTATAATAAAATAATTTATAAAACTTTTAGTAGTTAATATCTTCTTACCTACCCTCCTCAACAACTATATTCAAAATATATTATCAATGCACTATTTAGAGTTTAAGTGTTTTTGAATTTTAGGTTAAACATATTGCTAAAGATTTCACGAAAATTTAATATCAGGAAGTAGAATTATATCTTAATATTAACTGATAATCAATGATTTAAAAATATATAGCAACTAGGGTGTTTAATTCTTTATATTTTTTTTTATAAGCGCAATAAGATAATTGGAAGCTGAAAATTGGGAATTAAAATAATAACGAATCGAATTTTAAAATTCTGAATATTAATTAAAATAATATAGTTATGAGTGAAGAAAGCAAAAATAAGTTGATTGAAACATTCAAACCTTATTCATTCGTTTTTTTAGAACTACCTGTTGAGGTAGTTGAATTAGACCCAAATCAACCCAGAAAAGCATTTGGACATAGAGCATATGTAGGAGACTATGGGCGTCTTTTAAATTCAATTGCACATTATGGTATTGAAGATCCTATTAAGGTATGCGAAATGACAGAAGGACGTTATATAATAATGGACGGACACAGAAGGTTTACTTGTGCCAAAGAACTAAAGTTCAAAACAGTTCCTTGCCGTATCTATCCTAAGATGTCCGAAGGCGAATTTGAAGCCCGAAGATATGAAATGCAAAATAATAGAAGAGGCTGGAAACCTATTGAAAGAGCCAATTCTATCCATAAAGTAAGAATAGAATATCCAAATGCTAGCAAAAAAGAAATTGCTGATATGCTAGGAATCACACAAACATCTTTAACGCACTTCACTGAACTAAGAAACTTACGAATGGAATATCTCGAACTAATGTCCGAATATAACTTGAAAGAACATCAAAGAGTTGGGTTTATGCGTTTATTACCTAAATTAAGAAAAATAAAAGATTATGAAATCGATGATATTGTCAGAATCTTATTTGAGAAAATAGATGGTAGCTTATTATATAGAATATGTGATTTTAATTCACTCTCAAAAATATTTATGAATGCCTCAATTAATGAAGAAGAGCTATTATTCTTTCTCCAAGAGCCGAAAGTATCAGTAGATGATCTTCTCGAGATGACACAGTTGTCTGGAATATCAGCACAACTAAAAAATCTAATAAGAGAAGTAAGCATGAAAGTAAGTCTTGACATAAAATTGACTGAAAAAGAAAAAGAATTAGCTAATGATCTTTTATTGCTTATGAGTAATGCTTTACAATAATGTTAGGCTTTTCTCATCACATAAATAAAAAAGCAATTGCATATTATCGACATTCGGCAGAAGACAAACAAGAAAATTCTGTAGCCATACAACGTGAACATACAGAAAACTTTGCTCGTGAGAATAATATTGACATAATTCATGAGGAATCAGACGAAGGAAAAAGTGGGCTTACCGCTAACCGACCAGGATTTGAACGATTGTTTGCAAATTGGGTTGAAAATAATAATGCTCCTTCATTTAGTTACGTTTTGGTATATGACGTTTCAAGATGGGGGCGTTTTCAAGATGGGGACCAAGCAGCATATTTCGTTCATTTATGTAAGAAGCATGGAAAGGAAGTAATATATGTTTCCCGAGGGTTTCCAGATCAGGCTAATCAATTATTCTCAAGTCTGGAGACATCGATCCAACGGTATATGGCAGCAGAATACAGCCGTCAATTGAGTGACAAAGTATTTCATGGTTGTATAAAAGTTTCACAACAAGGCTATTCAGCAGGAGGAAGTGCAGTCTATGGTATGACACGTCTGTTATTAGACGTTAATAAAGAAATTATACGTCCTTTAAAACTTGGAGAGCATAAACAAATAGCCAATGAGAGAGTCTCATTTGCACCTAAAAATGATGAAACAACCGTAGCGGTTAAAACCATATATGATTTATTTGTGAATAAACGGTATTCAATATCCGATATTGTAAATTTTCTTAATGAAAAAGAAATATTATCAGCTAATGGTAAATTATGGGACAGATCAAAAATTATTAAGGTATTAACCCAAGAAGCTTATATAGGAACTAGAATATATAATAAAACAAAAGGCAGGTTAAAACAAAAAATACACAGCAATCCCCGCTCAGAGTGGGTAGTAGTCCCTAAAGCATTTAAAGCAACTATTGATGAACAGGTCTTTATAAAAGCTCAGGAAAGGTTATATTGGATATTACCGAATAATTGGAGAAAAGGAATCAATGCTATTAAAAAAGCAAAAAAGAATTTATACCAAGATATTTTCAGATGGTTATTAAATAAAGGATTAACAGATTTTGATATAGATGAAATAGTACATAAACTACCTATTGTTTTTGGTATTAAAGTTGAGCAAGAATCTATTTCCAGATGGTGTTTTGTTATAACTGAAGATGCAAGAAAATATGATAATATATTAGGTGTAGGAGTTGTTTCCAATTCTAAAAAAGTGATTGATAATTTCTTCCTATTTTCCACTCAGGATTTCACAAAAACAAACTTTCTCATTTTTCAAAGCAATAGTCGGCTTTACCATAATTCAAGAATTGAAACTCAAAATATTGAATTAAGCATAGGCCTACTAATTAAACAACTGAAAAATTCCAAACAGAGATATAAAACCAAATATCGGTTTATTGAATGTTTATTATAAACTATCATTTAATACCGCGTATACTAATGATAAAGAATACTTCAGATTTTCGCAAATTCAAAATAGCCTAAACCAACGTTGGCAAAGAAAATTGCAATTCAATGAATTTTAGAATCAACCCCTTTTTATTCCCCCAAAACCAATCAATTAAACTATCTACCTTATACTTTTGTTATGCATATCGAAATCTGGTTATAGATTTACTTTGTAAAATATTACAATACTGCTTTTGGCTTGATTAAAAGTACGTGTAATGTAGTGGTGCGGGATTCAAAAACAACTGCCCAAACCAATCCATACATAATCGATACCTTATTAGTTTTTAATAAAAGAACTGATTGAGGGAAACATTTTGAGATCAGTTTGGTTTTGATGTTTGTTATAGGGCAGCTCTTATACACTCAAATAACACTCATATATAAGCTATTTGAGACTGTTTAAAAACTAAAAGCAAAGGGTATTAATTCTCTATAAAAGTTGCCTTAATAGCCTTTAAACGGGGTGTTTATCCATATTGTCTTGAATGCTTCAGGGCAGTCGGATTTTGAATAGTGGTCTGGGGGAGTTAAAATATCTCGGCATCATACAGTATAATATAAAAAAGACTGACTGAAGTTTTAAAAGAGTCAGTTTTAAACCTTTTAGATTATAAAATCAGGGTAGGTAGGTAAGCATTTTTCATAAACTTTATAAAAAATATTATAATAAAATAATTTATAAAACTTTTAGTAGTTAATATTTACTTACCTACCCTCCCCAACAACCAATATCCTCTGTTTAACCAGTTTCCAATAGTTGAACCTCTCCCTACAATAAAAAATCAAAAATATTTTCAGATAAAATATAATGCGTCAAGTTCTGTCGCATTAGCGATTTACATTTGCTTCACAGATGTACCAGATCGGTATGTAAAATAAAAAATACAAAAAAATCAAACGAAAATATAATACGACAAGTTTTGATGCCACGGTGGTTTAGCTTTGACCAATAGTAAGAAACCATCGATCAAAAACACAAAATATTAAAGATGAAAGTACAGGGAAAACACAATAAACAAGCACGGAGGAATCTGAACTTATCTCAGGTTCTCAGTGATCAGGATAAAGCTGAAATAGATTTTGATTTCTATCTGGATGAAGTGGAAGAATTCTTTACGGAAGATTTTAACATTGAATTAGATCAAAATGGAGAAAATACTGATGTAGAGGAATATTTAAGAGAAAAATGAAAAAAAAATCAAACAAAAATATAATACGACAAGTTTTGACGCCACGGCGGATGATCTTTGTCCCAGAAAGGAAAACATCAAACACAAAATATAAAAGATGTACATCAGAATATATTAAGAGCAAGTTTAATTCATTAAAAAACACAATTATGAAAGATCCGCCCGCTGAAATGAACTTCAGCTTATTAAAACACCAAAAAATCAATTTTAACAACCAATTTAAAAATTTACAATTATGACATCAAAAACAGAATTAAAAAGTTATTTCGAAAACGGGGATATCCCTAACCAAGAACAATTTTGGGCATGGATGGACAGCTACTGGCATAAAGAAGAAACAACTGATCCAAATGCAGTGCAGTATACCAGTTCACAGCCCACAGTATATAAAGTAGGCGGAGTTCCGACAGGTACAACCTTTGAGAACATGCCAATAAAGCAAGTCTTAGACTACATTTTCTATGGTAAAGTAGATTTATCCAGTACCGAGATTAAATTTAAAATCAGAACGACTCAGGCTAATGAAAGAGTACCTGTTGCTATGCTAAGAACTGCCGCAGAGGTTGCGCAGGCTAAAGTAAATTATGGTGATGGAAAAGAAGAAATGGTCGTAGTTCCTACTTATAATGGTTCAGAATCATGGACGGACGGAGACGGAAATACGCATTATATTGATGTAGGCAATACATTCTATCATGTATATGAAACAGCAGGCGATTATGAAATCACAATTAATGCAGAAGCCAATGTAAGTTATGCAAGATTCTGTGAAGGACTTACCAAAAATTCACAAGGTTACTTTGAGCCTACAACAAATAATTATATTGTAGAACTTTCCAAATTCAAATCTAACTCATTAACCAATCTGGATTATACTTTTGCAGGCTTATCACAGGCTAATGTAAGTAGTGATTTCAAACTGAAAACACCTGAGGTGACTACTATGAACTCAACTTTTTACGGTTTTGGAGAAGGTAGATATTTTGAAGCTTTCCCGGCGGATATGTTATCACAGATTACCAAACCAACAGGATTAAGAGGAACATTCTTCAGAGCAGGTCTTAAAAAGATCCTACCTGGATTCTTAGACAGTTTCTTCAACTTGGAAACGGTATGGGAGTGCTTTAAGAATTCAAAACTAGGATATGGACATTATAGTGGTGTTGAAGCTTGGATTTATACAGGGCAGGCTGTAGAAGGGACTAATGACTTTATACCAGTTTCCTTATTCTGGAAAAATCCAAAACTAAAAGATATATCGCACTGTTTTAACTATGTCGGAGAAGGCTGGTTTGGTAATGTAAATTCAGGATATTTGGCTTTTCATATTATTAGAAGAGAACTTTTCTGGAATGGTAAATCAGTCGGAAATACCTCTGGTACTATTGAAAATGCCTTCTATGCTTTCGCTAAAAACAACAGAGTTTTATGTGAGCCAAACTTATTGAAACATGCTCCAAATATGAAACATTTAGGTGGAATCTTTACCCAAACGAATCAGATACAGCATAATGTAGGTTGGGCAACAATGATTCCAGTAGCAGCAAGTGAAACAGAAGTATATGAGTTTTCAGAGTCTAGAGGTAATTATACCGCAATTCCAGTAGTCGGAAAAGGGTTAACCTATGACTTGAGAGTCATGTTCCCTGCGTCAAGCTATCCGAATATTCTTACATTGAATGGAGCCTTTACGGTAGCAGCTACTGGTAGTAATATGGGCTTCCAGCATGCAGTTGACTGTACGCCTAGTGGAATACCTGCTAAATTGGATTTAGGTATGAGTGGAGCTGACTTCCTAGCGAAGTTCCCGAATGCCAAAGCCGGAAGTGTGGATGATTATGCAAAAACGATGCTTGGGCAGTCCGGTGGTTCAGAAGCTGATAAAGCAGATGGTAGAAACGGTGTGTTCTTTATGTTGGATCAGGATACCAGAATCACAGACAAAGCTACAGTGCCTGCATTAGTATTCAATAACGCGATTCCGTATTAAAAATGTAGCAATGTAATAATGTAACAATATACCAATGAGATAATACCACAATAAATCAAAATTACTCATTGCCTATTGCTCATTATTTATTATCCGTTGTCCATTTTAAATCATCAATAAAATTTTAAAGCTTCCTTAAAAATTGGTCTTAGAAAAGGTCAACAGGGAGAACTATGTCTAAAAATTAAAAACAACAGTTATGAATACTAATAATCAAAATCAGGAATCGCCTGTAGTAGTGCGGGAAAAAACTGCTCTTGCAGTGAATGGTTTACCCGCAGAAGAGGTATTTAAAGTAGGTGTTAGCAAAATAGGATATGCTTATATCTATGAAAAGAAGAATATACCCATTCCATCTGATGCTGACCTGATCTTCATGTACGACGAAGCCGGAAATCAGATTCTTCGGGAGCTACAATTACAGTAGTAAAAACAACTGAATCAAGGGAGAATAAAAAGAATGGTAAGCAATAATTACCAAAAAGTGTTCTCCCGGATTCTTCAGTAAAATTTAACGAAAACAAAAAATTAATTAAAAAATCAAATTATGAAAGATTTACAAAAAGTCGCTCTTTCAAATAGTGTGACAAATACAAATGATATCAATATAGATGTAAATTGGGATGAACTTCCAGATACCCCTTATGGAACTATTGGAACAATTCCGTTTCACGATACTATAGGACAGATAGAAGTTAATGGAGGCGGTCAATTGCAATATACCCTGCCAATAGCACTGCCTCCGGGAGTAAAGAGCATTGCACCACAAATCAACTTAAATTACGCTAGTGGCTCTGGGAATGGAATTGCTGGTTATGGATGGGGACTTTCTGGTATTACCAGTATTTCCAGAATGGGTAGAACTATTGAGAAAGATGGAGAATTAAAAGAAATAAAACTAGATTATTCAGATTTCTATCAATTTAATGGGCAACGATTAATTCTGATATCAGGAGAATATGGAAAAGATGGAGCGGAATACGTGACCGAGAAATATTCTAATGTTAAAATAAAATCAATGGGGGTAAATGGTGAAGAAACCGGTCCCATCTATTTTGAAGTTACTTTTGAAGATGGTTCTCAGGCATGGTATGGAGATGCCCCTTTTGTAGATATTCCAGTAGATGGTTCCAGATCTTCCAGAACACCAACTGAATTTAATATTGTAAAATGGAAAGATGCTCAGGGAAATTATATTTCCTATCAGTACGTACAAGGGTTTAGATGGAGTGAGAATGTAGCTTCTATAAGTAGTATTCAATGGGGTGGCAATGAAAATCTTCGTACAAGTCACTTTAATCGTATTGAGTTTGCTTATCTCTCTCGGAATTTATATGAACTTTCCTATGTAGGAGGAAAGAAACTTATGCAGGGGCGTATTTTGTCCAGTATTGATGTATTTACCAATGGTAGCTTATTTAAAAAATATGATATTGAGTATACTGGTTATGACGGGCCAAATCTTTATGAATTTATTAAATCTATTACTGAGAGCAATTCTAAGGGAGAAAAAGCTACTCCGGTATTATTTACCTACGAAAAAGATGAAAAGTCACGTGATATAAAATGGGGAGATTCCAGATTTGATGATATCTTTAAAGAAGATGTTAGCGTAGGTGATTTTAATGGAGATGGTAAGCCAGATTTTCTCAGGGGTAATAAACTTGTTCTTAATCGATTAGATGGAAATAAGGAATTTATCAATGTTAATTATCAAGGTAAGGTCTTTACGGTTGGAATGGCACTAAAAGATCATATACTATTGAATAAACAAAGTATTTTTACGTGGGAGGTAGAAGATAGTGGAGTGTTAAACATTCGTTCTTATTCTTTCAACGGTATTGACTTTGAGCTTAATTTCTTGAAAAGCATTGATACAAAACAATATCCCGAGTTATTTATCAAAAAAAGAGATGATGATAAAAATTGGTCTTATAGCTATGATATCTCTCAATCTATTACAGAAGGAGATTTTGATGGAGACGGTATTTCAGATTTTATGATTTATATTGAACATTCTGAAATTGCATACCCTATGCTATTTGATGATTGGGGAAATCCTGCTGGATATAGTAGAGATGGACAGGCTACAATAACTAAAAACATCAATTTGTATTACAATGTAAGTAAAGATACCGTTAGTATAGTCAATAAGGATCTTAATTTCCGAAAAGTAGGAAACTTTACAGGTAGTGGTAAATCGAGTCTTTTAGAATTAAAGGATAGCATACTTAGTGTTTATGAATTCAATACTCAGAATCAGCTTGTTAAAGTGTCCTCTACTCCAGTAGATGCGAATCTGGATTATCCATATTATGGTGATTTCACTGGAGATGGAAAGACAGATATTCTGGCACCAGTTGCAAAAGATTCATCGGACTGGGTGATGTATGTGGCCACTGGAAAAGGATTTGTAAAGCATAATTACCCAGATCTTTATCTTTACCAACCTGATTGGAAAGGAAAACCGAGAAGGTCAACACATGTTGTTCGAAGCTATTTTACGCCAGATTTTAACAAAGATGGGAAAAGTGACTTTTTAGTGTTTGAATCAGAAGTATGGACTAGAGATGAGTGGGATGAATTGGGTAATAAAGATTCTACATATGGATTCTATTACTTTAGGAATGATGGTGTTGATAGCAATGGGAAACCAATTTTTACAAAAACAGATTGGATAGATCGTATAGATCTTGATATGAATGGAGAAGATATTAATTATTCAAAATATGGAGAACATTATATTCCACTTATTGGTAATTTCAGAATAGCACAGGTAAATACAGAATTTTCAATTGTACATAAAACCAAGTTGATTACCTGGGACTTTGGTAAAAAGCTTAATAAGATTTCAAGAATCAAGGAAATTCAACAAGGAGGTATCAAAACAGAAATTCATTATGCGCCTGCTACTGCTGAAAATAATTTTTATCTTTCCAGTAATACTGTACAATATCCTTATGCTATTATTAAGGAGAACTATAACCAATATCTTGTATCTCAGTTACTTCAGGAAGGAAGGAAACAGGATTTTAAATATCGGAATTTGATTTCTCATCTTCGTGGGAAAGGAGTTATTGGTTTTCAGCAGTCTGCCAGATCGTCATGGTACGCCGGTGGATATGAAAATACCAAAATCTGGAGCGGTGCTGAGATTGATCCATTAAACGAAGGACTTCCGATAAAGGAGTGGTCAGTAAAGACAGTTGATGATAATAACCTGATTTTCCCAAATGATATTTCAGTGAATAACGGTCAGCTTCTCTCTTTTAAATCTACTGAATATGATGTGTCAACTTCTGTATTGGGAGTTAAAGCTATTGTTCCGAAAAAGACAATTACCAAAGACTTTTTAAAAGACATTACCACAGAAAGCAGTATGATTTATGGAGATTATTATCTGCCGAAGGAAACTGTTACTAAAGTTAATGAGGATTTAGCAGTCACAACTGCGGTCATGAATTATGTTCATAACCCAAATGCAGTTGGTAAGAATTACTTTATAGGACGCCCAGCATCGAAAACAGAAACTGTACAAGCCTATGGAGATGTTAAATCTACTAAAGAAGAATACGTTTATGAAAACAATCTTTTAAAAACGCTTAAAACATATAATGAAGATAATAGTGGTTGGATACAGGAGAGTTACAACTATGATAGTTTTGGTAATATAACAGAAATAGCAGTTTCTAATAGTGAAGATACAATGGTTCAAACCCAAAAATCAGAATATGAATCCAAGGGACGATTTGTTGTAAAGAAAACTGATAATTTGGAGCTTGAAACCATGATCGAATATAATGATTGGGGGCAAGTAAAAATACAAACAGATCCATTGGGCAGTACCGTAAGTAATACTTATGATGGTTGGGGTAAGCTTTTAATGAGTAAAACAAACTTAGGAGGTATTGCAACCTGTACCTATGAGAAATTCTCTGATGGAGGTAACAGATTAATAGAATACGCTCCGGATGGTAGTCTAAAGGAAACCTATACCAATAAGCTAGGACAAAAGTATAAGGTAAGAACTAAAGGACTCGATTCAGATGGTGTAATTCGTTCAGCCGGCGGGTTTGATTATATGGATGGGGAACGGAAGAATACCTATATTTCTATAAGTACAAAATATGATATCCTTGGTCGTAAAATTGCAGAGTCAGAGCCTTACTTTGATATTTATCCTCCGGGTATTTATAATGAAACGCCAAAGTGGAATACCATTAGTTATAATGATAGCGTATTTCCACCGGAGGCAACTGCTAAAGCCTTCAATGGTAAAGAAATAGAGACTTCAGTTAATGGTCATACTACGATAATAGAGGAGCTTAATGGTTACAAGCGTATCACTAAGAAAACGACTGATGCTTTAGATAATGTTATTTCTTCCGAAGATAAGGGTGGGGTTATTCATTTCTCCTTTAATGCAGCAGGTGAACAAATCTCAGCTAAATATGGTAATAATACTGTTACGACGCAGTATGATGTATGGGGTAGAAAATCTAAATTTCATGATCCATCGAATGGATTGTATAGCTATGAGTACAACGGATCTGGTCAGATTAAAAAAGAGATCAGCCCAAGAGGTTACAAAGAGTATTCCTACAATGATAAAGGACAGTTGATTAATCTATTAGAAAAATCAAATATCACAGGTTTAACAGAGAAGAATATTAGCTTTAATTATAATGACAAGGGGCTTCTAATTGGTAAAACAGGTACCTCGAATGGCAAATCTTATTCTAATACTATTGTTTATGATGCATTTGGTAGAGTATTGGAAAGTACTGAAAACAGTAATGGTAGAACCTATACTCAAAAGGATATTGTCTATGACAATAAATCACGTGTAGTTTCCTATAAAAAGAGCCTTACATCATCTGGTGTTACTACAATGGTAGAAATAGAGAATATATATGAGGTATGGAGTGGTCAGTTGTATCAGGTAAAAGATAAAACCAATGGCAGATTGTTATGGGAATTACAAGATTCGAATGCTAAGGGACAGGTAGTAAGAACGCAGTTAGGAGCATCAACCATTGAGAATACTTATGATGCTAATGATTTCCTGAGCCAGACATTACATAACTCCTCAAAAGGTTTAATGTTCAGTAGTCAATATTCGTTTGATGCAATAAGGAATGAGCTGAAAGAAAGAACCAGACAGGGTAATTTTGTGATGAATGAAATTTTCACCTATGATGATAATAATAGGCTGATAAAATGGACAAACCCTAAAGCAGGTGGTTTTTCATCAAATAAGTATGATGGGCAAGGTCGTATTACTGAAAATGACCAGGTGGGAAGTATTCAATTTGAAAACTCTACAAAAGTATACCAGCCAACAGGTGTAAAACTAAATACAACCGGAAAGCAAAACTATCTTAATGCCCAGACTCAGAGGATTATTTATAATGAGAATAATGATCCTTTATACATTCAGGGTAAGAAAGGAGATATTCGTTTTGAATATGGCCTTACAGGATCCAGACAAGTTGTGACTTTTGGAGCAAAAGCTACAGGAACTATTGATGATTTGGCAGTTTCAACCTGGGAAGGAACTTTTACGAAGTATTATAGTGAAGATGGTAGTTTTGAGGTTGTGCACAATAACACAACCGGAGAGGAGAAGCATATTTTATATATAGGTGGTACACCATATGAAAGTAATGTAGTATATTTGAAAGACTTCACACAGAGCAGTGGTTCTTATAAATTTTTGCACAAAGACTACTTAGGTAGTATTTTGGCAATTAGTGATGAAGACGGAAATCTTGTAGAGGAAATGCATTATGATGCATGGGGTTTGTGCGCAAAGTGGCGAAAACCCGGAGGACTATCGGATCTGGCAGAAGGAGAGCGCCTTTTAAATAGAGGCTATACATCCCACGAGCATTTTGAGGATATTGGTATTATTCATATGAATGGCCGTCTATATGATCCACTACTTAGAAGATTCTTAAATGCGGATGAAAATATTCAGGATCCATATAATACTCAGGTATATAATAAGTATTCGTATGTAATTAACAATCCGTTAATTTATAATGATCCGAGCGGTGAGTCATTTGGGGTCGATTTATTAATAGCGGTTGCAATAGCAATATTTGTTTCAATTGCTACAGATTATTATTTTAATAGACCTATCAGTTTAGAGAATATGATAAGCTCTGCATTTATGGCTGTAGCTTCTGCAGGGATGGCGTATGGTATTGGAGATGTTTTCAGAGCCACAGGAAATGTTGCTGCGGCATTAGGTAAAACAGGAACAGAGATTGCCAGAGCGTTAGCACACGGAATCACCGGAGGCTTTATGTCAGTTATCAATGGAGGAAGTTTTGCCAGTGGTTTTTTAAGTGGTGCTTTTGCAAGTATAGGAGGCCATTTTGCTAATAAATATTTAGGAGGTAGCTTTGGGGCTCAGGCAGCATCCGGTATCATTTTAGGAGGTCTAGGATCTGTACTTGTTGGAGGTAACTTCTGGATGGGAGCGGCTCAAGGTCTAATTGTAACTGTGTTTAACCATTTGAAGCATATAATTGCCAAGCCCGAGTTTGTAATAGCTGGAATTTATGGAGCTGGAGGAGAAGGGGCTAGTGGTAATCCTGATTTAAAGGCATTAGTAAAACGAAAAGGAGGTGAAATGTTTACTAGTTCTGTTGGTGGTGGCGATGATGAGATTATAAAGTATTTAATAGAAGGGCATAAGGAAGGAAAGCAAATTATTATTTATGGACATAGTCGCGGTGCAGCAGCAGCTATTAGAATTTCAAATAAATTAGGAGATATGAATATTCATGTTGCTGAAGTGAATTTATATGATCCAGTGGGAATGTATTTCGGAGGAGATTTTGTATTTAAGCATCCTAATGTAATGAAAGTAAATAATTATTATCAAAGAAATCCTGTTGATGGGATTCTCTTCTGGGCAGATAACCCTTTTATAGGAAGTCCAGTAAGTGGTAAATTTCAATGGCCAGTAATTAAAAACGTTGATTTGACAGGTCATTATTATAGCCCTGGAGTATTAATGAATCATCTAAATATAACAGATTATGCAATCAAACATCCATAAAACAAAAACAGTTGTATATATTTCTATAATGTTTTTTTTTATTTTAAGTTGTACAAAAAAAACTGACCTAGAAAATCAAATTACCATAACAATAAAATCTATTAATAGTGGAACCAAACAGTCTAGAATTAATATGTTTGATACTATTGAAGTTAGAAAAAAAGAGAATGGGTATTTAACGAAAACTTTTGAAAAAGTTGGAGAATATAGAACGGATTCTACTGGTTCTATTAAAATTAAAATTGATCGTACTAAAGAATATAGGTTTATACTGAAGGGAATAGGTATTTATGGTTCTTCAAATTTTACTAGTGCATTTACTAAGGAGAACTTAAAAAATGGAGAAGAAGTAAATATAGAAGCGGTATCTGTAGAAAAAAAATAGAGATCACGCTAAAATATGGAACCGAAAATTGCATATCCAGAATTATCACTGAGTTTATCATTTTAAATGATATATTTTTCATTTCTTTTAAATAAAGTATGAAGCTATTTAGTGTAAAAGGAATGACAACTTCTTATAAATATTGTACGTGTAGCTTGATTTACATCTTTATAGCACGGAATTTTCCGTGCTATTTTTGTTTTATGGTTACATAGATATAACATTCCATAAATATTTTTAGGAACAAATTTTGCATTTTAGAATATAGTGGATTGTAAAAAGTTATATTTTTGCAATCAATTACATATCGAAAAAATATAAAGCGTTAGCTTTTATTCTGTAAACAGAAATCTGACAGTTTCAATCATAGCACAGAATAAACAGTTGATGCTCATGCCATGTGGCGTGGGCTATTCTTGTTTGTGCTATTAGGTTTTGTCAGAACCTCTGTTTGCAAATTAAGTTATAGTTCCACGCTTTCTTTGTATACAAACCCTCACTTCGGAACTAGGTGAATTAAAAACAATTCATCTTATCATGAAAAAAACATTATTACTACTAGGTGGTGCAACATCAATCCTTTTATCTAGCTGTGGAGTATCTCCAATTGGTCAAATGGGATATTCTAACGAAGAAGTTATCAAAACAGTAGCTATCGAACAGGACTGCCCCAAACAAGACGTCAAAATTATTGACAAAATCAACAGAATGGGACATGCTACTTATTCTATAGAAGCCTGCGGAAAACATTTTGTTTATAAACGTGTAGGCTCGGTGCTAATGGAATCATCAAAGCTTAACGAAACTGTTGAGAAAGCTCAGAAACCATAGTTATGGATAAGAAAGAGATTCAGATTAACAGAGGAGTTCTTACCCTGTTTAGATTATAGCTTCCCAGCATATAAGATACCTCTCCGCCGAAATAATCTTTTGGTTTTTTAGTAACCAGATTAATTAAACCTCCGAAAGAAGTTACTGAGCCGCCATATAATGTGCCAGAAGGTCCCTTAATTACTTCTATTCTTTCTATATCCGAAGGATCTATTTCTCCGTTTGTTGTTGCCGGAACCCCATCTACCATCGAAATTTTAGTAGGGAAACCTCTTAGACTGTAATAAAAACTTCCATCACCACTTCCTCTCCCGGGACTTCCCTGCATTTTCACCATACCGGGTACATTTTTAATAGCCTCCGAAACGTCAACCGTTAATTGTTCCTTTAATATCTGATGATTGATACTGGTATAGGCTTGTGGATTTTCCAGATTTTTCAGTGGCATTTTTGCAATCGAGGTACTGTCCCTGTCCAAAAATTTATTTCTGTTATAGGCATATACAGTAACCCCTTCTAATTCATCATTGTGTACTGTAGCGTATATAATTGGGATTTCTGATGTGTTTTTTTCAATCACGATTTTCTCCTGAAGAATCTCTATATCATTCAGAACAATCTGCATTGTGTATTCACCTGGAGGTACATGATCCAGATAGAAATCTCCTGAATTATTTGTTTTTGCCTGATACGATGTATTTAGTATTCTTAAAACTGCATTTTTTACAGGTTCCTGTTTAGAAAATAATATTTTTCCATGTATACGTTCCTCTTTTTGTGCAATGGCCATAAAGGGAAGTGTAATAAGAATAAAATAAAGAACAAATGTTTTAATTGTTTTCATGTTGAAGGTTTAGTTACAATAGATAATTTTTTTGTTGAATTATTATAATGAAGAGATCAGATATAAGGTTTTATTCCCCATATATAGATATATTTGGCGGCAAAGGTAATAAATGTTGTGATTAAATTTTTATTTAGTCTAAATTAATTTAAATTAATTTTAGCCTTGCTTCAGATTGTGCTCGAGGATAAATAAAATGTAGATTGGTAATTACAATAGATAATTGGGCATTTGTTTTCTGAATACCCTCTGATTATAGGGTATTCAATTCTTTTAAAAATGCTTATATTTAATAAGTATTAAATAATTGAGCTATGAAAGAGTCTGACAGAAATATACCAAACGGACTTGTGCTTGGTGTTATTGGGATACTTGTTGTGATGATCATTGTTTATCTCGTTATGGCTTTATTTTTTCCGGATGTTTTAACTTCTATGAGTGAAGCAAAATAATACGGGAAAATAATAAGTGATCGATACAACAAATACGGCCTTTACAACGTTATTAATGATGAAAATTAATAATGAGGAAATTATTTTTTGTTTTTTTAGGGGTACTGATCTGGACAGGAGGCAAGTCTCAGTCCGCCCGTTGTTATGATCTTAGTACGGTTCTTAAAGTGGAGCCAACCCCCATTTATAAACAACATCTCGATGCTTCGGCAAAGTTTAATATTAACATTCTGGAGAACTCCAAGAGTATACATAAGTACACTAAAAAAGGAAAGCTTGTCTCTATAGGAAATCTTGGGAAAGGTTACCGGATTCAGAAACTGGATTATAGCCGGGCTTATTTGGTTCCAAAAGCCAAAACTACACTTCGGGGTATCGCTAAAAAATTTAATGCAAATACAAAAGGGAGTACACTTACAATTACTTCCCTTACCAGAACTCTGGAAGATCAATGCCGCTTGCGGAGAGTGAATCCTAATGCCTCTTTAGGAATCAGTTCTCATAATTATGGTAACTCTTTTGATATTTCTTATGTCCGCTTCAATGACAGACACAAATCTAACCCTAGATTGGAAGCAGCGCTGGAAAAGGTACTGAATGTTTACAGGGACGAAGGGAAACTCTACTATATTAAAGAAAGACAACAAAGTTGTTATCATGTAACAGTACGAAACTATTAAACGAAAACGCCTTCAGATCATCTGAAGGCGTTTTCGTGAAATTTATTTTAAAGGCTTCTTTAGCTTAATGAAATAGATTGTATTTCTGTCGATAGTATTGGATGAAGGAAGTACCTTCTGTTCGTATTTTCCACTGCCGGTTACACCGAAGTCATCGTCATTGCTAATGGCTATTGTATTTTTATCAATTACAAAAATACCTTCAGCTTTGTCGTGTGGATAAATCGTATTCAGATCAGTCATCAGATCAAGAACAAGAGTTTTCTTTACCGGAACTATATTGTTTTGTTGTAGGCCACTTAAATTAATAAGTTGCTCCAAAGGTTTTCCATTATATAGTTTTCCGTTTTCACCATTATTAGGATCAGATACATCCGTAGCACCATCTAGTTCAATCTTGTATACCTTCTTGAAAACAGAACCTCTATTTGCTGAAGTAGCATACTCTCCGTCACGTTCCAGTACAATGAAGGTATTGTTATCCACAGCAGCTATCTCACTAACTGCCTGCAGATCTTTATTCTCCATAAGATATACAAACTGTTGTGTTTTGCCCGAAGCAATATCAAAAGTAATGATACGAATAATTAAAGAACCTTTCATATCAGTCGAAGATGGATTGTACAGTGGAAACTGCATAATGCCTACCAGTGTTTTACCATCCGGGGTAATACACAGACCTTCCATACCGCGATTAGGACGTCTTTTAGCAAAGACTTTTGGGATTTTTCTCGATGTATTAAATGGATTAATCTTTTCAATAGTATTTCCGTTTTTATCGAAATGGATAATATGCGGGCCATATTCATCACTTACCCAGAATGTTCCGTCCGGAGCTATAGCAAGTCCTTCCGAATCCAGACCGTCGATGTCATTGTTCAGAACATTTCCTTTAGTATCATAAGCAATTTCACCTGTTCCTCCCGAGCCCTTAGGATTAGGTAGCCCTGTAAGATTTTTTCCGGCCGCATTTTTTAACAGGATAGCACCTATTTGTACTAATTTTCCGTCTTTTAACTGAAACTTCCCGATTTGTGGTGTAAAGTCTGGGTTAGAGAATACTTTCGAATCTTTAACGGGTCCATCAATATTAGGACCCCTGTCTGTCAGCATATAGAAAACAGATTTGTCCTGTGGATCCTGTACAAGTGAAGATCCATATCCGCCATTATAAACCTTAACACCATTGATGTCGTTAATTATTTTTGGCTCAGAAGCCTCTGCCATATCAGGATAGCTAACAGATTTAAAAGGATTGTCGTCGTTGTTGCAAGAGCACAAAGCCACTAATACGGCCATGGATAAAAGTTTTTTTCTCATTATAATAGTTAATTAAGTTGCGGCAAAAATATTTTTTTAGTGTTTACAGTATTTTAATAGAATATTATCTTTTGATGAACAAAAAGAAAATCAGGGCTTTGGATAAAAAATAGATTTCCTATTTTTGCAGATTCTTAGAGAGAATCGTTTAATACAGAAAATTATTATGCTTTCAGTACAAAGTTTAGGACTGCATCATGCCGGAAATTATCTTTTCCAGAATGTGAATTTTACCATTAAGAAGAATGATAAAATTGGTTTGGTAGGTAAAAATGGTGCAGGGAAATCGACATTACTAAAAATGCTTTCCGGCGAAATTAACTTCTATGAAGGAGATGTTGTTCCGGATGGTAGTATTACTATAGGTTTCCTGAAACAGGATCTGGACTTTGTAAAAGGAAGAACAGTATGGAATGAAACCATGCAGGCTTTTGAAAGCATCAATGCAATGAAGACCGAACTGGAAGAAGTAAATGTCGGATTGGCAACACGTACAGATTACGAAAGTGAAGAGTATGCGAAGCTTATTGACAGAATGACGGAACTAAACGATCTTCTTGTTCATCATGATGCATATAATCTGGATGCTGAAATGGAGAAGGTATTATTAGGTCTTGGTTTTAGAGCAAGTGATTTCGAGAAAATTACAGATGAGTTTTCCGGAGGGTGGAGAATGCGTATTGAGCTAGCAAAACTTCTTCTGCAGAAGAATGATATTATGCTTCTCGATGAGCCTACCAACCACTTAGATATGGAATCTATTATCTGGCTGGAGAACTTCCTTAAAGATTATCCGGGAGCTATTGTGCTTGTTTCCCACGACAAGCAGTTCATGACATCCGTTTGTAACCGTACTTTTGATATCAATAATAGGAAAGTTGACGACTATAAATCTAACTATACCAAGTATCTTGAACTAAGAAAAGACAGAAAAGAAAAATTAATTCAGGCGAAGAAAAATCAAGATGCAGAGATTAAGCATACTGAAGATCTGATTAATAAATTCCGTGCAAGTGCTTCTAAAGCTGCTTTTGCACAATCCCTTATTAAAAAGCTGGATAAGCTGGAAAGAATTGAGGTAGAAAATGATGATGTTTCCAAATTCAATATTCGTTTCGTACAGTCCGTTGTTCCGGGGAAGGTAATTTTTGAAGCCAAAAAGCTAGGAAAAGCTTATGGTGAAAAACAGGTTTTCAATAACGTAGACTTTTTCATAGAAAGAGGAGCGAAGATTGCTTTATTAGGACAGAACGGGCAGGGGAAAACGACATTGGCGAAAATTTTAGCTGGTGAAATTCGTGATTATTCCGGAGAATGGAACCTTGGTCATAATGTAAACATCGGTTACTTTGCCCAAAATCAGGAAGAAGTTTTATCTCCTAATAAAACTGTTTTGGAAGAGGCTGAAGATGCTGCTACTGAAGAAACACGTCCAAGAGTTAGAGACTTGTTAGGATCTTTCCTTTTCCAGGGAGAAGATGTACAGAAGAAAACAAAAGTTCTTTCCGGAGGGGAGAGAAACCGTCTGGCTCTTTGTAAACTGTTATTACGTCCATTCAATACATTGATAATGGATGAACCTACCAACCACTTGGATATTCAGTCCAAGGAAATTATTAAGATTGCATTACAAAAGTTTGAAGGAACTTTGATTCTGATTTCTCACGACCGTGAATTCTTACAAGGATTATCGGATAAGATTTTTGAATTCAGAGACGGAAATATGAAAGAGTATCTTGGAAATATTGACGAGTATTTGGAGTACAGACAAAAAGAAAGTATTCGTGAAGTTTCGATTGAGAAATCTAAACTTGCAGAAGCGAAACAAGAAACTCCGGCTCCAAAGGTAAAAGAGGAACCAAAGCCTGTTGAATCTAAAAAGGAATTCGTAAGCAAAGAGAAAAAGAATATTCAGAATAAGATTTCTAAAACCGAGCAAAAAATCAATGAACTGGAAAGTCAGATAGAAGCTATGGAACAAGGATTCTCTAAAGAAAATCCTACAGAAGAACAATTGGAAAAATACCAAAAGCTGAAAGAAGATCTTGATCTTGCGCTGCAGGAATGGGAATTTTTAGCAGCTCAGCTGGAGGCTGAATAAATGTGTATATCACTACAATTCATGATAAAAAGCAGATGCATCGCATCTGCTTTCTTTGTTTTTAATGTTGTATCTTTGGGAGGATATTTTATAAGATAAAATAATGAAACATCAGCCTATAGAAGGCTTTTCAAAGCTTAGCAAACAAAAGAAAATCGATTGGTTAGTTAGTACTTATCTGGAAGGCAACCAACAATACACAGATATATTACAGCAATACTGGAATGACAATGCAGACCTTCAGAAACTTCATGAAGAGTTCTCAGAAAATACCATTTCCAACTTTTATATGCCTTATGGTATAGCACCTAATTTTCTGATTGATGGAGAATTAAAAGCAATTCCAATGGCTGTAGAAGAAAGTTCTGTAGTGGCTGCAGCCTCCAAGTCCGCAAAATTCTGGTTAGATAAAGGTGGTTTCAAGACTACTGTAATCAACGAGAAAAAACTGGGACATACCCATTTTACATTTAACGGAGAAAGTGTAAAACTTCAGTCATTCTTTAACCATGTCTTAAAGCAAAGATTATTTGACGATACTGAGGATATTACAAAGAATATGCGTTCGCGTGGTGGCGGAATTCTGGATATTGAGTTGGTTGACAAAACTGCACAAATGCAGGACTACTATCAGATAAAAGCTTCTTTCAATACCAAAGATAGTATGGGAGCTAATTTTATCAACTCGTGCCTGGAACAGTTTGGTAAAACCCTGAAAAAAGAAGTTGAGATATCTGATAAATTTACACAGGAAGAAAAAGATTCCCTTCGTGTTATTATGAATATTCTGTCCAATTTTACACCAGACTGCGTTGTCAGAGCTGAGGTTTCCTGTAAAATTGAAAATCTTATCGATGATAGTGGAATTGCTCCGGAAGAATTTGCTTGGAAATTTAAACAGGCTGTAAATATTGCAGAGATCGAGCCTTATCGTGCTACAACTCATAATAAAGGAATTATGAATGGGGTAGATGCGGTTGTTATTGCTACCGGAAACGACTTCCGTGCAACAGAAGCCTGTGCACATACTTATGCTTCCAAAGACGGCAGATATACAAGTTTAACGCATTGCTCAACCGATAATGGTGTTTTCAGATTCTGGTTAGATCTTCCTATCTCTGTTGGAGTTGTTGGTGGATTAACAAATCTGCACCCATTAGTTAAATTCTCATTAGCTCTTTTAGGGAAACCTTCTGCTACAGAACTTATGAGTATTATTGCGGTTTCTGGTTTAGCCCAGAATTTTGCAGCACTTCGTTCATTGGTAACTACAGGTATACAAAAAGGGCATATGAAAATGCACTTGTTCAATATCCTGAATCAGTTCGGTGCAACAGAAGCCGAGAAACAACATTTTGTAAATTACTTCAAAGATAAAACAGTGAGTCACCACGAGGTGATTGCTGAGCTGGAGAAATTGAGAAAGAAATAAAATTATAATGAAACATATTCTATACGTTTTTTTGTTCTGCTTTTTACTGATGAATTGTAGTAAAGACAGAGACGACCAATTTGATAAAAAGGAACAATGGTATGTGTTAGAATTAAACGGAGAAAAAATATCCGGAGAAAATACGGTTACTTATACAGTGAATCCCAAACCGAAGGATCCATTAAATAAAGATGAGGTGAGGGCTTATGTTAGGGATAAAGATGCTATATTTTCAGTTTTGATAAGTAATCTTCCTGAAAAAGGGACTCAGGCTTTTTGCCGACCAACAACAGAAAGAGGATGTGGTATGGGGCAAGGGGATTTAGTGATGAATGTGAATCTCATATCAGGGGAGAATCGTCAGGTACTATTCGCATTCGATGGAGAGGTTCAAAGAATCTCAGAAAATAGAATAAAATTTAGTGGCATTGATTTGAACACAAAAATCAAAGTTGCTGGTGAAATAAAATGGATTAAAAAATGAAAACAATAACTTTATTTTTCGGTGCTTTTTATGGAATGCTTTCAGTAATACTGGGCGCTTTCGGAGCACATGCATTTAAGAAGATTCTTTCAGTAGAAAGACTTGAAAGTTTCGAGGTGGGAGTAAAGTACCAAATGTACGCAGCATTATATCTCTTGATTATAGGGTTCTTCCTGAAATTCGATACCGGAATTGAAAAAAGTGCTGGCTGGTTAATGATCGCCGGAACATTCTTGTTCTCAGTAAGTATTTATTTCCTTTCTTTTCAGGAAGTATGGAATACCAATCTGAAGTTTTTAGGTCCAATTACACCTCTTGGTGGGTTATTGATGATCTTAAGCTGGTTGATGCTGATGATTATTATCTTTAAATCAAAATTTAATTAAACATAAAAAATGAAAAAATTACTTTTTACAGCGGCTTTAGTATTATCTGTCGGAGTATTTGCTCAGAAAAATATTACTAAGACTGTTGGAGTTCCTTTTGAAATAAGTTATCCTGAAAACTTTAAACAAGTAGAAGGGGAGCAGGAAAATGTTGTTTTCCAAATCTTTGATCAGCCAAATGATTTCACATTATATGTTATTCAGGATCCGATAGAAGACTGGAGAGAGACTCCTTTATTTGGATCAGCTGAAGATGTAATCAAGCATTACAACTCTACAGCAATTGAATCTTTAGAGAGAAATTCTGCTTTAAAGATTGGTGATATTAAAACCGAAGCTAAAAACGGAATGCAGTATGCTTACCAGAATTTCGAAGGAGATTATAAGTATTCCGATTACGACGATAATGGTAAAGAACAGACTAAGTTTTCTAAGTATGCTTATGTTACTGTAGGTATTAAAACTGCTAAGTCTACCTATTCCGTATATTCCTTCTGCCCGGTAAAAGATAAGGCGAAATTTGAAAAAATATTCAAAACTGTAGTAGCCTCAATTAAAGAAAAATAAACATTTCACCCTTCTTTAGTTTCGGGTCTATTTTGTACATTTGTAAATCTAAAAAAATAAAAATATAATCAAAACAATATGAATCTTCACGAATATCAATCAAAAGAGATTTTAGCGAAGTACGGTGTAGCTATACAACGTGGTTTTGTAGCTAATAATGTGGATGAAGCAGTTGCTGCTGCTGAAAAACTTACTGCTGAAACCGGAGCACAAGGCTGGGTTGTAAAAGCACAAATTCACGCCGGTGGTCGTGGTAAAGGTGGTGGTGTTAAGTTCTCTCCAAACATGGATAAACTTAAAGAAAATGCAGGTAATATTATCGGTATGCAACTTATTACACCACAGACATCTGCTGAGGGTAAAAAAGTTAATTCTGTATTGGTAGCTGAAGATGTTTATTATCCGGGAGAAACAGAAACTAAAGAATTTTATGTTTCTATTCTTTTAGACAGAGCATTAGGTAAAAACACTGTAGTATATTCTACAGAAGGTGGTATGGATATCGAGCACGTAGCGGAAGTTACTCCTCATCTTATCCACAAAGAAGTTATTGATGCTGCTTACGGACTACAAGGTTTCCAGGCTAGAAAAATTGCTTTCAACCTTGGATTAGAAGGAAACGCTTTCAAAGAATTCGTTAAATTCATTGGTAGCCTTTACAATGCTTATGTAGGTATTGATGCTTCTCTTTTCGAGATCAACCCTGTATTAAAAACTTCTGATAACAAAATTATCGCAGTAGATGCTAAAGTAACTTTAGATGACAACGCATTATACCGTCACAAAGACTTAGCTGAATTAAGAGATACAAGAGAAGAAGATCCTATGGATGTTGAGGCTGGTGAAGCTGGTCTTAACTTCGTGAAGTTAGATGGTAACGTTGCTTGTATGGTAAACGGAGCTGGTCTTGCAATGGCGACCATGGATATCATTAAGCTTTCAGGAGGTAATCCTGCTAACTTCCTTGATGTGGGTGGTACTGCTGATGCTCAGAGAGTACAAACAGCTTTTGGAATTATCCTTAGAGATCCAAACGTAAAAGCTATCTTAATCAACATCTTCGGTGGTATTGTAAGATGTGACAGAGTAGCACAAGGTGTTGTAGATGCTTACAAAGCTATGGGTAGCCTACCTGTTCCATTAATCGTAAGATTACAAGGAACTAATGCTGTAGAAGCTAAGCAATTAATCGATGATTCAGGTCTTCCTGTACATTCTGCTATTACATTAGAAGAAGCTGCAAATAAAGTAAAAGAAGTTTTAGGTTCTTAATTACATTTGCAATCGCATAAAAAAAGCCACTTCATTTGAAGTGGCTTTTTTATTTATGATTCTTTTTCTATACTTATACTCATCGGAGTGCTTAGCAGGATATTTTCCTGGTCCAGTTTTTCTTTTATTTTCACAAGAGCATCGCTTTTGGTATCGGCAACATTAGATCCGATAGCGATCCAGAATTTTACCTGAATATTGAATGTCCCCTGTATAAGGGAGGTGAATATAACATCTGCGCTTTCCAGCCGATCTGCTTTATCCATATTTTTAATAACCTCCAAAATACAATCTTTTGCCTTCTGTATATCCTGGCTGGCCGGAATATCGAAGTCGAAAATTATTTTCCGCTGTGGAGAAGCTGTAATATTATAGAACGGAGCGTTGAAAATTGTCTGATTCGGAATATAAACCTTTTTGCCTTCATCATTGATAAGTTTTGTGGTAAGGAAACCTATCTCGGTTACAGTACCGGAATGAGCGCCTAATGTAATGTAATCACCAACCTTAAAGGATTTATCTATGCCAACTAACATTCCGGAGAAAATACTGGATACAAGATCTTTTAAAGCAACCCCGGCAATAACCCCGGCAACTCCTAAACTTCCTATAAATTTCCATAAGAAACCACTAAAGTTCATTATTTCCAGGGAAATAAAAGTCCCCATCAGAATAATCAGAAAACGAAAAACCCCTACCAGGGCAACAGCTGTTCCCTGTTTACTGCTATCCGGGAAAAAGTTATTAACAAGTTTTACAGTTACCTTGCTTAGATACCTGCTTCCTTTTAAGAATAATATAAAAACCAATATCCCAATAATTAACCTTGGAGATAATTCAGCAAATTTCACATACCAGCTCTTCAATACAGCCAATACAATATCAATGTATTTCAATCCTTCGTTCATAATTGTAAATTTATGCAAAAATAAAAATGCCAGCCGGATTAGGGCTGGCATTTTGTATTAAAATATAAATTTTATTGTTCTCCTCTTGTAACTTGTTTTACTTTAGATGTCGGAAGATAAATCTGGAAACCTACATTAAAGCCAATGTTAGAAGTTGTACCATTATTTCCGAATCCGAAATCACCATTGTATTTTACAAGACCTTCTACAGCAACGTTAGGTGTAATGAAGTAAGCATAACCTGGACCAACTCCTAAGTTAAGACCAGTTGTAGAGTTACCTCCTTTAGTAGTACTTGTACCACCAATACCTGCATTACCTTCTACGAAGAATCTTCCGTGCTTCAATAGGCTGTCAACCTGATCATTGTTAAAATAATATCTAGCCATTGGACCTACACTGTACTTGTAAGTTGTAGGGCCATCCTTGGTTCCACTAAAACCAAAAGTAACCTGACCTCCAAGTGCAAAGTTATCATCAATAAAATAAGCTGCTTTTGGCTCTAAAGTAAAGTTGTAACCACCACCAGTGTTTAACCCGAAGCTGGAAGTGATAATGTTACCACCTACCATCCAGTTTCCTTTCTGTAGCTGAGCTTTTGTAACTGAAAATAATCCTGTTGCTAAAATAGCTGTACTTAAAATTAACTTTTTCATTTTTGTATGATTTTTTGTTATAAAAATAAATTTTTGAATTTTTTTGATTTGGTCATATACCAACTTTACAGGTTAAATATCTGCCGTTGGTATATTTATAACTTTTTAACGAAAATTATAAATACAATTATTGTTCCATTACATTATATTTTCAATAAAATGAGTTTGGCATTATAAACAAAAAAGCAGCAAATCTAGAATTTGCTGCTTTTTATAACTGAATAGAATCAGGATGTTTTTCCTAGAGTCTGTATGTTAAAGTAAAATAATAATTTCTCGGTGCAATAGGGTTTACAGAATAGTTTTCGTGTACATTGTAATTAACCGTATCGAATAAATTGTTCACCTTTGCCTGAATAGAAAACTTCTTCCAGTCGTATCCTAAAGAAAGTGCAAAAGTTGTATAATCTTTTAATGTGAAAATTCTGGATACACCGTTTCTGGTATTGTTGGTTGCTTTCGTATCATTCCATCCGGCAAGTCTGTCTCCAATGTAATAGAAACTTGTTCCTACTTTAAGCCCTTTAATATATTTTGGTAATGTATAGAAAGCTGAAAGGTTAGCAGTTGTAGCCGGAGTTCTTACAATTCTCTGCTTTTCTACATAACCAAAAGTATCCGGAGTATCTAAATAAACAGAGTTGTTATAAGAGATTCCTCCTATTAATGAAAGGTTTTTTGACGGGTTTCCTGTAATATCCAATTCTACACCACGGCTGCGCATTTTTCCGGCAAATTCTTTTAAGTCTGTGTCTATAGAAGCTCCATTTTTGTCCAGTATATTTTGGTAATAGTTTTTGTATAAAATTTGGTAAACACTCAAATTAATTGCGATTGCATTTTTCCACAGATTCTTTTTTACACCTATTTCGTACTGATCAATTGTGGTTGGAGTCAAGGCTACTCTTGGTAATGCACGAACTTTATTTACATAATCATTATTACTCAGATTAGGATCCAGATTTTGAATGCCATCTACAGTATATCCTGTATTTGCTGAGAAAGAGTTGGTATAAGTAGCAAATACTGATAGATTTTCATTTGGAGTATAAACTAAACCAAATTTTGGAGAAAAAGCATGGTCGCTGGTTGCAGTTCCTGTAGGTCTTGGATCTGAGTTGGTTACAAAATTCTTTGTTTGGGTAACTTTATTTTCTATATATGACCATCTTACACCGGCAAGTACTTTAAACTGATTTGTAATACTTATAAAATCCTGAATGTAGACTCCGTAACGGTAAGTCGGAATTCTGTTTCTTATATTTTTAGTCGCAGGAGGAATTATACTGCCGCTTGTCCAGGTACTCGGATCATCCAGATAAACTGATGGATCATTTGTATTTCCATTTGTTCCATACTTTGTAGGATTATTGAAAGTATATGTATCTGCTTGGTTGTAATCACCATCTGTTCCTACCAATACCTGATGTTTTAAAGATCCGGTATTGAACTCACCATTTATATTGATTTGAAAAGATGTATAATTCTGCTCAGTATATTGTTTATTTAATGGTCTGTCCCATTTTAGTCTTCCGTTTTTGTCATACCCCCACTGTACTCTTTCGGTCGAATAATAATCGCGGGTATAATTCTGATAAGATAGAACAGAGTTTAATGTCCATCTATTAGAAAACTGATGGTTGAATATAATGTCTGTAGATGCCTGCTTTACATCCTGATATTGCCAGCTTGCTCCAAGAAAAGCATTTCTTGGTAGCAGATTGTTCATAGAGTAACTACCATCTTTATTGGTAATAGCTCCAATACCAAAATCTGGAGTGAAATTATTGATTAAGTAATCACCTTCTACAATCAACTGAGATTTTTTTCCAATGTTGAAAAGTAAAGATGGGTTGAAGTAAATTTTTTCTGAAGAAACTCCATCTCTGAAGCTGTCAGCAGTTTCATAAGTTCCATTCAAGCGGAATGCAACACCTTTAGAAATTGGACCATAAACGTCGAAGGTTGGTTTATAAGTATTCCAGCTTCCTCCACTTAGACTAAAGCTTCCTCCGGTAGTAAATCTCGGTTTTTTTGTAACCATATTAATAATCCCGCCGGCAGCAGTATTTCCGTATAACATGGCATTAGCTCCTTTCAAAACTTCTACACGTTCTAAACCACTTACTTCAGGAAATACACCACTATTTACTCTTGCACCATTCTTGAAAATATTATCGTTCCCAAGGCTAAAACCTCTTCCTCCAAAGCTGTCCTGAGAATTACCTCTGGAAGATGTTACATAGATTCCGTTTACATTTTGCAGCACATCACTTAATTGCTTTGCCTGTTGTTGTTCTATGATTTCATGAGTAACAATAGCAATGGGTTGTGGTGTTTCCATTACCGTAAGGTTAGATTTGGTAGATAATGGTTTTGCCTTATTAGGATTTCCGGTTTTATGGAGATTAATATCTTCTATCTGCTGAACTTTAATAGTGTCAGTCTTGATGAATTTTCTTTTCTGTGCATGAGCAAAAGTAGCGCACAATAGGAGTCCCAGAGCAATAGTGCTTTTATTCATAAGTTGTTGAATTAAATCTATTTAGACTTATTTAAAATAATTTTGCAAAAGTAGAAATTTTTAGCATTAAAGCAATATTTTATTTAGAATTATTAAAAAAAATAGCATTTAATTTGTATTTATTTGATTTACAGTATTATATTTTTATTTATCGATAATTTTGCATTATTCTGTAATATCAGACAGTTGAATATGTAATATCTTTGATAAAAAATTGAAATGCAATTAGTAAAAGTTGGCCTTTGTGCATTCGGAATGAGTGGGAAAGTATTTCATGCACCATTTCTGAAAGAACATCCCGGATATTTTATGTCTGCGGTAGTAGAGAGATCTAAAAACGATTCAAAAGAGAAATATCCTGATGCAATTATTTACCGTTCGGTAGAAGATATGCTTGAAAATGCAGATATAGATATGGTGGTTGTAAATACACCTGTACAGACGCATTTTGAATATGCTAAAATGGCTTTAGAAGCAGGTAAGAATGTAGTTGTGGAGAAACCTTTTACAGTGAATACTTCCGAAGCCGAAGAGTTGGTAAAACTGGCAGAAGAAAAGGGATTATTTTTGAGTGTTTATCAGAATCGGAGATTCGATCGGGACTTTTTGCAAGTGAAAAACATTATATATGAAGGAAAACTTGGAAATATCAAAGAGGTTGAGATACGTTTTGACAGGTTCCGTACTACTGCAAGTGGTAAAGTACATAAAGAAAATCCGGACCTACCTGCATCAGGGGCATTACATGATTTGGGGGCACATCTTACAGATCAGGCTATTCAGCTTTTTGGAGCACCAGAAAAGCTATTTGCAGATGTATTCTCAATGAAAGGAACTGAGTATGCCAACGATTATTTTGAAATTCTTTTGTACTATCCGGATAGTCTGAGAATCCGTGTAAAAGCTTCTGTATTTACCAAAGAAGATCATTATGCTTATAAAATCCATGGAGATAAAGGAAGTTTTCTTCAGGAAAGAACAGATAATCAGGAAGCCGAACTTGTCGCTGGTGCTATTCCAGAGTATAATAAAGACTGGCAAAAACCTCTTAACGGAGATGATAGTATCCTGAATTATCTGGATGAAAGTGGTAATACAATTCGTATAACACAAAGTAGTAAGGCCGGAGATTATATGGATTATTACCAGGAAATATATGAACATGTAGTATTTGGTAATCCTTTGCCATCTCCTGGTAAAGAAGTTATACAAAATATGAAACTTATAGATAAAGCTATGGAAAGTGCAAAATCCGGACAGATAATTAATTTCTGATAAAAAAAATATTATTTCTTATAGAAGTGAATTAAAAATGTTTCTATTTTTATGCCAATAAATTATTGTAGTAAAAATGAAGCATTTTTTTTCTGTATCATTACTTTTTGTGATGGTTCTGTGCTTTTCCCAACAGAAAGTAACTGTTATTAAAGCAAATTCCAATAAGGCCAGAATCTATGAAGAAGATAATATGATATCTGGCTGGGGTATTAATCCAAAGGTAAAACCCGATATTCATACGACAGGTAGAATTACTAAGAGTAAAAAAATAGTATTCAAAACCGATATAGATTCTATAGTGGTAAACCTAAAACCCGGAGAGAAAAAAGACTTTATTGTTCTTTTAAATGGCAAAGATTCATGTTATACGAGAATTCAGGCGCCGGAAGTAAAAGACTTTAGTAAAACAAATCCGGAAATTCATGATACAATTCCTTTTATTGTGAATAAGTATAATACTAACCTTGTCAAGACATTCTTTAACCATAAAGATTCTCTTACTTTTAATTTTGATACCGGCGCTACGGAAATGTCTGTTACAAGAGATGCCTTGAAAAACAGAATAAAATCTAATCCTCAGCTTTATAATACGCATTACGATATACAAATTGGTAAAAGAACTTATAAAAGTGAGATCTACGATCATGAAATGGTAGGTCAGGAAGCTGATGGTTTATTGGGATGGAATATTTTCGATGGACTGTTAGTAGAATTGAATTATGATAAAGAGAAAATGATAGTACATTCTAAGATGCCTAAAAATATATTGAAGGATAAAGGTTATTCAAAGTTTAAAATCTGGTATTTTAACAACAAGCCTTTTATAGAATGCGATATGTGGGAAAATGGCACTTGGTATAAAGAATGGTTTCTTTTTGACTTAGGGTATCAGCGTTCTGTAATGTTGGATAATGACCTGCTGAAAGAGAAAAACTTTCCTGTGGAGAATTTGAAGATTATAAAGAAAACAAGCCTGCGTGGGGTTAGCGGAAAAGAAATTCCGGTAATAACAGCTAATTTACAAAAGATAAAGATTGGGAAAGCTGAGCTAAAAAATATTCCGGCACAGCTTCTGACAGCAAACAAACCTATGGGATCTGCTAAAATCCATATACTTGGAAATGATATGCTGAAGCGATTCAATACAGTACTTGATTTTCAAAATAATATAATTTATCTTAAACCAAATACCTTATTCAATAAAGAGCTAATAAACTAAGATAGAATTCGATATAAAAAAGCTGCATAACTCTGTTATGCAGCTTTTCTATTGTTAGTAACTATTAATTATAGTTTGATAGCTGTTTCTAAAGCTAACTCAATCATTGGCTTTAAAGCTCTTTCTCTTTCATTTGCAGAAATCTCTTCTCTTGTAGGAATAATGTCTGAAACAGTTAATATCGTTGCAGCATTTTTTCCTAAATGTTTAGCATTCGCAAATAAAGCAAATGCTTCCATTTCTACAGCAGAACAGTTGTATTTCTCTGCAACAGCAGGAATAGCAGGATTCTTGCGGTAGAAAATATCACTTGTATGGATATTTGTATTTTTAGTAATGATAGACTGAGCAGCAGCAGTTTCGTTGATCATATCAAAAACTTTCCCCTGGTGCGAAAGAATATCTCCTTCAATTTCCCACGCATATTTAGCATAAGTACTTTCACTTGCTGCATTTTCAACATTAAGAATATCGAAAAGTTTCAGATCTGTGTTGTAAGCACCACAAGTTCCGATTCGGATAATAGTATCCACATCATATTCAGTAAATAGTTCATAAGAGTAGATTCCGATGCTTGCACAACCCATTCCGCTGGCACCAACTGATATTGTTTTTCCTTTATATTCTCCGGTAAAGTAGAATATGTTTCGGGTTTTACTTACCAGTCTTACGTTTTCTAAAAAATTCTCTGCAATATATTGGGCACGTAACGGATCTCCCGGTTGTAATACAACTTTTGCAATATCTCCTTTATTAGCACTAATGTGAACGCTCATAATTTTATTTTTTGAAAAGACAAATATAGTGACTTTGATCGTATTGGGCTAAACAGAACTAGTTGCCGGAAGCTTCCTGTAGCTCTAGCCAACGCAGTTCATAATTCTCCAGTTTTTCCGAAACTTTCTCTAAATCAGCAGATAAAACAGATATCTTTTCATAATCTGCTTCATTATTTAATTTATCTAATATGATATTTCTCTGCTTTTCCAGTTCAGGCATTTCTTTTTCTATTGTTTCCAGTTCACGCTGCTCTTTAAAAGAAAGTTTCTTTTTAGCAGATGTCTGGTTGTTGATAACAGGTTTCGGTTCCTGAGGTTGTACTTCCGGAGTTTTGTCTGTTGTATCTTGTTTTTTATCCTGATTCTTTTTCCATTCTCTGTATTCAGAGAAATTACCAATAAAGTCTTTAATTTTTCCTCCACCCTCAAATGCCAAAACATGATCCACAATTCTGTCCATAAAGTAACGGTCGTGAGATACGATAATTAAACTCCCCTGAAAGTTTAATAAAAAGTTTTCCAGAACGGTAAGTGTTGGTAAATCCAGATCATTGGTAGGCTCATCAAAAATTAAGAAATTAGGATTCTGATAAAGCACATACATCAGGTGTAGTCTTCTTTTCTCTCCACCAGATAATTTAGATATTGGTGAATATTGGGTTTGATCATCAAATAAGAACAAACGCAAAAACTGAGATGCAGAAATTGTCCGGCCATTGGCAAGCGGGAAATTCTCGGATATTTCTTTAATAAAATCTATAACCCTTTCATCTTCCTTGTATTTTAAACCTTTCTGAGAGAAGTAACCGAATTTTATAGTTTCACCGGTTTCTATTTCACCAGAATCTTTAGGCTCTAATTCCTGAATAATATTGAGTAATGTAGATTTTCCGGCACCATTTTTTCCGATAATTCCAACCTTTTCACCACGTTGAAACTGATAACTAAAATCTTTCAGTAAAACTTTGTCTCCGTAGCTCTTATTGATATCTCTTAGTTCAAGAATCTTTTTCCCCAAACGTTTCATATCAAAATCAAGCTCCAGAGACTGTTTTCTGGTATCTGTTTTTGCTACTTTTTCAGTTTCGTAAAAAGAATCGATTCTGCTTTTGGACTTTGTTGTACGAGCTTTAGGCTGGCGGCGCATCCATTCCAGTTCTTTTCTGTATAGGTTGTTGGCTTTATCAATTGTTGCATCCAGATTCTCTTCACGGATCATTTTATTTTCCAGATAGGTAGCATATGAACCATTGTGAAGGTATAGTGCCTGATCTTCCATTTCCCAAATGGTATCGCATACGCTATCCAGGAAGTAACGGTCGTGAGTTACCAAAAGTAAAGTGATCTTGGCTTTACTCAGATAATTTTCCAACCATTCCACCATATCCACATCCAGGTGGTTGGTAGGCTCATCCATAATAAGAAGAGTGTGGCGGTGCTCTGCACGGGTTTCCGTAAGCAGCTTGGCAAGGGCAACTCTTTTAATCTGCCCTCCTGATAATGTTCCCATTTTAGCATCAAGATCTGTAATCTTTAGCTGAGAAAGAATTTGTTTCATTTCGTTCTCCAGATCCCATGCCTTGTGAGCTTCCATTTCAGCAAGTGCTTTTTCTATAAAATCATGATCTGTGGAATGAAGTGAAGCGTGGTAGTTTTTAAGAGCCATAATAGGCGCTGAATCCAGTGTCATCATAAACTCTTCTATAGTCAGGTCAGACTCAAAGTCTATCTCCTGATCGAATAAAACTACCTGAATGTCTTTGTTGATAACTACATTTCCGCTGTCAGCAATTTCTTTTCCCATCAGGATTTTCAACAATGTAGATTTTCCGCTTCCGTTTTTAGCAACAATAGCAATTTTATCTCCTTCATTGACGTTGAAAGAAATATTTTTGAATAAAACTTTAATCCCGTAAGATTTGGTAAGATTTTCTGCGGTAACGTAATTCATTCCTGATTCTAAATTTGAACTGCGAAAATACGAAAACTAAGAAGAAATTCAGGCTTTCTTAAGTTTTGTAAGAAAGCTTTGTTTTCCGATATTCGTAATGTAATTATTAGAACAAAATAATGAAAAAGAGAATTTTAGTAGATATGGATGGAGTACTGGCAGATGTATATCACCAGTTTATAAAATATGAAAAAAGAGATTCTGGTATCAGGATAGAAATAGAAGATTCAAAAGGACTTGATGAAACAATTGCTTTTCCCAATGTTGATAAACATTTGCATGAGCCTGGATTTTTCAGAAATCTACAGGTAATGGAAGATAGTATAGAAGTAATGGAATATCTTAATTCTAAATATGAGGTTTTTATTTTGTCTGCGGCAATGGAGTTTCCTAATAGCTTGCGGGAGAAATATGACTGGCTTGCAGAGCACTTTCCGTTTATTACATGGGAACAAATTATATTCTGTGGGAGCAAGAAAGCGGTAACGGGAGATTATATGATAGACGATTATCCAAAGAATCTGGAGACTTTCCAGGGAGAGAAATTACTTTTCACACAACCGCATAATCAGTCTGTGGATAATTCTGATTATAAAAGAATAGATTCCTGGAAAGAAATACGAACTATCTTGTAGCAATTTGTTATTTTGAATAATAGGGAAAATAAAAGTGAAGCTGACAGGCTTCACTTTTTTCTTTTATAAATCTAATATTTTAATCCAAGGTAAGGCCTTTTAGCTGCCACATATTTCCATTGAAGACATTAACATCTACTTTGGTATTGATACCATTAACAATGCCTTTTTCTGTAAACTGCCAGAATTTCCATTCTGCTTTATCTGATGGAACATCCACATCATTGTAATTGGCCAGCCAGAGAGGATAATCTTTAAAATCATCCTGAAGATAATCTCTGTAAAAATAATAATAGGTGTATATAATAGGTTTCTCACCATAAGCCTCTTCTACAATTTTTAGCCAAACTTTAAGGTCGTTTCTGAATTCGTCAAGACTCTTATTTCGGGGGATTTTTTCAATATCCAGAACGGGACGCATATCTCCGGATTCTAATTTTACCGTTTCAAGAAAATTATTGGCCTGTTGAACAGGGTCTTCTTTTGGACGATAAAAGTGATAGGCGCCGCGGATGAGCTCGTTCTTTTGAGAAGTTTTCCAGTATTCATCAAAATGTTGGTCTTTACCATCTTTGCCCATGGTTGCACGAAGGAGTATAAACCTTATATCTATCGATCCATTGGCTATAGTCAGTTTTTTCCAGTTAATATCTTCTTTCCGCTGGTAATGGGAAATGTCGATGCCGAAAACTTTATCCGAGTAAAGCGAAACAATTCTGTTTATCCGCTCTTCTTCTGTTTTAGGGTTTCTTAGGGAATGTTTTTCTTTGCCTTTGAAATGCATGGCATAGTAAAAAACAACCTGATCTTTCATATAGAAACCAATTCCGATAAGAGACAGAAAAAGAATAATAAATAATACCCAAAGTTTCTTTCGGGCATCTGTACGCTTTTTTGCAATAGTTTTTCTTCGCTTCTGTGTTACTTTTTTTGGCATAAATTCTGCTGCAAAACTATTAAAAGCTTTTTGTTTTTGGAAGTCTAAATAGTGATTTATTCCTAAAAACATCCTTTTTATTTTTGTAAATTTGATGCATATAAACAGTTTTTCCCCATACTTATGAGTGAAAAAATCCTTATTATAGGTGGTGGCTTCGCAGGGCTTCGTCTTGCCAGAACGCTAAACCAGAAAAGAGAAAAACGTATTACGGTGATTGATAAGGTAAATCATCATATGTTCCAGCCTTTATTTTATCAGGTTGCAAGTGGACGTATAGAACCTTCTAACATTTCGTTTCCTTTCCGAAAAATATTTCAAAAATCTAAAAATATTCAGTTTAGGATGACTGATATTGTAAAAATTGTTCCCGAGGAGAATAAGGTGATTAGTGAAGATGCGGAATTCAAATATGATAAACTGGTTATAGCAACCGGATGCAAGACTAATTTTTACGGAAATGAAGTTCTGGAAGGAAATGCATACGGAATGAAAAACACCCAGGAAGCAATTAGTATCCGGAATCATGTGCTCATGACTTTTGAACGTCTGATTATTGAAAGACAGAGAAGTGATGATGGTGACTGGAATCTGGTTATTGTAGGTGGGGGACCTACAGGAGCAGAGTTGGCGGGTGCTTTTGCAGAAATGAAACGCGATGTTCTGCCACGGGATTATCCTAAAATGAGCTTCAAAAACCTGAATATTATTCTTATTAATGCTACAGAGAAACCTTTGGCATCGATGAGTACAGAAGCACAAGATAAATCTGAAGAATATCTAAAGCAACTTGGAGTAATATTAATGAATAATACCCGGGTGGATGCTTATGATGGTGAAAATGTTACTTTACACGACGGGACTGTTATCCCTTCTAACAACGTTATCTGGGCGGCAGGAGTTACCGGAAATATTATAGACGGTATTTCGCAGGAGCATATTATGCGGAACCGTTATATTGTGGATGAATATAACAAAGTAAAAGGATACGATAATATATACGCTATAGGAGATATTGCCTATATGGAAACAGCAGAATATCCTCAGGGACACGCGCAGCTGGCCAGTGTGGCAATTGCTCAGGGAGAGCACCTTGGAAAAAATCTGTTAAAAACATCAGCGTGGGAACCTTTTAAATATAAAGATAAAGGTTCTATGGCAACGATAGGAAAACACAGAGCTGTAGTAGATCTCCGGGATTTTAAATTTCAGGGAAGGCTAGCCTGGTATTTCTGGATGTTTTTGCACCTCATGCTTATCCTGAGCGTAAGAAATAAAATTGCCATTTTTTATAACTGGGCGTGGGCTTATATAAATAAAGATTCGTCTTTAAGACTTATCATCGTTCCGCACAAAAAGAATAATACTGAACAATGAGAATTGATATAATATCTGTTTTACCAGAGTTAATGGAGAGTCCTTTTAAGGCATCAATCCTTAAAAGAGCAATGCAGAAGGAAATAGCGGAAGTACATTTCCATCATTTAAGAGAATGGGGATTTGGTAAACACCGCCAAATAGATGATGAACCATATGGAGGAGGAGCCGGAATGGTTATGATGGTAGAACCCATAGATAACTGTATTTCATCATTAAAAGCAGAAAGAAACTATGATGAGGTTATTTATCTGACACCTGATGGTGAAACACTGAATCAGAGAATAGCTAATACACTTTCCATTCAGGAAAATCTTATTTTTCTGTGCGGACATTATAAAGGAATAGATCAGAGGGTAAGAGAGCTGCATGTAACCAAAGAAATTTCTATTGGTGATTATGTTCTTACAGGCGGAGAGCTTGCAGCATGTGTACTTGCGGATTCTGTGATTCGTCTTATTCCGGGGGTACTGAATGACGAACAGTCTGCACTGACTGACAGTTTTCAGGATGACTTACTCTCCCCGCCAATTTATACAAGACCAGAAGAGTATAAAGGATTAAAAGTTCCGGATATCTTGCTTAGTGGGCATACGCAGAATATAGAAGATTGGCGATATGATGAGGCAGTAAGAATTACACAGGAAAAAAGACCTGATTTATTAAACAAATAAAAAGCATAATTTGGAATTATCCCCTGCAGTTTCGGAACTGGTAATGTTTTATAATACTGAAAATTTTTTTTCTCCACAGGAAGAACGGTATCATCGGAATTATATTCCAAAATCTGGTTTAAAAAACTGGAATGAAGAACGTTATCAGAATAAAATATTTAAATTTTCCAGAACTTTTGAATATATTCGTGAAGAAATTGGACAATTTCCAATGCTTATAGGTCTTGCAGAAGTAGAAAATGATAAAGTACTTCAGCATATAACAGAACAGGAGATCTTTGAAGGGAAATATGATTTTGTACATTATGATTCACTGGACGAGCGGGGTGTAGATACTGCATTATTGTATGATAAAAGTAAACTCGTACTGTTGCATTCCGAAGTCTATTCCGAAATATTTGATATTGAAGACGGACTACCCAACACATTTGATACAACAAGGGATGTTTTGTATTGTCAGTTCCGGTACGGAGTTACAGAGCTTAATGTTTATGTACTGCATTTACCTTCCAAACGGGAAAAAGATGTAAATGCTCCGAAACGTAAAATTATTCTGGACAAACTGAAGAAAAAGATACAAGATAAACTCTCTCAGAACCCTCAGGAAAATATTCTGGTGATGGGAGATTTTAATGAAAATCCTGTCGATGCTAATGTTCAAAACTTTATCCATTCCGGTGAGGAAAATGAAAAAATATTAGTAAATTCTTTTGAAGAATTATATAATAAAAGAAAATATTCTACGTTTCATAGAAGCGAAGGCCTATTATTTGATCAAATAATTTTATCGCCTTCATTTTTTAACTTAGAAAGTGATGTTAAGTTTATAAATGCTCAAGTTTTTAATTCAGAACATCTTAAAGAAAGAAGCTATCGATATCGGGGTCGCCCATTTAGGACATATGTAGGAACCCGTTATCTGGGAGGATATAGTGACCATTTTCCGGTGTTGGTAGCGCTAAAGTTGACAAAACAAATAGGAAATATATGAAAAATCTAGCAAGCGCAGGATATCATCTTGATGCTATTGACAAGGAAATTATCTACTTATTGATGGATAATGCCAAAACTTCTTTGGCACACATTTCATCTCACGTAGGTATTTCTACAACAGCAGTACATCAGAGGATAAAAAAATTAGAACAGGCAGGTGTAATTGAAAATTCGATTTCTTTCCTGAATCCGAGAAAAGTAGGGTACAAAGTAACTTCTTATATGGGAGTTTATCTTGATCAGCCTAGTCACTACAATGAAATTATCAAATCATTAGAACAAATTAATGAGGTTGTTGAGGCTCATTATACAACAGGAAACTATACTGTTTTCCTTAAAGTTCTTGCAAAAGACAATGACCATTTAATGGAGATCTTAAGCAAAATTCAGAAGCTTAAAGGTGTGATGAGAACTGAGACTTTCATATCTTTGGAGCAAAGTATTTCAAGACAGCTTAAAGTATAATAAACGTAATGAAGAGCATAAAAGATTATTTAGATTCTACTTATCTTAAAACATCTCAGCAATCTGGTCTTACAGAAGAGCAAACCCGTAAAACCGTACACAATCTTACACAAGAGGCTATAGATCACCAGCTTTTTGCTGTTATGATCCGCCCTGAATATGTAAAAGAAACAAAAGAGTTTCTTCAGCAGCAGGGAGCATCTGTAGTAGTAGGAACTGTTATTGGTTTTCATGAAGGAACTGCTTCGGTTGAGGAGAAAGTAGCGGAAGCCCAAAAGGCAATTGAAGACGGAGTAGATGAGCTGGATTTTGTAATCAATTATGAAGCTTATAAAAATGGAAATATCGATTTGGTACAGGAAGAAGTAATTACTTGTACCAGATTAGCATTAGAAAATGGTAAAATTGCAAAATGGATTATAGAAATTGCTGCATTAAGTAATGAACAGATTGCGGATATTACTAAAAAAATTGCTACATGGACAGAAGAAAATTTCTCTGAAAATGCGGATAATGTTTTTGTAAAATCCTCTACAGGTTTCTATAAAACCGAAGGCGGAAAGCCTAATGGTGCAACTGTAGAAGGTATCCAGATTATGTTGGAAAATGCAGGGAGATTACCAGTGAAAGCTGCCGGTGGAGTGAGAACTCCGGAGGAAGCTGAAAAAATGGTAGAGATGGGAGTTCAGCGTATCGGAACATCTTCAGCTTTAGCATTAATCGGAGAAAATACTTCGAAAGGAGATTATTAATATCCGTAAAGAATAAAAAAAGCCGCTTCTTAGAAGCGGCTTTTTTTATTCTTTCACAAGTTGTATTACCTGATCAATATTGTTGCTGAGTGTATACTTTATAAGATACTTTCCTGGTTTCAGTTGTTCTGTTGGTAATTTTACCATACTCAGATTAATATTCTTTAGCTCCATCACCGGTTTACCTATTACGGCATATATAGTAACCGATTTTAACTTGAAATGGGAGTCTTCGATTTGTAAATTTAGTTCATGATTGCCTGTAGGGATAAGGTTAACAGGGACACTTCTTTTTGAAGAATCATTTAATGAAGATGCCTGTTGTTTCTCAGGGTCACTATATACCAGATGTGGAACAAAGGATAAAACGGCAAACAGAAATAAATAAAATAAAAATACTCTCAAATGTCATGTTTAATTATAACGAAATTAGAAAAAACAAATCACAAAATAATAGGTTTACGGCTCTGGTATAGTTAAATTTGTATTAAAATTTTAAATAATTCATTCATGAATTTTAATAGAAACAGAAGACTGCGTACAAGTCAGTCTGTTAGAGATTTAGTGCGTGAAACTACACTAACGACCAACGATTTTGTGCTTCCTATTTTTGTAATGGAAGGTAGCGGAAAGAAAGAACCTATAGCTTCTATGCCAGGTGTGTTCAGGCACTCTTTAGACCTTTTGAAAGAAGAGATAAAAGATCTTTATAAACACGGTATAAAAGCGGTTAATGTTTACGTTAAAGTAAGCGATAACCTGAAAGATAATACAGGAAAAGAATCGTGGAATCCGAATGGTTTAATGCAGGCTGCAATTAAGCTTATTAAAGATACTGAACCTAATATGATTGTTATGCCAGATGTTGCTCTGGATCCATATTCAGTTTATGGTCATGATGGGATTATAGAAAAAGGAGAGGTTATTAATGATGCTACGGTAGATGCACTAGTAAGAATGAGTCTTTCTCATGCTGAAGCAGGTGCTGATTTTGTAGCTCCGTCCGATATGATGGATGGTCGTACTTTTGCAATACGTCAGGCTTTTGAAGAAAACGGATTTACCAATGTTGGTATTATCTCTTACGCAGCTAAATATGCAAGTGCTTTTTACGGACCGTTCAGAAGTGCTTTGGATAGTGCGCCGGTAGATAATCAGGAAATTCCTAAGGATAAGAAAACTTACCAGATGGATTTTGCAAACTCTCGTGAAGCTATCCGCGAAGTTTTGGATGATGTGGATGAAGGTGCTGATATTATTATGATCAAGCCGGGAATGCCAAATCTGGATATTGTAGCAAAAGTAAGAGAGATTATTACTCAGCCAATTGCTGTATATCAGGTGAGTGGAGAATATGCAATGCTAAAAGCTGCTTCTCAGAACGGATGGTTAGATAATGACAAAGTTATTCTGGAAAGTTTGCACAGCATTAAGAGAGCTGGAGCAGATTTAATCTTTACATATTTTGCTAAAGAAGCTTCATTACTTTTGAATAAATAAATCTGAGATTTTAAGATAAAAAAAGCTGTTTCATTTGAAACAGCTTTTTGTTTATAGAATGTTAACTTCTCTTTCTAATTCTATTCCGAATTTTTCCTTTACGGAATTAATAATCTGTGATGAAAAATCGAATACTTCTTTTCCTGTAGCCTTACCTGTGGCATTAATAATAACCAATGCCTGTAGTGGATGACAGCCAACATTATTAATTGTTTTCCCCTTCCAGCCACATTGTTCGATTAGCCAGCCGGCAGGAACCTTTACTTCAGCTCCGCTAGGATAGCTAGGGATATTTTCAAATGCTATTTTCAGACTGTTGAACTGTTCAGCCGGAATAACCGGATTTTTGAAAAAGCTTCCCGCATTTCCAGTTATAGCAGGATCTGGAAGTTTGCTCTGTCTTATGGCAATTACAGCATCCGAAATATCTTTTATAGTAATTGTAGTGATGTTATTCTTATCTAATTCCTGTTGAATAGCTCCATAAGTTGCAGAAATTTTGTGCTCATGGGTGGTAAGAAGGAAACTTACCTCCAGAATAATATAACGCCCTTTTGCCGTGCTTTTGAAGATAGAGTCGCGGTAATCAAAATGACAGTCTTTCAGATTTAGTATTTTTACGCTGAAATCTTCAGTATCCAAAACCTTACAGGAATGGAAAGTATCTTTTATTTCGGTACCATAAGCACCAATATTCTGAATAGGTGATGTACCCACATTACCCGGAATCAGAGAAAGGTTTTCCAGTCCGCCATAATTTTTAGAAATACAATAAAGAACGAACTGATGCCAGTTTTCACCTGCCTTTGCAGTAATCAGAGTATGGTTTTCATCGGTTTTTTCTTCTGTAATTCCTTTCAGGCGTAAGGCAATGATCAGGCCTTCATAATCCTTAGTTAAAAGCATATTACTTCCACCTCCAAGTATCAGATAGGGAATGCTTTTCTCTTTTGAAAAATAAAGTGCCTCTTTTAATTCTTCAATGCTATGAACTTCAATGAAAAATAAAGCTTTGACTTCGACCTGAAATGTATTGTATTGTTTTAATGAAAAATTTTCCTGTAACTGCATTATTTTTTTTGGATTAATTCCTCTAGCTGCGAATATACTGCTTCTAAAGATTTGTAATTATCTGTGCCCTTTTTTCCGTTAATAACACGATAAGTACGGGTGGAAGTTTTTATTTCCCATATATCATCTATTCCGTCAAAAGGCTGATAACTTGGACCATTTTTAATTTTTGATACTGAGGATAGATTAATTTCCGAAATTAATTTATTCCATTCTGTGGGTGTAATTGCTCTTTTGTGAGATTTATTCAGATTTTCAGTATCAGCTTGTCTTTGTATAGATGAAACAGAATCTTTATTTACTCGGATATTTCTGAAATAGCCTAAATTGCCACCTTCAGTTGTAATACTTATAGATTCTATTTTCTCAGAAGGGATTGCTATATTTTTTGAAATTTTTTCTTCTTTACATGAAAAAAATATCAGCAATAATGCCATTAATAATATGGTTTTCCATTTATAAAGCCTTATTGCTGACATCTTAAGTTTTATTTAAATTAGTCTTTGTAGACCTGAAGAGCATTCCTAAGAACCTCAACAGATTTTCTAAGATCTTCTTCTTTTAGCACGTATGCCATTCTTACCTGCTTTTTACCTAATGCAGGGTCAGAATAGAATCCTCCGGCAGGAGCAACCATAATAGTCTCACCATTGAAGTTATAAGATTCAAGTAACCATTGTGCGAAATCGTCAGTATCTTTCACCGGAAGCTCTACCATACAATAGAAAGCTCCTTTAGGATTAGGACAGATAACACCAGGGATGCTGTTTAACAAATCAACTAAAAGGTTTCTACGTTTTGTGTATTCTTCACGAACTGAACGGATATATGCATCATCATCAACGTGTGCAGCAGCAGCAATAATCTGACCGATAAGTACCGGGCTAAGTCTTGCTTGTGCAAACTTCATTGCTGCATCTAAAATCTTTTGTGAACGGGTAACCATGAAACCAATTCTTACACCACACATACTGTAACGCTTGGATTCCGAATCGATAATAATACAGTTGTCTGCAAGTTCAGGGAAAGCAAGCATAGATACCTGGCTTTTTCCGTCATATACATATTCACGATAAACTTCGTCGGAGATAACTACAATGTCATGTTTTAATGCAATCTCTGCAAGTTTAGCAAGCTCTTCTCTTGTGTAAAGATATCCGGTAGGGTTACCAGGGTTACATATAAGAATAGCTTTAGTTTTATCAGTAATTTTCTTTTCAAATTCTTCAATAGGAGGCAATGCAAAACCTGTATCGATAGAAGATGGGATAGATTTTACCACTACTCCTAATGCATTGGAAAATCCATTGTAATTTGCGTAATAAGGTTCAGGTACAATAATCTCATCATCCTGATCACAAAGTACAGAGATAGCAAAATTTAAAGCTTCAGATCCACCATTGGTAACAATAAAGTTTTTAGGCGTGATATCTGCAAAACCGATTTTGTTGTAATATTTTGCTAATTGTTCACGGTATTCAATATTTCCTTCGGAAAGAGAATATTCCAGAACTTTTAAATGAATATCTTTTAGAGCATCCAGTGCAGATTGAGGTGTTTCAATATCCGGTTGTCCAATATTAAGGTGATAAACTTTTATTCCTTTTTGCTTAGCAGCAATAGAGAAAGGAACCAATTTTCTGATTGGTGAGGCCGGCATATGTTCGGCTCTGTTCGATATTTTTGGCATTTCTAAGATTTATTTTCGAGTAACAAATTTACTAAATTTTAAAGGAAAAACTTTTCATTGTTCAACGAAATAAATTTGTTTATTTTTAAGAAAAATAAATAATGATGAGTAACCTGATACAAACATATCTGGAAAAAGTCCCTGATGAGAGAAAAATAGCTTTTGAGAAATTGTTTAATGCAATTCATGATAATCTACCTAAGGGATTTGAATTAACTGAAGCTTATGGAATGCTTACATGGGTGGTTCCATTGTCTTCATATCCTGCGGGTTATCATTGTGCCCCGGGTACACCGCTTCCTTTTCTGAGTCTGGCCAGTCAGAAGAATTTTCTGGCATTTTATCATATGGGTATATATGCGGATAAAGATCTGTTGGAATGGTTTCAGGAAAGTTATACACAATATGCAAAATTTAAACTGGACATGGGGAAAAGTTGTGTACGGTTCAAAAAAATGGATGATATTCCCTATGGCATAATTGCTGAATTGAGCGCTAAAATATCACCAGAAATGTGGATTGAAAAATATGAAACTGTTTTTAAAAAATAATTAAACTAAAAATAATCTTATGATTGCACTTATTGTTGTTATTGCACTTGTTGCTATCGTTTTGTTGTATGGAGTTTCTGTGTACAATAAGCTTGTTAAATTCAGAAATTTGGTTCAGGAAGCCTGGAGTAGTATCGATGTAATGCTGAAAAAGCGATATGATCTTATTCCAAATTTGGTAGAAACGGTAAAAGGATATGCTACACACGAAAGAGAAACATTGGATAGTGTAACACAGGCGAGAACTATGGCAAAAAATGCTGGTTCTGTACAGGAGAAAGAAGCTGCCGAGAAAAATCTTAATCAGGCTATGATGAATTTATTTGCTGTGGCCGAACAATATCCGGATCTGAAAGCTAATACAAATTTTCAGCAACTGCAAAATGAACTTTCTTCTTTGGAAAGTGATATCGAAAAATCCAGAAGATATTATAATGGTACCGCGCGGGAGAATAATACACTTGTGGAATCCTTTCCAAGCAATATTATTGCTAATATGTATAAATTCGAGAAAGCGCCTTTCTTCGAATTGCAGAATACCGCTGAAAGAGAAGTTCCTTCTGTAAAATTTTAAAAATTGAAGCGGTTATTTATATTTGTATTATTCTCTTTTTTTCTGCTTTTTAAAGCCCAGGAACAGGCTGAGGCTGCAGCTGCAGCCGCAATTGCAGATGCAGTAGGAGATAGTATAACAACAGAAAGTACAGAACCGACTGAACGGATTTTATCTTTTCATTCAGATATTACAGTTCATAAAAATTCATCACTTACAGTTACCGAAACTATAGTTATCAACAGTCTTGGGTATAACTTTAAAAGAGGAATTTTCAGAACATTTCCCTCTGTAAGAAATCTAAATGGGAAGACGAAAAAAGTAAAGTTTAAAATACTTTCTGTAAAGAAAGACGGAGTGACGGAGCATTATTCTACTACATATGAGAGCAGTCAAAAGACAATATATGTAGGGAATGAAGATACTTATCTGGATCCGGGAAAATATACCTATCAGATTACATATGAAACACCAGATCAGATAGGGTTCTTTCCTAAGTATGATGAGCTATACTGGAATGTAAATGGGATGGCCTGGGATTTTCCTATAGACAAAATTTCGGCAACAGTTCACTTACCTCAGGGAGCTAAAATGTTACAAAATGCTTGTTATTCAGGAATAGAGGGAAGTACGGCACAGAATTGTTCTTCAAAAATTATTTCTGATAATGAAATTGAATGGCAGGGTGGAAGTCTCTTGAGTCGGGAGAATCTGACTATTGCTGTTGGATTCCCTAAAGGAATTGTGATGCCACCACCACCGCCATCATTTTTAGAGAAATATGGGGTCAGTATATTTCTGTTATTGGTCTTTGGAGGTTTGTTGCTATATGGATATAATTCCTGGAAGAAGTATGGAGTGGATCCGGAAAAACCTGTAGTTTATCCACAATTTAATGCGCCAGAAGATATGTCTCCTGCAGAATTAGGATATATACATCATGAAGGTTACAATACCAATTACCTTACGGCGTCACTTGTAAACCTTGCTATAAAGAAGTTTGTTGTAATAAAAGAAATTACAAAGAAATCTCTTTTAGGAATGTCTTCCGGGAAAGAATATGAAATTACCAAGCTAAAGGAACCAAGTCCGAAATTGGCAAAAGAAGAGATTGGATTAATGAACGATCTTTTTAGTAAGTCTTCCACAGTAACCTTGGATGGCAGCTATAGCAGTAAAATAGAAAAAGCTGTGGGCAACTTTACCCATAATATGACTTTTCAGTACAAAGCCTTTATTAAAGAAGGGAATAATGCTAATAAAGTTGTACTTCCGGCTATAGTTGTTTTTGCAGTTTTTATATTGACGTTTATTGTAAGTAGTATTATCGGAGATTCTACAGAGCAATTGGTAATCGGAATGTTCGGACTAATCTTCGTTATTATTTTCTTTGTGGTTACAATGGTTCTTATCTCTAAAATGGAAGGACTGAATAAAGGATGTATTGTAGCTTTTATTGCAATATTTTTTCTCCCGTTCTTTATTGGTTTTATCGTATTTTTTATTGCAGGGAATTTTGATCAGAATACAAGATCTAGTTTTCTTTTTCTGATCGCTGGTATAGGTTTTCTTTTTGTTTACCGGTACCTTATCAAAAGACCTTCTGAAGAAAAACTACGTAAACAGTCACTTATAGAAGGCTTCAAAATGTATATGGGTGCTGCGGAAAATGAGGTGATTAAGTTCCACAATCCTCCGCAAATGACACCGGCTATATTTGAGACTTACCTACCATACGCAATGGTATTGGGTGTGGATAAAATTTGGGGTAAAAAATTCCAGGATATGTTGACGCAGATGTCTGTGGATTATACCAACGACTGGTATACCGGAAGTACGATTGGATTTGCCAGTCTGGGACATACACTTAATTCCAGCTTAACCAACTCTATCTCCTCAGGTTCAACTCCGCCCTCCAGTAGTAGTTCATCCGGAAGCAGTTCTAGCTTTAGTAGTGGCTCCAGTGGTGGTGGATTCTCCGGTGGCGGCGGTGGCGGTGGCGGTGGTGGCGGTTGGTAACCTCGCACATAAAAAAAGCATTCAGAGAATTCTGAATGCTTTTTTATTTGTTATTATATTCTCTGGATATCTGCTCCCAGAGCCTTTAATCTTCCGTCTATATTTTCGTAACCTCTGTCAATCTGCTCTATATTATGAATAATAGATTTTCCTTCGGCTGATAAAGCTGCAATAAGCAGTGCGTTTCCGGCACGAATATCCGGTGATGTCATTGTTGTACCTCTTAGTGGAGCTTCGTGATTTAGTCCTACTACTGTTGCTCTGTGCGGGTCGCAAAGGATAATCTGTGCTCCCATATCGATTAATTTATCCACAAAGAACAAGCGGGATTCAAACATCTTCTGGTGAACCAAAACAGTTCCCTTTGCTTGAGTAGCAACAACTAAAACAATAGACAATAAATCCGGAGTGAAACCTGGCCACGGAGCATCGGTAACTGTAAGGATAGAACCGTCAATAAATTTCTGTATCTTATAGTGTTCCTGTGCAGGAATGTAGATGTCCTCTCCGCTTCTTTCTAATTGTATTCCCAGTTTTCTGAAAGTATCAGGAATAATCCCTAATTGATTCCAGTTAACATTTTTAATAGTGATTTCAGACTTTGTCATCGCTGCAAGTCCGATCCATGAACCTATTTCTACCATATCCGGAAGCATTGTATGCTCTGTTCCGTGAAGATGATCAACACCCTCAATAGTTAATAAGTTTGATCCTACACCGGAAATATTAGCGCCCATTCTGTTTAGCATCTTACAAAGTTGCTGAAGGTAAGGTTCGCAGGCGGCATTGTAAATTCTGGTTTTTCCTTTAGCCAGAACAGCAGCCATTAGAATGTTCGCTGTACCAGTTACGGAAGCTTCTTCCAATAAGATGAATTTACCGTGAAGTTCTTTGGCTTTTAATGAATAAAAATATTGCTCTTCATCATAATGAAACTCAGCTCCTAGTTCAACAAATCCCTGAAAGTGAGTGTCTAGTCTTCTTCTTCCGATTTTGTCACCACCCGGTGTTGGCATATATGCCTCACCGAAACGTGCTAAAAGCGGGCCTAAAAGCATAACAGAACCTCTTAGCTTTGCTCCGTTCATTTTGAATTCCGGAGACTTGATATAATCGAAATTAATGTTATCTGCTTTGAAGGTATAGTCACCTTTACCATTTTTTGTAATAATAACGCCCAGGTCTCTTAATATGTCAATAAGCTGATTAACATCTTTAATGTCCGGGATATTCTTAATTCTTACTTCATCACCTGTTAAAAGCACAGCGCAAAGAATCTGCAATGCTTCATTTTTTGCACCTTGTGGAGTAATTTCTCCGGATAAAGGCTTTCCTCCTCGTATTTGAAATGCGTTACTCATTAATTCTTTCGGTTGTTTTTATGATTATTCTGGAAATTTCTTCTTTTCTGCTGGTTGTTTTTATTATTTTGATTCTGGTTTTGGTTTTTGTTTCTGTGGTTGTTGCCAGAATGATAAATCTTACTCTTTTCTAAAGAGTCAACACCTGTAATGTCTAGTTGTTCGTTGGAAAGCGTTTTTAGATGTCTGAAGATTACTTCATCCTGTACATGCTCTTTGTTATAAACATTATATGACTTCTTCATATTGTTAGCAATAACCTGAATCAAAGCCTCTTTTTCTTCACCTTCCGGAAGAGAAATTGCTTTATCTATAAGTTGCAGAATACTTTTACCATAAAACTTATACTCATTATCATAAGAAGGGTACTCCAATTTTTTAGGTTTCTGTTGTAATTCTTCAGCGGTAGGAATCGGGTATGGAGAATCTACATCCAGATTATAATCTGCAAGGATAAAAAGATGATCCCAAAGTTTATGATTATAATTTTCTTCATCACGAAGATGCGGATTTCTTTGCCCGATGAAAGCGATGATGGCATTTGCCATTTCGTTTCGTTCTTCTTTGGTAGGAAGTGCTTTACAATGCTCTACCAGAGATTGTATAAGGCGCCCATATTCAGGCATATATAGTGGTGTTCTTTCTGTATTGTATTCCATTGATAGACGGATGTAAAATAAGGGTCAAAGATAGTGTTTTTATTTTGGTTTTTATATTCCCAAAAGTATTCCGACTTAGGTCAGGAATGGCTCAGTTATAAACTTTTTTCTCTCCTCAATGGTCAGAATAGGGCAGGCTTCAACGTCTACTTTTTTCCGGTTTCGGGAAACAAAATCATAAACAGTATCAGAAATAAATTCGGGTATAAACTTCATCCATGATAATGGACGATATATACCACCTAGTAAAGAAAAGATCTTAAAGATTGCTTTAGATCTTACCAGATAGTATTGCTGAGGTTTTAACAGGTAAATTGTATTGAATACGATGTGGTTCAAGTTTCTCTTTTTTAGAAAATCCTGTCCGAAATCTGATTGGAGTGCAGCAAACATAAATTTGTTTTTATCGTCGCGTTTCAGAATAAAATTTACCCAGTAATTGCACATCGGGCAATCACCATCATACAGAACAATATGTTTATTTTGTATATGCATTTTTTTGTTACGGCTGTTCCTGTTCAGTCGTATTGTATTTGATTTCGGTATCTGTTCTGGCGTTTTTCAGATATTTGATCAGCATCTTTTTATCCGTGTCACTAAGTCTGGCATTTTGATGGGCCAGAAGGTAGGTTTCCAGAGGCATTTTATCTTTTTCAATCATCTCCACAGACTCGTCCAGCTTTTTGAGTTGTCTTTCTGTGTCATAAAGTGCAAAGGTAGAAAAATTAAGATGTTTTCTGCCATCAATAATATGATCTTTCATCCACCAGGATACAGGAGCAATATTACTGTACCATGGATATTTAGTTTCATTGGAATGACAGTCATAACAGGAATTTCTAATAACCTTACTGACTTCTTCAGGAGTTTTCTTTATAGTAAGAAAATCCATCCTTTCATTCACAGGTGGGTTGACTTTATCAATCGGAAAAAACTGAATGATAATGAAAGCAACCAGTAGTATAACCAAAAATTTTTTCATTGAAAGTGAAGTTTCCTTATCAAATTTATAAAAAATATTGCTTATATGTTCATCTTCAATATATAAACTTGTTCCCCTGTAAATATAAAGCTGGTAACAACAAACTAAATTCGTATCTTTGCAAAAATTTTTGGGCTCGGAAAGACCGGGTAACCCATTCTTTAACGTCTTCTTTTTCGCTCAGATTATACTATACGCTGAGTGAGGCCGAAGAGAAACAAAATTTTATGTCAAATATTGTTGCAATCGTTGGGCGTCCCAACGTTGGAAAATCCACCCTTTTTAACAGACTTTTAGAGAGAAGAGAAGCTATCGTAGATTCTACAGCCGGAGTAACCCGTGACCGTCATTATGGCAAATCGGAATGGAACGGAGTAGAGTTTACTGTAATCGATACAGGTGGTTATGATGTAGGTACTGATGATGTATTTGAAGAGGAGATTCGTAAGCAGGTACAGCTTGCAGTAGATGAAGCGACTTCCATTATCTTTATGATGAATGTTGAAGAAGGTCTTACAGATACAGATTATGAAATCTATCATTTGCTAAGAAGATCGAATAAACCTGTTTATATTGTTATAAACAAAGTTGATTCTTCGAGAGAAGAGCTTCCGGCAACGGAATTTTATCAATTAGGAATTGATAAGTATTTTACACTTTCATCTGCTACCGGTTCTGGTACAGGAGATTTGTTGGATGATGTGGTAAGAGATTTCCCTACAACAGAATATAAAGATCCGTTTGAAGGTCTTCCTAAAATTACAATTGTAGGTCGCCCGAATGTTGGTAAGTCTACAATGACGAATGCTCTTTTGGATAACGAACGTAATATTGTTACTGATATAGCAGGTACGACAAGAGATAGCATCCAAAGTTTGTATAACAAATTTGGACACGAATTTGTATTGGTAGATACTGCAGGGATGCGTAAAAAGAACAGAGTTTCTGAAAACCTAGAGTTCTATTCTGTAATGCGTTCGGTAAGAGCCATTGAGAATTCGGATGTGGTAATTATTATGGTAGACGCTGAATTAGGATGGGAAGCTCAGGATATGAGCATCTTTGGTATTGCACAGCGAAACAGAAAAGGTATTGTAATTCTTGTTAATAAATGGGACTTGGTTGAAGATAAGAAAACCAATACAATGCGTGATTTTGAACAAGCGATCCGTAATAAGATTGGTCAGTTCTCCGATGTTCCTATTCTTTTTGTTTCTGCTCTTACAAAGCAAAGAATTCTGAAATCTGTAGAAACAGCAATGGAAGTCTATGAAAACCGTCAAAAGAAAATCAAAACCTCTAAGCTTAATGAGGTGATGTTACCAATATTCGAAGGAACGCCACCACCAGCAATAAAAGGTAAGTACATAAAAATTAAGTATTGTGTACAGTTGCCAACACCTTCTCCACAGTTTGTATTTTTCTGTAACCTTCCACAATACGTGAAGGAGCCTTATAAGAGATTTACCGAAAATCAGCTGCGTAAAGAGTTTGGTTTTACCGGAGTTCCGATAGAAGTATATTTCAGACAAAAATAATAATGAAACCCTTGTTAAGATTAATCTTAGCAAGGTTTTTTTAAAGGGCTAAATAAATTAAATACTTTGTCGGATTGTATATGGGTTAATGATCAGAACTTTTTTCACAAACGAAGTTTTTATTTCAGAGCTTTATAAAGTTTTTGTAGCATCAGAAAATCCGTCTGAAAAATCGACATATACAATAGATCAATTGGTTAAACCTCTTCTGGAGGTAATTGCTATTTTCTTTTTTCAAATAACCATTTCGGAATCTCATCATTCAGTAGAAAAGGAATCATAATATTATTATGGTTAAGATATGTGTAAGTGGTAAATAAAAGATTTTTATTCCCAGTAAGTTTTTTGTAAAGCACCTCGCTTCCAGCATATGGATTTTCATTATCCTCACCTCCGTGAATCAGCCATATCTTTTTGTTTCTTATTTTATTAAGATTCGAAAAATTCGGAACAGCTGCAATGGAAACGATGGCTGCAAATGTTTCGGGAGCAATATTTAGTAGATCCTGAGCTGTAGAGGCGCCCATAGAATAGCCTATCAGGTATATTCTGTTCTTATCGATTTCCGGATATTCGGTTGTTATTTTCTTAATGAGTTCTGGTAATACCAATACTTTTTCGGAAGGTTTTGAGAAAAGAGTGCCCTCATTGTTTTCTGTATAATTAGATGAACGTTCTCCAAACTGAGGTGCCATAACAAAGCAATTGTATTGACTATAAATATCGTTCCTAAGCCATATTCTTGCGAGGTGTTCTAACTGATTTTCATTGTCGTTGCCAATTCTGGATGAATTGTGAAATGTAATAACCAGAGGATATTTCTTTTTGTTATCAATATTTTGAGGTATCAGAAATCTGTAAGGCAATTCTTTGTCTTTGTAGCTGAAAACCTTTTTTTGAAAATTCTCTGTAGAAAGATTATTTAATGCTTTTCTGGTATTAACAAATGTAAGACTGTCTATTTTAGTGTTGTTATATAAATGTGTTTGTCCCCACATTATACCCGATGTAGAGAGGCAAAGAAAAATAGTTCGCTGAATGATTCGGAAATATAGTCTAGTCATTTTTTGTATTGTAATTATATCCATTTTTCATATAAAATCCTTACAGGCTGAAGCCTGTTCATTCATCTCTCTTTTGGAGAAATGAAGTTCTCCTACCAACTCATCTACAATAGACAAATGCTCGTTAATTTTTATTTTCCCCTTACCGGGCTTCCGTGCCATGATGTATTATCGGAAAGTATTTCTCCTTTCATCACTAAAGATAAAGCGCCTACATGTGCATTGTCTCCGATTTCAGTATCATAGATAATAATACTTATGGGCTAATATCCATAAAAATCTGGTGGGGAAAGAATTAACTAAAGGTAATATTTTTTTGTGTCTGTAAAGCTTTTGATTCAGTTTTTTTAATCGTATTTTTGTTTAACTCAAAATAAAAATTCATGCTTTATATTTTATCAGAAAACTTTTCCCTTGTCAATTCGTGGATTAATGATTTAAGAAATGTTGATGTTCAAGGAGATAGGATGAAGTTTCGTAGAAATATGGAACGTATCGGAGAGATAGCAGCATTTGAAATTAGTAAGCAGCTTGAACAAAAAGAAGTTGAGATTGTAACACCATTGGAGACAATCACATCAAAAGAAATCGCAGTACAACCAGTGATTACTACAATCTTGAGAGCCGGAGTTCCATTATTTCAGGGAATTCTGAATTATTTGGACAAAGCTGATTGTGGCTTTGTGGCAGCATACAGAAAACACGACGCAAACGATTATTTTTCTATAAAGCAGGATTATCTTACTTGTCCGAATTTAACAGGTCGCCCATTAATTATTGCAGATCCGATGTTAGCAACCGGAGCATCTCTTATTGAAGCTATAAAAGATTTATTAACCCACGGTACACCATCACAAATGCATATTGTAGCAGCAATTGCAAGTAAAGAGGGAGTTGAGGTTATTCGTAAAGCTTATCCTGAAGCACATCTTTGGGTAGGTGTTGTAGATGCTGCCCTTACATCCAAAGGTTATATTACACCAGGATTAGGAGATGCAGGTGATCTTTCTTATGGAGAAAAATTACAACGATAAGCAAATTAATCAATTGCCATAACTAAAACGCTCAGCTTGCTGCCGGGCGTTTTTAATATCTCCCAGGCACAGGAAGTCAAAGTGCTTCCGGTAGTACATACATCATCGACAAGAAGAAAATGAATATTTTCAACAGGATTAGGAACTGTAAATATATCGCTGTTCTCCTTTCTGTGTATCAATTTTTTTCTGGCCTGGGCAGTACTATAAGCAGTTCTTTTTAAATAATGGTGATTGTATGGAATATCCCATTCCTTTGATAATACTTCTGTAAAGCGATGTAACTGATTGTAGCCTCGTTTTTTTAATTTTTTGAAATGTAGCGGAATATTAATTAGTATATCGGGTTTTGATTTTAGATTTATTTTTTCCACTGTCCACCGGGCTAGTGTATCCCCTATAATTTCTCGATTAGCATATTTGAGATTATGGATTAATTTTCTGCTAAGGCCTTCCTTCTCAAAATTCATCAAAGCATAAGAATTTTCGATAGGGAAAAGAGAAGATAATTTGCGTTGCAATGGTGCCTCCGGGAATGCCTCCCAATGGGTGAAATCTACTTGATCATAACATTCTTCACAAATAATGTCTTTTCCACCAATAATGTGATTGCATTGGAGGCATCGGTTTGGAAACAATATATCTGTAAATAAATTCATAACTCATATTGAGTCATTAATTTATGATTTATTTTTCATTTCTCTCAGTTTCTTTTCAACAGAGATTTGTATCTTTTCATTAAGTTCTTGCTTTTCCAGCTTTATAGCTGGAGCCTGACGTACTTCACAATCTTTTATAGAGCAGCTTTCACATGTAACTCCTACACTTTCTCTGGATATGTTTTTTAGAAATTTTATTTGTTTTGTCGTTTCAGGATTTAGTAAAATTCCCAGACAATAGCTTCTGTTATTACCATCGGCAAAAGGATTTTTTTGAGATGTGGATATCACCAGATAATTGAGACCTGAATTTTCGTATTCCGATATCTGTATAGCTGTCAGGCTCTTGGAATCGGAAAGGTTCTGCATGTTTTTTATAGCAATCCATCGGCGGCAATAATGTTCGTTGGTTGTATTGGCATGTGGGGCCTGATGCCTGTTGAGGTGCAGTTCTTTCAGGATATCTATTTTATCACTATTTTTTCTTTTTACAAAACACAAATAAAAGATGTCTTTCATCCCGAAAAATTCAGGAAGAATGTTAGTAAGCCTGTAAAAAAGTGTTTCTGGAGACTGTGTATAGTTTTCTATAAGGTGATCAAACTTTTCATTATTCCATTCCTTATCAGAAAATATACTTTTTGTTTCCTGTATCAACTGATCTTTCGGAATAAGAAGGCAGCCTGCAAAATAAGATGCATAAAAGTTGTTAACAAGACTATCAAAGTTGGTGAACTTTACCCAGGTATAAGTATTTGGACGAGATTGCAGATTTAAATACTGAAATCCGATTTCCTTTGCCAGAATAAAAAGTTTTTGTTGTTCCCCAAGTTTCTGATTAATAGAAAGAACTTTATGATCTGTAGAATATAAAGAACGCAGATGCTTTAGCTGTCCCTGTTCTTCGTAGTCTTCATAGTAAATCTGGTAACCTGATTCTTGCTTCAGTATATCCTCTAAAATCTGAATACTAATTGTCGTAAGTCCATATTTTTTTTTGAATTCGATGGCTTTTTCTTCAATTTCCGGGAAATAATTATTGTAAAGCTCCTGGAAGGATCGTAGTACTGAAAGATAGAAATGATCTTTATCAAAATTATATGTCTGTGCAATTTCTATAAGAGTGTTGATAAAGGCATTTACTTTTTTGGGCGCTTCACTTACAATGTTGATAAGTGAATTTTTATTGATTCCGAAAAGTTCCAGGGGAAGTTCTCTAAAGAAATCTTTTTGCATCAGTTCTCCAATTGGGGCCAGATTTTTATCGAGCTGGATAGAGACTAATTCATCGAAATTACAATCCAGAGCATCTGCCAGAGCTAATATTTTGTCGTGCTTGGGATATTTTTTTCCTTTTTCTATTTCGTTCAGGTAAGATTTGGACATGCCCGTTTTTTCAGAAATTTCCTGTAGTGACCAGTTTTTCTGCTGGCGGAGCTGTCTCAGCTTTACCCCGAAAATAGTACGTATATAATCGCTCTCGATATTCATAAAATAAATATAAAAAATAAAAGCGATTATTCGCATAATAATTTATTTTTATTTTTAGCGAAAATTCGCTGTTGGTGAAAATTTATTTTTACATTAGCAAAAAAATCAGACTCATGGAAAAATTTAGTATTCAACATTCAAAAAAGTATGAAGAGATCTACTCTGCTGAATTACAATCGTTTTTAACAGAGTTGCATGAGCATTTTAATGCTGAGAGACAAGCTCTTTTAGATAAAAGAAAGGTTTTGCAGAAGGAATTTGATCAGGGGATTTTACCTCGATTTTTGAAAGAGACCGAAGAAATAAGGGATGGAAACTGGGTATGTGAACCGCTGCCAGATTCTTTACAGGACAGACGGGTAGAGATTACTGGTCCTGTTGACCGTAAGATGATTATTAATGCTATGAATTCCGGAGCTAATTGTTTCATGGCTGATTTTGAAGACAGTAATTCTCCTACCTGGGAGAATGTAATGGATGGACAGGTGAATCTCAGAGATTTGAATAACAGGAATATTGATTTTGAAATCAAAGGGAAGCAATATATTCTGAATGATAAGCCTGCAGTTTTGCTGGTACGTCCGAGAGGACTTCATCTAAATGAAAAGCATATTCTTATTAATGGAGAGCAGGCGTCAGGTTCTTTAATTGATTTTGGAATCTTCCTTTTTCTGAATGCCAAAAAGCAATTGGAAAATGGAGTTGGGCCTTATTTTTACCTTCCGAAGCTGGAGAGCTATCATGAATCGGCATGGTGGAATAAAGTTTTTTTGTTCTCACAAAATTATCTTGGGATCCCACAAAATACGATTAAGGCAACTGTTTTAATCGAAACTATTACAGCAGCTTTTCAGATGGATGAGATTATTTATTCTCTGAAAGAGCATATGGCAGGACTGAACTGTGGGCGCTGGGATTATATTTTTTCATTTATTAAAAAGTTCAGAAAGCTCCCTGAATTTATATTACCGGACAGAGATCAGGTGACAATGACTATCCATTTTATGAGTTCGTATTCAAAGCTTTTGGTAAAAACCTGTCATAAAAGAGGTATTTCTGCAATGGGAGGTATGGCTGCACAAATTCCTGTCAAACATGATGAGAATGCCAACGAAGTAGCTTTTGCAAAAGTGAGGGCAGATAAAGAACGCGAAGTGAAGAATGGTCATGATGGAACCTGGGTGGCGCATCCGGCTTTGGTAAGTGTTGCCAAAGAAGTCTTCGATGCCGGAATGCCTACTCGAAATCAGATTGATCAGAAAAAAGAAGAATACAATATTGCTGAAGCAGATCTGCTGACTGTTCCACAGGGTACAATTACTGAAGCAGGTGTACGCAAGAATATCAATGTAGGAATTCTCTATATCGAATCCTGGCTGGTAGGAGTTGGTGCCGCGGCTATTTACAATCTGATGGAAGATGCTGCAACAGCAGAAATTTCCCGAACCCAATTGTGGCAGGTGTTCCATTCACAAAAGCCTTTAGAAGACGGACAATATCTTACAAAAGAAAATTATCTGAAATGGCAGGATGAAGAGTTGGTGAAAATAAAAGAATATGTAGGAACTGCACGATATGCTGATGGAAATTTTGCGCTGGCAACACAACTGCTACAGGATATGGTTTTTGAAGAAAATTTTGAGGATTTTCTAACATTAAGAGCCTATAAATACATCTGAAATCAAAAAATAAATCAAACCGAAAAATAAATATTATTATGAAAACTATTCAGAAACTACAACAGGACTGGAGTGAAAACCCAAGATGGAATGGTATAATTCGCCCGTATACACCGGAAGATGTACTTCGGTTACGTGGAAGTTATAAAATAGATTATACCATAGCACAGCTGATGGCTGAGAAGTTTTGGAACAAACTTAATAGCCAGGAGTACGTAGCCGGATTGGGTGCGTTAACCGGAAATCAGGCTGTACAGGAAGTAGATGCCGGACTGGAAGCAATTTATCTGAGCGGTTGGCAGGTTGCTGCAGATGCAAATCTTTCCGGAGAAATGTATCCGGATCAGTCATTGTATCCTTCCAATTCTGTTCCGGCAGTTGTGAAAAGAATTAATAATGCCTTGCTGCGTGCAGATCAGATTCAGTCTGTTAACAGAGTAAACGGAGATCAGTCGAAGCAGTACTTGGTTCCTATTGTGGCTGATGCTGAAGCAGGATTTGGAGGGAATCTCAACGCTTATGAACTGATGAAGCAAATGATAGAAGCCGGAGCAGCAGCAGTACATTTTGAAGATCAGCTTTCTTCTGCCAAAAAATGTGGTCATTTGGGCGGTAAAGTATTGGTGCCGACTCAGGAAGCGATAAATAAACTAATTGCAGCGAGATTGGCGGCAGATGTTTGCGGTGTATCTAGTATTATTATTGCGAGAACAGATGCTGATGCTGCAGATTTGCTCACTTCTGATATTGATGACAGAGACAAGTCTTTTATAACAGGAGAGCGTACCTCTGAAGGCTTCTTTAAAGTAAATGCAGGTGTACCGCAGGCAATAGCCAGAGGATTGGCTTATGCACCATATGCAGATTTGTTATGGATGGAAACCTCTCATCCGGATTTAGAAGAGGCACGGCAGTTTGCTGAAGCTATTCATGCTGAATATCCGGGAAAATTATTGGCATATAACTGCTCTCCGTCTTTTAACTGGGCTTCTAAGCTAAGTCAGCAGGAAATGGAGACATTCCGTGAAGACTTAGCAGTGTTAGGATTCAAATTCCAGTTTATTACACTTGCTGGATTCCATGCCCTGAATTATTCTATGTTTGAATTAGCAAGAGCATATCGTGAACATGGGATGGCAGGATATTCTCAATTACAAGAGAAAGAATTTGCATTGCAGCAGGAAGGTTTCCGCGCTGTAAAACATCAGTCTTTTGTGGGAACAGGTTTCTTCGATGAGATTCAGACTATCGTTACAGCTGGAGAAGCAGCGACGGTAGCTCTAAAAGGTTCTACAGAAGCTGCTCAATTTTAAAAAAAATAAGTGAGGGTAATGCCATCATTTCATGCAAGATAGGTTTTGTAACAAAAGCAAAAACACTATGGTTTGAATGTTAAAACAGCATAACATCTATCAGGATTGCAGAATATTTTTTACATTTGATAAACAAATATTAAAATATTAATGAAATGAAAAAATTATTCGCTGAGTTTTTTGGCACCTTTTGGTTAGTATTCGGAGGGTGTGGTAGTGCAGTATTTGCAGCCGGTGTTCCCGACATTGGTATAGGATTATTAGGTGTGGCATTAGCCTTCGGGTTAACAGTTGTTACAATGGCATATGCTGTTGGTCATATTTCCGGAGGACATTTTAATCCTGCCGTTTCTTTCGGGCTTTTAGCGGGCGGAAGATTTAGTGCAAAGGATCTTGTTCCTTATATTATTGCTCAGGTATTGGGAGCGGCAGCGGCGGCTGGTTGTCTTTACATTATCCTGAATGGTGCTGGTGCATTTTCTGCTGAAGGACCGGGAGCATTTGCAACCAACTTCTACGATATGCCAGGCTATAATGGAAGAAGTTATTCTATGGGTGCAGCTTTCCTTGCGGAGTTTTTACTAACCGCTTTCTTCCTGATTATTATTATGGGAGCAACAGATAAATGGGCTAATGGTAAATTTGCAGGATTGGCAATTGGTTTAGGATTAACACTGATTCACCTGATTTCAATTCCAATTACCAATACTTCTGTTAACCCGGCAAGATCTACTTCTCAGGCTTTATTTGTAGGTGGAGTAGCATTACAGCAATTATGGTTGTTCTGGGTAGCGCCAATTCTTGGTGGTATTGCCGGTGGACTGATCTACAAGTTTTTGCTTCAGCGCGACGGTGGAGAAGAAATTGCTAACTAAGCAGTAACAAAATATTGAATATCAAAAAAGACCTTCTGAAAAGAGGGTCTTTTTTGATTATTTGTCATTCTAATAATCAAATATTTTTTAGCTAACCAAAAGACTACAGCCTCTGATATCTGAGTGGTCTATTCTTCCCAGAACCTGAAATTTTCTTTTACCAGATGAATCAATATCAAAACGTCCCAAATCTTGTGTGGCAATAAATGCACAGCTATGCTTATTGGCTAGGTCAATAATATTGATAGCCCCGGTACGTCTCTCATCTATATACGAAAACGGATCTTCTGTATTACGGATCAGAATCCGCATCCAGTTCGGTGTTTCATATTCATTATTCCCTTTTGAATAAGCCTGTGATAATAATTCTGTCATGCTATATTCGGAGTAAATTTTCTCAGTACCAAAACCTGTTTGTAATTCCTGAAGAAGCTGATCTTTTGTGATCTCTTCTTTTCTACCTTTCATTCCTCCGGTCTCTATAACAATACCATTGGGGATTTTAAAGTTGGTTATATTAAGTTGTTGCAGGGTATCTAAGAAGTCCAATAAAGCGAAAGAAACTCCAAATACAATGTATTTTTTCTGTTCCTTTTCCAGATGCTGAATCTGCTTTAGAAGGTCTTCATGATTATATAAGAAGTAACCATTCTCAGGCTGATTAGAAACCTTCATCAGATAATCTACCATATAAACCAACGAAGAGTTTTGTCTTTCCAGATAATTGGGCAGAAGCCCCAGGAAAACAAAGTCTTCAGGTTTACCAATAAATTGCTCAAAGCTTTTATAAAGACTTTCTTCGTATAGCCTGGCATCATAAATCCAATGTTTGGAAAGGTTCATTTGTGTGGTACCACTACTTTGAAAATAAAATTGAGGTTTTTTGTTTTGATCAACTACTGTATGATTTTTAAACATTTCTATTGGTAGAAAAGGAATATCCTCTATCTGAGTAATTTCCTCGGGTTTGATATTCAGATAGTCTGTAAATTTTCTGTAAACTTCAATATTTTGATACTGATAACGAAATGTTTCCAGACAAGCCTGTGTGAAATCCTCTTCTGTTTTTATATTAAAAATGTCTAACTTCATAATACTAATGTCAAAAACGCTACAAATTTACGAAGTTTTTGTGGGAGCTATGAGGTTTTTAGAATTTCCTTTATTCCTTGTTTATAGGTTGTCGGTGTAAAGTTGAATTCCTGAACAAATTTTTCACTGTTAAAGAAATAGTCTCTGTCATTCTGGTATTGCATTTCTATAAGCTCTTTTATTGTTTTAGAAAATAAGCCTGCCAGTCTTAGCATAAAAGAAGATAACAAAGTATATTGAGGCTTTGTATTTAGTTCTGCCGCGACAAGTTCTATAAATTGTTTGCCGTTTAATCTTTCCGAAGAAGTTGGGAGGTGCCAGTTTTGCCCGTATGCGGAAACTGTATTACCTAATAATGCAAGGCCTTTGGCTGCATCAATGGTATAGGTGAAAGAATGAACTTTGGTAGTATCAGATTGCCATTGTGCCTTTTTACCTTTTTTAAAATTATCTATAACTAAAAGATTCAAAATACCATTTCTTGAATCAGGTCCATAGAAGTCAGCACTTTTAGCGATAATTAATTTTAATCCGTTATTTTTTTCAGCTTCATGGAGTTTTTTGATGAGTTGTTCCCTTATTTTTCCTTTTTTAGAAGGAGGATTAATGTGGCTGTCTTCATGCATGTTTCCGATTTCTTTTTCAGAGTATGCATATACATTGTCCAGAAAAACGAGTTTTGTACCATTGGTAAGGCATGCTTTTATTACATTTTGTATAATAACTGGCCACTGTTTCTCCCAAATTTTATAATCATAAGGAAGACCCACGGTAAGGTAGGCTACATCTGTGTTTTCCAAAGCCTGAATAACATTTTTTTCATCAAGTAAATCGGCGGCAAATAATTCATCATCCTGATTTACTTTTTTGGGATTTCGGGCAACAAGTCTGACTTTGTCAGTGTATTTTCTAAGTTCTTTTGCTAATGGAGTTCCTATATCTCCGCCGGCACCAAGTATTGTCTGCATAATTTTTTTGTAAAAATATTAGCAATGTTATACCTAAAACGATGACTTGGGTTAAGGTTTTAGGATTGTATCAGTCTTTTCCTGATTCTGCTCAGGCTTTCCGGGGCTATTCCCAGATATTGTGCAATATATCGTTGCGGAATTCTCTGCAGGATTTGTGGTTTCTCCTGTATCAGTTCCAGGAATTGTTTCTCCGGAGAAAAGGAGAGTAGTGATTTTGTTCTGCGCATACTTTCTGTAGCTACATTTTCAACAATAACTTTAAAGAAAGTTGCAATATTCTCAGACGCTCTCATTGCATTTGCAAGATTAACACAGCTGGTAACAAGGCAGGTAGTTTCTTCTTGGGTAATAATAAAGGATGTGGCCGGAATCTGTCTGGAAAAACTTTCTAAATCTGTCAGGAATTCATTTTCAAAAGCGAAATAACAGACTCTTTCATGTCCTTCTTCATTGATGTAGTATTGGCGTAAAGCTCCTTTGATAACAAAAAAGGCTTCATGAGCTGTTTTTCCGGCCTCCAGCAGAAGTGTGTTCTTTTTAAATTTTTTCTCTTCAAAAACAGATAAAAACAATCTGATATCTTCCTCCTCAAAAGGTGTTGTTTTGTTGATAACTTCTATGAGGGGATGATTTTCCATATTTTATCCTTCGTAGGTTTTTAATTCAAAATGATCTCCATCGAAAACACCATAAGTGAAATAGCCAATCCAGTCACCAAGGTTAATGTATTTTGATTGTCCGGCATTCAGATCCAGTACCATTGGCAGATGTCGGTGGCCAAAAATGAAATAATCGATCTTTTCAGTTTTTAATTTTTCCTTGGCGTAGATAATTAAAAACTCTTTTTCTTCACCCAGAAATTCTTTGTCTTCTTCACCGCTGATCATTTTATTTTTCTGAGAAAGGTATAATGCTATTCTCATGGCGATATCAGGGTGTAGCCATTTGAAAAACCATTGTGCTACAGGATTGGTAAAAAGTTTTTTCATTCTTTTATAGCCTTTGTCTCCGGGACCTAGTCCGTCGCCATGGGCTAAAAGAAAGTTCTTACCTGAAATTTCGTAGTATTTTTTTGTGAAATAAACCGGAACTTCCAGTTCGTCTTCAAAATAAGATTTCATCCACAGATCGTGGTTGCCTACAAAAAAGTAAAGTTCTATTCCGCTGTCTTTTAATTCGGCAAGTTTGCCTAAAAGTCTTACATAACCTTTAGGAATTACATGTTGCCATTCGTGCCAGAAATCGAAAAGGTCACCCATTAGGAAAAGAACCTGTGCATCCTTCTTTATTTCGTCCAGCCAACGGATGAATTTTGCTTCACGAACTTTGCTTTCTTTAGGAGTAGGAGCTCCAAAATGCTGGTCGGAAGCGAAATATATTTTTTTACCTTCTTGTAAATCAATTTTCATAAAAATTAATTTTCAGATTGATCCTCGGCAAACCATTCTCCATAAGAGTTTTCGGTTTCATGAAGCTTAAGATAAGCAAGAGAAATTTCCGAAGGAAGTTTTGCCTGTACTTTTGCAGCAATTTCATACAGCATGTTTTCACATGTAGGCTGAAAACCACAGTAAATAACTTTATGCCCTCTTCCTTCAAGCTCATTCCCCAGCTCCTTATGTGGAGAATTTGCATTGATTAGTACTGCGTGATCCCATATATCTACAACTTCTTCATTTACAATTTTTTTGATATCGCCGAAATCTACAACCATACCATTTTTAGGATTGTCTAAATCGTTAACAGGTTTCCCTTTTACGGTAACAAATAACTTGTAGGAATGTCCATGCATGTTTTTACACTTACCATCATAATTGTAAAGTACATGAGCAGTTTCAAACGTGAAAATCTTAGTAATACGAATCATGTGGCAAAGATACGAATATGAGTTGAGAGTTGACAGTAAAGCCTGTAAGTTACATGAAAGTGTTGCCCTGAATATAAGGGCGGGGTAATGTCATTTGTTTTTCCATGTATCCGGACTCACTGTCAACATCAACTCGCTCAAACTAATAACTGAAAACTAACTTCAAAGCAAAGTTCCTTCCCATATTATAAATGCCTCTGTGTCCTGTATTTATTGTTTCCTGTGGTTCAAAATATTTTAATCTGCTAAGATGTGATTGATAGGCTCTGTCAAAAACATTATTGACCTGTAAATTGCACATCAGACTGCTTTTGTTTCCCACTTTCCATTCTGATGAAATTCCGATGTTCATCAGGAAATATGACGGAGTATAAGATTCAGTCTGATTCAGACCAAGATATCTGTTCTGTTCAGCGTTATATTCTGCTTCTACCATCGGAGTAATATTTTTCCAGTTATTTTTCTGGAGCGTGAAATTTTTCTCCAGTTTACCCAGCCACTTTAAAGGTGCTATTAATGGTAGATATTCTCCGTTTGTGCCTTTATCTTTGAATTCCGGATTTTTATTAAAACCATATACCAATGCGATACTATTGCTTAGTGTCCATCCTTTTAGAGCTTGAGGGTGCAGGGCAAAGTATGCTTCTAATCCATATAGTCGGGCTTTTGCCTGTTGGTATTGGTAAGTACGATTTCCCTGTGCATCGGTTTGTGGTTTCCCATCTTTGTCCAATAGCATAGTAAGGTAAATAAAGTTGTCCATATTATTATTGAACGCATTAATTTCTCCGGAGAAATCACGGTAGCTGGCTATAAGGCTTAAATCCTGTTGGAATGAAAATTCGGGATCGAAGTTTTTATTTCCTAAATAAATGATGTGAGCACCCGGATCCAGACCGTTTGAAGCCATTTCTGTAATATTCGGCGCACGGTATGCTCTACCAATATTGGCTTTTATGTACAACTGTGAAGCCAGTTTGTAACTTGCTCCCAAACTTGCCGATACACCATTAAATTTTTTCTGGTACGCACTAAACTGATGATTTGCGTCTGGTGTCCCTGCAGAAACCTGTCTGTCAAAACCTGTAGTGGGATTAGCCGCAACATAGAAGTCATCCCAACGAAGATTTCTATGATCATATCTAACACCTCCACTCACATTCCAACGGTTTTTGGACCATTTTGCGTAAGCAAATACACCTGTATCTGTCAGGTTGTAATTGGGAATAGGAAAATCGGTTGCATCTTTATTTTTGTTGTTTTGCAACATTCCGTTTGCACCAAAGCTGAATTCAAAGTTCCCGGTATTGTTCGGAATAAACCTAAAACTATAATTTAAGGTGTTTAGTCTTACAAACATTCCGGCCTGGGATGTCTGAGTAGGGTGATTATATTCTATTCTGTTATTTCTTTGGTAACCAACGTTAGCATAAAAATCACCAATGGATGTCTCATAATGGTTATTGGTATAAATTCTCAGATGTCGTATGTTCTGGTGTAATGGTGACAAGCTGTAGGAATTTAGCTCTTTGTTGCTTACTATAGGTCTTTTCTCCATTACATCTTCTTCGGCCTCGTGAATCTGTTTTGTAAATTGTCGTGTTTCCGGATTTCTACTGCCATCAGGAATTCCCTGCTCATTGTCATAATAGGTTATATTGAAATGAGAATAATTATTCCCTTTCTGATAACCTAATAATAATGAGAAGTTCTTCTCATTAAATCCGGTATTATAAACTCTTCCGTCTACACTATTTCTATAGTTTTTTGCAAATCTTAGTGAAGTTGAAGTAGCAATAATCCAGTTGTTTTTATTAGCAGCCCAACGAAAACCTGCTCCCACCATACCATTGTTGGTCTGATATTCTGATGTGGCCTTCAGAGACTCTGTATTGGGTGTAACGGGAATGTAAGGGAAGAAACTAATAATTCCGGCTATGGCATCTGATCCGTACATTAGGCTGGATGGTCCTTTGATGACTTCTGCCTGAGCAATGTTGTAAGAGTCTACCTCTATTCCGTGCTCATCTCCCCATTGTTGTCCTTCCTGTCTGTGCCCATCATATAGAGTAAGTACTCTGTTATAGCCTAAGCCTCTTATAAAAGGTTTTGATACATTCGGTCCGGTTTTTACTGCTACCAGCCCGGGAGTGTTTTGTACCAAAGCATCTATAATATTCGTCTCATTTGTTTTCTCCATCATTTTGGCCGTAATTCTTTTGATAGGTAACGGATTATCTTTTACAAATGTTTTTTTGGAAAGCCCTGTCATTACAACAGCATCTATACTATTTTCTTTAAGACTGTCTTTTATAGAGCCTTGTGAAAATACATATTGACTGCATAATGCCAAAACTGAAACATAAAACTTCTTCATTGTTATATCTGTGTAGTTAAAAAGTTAGACAAATCTAACAAAAATATTTTAAAAGAAAAATTTATTTTTTTTTAATTTGAAATATTGAGATATAAAAAGAAAAAATGGCTTTGAAAGTTTTGTTCTATGGAATAAAAAAAACGCTTCCGAATGGAAGCGTTCTTTATCTGAATTCTGATCTTAATTATAAAGAAGCAGAGTGGATTAACATATCTGTTAACTTGTTAGAGTAACCAGTTTCGTTGTCATACCAAGAAACTAATTTTACGAATGTTGGAGATAACATGATACCAGCATCCTTATCGAATACTGACGTTCTCTTTTCTCCTACGAAATCCTGAGATACAACAGCATCTTCAGTATAACCAAGGATTCCTTTTAATTCACCTTCAGCAGCAGCTTTAATAGTAGCACAAATTTCATCGTAAGTTGTAGCTTTATCTAATCTTACAGTTAAGTCTACTACAGAAACGTCAGCAGTTGGTACTCTGAAAGACATACCTGTAAGTTTTCCGTTAAGAGAAGGAATAACTTTACCTACAGCCTTAGCAGCACCAGTAGAAGAAGGGATAATGTTGTTCAGTGCAGAACGTCCACCTCTCCAGTCTTTCATTGAAGGACCATCAACAGTTTTCTGAGTAGCAGTAGCCGCGTGAACAGTAGTCATTAGACCTTCAGCAATACCAAAGTTATCGTGGATAACCTTAGCTAAAGGAGCCAAACAGTTAGTTGTACAAGATGCGTTAGATAAGATTTTGATATCATCAGTTAGTTCGTTGTGGTTAACACCCATTACGAACATTGGAGTATCATCTTTCGGAGGTGCAGAAAGAATTACTTTTTTAGCACCAGCGTTAATGTGAGCTTGTGCACTTTCTTTAGTTAAGAATAAACCAGTAGATTCTACGATATATTCAGCCCCAACTTCATTCCACTTAAGGTTGTTAGGATCTTTTTCAGCAGTTACACGAATTCTGTTTCCGTTTACAACAAGGTCGTTACCTTCTACAGAAATCTCTCCTTTAAATTGCCCGTGTACAGAGTCATACTTTAACATGTAAGCCATGTACTCTGCATCGATTAGGTCGTTGATACCAACTACCTCAATATTGTCTCTTTCAGTCATTGCTTTGAATACAAGACGTCCGATTCTACCAAATCCGTTGATACCTACTTTGATTTTTGACATTTTAAAATAAATTTAATTGATTAGTAAATAATTTATATGGCAAGGATTTCGGCGATCTTCATTAAATCGCCATTCATTTCATTATGTTTTCTGATGGCTTCCTCTATAGGAGTATAAACCAATTCGTTGGCTCTTATACCAGCCATTACATTGGTGTAACCCTGCATAAGTCCTACTACAGCACCATATCCCAGACGACTTGCAAGAACTCTGTCTGCGCAGCTTGGAGAACCTCCTCTTTGGATATGCCCTAAGGTTGATACTCTGATATCGAACTCCGGGAATTCATCTTTTGTTTTCTGAGCAAGATCATATATGTTACCCAGTTTTTCTCCTTCAGCAACAACCACAATACTTGAAGACTTTCCGGTTCCTTCAGCTTTTCTGAAGTTTTCAAAAAGATCTTCAATTTTATCTTCTCTTTCAGGAATCAGAATATCTATAGCTCCGGTTGCAATACCACTGTTTAGCGCTATAAAACCAGCATCACGCCCCATTACTTCTACAAAGAATACTCTGTTGTGAGAAGTTGCGGTATCTCTGATCTTATCTATAGCCTCCATTGCAGTGTTTAGTGCAGTGTCATATCCTATAGTATTATCGGTACCGAAGATATCATTGTCAATGGTACCCGGTACACCGATTACTTTTATACCAAACTCTTCACAGAAGATTTTCGCTCCGGTAAAAGTACCGTCTCCACCGATACAGACCAATCCGTCTATACCAGCTTTCTGACATTGCTCAAAAGCTCTTTGTCTCCCTTCTTTAGTTTTAAATTCCAGAGAACGGGCAGATTTTAAAATAGTACCGCCCTGGTTGATGATATTTTTTACGGAACGGGCACCCATCTTGGTAAGATTGCCTTCCATTAAGCCTGAATAGCCTTCACGGATTCCGAAACATTCTAAATGATAATAATTAGCAGTTCTGACTACAGCACGAATAGCTGCGTTCATTCCCGGAGAATCACCTCCGGAAGTCAATACTCCGATTTTTTTAACCTGTGATTCAGTCATAAAAAAATATATAATGCGAATTTACGGATAAAAAAGGAATTTTTTTACACATTCCTTTGTCTATTTTGATGATTGTTTCGGTAAATATAGTGAAACTTAATTTATATACAAAAATATAAAAGTTTGGGTTTTGTATTGTCTATATGGCATTTTTGGGGATTTATTTTTTGCTAAAATGCATAAAATTGGTAAAAAACAAGAATATATGAAAATTGGGATATTGTTTTTTAGGCCATTATTTCAGGGGTTTGAATTTTACTAAAACGTTTTCGTAAAAAGTTAACGTAATGTTAATATTGGGGTTCGAATTTATTTAGATTGCGTTTAAAATTAACAAACTAATTAACCTAAAATTAACGAATTATGAGAATTCACCCAATGGTGCCTTCAAATTACCTGAAGGTTGCTATCGCCTTTTTTCTCTCTACTTCAGGAGTACAAATGGCCATGGCTCAGCAAACTCCTAATCGAAAAGAAAGTACGAAAAAATCGGACACTACTACGAAAGCAAAAACTATAGATGAAGTGGTTGTCGTCGGATATGGAAAGCAAAAAAAGACTAATCTGACTACTGCAGTTTCTACAATTGATAGTAAAATGTTAGAAGATCGACCGTCACCAACAGTTGCTAATATGATACAAGGTGCAGCACCAGGATTAACAGTAACTAGGACATCAGGGAAAGTTGGAGGACAAGGATTAAACTTACAAATCCGAGGTGTTACGTCTGCTAGTGGCAATGTTAATCCGCTATATGTAATAGATGGAGTTGTGAGCTCAGAGTCAACATTTGTTTCTCTAAATCCGGATGATATTGATAGTATTAGTGTGTTGAAGGATGGAGGAGCAACGGCTATATATGGAGCACAATCAGCTGGTGGTGTAATAGTAGTAACAACAAAAAGAGGAAAGAGCGGAAAAGCAAGAATTTCTTTTTCGAGTAATATGGGATTCCAAAGCCCTATGAATCTTCCAAAGCGTTTAACGCTAATAGAAGAAATGGAATACATGAATCTTGCAAGAAAAAATGCAGGATTGGCACCAGAATATAAAGATGATGATCTTGATTATGCTCGTAGGGGGATAGAGTTTGTTTTAGACCCTACAAATAACTTGTGGAGAACGTATAATCAGCAAGATTTTATAAAAGCTACCCTAAGAGATGTTTATACATTGATAAACAATAATGTACAGATCTCTGGAGGGAATGAAAAAGTTACTTACATGGCTTCCATTGGGAATATGCAACAAAATGGAATTTTTAAAGTAGGAGAGGATTTATTTTCCCGTTGGAATGCTAGAATTAATGTTTCTGCTAAAGTTAATGATTATCTTAAATTTGATATTAGTAGTGCTTATACATCACAAGCTACCGATAATCCACAAGATGGAGGTAATGGGTTAGAAGGTGGTGGAAATAGTATTTTTAGACAGATGTATAATTCAAGATTAAGATTTCCTATTTTTAATCCTGATGGTAGTTATTATATAAGTGGAACTTCATCTTATTTTGGATATGCCTTACTTAAAGATGGTGGATTTAACAGAGATAGAAAGGAAAACTTTTTTAATAATATCACTGCTACTATTACTAATATAGCTAAAGGTCTAGATTTTAAATTAGTTTATGGTAGAGAAACTACAGATCAAGAAAATAAGAATTTTAGAAGAACACTTTCTTATTATGCGGGACCAACAGCAAATTCTATTAAAAAGTTAAATGATCCAAATAATTATTCTGTTACTAATTATAAGACTGTTACCGAAAATTTTCAGGGAATGGTTGATTATGATTTGAAATTACAAGGAGGTCATAATTTCCACATTTTGGGAGGCTATCAATTACAGAAATATAGATATAGCTACTTACAGGGAAGTACTAAAAATCTATTTGTTAATGATAATCCAAGTTTAGGATTTACATCTGATGCTGCAAATAAGTCTAATGCAGAAGGCGTAAATTCTGATATTATGCAGTCTTATTTTGGTAGATTTAATTATAACTATAAAGAAAAATATTTATTCGAAGCAACGATAAGAAGTGATGAAAGTTCACGATTGACAGATGGTGATCGAATCAAAATTTTCCCATCATTTTCATTAGGCTGGAATATAGCAAAGGAATCCTGGTTTGATAAAATTTCTGGAAATATATTGAATGAGTTTAAGCCAAGAGTTTCTTGGGCAAAAGTAGGCTCTAATGTTGGTATAGGCTATTATGATTATATATCACAATTGTCTACAGGAACAAGTTTAGTTTTAGGGAATGGAAGGCAAACTTATGTATATCAAAATAGCCTTCCTGCATTATTACTAGGATGGGAAACTATTGAGACCAGAAATTTAGGAATCGATTTTTCTTTATTGAATCGCAAGTTAACAGGTTCTTTTGATTATTATAACAAGTATAATAACAATATGTTGGTGCCTGTGAGTTTGCCGGCAACAATTGGTATTAGCACTCCAAAGCAAAACTCAGGGAGATTAAAAGTTTGGGGCTGGGAAGCTACTTTAAACTACAAAGATAAAATCGGAAAAGATTTTGGGTATAGTATTACTGCAAATGTATCTGATAGTCAAAATAAATTATTATGGTATGGAGGAACAAGTAATTCAATTAACGCAGGTGTTAATAGTTTAGTAGAAGGGTACGCATTGAATTCGGTTTGGGGGTATAAGACTGATGGGTATTTCCAAAATCAAGGTGAGGTGGATAAAGCTCCTAGTTACAAAAAACTATTGAATAAAGCTGGAGTACCAGGAGTTGGAGATGTTCGTTATATAGATATCGATGGAAATGGGGAAATTAGTCCTGGAAAAGGAACACTAGCTGATCATGGAGATTTAGTTTATCTGGGAGATACAAATCCAAGATATCAATTTGGATTTAATGTTGCCATGAATTATAAGAATATTGATTTTAGTTTCTTTATTCAAGGAATTGCTAAACGGAGATTTAAACCTGGGAATGAATTAATGCAGCCTGCAATTCAACCTTGGAATTTACCAATGACATTCCAAATGGACTACTGGACACCTGATAATCCTAATGCTGCTTTCCCAAGACCTTATCTTACGGGGGATCATAATTTTGTAAATTCTGATAAATGGTTTATTAATGGAGCCTATGCAAGACTGAAGAATGTTCAATTGGGCTACTCTTTATCCAAAGAGGCATTAAAGAATATGCCGATTTCCCGTATGAGGATTTACATCTCTGGTGAAGATTTATTAACATTTTCTAAACTGGGGGTGTTTAAAGGAACTATTGATCCAGAACAACCTCAAGGAGTTGTTGGAGGCTATCCTTTCGCCCAAACAGTTTCTCTAGGTGTAAATATTGACTTTTAATTAGAAAAAAATGAAAAAAAATATTATATATATAAGTTTATTGACATTACCATTATTAACTTCGGTAGTGTCATGTAATACAGATAGATTCCCTGAAACTTCGGTTTCAGATGGTAACTTTTGGAACTCGGCATCTGATGTTAGGTTAGCAGCAAATTATTTTTATACAACGTTGCCAGGGCTTGCAGAAACAAATGATAACTGGTCTGCAGATGCCTATCCTAATAATAATGCTAATAATATAAGTGATGGGTCCAGAGTAGCTCCTACTACTACTGGTGACTATAGTTATTATGGTATTTTTCAAGCAAACAATTTAATAGAAAAAGCACCTAAAGTCATTGCTAAAGGTGCTGATGCTACAGTGGTGAATCAATATGTTGGAGAAGCTCGTTTTTTCAGAGCATGGTATTATTTTGAAATGTTTAAAAGATTTGGAGGAGTGCCTCTTATTACTAAGACCATGCAGATTGATGATCCCGATGTGTTTAAACCTCGTGCAACAAGAGATGAAATTTTAGATCTCATTTATAGTGATCTGGACTATGCAATAAGCGTTCTTAGAACGCCGGATCAGCTAAATACGGCGGGCGAATATGGTAGGATTTCGAATACTGCTGCTTTAGCATTCAAGGCTAGAATTGCATTGTTTGAAGGTACAAGAAGTAAATATCATGGCTATGGAACTCCCGCAAAACACTTGAATATTGCGAAGGAATGCGCTGAAAAGGTTATGAACTCCGGGCAGCATACTTTATTTAGTACTCCAACAGTTGGTACTAATGGACAGCAACTAAATGATGCGTATTATAATCTTTTCCAAGAAAAAGGAGATGGAAGAGCCAATAAAGAGAATATTATAGTACGTATTTATGGTGTGGATGCTAGTAATAATGTAGTTTCTCATCTTACACAACGTATTTATGAAGGTAGTTATATTGTGCCAACAAATAATTTTGTAAGCCGGTATTTAATGGCAGATGGATTGCCAATTACAAAATCATCTTTATATAAATCACCAGATGCAACGATGACACATGCTGATTTTTTTAAGAAAAGGGATCCTAGAATGTCATTTACACTTTTTAAACGCGGTGATGAGTTTATTGCAACATCTGATTATACAACTCCAAACCCAACATATCAGAGAAGTGGTTATGGTATTCGTAAATATGCTAACAAGAATGATTGGACTTATCAAAGATCATTCATAGATCGTCCGGTATTACGTTATGCTGAAGTACTATTAACTTATGCCGAAGCCATTTATGAACTTAATGGGACTATTTCGGACTCAGATCTTGATAGAACGGTTAACCAGCTTCGCGCAAGACTTCCACAGGTCAATATTGGAACAGATGCAGTTCCTAATTACGTTTCTATGGCTAAATTAAGCAATGCTTTTGTAACGGCTAATGGGCTAGATATGAAAGAAGAGATTAGGAGAGAAAGAAGAATAGAATTAGCCTATGAAGGTTTTAGTTATTGGGATCTAATAAGATGGAAAACAGCAGAAACAGAACTTCCTCAGACTTTATATGGTAGTTACTTATTTAATGAGTATATTACAACAGGAGGGTGGGATACATCTACTATCGTGGATTCAAATAAGTATATTATATTACAACCTTCTAGTGCAAGGAAATTTGACCCTAAGAAAGATTATTTATGGCCTTTACCAACAGTTGAAATTGCCAAAAATCCTAAAATTGAACAAAACCCAGGTTGGTAATTATAACAAAACCGCTTCTTTTGAAGCGGTTTTTATTTTTGATGTATTTATTGACTTATAGGTTTCTTCATAACTTCATCTAAAAGAGCAGCAAGTTCTTTTACCTTTTCGGAATGCTTTGCCGCAACATTTATTTTTTCTTCCTCATCGATTCGGAGATCATAAAGCTGAGGCTGGGGATTGTTACCTAATTCGGTTTCCGTTTCTTTTAGATACGAACTTCTGTTATTAGGCTTAATATACTTCCAGGAGTCTTTAATAATAGCAATTCCATATGCATCTTCTATCAGATATGGTCTGTTTTCTTTGCTTTTTCCTAATAACTGATTTAGCATATTGAAGCTATCAAAAGCCTGTCCTTGTTTCAGGTTTTGTTTATTCAGAGATGCAAAAGATGCGAATAAATCAATCTGACTGATAAGTGTGTTGGTTTCTCCTTTTTTTATTTTTTTAGGATAATTTACAATAAAAGGAATTCGGGTTCCACCTTCGAATATACTATACTTACCACCTCTAAGGTTTCCTGCCGGGCGGTGGTTGCCTAAAAGTTGCTTTGCCTGATCATTGTATCCGTCATCTATTACAGGACCGTTGTCACTACTAAAGACAATAAGTGTATTATCTCTAATGCCTAAACTATCCAATGTTTTAATTACCTGACCTACGCAATAATCCAATTCCAGAATGACGTCACCACGCGGCCCCATTCCGCTTTTTCCGGCAAACTTTTTATTTGGAGTTCTGGGTACATGGATATTCGGAGTAGCATAGTACAGAAAGAAAGGTTCATCTTTGTGTTCGGTAATGAATTTACTGGCCTTGTCGGCGAAATGCTCATTCATACTGTAGTCATCCCATATTGCAGCTTTTCCTCCGGACATATAACCAATACGTCCGATTCCGTTTATAACTGAGTTGTTGTGCCCGTTAGAAGAAGTCATCTCCAATAACTCCGGATGCTCTTTATAGGTTGGTATGTTAGCGTTCGGAATTGGACCTTTGTAATTAACCGTAATAGGATCGGCAGGATCCAGATTCTCTACCTGATGTCCATCTATATACACACATGGTACACGATCCTGAGTTGCAGCCATAATATAAGAATAATTAAAACCCAGTTCTAAAGGACCTGGTTTTAATGTACCGTTCCAGTTCGGTCCTTCTTTATCACCTATCCCGAGATGCCATTTACCAATAACTCCTGTAGCATATCCTGAATCTCTGAAGAGATCGGCTAATGTATAAGTGTCCTCGTTAATAATGAGAGAAGCATCACCATTTGCCACTCCGGTATCATTCCTGCGCCAGGAATATGTTCCTGTAAGAAGTGAGTAGCGTGATGGTGTGCAGGTAGCATTTGTAGCATAAGCATTAGTGAACTTTAGTCCATTATTAGCAAGAGCATCGATATTGGGTGTGTTAATAGATTTTGCTCCGTATGAATGGAGGTCTCCATAACCCAGGTCGTCTGTATAAATAATAAGGACATTTGGTTTTTTGCTTTTCTGGCCATTAACATTAGCTATTGTCAATAGGCCTAAAAGCAGAGTTAAGATTTTATTCATGGTTAATTAGTTTTATTTGGTTTCGAGATCTTTTACTAATCTGAAACCTGTGTGTACCATACCTGTGTCTTCTGAATAAGGCATTCTTGCTGAAACCCGATAGCTGGCACAGTAAGAATCATTACACAGGAAGCTTCCGCCACGTACGACTCTTTTGTTCGCAAAAGGTTCAGAAGGGTAATAAGGTTTCGATGGTCCTATAGGATTGTTGGTTATTTGATTTCCTTGCAAAGACTGATAGTAATTTTCACTAAACCAATCTGAGCATATTTCCCAGGCATTTCCGGCCATATCGTAAAGGCCGTAAGCATTTGGAGCATATGACCCAACCGGGGCAGTATAATAATAACCATCTTTTTCTGTGTTCTTTATCGGGAATGTACCTGTCCAGTAGTTGGCTTTCTGAGAGCCACTGCTTATGTGCTCATCGCCCCACGGGTAAATTTTGTTATCTAAACCACCACGTGCCGCCCATTCCCATTCAGCCTCAGTAGGGAGACGTTTTCCTATCCACTTTGCATATGCAACAGCGTCATAGTAGGAAACATGTACAACCGGATGATTCTCTTTACCTTTTATATTGCTTCCCGGACCAAGCGGATGCTGCCAGTCAGCTCCTTTTACCCAACGCCACCATTGTGAGTAATCTTCTAATCCGTTTACCGATTCAGGAGAAGCAAAAACCATAGATCCAGGCATTAAATCTTCATCTGAAGGTTTAGGAGTATCGGGCGGCAGTTCTTTTTTCAACGCTTCCCAGTCAACAGGTTTTTCAGCGGTAGTAATATAGCCAGTGGCAATTACAAATTTTTGGAATTCAGCATTGGTAACTTCATGTGTATCCATATAAAAGGATTTTACCGAAACTTTATGCTGAGGTGACTCCCAGTTACGGGACCATTCATCACCATTAGAACCCATCATATAAGTGCCGGCAGGAATTAAAGCCATTTTGTTCGTTACGTCTGCGGAGCTTTTATCTTTTAATGAAATTGTTGTAGCAGGTGAGTTTGCTTTTTTTTGTGAAGTAATTTGCCGGGCTTTGCTACCGGAAACTTCGCAGCAAGAAAGCTTTGTAGTATTTGTTTGTCCCATCGCAATGCCGGAGTATGCAACTCCTGTCAAGCTTATACAGACATAGATTAGCCGTTGAATAGAGGTCATGGTTTTTTTTCAAAAATAGCAAATATTCTATTAAATCTTGTTTTTCTACTTATCCACATTTTCAGGCTGTACATACTAAACTACGGTTAAAAGTGTTATTTTAGTAAAGAAATTTAAGTATGAAGAAAGGAATGCTCATCTTTTGGGGACTGTATCTTTTATTTTTTTGTATACCATTTCCCATTATTATCTATATGGCAACTGATGAATCATCAGATACCTATATGCCGGAGAGTTCATTGTTTTGGTCATGGTTCTGGTTAGGATTATCAGTTCTTATTTGGGGATATATCCTCTGGTTTTTCATTAATCAGTCTTTAATACAGCCTGTAAAAGATAAGAAAGTCATACAGAATATTGCTAAAAACGGTATTGAAAGAAAGGCCATTATTACAAGTCAGATTATACTGAAAAATGAAACATTAAAAAATCAACAATTACTACAGCTAAATCTTCGTTTTAATAATCTCAATAATTATCCTATTGAAGATAGTCATTTCTTTGTGGATATTAAACCCGAAGAAAACAGATTTGCAAAAGGTAAAGAAATAGACATTCTGCTGAACAGAAATGTAGAACATACACCATATTTTATTCTGAAAGGACAACAGACAAAATATAACAACAGCGGTATGCTGTATAGGTCACTGGGCTTTGTCTTATTGTTGGCTTATGTTGCGGGATTGTATATTTATTTTTACGATCGGGATTCAAAAGGACACGAATGGCAATTTCTTACTTTCATGCATCCGATTATTTTTACAGGTTTTATGATTTTGCTTTTTGTTGCTGTCTATCAGTTTTTACTCAAACCTTTGATGTTTGGGAAGAAATGGGAACAAAAATTATTGTATGCCGGCAAAATGGTTTCTGCAGAAATAAGAAATGTAAGACAAACCGGACTTCTGGTAAACGATCAGCCGGAAGTACGATTCGATGTTTCATACACAAATGAAAAAGGCATTGTTTATCAGGCTATTTACAAAAAGGTTGTACAACTGATTGATATACCAGCACTACGTCGGGAAGGCTATACTGATATTATGTATAGTGATGAAAAACCTGAAAAAATTGTAATTCCGAATATATTTAATCATTAGATTCTTCCGCAGATAGATATTACTCATATAAAGTTATTATATTTGTGCAATGCAAAAAGATTCCGGGCAATATAAAAAGCTTGTAGCAGGGATTATCGTTGGCATATATGCCTTCGTAGTTTTCTTTGCGGGATTTTTGCATACTCATAAAGCAGATATCACGTTTGGTACAGGAACGAAAGTGAAAATGGAAAAATCTTTCCAGCCAAATGTTAATGACTGTCTTTCTTGTCATCTTATGGGAAGTCATCAGATTTATGAATCTTTTGATTTTTCATTAGAGTTATTCAGTTCTCAGATTTTTGCAGAGCAGATTTATTTCTATCAGCAAAAATTCTTCTTAGAAGCAAAAACTTATTTTTCTTTACGGGGACCTCCATTTGTTTAGCGTATATAGCGGTTTGTATTCTTATAGTCGCATAAAGTAGAAACGTTGAATTGTGTATTGGTAAGATGTATTCATGTCGTAGTGTATGAATATGTAGTTTGCTCATTATTTCTATGAGTATAATAACATGGTTGTATACTCTAAATCAAATAAGCTATCACTAATGCTGGTGAATTTGATGTACATCATTACAACAGGCACATTCTAAAACAAATTAAGGTAAAATTATGTCAAAATTTATGACGACATTCCTGCTGCTATGTGGTATGGTAATGTCTTATGCGCAAAGTAGCTTTACTGTACAGGGGACGGTAAAAGATTCAGATAATCATTCTCCGGTAGGTCAGGCACAGATTAATATAGGAGGAGTTAAAGCGATATCTGATGCTAAAGGCGTTTTTTCTCTAAAAGTAAATAGTGGAGAATATGCAGTGGTGGTTACACATCCGAAATTCGATGCATTTAAAGAAAATCTGAAAGTAGATAAGCATCTTAAACTTGAGATCAATCTGGAGCATAGAGCTGAAGATATAGAAACAGTAGTACTGAATGTAAAACATCGTACTCCTGGTGCTATGATTGTGAGCTCTCTGGATAAAAATATGATTTCCAGAAACGTGGCTAGTAATTTGGGAAATTTGCTAACAAATATATCCGGAGTCGAAGGATTGAAAACTGGTAATAATATTGTAAAGCCTATTATCCATGGGATGTACGGAAGCCGTGTTGCAATCCTTAATAACGGGGTAAAGATGGCTGAACAGGAATGGGGTGTAGAGCATGCTCCAAATGTGGATATTAGTAATTACCAGCATATAGATGTTGTAAAAGGAGCTTCGGCGTTAAAGTTTGGTGGTGATGCTATTGGTGGAGTTGTATTGCTGGAACCAGCAATATATCCTAAAAAAGATACACTGGAAGGAAGTGTAACGCTGAATGGGCAGTCTAATGGCCGAGGCGGTGGTGTTAATGTAAACCTTTTGAAGCTATGGAAAAATGGCTGGGCAATTAATACTAACGGAGCCTATAATAAATTAGGAGATCTTAAGGCGCCTGACTATGGGTTAATGAATACCGGATTGGAATCGAGTTCTTTTAATTTCGGAATCCAGAAGAAAAATGCACATAGAGGATTTTCTATAGATTACTATCTTACAAATCAGAATATTGGTATCCTAAGAGCTTCACATATAGGAAGCCCACAGGATTTTTATGAGGCAATTAATGCACCTCGTCCAATCTTCGAAAGAAATTTTAGCTATGATATTGATAATCCTAAACAGGTTGTAGAACATCATCTGGTAAAGTTTAATGCTTATAATGATTTTAAAAACTTCGGTAAACTGTCTTTAACCTATAGTTTCCAGTACAATCACAGACAGGAGTACGATATTCGTCGTGGAGATCTTAAAGCGTTGCCAGCTTTGGATATGGAGTTGATTACAAATCAGGTTAATATTAATCACTTACTGAATAAAGACAACTGGAGTCTGGAATCCGGAATTGACGGGACCTATCAGAACAATTATTCAGATCCGGCTACTAAAGCCAGAAGATTGATTCCTAATTATGATAAATATGCTGCTGGTGTTTATTCCATATTTAAATATAAATTCAATTCAAAATGGAATACAGAAGCATCTGCCAGATATGATTTTAACAGATATGATGTAAACAAATGGTACGATACTTCAGATTGGAATAATCGTTATGCGGCTTTATATCCAGAATTTAAAGTAAAAGAAAAAGCAAACCGTACACTTACAAATCCGATTCTGAATTATCATAATTTTTCTTTCAGTGCCGGGGTAGAATATAAACCCTCTTCAACACTTAATTTGAAATTTAATTATTCCAGAGTAAGCAGAACACCAAATATTGCAGAACTATTCTCCGATGGATTACACCATTCTGCATCAGTGATAGAGGTTGGTGATATGAGTCTGAAAAATGAAACTGGTAATCAGTTTAATTTGTTAATCGAAAGCAAAATTAATGCTCTGCAAGGATTACAAATTTCACTGAATCCATATTTCTTTTATACCAAAAACTATATCAACGAAGTTCCTACAGGAATACAGAATACAATTCGTGGTGTTTTCCCAGTATGGAGTTATCAACAAATTGATGCCAAAATGTTTGGTGCAGACTTAGATGTTAACTGGAAGCTTACTTCTAATTTAACATATAAAGGTCGTGCAGCTTATTTATACGGACAGGATATGACGAATAATGTTCCACTAATCCTGATGGCTCCAACTAACGTTTACAATGCTATCGAGTTTAATAAACCAGAGTGGAATAATTTCTACTTCAATGTGAACAACAGGCAGGTATTCCGCCAGAACAGATATCCGTACAATCCTGTATACATTACTTTGTACAATGCAGAAGGAGAAGCTTATGAAGCTACACTGGATCTTTCAACTCCTCCAAAAGCATATAATCTTTGGGGGCTGCAGGCTGGAGTTGATATTTATAAGAACTTCTCTGTAGGGCTTACTGTAAATAATCTTTTAAATACTAACTATAAAGATTATCTCAATAGACTGCGTTTCTTTAGCTATGAAATGGGACGCAATTTTATCTTAAATATTAAATACAACTTTTAACCTCAGTTAAAGATTAAATATACACAGAGGTTATGTTAATTATAACCATGCATATTTCTTTCGATAACAAAAATAAATTTATAACAAAATGAAAAATATATTCAGAATATTCAATATCAGTGTTTTATTAGCAATTTTAAGCTTAGTGTCTTTGTCATGTAACAGAGGTTCCGTGGATGAGGATGATCTTCCTCAGGAAGAACTTTCCAATATTGTTTTGAATGTAACAGATGTTGCGGATAAAACAACTGCTGTTTACGATTATCAGGTGAACGGATCAGCTCTTCCGAATATCAAATTACAGGATGGACATACTTATGATGTATCTGTTGTTTTCTTAAACGGGAATGAAGATGCTACCCAGGAAATTAAATCAGCTAAAGATGAACACTTCCTGATTTATAATTTTCCAAAATCTGATATTACATTAACCAGAACAGACGATACTTCTTCAACACGTAAGGATGGTGCGAAAGTAGGCCTTAAAACACGTTGGGTTGTTAACAAGGCTCAAACTACAAATGGATCTCAGCTTATCTTAACATTGTATCATGAACCTAAAACAGTTGCAGAATCTAAAAACGGTACTGAATGGGGAAAACAAACCGGAGGAGAAACCGATGCTGTAGGGCAATATAATATTGTAAAGTAGTTTAATAGTAAATATATTTATGGTACAGGGTATGAAACATAGTTTCATACCCTTACTTTTTACCAGATGTTTCAAATTCGTATCTTTGCAAACTGAAAATTGACAAATGCGGACAAAATCTTCTAACAAAAAGAAAATTAATATTGTAACACTCGGGTGTTCCAAGAATGTATATGACTCCGAAGTATTGATGGGGCAACTTAAAGCCAATGGCAAAGAGGTGGTTCATGAAGACAAGGGAGATATTGTTGTAATTAATACCTGTGGATTTATTGATAATGCTAAAGAAGAGAGTATTAATACAATTCTGGAATATGTAGAACTTAAAAACCAGGGTGCTGTAGAAAAAGTTTTCGTTACAGGCTGCCTTTCCGAAAGATATAAGCCAGATTTGGTAAGAGAAATTCCGGATGTGGATCAGTATTTTGGTACCCGCGATCTGCCAATTTTGCTAAAACACTTAGGAGCAGATTACCGCCATGAATTGGTAGGAGAGCGTCTTACCACAACACCGAGACATTATGCTTACCTTAAAATTTCTGAAGGCTGCGACAGACCATGTACTTTCTGTGCAATACCTTTAATGAGAGGTAATCACATTTCTACTCCGATAGAAAACTTGGTAAAAGAGACTGAGAATTTAGCTAAGAATGGAGTGAAAGAATTAATTCTTATCGCTCAGGATCTTACCTTCTACGGATTAGATATTTATAAAAAACGTGCATTAGGTGATCTTCTGAAAGAGCTTGTAAAAGTGGAAGGAATTGAGTGGATTCGTCTGCACTATGCATTCCCTACTGGTTTCCCGGAAGATGTACTGGAAATTATAAAAGAAGAGCCTAAAATCTGTAACTATATAGATATTCCGCTTCAGCATATTAATAATGATGTTCTAAAGCGTATGAAGCGTGGAACTACTTTCGAGAAGACTAATGCTTTATTAGATAAGTTCCGTGAAAAAGTTCCGGGAATGGCCATTAGAACTACTCTTATCGTAGGTTTCCCTGGTGAAACTGAAGAGCATTTTGAAGAATTGAAAAACTGGGTAAGAGATCAGCGTTTTGACAGATTAGGCTGTTTTACCTATTCTCACGAAGAAAATACAGGTGCATTTATTTATGAAGATGATGTTCCTGCAGAAGTTAAAGAGCGTCGTGTAGAAGAAATTATGGAAGTTCAGCAGCAAATTTCATATGAGATAAATCAGGAAAAAATTGGTAAGACCTTCAAATGTATATTTGACAGAAAAGAAGGAAACTATTTTATCGGAAGAACAGAATTCGATTCTCCGGATGTGGATAACACTGTTTTGGTACCTGCCGAAAATATGTATATCAGTGTAGGAGAGTTTGTTAATGTGAAAATTACTTCTGCCGACGATTTCGATTTATACGGGGAAGTTGTAGACTAATACTTTAATCTGCATTTAAATAATAGAATCAAGGGATAGCCCTTTACCATAGCCGGAAGATTAGTCTTCCGGCTTTTTTGTTTGCTGTAAACGGTATGTTTTTTTTAATGAGAAGCCTGATAATCAGTTTCTTTATATGTGGACAAAGTGTGTGAAAACCTGTCAAAATAAAAATGCTTATTTTTGGCTCCTGTATGAAATTGATAAAACGAATGAGTAGAGTTATATTTCTGTTAACCCTGCTGCCGGCAATTGCTTGTAGTACGGTTAGTAATATGAAGTTAGGCGAAGAAAAGTCAACAACAGTTTCTTATTACAGCGATACGTTTAACGGACGCAAGACTTCCAGTGGTGAAGTTTTCGATAATGGTAAACTGACCGCTGCGCATGCAAATCTTCCTTTCGGTACCAGAGTATTGCTTACCAATGTTGCCACAGGAGACACCGTAACCGTAAAAGTAAACGACAGAGGATATCTTCATAAAGGAAGAGCCTTCGATATTACGAAGTCAGCTTTTAAGAAATTAGGAGATGTACGTAAGGGTGTGCTGAAAGTCACTTATAGGGTATTAGAATAAAGAAAAGCCTCGTATACAGAGGTTTTTTATTTAATACATACTAAATCAGAACTACAAGAAAATTAAATTATATTTGCAGGAGAGACAATTTTATGAAAGGACAAAATAAACTTTTTATTTCTATTATCGCTGCCCTTGTATTGGGTGTAATTATAGGAGCCATTGTTCACTTTAACTATCCAAAGGAAACTATTGATACTTTTTCCAAAAACATTAAACTTTTAGGTAGCTTATTTATTCGTCTGGTACAGATGATTATTGCGCCATTAGTATTCTCTACATTGGTAGTAGGTATCGCTAAAATGGGGGACATGAAAATGGTTGGACGTGTTGGTGCTAAAGCAATGACATGGTTCATTACAGCATCTTTAACATCATTATTAATAGGTCTGGTACTGGTTAACATTATGAAACCAGGTGAAGGAACTGATATTGTAATGAATGTAAGCGATGCAGGAGACTTATTAAAAACGCAAAGTGACTTTACGTTGGAACACTTTGTAAACCATATGGTGCCAAAGAGTATTTTCGAAGCTTTTTCCACAAACGAGATTCTGCAGATTGTAGTTTTCTCTGTAATTTTTGGGATTGCATTAGGTGCTTATGGTGAAAAAGGACAGATGGTAACAGATTTCCTGGATAAAATAGCTCACGTTGTATTAATCATGGTAAACTATGTTATGTGGTTTGCACCTTTAGGAGTATTGGGAGCCGTTGCAGCAGCCGTTGCAAAATATGGTTTCGAAATATTTACCCTTTATGCCCACTATTTACTGGCATTCGTTCTGGGGATTGCAGCACTATGGGCCGTACTACTTGGGGTTGGTTACCTGGTATTAGGAAAGAGACTAAAAGACTTATTAAGACATATAAAAACACCTTTATTAATTGCATTTACGACAACTAGTTCTGAAGCGGTTTTCCCAAAACTTGTAGAAGAATTAGAAAAATTCGGAGCACAGAATAAGATTATTTCATTTACACTTCCTTTAGGTTATTCTTTTAACCTGGATGGTAGTATGATGTATATGACTTTTGCATCTTTATTTATTGCTCAGGTATATGATATTCATATGCCTATTGAAAAGCAGTTACTAATGTTATTGGTACTAATGCTTACCAGTAAAGGTGTTGCAGGTGTGCCAAGAGCATCACTAATTGTTGTGGTTGCTACATGTTCTATGTTTGGTATTCCACCAGAAGGTATTGCCTTAATTCTGCCAATCGACCACTTCTGTGATATGGCGCGTAGTATGACCAATGTATTAGGAAATGCTTTGGCTACAACAGCTGTAGATAAGTGGGAGGGACACATTGCAGTAGAGCAGGAAAATATACATTAATAAATTAAAAATAATCATGTTAACACCGAAGAAGTGGTTGCTGGGAGTTCTTGTAGTATCAGGAATGCTGGGAGCCCAAAAAACTAATGCTGTACCAAGACCTAAACTTGTTGTAGGACTGGTAGTTGATCAGATGAGATGGGATTATCTTTACCGTTATTATAGCAAGTATGGTGAAGGAGGTTTTAAGAGAATGCTGAATACCGGTTTTTCGTTAAATAATGTTCATATAGACTATGTGCCTACAGTAACGGCAATTGGACATACCTCAATTTTTACAGGTTCGGTTCCTTCCATCCACGGAATTGCAGGAAATGACTGGTATGATAAAGAATTAGGGAAAAGTGTTTACTGTACATCCGATGAAACAGTACAACCGGTGGGAACTACTTCTAATGCTATAGGACAGCATTCACCAAGAAATCTTTGGTCTACAACTGTAACGGATCAGTTGGGGTTGGCAACAAACTTTACTTCTAAAGTTGTTGGTGTTTCATTGAAAGACAGAGCATCGATTCTGCCTGCAGGACACAACCCGACAGGAGCATTCTGGTTCGATGATACTACAGGTAAATTTATTACCAGTACATACTATACTAAAGAATTACCTAAATGGGTAAACGACTTCAACAATAAAAATGTTCCGGCTCAGCTGGTAGCTAATGGCTGGAATACATTATTGCCAATTAATCAGTATACAGAAAGTTCAGAAGATAATGTAGAATGGGAAGGCTTACTAGGAAGTAAAAAAACACCTACATTCCCTTATACAGATCTGGCTAAAGATTATGAAGCTAAAAAAGGATTAATTCGTACTACACCATTTGGAAACACTTTAACTCTTCAGATGGCAGATGCTGCTATTGATGGTAACCAAATGGGAGCTGATGATATTACGGACTTCCTTACAGTAAACCTGGCTTCAACGGATTATGTAGGACACAATTTTGGTCCAAACTCTATAGAAGTTGAGGATACTTATCTGAGATTAGACAGAGATTTGGCTGATTTCTTCAATAACCTTGATAAAAAAGTTGGAAAAGGAAACTACCTTGTATTCCTTTCTGCCGATCACGGTGCGGCACATTCTGTAGGCTTTATGCAAGCGCATAAAATGCCAACAGGCTTCTTTGTAGAAGATATGAAAAAAGAAATGAACGTTAAGCTGAAACAAAAATTCGGTGCTGATAATCTAATTGCAGCTGCAATGAACTATCAGGTTTATTTCGACAGAAAAGTTTTAGCAGATAGTAAATTAGAACTGGACGATGTACGAGATTACGTAATGGAAGAGCTTAAAAAAGAGCCATCTGTTCTGTATGTTCTTAGTACAGGAGAAATAGCGGAAGCTTCGATCCCGGAACCAATAAAATCCAGAGTGATCAATGGTTATAACTGGAAAAGAAGCGGAGATATTCAGATAATTTCTAAAGACGGATATCTTTCTGCGTATTCCAAAAAAGGAACAACACACAGTGTATGGAACTCTTATGACTCACATATTCCTCTACTCTTTATGGGATGGGGTATTAAGCAGGGAGAATCCAATCAGTCATACCATATGACGGATATTGCACCAACTGTTTCATCTTTACTTAAAATTCAGTTCCCCAGTGGTGCTGTTGGTAAACCAATTACCGAAGTTATAGGAAGATAAGCGATTAAAAATATTACTAAAATCCTGATGAGATATTTCTTATCAGGATTTTTTTATATTTAAATAACCAAATAACAGATAACGATGAAATATTTATATATTATTATAATACTATTATTGATTTCCTGGGCGCCGCAAGGCGAAATAAGTAATAATAAAGAGAAAGAGCAGCTGGACTGTTCCTGTTCAGAATATGATAATCACTCAGTTATCGGAACCAATATACATTTTGGCAAAAATGGAGTTTTGCTTCAGTGTGCTACTGTTATCCGTGCTTATGTGACAGATGAAAACGGGAAAAATGAACATGAAGAATCCCACATTAGCTGTATTGCTAAAAAAAATAAAACCTATAAGTTGGCAGACAGTATAACTTATTTTAATAAGAAGGATTGGGTAAAAGTACCCAAAGAAACATTTCTGAACAGGAAACAAACAATTATTGATAAACCTCATAGCAGTTTTTATCAGTTTGGATTGAATGAAAAATATCAAATAATTTCTGTAAATGAGTTTTATATCAATAAACGTTGATATATTTGGTTCTTAATTATTTCTACTTATTATATAAAACTAGACAAGACATCATATGAAAATAAAAAGTTTATTAGCTTTTCTTATCATCAGTATTATACTGGGATCATGCTCCAGTAAAGGAATTGAAGATATCGAAACAAAAGCTGATTATATCCAATCACGCTCCGGAATGTCTCAGAGCCAGTTGAAAGAGCAGCTAGATAAAGACGCAAAGTTTATAAAAAGCGTGATAGATACGGCTAACAGTGTTGAACTTTCCAGTAGTTTTTCCATGAGTGCCAAAGTCTCCGGGTCAGGAACTGGAGCTGTCAGAGATACTGCAAAAGCTTTTGGTTTGGGCTCCCCCGATTCTATCCGAAAAGATTTTAATGATATTAAAGAAGTCAATGCAGTTCAGTCTTTCAGATTGCCTGCTTCAGGATTTTCTTTTAATCCTTTGAAGGCAATGCAGAAAATAGACGCTTATGATGTCAAATACAAAATCAACAAAATCTTTGAAGGAAACAAAGAGATTACACCCGAAAACCTGAAATTAAAACAACCGGACAGTATAGCGGTAACGGCCAGCTATTCTTTTCCTGTAGCTTATGATACTTTGGTTATTAACAAGTCTAATCTTAAAGAGGCAACCTACAAGGGAACAAAAATTGAAATCGATAAGTTTGATGGGCAGTCAGCTGAAATTAGCATTCCAATCGAAATAGGTGCTAAGATTATTGGGCAGCAAGGCGTAACATCAAATGGTGTTTTGGTAGCAACCAGTAATTATTCGAGTTTCCCTTCTACAGGAATAAGCAATCAGGTGCTGGGAGAATTGCAGAAAATGCTAAATACTTTAAAGAAAGCAGGCGGAGAAGTTAATAAAGAAGCAGCGGTTAAAGACCTGCAGGAGCTTTCCGAAAAAGCCTTTACCTATAAAAACAAACTTCAGCAACTTACAAAAGATATTGATGAATTTGCCAAAGCAGACGATAAGAAACTGTCTTTTGCAAAAATAATGCGCATCATAGAAGAATTTACAAAAAAGTATAAGGATCTGATCGCTCCAAAAACCTCGAAAATAGAATTAGGATTTCCAGCAGAAGTAGACAAAATCTATTTTTATGTTGCTACAAAAGAAGAGATAATAAGTAAAGATTTAATGGCTTCTGCTTTGGTAAAACCTGAAGGCAATGAAGTATTCTTTGATGAAAAATCCGACCGATACGGAATCATAGACAAAAATTCCAATATTATCATTCCGGCAACTTATGAACAGTTAGAGAGAAAAGATGATCTGTATTTTACGAATCGTATAGATACAATAGAAACTTCTTATTTCCTGGATCTGAAAAATAAGAAATTGGAAAAACTGCCAGATGGTATGAATTATAAAAGAACCCTGAATAATGATTTTTCGTTATTTAACAATAAAGAGGATTATACAGGAGTTTTGAGAAATAATAAAGATGAGATTATTCCTTTCAAATACGATGATATTACAATGGCCGGAAATGTTTTTATAGCAAAAGCTACAAAAAGAGGACGACCATACTATGATTTCTATTCTATAAAAGGGAAAAAACTGGAAACACCATTTACCAAAGAAGTATCCACGACAGAAGGAAGTCCTAATATCGTTATTAAAGGAAAAGACAATAAGTATGGAGTGATAGATGAGAACGGAAAGCTGACGGTAGAAATGAAGCCTAATGAATTGCGGAGTATAGGACAAAATATGATTGCTTACAGAGAACTTCCGTCTAAAGAAATGGAGTATATGGATATTGAAAAGTTAGGAATTATGACAGGTGAAGGAAAAGTAATTTCACAACCACAGTACTCCTATGTTGGTAACTTCTCTAGTGGACTGGCTCCGGTAGCAATTTATGACTCGGGTAATTCTCCTTATTTCTATGTTAACACCAAAGGACAGCCTGTTTTTAATTATAAATTTGATGAAGCTTATCCTTTCTATAAAGGTTATGCACTTATTTTATCCAGCGGCGAATATTATTTAATCGATACCAAAGGAAATAAAGTTTTAACCTTCCCGGGAGGTGCCAATTACAAAGCAGATATTATAAATCATCCTACTGCACATTATAATATTAATGGGCAATACTACGATTACAAAGGAAATCCAGTTAAAATATAAAACATACTGAAAAATGAAAAAGATATTTATTATAATAACAGCCTTATTTCTGCTTGGTTCATGTAGTAAGGCTCCAGAGTATGGGAAGAATGTTTTAGATCTCAATAATTTTGACTTTAAATTAAACCTTGATAAATTTTTCAAAGATGAAAACGTATTTCGGGGTAAAACCGATTACTCAATTTCATCAGAAGAGCAAAGTATTAAAAACAGCACTGTACAACAAGACTATATTCAGTACAGTACAGTATCTATGAGTAAAAAGCGCCCGCTAGCCTCATTTGCAAATGTAAATTTTGAATCTTTAGGTCTATGTTCAGACGAAAATGATGAAAAGGTATTGTTAGTAAGTGCTCAGACTGATTATGCAACGTCAGCTGATATTATTAAAATTATTGATCAGCTGAACAAGGATTTTGGTGAAGCAGAGATTAAAGATATTGGTGGAAATGGTGATGAACTGATCCTGAGATGGGCAAAAGGAGATAAGGTAAGTATTTTCTCCGTGCGTATTCCGTTTACTCTGGAAAGTGCTTCTAATGAAGATAACACTAATAATTATTACAGTCAGAGCAATGAAGATAAAAAGAAAGAAATGTTCAATAATTCGCTATATCAACAGCTAAAAGATAAAATAAAAGAAGAGAAAGAGGTAAAATGTACACTTTTCTTTTCCAAGGCAGATTTTGATAAAGCTTTAGATCAGGCTTCAAGCTACTCAGGAGATTTAACTTCATACAGATAAAAAACGCCCCGGTTTTCCGGGGCGTTTTTTATACTCAAAAATTATGAATTATCTTTTGTTCTGCATCTGTTGCGGAGGATAATTTTTCAATACCTCAGTTACCATATTAGGGATTTGTTTAGCTTTGGTTTTAGGACTGTCTACATTCAATCCGCTACCGATTCCCTGCCATACTAATTTGTTGGTACGAGAGTCAACAAAATCCATTACCAGTGTACCTCTGTTATAGTAGTCTGTGTAGGTTCTGTTGTATCCCCAACCCATTCCCCAGTAAGGACCTCCCCAGCCCATTCCCCAGCCGTAGCCCCAAGGTGAAGTGGTTTGGATATCCTGGATTTCTTTATGTGTAGCTTTCAGATTAATTACAAGGTCTGCAGGAGAAGCTTCTGTCATTCCTTTAGCGTTCATCTGTTGTCTGATGGAGCCAATAACACGCTCCCTGTCAATATCATTCAGTTTAAGATCGTTCTGACGGATTTCATAAGTCCGGTATTGGTTGAAACTGGCACTCTGATCATAATCAGATCTTACATTGAAAGGACTACATGATCCTAAAGTAAGTATTGCTGCCAGAGCTATGATTACGTAATTTTTCATAATAGAGTCAATTATTTTTTCTTTTTGTTGAACGTATCTGTTTTTTTATCATACCCATACGGGCAGTGTTTACAACCATTCTTACAGCAATAACCACGCCTTAAATGGAATTTTTCAGTAAAAACTTTATAACCTTGTTCGTTATAATAAAAGTCTTCATTTTCTTTGATTGTATTCTCCTGCATAAGTTAAAATCTTAAATGATTTTTATCTTTGTCAAATGATTTTGGTATGTAAATCTTTACTCAAAAATACAAAAATTACGGCGATAACGTTATTCCCTTTTATTCTGTTGAAAAAAAAAGAATTGAAGGAAGATTTTGTATTGCTCAATCATGAGAAAATTCATCTGCGGCAACAGTTGGAATTGCTGATATTGCCGTTCTATATTTTGTATATGATAGAATACGGAATCAAGTATTTTAAACTGAAAAATGCACACAAAGCTTATCTTGCTATTTCCTTCGAGCGGGAAGCTTATGCAAAAGAAGATGATTTTGATTATCTGAAAAAAAGAAAATTCTGGAATTTTATAAAATACTGGTAGCATGCTGACACTTCCAAAAACTGAAATACCGATTCAGAAAATTAAATCCGGAGATGTGGAAATCTTTTTGAAAAGAGAAGATCTTATTCATCCTGATATTTCCGGAAATAAATACTGGAAATTATTTTATAATGTCAATGATTATTTAAATCAAAAAATAGAAAAGCCCTTTATCATTACATTCGGAGGTGCTTTCTCAAATCATATTGCTACAGTTGCAGCGTTTGGCAGGATTTTTAGTATTCCTACTATGGGGATTATCCGGGGGGAAGAACTGGAAACCAGATTTTTAGAAAATGTTACACTGAGAAAAGCGCATGAAAACGGAATGGACTTTAGATTTGTAAACCGAACGGGCTACCGGGATAAAGATGCAATAACAGAAAAACTCAGAAAAGAGTTTCCGGAAGCACTAATTGTACCGGAAGGAGGAAGTAATCTGCAAGCTGTTGAGGGTATGAAGTTTATGTTGACAGAACATACAAAAGATTTTGATTACCTTTGCACGGCTGTTGGTACAGGCGGAAGTATTGCGGGGATTTCTAAGTATGCGGAAGAGAACCAGAAGGTTATCGGATTTACGGTTGTCAGAGATGTTAGTCTCGAGCAAAGGATCAGAGAACTGAGTACTAAGAATAACTTTAATCTGATTGAAGCAGATTACGGTGGCTATGGTAAAATATCCAATGAAATTGTACGTTTTATAAACGATTTTTGGAAGCAATACAATATCCCGCTGGATCCTGTGTATACAGGTAAGATGATGATGAGACTCTTTCAGTTAGTCGAAGAAAGATTTTTTCCTACCGGCAGCAAAATATTGGCTTTCCATACAGGAGGTTTGCAGGGAATTGAAGGAGCCAACCAGTTATTAAGAAATAAAAACAGAAATACGATAGAGATTAGGTTATGAAGAAACTTTTAAGTATATGTCTTGTTGTTTTGGCATTTGCAGTAAAAGCCCAAACGTGGAATACAGAAGAGCAATATATCCAGAGATTTGCTCCTTATGCTGTAGAAGAAATGGAATTGTATAAAGTACCTGCAAGTATTACTCTTGCTCAGGGGCTTATTGAAACAGCTGGAGGGCAAAGCCGACTAGCTCAGGAAGGAAAAAACCACTTTGGTATCAAATGTAAAGAAACCTGGACAGGTAAGACAATGTCCCATACAGACGATGCTCCAAACGAATGCTTCAGAGTTTATGAATCTCCCAAAGATTCTTACAGAGATCACTCTCTGTTTTTAACAACCAGAAAGCATTACAGTCCACTTTTCCTTTTAGATGTTAAAGATTACAAAGCATGGGCTTACGGACTTAAAAGATCCGGATATGCAACTAACCCTAGCTACGCCCCGGCGCTAATCAGAAAAATTGAACAATACAGACTTTATGAGTTCGATAATATCTCGAGTGATAAAGTTTATGCAACCTTACTAAACAGATATCCAGACCTTAAAAATGATGCTGTATTTATGGCTCAGGTATCTCAGAATAAGAAAAATAAAGATATTCCTGTTCAGACAGTAGTTTATCAGGAACCTAAAAAGAAAGCTGAAGAAACAAGACTTGTTACACCTCAGGCTATCTTAGATAATATTCTGGTGAAAAATCACCCTAACGGAGATCTTAAATTCATCGTAATTCCTGAGAAAATAGATCTTTCTTATATTTCTCAGAAATATGGAGTTTCTGTGTCCAGATTAATGAAGTACAACGAATTGGACGGAACTCAGCTACAGAAAAACCAGATCGTATTTTTAGAATCTAAAAACTCTTCCGGAAATCAGAAAACTTACAATGCAAAAACAGGAGAAACGATGTATGATATCTCCCAGAAGTTTGCAATAAAATTGGCAAAACTTTATAAAAAGAACAGAATGTCTTTTGGAGAGCAGCTAGTAGCCGGTCAATTAGTGTATTTAGATTCTAAAAAACCAAGAAATTAATGTTATACCAAAGAAGTAGTGCTCTTTTTGATGAAGCACAACGCTATATCCCTGGAGGAGTTAACTCTCCCGTTAGAGCTTTCAGATCAGTAGGAGGAGTTCCGGTATTTATGAAGTCAGCAAAAGGAGCTTATCTTACCGATGCAGATGACAGACAATATGTGGATTATATCAACTCATGGGGGCCTGCAATTGTAGGACATACCCATCCTGTGGTATTAGAAGCAATTCAGAAGCAGGCAGAAAGTGGTTTTTCTTTCGGAGCACCGACTGAGTTGGAAACCGAAATTGCAAAACTTATTACAAGTGTTGTCCCGAATATAGATAAAATCAGAATGGTATCTTCCGGAACAGAAGCATGTATGAGTGCTATTCGTTTAGCACGTGGTTATACCGGAAAAGATAAATTTATAAAATTTGAAGGATGTTACCATGGGCACTCAGATTCATTCCTGATAAAAGCAGGAAGTGGAGCTGCAACCTTTGGAGATCCAAACAGTCCTGGAGTTACAAAAGGGACAGCTCAGGATACTTTACTGGCAAGATATAATGATATCGGGCAGGTAAAAGAATTGTTTAGCCAGAACGAAGGTCAGATTGCTGCGGTTATTGTAGAGCCTGTTGCCGGAAATATGGGGTGTGTACTTCCTGAAAATGATTTTCTGCAAAAACTAAGACAGGTTTGTGATGAACATAAAGCTTTGCTTATTTTTGATGAAGTAATGACAGGTTTCCGTCTGAGTATGGGGGGTGCACAGGAAGCTTTAGGTGTAAATGCTGATATCGTAACTTTTGGTAAAGTTATCGGAGGTGGGATGCCGGTAGGTGCATTTGCTGCACGTAATGAAATTATGGATAATCTTTCTCCTTTAGGAAGTGTATATCAGGCAGGAACTTTAAGTGGTAATCCGCTGGCAATGCGTGCAGGTTTAACAACATTGCAATTGATTAAAGAAGACAAAGACTTCTTCAACAGGATTAACAAAACAACAGAAACTTTGGGTCAGGAGATTACCAAAATTCTTACTGAAAAAGGAATAGCACATCATATTAATCGTTTTGGCAGTATGATGTCAGTATTCTTCAATACCAATAAGGTTTCTGATTTTGATGAAGCTGCACAGGCAGATCATACTACATTTAATAAATTCTTCCATCATCTATTGGCGGAAGGTATTTATTTGCCGCCAAGTGGATACGAAACATGGTTTATTTCTGATGCAATTAAAGATGCAGAAGTAGATAAAACATTGGAAGCAATCAGAAAGTTTTAAGATTAATACTTTATTGATAATAAAAACGAGCCTCAAAAGGGCTCGTTTTGTTTTTTTTGTTAGAATATACTCATTGCTTTCTCACATTGGATTTGCAGGGTATCTATAAGGTTCACCGAGCTATCCATTTGTTTGTACAAAAGGGGAATTTCTGTACAGCCTAATATAAAAGCATCCAGATGGCTGTATTTTTCATTAAGTTTTTCAAAATAAGCTATAGATTCTGGTGTTACAGGTTTTCCTGAGGAAAGCTGAATTTGTATTTTCTGGATTTCCGTTCTCTCTTCTTCGTCCGGAATTACAACATTAATATCAGCCTGAATGAGAGGTTCCTTAAAGAAATCGCTTTCCATTGTATACTTGGTACCGAGAAGTAAAACATTTTTATAGTTATTATTTAGAATATATTCTTTGGTAAGTTCTATAATATGGAATACCGGAACATTGATTTCTAATTCATGTTTTATAAGATCAAAAGCTTTATGTAAAGTATTGTTAGCAATCATCACACAAGATGGATTGCTATCCAATAATACCTGAAGTTCCTTTTTTAATAGTTGTGGAATTATGTCCCAACCGTCATTATAATTACTTTTGATTTCGTTGTAATCGATACTGTAGAGTAAAATCGGACATGAATGGAACGCTCCGAACTTTTGGTTGTAAAGCTTATTGAGGGTTTCATAGTATAATATTGTAGAAGGATAACTTGTACCTCCTAATATTCCTATTTTTTTCATTACTGAAGGGTATTTTAATTTTATGGTTAAGGTATAAAAACTTTTATAATCCGTTACTTTTCCCGAAATTCGGGCAGCAAATATAAGACTTGGAATTATCAACTCCTATAGAATACCTTAAAGGCATTGGGCCTGAGCGGGCGAAGCTCATTAAAAACGTTTTGGATCTCCATAAGGTAGAGGACTTTCTGACCTTTTATCCCATTCGTTATATCGACAAAAGTAAACTTTACAAAGTTGGTGAATTAAGAGAAATAAACAATGAAATTCCGCTGAAAGGCAGGATTACCGATATTCAGGAAGTAGCGTATGCCAAGGGAAGGCGTATGGTGGCCAAATTCAGAGATGAAACCGGAACAATGGAGCTTGTCTGGTTTAAATACTCTAAATGGCTAAAAGAACAAATTCCGCTCAATACAGAAGTTGTAATCTTCGGAAGAGTACAGGTTTTCAACAATGTATTCTCTATGCCGCATCCTGAAATTGAAAAAAATGAGAATAAAGAAAATTCTCCCACGCTTTTACCTGTCTATCCAAGTAGTGAAAAACTGACAAAGCGAGGGATTAATAATCGCTTTTTTCAGCAGATATTACTCGAAATTATCTCGAATGTTCCCACATTTATTGACGAAAATCTTCCTTCAGGTTTATTGAAGGGGCTTAAGCTTATATCCAGGGTAGATGCTTATCAGAATATTCATTTTCCTAAAAATAGTCAGTGGCAGAAGGCAGCAGACAGAAGGTTGAAATTTGAAGAAGCATTCTTTTTTCAGTTAGGTTATGGTTTGAAAAAGAAACATAACAAAACCTCATCTCTGGGTAATCCTTTTCCGTTGGTCGGAGATTATTTTACCGGATTTTATGAAAATAACCTTCCGTTCGAGCTTACAAATGCTCAGAAAAGAGTTCTGAAAGAAATAAGAAACGATATGAAACTTCCGGTGCAGATGAATAGATTGCTGCAGGGAGATGTTGGATCCGGAAAAACAATGGTTGCTCTTTTATCAATGCTTATAGCATTGGATAATGGGTTTCAGAGTTGTTTGATGGCGCCGACTGAGATTTTAGCTCAGCAGCATTTCAACGGAATCTCAGATCTTTTATATGGGACCGGCATCAAGGTAAAGTTATTAACGGGATCTACCAAAACATCCGAAAGGAAAGTTATCCACGAAATGCTGGAAAATGGAACTCTGCCTATTATTGTAGGTACACATGCATTACTGGAAGACAAAGTGAAGTTCAAAAAACTGGGGCTGGCTATTATCGACGAACAGCACCGCTTTGGTGTTGCACAGCGGGCAAAATTATGGGCAAAAAATGTGATACCACCACATATTCTGGTGATGACAGCAACACCAATTCCCAGAACATTGGCAATGAGTTTTTATTCGGATCTCGACGTTTCGGTAATTGATGAAATGCCAGTTGGAAGAAAACCTATTGTTACAGCACATCGTAAAGAAAAGGACCGTTTGTATGTTTTTAATTTTGCTAAAGAAGAGATTGCTAAAGGCAGACAGATTTATTTCGTTTATCCTCTGATCGAAGAAAGTGAAACACTGGATTATAAAAATCTGAGTGACGGTTTCGATGTTGTAAAAGAGTTTTTTCCGGTACCCGATTACGATGTGGTTATGCTTCATGGTAAAATGAAGCCCGATGAAAAAGATGCTGCAATGCAATATTTTGCCAGCGGTAAAGCACAGATTATGGTTGCCACTACTGTAATAGAGGTAGGGGTAAATGTACCAAATGCCTCGGTAATGATTATAGAAAGTGCTGAAAGATTTGGCCTGTCTCAGTTGCATCAGCTACGTGGCCGTGTGGGGCGTGGTGCCGAACAAAGTTATTGTATTTTGATGACGTCTGATAAGATGACACAGGACAGTCGGAAACGTATCAAAACAATGGTAGAAACTAATGACGGGTTCAGAATTTCTGAAGTCGATATGGAACTCCGAGGACCTGGTGACATATTGGGAACACAGCAGAGTGGCGTTATTGATTTTAAAAAATTAGATCTGATCCAGGATTCTAATATTATTAAAGCAGCAAAAGAATGTGTGGAAAAGTTATTGGAAACAGATCCGCTATTAGCTTTCCAGGAGCATCAGGGAATGAAAAACTATTATGTCCGCCAGTATAAAGGGAAAAATAAGTGGGCGAAAATTAGCTGATGAAACTGTAACCTATTTTACATTCAGCAGACTCTTTCGTCTTAAATAAATTTTTTCAAAAATCTTCGACAGGCCCAGAATGACTGAGTAACAGTATCTGTTATATTATATTGTCAGGCTGAGCCTGTCGAAGCTCTGTTTATTAAAAGAGTAGAAAAATATTTTATTCTACTTCAAAAATAGCCTGTATTTCTACAGAAGAATTTACCGGCAGGGAAGATGCTCCCAAGGTGCCTCTTGCATGTTTGCCTTTCTCTCCAAACACTTCAACAGTAAGATCAGACGCAATGTTCATAAGATCAGCATGCTTGGTATAATCATTTGGAGTATTAAAAATACCGGTTAGCTGCACACATTGTTTAACCTTGTTCAGATCACCGCCTGTAGCCTCTTTTAGAACGGCTAATACATTCAGCATCGTAACTTTTGTTGCTTCTTTTACCTGCTGTTCGTTTACTTCTGTTCCAAGTTTCCCGGGATTAACAATTTTGCCGTCTTTCAGGGCAACCTGATTAATGAATATTAGATTACCTGATCGTACATAGGGCTGATAATTTCCTGCAGGTTTTGGAACCAGAGGCAAAACAATTTGTTTTTGCTGTAGTAGAGTATTGATATCTATACCTTCTTGTTCTTGGGTGATCTCCTTTTGGGAAAATGTACCTTTTAGCGCCAATGACGCTTTTGCTATAGTTTTTCCTTGTAGCTCTGCCAGATAACGTTCACTTTGACTTGGACGTTCTGTATTTTTTACCGAACTAAGACTTGTAGTTCCTAATACAGTGTTTCCTTGTGGAATTTTTTTGTCAATATTTTCATTTCCTCTTATTCCGGTAGGTATCAAAATCATTCCGTGTACAGCAAGGCTATTCCAGAAAGATTGTATCGCCAGTTCTTTACCGGCTCCGCTGCCTGCAGACATAAATACAGTGGCAGGAATTCCTTCCAGGGCGTGGTTGGTCCACAGACTAACTGTTTTTGAAAGAAATTCACTCATTCCGGTACTTATATTACCAAAGTAAATAGGGGAACCAAAAGCAATACCATCGTATGAAGATAACTCGTTTACTGATGCTACGGGTATATTATTTAGTTTAGGGTTTGAAGATGCTTTTACTTGCCGTATTACCGCTTGTACATTTTTTACACTTTCAATACCTCTGGCTACCTCTTTTGCCAGTTCATAAGTGCCACCGTTATCCGAGTAAAATAAAACCAGTACTTTGGCTTTATGCTCTTGTGCTATAGAAATATTTATAGCGAGTATAGTGAGAATACCCGCTAAAATAATATGTAGCTTTTTCATTTTTTGTCTGTTAAGATTAGATTGCAAAAATAGCAACGCTGCTTTTATTAATTTTGACAAAAAATATATTTAAAACGACAAATGTGTTTATAATAACATTCCGGCTTTATTATATGCCTTATGAATAAGAGCCAAATATTTATTCGAATGTAATATTCTAAACAAAAAATTCCATTAGGTAATCGTCCATTACATAACCATTTCCGATGTCGAATACTCCTTCTTCATAAACTTTGAATCCCTGGGATTCATAGAAGTCTTTAGCGTTGTTATATTTGTTTACATTTAGGATAATACGCTCATTGTCATTGTCGGATACATGGTTCTTTAGATAATTTAGTGCAAACTTTCCCAGACCTTTACCTTTAGCTTCAGGTACCATGTATATGCGGTGAAGTTTAGTCGTTTTGGGTTCATAGTTGAACTGATATCCTATAAAGCCACCAAAATTCTCCTCATCATCTTTTATCAGAAAGTATCTCCAGTTAGGATCTTCCATCTGGGATGAAATTTCTTTTTCAGAATACATTTCGGCCATCATATAGCTGATTTGTGCAGGGCTAAGAATTTTTGAATAGGCCATTTCCCATGATCTTTTAGCCAAATCCTGAATCAACGGAATATCCTTTGGTGTAGCTTCTAATACTTTCATTTTGTTGTTATTTTGTTACGACGTATTTTCCCCATAGAATAGCGAGAATCGAAGCATAAAGATATAAAAAAAAGCACCCGGTGGATGCTTTCAGATAAATGTTTTTATTACATCAGATGACTAGATTTTAGTCATTTCTGCTTTTATTTTTTGTTCTAAACTTTCAGATGCAGTTACCAATGGTAATCTTAGATAGTTTTTAACAATCCCCAGTTCTGCAAGTACATATTTAACTCCTGTAGGATTTCCTTCTGAAAAGATCAAACGTGTAATTTCCACAAGCTTGTTATGGATTTTATATGCTTCCTTAGCATTGCCTTCGATACCTAATTGGATCATCTGTGCAAACTCTTTAGGGTAAGCCTGTCCAATTACAGAGATCACACCATCTGCGCCAGCTAAGGTTACAGGTAATGCAAATTCATCGTCTCCGGAAACAAGACTAAAGTTCTCAGGTTTTTGACGAAGGATGTCAAAATACTGGTTGATATTTGGAGCTGCTTCTTTAATCATTACAAGATTAGGAAACTCATTCGCTAAACGAAGAGTAGTTGATGCTTCAATGTTTTGTCCGGTTCTTCCCGGTACATTGTAAACAATAATATTTTTTCCTGTAGAAGCTAATGCTTTATAATGCTGATAAAGTCCTTCCTGATTAGGTTTGTTATAATATGGAGAAACTGAAAGGATTGCGTCGAATGCTGAAGTATCAGCTTCGTTAATTTGTTTTACAACTTCTGCAGTGTTATTCCCTCCGATTCCTAAAACCAATGGTAAACGACCATTGTTAACCTTTATAACGTGTTTGACTACCTTATCCTTCTCCTCATCATTAAGTGTAGCAGCTTCAGCTGTTGTTCCTAAAACTACTAAATAACTGGTTCCGTTTTCGATATTGAATTCTACTAATCTTGTAAGTGAATCAAAATCTACGGACAAATCTTCATTGAAGGGTGTGACTAGTGCAACACCTACTCCGGATAATTTATTCATAGTACGTTAAAAATTAAGTATTCAAATGTAGGGATTTTTTCTGTGTTTTCAGGTTATACGTGTATAAAAATCTATTATTAACTCCTATATTTGCAATCGGTTACTTGGCTATAAAGTAAAGAATAATGGTACAGGAGAAGGGTTTTCTTATTTCATATCTTAAATACGGAGAAAATGATGCCGTCCTTCATATTTATACACATAATGAAGGATACAAAAGCTATTTTCTGAAAGGAATTTACTCCAAAAGAAATAAAAAGAAAGCACTGTTACAGTTCTTGTTCGAAATACAGTTTACGACAAGCCCTAAAGCATCCGGTCTGCCATTAATTTCGGATTTGCAAGCTTATGGCCAACTTCCCGAATGGAATATTAAAACGAATGCTTTGCAGTTTTTTATTGCTGATGTACTGAGCAATATCCTCCGGAATGAAGCTCAAAATGAGAGTATCTATTCCAAAATTTCTGATTTTATAGACCAGCTGAAAAAAGAGAATATATCCGCACATGTTCATTTTTTAGTTATTCTGACAGAAGACTTCGGAATAAAGCCATTACTGAATGATGCTACCTATCTAAATCCTGAAAAAGGAGTATATGAGCCCTTTTCTTCACACCATTGTTTTGATGATAGTACTTCAGGATTGTGGAAAAGTATTTTAGAAGAGGGTTATTCCATAAAGCTGACGAATGTGGAACGAAGAAGACTTCTGGAAAGTATCTTGGTATATTATAGTATTCATATACCGGAATTTAAAAATCCAGCCTCACTGGAAGTTCTTCAGCAAATCTGGGCATAAAAAAACCTGCTGTATTAAGCAGGTTGTATTTTATTTCTGAGATTAATCTATTCTTCAGAAGATGTTCTTTCTTTGGATCCGTATAATTGGAAGTTGAAGAAGAAGCTGTAATCATTAAGAGATGCCCCTACATAGTTGTAATGAGGATCTTTAGCAAATGCCGCTCTGGAAGGGACGATAATTAATCCCTGAAGGTTATAATTATCTGTAACTTGTTTAGTAAAAGATTTGAATAATTTGATAGCCTCCTGAAAGCCTTCGATTTCGAAATAGCTATTTGTAACTTTTACCGTATTATTAGTAGTGGCAGCATCCAGTCTCTTTTGTTCAGAAGCAATTAATGCCTTTTTAGCATAGAACCATAATGGGTCATTTACCGGAACTCCACCCTGATCTACAGTATTGAAAAATGGAAGAGAACCTGTAAACATAATTTTATCGTCTGTACCTTTAATTGCGCGGGTTGCGAAACCTACCTGCATAATTTGTAATACATTTTTATCTTTTACATCAGTAGCACCATCAGTAGGTTGAGCATTTGGACGGATTACATAGATTACACCAGATGGTAATGTTTTCGCCAATGTGGATAACTTTATATTTTTGTCATCCGGCTTATTGGTATCATCAAATGTTTTGATCTTTCCTCTTTCATCAAAGTAATGGGTATCTAAGTAATCTTTTATCGCAGTATCATCATAGGAATTTTGCGTAGCCTGATCTACATTCGGGATAAGATTTTGATTGTAGTAATTGTCATTTCTACATGAATTTAGTACAGTAGAAGCTACCAACAAACCTAATAATAATTTTTTCATTGTATCTTTATAAAATTATTGACTATTCTTAAACGTATATAACTACGCAAAAGTATAAAAAAATATGAGAATTGATAAATTTTTATGGAGTGTAAGATTCTATAAGACCAGAAGTATTGCAACTGAGGAAATTAAAAAGAACAGAGTTAGTATTGGCGGGCAGGTTGTAAAGTCTTCTAAAGAGGTAACAGAGGGGGATGTGATCACGATCCGTAAAAACCAGATTGACTATAAAATAAAAGTAATACAGGTTCCTAAAAGTAGAATTGGGGCGAAACTAGTAACCCTGCACATTAAAGATATGACGGATTCCGAGCAATATGCACTACTGGAATCCCGTAGACTGGCTCAGGATTATTACCGTCAGAAAGGAGAGGGGAGACCTACCAAAAAAGACCGTCGGGAAATGGACGGCTTTCTTGATGTAGATGATGACGATGAAGAAGAAGCAGAACCATCAGATAAAGATTGGGACAACTTCTTTAATGATGAAGCTGAAGGTGATGAATAATCTCATTTGAGATTTCTTCATCAGTTTTATTATCCGTGTCTATAATAAACTCGGCTTCGTTATAGTAAGTATTCCTTTCAAATAAATGTTTTGCGATAAACTCCGGAAGATCTTCTTCACTTATTCTGGCAATAAGAGGACGTTTATCTTTTTGTTTCGATAGCCTTTCTGCTAGAGTACCCACTTTAGCTCTCAAATAAAAACTTTTAGAATGTCTGGTGATGGTATCCATGTTATTATAATAAACAGGGGTACCTCCGCCAAGGCTTAATATGATGTTTTCTTCCGAAGAAAGGAGTTGTTCCAATATATGTTTCTCCGCTTTTCTAAAACCCAGTTCCCCCATTTCTTTGAAAATTGTGGGAATGTCTTTTCCTAGGTGCAAAGAAATTTCTTTATCGAGGTCAAATAATTTAAAATTTATTTTCTGGGCGAGGGTTCTGGATATGTGAGACTTACCACTGCCCATGTAGCCTAATAGCGAAATGATCATGATTTTTTTTTAAACAAATGTCCAAAAAAATTTTGAGATATAAAAAAAAGCAGTATCTTTGCACCACTTTAGAAACAGAGATAAACACTGATTAATAAAGTGACCGACCTGGTAGCTCAGCTGGTAGAGCAATACACTTTTAATGTATGGGTCCTGGGTTCGAATCCCAGCCAGGTCACTACTCAAAAAAATGTCTCACTAGAGAAATTTTTTTGCCTGTGTGGTGAAATTGGTAGACACGCCATCTTGAGGGGGTGGTATCCAATAGGATGTGCTGGTTCGAATCCAGTCACAGGCACACAGAGAAAAATAATTTTGAATAATAAGTCTTTAGACTTTACATTCAAGACCTGGTAGCTCAGCTGGTAGAGCAATACACTTTTAATGTATGGGTCCTGGGTTCGAATCCCAGCCAGGTCACAATTTAATTTGAATTTTTTTCATATTAATATTTTGTGATTTGGTGTTTTAAAAGCCTTTCAGTAACCTGAAGGGCTTTTAATTTTTTTATGAAGTTCTCCTTTTTATCCCTATATTTACGCTAAAGTACTCCCTATGAAAAATGTATTGAAGATTGTATTTGGTATGCTGCTCTTTGTCGCTTTTGCTGCATGCAGAGGAAATGAAGATAGTTTGCCGCCAAGTAATAAAATACAGGGGGAATGGATATTGCAGAATACAGTAGCCGGCAGAACGGTTACCTATAACTTCAGGGCTAGCGATGTAGTTGTTACAGAATCAGGTTCTGTAACAAGTTCAAATACCTATTCGTATTCTGTAGTCTATGAAAACTATAAAGACCCTAAAAGCCAGGATCAGAAACAAGATGTTGTGTATATTGGAGGAAATAAATTTGTATTGACCTTTGAAGGGTCAGGCCGGATGATACTAACTAATCCTAATTCAACACCGATAGTGAAGCTGGAATTTGAAAGACGAAGATAACCTGGTTATAACAATAGAAAATAAAAAAAAGACAAATTACACAGGAATTTGTCTTTTTGCTTTTACAGATCTAACTCTACCATTACAGGGCAGTGATCGGAATGCATAGCCTCTGGTAGTATAATAGCTCTTTGGATTTTATCTTTCAGTGTATTGCTTACCATGTTGTAATCTAATCGCCAGCCTTTGTTGTTGGCTCTTGCATTAGCGCGATAGCTCCACCAGCTGTATTGTTGTGTTTCCGGATTTTTATAGCGGAAAGCATCGGTAAATTCTCCTTCGTCTAAGAATTTGGACAGATACTCTCTTTCCATAGGTAAAAAGCCAGATACACTAGCTAAACGAATCGGATCGTGAATATCAATAGCTTCGTGACAGATATTGAAATCTCCACAAACAATAAGGTTAGGAATCGTTTTACGGAGTTCCTGCAGATAGTTTAAGAAGTCATAACAGAACTGCATTTTCAGGTCCAGTCGCGAAATGTTAGTTGCGGAAGGCACATAAACAGAGATTACCGAAAAATTATCGAAATCCAGCCTTATTACCCGGCCTTCGAAATCTATATAATCTATTCCTGTTCCGTATTCTATATGATTAGGTTTGTGCTTTGTAGCGATACCTACGCCGCTGTAACCTTTTTTCTGTGCGGAATACCAGTAACTTTCATACTGAAGATCACTGAATGCTCCTATATTGATTTGTTCCGGTTGTGCCTTGCTTTCCTGGAAGCAAATAATATCAGGATTTGCAAAAGATAACCATGTAGTAAAGTCCTTTGCAAAAGCTGCACGAATCCCGTTAACGTTATAGCTGATAATTTTCATAAATTTAATTAGAGATTTGAGATCAGAAACAAATGTATCATTTAATTTACCTTTTACAGGTAAATCAATTGTTATGTCTCTGAATTAATATTTTGTGCTTCGTATCAGATTTCAACATTTTCAAACTGATTCTTAGCCTCGTTAATAAGTTCATTAAGTTCAATCAGCGTCAAAGCCTGAAGGAATTTGGATTTTAATTCTTTGAAATGAGGTATTCCTTTGAAGTAGTTATTGTAATGCTGGCGCATCTCTACTAATCCGGGTCTTTCACCTTTCCACTCTACAGACCATTCTGCATGTTGTTGTACTGCAAGAAGTCTGTCTTTTACAGTTGGTTTAGGCAAGTTTTCCCCGGTTTGGAAGAAATGTTTAATCTCATTAAAGATCCAAGGATATCCGATAGCACCACGGCCGATCATAATACCGTCGCAGTTGTATTTCTGCTTATATTCTAAAGCTTTTTCCGGTGAATCGATATCTCCGTTTCCGAAAATTGGAATCTCGATATTCGGATTGTTTTTTATACGGGAAATATGGTTCCAGTCGGCTTCACCTTTATACATTTGTGCACGTGTTCTTGCGTGGATGGTTAGTGCTTTAATCCCGGTTTCCTGTAGCCTTTCAGCTACCTCATCAATATTAATAGATTCTGTATCCCAGCCTAGCCTTGTTTTCACGGTTACAGGTAGGTGAGTAGAATTTACAACGGCCTTGGTAAGACGTACCATCAGATCAATATCCTTCAACACTCCTGCACCTGCACCTTTGCACACCACTTTTTTTACCGGACAACCAAAGTTAATGTCTACAAGATCCGGTTCTACAGTTTCTACAATTCTGGCAGACATTGCCATTGCCTCTTCATCTCCTCCAAATATCTGGATACCTACAGGCCTTTCGTAATCGAAAATATCTAATTTTTTTCGACTCTTTATTGCATCTCTGATCAATCCTTCGGAGGAAATAAATTCAGAATACATAAGGTCCGCACCATGCATTTTGCAAAGTCTGCGGAAAGGGGGATCCGAAACATCTTCCATCGGAGCTAAAAGCAGCGGGAAGTCAGGAAGTTCTATGTTACCAATTTTTACCATAAGTTGTGCAAAATTACGATTTTTAGATGAAATCAATAAATGAAACAGGTATAGTCGAAGACATAAATTTTTGAGATGTAGAGAGTAATTTCTATATTTGTTGACAGTAATATTTACGCTACCCGACATGCAAAACTACCTTCATTTACTTCAAGATATTTTAGATAACGGATCAGATAAAACAGACAGAACAGGTACAGGAACCAGAAGTTTATTCGGGTATCAGTTGCGTTATGACCTGTCTAAAGGCTTTCCATTAGTAACTACTAAAAAGGTTCACCTTAAATCTATTGTCTATGAACTGCTTTGGTTTCTGAAGGGAGATACAAACATTAAATACCTTAAGGATAATGGTGTTTCCATATGGGATGAATGGGCAGATGAGAACGGTGATCTGGGACCTGTATACGGTGCTCAGTGGAGAAGTTGGAGAGGAGCGGATAATAAAGTTGTAGATCAGATTTCTGAAGTAATCGATCAGATTAAAAAGAATCCTGATTCCCGAAGACTTATTGTTTCTGCATGGAACGTTGCTGAAATCCCAAATATGGCATTGGCACCTTGTCATGCAATGTTTCAGTTTTATGTAGCGGATGGAAAGCTGTCTTTGCAGCTATACCAGAGAAGTGCCGATGTTTTCCTGGGAGTTCCTTTTAACATTGCAAGTTATGCCTTGTTATTAATGATGGTAGCGCAGGTTACAGGGCTTCAGGTTGGCGATTATGTACATAGCTTCGGAGATGTACACATTTATAATAACCACTTTGAACAGGTAAACAGACAGCTGGCACGTGATCCGAGACCTTTACCGGTAATGAAGATAAATCCTGATGTAAAAGATATCTTCGATTTTAAATTTGAGGATTTCGAATTACTGAATTATGATCCGCACCCAGGTATTAAAGCACCTGTTGCTATTTAAAATAAATAAAAAAGTGAGACTGGTTCTCACTTTTTTTGTAACTTTTCCCTTTGTTTAAAGACAAATTCGCTAAAGTATACCCTTTGTAAATTCAATGTAAAATGAAAAAGATCTTTATTGCAGCCCTGTTTTTAGGAACGCTTTTAAATGCTAATATGACATTTGGCCAGACAGAAACATCCGGAAGAGATGGTGTTTATAGAGCTGCCCATACAAAAATGACAGAGCTGAAACATACTAAACTAAAAGTAAATTTCGACTATCAGAAAGAGCAAATGAATGGTGAAGAATGGCTTACAGCCTCACCATATTTTTATGCTACAGACTCTTTGGTTCTGAATGCTAAAGCTATGCTTATTCATGAAGTGGCTTTGGATAAAGGTGGTAGTAAAACTCCTCTGAAATTTGATTATAAAAACGATATCCTGAAAATTAATCTGGATAAAACTTATAACAAAAATCAGGATTATACAGTATACATTAAATATACAGCCCGTCCTAGTGAAGTAAAGCAAAAAGGAAGTTCAGCAATTAGTGATGCCAAAGGTTTGTATTTTATCAACGCTCAGGGAAAAGAAGCGGATAAACCGACACAAATATGGACACAGGGAGAGACGGAATCTTCTTCCGCCTGGTTCCCAACGATAGATAAGACCAACCAGAAAACAACTCAGGAAATCTATATGACGGTTCCGGATAAGTATGTTACATTATCCAACGGAATTCTGAAAGAATCCAAAAAAGAAGGAAACAACCTGCGTACCGATCATTGGGTAATGGAGAAAAGACATTCACCTTATTTATTCTTTATGGGTGTCGGAGATTATGCGGTTGTAAAAGATAAGTGGAGAAATATTCCGGTAGACTATTATATCGAGAAAGAATATGAACCATATGCTAAGCAAATCTATGGTAATACTCCAGAGATGATTGAGTTTTATTCCAAATATCTTAATTACGATTATCCATGGGCTAAATATGCTCAGATATCCGGACGCGACTATGTAAGTGGTGCTATGGAAAATACGACGGCTACTTTGCACGGAGATGCTGTACAGCAAAAGCCGGGTCAATTAGCTGATGAAAATAGCTGGGAATCTACAATTGCTCACGAATTATTCCACCATTGGTTTGGGGATTTGGTAACCGCTGAAAGCTGGAGTAATCTTACTGTAAACGAATCTTTTGCCAACTATTCTGAATACCTGTGGTTCGAACATAAGTATGGTAAAGATTTGGCAGACTATCATCTGATGAAGGATGTGGGGAATTACCTGCATAATCCAAATGATTATTCTAAGGATCTTGTACGTTTTAATTATGCTGATAAAGAAGATGTTTTCGATTTGGTAACTTATCAGAAAGGTGGCGGTATTCTTCATATGCTTCGCAATTATCTTGGTGACGATGCTTTCAGACAAGGTCTTACGGATTATTTGAAAACAAATGAGTACGGAAATGGTGAAGCTCATCAATTGCGTCTTTCATTTGAAAAAGTGAGTGGAAAAGACCTTAACTGGTTCTTTAATCAGTGGTATTTCTCAAACGGTCATCCAAAATTATCTTATAACTACAACTATGAGCCTGTTAAAAAGCAGGTAACCGTTACAATCAATCAGTCACAATCACCTTTATTCCAATTCCCATTGGCTATAGATGTGTACGATAATGGTAAACCGGTACGTCAGAATGTATGGGTAGATGCCAAAGCAAATAATTCATTTACATTCCCTTCATCCAAAAGCCCTGATTTAGTAAATATAAATGCGGATGGTATTTTGTTATCTACAATTACAGAAACTAAAACACCAGAGCAATATTTGTTACAGTACCAGGGTTCTAAAGAATTCTATGGCCGTTATAAAGCTGTTCAGGAGGCTGCTAAAAGTGCAGATAAGAACGATGCTGCTCTGAAAACATTATTGGCAGCACTAAAAGATCCTTTCTTCAGAGTAAGAATGAAAGCCCTAAACGGATTAGACTTGTCTAAACCTAATCAGGCAAAATTAGCGCTGGCTGAAGTAGAGAAATTAGCTTCGAATGATCCTAAGACATTGGTACAGGGAGAAGCAATTGCTGCATTGGCTAAAACAAAGGATAAAAAATATCAGTCCTTATACGAAAAAGGAATTACTGTAGTTTCAAATGCTGTAAGTGGAAATTCATTAGCTGCATTGGCAACTGTAGCACCAGATAAAATTGCAGCTTATGCAGATAAAATTGACTTGAATAATGCGAGTGAAGGTTTAATCTCTACATTGTTGCCTATTATTGTTAAAAATAAAATAACAAAACAAATGCCTGCAATTGCAGAGACGGCAGCATTTTATCCTTTCATAAAAATGCAGGATCCTGAAGAAGGTAAAGCTGCAGAAGATGCTTATAACTGGATTATGGGATCGGATAATACAGAAGCAACAAAACGTCTTACAAAAGTTTTAGGTTTAGCGAAAAGCCAGGTAGGAGAAAATCCACAGGCAAAGATGATGATTGTGAATATGCTGAAAGCCGGGCTTAATACAAAAATGGGAGTATTGAAAGCGGATCCGAAAAATGCAGAACTGCATAAACAAATCGAAATGATTAATAATGCTATAGAGACTTACAGTAAATAATTGCTGATTGTTTATCATAAAAAGCTGCATCAAAATCTGATGCAGCTTTTTTTATTTCTTAATATCCAGGTATTATCCTTTACAAGATTTCTTATTCTTATTTATGTTCCAAAAGGTTTTTGATTGCTACAAGTGATATTGTCACCAGGCTTTACATCAAAATATTTACAGAAATATTGATAATATTCGTACCTGTATTGGGTTTTGGGTAATGTTTTTCCCTGTCCGCATTCGATGCCACCATTAATGATGTTAACAGTTGTTCCGAATCCGGAAACTCTTCCACTTTCAATATCTTTTTCTGTAGGTTTCCATTTGCCGGTCATTACATCGTGACAAGATGGTTTCGGAGCCTGGGCTGTCATCCAAAACCAGATTGCAGAAGCAAAAGACAGTACATTGTCTTGCGCTAAAAGTCCCGGATTTTTTAAGAGCACGTTTTTATCACCAAACCACGCTTCACTAAATTGTCCATAATTATAATTCCAGCTAAGCTGCTTAGGGCCACGACCATAATAGGCTTGCCCATCAGTTGGTGGATAAGCTGTTTTTGAGGTATCGGTATAATTGTTCCCGTTTCCTTTATTATTTTCCTCTATAAAATAAAGTCCCCATGCGAAATATCCGCCGGGAGCATCATTCCATCCGCCACTGGTTTCCTGTGCAATATTAGCCAGAAAAGCGGCTAGTTCTCTTTTTTGGTCTTCGGTAGAACCTTCGTTTAGAAAAGTAGGGAAATGTGTTGCGGCTTTTATAAAAGCCTGATAGGAATAGAAATCCTTATGCTTGCTATCTTTTCCCTGAATGTTATTTCTGTTAGGAAATAATTTATTCCATGTTTTGGCATCTATAAGCCGGGCAATACGCTGAGAAGAATTGTTATCCACAATATGTTGTAAGCTTTTACTTTGGGTTTTCTGGGCACAAGACTGTCCGGATAATAAAAAAACTAAAGATATGCTTGTAATAAATGAGAGTTTCATATTAATTGTATTCTGTACTTTCCTTTACAAACTGGTTGAAAGGCAAAGCGATTTTGAACAGTTTACCAATTTCCTGTACAAATTTTGGAGAAGTAATTTCGGTATCTTCAAAAGAGTGGATAAGGATCATTTCTTTGTGCTTAAGATATTCAGCCATGGGGTCGTCTTTTTCAAATCCCTGCGGAATTTTTTTTAGTTTTTCACCTTCGATTTTAAAACTTTTTTTGAATACCGGTTTTTCTATAATACTCAGAAATTCTTCTTTATTATAACTGATTTCTTTTCGGAATTTTTTCAAAACATCAGAATTGGGCTGGTAGAGTCCGGCAGCAATAAAAGATTTACCAGACTCAAAATGCATATAGTATCCCGCTTCACCAATTCCTTTGCTCTGCCCCATAAAAAATGAAGCCCCGAAATTTGTTTTATAGGGTGTTTTATCTTTTGAAAACCGGGTATCTCTGTAGATGCGGAAAACACATTTTTTTGGATCTAGTCTTTCCATTTCCGGCTCTGTTTTTGCCAGTTCAGAGATTACCTGCTCAACAAGACTTATAAAATATTCATGTGCTTGCTGATACTGTGGTTTGTTTTCTGTAAACCATTCGCGGTTATTATTCTGAGAAAGCTGCTTCAGGAAATTTAATATGTAAGCTGTGTTTTCCATATTTGAGTGATTGTTTATATCAAAATTAACTAAAAGTTAGTTGTAAATAGTCTTTGATCTGTACTAATTTTGTGTTAAATCCGATAGATAAAGATTATAAATATTAGCTATAGATGAAATGATCTCTATCATCTGAAATTCTGTAAATAAATGCGTAAATTTGTAATTTATTTAGAATAATTATGATTAAAAAGGAAGCTGTTCAGGATTTCTTAAAAGAAGTTGAGGTAGACGATCTTGTGAAGAATATCCAGATAATGGGTGACAGTGTTTTTATAGATATGGTAGCTCATTCTCCGGCAATGCATGAAAAGAAAAAACTGGAGGTTGCAATGAAGCAGGCTTTTACAAGCCATTTTGGAGAAAATATAGTTTTAAAACTGAAAATTGAATCTCCGGAAGCTAGTGAGGTACAACAAAATCAGATAAAAGGAAAACAAATTCCGGGAATTAAAAATATTATTGCTATTGCATCTGGTAAAGGTGGAGTAGGAAAATCTACTGTAGCTGCGAATATGGCAGTAACTTTAGCAAAAATGGGATTTTCGGTAGGTTTATTAGATGCTGATATCTATGGGCCATCTGTTCCAACGATGTTTGATACTGTAGGTGCAAAACCTGTTTCTGTTGAAGAAAATGGTAGAAACCTGATGAAGCCAATTGAGAGCTATGGTGTAAAACTTTTATCAATAGGATATTTCTCAGGAGCTAATCAGGCTGTAGTTTGGAGAGGTCCAATGGCTTCAAAAGCACTTAACCAAATGTTGCGCGATGCTGCATGGGGAGAGCTGGATTTCTTGTTATTAGACCTTCCTCCGGGAACTGGAGATATCCATCTTTCAATTATCCAGGAAGTGCCGGTAACAGGAGCTGTAATAGTAAGTACACCTCAGCATGTTGCACTTGCAGATGTTAGAAAAGGAATCGGAATGTTCCAAATGGACAGCATTAATATTCCGGTGCTTGGATTAATAGAAAATATGGCGTATTTTACACCCGAAGAATTACCAGAAAATAAATACTATATTTTCGGAAAAGAAGGTGCTAAAAACTTAGCCGAAGATCTTGGAATTCCGGTATTAGGAGAAATTCCGTTGATCCAGAGTATCCGTGAAGCTGGTGATGTAGGCCGTCCGGTAGCATTACAGGAAAATACCGGAATAGCTGATATTTATACCAAAACGGCTCAGAATATGATTGAGAGCCTTGTAGAAAGAAATGAAAATCTTCCGCCAACGGAAGCAGTAAAAATAACAACAATGGCGGGTTGCTCGCCCAAAAAATAAGTTGAAATATGAGTGAGACTAAACACATCGAGACGGTAACAAAAGTAATGGAAGCCTTAGAAGAAATTCGCCCGTTTTTAAATAAAGATGGTGGTGATATTGAATTGATTGATGTAAAGGAGAATACTGTAATAGTACGTCTGCTAGGTAATTGCTCATCATGTCATATCAATACTTCAACACTGAAACTGGGTGTAGAGAATACTATTAAACAACACGTTCCTGAAATTGTTGAAGTTATTAATATAGATTAATATATTATCAGAATAAATTTTTTTAAAACCTCCCAAACGGGAGGTTTTTTTCATGAGTCTTATCATGTTGCTAATTAGAATAATTAAAAATAACTTTGCAGCAAATTAACACTATATGAATAAATACATTACTACTTCATTTTTCGTTCTTGGCGGATTGATGGTTAATGCGCAGACTAAAAAGACAGATACGCTGTCTTCTAATAAGCAGAAGGAGATTGAGCAGGTGGAACTTTTCGGTGAAAGAAAGAAGCAGCCTGAAGGTCTGGAAGTAATTACAAGATTACCTCTAAAGACCAGAGATCAGATTCAGAGTATTTCAGTGATTTCATATAAAGCAATTGAAACTTTAGGAGGTTTATCTCTAATTGATGTTGCTAAAAATGTTCCGGGAGTTACTTTATTCTCAAGCTATGGTGGCGGAAGTGAAAGTATGTCTATTCGTGGATACAGAGGTGTACCAGTACTAAAGAATGGAGTTTTATTAGACTCTGACTTCCGTACTGCTGGTATGATGACTGATATGCAGGGTGTAGAAAGTATTCAGGTAATTAAAGGTTCTGCAGCTGTAACACAAGGTATCGGAGACGGACTTGGAGCAGCAGGTGGTGTTATTAATGTAGTGACAAAAAGACCTCAGTTTGTTAACAGAACCAACGTAGGTTTCCGCTATGGCAGCTGGGATTTCTACCGTCCTACTGTAGATTTCCAGAGAGTTTTAGACAACGAAGGTAAAGTCGCAATAAGATTTAACGGAGCATATCAGAATAATAACTCTTTCAGATCTCATGTAAAAGGTGAAAGAATATATGTAAACCCATCCATTACTTTCCGTCCGGATAAGATGACCAATATTACAGTGGAAATGGATTATATGAATGACAGAAGAACTCCGGACAGAGGTACTGTTAACCTTGCTAACGGAAGTACTGAAGCATTGTATACTATGCCAAAGGGTAAGTTCTTAGGTTTTGCTGAAGACCGTGCGAAAACTGAGACTTATAACTTTATGACAAGCGTTGACAGAAAGATTAATGATAAATTCAAGGTAAGAGCAGCTTTTATTAATTCTGTAAGCAATACTGATACTCAGGCAATGTCTATTGCACCAAACGGTACAAATAATTGGACTGAGAGAAAAAGATCTTATGGTAAAAGTATGGGAGAAGATGTGAATAAAGTTTTTCAGTTTGACTTCATCGGACAAGATGTACAGACTGGCTTTATTAAGCATACCTTCCAGGTAGGTTTTGACTGGAAAGAAACAACCGTAACATCTACTTATTTTGATGTTTTTAAAAATGCATCTGATTTAAAAGATAAAAAGGTAATAAATACGAATAATCCTATAGATGTTATTAACGTTTTAGGTGATATTCCAAATGCGCTTCCTTATAATTTAATTTATAACAAAACAGGAAGCGGAGTGGTAAAGACTCCTACAATGGGATTAATGGCTCAGGATGTGATGTCATTCGGTAAATATGTGAAGGCACATTTAGGAATCAGGTACAGCAGATTAAATGGTTCTACAAAGAATGATGTTGCTACATGGAATCCATCTTTCGGATTAATTCTTTCTCCATTGGAAAATGTTAATGTTTTCGGATCATATACAACAACAACTTCATTAAGGTCTGCTAACAATGTATTACAGGCAGGTGGAACGGTAGGTCCTTCTAAAACTACACAATGGGAAGCAGGAATTAAATCAGATTGGTTTAATGAGAAGTTAAGGTTCAACGTTACTTTATTTGATATTAAAACAGATAATTTAGCTTACCAAATCTTAAATGACAAGTATGAGCCTATAAGAGATGCTAATAATAATGCACTTAACGGTTTAGCTGGTAACTTGAGAAGAAAAGGGATTGAGGTAGAGTTAATTGGTAGAATCTTACCAAACTTACAAATTATGTCTGGTTGGGCTTATTTAGATGCTCAGTATGAAGATAGCCCTGCTTACGTAAATGGTTCTGCTCCGATGAACTCTCCAAAACATACTGCAAATGCATGGTTAAACTACAAGTTTAATCAGGGAATTTTAGATGGACTTGACGTAGGTGCTGGTATTTATTATGTAGGAAAAAGACCAGTTGATGAATGGACTCAGAAAACCTTTACTGCCGGACACGTAAATAGTGTGAAAGCGGGTGATAGACCATTCGATATGCCAGAATATACTACTGTAGATGCTCAGGTAGGTTATGCATTGAAAAATGGTGTAGGAGTAAGAGTATTCTTTAACAATATCTTCGATTCTGTGGGATACAGCTCTTATTTCAGAGGTGGGTATATAGATCAGATTCAGCCAAGAAACTTTGGAGTACAATTAAATTATAAGTTTTAATAACCCCAACAATATTGATATTTTACAAAAAAGAAGCGCTGATATTATCAGCGCTTCTTTTTTATCTTATTGTAAAGTGAGTGGATTAAACCATCTGCAACCGAAATCTTCGGTACATAGATCTGTTTAATTTCTCCCCACAGCATAATTTTGTTGAATATTTCCAGTGCCGGAACCATTACATCGGCACGGTCTTCCCGGACGTTATATTTAATCATCCTTTCCTGTACACTAAGTGGTGCGGCTTCTTTATAATAAGTCTTTAGTAGATTTGCAGACATCGGTTTGCCATCCTTGGTTTTGCTCATCGAAAATATTTTGTTGATATTTCCTCCGGAGCCAATAGCGATAATAGGTTTTTTGCCGAAAATTTCATTTTTTATCTCAGATCTCATCTCTTCCCAGCTTTCATCTTTTACAAGATTGTTCAGGATACGGATAGTTCCGATATTAAAAGATTTTTTATACTTAAGCTTTTTGTTTTCGTAATAGGTAAGCTCAGTACTACCACCACCAACATCGATATACAGATAACCAAAATTATGATCCATATTTTCAGCAACATGGTTTTCATAGATCAGTGTAGCTTCCTCGTCTCCGGAAATTATTTCGATATTAATATTGGCTTCTTTCTTTACCGTATCTATAATATGCTTGCCATTTTTGGCATCGCGCATGGCACTCGTAGCACAAGCTCTGTAGTGTTCTACATTGTAAATTTCCATCAGGTCATGAAATACTTTCATAGAGCGGATGACCATTTTTTCTCTTTCAGGGCCAATTTCTCCTATCTTAAAAACATCCATACCAAGCCTCAACGGAACCCTTAGGAGGTTTAGTTTTGTAAATTCTGCCTGGCCATTTTCATTTTCTACCACTTCATTAATCAGAAGTCTTGCTGCATTACTTCCGATATCAATTGCTGCTAGCCTCATTTTCTGCTTTATGTTTTAAATAGTTATAAATTTCTATTTGGGAGCGGAAAGGTTTTCTATCGTTTTCATAATACTGGTTTTTTAGATTTTTACCAATATCACGGGCTTTTACATTATCATGCAACTGTATGTTCAGAATTTCTTTAAGTTCTTTTTTCAGATCTTTATTGTTAATTCTTACCGCGGCTTCAATTCTGTAATCCAGGTTACGCGTCATCCAGTCAGCAGAAGAAATGTACATAAGTTCTTTTCCGCCGTGGTAAAAATACATAATTCTGGAATGTTCGAGGTACTCATCGACAATACTTATAGCATGAATTTTCTTTTTGAAGGTTTTCTGATTCACCGCACAGTATATTCCACGGACAATTAATTTAATTGTAACACCCGCTTCTGCAGCTTCATATAGCTTTTTAATAAGCTCTTTGTCGCTCAGTGAATTTACTTTAACAATGATTTCAGCTTTCCTTCCCGCAATAGCTTCTTCTATTTCTTTGTCGATATAAAAAACTATTTTATTACGCATATGTTGCGGACATACCATTAGTGTTTTACACTTCTCTAATGCAAGAACAGGATCTTGTTTAGGCTTCTTCAGTAAGCTGAAAACTCTATTGATATCCGCCATTATAGTGCTATTGCTGGTCATCAGCATATTGTCACCATATACTCTGGCAGTTTTCTCATTAAAGTTTCCGGTGCTTATAAAGCCATATTGTGTCATTTTGTTATGAACACGTTTTTTTATAATGCACAATTTGGCATGAACTTTCTTGTTCGGGATTCCTACCAATACTTTTACACCTTCATCTTCCAATCTTTCTTTCCAGAAGATATTAGCTTCCTCGTCGAAACGGGCACGTAATTCCAGCATCACGGTTACTTCTTTTCCGTTTCTTACCGCATTGATAAGCGCATTGGCAATTTTAGAATTGGATGCCAGACGATAAGCTGTAATATGAATTGTGGTAACATCGGGATCCATAGCAGCTTCCCGTAAAAGATCGATAACCGATACAAAGGAGTGATAAGGGAAGTTAAGCAAAACATCTTTCTTTAAAATAACATCTGTTACTCTGCTTTTATTATCAAAGTCAGGGTGAATGAAAGATGTCCTTTCTATAGGTTTTATATAATTTTTAAAGACATCCGGAAAATCCATAAAATGTTTGAAATTGTGGATTTTTTCCCCGGGAATAAGACTGTCTTTCTTCGTTAAGCTTAATTTTTTAGTTAAAAATTCCAGTAATTGCGGATCTATATTTTTATCGTAAACAAAACGAGTAGGTTTTCCTTTTCTTCTGTTTTTCAGCCCTTTTTCTATTTTTTCTACAAAGCTGGTTCTTACGTCGTTGTCCAAATCAAATTCTGCATCTTTGGTGACTTTGAAGCAATGAGCGCTGAATTCGTCATAACCAAAATAGGAGAAAATATATGGAAGGTTTTCTATAATAACATCTTCCAGCAGGATAACATTTGTTTCACCATTGGTGGAAGGAAGGATAGTGAATCTACCAATTGTACGTGAAGGAACCTCAATAATGGCAAAATGCTTTTGCTTTTTGTCATTTTTATTCCACATGGCAATACCTATGTATAAACTTTTGTCACGCAGGAAAGGCATAGGTTTCTTCTCTTCCAGCAGGATCGGGATAACATTAGATTCAACATCCTCATCAAAGTAATTTCGGACAAAAGCCCTTTGCTGGAAGTTAAGATCAGAATTAGTGCGGATAAAGACATTTTGTTCTGCCATTTCCTTCTGGATCTTTTCCCAGATAATATTAAAATCGTCCTGTTGCTGTATAACCAGTTTGTTAATCTTATCTAAAATCTTCTGAGGCTCCTCGAAAAAAGACTCTGCAGTGATTTTAGATTTCATTTCCATAGCCCGTTTTAGCCCGGCGACACGAACCCGGAAAAATTCGTCCAGGTTGTTAGAGAAAATTCCCAGAAATTTAATTCTTAAAGGTAAAGGAACCTGTGGATCTGCGGCTTCCTGTAGTACTCTGGCATTAAAGGATAACCATGATATGTCTCTGGCATTAAACTGTGGCATATGTAATATTTGTGCTTCAAAAGTAGTTAAAGATAAGCCTTTTTAATGTCACTTTAATGAAAATTAATATAAAAGTTTCTGTGTGTTTAGCGTTGTTTGAAGAAGCATTGTGCCAATTTGTCATAAAAATTCCATTGGTATAGATATTGAGAAATAGCAGTCAAATATCAATATTAAATTTCAAGAAATAAAAAATACTAATTATGAGCAAAATAATCGGAATTGACTTAGGAACAACCAACTCTTGTGTTGCCGTAATGGAGGGGAAAGACCCTGTTGTTATTCCTAATGCAGAAGGTAAAAGAACGACTCCTTCGATCGTAGCTTTCACCGAAGATGGTGAAAGAAAAGTAGGTGATCCTGCAAAAAGACAAGCTGTAACCAATCCGGTAAATACAGTTTATTCTATCAAAAGATTCATCGGAACTCATTTTAAAGATGATGGTTCTGAAATATCAAGAGTTCCTTATAAAGTAGTAAGCGGACCAAACGATACTGTAAAAGTAAAAATTGACGACAGAGAATATACGCCACAGGAGATTTCAGCAATGATCCTTCAGAAAATGAAGAAAACAGCTGAAGATTACCTTGGCCAGGAAGTAACAAGAGCTGTAATAACTGTTCCTGCTTACTTTAACGATGCACAAAGACAGGCTACTAAAGAAGCTGGAGAAATCGCAGGTCTTAAAGTGGAAAGAATTATCAACGAGCCTACAGCTGCTGCTTTAGCTTATGGATTAGATAAGAGTCACAAAGATCAGAAGATTGCTGTATATGACCTTGGTGGTGGTACTTTCGATATCTCTATCCTTGACTTAGGTGATGGTGTATTCGAAGTATTATCTACAAATGGTGATACTCACCTTGGTGGTGATGACTTCGATGATGTAATCATCAACTGGATGGCAGACGAATTCAAAGCTGAAGAAGGTGTGGATCTTAAAGCTGATGCAATCGCTCTTCAACGTCTAAAAGAAGCTGCTGAAAAAGCTAAAATCGAGTTATCTTCTTCTTCTCAGACAGAGATTAACTTACCATATATTACTGCAACGGCTACAGGTCCTAAGCACTTAGTTAAAACTTTAACTAGAGCGAAGTTCGAGCAATTATCTGCTGACCTTGTAAGACGTTCTATGGAGCCTTGTAAAAAAGCTCTTCAGGATGCAGGACTTTCAACTTCTGAGATCGACGAAGTAATTTTAGTAGGTGGTTCTACACGTATTCCTATTATTCAGGAAGAAGTAGAAAAATTCTTTGGTAAAAAACCTTCTAAAGGCGTTAACCCGGATGAAGTAGTAGCTGTTGGTGCTGCAATTCAGGGTGGTGTATTAACGGGTGACGTAAAAGATGTATTACTTCTTGATGTAACTCCACTTTCTTTAGGTATCGAAACTATGGGTTCTGTATTCACTAAATTAATTGAAGCGAATACAACTATCCCAACTAAGAAATCTGAAGTATTCTCTACTGCATCTGACAATCAGCCGGCAGTAACTATCAGAGTGGGACAGGGGGAAAGACCAATGTTCAACGATAACAAAGAAATCGGTAGATTCGAATTAACAGATATCCCATCTGCACCAAGAGGAGTTCCTCAGATCGAAGTAACTTTCGATATCGATGCTAATGGTATCCTAAGTGTATCTGCTAAAGATAAAGGAACTGGTAAAGAGCAGTCTATCAAAATCCAGGCATCTTCAGGTCTTTCTGATGACGAAATCGAAAGAATGAAGAAAGAGGCTCAGGAAAATGCTTCTGCAGATGCTAAGAAAAAAGAAGAAGTTGAAGTATTCAACAAAGCTGATGGATTGATTTTCCAGACTGAAAAGCAATTGAAAGAGTTTGGTGATAAGCTTTCTGCTGACAAAAAATCTGCAATTGAAGCTGCAGCAGCTGAACTTAAAACTGCTTTTGATGCTAAAGACACTGAAGCTGTTAAAGCTAAAACTGAAGCTTTAGACGCAGCATGGATGGCAGCATCTGAAGAAATGTATGCACAACAACAAGCTAACCCGCAAGCTGGTGCTCAGCAAAATGCAGGTGGTGGTGCAGAAGATGTACAGGACGCTGACTTCGAAGAAGTGAAATAATTATTGAGTAGTCAATAATAAACAATAAAGAACCGCTGTAAATGGAATGTTTACAGCGGTTTTTGTTTTTATGTGGATTGTAGAGAACAAATATTAATATTGATTAATCTATAGTTTTTGTTTTAAAGATAAAGCTTAAGATTGGAATGTAAAGAGTACTTTTGAAAGATTTGTTACAGGTTATATATGATTAAAAATCTTTTGAAAGAAGAGGCTTCAGATTCTATTATTGCCAGAGTTAAAAATTTATCTGCAACTCACCAGCCCCAATGGGGAGAGATGACTGTTAGTGAAATGCTCCTTCATTGTAATTCCTGCAACAGACAAATTCTGGAAGAGAGCAGAGGAAATAAAAGAACAACTATAAAACAATATCTACTGAGGATCCTTGCGCTTTACATCGCACCTAATTTTAAAAAGAATATTAAAGGTGAGCTCAGACATATTACAAAGGGAAAAGCTAATATTTCTGATTTTGAAGAACAGAGAAATAAATTTATCCTATTAATTGGTGAATTTCCGGCTTCCGATCATCCTCTTACTCTTTCTCATCCTGCTTTTGGAAATATTTCAACAAATGAGTGGGGAATAGCAGCCTATAAACATATGGATCATCATTTAAGGCAATTTGGAGTGTAGCTATATTTGTAAAGAAGCAGAATAAAAGTTATCAACAATAGCAACTATCAAAAGGTATAAGTTAGAAATTTCATGAATAAATATTATTAAAATAATCATTTATATTTTTGATTATGAGTAACTTCATGTTCTAAATTATAATGTCATGCGAAAATTAAAACTGCAAATGCACATTTCTCTGGATGGCTATGCTGCAGGGCTTAATGGTGAAACAGACTGGATATTTTTATCGGGTAAACAGGATCCGGCTGCATTTCAATTTATTGTAGATCTTGCAGAGACTAGTGATACGCTCTTACTTGGCCGCAAAATGACCCCGGGATTTATTCAGCATTGGGAAAATGTATTCGATAACCAGGCTGATAGTCCGGCATATGCAATGGCTAAACCTATAGTTAATATGAGGAAAATAGTTTTTAGTCGTGGAGAAAACTCTGTTGCGGGACGTAATATTGAATTGGAAAATGGCGATTTGGAAACAGTTGTGAAAACGCTCAAAAATCAGCCGGGAAAAGATATTCTGGTGTATGGAGGCTGCAACTTTGTAAGTTCACTTATCAGCCTGGACCTTATTGATGAATATTACATGATTATCAATCCTATTGCACTTGGCAGTGGATTGCCTATTTTTAAAAATCAAAAAACATTGGAATTACAAAGTTCAACAGCTTTCAGTCATGGGAAGGTGATTAATAAGTATATTCCGGTATAATCTATAGCCTTTACAAAAATACCCCGGAGCTTCTCCGGGGTATTTTTATATTATTTTTTCTGAATGATAATTTCATCTTTTCGGATCTGTTCCAGATATATTTCCTGAAATCTTACCGGCATGTATTCGTACAGCTTGTCCCAGTGCTGATCTTCCGATATTCTTTTCATGCTTTCAAATGATCTCACAAAAAGACTTTCAATAATATATTTTATATAATTATTTCCGTTTCTGTAAAGCCATTCCATAGATTTTATATGGTAGGAAATCATATTGATTTTGGCTTCCTGTAAAAGAATTTTCAGGTGATTGATAACTGCCTGCATAATACCTGCAAAATTATTTTGAGCAGATAACTGAGTAATTTCGTTCCGAATGGAAGGGTAAGATATTTTTAAATATTCTGTAGCTATTTTCTTATTGATCGTTTGCATTTTGTCGTTCATCATAATCTTTAAGTTTTTAAAGCAATTTAAGTGTCGCGAAAATTATGCCATCATTAAATATAGGCAGCAAAGGCAAAAATGCCTACAATTGCAGCAACATGTACTGCCAGAATTTCAATATTGTGTCTGGTGTTAGAAGATTTCCATTCTTCTATGTCAAATTTTCTTCTTGTCTTTCTTTTCATAATTCTAGATGTTAGTGATAGTAGTTAAACGCCGATGTCAATCATAATATTTGTTAAAGAATAAAATTACATTCCCGGTTTGTAAATCTGCCGGAAGTATATCTTTTGCAAATCCGGAGAAATATTGCAAAAAATTACCCTTCTGTATTCTTTGTTACAGGAAGCTGTTAAATAATCCAGAGAATAAATAAAAATATTTTCTACAGCATTTTTTAGTGCGATATCTCCTTTTTTGTAAATATGATCCATCTTCTCCAGGCTCCTGAATAAAAGTCGATTTTCATTTTTACGAATCATCTCCCTTATTCTGTCTGTGAATATCTGAATAATACCAGAAGTGTTCTGATCGGAGAGTTCATTTTTTATTTCCGGAATAATGGCTGTGATTTCCTGTGTTGCTTCTAAATGATTCATTTTTTTTGAATTTTGAACGAGATATGCCAAATAATGTTCCTTTAGAATTGGTTTTATTGCAATTGGCTGCAAATCTGTTTATTAAACTTATTTTGGTTGGTTTTTAATAGATTAAATCCCTCTCAGTCTGATAGGTTTTTATCAAAACGAGAGCGCAAATAAATTAAATTTTGCTGCTAATTTTTACTAACAATTAGGTTTAATGAAAGTTGAGAATGAATATCTTTGCATCTCTCAAAAAATAAAAATATGAACGAAGATAATATCCGCAGACTGGAACATATTTCTGTACATTATGTACGCAATAAAATGAATGGTGAAGGGATGGTTCTGTCAGAAAGTGAACTGGAACTGGAACCTGACATGACAATTTTGCTGAAAGACTTTTTTCTTACGCCATTTAAGTCGGATGTATATTACCAATTTTACGATGAAGATGCACTTGAGAATAATGCGGTATTTTCAATAGCTGGTAAAATCTTCGAAAAACCGGAGTTTTGCCATGAGGAATCCAAAAACCTGGCAGAACATCTTCATAATAAAACCCTGCATAGTAATATTAAAGATGGTGAGTTTTATGTAACTTATTTCAGAGACTATGTTGTAGAAGGTAAAATTGTAGATGCTATTGGTCTGTTTAAAACAGAAAATAAAGAAACTTTCCTAAAAGTACTTCCCGAAGATGAAGGTTTCCAGATTCAGAAAGATCAGGGGATTAATCTGAGAAAACTGGATAAAGGCTGTCTTATTTTCAATACCGAGCAAGAAGATGGCTATATGGTTTCTGTAATCGATACGACCAAGGCCGGAGTAGAAGCCCGTTATTGGGTAGACGATTTTTTACAGCTTCAGCAGCGTAAAGATGAGTATTTCAATACCGAGCATACATTGTCTATGTACAAAAGCTATGTTACAGAACAATTACCACAGGAATATGAGGTAAGCAGAGTAGATCAGGCCGATTATCTGAATAAATCAATCAACTTCTTTAAAGATAAAGAAGAATTCGAGATTGAAGAATTTAAAAAGCAGGTTTTGGTGCACCCGGAAGTTATTGAAAGTTTCGACGAATATAAAAAGCAGTTCGAAGAAGAAAGAGATATTAAACTGGAAGATAGCTTTACAATTGCTACAGGTGCTGTAAAAAAGCAGCAAAGACACTTTAAAAGTGTTATAAAGCTTGATAAGAATTTCCATATCTATGTTCATGGCGATCGTCAGAAGCTGGAAACGGGGGAGGATGATAAAGGAAAATATTACCGTCTGTATTTCGAAGAGGAACAATAATCGGGAGATACCTGTTTTTGTGTTTAGAAAAAGTTATCCACATTCATTTCTCTGTTGTGGATTATCAAATAATAAAAATGACCGGATATTTTTCGGTCATTTTTTATGTCCTTTCCGAAAGTGTTTTTGTGAGTAAATCAGGTCCGAATTCTTTTTGTTCATCAGATAATTTATTATATTTGGTAGAATCATTAAAATACAAAAATATGAAAGTAACCGTAGTTGGAGCAGGAGCTGTTGGAGCAAGCTGTGCAGAATATATAGCCATGAAAAATTTTGCTGCCGAAGTTGTTTTGGTAGACATCAAAGAGGGATTTGCAGAAGGGAAAGCTATGGACCTTATGCAGACAGCTTCCTTAAATGGTTTTGATACCAAGATTACAGGAACAACAAACGATTATACAAAAACAGCAGGTTCTAAAGTAGCTGTTATCACTTCAGGAATTCCAAGAAAGCCGGGAATGACCCGTGAAGAGCTTATTGGGATCAATGCAGGTATTGTAAAAGAAGTTGCACAAAATATATTAAAACATTCACCAGAAGCTATTATCATTGTAGTAAGTAATCCTATGGATACAATGGCATATCTGGTACATAAAGTAACCGGTCTGCCAAAAAACAGAATTATTGGTATGGGGGGAGCGCTGGACAGCGCCCGTTTTAAATACAGATTGGCAGAAGCTTTGGAATGCCCGATTTCGGATGTAGACGGAATGGTTATCGCTGCACATAGCGATACAGGAATGCTTCCTTTAACGCGTATGGCTACAAGAAACGGAGTTCCGGTAACAGCATTTCTGAATGAAGAAAAGATTCAGTATGTAACTGAAGAAACAAAAGTTGGGGGTGCTACCCTGACTAAATTGTTAGGAACTTCTGCATGGTATGCTCCGGGAGCAGCGGTATCGGTAATGGTACAATCAATCTTGAATGATCAGAAAAAGATGATCCCATGCTCTGTTCTTTTAGAAGGAGAATATGGACAGCAGGATATCTGCCTGGGCGTTCCGTGTATTATTGGTAAAGACGGAATCGAAAGTATTGTAGCTTTGGATCTGAATGATGCTGAGAAAGAAAAATTCCAGACTGCCGCCGCTGCAGTAAGAGATGTAAACGGCGATCTGAAACTGTAACACAGTATATTATAAATGAAAAAAGCAACCCGGAAGGGTTGCTTTTTTGTTAGTTGAAATAATATAAGTTAATATGAATGTTGGTATCTATATGTCAAATAGAATGCCAAACTGAATCATTTTATCGTTCTTGAAAGTCTGATCCTTGAAGTAGTTGCTAAAGTCCTTTTTAATAAAGAAATTGAACTTGTTATAGGAAATATAAAATTGTGCACCGTATACAAAAGGATTCACATTGAACTCCTCGCGGTGGCGGTATTTTACATCATCACCTTTTACAATATTATTGGTAGACATCTGGATGCCGCCATATAGTCCTGCACCTACCTTGAATCCTTTGAAGTAGCTGCGGTATCTTACATCCTCACCTGCATTTTTAAGCGGAGAAAAATTATATTGTAAACCAATCGGAACCATAATGTATCCGGTTCTTAATTTACTTTTTTGAAGATCCCGGTTACTTTGTGCTATAATAATATTATTGTTGGCATCTTTTGCAAAGAATTTATCATTTTCAAGACGCAATGTCCTCCATGAAAATCCTAATCCTGATATAAGCCCCCACGGGCTGGTCATGCTAAATTGTCTGTTGTATTTTATACCAAATTCAAAATTGTTGGAAAAGGTTTTATTATTATCGAGATCGTTATTAGGAAGATTGTTAGTAAGTCCCATTACACCAAAAGAAGCATACAAAGTCAGGCTTCGCTCGGCACGGAACTTATACATAAGTTTCTGATGGAGATCCTTTACGCTTGTAGCATCAGTATTCAGTAAAGAATATTTTACCTGCTTCTGAATGATCTCGTCTACATTAAAGCCTAAATCATTGATGCGTTTATCAATCTTCTCGGAATACGAATCGGCAATTTTGGCTTTCTGTTCAGCAATTTCCTGATTGGATAAGCCATTTTTTTCAGCTTCCAGTGTCACCTTTTTTATCTCATTCTCCATTTTCACTTTTTCTTCCTGGATAATGGTATTGATCTGTCGGGCGTATTGCTCTATATTTTCCTTTACAATAGGGCTTACCGAAGTATCTTCTTTAGAAGGTAAATTCAGCTTAAAAGTTTTTTGTGCGAAATAAGAATTGGAAAAAAGGCACAATACTCCTGCTATAATAATTTTCTTTATCATAATTTTTCTTTTTTATAAAATGTGGGCTTATCTGTGGATTTCGACAGATGCTACATTCGATCCGTCTTTTGTCTTTTCTATAGCTTCTCTGTTTTCCACAGAGAACAAAAGAATTTTAGGATCTACATATTTTTTCTTTTTTGCTGTCTGTTCCTTGGTATCATCAGTCTTTACAAGCTGATTTTGAGGTGCAGGAATGTCTGTATCAATTTTTTCAGTACGTGTAATAAGAGTTTTAGGCAGGGGCTCCTGTTTTGGTGTTTTCTGAATTTTAGCCGGAGGTATTTGCTGCTGAGCCAGATTTTTTACAGGACTTTCTGTTCTAAGTACGGAGTCTGTTTTTATACTGGTTTCAGGTATACTTATTTCTTTAGGCTCTGAACTATCTACAGGTTGAGTCTGCTTTGCAATAATTGGAGTGCTGTTTTGTTTATCATTTTTGAAAATGAGAATGCCTGCAATACTGCATAACAAGATAACAGAAGCCGCAGCCAACCATATAACAGTATTGTTTTTGCGCTTTTTGGGAGCTTCTTCCAGATCTAACCGGATATCAGCCCAAAGATTTCTGGATGGAGTTATTTCTCTTTCCTCCAGCTGATTCTTTATATAGTTGTCCAGTTTATCGGATTTCATTTCTAATTAATTTTTGTTGTATAAATATTTCTTTCAGTTTTGCTTTCGCACGGAAAAGCTGTGTTTTGCTCGTCGATACAGATATGTTTAGCATTTCTGCGATCTCCTGATGTGGATAACTTTCCAGAACATAGAGATTAAAAACAAGCCTGTAATTTTCAGGTAACTGATCTAATAGTTCCTGTACATTGAAATCCTCGTAGATATTAACTTCTTCATGATCTTCTGCTGCATCGGCTATCTGGTTTTCGTCCAGATAAAAAATTGTTTTTTGTGATTTTAAAAAGCTTAGACATTCATTTACGACAATACGTCGTGCCCAGGCGTTTATGCTGCCATCGTTCCGGAAGCTTTCAATATTTTTAAAAATCTTGTAAAAAGCTTTTATCAGACAATCTTCGGCATGGTATATATCCCTTATATAGGTACGGCTTACACTCAGCAGCTTTGACGACTGCTCTTCGTAAAACCTTCGTTGCGCTACCGGATCGTGCTTTTTTAGCAGCGTTACGAGGTTATCTTTATGTTTAGATAATATTCTCACGGAAATGTTTTCTGTTAACAAGACTACAAAAAAACGAAAAGGTTACACTCTTCGATTATTTTTTTTGAAAAAATATGAAAAAGTTATTAATCAGCATTTTAAAGTGAGATAAAAAGGGGATGGTGATATTTTGTTTTATTATTTATAAAATAAGATCATAAATAATAAGAATTTTATTTTTCCCGGTGAAGCCGGAAGCTAAATAAAAATGGATAAAAAAATAAAAAAGCAACACTGCCGAAGCAAGTTGCTTTTTTACTAGTTAAAAAAATCTGTTAATATGAAGTATTTTATAATTCGCAAATAAGATGCCAAAAAATAAAAAATTAACAATTTTTAAGTAAGATTTATTTCATGTTATGAAAGCTTAACAAAATCAAAAATTTGTAAGGCTTTGTTTAACAAAATGTTTGGATAGATATTCAACAAAAAAGCCCCGGAATTTCCGGGGCATTATGAACAAAAATTTATTTTTATTGCTTTACTTCAAAGTCAGCTTTTATTCTTACAATGTCACTTAACATTGCATCCGGGAATTTTCCGCCGATTCCAAAGTCAGATCTTTTCACATCTCCATATACTTGTAGGCCTTTTGTTACTTTGCCAGTCTTTTTGTCTGTAAGTTCACCACGGTATACCATCGTCATGGTTACAGGCTTTGTTACACCATGCATAGTAAGGTTTCCTTTAAGAGTATAAGTATTAGTCTTATCTGCTTTTAGAGAAGTACTATTAAAGGTAATTTTGTCAAACTGAGCTGCATCGAAAAAGTCAGGACTTTTTAAATGATTATCGCGAGCATCAACATTGGTGTCAATAGAATTAACATCTACGCTGAAATTTACTTTGGCATCGCTAAAGTCTTTAGCTTGTGATGCAACAGCCAAGTCGAAATTTTTGAATATTCCGGATACATCTGAAATTCCCATGTGTACTACAGTAAATGCCACATGTGAATGTGCAGGATCAGCTTTCCATGCAGTTTGAGCAAAAATGAATGTACTAGCTATAAAAAAACTAAGAATTGAAAATAACTTTTTCATATTTATTGGTTTAAATTGATGTCTGCGAAGTTACATGATCATTAAAAGCCAGACATAGACATATGATAAGAAATGCTTCTTATAAATTTATAAGTCTATGAAATTGCAGTTTCATAAGCCTGCCATCCTCTTGTTCTGTAGGTTAGTGCAGCTTGCTCTACATCGTCAGCTTTATAAATACCTCGACCTACAATAATGAAATCGGTATGCAGATTTTTGAATACATGCTCTGGTGTGTTGTATTGCTGCCCTTTGCTGTCTCCTTCAGCAGAGATATTAACACCAGGAGTAAACAATAACAGATCATCCTGAATCTGGTTTTGTGCTACGCAACCCATAACGTTTGGCTCGTTGATAATAATCTTCATGGCCTCTTCACGGTAATGAGCATCGGTAAGTGTTCCTTGAGAGGACATTCCCAAAATTGTGATAATTCCGGCATTGTGGAAACCTTCTAATGCTTTGCTGCCTCCGATGGCATGAGCCGTAACCATATCTGCCCAATTTGCGATCTTGTATACACCATGTGAAAACTGTAATTCCTGAGTGTTTCCTATATCTCCGAACTTACGGTCTTCCATTAGTAAGAAATTGTGTTTTGCTGCAATATCTTTTAGAGGAATAATCGTTTTATCATAATCGAAGTCAGAAATAATATCGATATGTGTTTTTAATGCAGCAATATGTGGCCCTGCAACTTCAGCAAAGTCCAAAAGTTCCTGTGTTGTAATAACATCTGCAGAAGCAATAAGGTTACTGCGTTTTTGCATTGCTATTTCTAATAATTTTGTTGCTACAGGGTGGTCAATATTTTTAAGCTTCTCCTCGTAACGAACTTTTTTCTTTTCTTCGAAAGTGACAGTATTTCCGTTTAAGAAATCATTGATTCTTTCTACTTCATCATCAGTTAGCTGATTTTCTTCCTTAAGGATTTCAACAACTTCTGAGATTGTGAATAGGGTGTGTACGTTGTAGCCTTTTTCCTGTAACTTTTCGCGTCCTCCCTGTTGTCTGTCTAATACAACTACAATGTCGGATACATTTAAACCTTCATTTTCTACCTCATCAATAGTTTCTAAAAGAGATTTTCCGGAAGTAATAACATCTTCTACCAAAAGACAGTTCTGTCCTTTTTGGAAGATACCTTCAATCAGTTTTTTAGTACCATAAGCTTTAGCCTCTTTTCTTTTAATAATTAAAGGGATGTAACTTTCTAATGACATTGCTGTCGCCATAGGAAGAGCCGCATAAGGCACACCGCAGATCAGATCAAAATTATCCAAAGGAAGCATTTCCAGAAGATAATTAGAAAGATGCTTTAGGATTTTCGGATCGGATGCCAAAGGACGAAGATCTACATAGAATGGGCTTTCAATACCACTTTTCAGGGTGAATCTTCCGAATTTAATAATGCCTAGTTTGTAGGCCTCAAGAAAAAATGCTCTTTTAGTTTCCATTTACTTTTTTAGATTTCCGCAAAGATACGATTTAGTTGCCAGTTGTTCCGCATCGTAGATTATTCCCATCTATTCAGTGTTTAGACGTTGGTTGAGACTGATAACTAATTCTTATCTTTAAACTCAAAATAAATTTCATGAAAAATAAATTCTCTTTGTTCTTTTTTGTGGTATCTGTTGTTTTTATCAATGCACAGGTGCCAGATGCAAAACTCGATGAATTGGTAAAGAATACACTGAAGACTTTTGATGTACCCGGAATGTCTGTGGGTGTTGTAAAGGATGGTAAACTAATCTATGCAAAAGGATTCGGGGTAAGATCTCTGAATACAAAGGCTGCTATGGATGAGAATACACTTGTAGGAATCGCTTCTAATTCCAAAGGTTTTACCGCAACAGCATTGGCAATATTGGCAGATGAAGGAAAACTAAATTGGAATGACAAAGTGACCAAATTTATTCCGGAATTCAGAATGTATGATCCTTATGTTTCTCAGGAAGTGACTATAAAAGATCTTATTACTCACCGTGCCGGTTTAGGTTTGGGACAGGGAGATTTAATGTTCTTTCCGGAGGGTGGAAACCTTACAGTGAATGATATTGTACATAATGTACGTTATCTAAAGCCTGCAAATCCTTTCAGAACCAAGCTGGATTATAATAATATCATGTTTATTGTAGCAGGGGAAGTTATCCACAGAGTTTCAGGACTAAGCTGGGCAGAGTTTATTGAACAGAGAATTATGAAGCCTGTAGGAATGTCAAATAGTTTTGGATCTTATAACAGAGCAAAAGCGGTAACGAATAAAATTGATGCACATGCTCCTGTAAATGGTAAAGCTGTAGCTGTTCCACATGACTGGAATGAAACGGCAAATGCGGCAGGCGGAATTATGAGTAATATTCCGGATATGACAACATGGGCCAATTTTCTAATCAATGGTTTTGTAACTAAAGACGGGAAACGCCTGGTTTCTGAAAAGAATGCACACGAATTATGGAGTTTGCAAATACCAGAAAGTATAGCGGCTAAAAATCCATATGATTCTAATTTCTACGGATACGGAATGGGATGGTTTCTTAGCGATGTGAAAGGACATCTGCAGGTTCAGCATACAGGTGGGCTTATTGGTACTGTTACTCAGTTTACTCTGATTCCGGATCTTAAATTAGGAATAGTTGTATTGACCAATCAGCAATCGGGAGCAGCATTTAATACAATCACTAATACAGTAAAGGATTCTTATCTTGGAGTTCAGGGCAGAGACTGGCTGAAGAATTATGGTGATCGTATGGCAAAAGTAAATGCCAATTACGACAAAGAGAAAAATGAGGTGTATACAAAGGTAGAAGCTGCACAGAAAAATATTCAGCAGTTAGCAAAACCGGAACAATTCACCGGAACATATAACGATGTTTGGTTTGGTGATGTAATAGTGAAGCAGGAAGGGAAAAAGTACTTTATTTCCTGTGCAAACTCTCCAAGACTAAAAGGTGAGTTATTACCTTATTCTTATAATACGTTTGTAGCAAGATGGGATGACAGAAGCTACGATGCGGATGCTTTTGTAATCTTTAATTTTGATGAAACAGGAAAGGCACAGTCTGCAAGACTAAAACCTATTTCGGGAGTAACTGACTTCAGTTTTGACTTTGAAGATTTGGATCTGAAAAGAAAGTAATTCAGACTTGAATATATACAAAATAGTTTACGGTTTACAATTAGCTAAGATTATTATCTGAATTAATTGTAAACCGTTTTTTTATCACTTAGATTAGTCCAGTTCTTTTGGACTATAGAAATATTTTAACTGGCATTTATCTTCGTCGAAATGACTCCAGGAATCAATGTCTATTTCGATACCTGCAACACCACATGTTGGAAAACTAATGATATCATTGCCGGAAAAAAGATTGGTAAAATTAGAAATTCCGTTGTTGTGGGAGAAAAGTGCTACACTGTCGTGTACATCATCGATCTGATTAATGACGGAGACAAAGTCATTTTCACGGGCATTATAAAGTGCTGATGCAGTACTCATTTCTGCATTTTTGTAAGTCTTGTGGAAAAATAGACATGTACTGTAAGCTCTGTTTGCGGGGCTGGATATTAGCGCATCGATATCTATTCCTTTATCGTTGAGAAACTCAGCCATTCTCGGAGCATCCTCTTTTCCGCGTTCTGCGAGGGGCCTATTGAAATCGTCTATACCCTCGGGCCAGTCACTTTTTGCATGACGAACCAAAATTAATTTTTTCATATTAAATAATTGTACTGGTGGTGTAAAATAATGGTTAAGTTTTTTTGAGAAATTAAAGGTAGAAAAAAAATACAAATCCTGATGCAAAACTATATATGATAATTATGCAGGCATTAGGAGTTGGTGTCCATATTATTTGTTAAAAAATATTTGCAAACGGATTTCAGCTATTAGTATTCTTTTCGGCTATTTGCTTTTGTATTTTTGTTTTTGCTTGCTCCCATTCGTCATCTAATATACTGTAATAGGCAGCATTTCTTGTTGTTCCATCGCTTACTATTTTATCCTTTCTCAGAATACCTTCAAATACTCCACCTATTTTTTCAATAGCTTTTCTCGACCGGAAGTTGGTATCTTTGGTCTTCAGTTGTACCCTGTTTGTTTTTAGAGTTTCGAAGCAGTAGGTTAGTAATAATAATTTGCACTCCAGATTTATTGTTGTTCCCCAATAATCTTTTGTAATCCAGGTCCAGCCAATTTCAAGCTTTTTGTCAGCCGGATAAATTTCAAAAAGCCGGGTAGAGCCGATTATCTTATTTGTATCCTTATGTATTATGACAAAAGGATATTGGCTGCCGGCAGATCTTTCACCGATGGCAAATTCATAAGTTTTATAAAAAACCTCTCTTTCCGAGCAATCTGTCGGAATAAGTGCCCAGAGTTCTTTATCGGCAGCGGCAGTATATAATTCTTCAAGATGTTTTTCTTCTAATGGTACCAGATCTATGTTTGTTCCTTGTAGAATTACAGGATGATTTATCCAGGTGCTTTTCATGAGCTAAATGTTAATTTATTGCTGATAACATAATATTAAATACCCTGATAGTAAAAGATAATTTTTACTATCAGGGTACTTTTTATTCTTTAGAAAAAATTATTTAGTTTCCTCTTTTTTTATTTTTTTGTCTGAATCCTTTAACGTTATAGCATCTCTTAAAACAATATTTGCATCCTGTTGTCCTTTCTTATATCCTTCTCCCCATACTTGACTATAACCACTATTACTCTTAAATGCCGTTTGTCTAGTCTGATCAGTACTCGATTGCCAAACCTGATCAGTTGACTTTTGTTGCCAATTTGGATTTGTAGGTATCTTTGTTGGTGTTTTTCCTGTTACGCTACTGTAACCTCTGATATAGCCTTGCTCATAGTCTCCATCTGTAGTTTGTGCAGTTATATACAATGAAAACAATATCAACGGTAAAAACAATAATTTTTTCATGATGTTAAACTTTAAATTTGTTTTATTTTAACATAATTTGGTTGTTATAGCTAATTTAATGAAAAAAATAATAGGATTGCGATTTTTAATGTATAATTAACAAAATTAATAGAGCTGTCTAAAACTTAAAAAAAACACTAAATTTGCAAAATGGGACAAATAATGGCTGTTGATTATGGAAAAGCCCGTACAGGATTAGCTGTAACGGATGATATGCAAATTATAGCTTCAGCACTACAAACAGTTGAAACACCAAAGCTCATGGATTTTCTGAGAACATATTTTCAGCAAAATAAAGTGGAGGAAATTGTAGTAGGGCTCCCTACAGATTTAAAAGGCAATATGTCCGAGATAGAAACCGAAATTCAGAAATTTCTGGAACAGTTTCAGACAACATTTCCGCAGATAAAAATTAACCGCTTTGATGAGAGATTTACCAGTAAAATGGCTTCTTTCTTTATCAGTCAGAGTGGTAAAAGCAAAAAAGAAAGACAACAGAAAGGTTTAATCGATAAAATAAGTGCAACACTTATTTTACAGAATTTTTTAGAGACAAGATGATATTACCAATCCGCGCCTATGGCGATCCTGTTTTAAGGAAAAAAGCACACGATATTACAAAGGATTATCCGGAACTAAGCCAGTTAATCGATAATATGTTCGAAACGATGTATCAGGCACATGGCATAGGACTTGCAGCTCCACAGATCGGATTAGATGTTCGTTTATTTGTAATCGATGTTCGTCCTTTAGCAGAAGATGAAGATTATCTGGACATTCGTGAAGAATTAAAAGATTTTAAAAAAGTATTTATCAATGCAAAAATATTAGAATATGACGGAGAACCTTGGAAATTTAACGAAGGTTGCCTTAGTATTCCGGATGTTCGGGAAGATGTAAGTAGACCAGAAACCATCACAATGGAATATTATGATGAAAATTTTGTGAAACATACCGAAACTTTTTCGGATATTCGTGCCCGCGTAATTCAACATGAATATGATCATATTGACGGAGTTTTATTTACGGATAAACTAAGCGCACTAAAAAAGAAAATAATAAAAGGGAAGCTAACCAAGATTACTGCAGGTGATGTATCTGTAGATTATAAGATGAGGTTTCCTAAATAAAACAGAATATTAACTAAGATAAAAAAATAAAAATGCAGTTAGAAAGAATCATCTCGATTTCGGGTAAACCGGGACTTTTTAGACTTGTTTCTCAGCTGAGAACAGGTTTTATTGTGGAAGATATCACAACAGGAAAAAAAGCTAACATTTCCAATACAAGCCAGGTAAGCCTTTTGGATAACATCTCTATGTTTACTTTTGATAGCGAAGTTCCTTTATTTGAAGTGTTCCATAATATTGCAAAAAAAGAAGATTTCAAACCAACCATCAACCACAAATCTTCAGCTGATGAGCTTAAAACATTTATGGCTGATGTACTTCCTAACTATGATGTAGAAAGAGTTTACGAATCTGATATCAAAAAACTTGTACAATGGTATAATACACTTCAGAAAGGAGGATATATTACACCGGAAAGTTTTGTAGCTCCTGCTGCTGAGGAAACAGCTGAGGTTTCTGCTGAAGTTACGGAAGAGGTAAAAGAAAAGAAAGCTCCTGCTAAAAAAGCGGCTAAGAAAGAAGAAGTTGCTGAGGAAGAAAAGCCTGCAAAAAAAACAGCTAAAAAGAAAACTGAAGAGGAATAATATCTTCATTCATACAATAAAAAAACTCTGCTCTTATCGGGCAGAGTTTTTTATTGCAGTAAGATTAAATTAACTTTGTCTCTCCTGAAAATTGATAAATATGAATACAAGAGCTGAAAAACTGGAAGCATTTGGCCGACTTCTGGATATTATGGATGATCTACGCGAGAAATGCCCATGGGACCAAAAGCAAACCCTGCAGTCTTTGCGCCATCTGACATTGGAAGAGGTTTATGAACTTTCGGATGCTTTGCTGGAAGAAGATTTGCAGGAAATAAAAAAAGAGTTGGGAGATGTATTGCTACATTTAGTTTTTTACGCTAAAATAGGATCGGAAAAACAGAGTTTTGATATTGCAGATGTAATCAACAGTCTAAATGAAAAACTTATTTTTCGCCATCCACATATTTACGGAGATACCGAAGTTAAAGATGAAGAAGAAGTAAAGCAGAATTGGGAGAAATTGAAACTGAAAGAAGGGAATAAATCTATTTTGGCGGGTGTTCCCAATGGTTTGCCTCCAATGATTAAAGCGTATCGCATTCAGGATAAAGTAAAAGGAATAGGTTTCGATTTCCCTACAGTAGAGGAGGCTTGGAAAAAGGTTGAAGAAGAACTTTCCGAGTTTCATGCAGAAACAGATACGGATATGAAGGAAGCAGAACTGGGAGACCTGATTTTTTCTATTATTAATTATTCCCGTATTGCTGGTGTAAATACAGATACAGCACTGGAACGTACCAATCAAAAGTTTATATCCCGCTTTAAGGCTATGGAAGAGCTGGCTCACGAAAGGAATCTTGTTCTTTCAGAAATGAGTCTTGAGGAAATGGATCAGCTTTGGAATGAAGTAAAGAAAAAGCTGGAATATTAATTATATTTCTATATTTGTAGAATATTAGGTCACCAAATATAGAAATACTTATTATGAAAAAAGTTATAATCCTTTTTATAGCTGTATCGAGCTTTGTCTATGGACAAAAAGAAAAGAAATTGGACAGTCTGTTTACTTCATTATATACAGCCAAAGAATTTAACGGAAATGTCCTTATTGCAGAAAAGGGGAAAGTAGTGTATGAGAAAAGCTTTGGACTGGCTAATGAAAAAACAAAGCAGAAGCTGGACAAAAATACGGTTTTCGAATTAGCATCGGTTTCGAAACAATTTACTGCTATGGGAATCGTCCAGCTGGAGAAAGAAGGTAAACTTGGTTACAACGATCCTCTCACTAAATATTTTCCGGAACTTAGTTTTTATGAACCTATTACCATAGATAATTTGCTCTATCATACATCCGGACTACCAGATTATATGGGGCTGTTCAATAAAAACTGGGATAAAACAAAGTTTGCGACAAATAAAGATATCGTAGAAATGTTGGCAAAATATAAGCCAGAGCTTTTATTTATACCCGGAGATAAATACGAATACAGCAATACAGGATATGCTTTATTAGGCTTAATTATCGAGAAGACATCAAAACAATCTTATGGTGATTACTTGAGCAAAAAAATATTCAAGCCTCTTGGGATGACTAGTACCAGGGTTTATAGAAGTCGGTATAAACCAGAAAAGATTTCCAATTATGCACTAGGTTATGTTATAGACAGCCTTGGAAATAAAAAATTGTTGGATGATCTGGGGAAGGAATATTATACTTATTATCTGGATGGTATTGTAGGTGATGGTATGGTGAGTTCCACAACGGGTGATCTGCTGAAATGGGACAGAGCTTTGTATGGAGACAAGCTGGTTAATCAGAAAGATAAAGATCTTATTTTTAGTTCCATAATTACTAAAGATAATAAAGATACTCGGTATGGCTATGGCTGGGCTATTGATACAAAAGATCCATTTGGGAAAATAGCAAATCATTCCGGTGGCTGGGCAGGCTATATAACTTTTATCGAAAGAGATTTGGATCATGATAAAACGATTATTATGCTGCAAAATAATAATTCGGAAGCTACATCTTCACCAGTTAAACAGTTAAGAAATATTCTTTACGATATAAAACCAGTTAAGGTAGATATTAGTTTACTACAAAAATATGCCGGGAAATATATTAAGAAGAACAGCAAAACATTTGAGGTATTTTTTGAAAATAACAAACTGTTTGTACCGTTGAATCCGCAGATAAAGTTAGAATTGGAAGCTATCAGTACTAGCAAATTTAAAGTCAGAGATTTTAGCCCAGATGTTTTTTATGAATTTAAAATTCTGGATGATGGTAGTATAAAATGCAATATGTCGCAGCCTGCACATAATATGAATGAAGAGGGAGTTAAAAAAATATAATAAAATAAGCCGGTATAACACCGGCTTATTTCTTTTTAAATTATGTAAATTTGGTAGGCTTTACGGCGTTATTACTATACTAGGTAAGAAAACTAAATTAACATGAAGAAACAATTCCTTCTGGCCATTGCTATGGCCAGCACTGCTGTGGTGTTCTCACAATCCCGGAAAGAAGACTCTATTTACGTTCGGGAAAACTATACGAAAGTTGAAAAGCTAATCCCTATGCGGGATGGAAAAAAACTGTTTACGGCTATCTATGTGCCTAAAGATCAGAAACAGAAATATCCGGTACTGCTCAATCGTACACCTTATACTGTAGCACCTTACGGAGAAGATCAGTACAAACTGTCTTTGGGTAATTTCCCTGCAGAAATGCGTGAAGGCTTTATTTTTGTTTATCAGGATGTTCGCGGTAAGTGGATGAGCGAAGGAGAATTTGAAGATGTACGTCCAGCACTGAAGCCGGGGCAAAAAGGTATTGATGAAAGTACAGATACCTATGATACACTGGAATGGCTTTCTAAAAATCTGAAGAATTATAACCAGAAAGCTGGTGTATATGGTATTTCTTATCCCGGATTCTATTCTACAACAACATTGGTTAACTCACACCCAACGCTAAAAGCCGTTTCACCGCAGGCTCCAGTTACCAACTGGTATTTAGGTGACGATTTTCATCATAAGGGCGTTATGTTTCTGAATGATGCTTTTATGTTTATGACCGTTTTCGGTGTACCGAGACCAGAGCCTATAACACCGGATAAAGGTCCTAAGCGATTTATTCCCCCGGTAAAGGATATGTATAATTTCTTTTTAGAGTCAGGGTCTAATAAGGAATTAAAAGATAAATATATGGGGACAAACATTAAGTTTTTCAACGATATGTATGCACACCCGGATTATGATCAATTCTGGAAAGACCGCAATATATTACCTCACCTTACACAGGTAAAACCAGCCGTAATGGTCGTTGGAGGATTCTTTGATGCTGAAGATGCTTACGGAACTTTCGAAACTTATAAAGCTATTGAAAAGCAAAACCCTAAATCTAATAATATCCTGGTTGCAGGTCCATGGTTCCATGGAGGATGGGTAAGAGGTGATGGCAGACAATTCGGAGATATTAAGTTTGATCACCCGACAAGTATAGATTATCAGCAAAATCTGGAACTTCCGTTCTTCAATTATTATCTGAAAGGGAAGGGGCAATTCAAAGGTGGAGAGGCCAATATCTTTATTACAGGGAGCAACCAGTGGAAAACTTTTGATACATGGCCGCCGAAGAATACGGAAACAAAACAACTTTACTTCCAGCCAAATGGTAAGCTAAGTTTCGATAAGGTGCAAAGAACAGATTCGTGGGACGAATATGTTAGTGATCCGAATAAACCAGTACCTCATCAGGATGGAGTACAAACCAGCAGAACCCGTGAATATATGATAGATGACCAACGTTTTGCTTCCAAGAGACCCGATGTTATGGTATATCAGACAGATGCACTGCAGGAAGATATTACTTTAACAGGTCCGGTTATTAACCATTTATTTGTGTCGACTACCGGAACTGATGCTGATTATGTAGTAAAGGTTATCGATGTTTATCCGGAAACAGAAGCTGACTTCAACGGAAAAACAATGGCCGGATATCAGATGTTGGTAAGGGGTGAGATTATGAGAGGAAAGTACAGGAACGGATTTGATAAACCGGAAGCCTTCCAACCGGGATTTGTTACAAAAGTAAATTATGAAATGCCGGACATTGCACACACCTTTAAAAAAGGACACCGCATTATGATTCAGGTCCAAAATTCATGGTTCCCATTGGCAGATCGTAACCCACAGAAATTTATGAATATTTATGAAGCTACTTCGGCTGATTTTCAGAAGGCAACACACCGGATTTTCCATGATGTGAATAACCCGACTTCTGTAGAAGTAAGTGTTCTGAAAGAAAAATAAGAAAATTTAAATCGTTTCAGAAAAGGGATTTAGTATCCAATGCTATATAACCATTACAGGATTTCAAATTCTGTAATGGTTTTTTTATATCTTATTCTGTACAACTTTTTATCCACATTTTTATTGTTTGTTGGCGTGATCATTGCTACAGAAAATACTTACATTTGTTTATAAATAACCAGTTATGCTACGTACACTACTATATACACCTCTACTTTTTAGTCTTATTTTTTGTACCCCAAAAGCCCAGGAAACTCAAAACACATCAGAAAGCTTTGGACCATTACGTACAGTATCTAGATTTCCTAAGAAAATAAAAGAAGTTTCAGGAATACAGATTTCACCAGATGGTAAGGAATTTTACGTTCATGAAGACCAGGGAAACAGCAACGTGATTTTTGCAATAGATATGAGTGGAAACAATACCCGGACTATAACCATTGAAGGTATAGAGAATAATGACTGGGAAGATATTACACAGGATAAAAATGGTTTTACTTATATTGGTGATTTCGGAAACAATAATAATGATCGCAAAAATTTAGCTATCTATAAAGTGAAAATCGGCAAAGAAAATAGCACGCCTGTTTTGCAGGCGACCAAATTTTCTTATCCTGAGCAGACAGAATTTCCACCAAGTAAGAAAAACTTATTATACGACTGTGAGGCATTTATAGAACATAACGGCTACTTTTATCTCTTTACTAAAAACAGAAGTAAGAAATCTGATGGTACTTCGCTGGTATATAAAGTTCCGAATAAACAAGGTGAATTTAAAGCTCAGTTAGTTGGAAAACTAAAGCTGCCGGAGAAATATCATGACGGAGCTGTTACAGGCGCTGATATAAGTCCGAACGGGAAAAAAATAGCGTTAATAACACATAAGAATGTTTTTATCCTGGAAAATTTTGAAGGAGATAACTTTACGAATGCTAAAATGACCCAAATAGATTTGCAGAGTAACTCCCAAAAAGAAGGAATTTGTTTTGCAACCGATACAATACTTTATATTGGAGAGGAAAGAAACAATAAAGATGAAGGTATACTTTATTCGATGGAACTGAAGTAGATTTTCTGAATATATAATAAGATTATATATTCGGGAGTTTTCTAATCATTATTTCTTCCTGAACTACAGGCTGAAGTTCGGGAAAAGTTTTTTCAAGTTTTTTCACAGAGAGGGGAGTCATAATATTCCACATGAAGCGTGGTTTATCAAAGAAATAAAAAACTTCATTACTGGTTTTTATCTCGAAAAAATAGATCATTACTTTACCAATTAATGGGTTGTAATATAATGGAGTAATTGATGTTATTTCTGTCAATGGTAGCTTTTTTTCGTTATTTATATAGAGTTCTCTTTCTCTTATAAATAATGCTGACATTTTTGATTTCTTCTTTATAGAAATATATTCATGAAAAGAAATAATCAGGAATATGGTTAATATAAAGGTGAAAATAATAGCATAAAGAAATGGTGGGTATTGTTCATTTTCTCGCACAATATAGCTGATAATGCTTATGATCACTATTGGAATCAATGCATACTGAAAATATGCCCTCAGAAAATAATTAACCGGGCCAGAATCAATCCTCATTTTTACAATTTTAGAATCTTAGTCCTATGCCTGCAGAAAATCTTCCGCCATCGCTTCCTGTAAAATAAGTAGCCCGTGCAGAGAACGCTTCGAGTATACTTACCCATATTCCGCCACCTACAGACTGGTGCCATTTTCTGGAATATTCACCATCCATCCAGACACGTCCATAGTCATAGCCAGCTAAGATACCAAAATTTACCGGGATTACACGATTCCGCACTCTCCCGAAGTTCCAACGGATATCATTACTCTGAAATAATGAAGAATTACCCAGAAATCTGTTATTTCTGAAAGATCTTATATCATTGTTTCCACCTAAATCAGCGCCTTGGAAAAATTCGAAGTAGCGGTTGTTAATATAAACACCCTGTATCTTTGTTGCAAAGACAAATTTTCCATCATCATCTATCCGGTGTGTAACATTCAGACGTGCATCATAAGTCATGAAATTACGATTTGGATTATCAATGTTCATTCTCCATGCAGCAGAAACAGAAAAACCAAATGCCATAGTTGGGAAAGCAGCGTTGTCACTATGGTCGTAGCTGAAATTATATTTTGCACCTAAAAATTGCTGATTATCGAATACTTCGGGATTAATCTGACCAGACTGTGTAATAAAACGATTCTTATTATGATGTACCTTATAATCCTCATAGCCTAACTGAAATGTCTGAACAAATCCCATAAAACTTTTTTTAGATATGGAAGGTGCTATCTGCAGCTGTTGTATGTTTACCCTGTTGTAGTTTCTGCCCAGTTCATCATCGTAATTAGCCGTATTATTACCAAAACCAAAATAGTTTTGTGCAAAATCCGGAGTAGTAAAACGACCGTCTAAATGCAGTGTCCATTTTCCAATAGCATTAGGAAATATACCATTATAAATAAACTCTATTCCACTCGTAGCAAAGGAATAATTAGTTTTAAATGTGTGTCTGGATGTGTAAGGATCTCTTTCGAAACCATTATGCGTATAGTTGACAACAGCGCCAACCTTAACACCTTCATCGGGGTTATAGCCTATACTAGGATACCCCGCCCAGAAGTTGTACTGAGGCTTTTCAAAGTTATAGGTGTTAATATCATAATCATCTTTAATTTGTTTTGCTACATATCCGGTAATGTTATACGTGTTTTTCTGAGATTTAAAATCATATAACTTAACATTTCGGCCATCTTTAATATTGTATACATCATCATTAAGCCCACCGATAAGTCTTATTTTTATTCCGGAATTTTCTGAGCCAGATACGTCGAATATATCATCATCATCCAGTCCGTAAATCCAGATTTCTTTGGTGTCATGTTTAGAATATTCACGTTTGAAAACCAATTCGTTTCCTTCTTTCTTTACGCGGTATTGCAGAACACTGACTTTATGTTTTTCCTTTTTGATAACAAATCTGTCAATCTTGTTGGTACCGGTAATCATAACCGTTTTTTGTAAAGTTTTATAGTATTCCGCAGCATACTGAGCCATTTTATCTCTTCTGATTTTCAGATTTTGCTTTATGTGCCCTATGGTACCGTCTTGTACTTCTTTTGGAAGATTATGAAATGCATTGTCTATAACCTCATCGGTCATATTTTGCTGTATGTATTCTGCTTCTTTTTTCCAGTCTTCTTCAGTAGCATTTTTTAGGAAAGCCAGATCTAACGGATAAGGTTCTCTGTTTAGCCATTTTATATTACGAATATCTTCTTTGAAGCTCTGCATATGGCGTAATGGAGGCATTTGCATAATGAACTTAAATAGAAGTCCGTCGTATTTACTGAATGCCTGATCTCTGTCTTTTGGGATGGCTTTATACGCATAGGAGTTTCCATCTTTGTACTCTGCCCAGCGCCATTGATCGTAATGTCTGTCCCAATCGCCAAGAAGCATATCGAAAATACGGGCGCGGATATAGCTCTGCTGATCCACAGAATACTTTTCGGACTTCTGCAGATTATTCATCATATCCAAAGTATTCATCGTTGTGGTAGCTCCATTTAGCATTTTAAGATCATCCGGACTATCCGAGAATCGTTCTTCAATCATATAGAGTTCATCACCATAGTCGTAATTGAAATCTCCTAATGCCCTTTGTCTCGGAACATAATAAAGTAAAGGGTCTGAATGAAAGACATTGATACTTTCTGCGAGATTGCCTACAGCAAATGGAGTATACGGATGTGTTGTTGTATAAAAATCGAGTAGGAATTTTTCAGCGAAAGTTCCTTCCAGTTCATGACCAAAGCTTTCATTTTTAAATGCAACAGCATTCAGAAATCGAATAGCACTTTTCTTTACTCCTCTCATCGCATATTCCTGGTTGTTTGGTGCAGCTAAACGTAGTGAGTTAGATTGGTGTCCGCCACCAGCCCGGATAGGGCTAAGTCCGCCTTTTAGCGTGTCGAGAGTTGCAACCTTAGCTTCTATAGGCATACTGTAGTATTTCCTGTAATGGTCTCCCCAAAGCCAGGTATATACTTTTGATTTTTGAGTAAGTTTTTCCGGGTATACTGAAGTTTTTATTGAATCAGAAAACGTATCCGGATATTTTCCGGGAGCAGGTCTCTGTAGGTTTTCCAGAACTTTAATCTGAGTTAAGAAATTTTCTGTATTATTTTCTGTGCTATAATAAGATACATTGGCACTACCATCCTGGTTGATATCTAAAACAGCATAACCGTTACCCCCAAAAGTAAAGTCTTTCGGAGTTGTCGCTTTTGCTGCTTCGTTTTTAGAACCGGATCCGCTAATAATCTGACGGATATTTCTTTCCTCGAGGTATTGCAGATTGTGATCGTGACCGGATACAAAAATTACATTCTGATTATCCTGTGCAAGACTTTTCAGTCGCTTTACCAATGCTGTATATCTTGCATTATTAAGATCCTGAGGACTGATGCCGGATGTCGCACGAACTACATTGATAAATGAACCTATAACAGGAAGTGGAACTTTATCGCCAATAGGATAAAGCTGTTTTTTTAATGAAAAATACCCGGCATGGCTACCACTACTGATTAGCGGGTGGTGCAATGCAACCACAATAGGCTTATTCTGATTCTTATTCAGTAAGTTTTCGAATTCATCAAAAAAATCATCCCGTGTTTTGATGCTGCAATCTGCATTCATCCCTGGGTTTTCATCCCAGTTTTGCAGATACCATTCACTGTCAATGGTAATAAGGGTAAGATCATTATTTAGTTTTACCTTGTCTATTGGGCAACCCTTTTTAGGCAGAAAAGCTTTTTTATTATCCAGGTATTTTGCAACTGCTTTTTCCTGAGCTTTTAATCCATCTAAACCATAATACCAGTCATGATTTCCGGGGATTACAATTGTATTTCCTTTGTAGTCTTTGGTTATTTTTAGCTGATTTTCCAGTTTAAGATTTGCTAGGTCATAACCTGGATCTTTTTCACCAGGCATTCCCAAAGGATAAATATTGTCTCCGAGAAATAAAAGTGTAGAGTTAGGAGAAGCTTCTTTAAGCCTTTTCTGAAGGAGGTTTAGCGTATTCTGTGCCTGAGGTTCGTCTGCATTTCCGGCATCACCAATCAGGAAAAACCGATGGGCAACTTTAGAAGAATCCCGTACAGGTATTTCGGCGAGATTTTTCCCTTTTTGTACAGTATATGTGGCACATGACTGCAGTGTAATTCCAAAGATTGAAACTTTTAAAAAATTGGAAAGCGTATTTTTTAGCATATAAACTTTGAAATGCATAATTTTATCTAATCAAATTCGACAAAATGACTCTAGTTCAAAAAGCAGGTTTCTTTATCGAAAACTTATTCAAAGATAAGTTATCTCCGGCATTTCTTTATCATAATTATAAGCATACGCAGGAAGTTGTTGCAAATGCTGAGATTCTTGCGTATGCTGATAATCTGAATGAAGAAGAGAAAGAAATATTGCTGGTTGCATGCTGGTTTCACGACAGTGGCTATACAGAAGATATTATGCTGCATGAAGAAAAAAGTTGTGAGATTGCAGCAAAGTTTTTAAAAGCAGAGGGCGTAAACGAAGACTTTATCCGGAGGGTAAAGGAACTGATTATGTCCACAAAAATCTGTTGTAAACCGGATAACCGAATTGAAAATATTATCCGTGATGCAGACAGTAGTCATTTGGCAAGTGAAGATTATTTCACTTACTCGGATAATCTGAGAAAAGAATGGGAGCAAACGCTGGGGAAAGACTTCAGTAAAAAGAAATGGAATTTAGATAATTTACGTTTTTTCAGGTTTCATCAGTTCAATACAGATTATGCAAAGCAGAATTGGAACCCTATAAAAGAAAAAAACCTTCAGAAGATTGAAAATATGTTACAGGAGCAGGAAAATATAAAGAAAGATAAAAATAAGAAAGAACCTAAAAAGGAAGCTAAAGCAGACAGAAGTATAGATACAATGTTCAGAATTACGCTGAGCAATCATACAAGACTAAGTGATATTGCAGACAGTAAAGCCAATATATTGCTTTCGGTAAATGCTATTATTATTTCTATCGCATTATCTACACTCTTACCCAAGCTGGGATCTGAGAAGAATGAGTATTTGGTGATGCCAACCTTTATTATGCTGCTGTTTAGTGTTATCACAATTATATTTGCTATACTTTCTACAAAGCCTAAGGTTACCAGTGGTGAGTTTACGAAAGAAGATCTGAAAAACAGAAAGGTGAATCTTCTATTCTTTGGTAACTTCTACAAAATGAATCTGGACGACTATACACCGGCAGTACGGGAGATGATGGAGGATCGTGACTATCTGTATGATTCTATGATCAGAGATTTGTATTACCTGGGAGTTGTTCTAAACAGAAAATACAGATTGCTTAGTATTACCTACCAGATCTTTATGGTTGGAATTATTGTTTCTGTTGTCGCTTTTGTTTTTGCCTTTTGGACGAGTTAATCCGGAAGCTGGCAAGTTATTTCTATAGCTTTATTTCTGTTAAGACCTACGCGTAGCGCTTTTAGTCCACTTGCTCCCGGTAGTTCTTCTACTTCCAGTTTTTCAACTTCAGAAGTAAGATAGGCTTTTTCCTGTAGCCTTTGTATATAGGAATAGTATTCCTTTTCATCCTCGTTAGAAGAATATACGATACAGATTTTTCCGGGCTGTGTAATTCTTTCAGTTGTATTTTTAATATAAGCCTTGTCAATACGTTTCTTGATGACCTCGTAACGAGAATTGTATGCGCCGTCTACATCAAAACGTTTTTCGTCCATACGGAAGCGTATGGATAATGACACATTGAATACCAGTATAAGAGAATGTACATCAAGATTATAAGGCAGGCAGGATTTTATGGACTCATGGGATAATTCCATTTCACATAATGTTTCCAGTTGCCAGTATCTTAACTGATGTAAAATTTCTTTAGAGTAATTCTGTGTAGGATTTATGGATTGCCCTACATATATATTGTGCTCTACGCCATCGGTTTTGAAAAGTTCAAAATAATGTGGAAAAATAAGTTGAGCTTCCTGTTCTCTTTTTTCCAGAAGGCTGGCGAAATTTTTATTAACAGTACTAACTGTTTCATCAAAAGCCTTTCTTTTTTTATAAAGAAGTTGTCCGTTTGAATCTAGCAGGCTGAAATAATTTTTTATCTCAGGAGAATTATTTCCTTCCAGTTCAGGATGTACTTTATTGGCCAGAAAACGTATAACTCTCTGTTCTGTATCTGTTTTCATACCTATTTCAACCTCTTCTGTAAGAATTTTCAGTCCAAATAAGATTTTCTCATTGACTGCTTTTTCATCTTTTAGATTTTCATAAATAGAGATTAGTCTGTTCAGTTGCTCCAGAAGATCTTCCTGCTGAGCTTTGTTTCGTATACTGGATGAAGATTTGATGTCTGTTTGTCCGTATAAAGGATAAACATGATCGAAAGATATTTCTTTCAGACTATATTCCTCATTTCGCAAGTTTCCAAAGAACGCATTTTGCGCTTCGTCACGGAATTTCCAGGCAACACTTGGATGAAGGGAAGTATATTCCTGCTGAATAATAGCATCCAGTTTTGTCTGCCATTCATAATGAAATCTACTGATAGAAAATAATAAGAAAGGCGTAATAAAGTCCAGTTTTTTTACTTTCAGACTGTTAAATGCACCTTTAATGCCAGATGACATCTCCAGAATAGCGAGTAGCTGATTGTCCTTTACCACAGGAATCATAATGAAGCTATGTACATTATGTTCTATGAAATAACTGGAGATAAACTGAAATTTCTCCGAATCGGCATATTTATAAACATCAGAAACAACAATAGGTTTGTTGCTTTGTGCCAACGCTTCATAAGCTTCTTTACCAATTGCATCAAAGCCTAGTTTATCATAAAGAAATTCTAAAATAGAGCTGGAGAAAAGAGCGCGATTGTTTTGAAGTTTTTCCAGTCTGTTTTGTTCATGATTAAAGAACATAAACCCGGTGCGAAGATCCGGAATCTCGAAATAAGAACGCAGGATAGGTTCGAAGCTATTGTCCAAGGCTCCTGTTTCAGGATCTATACTCAGCAGATTCGACTTTAACTCGGAAAGAGAGAAATCTGGTGTTACATCTGTCAGACTAATAATGAAGAAACCTTTTAGTATCCAGCTTCCGGGAGGAAATTTGGTTTTCCAGAGATCTATATTTTCATAGTTGTCCAGAAGAAGCTCTATTTCATCATCATTCAGAAAATGTGCTTTTTCTGTAGGAATAGTTTCGGTAAAATCAGCATTTATGGTTAGGCGATAGTGTCTTACAATTCCTTGTTTATCAGGGATATCGAAATACAAAGGAGTCGTAGTTTTTATTTCTTTTTTGAAGTATGTATGAATAATCACAACACAATTCATAATGTAGAAATAATCATCATCTAAATCCCGTATTTTGATTTCGAAACTCTGGCCAGCATCTGACAATAGTTTTTTAAACCTTTCTGTGTAGTTAAATGTAAGATTGAAGAAAGGAATACTAGCTGCTTTTATTTCATTATTGGTTAAAGCAGTCGGGAATAGATCGGCAAGGAGTTGGTGTATAAGTCCTTCGTTATTACGAATAACATCTACATCATCGAAACCTTCTCTGAGTTCAGGAACTTTATCTACTTTATCTAAAAGCGCACGGGCGTATTCGGATCTGTAAGATTCCGGATCCTGATCCCGTATTTTTTCCAGCACCTCAATATACTTATGAAATGCGATACGCAGTATAAAAGGTGATTCTTTCTCCTGAAGCATAGCATGCAAATTTAAACAATAATAGGTAATTTATGAACTAAACGGTTGTTTAAATTCAGGAATTATGTTATAGATAAAAGCATTTGCAATTCGATTACAAGCCCTATAGGTATCAGGGATTTATAAGCTATTTGTCCTTGTTTGAAATCCTGGTAAGCAAGCATAATTAAGGAAAATAATCTGGAATTATAAATCGTCTGGAGAAAAAATAACCAATCTCTGAACTTGTTTTTATATGTTTTTTGGTTTTAATGTTATAAAAATATTTTAAATCGGGTAATATCGTATTGTTTGATAATATTTTGCATCGGTTTTATCTGCCCGGAATCCTTTTAGAAAAATATTTATTATATTAATACTAGGTAAAAAGTCTTTTGTTATGCGGTTTTACGAATGTTTATATTGATTAACAATGAAAAAAAATAAAAAATATTTGTTTTTGATAATTTTTATTTAATTTTATATAAAACTAAATCACAAAAATTAATTAGATGAAAACCGCAAATTTTTCTTTTGCATTATGCCTTTCTGTGGCTATAATGTTATTTATCAAATGTACAAGAAGCGAACAAGATCTGTCAGTAACTAAGGATACCTCTGCGCAGAAATCCGGAGTTACAGTATCAGCACTTAATCTAAGCGATCTTATTGCTTACAAAAACAGTGATCACCAGATTTCGGCTGGTTATTACAGAACATGGAGAGACAGTGCTACAGCAAGTGGCAATCTCCCAAGTATGAGATGGCTGCCGGATAGCCTGGATATGGTAATGGTTTTTCCGGATTATACTCCTCCGACAAATGCATATTGGAATACCTTGAAAACTAATTATGTTCCTTATCTTCATAAACGAGGAACTAAGGTTATTATAACATTAGGAGACCTGAACAGTGCAACAACTACGGGCGGACAAGACTCTATAGGTTATTCTTCATGGGCCAAAGGCATTTATGATAAATGGGTAGGTGAGTATAATCTGGATGGAATCGACATTGATATTGAAAGTAGCCCGAGCGGAGCAACGCTGACTAAATTTGTTGCGGCAACCAAAGCATTGTCTAAATATTTTGGTCCTAAATCAGGTACAGGGAAAACATTTGTATACGATACCAATCAGAATCCTACCAACTTCTTTATTCAGACGGCTTCCCGATACAATTATGTATTCCTTCAGGCATATGGAAGAAGTACAACTAACCTTACAACTGTCTCCGGACTTTATGCACCATATATCAGTATGAAACAGTTTTTACCTGGTTTTTCTTTTTATGAAGAAAATGGATATCCTGGAAATTATTGGAATGATGTAAGGTATCCTCAGAACGGAACAGGCCGTGCATACGATTATGCCCGCTGGCAGCCTGCGACAGGCAAGAAAGGCGGAGTATTCTCTTATGCTATAGAAAGAGACGCACCACTAACGTCTTCTAATGACAACACGCTTCGTGCACCTAACTTCCGAGTGACAAAGGATCTGATAAAAATTATGAATCCTTAATAAGTTTTATATCAACCTTGGACCAATTCCGATTTCAGAAATTTTTGCATTGAAATATTTTCATTGCAGCAAGGGTTGGTTTCTATTATAACACTAATTATTAAATAAAAACAGACTATGAAAAAAATCTTTTTTGCCCAGTGCTCAATACTTTTATTGATGCTGGGATCATGTTCCAAAATGACAGAGGATATAACACCTGAGTCAGTTAATAAAGAAGCATCAGCTAAAAGTACTGCTGCTTTGGCGGGCTCTAATGGTGTATGTATCGCTTATTATATTACTGACGGAAGAAATCCGACATTCAAACTGAAAGATATACCAGATAAAGTAGATATGGTAATACTTTTTGGACTGAAGTATTGGAGCCTGCAGGATACCACCAAATTAGCAGGAGGCACTGGTATGATGGGAAGCTTTAAATCCTATAAAGATCTGGACACTCAGATCCGTTCTCTTCAAAGCAGAGGTATCAAAGTGTTGCAGAATATAGATGATGATGTAAGCTGGCAGTCTTCTAAGCCGGGAGGTTTTGCTTCTGCTGCAGCATATGGAGATGCTATAAAATCTATTGTTATTGACAAGTGGAAGTTGGACGGGATAAGTCTGGATGTTGAACATACTGGGGCAAAGCCTAATCCGATACCAACATTTCCAGGTTATGCAGCAACAGGGTATAACGGTTGGTATTCCGGAAGTATGGCGGCAACACCGGCATTTCTGAATGTAATAAGTGAACTGACTAAATATTTCGGTACTACTGCACCAAATAATAAACAATTACAAATCGCTTCAGGTATCGATGTATATGCATGGAATAAGATTATGGAAAACTTCCGAAATAACTTTAATTACATTCAGCTACAATCTTACGGAGCTAATGTAAGCAGAACACAGCTAATGATGAATTATGCCACCGGTACCAATAAAATTCCGGCTAATAAAATGGTGTTTGGCGCTTATGCTGAAGGTGGAACTAACCAAGCCAATGATGTTGAGGTTGCTAAATGGACACCTACGCAGGGAGCTAAGGGTGGAATGATGATTTATACTTATAATTCTAATGTTAGTTATGCCAATGCTGTAAGAGATGCCGTAAAGAACTAACACCTATAAATAAAACATGGTTAACCAAACAGGTTAACATATAAAGCTAATACAATAATTCGTGAGTTTGTTAATAGAGTAGGGCTTCAGAATTTCTGAAGCCTTACTTGTTTATGATTATTAAGAAGTGACAAATAAAAAGGCTATCTTATTATAAGACAGCCTTTTTATTAGATAAGAATGGATTGATTATCCACCAAACTGTATATTAAAAAGATCAGGATAAACTCCTAATACAATAATTGCAATTGTAATAACTACTGCCAGGATGTTGTAAGTAAGGCTTACTTTTTCACTGGTTTTGAAAGTAGTTTCTTTAAAGAAGAACATCGCAATAATAGGTCTCAGGTAGTAAGCGATACTTAATGCAGAACCCAAGATTGCTACTAATACTAAGAATGCAGCACCATTCATTGCCTGGCTGAATAAACTGAATTTCCCAATGAAACCTGCCGTTAATGGAATACCAGCCATAGATAATAATGAAACTGTAGCTACAATAGCTAATAAAGGTTCTGTTTTAGCAAGACCTTTGAATGCATTGTAAGATACTTCTCTTTTTACTTTTTCTACCCAGATTAGTGTTAAGAAAGCACCAATAGTAGATAGAGAATATGCTAAAAGATAGAAAGCCATTTTCTCTAAAGAGTTTTCATTCATTCCGAAGAATATCAAACCGATATATCCGGCATGCGAAACACTGGAGTAAGCAAGCATTCTCTTCATGTTAGTCTGAGCAAGCCCCATACAGTTAGCCAATAGTAATGTAATGATTACGAAGCTTCCCATAATATTTAACCAGTTACCATACGTTCCTGCGAAACCAATAACCATTAACTTGAATAGCGCTCCGAAAGCCGAAATTTTAACTACGGTTGCCATAAAAGAGGTAATGATAGATGGTGCTCCCTGATATACATCCGGGCTCCACATATGGAATGGTGCTAAAGAAGTTTTAAATGCCATTGCACAAAGCATAAGGATAAAACCTAAAATAAACATTGGATTTTTCCCTGACTGAAGACTGAATTTGTGAATCTCTGTAAGATCAAATGATCCAGTACTTCCGTAGATCATAGCAATACCGAAAAGTAAGAATCCGGTAGCAAATGCTCCTGTTAAGAAATACTTCATAGAAGCTTCAATAGAACGAAGATCTGTTTTATTAGCTCCTGCCATTACATATAATGGGATAGAAAGAATTTCAATTCCTAAGAATAATGTAACAAGGTTTTTGAATCCAAATAATGTAATACCTCCACATAATGATAAAAGCATTAATGCATATAATTCAGACTGGTGACTTCTGTGATTGTTGAATGCAAATCCTCCAAGGAAGAAGATAAGCACCGTGACAACGATAGAAATCTGTGTTAATAGTCTTGCTGGTCCGTCGTACAAGTACATGTTGTCGTACTTCAGGAAAAAACTACAGTCTGGCATATAGCTTACATAGAAAGCTATTAAAAGCCCTAAAATACCAATATATCTTGAGAATTTGCTTTGGTTAAATACCCCGGCAAAAAGCGATAATACTGCTGTTATAAAAATTATAATAAATACCGTCATTTTCCTTTCAATTAATTATTCATTGATTTGAAGATAAACTCCAACGAACTATGTACCATCTCCAGAATACTATTTGGGAAGATCCCGAAAAGTATTACAAATACAACCAGCGAAGCCAGTACAGAGAATTCTACTCCTGAAACATCCTTCATGTTAGCAAGAAGAACCTCGTCTCCTTTACCAAACATTGCTTTTCCGTACATTCTAAGCATGTATACAGCACAAAGTATAACAGTAAGACCTGATATAATAACCGCTGTTGTATTATAATCTGAAATAGACTTTAATAAGATGAATTCACCGATGAAACCATTAGTTAACGGAACTGCCATAGATCCGAATACAATAATCAGGAACAGAACTGCAAACTTAGGCGCTACCTTAGCTAGTCCACCCATTTGTCTGATGTCTCTTGTTTTAAATCTTCTGTATAAGATATCCGCACAGTAAAATAAACCAACGATATTGATACCGTGAGCGAAAGCTTGTATAACAGCACCTTCAGCACCTTCGGTAGTGAAGCGCCCGTTAAGGGTAAGAATTGCAGAAGCAAAAATACCTGCTACGATTAATCCAATGTGAGAAAGAGAAGAATAAGTAATGATTCTTTTGATATCGTTTTTAACAATAGCGATTAATGCACCATAAACGATACCAATAATAGCCAATGTTAATACAATCTGACCTGAAATTCCCAGAATAGCTCCCGGTGCAATCGGAAGAAGATATCTTAAAACTCCGAAGATTGCCATTTTCAGCATGATACCAGACAGAAGCATTGTTCCTTCGGTAGGAGAGTAAGTATAAGTATCCGGCTGCCATGTATGGAACGGGAATACTGGTAATTTTACAGCGAATGCTACAAAAATAAACCAGAAAACTATAGTCTGTTGAGTAACGTTGAGATCTGAGTTATACATATCCAGTAGTGCAAAAGATGCAGAGTGATTGTATACGTAGATAAGACCACCTAACATGAATAACGAACCAATAAATGTATACACGAAGAACTTAGTCGTAAAACGAAGTTTCTGATCTTCCTGACCCCATAGTCCACAAATGAACCAAATCGGGATAAGAGTTACTTCCCAGAAAGCATAGAACATTAAACCATCTAATGAAGTAAATACTCCGATAAGACCAAACTGCATTAATAAGATCAGTCCGTAGAAAGTATTCTTGTATTTTACAGTCTGACTAAAAGAAGACAGTATAATTAATGAGGTTAATATAGTGGTTAATAAAATAAACAGCATGGATAAACCATCAACGCCTAAGTATAAAGAAGTCTTCAGGAATGAAGATTCCGGGGTGTTGATTTGATACTGTAAGTTCTGGCTGTCTATGGTTGCCGCAAAGTCTAGTCCTGAAAGCATATAGAATGACAAAGCCATTTCTAAAAATGCTAGTACTAAAGCTATGTACTTAGCGCTTGGACTTTTCCATGCAAAAACCAGAGCAGATCCAATAACTGGTATTAGTAATAGTGCTAATAACATCTTATGAATTCAATAAAAAGTTAACAATTAATATAATCCCTACGGCCAATGACATAATCAGCACATAAGTTTCTACATTTCCATTCTGAAGGCGCTTGAAAGATTTTCCAGAATCTTCAGCTCCGTTTGCAACAAAGTTTACAATACGATCGAGTACAGCTTTATCAAACATTGATGCTGCTTTACCCATTCCTTCAATAGGCTTTACAATCATTGCATTATAAATCTCATCAATTTTTAACTTCTGAGCAGAAAGTCTTTCCCATCCAACATATTTGCTGTCTGGTAATGCCATTTTCTTTTTGTTTACATAAGTATTTCTTACAATAAACCATACAATAAAGAACATGGCAACAGTAATGGCTAATAAAATCCATTCTGTAGCTACGCTTACTTCCGGTAATTCGATCGGAGAGATGATTACTTTGTTTAGCCAGTGTGCCAGTTTTTGAGAATGATCATGGGAAACAAAGTGCGGAAGGTTGAAGAAACCTCCAACAACTGAAAGAATAGCCAGTACAATTAGTGGTAAAGTCATATTCAGCGGACTTTCATGTAAATGATGTTCTTGTTCTTTTGATCCTCTGAACTCTCCAAAGAAAGTAAGGTATAAAAGACGGAACATATAGATAGCAGTCATGGCAGCACTTACAAAAGTAAAGAACCATACTACAGGGTTTTTAGCAAATGCAGTTACAAGGATTTCATCTTTAGAAATCATCCCCGATAAGAAAGGGAAACCTGTAATAGCAAGGGTACCGATAAGGAATGTCCAGTAAGTTACCGGGATTTTCTTTCTCAGACCACCCATGTGTCTCATATCCTGCTCTCCGCTCATTGCGTGGATTACAGAACCTGATCCTAAGAATAATAAAGCTTTAAAGAAAGCGTGTGTCATCAGGTGGAACATTGCTGTTGTATAAGATCCTGCACCTAAAGCGATGAACATAAAACCTAACTGAGATACAGTAGAGTATGCCAATACCTTTTTGATGTCGTTCTGTCTTAGTGCAATGAACGATGCAACTAAAGAAGTTGCTAAACCGATGTACATAATGAACTCCATTGTACTAGGCGCCAACGTATATAAGAAGTTAGAACGTACAACCAAGTAGATACCAGCTGTAACCATTGTTGCAGCGTGGATTAGTGCAGATACCGGTGTTGGACCTGCCATTGCATCCGGTAACCATGTGAATAACGGAATCTGTGCAGATTTACCCATTGCTCCAATAAACAGAGATACAGTGATGAAAAGAATAATACCACCATTGTATTCGAACTTAGAAGCATTCTGAGCAACTGTCAGATAATCGATTGCGTTAAGCTGGTAAGCGATAGCGAAGATACCGATTAGTAAACCAAGGTCACCAATACGGTTCATAATGAAAGCTTTTCTTGCAGCTTTCCCATATTCTACGTTATCATACCAGAAACCGATTAGTAAATAAGAACAAACTCCTACACCTTCCCATCCTATGAAAAGGATTAGGTAGTTACTTCCCATTACTAATAAAAGCATGGAGAAGATAAACAGGTTAAGGTAAGTGAAGAATTTGTAGAAACCTGCATCATGGCTCATATAGCCAATAGAGTACAGGTGTATTAAAGAACCAATTCCGGTGATGATTAATACCATCATCAATGATAATTGGTCTATTTGTAATGAAAAGTTAATTGGAACTCCGTCAATCTGAAACCACTTGAACAAACGTACAATAGTAACAGAAGAGTCCGCAGTATAATCGGAGAAAATTGAAGCAGCCAGAACAAACGAAACAAAAACAACAAGAGTTGCTAGTCCGCCCACTACTACTTTAGGCAAATGCTTTCCGAATAAGCCGTTAATCAGAAATCCTATTAACGGTAAAATAAGTATAGCTATAATCAAATTATCCATCAGCAATTATCCTTTTAATTTGTTAAATACACTTACATCCACAGAACGGGTGTTTCTGTACATCATCGTTAAGATTGCCAATCCTACAGCAACTTCGGCTGCGGCAACCACCATGATGAAGAATACCAATACCTGAGCATGCCCATCTCCTTTGTATGCTGAAAAAGCAGCTAACAGTAGGTTTACAGAGTTCAGCATTAGCTCAACACATCCAAGAATAATAATCGCATTTTTACGGATTAATACTCCTAAAACACCTAAACTGAACAACAGACTGCATAGAATAATATAATGTTCTATCGGAACAGCCTGTAACATCGAATTAGTTACTTCTCCCATTTTATATATCTTTTTTACCGATTAATACTGCACTGATAATTGCGGTAAGAATTAATACACTCGCAAGCTCAAATGGCAATACATACTCGTTAAACAATAATTTCCCTAGGTTTTTGGTAAGACCTACACCATTGTCGGAAACAGCTACTTTTGCAGTTCCCTGGATACCTCTGTAGGCTCCTAATAATCCTGTTAATAATATTCCTGCGGAAATAATCCCGATGAATTTCATATAGTTCTTCTTACTGGACTCGTCTTTTGCGTTCAGATTCAGCATCATCAGAATGTATAAGAAAAGTACCATGATGGCACCTGCATATACAATGATCTGTACAATCCCTAAAAACTGAGCATTCAGCAAAATATACATTCCTGCAATAGAGAAGAACGTAATAACAAGAGATAAGATGCTATATAACGGGTTCCTTGCAAAAACCATATAAACAGCGCTGGCTAACGCTAACAGTGCTACAAAATAAAAAATATACTGCTCCATTATTCCGGTTGGTTATAAGATTTCTTTTGACGATCAGAAATATCGATACGGTTGTTCATATCTTCTACCAGTTTGTCCTTTCCGTATACAAAAGAACCTCTGTTAGTTTCTACATCTACCAATCTGTCTGTTAAATAAATTGCTGATTTTGGACATGCATCTTCACACAATCCACAGAAAATACATCTCAGCATATTGATTTCATATACTGAAGCATATTTTTCCTCACGGTATAGATGCTTTTCCTCTTTTGTTCTTTCTGCAGCAGTCATTGTAATGGCTTCTGCAGGGCAAGCTACAGCACAAAGACCGCAGGCCGTACAACGTTCTCTACCCTCATCGTCTCTTTTCAGGACATGCTGACCACGCCATACTTTTGCAAAAATCCTTCTTTCTTCAGGATAGCTGAAAGTATTATTTTTCTGGAAAGCGTGCTTCAGCGTAATCCCCATACCTTTGAAAATGGCAGGCAGATAACTTCTTTCGGCTAAAGTCATCTCTTTATTGGAGACTACTTTTGATCTGTTCGTTAGTTTCATCTTATTGTAATTATCAGATGTCGGAGGTTAGTTTTCAGAGTTCAGAGCTTAGCCTTCTTTCTTCCAATTTATTTCCTTCACCACTAATTCAAAATTTAATAATTCAAAATCCAAAATTGTTTTATACAAACAATAATATTGCACCAGTTACCAATAAGTTAATTAGCGCTAACGGGATGAAAGATTTCCATCCTAAGTGCATTAACTGGTCGTAACGGAATCTTGGTAAAGTCCATCTTATCCACATAAAAATGAATACAAATAAGAAAGCTTTAGCTAAAAAGGCTACGATACTGATAATTCCAGCAGCATTTTCTCCCCAGTTTTCACCAACCCACTGAATTCCAGGATAGTTGTAACCACCAAAGAAAAGGGTAGTGATAAGTGCTGAAGAAATAAACATATTAACATATTCCGCAAAAAGGAATAATCCAAATTTCATAGAAGAGTATTCAGTGTGGAATCCATTAACAAGTTCAGATTCACATTCTGCTAAGTCAAAAGGTGCACGGTTACATTCTGCAAGGGAGCAAACAAAGAAAATAATGAATGCTACAGGTTGAAGAACGATATTCCACTTCATACCGCCCCATCCGGCTTGGTTTTCTGTAATAACACGAAGATCCAGAGATCCGTTCATTAATACTATAGAAAGAAGTGAAAGACCCATTGCCAATTCGTAAGAAATCATCTGTGAAGATGCTCTTACTGCAGAGATCAATGAAAATTTGTTATTGGAAGCCCATCCACCAATCATAATTGCATAAACACTAGTAGAAGCCATACCGATAAGGAAAAGAACTCCAACATCGATATTTGCTACCTGCACAGGCAAAGATTCACCACCAATGTTTAATGATTTTCCCCAAGGGATAACCGCTCCCGTAATCAGGGATATAAACATCAGAAGGCCTGGTGCCAGGATGAATAAAAATTTCTCGGCATTTTTCGGCATAAACTCTTCCTTGAAGAAAAGCTTACCACCATCTGCCAATGGCTGCAAAAGACCAAATGGTCCCGCACGGTTAGGCCCGATTCTGTCCTGCATAATAGCAGCAACTTTACGCTCTGCCCATGTTGAGTAAGCAGCAACTGCGATGCATAACACAAACAGAATAACGATAAGTATTGTTGTAAAAAGAATATTTGTCATGGTCTATTTTTCGTGTTTGCTATCTATTTCTATTACGGTTTCAGAATCAATGCGCTTATATGAATCTTGCAATGTTCCGTACTTGTTCGTTGAAATTACAGAATGACGGTCGATATGTCTTGGTCCTTCTATAGTCCAGTCTTTCGTATCTTTTCTTTCGAAACGACAGTCGTTACAGATAAATTCTTCTACTTCTCCGTAGATATCTTTTCTTGCTGTAACACGAAGAATCTCGTCTCCCTTCATCCAAAGAACAGCTTTTCCACTGCATTTCTCGCACTTACAAGTTGCATTTACCGGCTTGGTATACCATACACGGCTTGCGAAACGGAATGTTCTGTCTGTTAAAGCTCCTACAGGACATACATCGATAACGTTTCCGATAAAGTCATTATCCAAAGCTTTGTTCAGGTAAGTAGAAATTTCAGCATGGTCTCCTCTGAACAGGATTCCGTGTTCTCTTTCCGGAGTTAACTGATCAGCTAACAGAACGCAGCGTGCACAAAGGATGCAGCGGTTCATATTCAGCTTTATATATGGTCCGATATCATCGGCGTCAAAAGTTCTTCTTTCAAACTCAGTACGAGTTTCCTGAAGACCATTTTCGTAACTTAAATCCTGTAAATGACATTCACCTGCCTGATCACAGATAGGACAGTCTAATGGGTGATTTACCAATAAAAATTCGGTTACAGCATGTCTTGCTTCCTGTGTTTTAGGAGATTCAAGATTCTTCACTTCCATACCATCCATTACAGTTGTACGGCAGCTTGCTACTAGCTTAGGCATCGGTCTTGGATCTGCTTCAGAACCTTTAGATACCTCTACAAGACAAGTTCTGCAACGTCCACCACTTTTTTCCAGTTTGCTGTAATAGCACATTGCTGGCGGGACAGACTTTCCTCCGATTTGTCTGGCTGCTTCCAAAATAGTAGTGCCCGGAGCAACCTCAGTCGTTTGTCCGTCGATGGTTATTTTGAATTTTTTTATTTCTTCGCTCATATTATATGCTTTAAGCTATATGCATGAAGCAATAGGCTTTGTTATTTATTCTTCTTTGTATTAAATGTATAACCAATTCCGGCAAGAACCTGTCCGAAAACAAAATCCTGTTGAGCCTTGTCTGGCTTATTATTTAATGTTGTCTTAATATCCCACATGTTGATATAACCGGCTTTTCCTTCTAAACGAAGCATCCAGTGTTTAGCAAAAACAAGGTTGATACTCGCTCTGGCATCTGTACCTATCCCTGCCACATGGAAACGGTCACTTCTCTCATTTCCGAATAGTTTCACATTACTTTTCGGAAACATAAAACCTGCTCCAACTCCATAAGACCATACAATATCCCAGTTTTTGCTGGTACTGATCTTTTGGTATTTCTCAATACCTAAGTTTTCATAATTAAGACCATCTGTATGCTCGAAAGTCAGGAATTGTTCGTCCTGTAAATTTACCTGTCCGTTTTGTACCATTCCTGCATATTTCGGATCGGAAATGTGTCCGGAGAAATTCACAGTCTGGTTTTGGTCCATCACATACTTCATGTGATCAATTCCTAAAACAATCGCTAAATTGTCTTTAATAAAATAACCTGCTCTGAAATTATACTGTACTACAGTAAACCATCCCGGGTTAAAATAAACGATTCCGAATTTAGTTGGTCTATCCTGTGCTGATACATTGTTTAGTTGGAAGTTATAACCATTTCCTGAAAAACGGATATCGGAATTACTAAAAGCAGCTCTGTTCCATCCAAAGAAAACAAACATTTGTCCTTTTTTCGTTAGAGGAGTAGGCTTTTCTACAATACCTGTATTGCTGTCAAGACTTTGGGAAAAACCCAAACTTGTTCCTAAAAATAGTACTGCAAGCGCAAAAAACTTCTTCATTATCTTTCTAGCAATTTATTAATTTGTAACAGCTGGAGCTGGTAACGGATCCGCATAATGTGCCAGTCCGTAGTTTTGGGTTAAACAAAGTTCGGGGTTCTTCACATGCCATTCGAATTCATCTCTGAAGTGGCGAATAGCTGCTGCAACAGGCCAAGCCGCTGCATCTCCTAACGGACAAATAGTGTTCCCTTCAATCTTACGTTGGATATCCCAAAGTAGGTCGATATCTTCCATTGTTCCTTTTCCGCTGTCAATTTTCTTCAATATTCTGTACATCCAGCCAGTTCCTTCACGACAAGGTGTACATTGTCCACAACTTTCGTGGTTATAGAATCTTGCTAATGTAAGAGTGTGTTTTACAACGCACTGGTCTTCATCCAATACGATAAAACCACCAGACCCCATCATTGTTCCTGTTGCAAAACCTCCGTCCGCTAAACTCTCGTAATTCATATAACGAGGCTCGCCATTGATGGTTTTCAATAAAAGGTTTGCCGGAACAATTGGAACTGATGATCCTCCAGGAATACAAGCCTTAAGCTTTTTTCCGTTTGGAATACCACCACAATACTCGTCAGAATAAATAAATTCTTCTACCGTAATGGTCATATCAATTTCATAAACACCAGGTTTGTTGATATTACCACACGCAGAAATTAGTTTTGTACCTGTAGAACGGCCTACACCAATTTTAGAATATTCTGCTCCGCTGATATTGATAATCGGAACGATTGCTGCGATAGATTCCACATTGTTCACCACAGTTGGTCTTTCCCATAAACCTTTTACAGCCGGGAATGGTGGTTTCAAACGAGGATTTCCACGCTTACCTTCAAGAGATTCAAGAAGAGCAGTCTCTTCTCCACAGATATAAGCACCTGCACCTCTTTGTACGTAGATTTCTAAATCGTAACCTGTTCCTAAAATATTTTTACCTAAGAATCCTGCTTTTTTAGCTTCCTCGATTGCCTCTTCAAGAATATCAGGAATCCATGAGTATTCTCCACGGATATAGATATAAGAAGCATTGGAACCTAAACAGAAAGATGAAATAATCATACCCTCGATTAGTAGGTGAGGGAGAAATTCCATTAAATAGCGGTCTTTGAAAGTTCCCGGTTCAGATTCGTCAGCATTTACAACTAAGTGTCTAGGAACGCCATCTGGCTTAGCCAGGAAGCTCCACTTCATCCCTGTAGGGAAACCTGCTCCACCACGACCTCTAAGTCCGGAAGCTTTTACTTCCTCCAGAATTTCGTCCGGTGTCATTTTTAAGGCTTTTTCTACTGCATCGTAACCACCTTGCTTTCTGTAGGTGTCGAAGTAGCGGATACCTTCTATATGAGCGTCTTTAAGTAAAAGTTTTTTACTCATTTTATTATTTTTAATCTAAGGCAACAGCTCCCTGACGGCAAAGTTCAAGAATTTCGTCTACCTTTTCTTTTGTTAAATTTTCATGATAAAATTTCCCTAACTGCATCATTGGTGCATAACCACAAGCCCCCAGACATTCTGCCGGCTTTAAGGTAAACAGACCGTCTTCGGTTGTTTCTCCGTCCTTTATGTTCAGTGTTGTACGGATATGATCTAATATATCATCACTTCCTTTCAACATACAAGGACCTGTTCTGCATACTTCCAGTACAAATTTACCAACAGGTTTCATGTTGAACATCGTATAGAAAGTAGCTACTTCATAAACCTCGATTGGTCTTATGTTAAGCAGCTCTGCAACGTAATCCATTACCGGAACATCCAGCCAGCCGCCAAACTCTTTTTGTGCAACATGCAGCAAAGGAATAAGAGCTGATTTTTGTCTGCCCTCCGGATATCTTGCGATAATTTTATTTACCTGTTCTATAACTTCAGGTTTAAAAGCAATTGTTTCGCTCATTTTTGAAATTTTAGATTTTAGATTTTAAATTCTGAAATGAATTCAGCAGTCTAAAAATCAATTTATAATTTATAATTCAAAATTTATAATTCTTTTATGCATCCAATTCTCCTGCAATTACATTAAGGCTACTTAATGTTACAACTGCGTCAGAAATTAAAGAGCCACGTATCATTTCAGGGTATGCCTGGTAGTAAATGAAACATGGTCTTCTAAAGTGTAATCTGTAAGGTGTACGGCCTCCGTCGCTAATCATATAGAAACCTAGTTCTCCGTTTCCACCTTCTACACTGTGGTATACTTCTCCTACAGGAATATCCTGCTCACCCATAACAATCTTGAAGTGATAAATAAGAGCTTCCATCTTGGTGTACACGTCTGCCTTTTCTGGTAAGTAGAAATCTGGTACATCTGCGTGGTAAGATCCCTGAGGAAGATTTTCATAAGCGTTTTTAATAAGCTTATAACTTTCCATAATCTCAGTCTGGCGAACCATGAATCTGTCGTATGTATCTCCGGCAGTACCAATTGGTACGATGAAGTCGAAGTCATCATATGAAGAATATGGCTGTGCTACTCTTACATCATAATCAACACCTGCAGCACGTAAGTTTGGTCCTGTGAAGCTATAGCTTAGCGCTCTTTCTGCACTAATTGCTCCTGTACCAATAGTACGATCCATGAAAATTCTGTTTCTTTCCATTAGACTTTGGTATTCACCAAATTTCTTAGGGAAAGTTTTAAGAAAATCTCTTAGCAGTTCATGGAATTTTGGACTGAAGTCTCTTTCAAAACCTCCGATTCTTCCCATGTTAGTTGTCATTCTGGCGCCGCAGATCTGCTCATATATATCATAAATTTGTTCACGTACCTGGAACAAATAAGTAAATCCTGTTAAAGCACCAGTATCTACACCAATAACACCGTTACATACCATGTGGTCTGCAATTCTGGAAAGTTCCATCATAATAATACGCATATAGTCTACACGCTTAGGAACTTCGCAACCGATTAATTTTTCAACTGTCATGTGCCATCCGAAATTATTGATCGGGGCAGAACAGTAATTTAATCTGTCTGTTAAAGTTGTTATCTGGCCATAAGGTCTTCTTTCAGCAATTTTTTCAAAAGCTCTGTGGATATAACCAACAGTCTGTTCTGAATGAAGAATTCTTTCTCCGTCCATAGTCAGTACATTTTGGAAAATACCGTGTGTCGCCGGGTGGGTTGGTCCCAGGTTTAGCGTATAAAGCTGTTGGTCGATTTGCTCTTTCGACTCGTATTGGCTAAGTATATTTGATAAATTGTTATCTTTCATTTCGCTATAATTGATGGGCGATAATTGATAATTGATTTTTGGATCAGCAATCAATCATCATTAATCATTTATAAATTATCTTCCGAACATTGAATCGTTCTTGTCTGTACGTGTTCCGTCTTCAAGGCGATATTCTTTCAGCATAGGGTGATAACCCAGATCTTCCATGTTTAGAATAGGACGCATATCCGGATGTCCTTTAAAGTCTATTCCATAGAAATCAAAAGTTTCTCTTTCCATCCAGTTGGCTCCGGAATAAAGATCACTGATGGTTTCTATAGCGGCACTTTCTCTTGGCATGAAAGTTTTCAGTCTCAATCTGAAGTTATTTACCAAACTATGTAGGTGGTAAACTACTCCTAATTCCTTTTCCTTATTATCCGGGTAATGAACTCCACAGATATCGGTAAGGAATATAAATTCGTATGAAGATTCTTTAAGATAGTGGATAACCTTTTTAGTCTCTTCTTTCTTTAGCTCAATTGTCAGAAGCCCGTAAGGTTCTGATGAGTTTAGAACAGCTTCAGGAAACTCTCTTGAAATGGCTTCAAGTACTAATTCATTTGTTAGTTCCATGGGCTTATTTAATGTTATAAGATTCTAATAGTTCTTTGTACTCCGGAAGATCACGTCTTCTAAGGCTTTCGCTTTTAGCAATCGCCTGAACCTGCATAAAGCCTTCTAAGATTTGTTCAGGTCTTGGAGGGCATCCAGGAACGTAAACGTCTACAGGTATTACTTTGTCGATTCCCTGAAGAACAGAATAGGTATCGAATATTCCACCACTGGAAGCACAAGCACCTACAGCTACTACCCAACGAGGCTCTGCCATCTGGCTGTAAACTGTTTTTAAAATTGGAGCCAATTTTTTTGAAATGGTTCCGCATACTAATAATATGTCAGCCTGACGAGGGGAGAATACCATACGCTCACCACCAAAACGGGCAAGGTCATAAGTAGGGTTCATCATCGCCATAAACTCGATTCCGCAACAAGAGGTAGCAAACGGAAGCGGCCAAAGAGAATTTGCTCTGGCCATACCAATAAGGCTGTCTAGTTTCGTTGCAAAAAAACCTTCTCCGGCATGGCCTGGAGGAGGAGTTTCTAATATTTTAACTTCTTTTGACATCTCTTTTTTGTTTTAATCTTCTGATTAAAAATTTAATTATTTATCCCAGTCCAATGCGCCTCTTTTCAATACATAGAAAAATGCAATGAAGAAGATCGCCACAAACGTTACGATGGCCATGAAGCCTTCCACGCCAAACTCTCTGAAATTAACGGCATAAGGATAGAAGAATACTATTTCGATATCGAATAGTACGAAAAGGATTGCAGTAAGAAAATATTTTACAGAAAAAGGCGTTCTTGCATCACCTACAGACGTATAACCACTTTCAAAAGCTTGATCTTTTACTTCTCCTTTTACTTTAGGTCCCAATAAGCTGGATGCGATAATGGTAACTATCACAAACCCAAGTGCTACAGCAGCTTGTATTAATATTGGGATATAATTTTCTGGCAAGTTCATAATATCTTAATTACTAACTTGCAATAATACTAAAATTATAGGGAAAATTGAAATTACAAAGGCAATGTTTCTCGCTGAAAGCCAGCGGAAAAGGTAATTTAGAATGATTAAAAATAAATTACTTTTTGCCTTTTAAACGCTTCAAAATCACAAAGGCAATGTATGCGATGTATAGGAATAAAAAACTGGAGAAAATAATGTTAATTAAATCATTAAGCTGATCGTCTTTTACACGGAAAAACTGGTTGTAAGCAAAGAAGATAACAATAAGTATAGCGTATATGATAAGTTGCTTTTTCATGTCTTTTGTCTTGTGAAATTAATAGATTAAAATTCTTTGCTGTAGGTTCTTCTTCTTTTATGATTTACCGGACTGTAATCCTGCCATAGAAGCTGAATGTTTTTGTTCTCCTCAAGTTCGGGATTTGTTTCCAGAAATTTCACACCTTTCCTCTTGAAAATTTCATAAATTTCTTTGAAGATAATAGCAGTTACTCCACGGCGTTGATATTCCGGGTGTATACCTATCAGGTAGAAATTGGCGCGATCATTTTTCTTGCCTGCCTGTAAGAAATGCCACCATCCAAATGGGAAAAGCTTTCCGTTGGCTTTTTGTAAAGCTTTGGAATATGAAGGCATGGTAATAGCAAAGGAAATTAGTTTGTCATTGGCATCTGTAATGCAGACAATGAAATCTTTATCTATAAAGCCGAAATATTTCTCCTTATATGTTTGGATCTGTTGCGGAGTGATAGGGGTGTAGGTAGATAGTCCTTTGTAGGTTTCGTCCAGAAGTTGGAACATAGGTTCTACTAAAGGAAGTATCTCTTTTTTGTTATTAAATTTAAGGACCTTTAGCTGGTATTTTTCTTTGATAAGATCGTTGAACTTAATCACCTTTTCACTCAATACTTCAGGGAAAGCAAGTTCAAATTCTACCCATTCTTTCTCTTTTACCAGTCCTAGTTGTTCCAGATGTTGTGGGTAGTAATCGAAGTTATAGATGCCGATCATGGTTGCTAGCTTGTCAAAGCCCATTGTCAACATTCCTGCTTTGTCAAGATTGGTAAAGCCCATAGGACCTTCAATTTTATTTATGTTATGCTGTCTGGCATATTCTGTAGCTTTTTCTATAAGAGCTTTAGAAACATTAATGTCGTCAATAAAATCGATCCATCCAAAACGTACTTTATGGATCCCCAGTTCCTGGCCTTCTTTGTGGTTAATCATCACAGCTATTCTGCCAACAACCTGATTGTTTTTATAAGCAAGATATAGCTCGGCTTCACTGTAAGCGAGCGCTGGGTTTTCTTTTGGTTCCCATATTTGTTTCTCATCATTTATTAATGCAGGAACATAATTAGGGTTGTTTTTATATAGTGTCATCGGAAACTGAATAAAATCTGTAAGCATTTTATCATTAATGACTTTTTTAAGGGAGATTTCCGACATGTTTATTTTAATTTTCTGCAAATATAAAGAATTGCATTTTTTTACCTTGTTTTTGGCATGGTTTTTTCCTTCATAGGAAGTAAGATTTAGACAGAAATTACACAAATGCTTAGTTATTATTTTATATTATTAATCATATTCATAGCCAGCGTAATTGTGCAAAACAGGCTCAGATCGAAGTTTGATTATTATTCAAAACTGAGATTGCGCAATCATATGTCGGGCAAAGAAATTGCTGAAAAAATGCTGGCGGAGAATGGGATTCGGGATGTCGTTGTAACTTCAGTTCCCGGACAGTTGACGGATCACTATGATCCTACTAATAAAACAGTAAATTTATCAGAAGCGGTATACATGCAGAGGAATGCGGCAGCAGCAGCAGTAGCGGCTCATGAATGTGGACATGCAATACAACATGCGGAGGGTTACTCTATGTTAAGGCTGCGGTCCAAGCTTGTTCCTGTAGTGAATATTAGTTCCAGATTATTACAGTTTGTTTTATTCGCAGGGATTATTGTAATGGCTTCCAGTGGAAATAAAACATTGTTGGCGCTGGGTGTTTTACTATTTGCTGTGACAACAGTATTTGCATTCGTTACCTTGCCGGTAGAGTATGATGCAAGTAACAGAGCTTTGAAATGGCTTGAAAAGAGTGGAACGGTAACTGTAGATGAACAGGATGCTGCGCAGGATTCATTAAAATGGGCGGCAAGAACTTATGTGGTCGCGGCTTTGGGGTCTTTGGCTCAGTTGCTGTACTTTGCTTCTATGCTTTCGGGCGGACGAAGAGATTAAAATCATATTTATCAATAAAATAAAAAAAAGACTGTTTCGAAAGAAGCAGTCTTTTTTTGTTGTAAAATCTTAATTTTATTTTCGGTGGGTAAACCTTGTCATGATTTCTATTAGGCCTTATAGTAACCTTGATAAGGTAGTATTGTGTTTTGTAGTATCTCTTTTTGATAATAGAAAATATGATTTTCTCCTGTCTTTTTTATCAGAATAGGAAGTTAAAAAATAAAATAGCATCTTTGCGGCTATGAAAAATAAGGTTTCACAAAGCTTATTGTTATTTGTTTTGTTTTTAGTTTTTAGTGCAGCTGCTTTTGGTGTTAATTTTTTGTTGGCACAACAAGGTATAACTGTATCTTATAAACTACATTTCCTGTTTTTCTTTCTTCATTTTCTTAGTTTGGCTAGTATTATAGGTGTTAGCCTTATTAAAAAAGAACTTATTGCTTATGTATATGTGGCTTTTCTTATTGTGAAAATGGGCGGAGTTATATTTTTAGCATACAAGTTTCCGGAGATGAAGCAAAACCTGATGTTGTATTTTGGTTTTTACTGGTGTTACCTGCTTGTAGAAACAGCTTTAGTTGTTGCTTTAATCAGAATACAGGATAAAAATCATAAAATAAATAAATCTGACACGCTTTGATATGTCATTTAAATCCTTATTTTTGCAAAAAATTTAGAATTCTGGTATGAATGTAAAGAAGATCCTTTATTTGCTTACGTTTTTAGTCGCAGGACTTGTATTTGCCTCTTCCACAGAGGGTCAGCAAAAGCCTGAGAAGTATAACCCTGTGCCAGATATTATGCACCATATCTCGGATTCCCACTCTTGGCATTTCTGGGGAGAAGGTGAAAATTCAGTAAGTATTTCGCTTCCGATAATTTTGTTAGATAACGGACTAAAAGTCTTCTCTTCTGCAAAGTTCGGTCATCACGAAGATGAAGTAGCTGAAGTAGATGGTAACTATTATAAGCTTTACCATAATAAAATTTATAAAACTGATGCTGCGGGTACGCTTAACATGCACGAAGAGCACCCTACAAATGCACAACCTCTGGATTTTTCAATCACAAAAGTTGTTGCGCAGATGTTATTAGCGGCAGTTATCCTTATATTGATTGCATTTGCAACAAGAGGTAGCTATAAAAAATCTCAGGTTCCTTCAGGAATTGCAAGATTTATCGAGCCACTTATTATTTTTGTACGTGATGAAATCGCTTTACAAAATATTGGTTCTGTTAAATATAAGAGATTTGTTCCCTATTTAGTAACGCTTTTCCTTTTCATCTGGTTGATGAATATCTTAGGATTACTTCCGGGATCAGCTAACGTAACAGGAAATATCGCTTTCACTATGGTAATGGCAGTTCTTACTTTCATTATAGTGAATGTTAACGGTAGAAAAACTTACTGGTCTCACATCTTTGACCCGTTAGGAAACAATATGCCTTGGGCAGGTAAATTATTAGTATATGTAATCCTTGTTCCTGTGGAGATCTTGGGTATGTTTACTAAACCAATTGCATTAATGATTCGTCTTTTTGCTAACATGACTGCAGGACACATCGTAATCCTGAGTTTAGTATCATTAATCTTCATTATGGAGTCTTACGCTGTAGCTCCGGTATCAGTAGCACTAACATTGTTTATCAACGTGCTTGAAGTATTGGTAGCAGCATTACAGGCTTATATCTTTACATTGTTAACAGCATTGTTTATCGGTATGGCAGTTGAAGAGCCACACCACGCACACTAAGATTTTAGAAATAAGAAAATAAATTATAAAACAACCATTTTAATTATAAAGTTATGACAGGTAGTATCGCAGCAATCGGAGCTGGATTAGCAGTTCTAGGAGTTGGATTAGGTATTGGTAAAATCGGTGGTCACGCAATGGACGCTATTGCAAGACAACCAGAGCAATCAGGAAAAATCCAAACTGCAATGATTATCGCAGCAGCTCTTATCGAGGGTGCTGGTCTATTCGGTATCGTAGTAGCAATGCTAGGTAACGGATAAGAAAAATCTAGAAATTCTGTAAACGGTTGGTTTGCAGAATTTCTTTTACTTTTGAAAAATTAAACTGAATAGTATAAAAATATTATAAATGGATTTATTAACTCCTTCAATCGGTAACATATTCTGGACTACAGTAGTTTTCTTAATTTTAGTGATCTTACTAGGTAAGTTTGCATGGAAGCCAATTCTTTCTGCAATTAATACAAGAGAAACGAATATCGTAGATGCTCTTAACCAGGTTAAATTAGCGAAAGCTGAAATGGAAAACCTAAAGGCAGACAACGAGAGAATTATTCGTGAAGCTAAAATCGAAAGAGATGCTATCCTTAAAGAAGCAAGAGAGATTAAAGACAAAATCGTTGGTGAAGCTAAGGATGCTGCAAAAACTGAAGGTGATAAAATGATTGAGCAGGCAAGACAAACCATTAATGCTGAGAAAAATGCTGCTATGGCAGATATCAAATCTCAGATTGGTGAGCTTTCTGTAAATATCGCTGAGTCTATCCTTAAGCAAAAGCTTGATAACAACGACGCTCAGAACCAATTAGTAGAAAATATTCTTAATAAATCTAACTTAAACTAATATGCGTATATCCAAGGTAGCAAAGAGATACGCAAAAGGTCTGTTAGACTTTACTCAGGAAACAGGAAATACAGCTTCTGTTTTTGCTGAGATGAAGGATGTTGTAAAAGTTTTAAATGCTTCTTCGGAACTTAATAAATTTTTCGATAGCCCTTTTATTGAGGCAAAAAAGAAAATTAGTGTTACTGAACAGATTTTTGCACAGTTTTCTCAAACCAGCAGAAATATTATTGCATTAACTATTAAGCAAGGTAGAGAAAACCAGCTTAAAGGTATTGCACAAGAATATATCAATAATGTGGAAGACCTGAATGGTGTACAAAGAATTTCTTTGGTTACTGCTACTCAACTTACACAACAAAATATCGAAGATATCCTGAAAGGATCTTCATTGGTAGACCACTCTAAAACTTTTGATATTGAAACAAGTATCAAACCAGAAATTCTGGGAGGGTATGTCCTAAGAGTAGGTGACCAGCAAGTAGACGCTTCTGTAAGAACGAAGCTATCTAACATTAGAAAAGAATTTGAACTTAACTAAGATAATCAGACCAAAATGGCAGAAATAAATCCGGCAGAAGTATCTGCAATCTTAAAACAACAATTGGCAAACTTTGATACTCAGAGTGATGTCCAGGAAGTAGGAACCGTACTTCAGATCGGTGACGGTATCGCACGTGTTTACGGGTTAGAAAACGTACAATATGGTGAGCTTGTAAGATTTGAAAGCGGTGTTGAAGGGATGGTACTTAACCTTGAAGAAGACAACGTAGGTGTAGCTCTTCTTGGACAATCTAAAGCAGTAAAAGAAGGTGATACTGTAAAAAGAACCAATACTATTGCTTCTATTAAAGTTGGTGAAGGTTTATTAGGTCGTGTAGTAGATACATTAGGTAACCCTATCGATGGTAAAGGTGCTGTTAACGGAGATCTATACGAAATGCCTTTGGAAAGAAAAGCTCCGGGAGTAATCTTCCGTCAGCCTGTAACCGAGCCTTTACAAACAGGTATCGTTGCAATTGACTCTATGATCCCTGTAGGTAGAGGACAAAGAGAGCTTATTATTGGTGACCGTCAGACAGGTAAAACTACTGTGGCTATCGATACTATTCTTAACCAAAAAGAATTTTATGATGCAGGTCAGCCTGTATATTGTATATATGTTGCTGTAGGGCAAAAAGCTTCTACTGTAGCACAAATCGTAAAAACCCTTGAAGATAAAGGAGCTATGGCTTATACGGTAATCGTTACAGCTAACGCTTCAGATCCAGTTCCAATGCAGGTATATGCACCATTGGCAGGAGCTTCAATTGGTGAGTACTTCAGAGACACTGGTCGTCCTGCATTAATCATCTATGATGACCTTTCTAAGCAAGCAGTAGCTTACCGTGAGCTTTCTCTACTTTTAAGAAGACCACCGGGCCGTGAAGCTTATCCAGGTGACGTATTCTATCTTCACTCAAGATTATTAGAAAGAGCTGCGAAAGTTATTGGTGACGATGAAATCGCTAAGCAAATGAATGACTTACCAGAGTCTTTAAAGCCTCTAGTAAAAGGAGGAGGTTCTTTAACTGCTCTTCCAATTATCGAGACTCAGGCTGGTGACGTTTCTGCATATATCCCGACTAACGTAATCTCTATTACAGACGGACAGATCTTCTTGGAAACTGACTTATTCAACTCTGGTGTACGTCCGGCTATCAACGTAGGTATTTCTGTATCTCGTGTAGGTGGTAACGCTCAGATCAAGTCTATGAAAAAAGTATCTGGTACACTAAAATTAGACCAGGCACAATATAAAGAACTAGAAGCGTTTGCTAAATTTGGTTCTGACCTTGATGCTGCTACTTTAGCAGTAATCTCTAAAGGGGAAAGAAACGTAGAAGTATTGAAGCAAGGTGTTAACTCTCCACTTCCTGTTGAAGAGCAGATCGCTATGATCTACGCTGGTACTGAAAACTTAATGAGAAAAGTACCTATCAACAAAGTAAAAGAGTTCTTAAGAGATTATGTAGATTTCTTAAAAGCTAAACATGCTGATACTTTAGCAGCTTTAAAAGCAGGTAAATACGATAATAACCTAACTTCTGTTCTGAAGCAGGTTGCTGACGATATCGCTGCAAAATACAACTAAGATTTAGTTGATGGTTTCTGGTTGACAGTTATAAGCTGGCAGCCAGAAGCCAATAACCAACAAGTATATAAAAGAGAATGGCAAACTTAAAAGAAATACGAGGAAGGATTTCATCCATTTCATCTACAATGCAAATTACCAGTGCTATGAAAATGGTTTCGGCAGCGAAACTAAAGAAAGCACAGGATGCTATTGTGATGCTTCGCCCTTACTCCGAAAAACTTCAGGAAATAATAGAAAACGTTAGTTCTACACTAGATCAGGAAACGCTTTCGGTTTATGCACAACCAAAAGAGGTTAAAAGAATCCTGTTCATTGCAGTTACTTCTAACAGAGGTCTTGCAGGAGCTTTTAACTCTTCAGTTATCAAAGAAGTTAATGCTCAGTATCAACAAAATTCAGCTTTTGAAGTTGAAGTGTTGACTATTGGTAAAAAAGCATTTGATGCTTTCAGAGCTTCTAAGAAAATCTATGATAACCACAGTGATCTTTACGATTCTTTAACTTTTGAAGGCGTAGCACATGTAGCTGAGGATATCATGAGAGATTTCCGTCAGGGAGTTTTTGATGAAGTATACCTGGTGTACAACAAATTCCTTAATGCGGCAACGCAGGAAGTACAGACAGAAAAACTTCTTCCTATTACAATGCCTGAAAAGAAAGAAGCTGAGAAGAGTACAATCGAAACTGATTATATCTTCGAACCAAACCGTACCGAAATTCTGGAAACTTTAATTCCTAAATCTATTAAGACTCAGGTTTATAAAGCAATCCTAGATTCAGTAGCTTCTGAGCATGGTGCAAGGATGACTGCAATGCACAAAGCAACAGATAATGCACAGGCATTGAAGAATGATCTGGTTATCTTCTACAACAAAGCACGTCAGGCTGCAATTACCAACGAAATCTTGGAAATTGTATCTGGAGCTGAAGCTTTGAAAAACAGCTAGAAAAGTTCAAAAAAATAATTAAAAGCGCTTATTCTTTGGGTAAGCGCTTTTTTGTATTTTTATATATGCATATTCGAATTGTTGAAAAGAAAGATAAAGACTATTCCGTCATACAGGGAATCTATAATATGGTACGGAATGAAATGCCTTTTCTTTCTGAAATACCTGACATTAAAAATGTACTGACTGGTGAAGTGGTTTACGAAGCCATTGCAGAGGGAGAAGCAATTGCTTTTATATCCTTGTGGGAGCCGGATAATTTTATTCATTATTTATTTGTTAGTCCTTCATACCAAAGCAAAGGAGTAGGCTTACAATTGATTACCCATCTTTTAGAAGTATATGGGAAGCCCATGGGGCTGAAATGTCTGTTGGAGAATGCCAATGCAGTCCGTTTCTATAAAAAAAATGGTTTTGATGAAAAATACCACGGAACATCTGCTGAAGGCGAATATATTTACTTTGAACTCCAATAATAATAAAAAGTTAACACAGGAAGTACAGGAATTAAAAATGCGTATTAAAAAATAATACATATCTTTGCATTTGATTATATTATTAACAAATTAAATGGACCCCGATAGTTTTGTCAAACTTCTTATTGCCCTTTTCCTAGTATTACTTAATGGCTTCTTCGTAGCCGCCGAATTTTCAATCGTAAAAGTAAGATATTCACAAATTCAGATAAAAGCTGCAGAAGGCAATGCACTTGCTAAGAAAGCAGAATACATTATTAAGCATCTAGATGCATACCTTTCCGCCACACAGTTAGGGATTACTCTTGCCAGCCTTGCTTTAGGTTGGGTCGGAGAAAGCGCATTACACCATGTTTTCGAAGATCTGTTTCATCGTTTTGGTTTTGCTGTTGCAGACTCTACCATTACTACTGTTTCTGTAGTATGTAGTTTCCTGATTATTACAATTATGCACATTGTATTTGGTGAATTAGTTCCTAAATCTATTGCAATACGTAAATCGGAAGCTACAACTTTCTTTGTGGCTTACCCGATGATTTTATTCTATAACGTTTTCAAGCCATTTATATGGTTAATGAATTCTATTTCCAATGCATTTTTAAGACTGATTAAAATCCATCCGGCTTCTGAAAATGAAATCCACTCTACAGAAGAATTACAGCTTTTGGTAAAACAAAGTGCTGATAGCGGGGAAATTGAAGAAGAGAACTACGAGATCATTAAGAACGCATTTGACTTTACAGATCATAGTGCAAAACAGATTATGGTACCGCGTCAGAATATCTTTTCTATCAACATCAATGATGATAAGAAGGATATTGTTGAAAAAATGCTGGAAAGTGGTTACTCCAGAATACCAGTATATGACGGATCTATAGATAATGTTATTGGTATTTTTTATACCAAAGAATTTATCCGCGAATACATTAAGAACTTTGATGAATGGGATGAGTTCGACATCAGAACGCTTTTACATGAACCTACGTTTGTTGTAGGAAGTAAAAAAATATCCGACCTTATGAAGGTTTTCCAAACTAAAAAGCAGCATTTGGCTATCGTTATCGATGAGTTTGGTGGTACTGAAGGTATTATTTCCCTTGAAGATATTCTTGAAGAACTTGTAGGAGAGATCCAGGACGAAGAAGATGAGGAAGAAAAAATTGTCGAGAAAGTAGGAGAGAATGTTTATTGGGTACAGGCTTCTCAGCCATTGGAAGAAATAAATGAACACCTCCCTGTAGATTTGCCTGAAAATCCGGAACAATATAATACGCTGGCTGGTTTTATTTTACATGAGCTTAGTGATATTCCTGAAGAAAATCAGGAATTCGACCTCAACGGTTATCATTTTAAAATTCTTAAAATGCAGAACCGTGGTGTAGAGATGGTGGAGATGATATATTTGGAACCCGTAATTGAAGAAAGACTTGCAGATGAAATGGGAGAAGCTTAATTCACAGAGTTATGACAGTCCAAAACGAGAGTATGAAGAAGAAGTACTGGTTTTGGATCAGACGGATGATGTATATAAATTAGTTCTGCATAATGACGATGTCAATACTTTTGATTTTGTTATCGAATGTTTGATAGAGATTTGTAAACATACACCGGAACAGGCGGAACAATGTACCTTATTGGTACATTATAAAGGTAAATGTACCGTAAAGACAGGTGCAATGGATTTACTGAAGCCTATGCATCAGAAACTATTATCCAGAGGCTTGACTTCTGAGATTGTATAAAATAAAAAAAGAAAGGCTTTCCCAAAGGAAAGCCTTTCTTTTTTAGTTTGCTTTTAAAGTCAATGTTTTTCCTTTCGGAATTTCATAAACATAGACAGAATTAGTTTGTTGGATGAGATTGCCAGATCCTAATGCTGTAAACGGCCCTTCAAAATTTGGTTTTATTTTTATTTGGCCGCCTTTTTCGCTGTAAATACTTACTTCGGTATTTTTACTATTCTTTCTTACAGCTGAAATTAGAAATGCACCACTGGTTCTAAGATTTTTAAAAGATATATTTTTCCAGTCTTCCGGTACTGCGGGAAATATACGGGTAACTCCGTTCCAATGCTGCAGATAAAGCTCCTGAATACTCTGCATTCCTGCAAGAGGAGTTTCTATTACAGGACCGCTTTCTGCATATAATGTATTGGGTTTTACAAACTTTTGGATAAATGTTTTCATAATATCCCGGGATTCATTTCCATGTCCCATCATGGCTTTCATAGAGGCATGTCCTGTCAACGAATATCCTTGTAATGCTTCTGGCTTGCTTTGCCACGTATTAATGGATTTTTCAATAATATTATGATTTTCTGCCTGATCCCAGTTAATTTCGTAAAAAGGATATATCATCAGAAGATGTGAATAATGACGATGAGATTCGGAATAAGGTACGTCCTGGGCGATCATATAGCCGCCTTCATTTACCGGAAAAGGAATAAGGTTTTGTAATATGTCCTGCCACTGTGAGTGGAGCTTATCTTTTCTTCTCTTTTTAGAATCCATTTCGATAAGAGTTTTTAATCCCCAACGAAGTATAGAAAGATCATAATTGGTATTGAAGGCGTATCCCTTAGAATACTCAGGAGAATAAGTTTTGGCTTCCAGTTGGTATTTCCCATCTTTATTTTTTCCAAGAAGATGAAGGTAATAATTAATGCTCTTTTTCAGTAAATTATATACTTTATTCCCCAATGCTTCATCTTGGGTAAAATCGTAATGTTGATAATAATAATATAACAGCCAGGTAAGATTTCCTGTCTCTGCTTCGGAATTGGTAATGGGCTCACTATTGCCTTTTACGACTTTAACAGGAGCGTACATATCCGGGCCTCCGCTTCTGCCCAGTGCCATAGAATTGTATTGGTATTCTTTAGGAACATTTTTTATCAGACTATTGTAATTCCGGTCTATTGCTTTGACCAAAGATTCTGCTAATTCCAGATGGTTGGCTGTGTAGAGAGGTGAATAGGTTAGTTGCATATTGAGATTGTACCAATATCCCGGCCATGGTGTTTTATCTGTCCAGGGGCCTTGTAAATCAATAGCAGGTTTATTTGATCTGGTAGCAGATGCTAGTTTATAAAGCTGATAGTTGTAAAAGTCTTGTAGTTCCTGATCCGGAATATTGAAAGATGACTTGGTATAATATTGATGCCACCAATTTTGATGATTCTTTATTTTAGAAGAAACTTTGCTCCATTCAAAGTTGGCTAATCTCTTTCCAGCATTTTTTTCAGCCTCGTTATTATTGATCTGATAATCGGTAGCAATTAAAATATACTTCAGGTTATTCAATTTCTTTTCTGTATAAGCTACGCTGTAGCCACCGCCGGCTAGCATAGGCTGGTAACTGGTAATTATACTATTGTGATTTGTTATCCTTACTGCTGGATTGGGTAAATAGTTTTCAGGTTGTTTTGCGTAAGAGAAACTCCTTCTCGGGCTTTCAGATTTTTCAGGGACCCAAATAATTTCATATTTGTTTTTATAATTCTGGTCATCAACCCGCAATAAGATATAATCTTCTTCGGAAAAAGTAATAGCATTGATCCGGATACTCCCCGAATTGGTTTTTAGTTCTGTTGAGCTTTCAGCATTGTATAAATCGATTTTGCCTACTGCATCCGTAATATTGTCCGAAAGTTTTACTTCGAAGTATCCTAACGGAAGTCGAGGTCTTTCAAATAGGTTCTCTTCACCGTTACGGTGATCATATACATCCGTTCTTCCGATGGTAATTTTGCATGAGAAAGCATCTTTCAGATAAGTCATTGTTCCCAACAAACCGTTTCCGGTAAATACTCCCTGATAAATGGTCTTGCCTAGAGGAATAGTTTTGTGATCACCAGTATTCCGGATACTATGAATAAATAGTTCCTGTGGAGAATGGTTATTTGTTGTCTGACTGTTATAGGTTGTAATGAAGCATGAAAATAAGATGAGTTTTAAACATTTGATCATGGTTATATAGTTATGGTAGTTTTTCTAGAACGGATAACCAAATGCAAAGTTAAAGGTTGGTTGTAGTGGTTTTATCCTTTTAAAATTCCAACGATCTCCTTCTGGCATATTGGGGTCAAATATCTTATACGCAAGATCTAGCCTTAAGGTAACATAAGCAATATTAAATCTGAATCCGAATCCGGAGCCAATACCTAATTGCTTATAAAACTTATTGAATTTGAACTCGTCACCAATTCCAGTATTCTTCAGGCTCCAGATATTTCCGGCATCAGTAAATAATGCCCCTTCTACAATTTTGGAAATAGGAAAACGGTATTCGATATTGGTAGTTAGTTTTACATTATCCAACATATAAGAACGTACATTCTGATCAACCTGAATATCTGCAGGACCTAGACCTCCAAACGCAAGCCACGCTCTGATATCACTGGATCCTCCATTGAAATAAGACCTCATATAAGGCATAACATGAGAGTTTCCATATGGAATACCAACTCCAATGAATTGTCTGAAAACTAATGTTCTTCTGCTGTTTGAGAAACTAAAATATTTTCGGGCATCTATATCAAACTTCATGAACTGTGCATAAGGCACTCCAAATAGTCCTTTTTCTGAATTTTCACCTGCTATACCAGTGGTAAAGCTTTTGAAACTCTTGTCTATTAGACTTAGGAAATTACCAGCTGTTTCAAATTTAAAACTAAGATAAGAAGGATTAGGATAAGCTTTGTTACCAATCTCATTATAGGTGAAATTATAGATCATGGAATTGATCACTACATCCTGAGTTTGTCGCTCTTTGTTGAGCAATGATTGCTGGAAGTTGATGAAAACAGGATCGTTTTTAGCATCAATAGAATTCTGATAAGCTACATCGCTCATAATGATTTTACTAACCTCATCCGTAGTTATTCTTCCTGTAGAATATTGCTCAGCAAGTGCTAGATTTTGTACAAAGTATTTTCCGAACATTAAAGACCTATAGACATCATCCCTCGGGAATAATTCATAATATTTGTCTTTATTACGGGTAAAGTTAAACTGAGTGTTGAAAAGTGTTAAACGGTGTGTAATAATATCATTAACTGCAGCATTGTAATTAAGCCCCATATTAAAGCTTATTCTGCCCAAGCCAATGTTGTTTTGTATAGATGACCCTACAACAATAGATGAAGTAGGAGTATATCTTTTGGGAATAAATTTGTAATATTTAAACGGAACCAATAATCTTGGAACATTCAAAGCAACCTGTGCAGAAAGCTCGTAGGCATTAAAATAAGTGTTTGGGTTTGTAGCATTGTTAGTTGTTCCTATAATTCCTGAAAAACTTGTACTAAGGTTTTCCGCTCCGCCAAATATATTACGTGTAGTAAGCTCCACACTCGGGGAGAAACCTAAGTTAAGAATCTGGGAATAGTGAACATCCGTTGCAATTTTAAACTCATATTTTGGTAACGGAGTTAGATAGATATCGGTTTTTAATAAGCTATCCTGTTCCTGTACAATCTCGAACCTGTTGATATTGAAATTATTCATTCCCACAAGATTCCTTTTTGTAAGGTCTATTTCCCGTTGATTATATTTATCTCCTTCTCTTAGGACAACAGCCGTCCACAATGATCTGTTTTTATATTTTTTATCAGGGTTATAGAAATTTATCTTTCTCAGCGTTTCGTAGTTTTCAGGTTTCAGATCACCTTTATTTACCTGATCATCGGAGATATAAACATTAACATCCGAGAACTTACTGATTACGTAAGGATTTTTTTGCTTTCCATCCTGTGCGCTGTCTCTTTTGAATTCCAGAGTTAGGGGAACATCCTTTCTGCTCTTCAGTGAATCCGCAGTAAAGAATATTTCTTCATTAGAGCCATTAAAATTATAATAGCCATTACTCCGCATAATATCGTTAATACGAGCGACTTCTTTTTCCAGATTTTCCTGATCCAGCACTTTACCTGTTTTTATAAAACTCTTGGGATAATTTTGCTCATAAAGTAAACGGATAGGCTCTTCCGGAATATTATAGTAGTAATCCTTAACCAGAGTAGGGTCTTTATGTTCTATCTGGTATAGTGCAGATGCTTTTTTTCCTGTAGAATCTATTTTGTTAGTTCCGGTTACTTTAGCATCCCAGTAGCCTTTATAAACAAAGAATTTTCTGATTTTATCAGCGCTTTTTTCTGTTGCAGCCTCATTTAATATCACAGGCTGTTGCCCTACATTATGCAGGAATCTGTCCCAGAAGAGATTTTTACCAACAAGATTAGGGCGATTGTGCTTTAAGGCAATAGAATCCCTTAGCTTTTGTGTTCTCATCTGGCTAGGGTAGGTCATATACTCGTTGAGTATAGTATCCAGCTTTGGATTAGCCATATTATAAGCCCATAAGCCAATAGGAGCTACAAAAAGAAACTTTTTATTGGGTTTTTGATTAACATAGTCCGGAACTTTATCCTCGAATAATTTGCCGTCTTTGTACTGAAATTTATTAGAGGTTAGTAAATAGGAGTCTTCAGGTACTTTTCGGGTGGAGCATGCATTGAGCAAAAAAAATGCAATTGCAGGTGCCGAAAATAAGTAATATTTTTGAAAATATTTTGAAGAATGCTTACCCATAATACCATTAAAACTTTACAATCTCTAGATAAAAAGAAATTCAGACAAAAATACAATTTGTTTTTAGTTGAAGGTAATAAAATCATTAGAGAATTACCAAATTCAGCATTCAAAATTCAGACCGTTTACTCTGTAAATCCCAATGAATTAGCTTTTAAAGATGTAGAGGTTTGCCAAATTACTGAACCTGAGTTAAAAAAGATAAGTTTCCTTCAGCATCCGAAAGATTCTGTAGCAGTGTGTATTCCTGCAGAACAAAAACTAAATAAGGAAAAGAAAATACGTCTGGTTTTAGATGGTATTCAGGATCCCGGAAATATGGGAACTATTATTCGTCTTGCAGACTGGTTCGGGATTGAAGAGATTGTATGCAGCGAGGATACGGTAGATTTTTATAATCCTAAAGTAATACAAGCTTCCATGGGATCGTTTACCCGTGTGAATATTGTATATACAGATCTCTCAGAATTTTTACAGGATAAGAACACGCCCAATTATATCACTGATATGGATGGAGAAAATGTTTTTCAATCAGACTTTCCGGAATCATTTAATCTTATTTTAGGAAATGAAGGAAATGGAATCCGTCCTGTAACAGAAGAGCTTGCCGATAAAAAAATTAGCATTCCGCGCTTTGGTAGCAAACAGAATACCGAAAGTTTGAATGTAGCGATGGCTACCGGAATTATTCTAGGTCAGATTTTTGGCTCAAAATAAAAGCCTTACTATACAGTTTTTTTTGTATAATTTAGTTCTACACGAAATCAAAAAATCTGTCAGTAATGAAAAACTTATCAACATTTTTATTCATATTGCTTTTTAGCATTGCATTTTCACAAACGCATAGGTTTGTCTATGAATTGCAGATGAAGAGAAATGACAAAGTCCAGAAAATTAATATGACACTGGATATTGATAAGGATTATGTACATTTTTACGATTATGACTTCCTGAAGAATGATTCACTTCGTAAAAAGGATGGTGGAAACTGGCAGACCAATACGAAATCGGAGCAATTGGTTCTAAGAAAACGCAATAGCTTTGATAATAAATCTTTCCACGACAATATGTTCGATTATTTTGTTGTAGATTCTAAAGGCGAGATGACTTGGAAAATAAAAAATGAAACAAAGAAATCCGGAGAATATACATTACAAAAAGCAGAAACCAATTTTGGTGGAAGATCTTGGGAAGCCTGGTTTAATCCAGGGATTCCTTTTCAGGAAGGTCCTTATAAGTTTCGCGGATTGCCTGGATTGATTTTTGAAATCAGAGATAGTAAGGGCGATTATGTCTACTCATTAATTAAAAGTACTAATCTTCCGAATACTTTTGATACCAGCGATTTTCTGGAAACGCACTTTGGCAAAAAGCCTGTTCCTGTTACATTAAAGCAATACCACAAAGTAAAACTGGATTACTACAATGATCCGGTTGCTGATATGAGACGATTACTAAAAGATGGTGGTACTGTAATTATCGGAGGAGATAAAATCACCAGCCAGGAACAACTCGATCAAAAAAGGATTTTTATACAAAATAGTATTGTAAAGAACTACAATCCAATAGAGTTGGATCAGTCAATACCTTATCCGGCAAAATAGAGTTTGTCTAGATTAAAGAATCTTTACTATCTTCTTGCTGCTGAGCTTCTTTTTCCTGCCAGTCTTCTATTAAAGAAGTCACTTTTCTCAATAAAATAGGTGCTCCATAGATAATGGCAAGTCCAAGGACCTTCTTTTTCCAGTTGCTGTGGTAAAGATTTTTCTTTGCAAAATTAGTAACTAAAGCAACAGTCCCAAGACGTATAGCATTGTCAACCATTGAATCTTTAATCGATTCGGCGTTTAGTTTGATACCTGTTTTGTGGGTAGTTTCTCCTTTAGAGTTTATGATAGGTTTTTCAACAAGAAATTTATCAGTAATACCGCCAGTAATTACACTAAGCGACTCTTTTACATTATTAAAACGGAGAAGATTTTCCATGTCTTTTACCTCTCCTTTCATAATCGCTTTTTTCTTTGCTAATTCATCAAGACTGTTATACTTAGCTCCCATTTTTTAATCGTTAAAAGATTTTAAAATAAAATTGGCAACGGTTCTCTTTATATTGTTTCTGAAGATAACAATTAATATAAGACATAGCAGATAAAAACCAGAAACAGCGAAGAAGCCGTAAGAATAATTTCCCATCATTTTGCCCAGCCAGAAGGCCAGCCCAATGTTAAACAGAACTACGAAGAAGATAAGAGCAATCAGAGCACATGTCAGAAAGGTCATAAAACCTGCCGAAATGACTGTTTTTTCACTTACTTCTAACTTTAAGAGGTCAATTTTTTTCTCTATATAGTCGAAAATAATGTCAAACATAAGGAAGTGTTTTGTGTAAATATACAAAAAGATAATAAAAAAGGGACTTGAAAAAGTCCCTTTATATTTTTAAATTCAGGTTATTTAAGACCATCTAATTCAGTTTCAATATCTTTTGCTACTTCTTTAGCTTTATCTGCAGCCTGAGTTTTGTATTTATCTAAACCCTCTTTTACGCTTTCTGTTACTTTGTTATAAGTATCTTTAGCCTGAGAAGCGAAAGTATTGTACTGATCTTTTACTTTCTCAGAAACATCTCCGTATTTATCTTTAGCCTGATCTTTCAGATCGTTTGCTTTTGATCTTATTTTTTTACGTGTTGCTTTTCCTTCTTCTGGTGCGTAAAGCATTCCTAAAACAACTCCTGCTGCTGCACCTGCTAATAATCCTGCTAATATTCCTGCTGTGTTCTTTCCTTTTGCCATTTTAAATAATTTTTAGAGTTAGTATTTTGTTGTATGGTTGAAAAATTAATTTGATGATGATATTTAAACAATTAATATACCAAAGAAAGTATTGGGATCTTAAATTTTGTTAAATATTATTAATAAGTCATCAAACAAATAATCTTTCTGTTTAAAGGTAAGAAATTTATCGGATATAAGACAATATTAAAGCAATAGTTTCTTCTTTGTTTAAATAGGTATTATCTATAAGAATAGCATCGTCAGCCTGTTTCAATGGTGAAGTTTCACGTTCACTGTCAATTTTGTCACGCATCAGCAAATTAGCTTTTACTTCTTCAAAATCGGCTTCTGTACCACCTGCCAATAATTCCTTATATCTGCGTATCGCACGCTCGTCTGGACTTGCTGTCATAAAAAATTTGTAATCAGCATTAGGCAATACCACAGTACCAATATCTCTTCCGTCCATTACAATACCACCATTTTCTGCCATTTGTCTTTGCATAGACAACAAAAATGCTCTTACTTCAGGTTGTTTTGCCACCTCGCTTACATAGTCGGATACTTTCGGATCTCTTATTTCAGCGTCAATATTCTTGTTGTTTAAAAATAGCTGAAGATTCCCGTCAATATTTCTAAACTCTAAGTTGATGTCATTAAGATGACTGATAAGTAAAGGGATATTAATGCTGTTGTTTTCCAGATAATGCTGAATAGCAAATACTGTAATACCACGATAAAGTGCGCCGGTATCCATGTGGATAATTCCTAATTCCCTGGCGATAATTTTGGAAATTGAACTTTTTCCGGTGGATGAAAATCCGTCTATGGCAATTACAGGTTTCTTCGTCATAAGTTTGTGTAAATATTAGTAAAAGAACTCTAAAAGTTCTCAGACAATCCTTTTCTCTGGTACAAAAATAAATTATTTTGAAGCTTCTTCAAATAAATAATTTTACCTGTTGCATTTCGTGAGATTTCATTAAATTTGCTACCGAAAAAATAAAAATGAAAATTCTGTGTTTTTATTTATAGTAACGATCCGCACAGGGGTTACATTTTAATGAAATACAGGCTGCTAAAGAGCAGTAAAATAAAATCTTAACGAATGAAATATAAAAGAATTCTCCTAAAACTAAGTGGCGAAGCCCTTATGGGAAATCAGGAATATGGTATCGATAGCCAGAGACTGAAAGATTACGCAACGGAAATTAAGAAAGTAGTAGATTTAGGTTGCGAGGTTGCAATTGTAATAGGAGGAGGAAATATTTTCAGAGGTGTATCTGGTGCAGCAGCAGGAATGGACAGAGTACAAGGTGACTATATGGGAATGCTGGCAACTGTTATCAACGGAATGGCATTACAGGGAGCTTTGGAAGATCAGGGGATTAAAACACGTCTTCAGTCTGCTATTGAAATGGATAAGGTTGCAGAACCATTCATCAAAAGAAGAGCAGTAAGACATCTTGAAAAAGGTAGAGTGGTAATCTTCGGTGCCGGAACTGGTAACCCTTATTTCACAACTGATACAGCGGCAACATTACGTGCTATCGAAATCAATGCAGATGTTATTCTTAAAGGTACGCGTGTAGATGGTATCTACGATAAAGACCCTGAGAAAAATGAAAATGCTGTTAAGTTTGAAAACCTTAGCTTCGAAGAAGTTTTCGCAAAAAACCTTAAAGTAATGGATATGACAGCATTTACTTTAAGTCATGAAAATAAATTGCCTATTATTGTATTCGATATGAATAAAGAAGGTAATCTTACACGTTTGGTAGAAGGTGAAAATGTAGGAACACTAGTAAACTAAACAAATCGGATATTAAAATTATTAGCGGTTAGTGATTACCGTAAACTATTAAACTAAATAATATTATGGAAGAATTAGAACTCATCGTAGCATCGGTAAAGCAGGAAATGGATGCTGCAATCAAGCACTTGGACTATGCTTTTCAGAAAATCAGAGCGGGTAGAGCTTCTACTGCTATGGTACAGGATGTTATGGTAGAGTACTATGGTGCTCCGACTCCTCTTAATCAGGTTGCTAATGTTTCAGTTCCGGATGCAATGACTATTGCAATCCAACCTTGGGACAGAACAGCAATTAATGCTATTGAAAAAGGAATTATTGTTTCCAACTTAGGTTTTGCACCTTCTAACAATGGTGAAATGATTATCCTAAATGTTCCGCCTTTAACGGAGGAAAGAAGAAAGGAACTTGCAAAGCAGGCTAAATCTGAAATGGAGTCTACAAAAGTTACTATCCGTAATGCACGTCAGGACGGAAACAAAGAGCTAAAAAGACTTGAAGGCGTTTCTGAAGATGTTATTAAGAGTACTGAAGCTGAAATTCAGGATCTTACTGATGCTTATATTAAAAAAGCTGAAGAGCTATTAAAAGTGAAAGAGGCTGAAATTATGAAAGTATAATCATAATTGCTATTCTTATAAAATAAAACCTTCCATCCGGAAGGTTTTTTTATTGCTTTTGATTTACTTATTTTGTTAAAAATTATAACCATGAATATAAATGCTAATCGGATTATCCTTGGGCTTGTACTCTTTACCACAAGTGTACACGGGCAGGATAAAAGTAATGTAAGCAGTAAGGAACAGAAGCCGAATATTATTTTTATTATGACGGATGATCATTCTAAAAGAGCTATGAGTGCTTATTCACATGATCTTATAGAAACACCTCATCTGGATAAAATAGCAGAGAAGGGAATTAAATTTAACAATGCATTTGTAACCAATTCTATATGCGGACCATCGAGAGCTGTTTTTTTAACAGGAAAATTCAGCCATATCAATGGCTTTAAATCCAATGATGAAGATGTCTTCGACGGAAGTCAGCCCACACTGCCGAAATATCTGAAAGAAGCCGGTTATTATACTTCAATTATTGGCAAATGGCATTTGGGATCGGTACCTCAGGGATTTGATAAATTTGATATACTAATTGATCAGGGAGAATATTATTCTCCACGTTTCTTTAACGGAAAAGATACAGTGGTAGTTCCGGGTTATGCAACAGAGCTGATTACTGAAAAAGCAATTCAGCTTTTCGAAGAACAAAAGAATTCAGGTAAGCCTATATTTTTGATGCTGCATGAAAAAGCACCACACCGTAACTGGCTGCCGAACACAAACGACCTGAACAATGTAAAAGATAAAGAATTTCCTTTGCCTGAAACTTTTTTTGATGATTATAGCACGCGTTCGCAGGCAGCATTTAAGCAGGATATGAGAATTGAAAATATGTTTTTGGGATACGATCTTAAAGTTTACCTGAAACAGGCAAAAGATGAAACCGGAACAGGTGGTGATTCTCGTAATAATTCTTTTACATGGTTGGGAGCAGATTTATCCAGAATGAACAAAGAACAACGACAGGCATGGGATCAGTATTATAAGCCGATTTCAGATGCTTATTACAGTAATAAGCCTATTGGGACAGATCTACTCAAATGGAAATACAACAGGTATATGAATGATTATCTGAAGACTGTGAAATCTGTTGATGACAACGTAGGTGAGCTTATGGAGTATCTGAAAAAGAACGGACTGGATAAAAACACACTGATTATTTATACATCAGATCAAGGCTTTTTCCTTGGAGAACACGGTTGGTATGATAAACGTTTTATGTATGAACCTTCGCTTCAGATACCTTTGGTGATGAGCTATCCTGGACATATTAAAGAAAACATAACAGAAAATGCTTTGGTACAGAATGTAGATCTGGCACCGACTATACTGAAGGCCGCAGGTTTGCCTGTTCCGAATGACATGCAGGGAAATTCCCTTACGCCATTCTTTTCAGGACAGAAAGTAAAGAAATGGAAAGATAAATTGTATTATCATTATTACGAAAATACGGTTCATCATGTTGAAAAGCATCTTGGAATCCGGACAAAACAATATAAGCTTATCTATTTTTATGATATTAAAGACTGGGAGCTTTATGACCTGAGTAAAGACCCTAATGAGGTTAAAAACCTGTATCATGATCCGCAATATAAAAAGACTGCAGATAAGCTAAAGCTGGAATTAAAAGGACTAATCAAAAAGTATAAAGATACTACGGCTGTAAATTTTTAGTGGTTAGTATCCCAATGCTTTTTTAGCCTCGAAAGCAGTTTTGTTTAATGTAAGAAGAAGATTGTTGAAGTTTTTTGCTTTTTGACTGAGGTCCCAGAAAGGCAAAAGAACAATGGTTGTAATGTCTGTGTCAGGATCATGCAGCATAAGAGAAAGATAGCCTTCTGTTGCTCCATTGTGTCCGTATCCTATACCAGGAATATGGAAGCAGCCCAAAGAATAGTTATTATCTTGTGGCGTAGTTGCCTTTCCAATGCTATTTTTCATAAGTTGAACAGACTGAGCAGTCAGTATATTTTCTGCTTTCATGGTTGTACGGATGTATTTGGCAAGTTCTGCCATGGTACCAATACCATTGCCTTCAGCGATATGAGCTGTTGCATTTTTTTTATCGGTTCTTTCATTGCGATCGTCGTAATGGATATATCCTGTGATGTATGGTGATGGTAGTTGCTGATCGGAAGCCTCTTCTACAAACTTAATATTCAACGGGATTCTGGCAGATGAACCTATGATTTTGTCGTTCATATAATTGCCATAAGTTTTGTTGGTATTGGTTTTAGCTGAATAAATTCGAGCAATGATTTCGCCAAGAATAGAATAACCGGTATTAGAATAATGGTATACTGTGTCAGGTAATCCGTAGCTAAGTTTTTTCTCTGTCAATATTTTTACATATTGTTCGGTAGTGAATTGCATGTTTGGGAAGTTTTCCAACATATATTCATCATAGCTTTTATTATCAATATTGTATTTAGAAGTATCGTTTGTTAAATCGTATATGCCTGCATTGTGTTGTAACAATTGTTTTATAGTAATTACGTCTTTGTTTGGAAAATTCCATTCGGCGGTATTCGGGACGTATGGAATGTTAGTTCCGGGGATATTCCCAATAATTTTATCATCAAGATTTAGCCAACCGTCCTGCATCATACTCAGAATAGCTGTAGCGGTGAAATTTTTGGTATTACTCGCGAACCGGAAATAAGTGTTTTTTGTGACCGAAGTTCCGTTTTTTCCCGTTACGCTACTAAAATAAGTGCCTTTAGGTGAAATGACGTATACACTCAATGACGGAACATCGGTGGAAATAGCCTTTTCCAAATCAGTATGGAGTGCTGCTATTGCTGTGTTTAGCCTCGTTTGAGGGTTGGTGTCACTATTGCTTCGACATGAAGATAATGAAATTAATATTGAGAAAAATGAAAGAGTAGAAAGTTTCATAAAACTACGTTTATCACGAAGTTAATTATTAATATTTTATGCATAATTAAAATTAACGTTATTTTTCTGTTATAACGGAATATGGGTTCCACCATTAGGATTATGGCTGCATTTGCCTACGCATAAAACCGTTAAACTGGAAGATTTGGCACTACAGTATTCGCAATGGTACTGGGTTTTCTGTCCGCCTTCATAAAGCAAATGTCTTCTTTCCGAAGGATTGCTGTCACAACGTCTGGAAAGCAGAGATGATATACTATTGGCTTTGGTACCGCAACATTTACAAAAATAATTTGCCATAACTGATTTAGATTTGGGTGTTGATTTATACGAACAAAAATATTAGCGATGAACGACAAAACATGTCGTTCATTTTTTTATTTTTGGTTTTTATAAAAAAATGGCAAAACGGGAACAAATGCTTCGACTGAAGCTGATAGAAGAATTTATACGAAGGAAGAAGGGAGCTTCTTTCCATGATATTTATGAATTTCTGATTGAAAAGTTTCAGGAAAAGGACCTGGAACTAAGTTTTACTGAGCGTACTTTTCAGCGGGATAAAAAACTTATCGGTGAGATATCCGGAAAGGAAATACGCTATAATAAGGCCCGTAATATTTATTTTCTGGAAGATTCGTCCGAAGAAGATATATTTGATACCATATTGCTAATGGAAGCCTATCGGGAAACAGAAGGGAAAGCAGATATCATGTTGTTTGAGAAAAGAAAGTCCCGTGGGCTGCATAATCTTCAGGACTTGGTACAGGCCATAAAGCTGCATAAATGTGTAAGTTTTACTTACCGGAAGTTCAATGATGATAAAGGAACTAAAAAACTGGTGCAACCTTATGCTCTGAAAGAATTTAAGAACCGTTGGTATCTTCTGGGAAACGAAACCAGTGGGAAAAACTTTTTTATAAAAACGTACGGCCTGGACAGGATGACAGATTTGCAAATTACCTCAACAGGGTTCAATAAGAAAGATTGTGATCTTGAAGCAGCTTTTGAGAATTCATTTGGTATTATTTCCAGTTTGGGAAAAGAGCCTGAAAATATTATTTTGTCTATGGATGCTGTTCAGGGAAATTTTCTAAAATCATTACCAATACACCATTCCCAGAAAATAATTTTGGATAACCGTGAAGAAGTAAGAATAAGTCTTACGCTTGTTCCCAGCTATGATTTCATTCAGGAGCTTCTTACGTTGACAGGATTAGTGAAAATACTAGAACCTGAGAGTTTAAAGGTGAAGATGAATGAATTATTGAAAACGGATTTTTAAATATTCTAAATAGTGGCTTTATTTGCGTTTATATTATTGATAATTAGTTGTTTATAATATTTGTTTTTCTATTGTATACAAGGTTTATTATATTTTTTTGTCACGATTTTGAACATTTTAAATCTATTTTTTGATATATAAAACATTAGATTTCTTTCTACTTTTACATCGCTAATGAAGAGCCTTAAAAAATTACATTTATCCTTTTTTATCGTGTTTTTTTTCACGATGTTGTGTGCTGGTCAGGTACATAAAGGGAATGCTCTTGTTCATTTTAAAGCTTCTGGTAAAAACGTCCAGAAAACAGACAAAATCTCTCAAAGTTCATTTGATCTTTATAATTTATCAGATGATGATCATGATGAATCATTACTGGATGAAATAGAGAAAGTAAAATTAGATCTTGATCATGTAGTAGAAAACTGGATCAGCATCCTTTACAATGCTTTTTATACTTCTGATAAACCAGTAGTAGCTCATCATCATCCGTATATAGATATACCGAAGTATATCCTATACCATTCTTTGCAGATTGCATACTGCTAGTAATTATTATTTTACAGATTTCCTGAAGAACCCTGATTTATATCTATAATCTATGGGGTTCCGGCGGAATAATTTCCGGAATTTAAATTTCGTATAAGACAATATTTGCCCTTCGGGAAAGGGCAGGTTATAGATCTATGTCTAATTTTTAACAAGAAAACAATGCATTTAACACCGAGAGAAACCGAGAAGCTTATGCTGTTCATGGCAGGAGAGCTTGCGCTAAAAAGAAAGGCCAGAGGCCTGAAACTAAATTATCCAGAATCAATAGCTCTTATCAGCCATTTCCTACTGGAGGGAGCACGGGATGGGAAAAAAGTAGCTGAACTGATGCAGGAAGGAGCACAGATTCTTACCAAGGATGATGTGATGCCAGGAGTGGCCGAAATGATCCACGATGTGCAGATCGAAGCAACATTCCCGGACGGGACAAAGTTGGTAACCGTACATAATCCAATCCGTTAAAAAACCAGTAGTATGATACCAGGAGAAATTTTTGTAAAAGAAGGGACGATCATCTGCAACGAAGGCAGAGAGACCGTAAAAATAAAAGTGATAAATACAGGTGACCGACCTATACAGGTAGGTTCTCACTACCATTTTTTTGAAGTGAATAAAGCGATGAGCTTCGATCGTGAAAAAGCTTTTGGCAAAAGACTGAATATTGTGGCCAGCACAGCTGTTCGTTTTGAACCGGGAGAAGAAAAAGAAGTAGAGCTTGTAGAAATCGGTGGAACCAAAAAAGCAATGGGCTTCAATAACCTTGTAGATGGTTCTGTAGATTCAGTTGCTCAGAAAGAAGAAAGCTTAGCTAAAGTAAGTCAATTAAATTTTAAAAATCTGTAACAATGAGCTTAAACGTAGACAGAAAGCAATATGCAAATATATTAGGACCTACAACCGGAGACAGAATCCGTTTAGGGGATACAGAAATAATCATTGAGATCGAAAAAGATTTTACCCATTATGGAGATGAAGCCGTATTTGGCGGTGGTAAAACCGTACGTGATGGTATGGGGCAAAATGTAACCAATAAAAGAGATGAAGGCGTATTGGATCTTTGTATTACTGGAGCAGCAATTATCGATCACTGGGGTATTGTAAAAGCAGATATCGGTATTAAAGATGGTAAAATCGTAGGTATTGGTAAAGCCGGAAACCCGGATACAATGGACGGTGTAACACCAAATTTAATTATCGGAGCTTCTACCGAAGTCCATGGAGGTAAAGGATATATTGTGACTGCAGGAGGTATTGATACACACATCCACTATATCTGCCCACAGCAAATAGAAACTGCTTTGTATAGCGGTGTTACAACAATGATTGGTGGCGGAACGGGTCCTAATGACGGAACCAATGCGACAACAGTTACTCCGGGGAAATTTAATATTCAGAAAATGCTGGAAGCAGCTGAAGAATATCCGATGAATTTAGGGTTCTTTGGTAAAGGAAACTGCTCTGCAGAAGATCCGATTGCAGAACAAGTAGAAGCAGGTGCATTAGGGGTGAAGATTCATGAAGACTGGGGAGCAACACCGGCAACTATAGATGCAGCACTTAAAGTAGCAGATAAATATGATGTGCAGGTGGCAATCCACACTGATACATTAAATGAAGCTGGCTTCCTTGAGGACACCATGAGAGCTATTGACGGAAGAGTTATCCATACTTTCCACACAGAAGGTGCAGGAGGTGGACACGCGCCGGATATTATAAAAGCAGCGATGTATCCTAATGTATTACCAGCATCTACTAACCCAACACGTCCATATACCATTAATACAATTGATGAGCATTTGGATATGTTGATGGTTTGCCACCACCTTAGCAAAAATATTCCTGAAGATGTAGCATTTGCAGATTCACGTATCCGTCCGGAAACTATTGCTGCAGAAGATATTCTACACGATATGGGAGTATTCAGTATTATGAGTTCCGACTCTCAGGCGATGGGGAGAGTAGGTGAAGTAATCACCAGAACATGGCAGACTGCCAGCAAAATGAAAGATCAGAGAGGTCAGCTGGAAGAAGATAAAAATACAGAGAGCGATAACTACCGTGCGAAGCGTTATGTAGCAAAATACACGATTAATCCTGCAATTGCACATGGTATTTCTGAATATGTTGGATCCATTGAAGAAGGGAAATTAGCCGATTTAGTAATCTGGAAGCCTGCATTATTTGGTGTTAAGCCAGAAATGATTTTCAAAGGCGGAATGGTGGTTGCAAGTAAAATGGGAGATGCTAATGCTTCTATTCCTACACCTCAGCCAATTATTTACAAAAATATGTTTGGGTCTCACGGTCGTGCAAAATTTGGTACTTGTGCAACTTTTGTTTCCCAGGCTTCTATTGAAAACGGATCTATCGCTGAATATAAATTAGAGAAAATGATTCTTCCGGTAAAAAACTGCCGTAACATTTCCAAGGCAGATCTTATCCATAATGATAAGACTCCGGTTATTGAAGTAAACCCTGAAAACTATAAAGTAACAGTAGACGGTGTGCATGTAACCTGCGAGCCAGCAGAAAAACTTCCTTTAACACAGTTGTATTATCTGTTCTAATCCGTGAGGATCAATTTTTCATCAATTCTATATAGTGTTAATGAAGAGCCTGGTGAAGGCCAGGCTCTTTTAAAAAAAAGTAAAGTTTAAAATGAAATTTCTGAATAAAATAATTTTCCCTTTAGCTGTAGCTGGTGCTTCCTTGTTTTCTACAATGGCACATGCACAGTTTCTGGGAGGAAGAAGATTAAAAAATGATGAAGACGGTCCAAAAGGACAATGGATGATTTATGGTTCACTGGATTATTCTAAAACAAACAGCCCCACGGGCAGTACCAGTTCTTTCGGAACAAGCTCCAATGCAGGAGTACCAATAGGAGTGGGGTATTTTATTAACAATAACGATGTAATTGGGGTTAACTATGCTTATGCCAGCGATCGTGTAAACGGAAATACCGTATACAAACAAAACGAAACCGGTTTATGGTACAGCCCTTCTGTAACCTTAGGTAAATATTTTGCCCTTATAGCACAAGTAGATGCTCATTATGTATGGGGGCAGAAGATGGCAGAAAACGGAATGGTAAATCCTGGGATGGAAGCCTTTAACGGATTTCGTCTGAGAGCTTATCCTATGCTTGCGATATTCTTAGGCGGTGGCTGGGCACTGAAATTCAAGTTTGCTGAATTATCTATGCTACAGACAAAAGCTAAAGGCGAAGGCTGGACGAAAAGTTATGTTACGGGAATCAGCGGTTCTACTTTTGGCGTAGGTATATCCAAGAACATTGACTTCAGAAAAAAAGCACCTAAAGATGATAATTAATGAATGTGTAGGAAATATTAAAGATATTTCTGTTGCCGGTAAAACAATTGACTATCTGGATCTGGAATGGTTTGAAACCACCAAAAGGATTCAGCGCAAAAAAACCAGACAAGGAGTTGATGTTGCCATCAAATTTCTTCGCGAAGGACAAAGACTCCGTGAAGGAGATATCTTATATGAAGATAGTGAAAAGGCAATTGTAGTAAATGTACTGGAAACCGAAGCTATAGTTATTACTCCTACGTCTATGCTGGAAATGGGAACAGTATGTTATGAAATTGGTAATAAGCATATCCCATTATTTATCCAGGAAGATAAAGTGTTACTGCCTTTTGAAATGCCTATGTACAGATGGCTGGAAGCAAGTAATTTCCATCCGGAGAGACAAACCGTGAAATTGCTGAACCTTCTGAAATCTAATGTAGAGCCACACGGGCATGGTAGTATAGGATCTTCCTTATTTACTAAAATTTTAAAAATGGCAGCTCCAAAAGATGAATAATAAGAATTTTAGCTATTTAGCCAGCTTACTGCATATTGCGGATCCTACATTGCCCATCGGTGGTTATACCCATTCCAACGGCCTGGAAACTTATGTGCAAAACAGAATTGTGCATAATGTGACAACAGCACGGGAGTTTGTGGAAAACATGCTGAAATATAATCTGAAATATAATGACGGAGCATTTGTAAAACTGGCTTATGAAGCAACTCAGAAAGAAGACCTGGATGCTTTATTGCGGCTGGATCAGGAGTGTAATGCACTGAAGTGTCCTAAAGAGATTCGGCAGGCAAGCCAGAAACTTGGATTACGTCTTATTAAGATTTTCAAAAGAAAAAAACAGTCTTCTTTTATGGAAGCTTATGAAGAAGCAATCCGAAACCGTAAGGCAACTTCACACTACAGTTTAGTATTCGGGATTTATACCTGTCTTCTGGATATTCCTTTATACGAAGCCCTTTTCGGGTTTTATTATACTTCTGTTGCAGGGATGATTACCAATGCCGTGAAACTGGTTCCGCTGGGTCAGTTGGACGGTCAGGATATACTGTTTGATCTTTATCCTGTAATAGATAAAACAGTTCAGGAAACGATAGAACTGGAAAGAGACTATGTCGGGTTGTGCAATACTTCATTCGATATCAGATGTATGCAGCATGAAAGACTTTATTCCAGACTTTATATGTCTTAACTCAATTCTCAATATTTAAAATTATACAAAAATGGAAAACAGAAAATATATCAAAGTAGGAGTTGCAGGACCTGTAGGTTCTGGTAAAACTGCTTTATTAGAACGTTTAAGCAGAAAATTATATGGTACTTATGATCTTGGTGTAATTACCAATGATATTTATACCAAGGAAGATGCAGAATTCATGGCTAAAAATAGTCTGCTTCCTAATGACAGAATTATTGGTGTGGAAACCGGAGGATGCCCACATACAGCTATCCGTGAGGATGCAAGTATGAATCTGGAAGCTGTAGATGAATTGGCAGCACGTTTTCCGGATATCGAACTGGTACTAATCGAAAGTGGAGGTGATAACCTTTCAGCTACTTTCAGTCCGGATCTTGCAGATGTTACGATCTTTATTATCGACGTAGCAGAAGGAGAAAAGATTCCGAGAAAAGGAGGACCTGGTATTACAAGATCCGATTTGTTAATCATCAACAAAATAGACCTTGCTCCGCATGTAGGTGCAAGCCTTGAGGTAATGGAAAGAGATGCCAGAAGAATGAGAAACGGAAATCCTTTCGTATTTACAAACCTGAAAACAGATGAAGGTCTGGATAAAGTAATCGGCTGGATTAAAAAATATGCATTACTGGAAGAGTGCGAAGAACCGAACCTGGTAAGATAAATGGATAGTAGTTTAAGCATTATTGCAGGATACAAGCAGGGCGCTTCTTATGTGAAAGACCTCTATGTATCACTTCCTTTTCGGGTAGTGTCGGTGGGACAGCGTAAGAATGATAACAAGCTTTACCAGATGGTAATGTCCTCTTCACCCGGAATTCTGGATGGGGACCGTTACCATTTGGAAATCTCCCTGGAAGAAGGTGCTGCTCTGCAGCTTCAGTCGCAGTCTTATCAGAGACTCTTCAATATGGAAGATAAAGCGACCCAGCAGCTGAATATCACTATGCAGGATAATACCTCTTTCGCTTATGTACCTCATCCTGTTGTACCCCATGAAGATTCCAATTTCCAGAGCAAGGCAAATATCCGTATCGGTAAAAATAGTCAGGTTATTATCAGTGAAATTATTACCTGCGGAAGGAAACATTACGGAGAAGTTTTCAAACTGAAACGCTTCCAGAACCTTACCGAAATCTATCATGAAGATAAACTGGTTGTAAAGGATAATGTACTGATTCAGCCGGATCTTATTCCGATTAATAGTATCGGAAATCTGGAACGGTATACCCATCAAGGAACACTGATCTTTTACAGTACAAAAGAAAATACGGATAGAGACGGACTGATAGAAACTGTTGTAGAACTTGCTGAGGATAAAAAAGAGGATTTGGAGATTGGAGTGTCGGCAATGGAAGACAACGGATTTATTGTAAGAGCGCTAGGCCACGGCGGAGAGTCAATGTATAATTTCTTTCTCAGCGTTCAGGACTTACTCTGGGAATCAGAATAAAAAATTAATAAAATGAATACCACTATTTGGGCACTTATGCTAAGTGCTGTATCTATAAGTTTTATCCATACAGCTTCGGGACCAGATCATTATCTGCCTTTTATTGTGCTGTCAAAATCCAAAAGATGGAGCAGAAGTAAGACTATTATGCTGACGATAGCCTGTGGATTTGGACATGTTCTGAGCTCTCTGGCTATTGGTGCCGCAGGTGTTTTTCTAGGATGGCAGCTTAATAGATTTTCCTGGTTTCAGGAGCTAAGGGGCAATATTTCCGGGTGGGCATTACTTATTTTTGGGTGTGCGTATCTTATTTATGGACTGATACAGGCTGTAAGAAATAAACCACACAAGCATTTTGATGTGATGGGTGATGATGTCTATGTTTATGAACACAATCATACCGAAGTGGTAATGCCACAGACCCGTATAAAAGTAACACCCTTTGTGTTGTTTATGATTTTTGTAATGGGGCCTAGTGAACCGCTAACGCCATTGCTTTTCTATTCCGGACTGAACAGATCTGTTGCCGAAATTCTGGCTCTTGTTGTTCCGTTTACGCTTACAACAGTAGCTACAATGTTGGGGATGGTATTATTGGGACGTTATGGATATTCAACTTTATTCAATACCGAAAAACTGGAGCGCTATATGGGCGTAGTAAGTGGTGCTGTTGTAACAGTGTGTGGTATTGGGATGGTGTTTTTAGGATGGTAAAATAATTAAACTGTTATTTATGGATAAACTTTTTGCAAAAATTCCTTTTGTAGACAATGTATTAAAAGGAGTAGGGCAGATTATGCTTCAGGAAAACAGCTGGACGGGACTTCTGTTTCTTGTTGGACTTTTCCTTGGGAGCTGGCAATGTGGAGTTGCAGCTATTCTGGCAACGGCAGCCGGTACCTTTACTGCCATGAAATTAAATTATGATAAATCACAGATTAATGCCGGATTATATGGCTTTAGTGCTGCTTTAGTAGGAGTTGCATTGGCCTTTATATTTCAGGCAACAATCCTTATATGGGTTCTGATTATATTGGGAGGTGCATTGGCCAGCATTATCCAGCATTTCTTTATTCAGAAGAAAATCCCGGTATTTACCTTTCCGTTTATTATCATTACCTGGGTATTGGTATTTCTATTACATCAGTTTACTCATATTCAGCCATCTGATCTTATCAGTGCGGAAATTGTACATACAGATTATGATGACTTTTTAACCTGTACCAATGGTTTCGGGGAAGTGATTTTTCAGGGAGGTGTACTTTCCGGTATTATTTTCTTTGTGGCTGTATTTATCAGTTCGCCTGTTGCAGCCTTATACGGACTTATAGCTTCTATTCTGGGTGCCGGATTGTCACAACTGAACGGAGAGCCTATTCAGGAGGTGCATATGGGGCTATTTGGCTTTAATGCTGTTCTTTCTGCAATTGTTTTTTCCGGTGTCAAAAAAACAGACGGATTATGGGTACTGATTGCCGTAGTATTAACCGTAGTTATCGACGATGTCCTTATAGATAATAATATACTTAATGTTGTAGGCGGGGTATTTACATTCCCTTTTGTAGTCGGTACGTGGATAACTTTACTTATCCAAAAACTATTTGTAAAGAAGGCTCAGTAATTTTTCTGAGCCTGCTAATTGTAATAAATGTTCTGTACTTCTACAGAGCCAGAGAATATATTAAAAAAATGAAGAAATCGAAAATGATGGTTGCCTTACTTGCAATGGTGGTCAGTGGACTAGCCCATGCACAAGAAGTGGCAGCTGAAAAAAAGATACTTGTAAAAGATGTAGACGATAAATATCCTATCAGAGATGCATTGATTAAGTTTAACAGAGGCGAAAGCCATACCCACTCCAGTGCAGACGGCTCTTTTGTAGTAGGGATAAAATCTTATCCTGATACGCTGAGTATAAGCCATAATGGGTATGATGAAGTGAAGTTTGTAATCAACGGAACAGAAGATAAAAATAACATTATCCTGCTTCAGCACAAGCCATTACAGATTTCGGAAGTAGCTATTAATCATAGTTCTTTCCTTTCGGCTATGACAAAAGTAGACCTGAATAAATTTCCGGTTAACTCAGCTCAGGATTTGTTGCGTAAAGTTCCAGGCTTATTTATTGCCCAGCATGCTGGTGGTGGAAAGGCAGAACAATTGTTTTTAAGAGGTTTTGATGCGGATCATGGTACAGATGTAAGTGTAAATGTAGACGGAATGCCGGTGAACATTGTTTCCCATGCTCATGGACAGGGATATTCGGATCTGCATTTTGTGATTCCGGAAACGGTGAATAATATCGACTTTGGTAAGGGGGCATATTATATCGACAGAGGTGACTTTAATACAGCGGGATATGTTGATTTTAAGACCTTTGATCATCTTAATAACAGCATGATAAAGCTGGAAGGCGGCTCTTTCAATACCAAAAGGATTATGGGCATGTTCAACATTATTAATGACCCTACCAACCGTAAAAATGCATACGTAGCAGCGGAATATAACTATACAGACGGACCTTTTGATGTAAAGCAGAACTTTAACAGAGTTAATATTTTTGCGAAATACAATCAGTGGTTAACAGATAACGATTATTTCAATATTCAGTTTTCAACATTTAATTCTTCATGGAATGCATCCGGACAAATTCCTGAGCGGGCAGTAGATGAAGGAATTATCGGACGTTGGGGAAGTATAGATCCTACCGAAGGTGGCAAGACTTCCAGAACCAATCTTCAGATGAATTATAAGCATATTATTTCTTCTTCAGAGCAGATTGATGCTATGGCCTGGTATTCCCGTTATAACTTCAACTTATATTCTGACTTTACATTCTATCTGAAAGATAAGGACCATGGTGATGAAATCCAGCAGAAAGATGGCAGAAATGTTTATGGTACCGAAATCAAGTATACCAAGACATTCAGCTTGCCAAACGGAACAATGGATTGGATTTCGGGAGTAGGTTTCCGTAATGACGATATAGGAACATTGCAACTAAATCATGTATATCACAGAGATTTGCTCTTGAATCAGTTATCCGATGTTACCGGTACAGAAACAAATCTGCACGTATATTCCGGTTTGGTATGGAAAACCGGGAAATGGACAATTAATCCGGGATTGAGAGTTGATCATTTTATTTTTAATATGCACAATTTACTGGATTACGAGACGCTCCCTTCCGGTCAGTCTACCGAGGCAACAAGGGTAAGTCCAAAGCTTAATTTCTCTTATGCGGCAAGTGATAAAGTAATGTGGTTCCTGAAAACCGGTATGGGCTTCCATTCAAATGATATGAGGGTGGCCGTAGTACAAAAAGGTCAGAAAACTTTACCATACTCCATAGGCGGAGATTTTGGTGTAAGATTGCACCCTTTCAAATCATTGATTATTACCCCTACACTTTGGTACCTTCAGTTGCAGCAGGAATTTGTGTATGTAGGAGATGATGCCGTAGTAGAACCTTCCGGAAAGTCCAGACGTTACGGATTCGATTTGGGTATCCGCTACCAGCCGATGGCTAACCTTTATCTGAATGCTGATATCAATTATTCTCATGCAAGATTTGTAGATGAGGCAAAGGGAGAAGATTATATACCACTGGCTCCTATAGTAACGAGTACAGGATCTGTAAACTGGGATTTTCTTAATGGCTTTTCACTAGGACTTCAGTACAGGTATTTGGGTGGAAGGCCAGCAGTAGAAGATAACAGTATTAAAGCAAAATCTTATTTTGTAAACGATCTTGTATTGTCTTATAACCGTGCGAAATGGGGAGCGAATTTTCAGGTTAGTAACCTGTTTAACGTAAAATGGAATGAAGCGCAGTTCGCTACTGAAACCCAATTGAGAAACGAACCTAATCCAATCACGGATCTTACCTATACTCCGGGAACACCGTTCGGTGTGAAAGTAGGAGTTTATTATAAATTTTAAAAAAAAATAATGCAGGGAATATGTACTCTGCATTATTTTTGTATAATTCATAAATGATTATTCATAGAATAAATGGAAGTATTATCTAGTTTTCAGTATAAAAAGCAGTTTCTTCCGAATATTACGGAAAAGATTCTGGAAAATAACGCTGATATACAGCTTTACAGAATTGAAGACTATCTGAAAGGAATTCTCATGCCGGTTATACCTTACCGCACGACATTCAATTTTATGATATTTGTTACCAATGGTCGTATCAAGCAATATCTGGATACAACCGAATACGTAGCAGAAAAAGGTGAGGTAATCTTTATAAAACAGGGAACTATTACCGCAACTATAGAGCTTTCTGATGATATCGAAGGTTTTTTTCTGGCTTATGAAAACAGTATCCTTTCCGAGCAGGAACTGCCCAAACATAAGACCAGTATATTCTTTATGACACCATTTCTGCATCTGGATAATCTTACCTATACTACGATTACTCAGCTTCTGGTTATTCTGGAGCAGGAGCTTTTGCTGAATAACCTGGATGTAAATGATGTTACCATAACCATGCTTCACCTTATTCTGGTAAAAATGCTAAGCTCAGATTCCGGCAGCCATCACAAAATGGCAACAAGACCCATGGAACTATCACTCCAGTTCCGGGACTTACTGTTCAAGCATCATATTACCGAAAAGCGTGTTGTATTTTATGCCAATAAGCTTTCTGTTACCGAAAACTATCTGAATAAATGCATTAAAAGCGTTACCCGAAAGTCGCCGAAACAATGGATTAATGAAATTGATATTAACTACGGAAAAGCATTACTATATTCTACAAGAGATATTGCGGAAATAGCCTATGAGCTTAATTTTCAAACAGCCTCACATTTTACCCAGCTTTTTAAAAAAATTACAGGAATCACACCTAAAGAGTACAGAACGTTATTTCTGAAGGACAGAACTGCTGTAGATTGATTTTAAAATTCGGTATGGGCCAATTTGAAAATTATAAATGACCTTCATTCATCTTCATCACCGAAAGCCATTTCAATAGCGATATACTGAACAACCAGTTCACATATATTTCCGTTTTCGTCATAGCCAAAATATGCAGGGTAAACGCCATCTCCGAAGCCTGTCTGTATCATAGGAATGTTTAGATCAGTATCCGGGATTTTGAAATTGATCCAGTCACCATCTGTTCTCTGGAATTCCGGATTTTTTTCATAGCTGTTCTTAAATTCTTGTGCGAAGAAATTGTCATAGATATTACCTTCCGGATTTTCTTTTTCCCACTTATCCACAAAGCTGCAATAAAGGTCTCTAGTCTCGGTATCTACAATTGTAGCAAGACCGGCATCGACATTGAAACCAAAATATTCTCCTGAATTAAGGGTGCTTATATCTTCATTACCGATCAAGGCTTCTGTATAAGATACTGCTTTGTTTTCTGTGAATTTTACACGTGTAGCAACATATCTGTGGTGTTCTTCATCTACCTCAACCACCAAAGTAGTTAAAGGAAATGTTCCTGTTGGTACTTTTATGAAGTACGGAAGTTCTTCCTGATGTAGGTATACCAAAGGATCTCTTACCATAATATTGCCGGTAGGAATAACTATCTCTCCCATATCCAAACGATATAATTTTTTATTACTAATCTCATCCTGAGTAAAATACTCATTGAAGTCGCTAACAGGAGATAATAATATTTTTTTTTCGTCGTAGTTGTATAGCCATTCTTGGGTTGGTGTAAAATTCATGTGATTTGTTTGTGATGTTGTTTAATATTTCTTTTGTTAAATATATATATTTAATCTAGTCTTCGGGAAATAATTATGTTAATCTTTCATTAATCTTTAATCTATGTTTGGTGAATAATTATAGATAAATTGTGGATTCTAGTAAATATAAATTCGAATTTTTCTTTTATGGTAAAAAATATAATTTATTGATGTTTTTTTGTTTGTATTTCACAAATGTAAAAAGATAAAAATACATAATATATTATCTGTCCGGAAATTAGTTGCTTTAGAACATAACCTTATTTTTTTTGTTAATATAGTCCGAATTATTATGCATAGCTCAATATAAGGCTGTGAAGCCTGGATTATTAACATTGTTTTAATTAGAATTAATATACATTATTTAATTTGTTAAAATTTTATTAAAACCGGATATTATTTTTTTGCGGAATTTTGACAGAATAAAAAAAACATAACCATGAACTCCCTGAAGATCTGTTTATTTATTCTTATTTCTTTTTTTAGCTGTGGCATTTCTGCCCAGAAAAAAACACCAACAAAAAAAGTAGTTTTTATTATTGTAGATGGTATTGCAGAGGATATGCTGGATAAAGCAGAAATCCCCAACCTTAACAGAATTAAAAAAGACGGTGCTATGCTGAAAGCTTACGTTGGGGGAGAAAAAAGCGGCTATAGCGAGACGCCAACTATTTCCGCAGTGGGTTATAATAGCCTTTTAACAGGAACGTGGGTGAATAAACACAATGTTTTTGGTAATGATATTAAAGCACCTAACTATAATTATCCAACAATTTTCAGACTTTTTAAAAATCAATTTCCGAATAAAAAGACAGCGGTATTTTCTACCTGGGAAGATAATCGTACAAAGCTTATAGGTGAAAATCTGGATGCTACCGGAAAAATAAAGATGGATTTTGCCTTTGATGGAATGGAAAAAGATACGGTACGTTTTCCACATGATAAACAGAGCGGATATATCCGTAAAATTGATAGTGTAGTTACGGGGAAAGCTGCCAGTTATATCAGACAAAATGCTCCGGATGTATCCTGGGTGTATTTAGAATTTTCTGATGATATGGGGCACCGCCATGGTGATGGTGATATTCTGTATAAAGCCATTTCTTTTGAAGACAGATTAATCGGGCAGATTTATGATTCTGTAAAAGAGCGTGAAGCAAAGTACGGAGAAGATTGGTTGGTTGTTGTAACAACGGATCACGGAAGAACTGCAAATAACGGAAAGGGGCATGGAGGCCAAAGCGACAGAGAGCGCAATACATGGATAGCGGTTAATAAACCCAATATTAATACTTATGCGAAGAATAATCGTGTAGCGGTTACGGATATACTACCAACGATGACAGATTTCCTGAATCTGAAAGTACCTGTGGATGTTCAGCAGGAAATTGACGGTGTAGATTTACTGAAAAAGATAGCAGCTTATCATCTTAAAGCCAGCCTGTCATCCGATAATACATTGGAGGTTAGCTGGAAGACAACAGAGCCGTCTAAAGAAATAGGTGAGGTATATATTGCCGATACCAACAACTTCAAAAACGGAGGTAAAGACTCCTATCAGTTACTGGGCAAAGTGAACCTCAGCAATGGAAAGTTTACGTCTAAACGCAAGACTGCTAATTCCAATATTTACAAAATAGTTCTGAAGACCAAGGCCGGTTTTCTGAATACATGGATCAGAAGATAAGACACACTAAATAAGAATCTATTCATGAAGTTACAACTTTTAATTGCACTGGGGCTGGTCTCCGGTCTGGAAGCGTATGCTCAAAATGTACCCAGAACAAGTGGTACGGACACTCTGAAAACAGGAGAGAAAAAAATTGATGAGGTTGTTATTACAGCTTTGGGAATCAAAAAAGAAAAGAAAGCATTAGGTTATGCTGTTCAGGAAGTAAAAGGTGATGTCTTTGAGAAGGCAAAAGAACCGAATTTTATTAATTCCCTTTCGGGGCGTGTTGCCGGATTGAATATTCGGAACAGTACCGATCTTTTCCAAAATCCGGGAATTAATCTGAGAGGAACAACACCATTAATTGTTATAGATGGGATACCGGACAGAACTGCAGATTTATGGAGAGTTAATGCGGATGATATCGACAATATCAGTGTACTGAAAGGACCAACTGCCTCCGCACTTTACGGTTCTGTTGGTAAAGATGGAGCGATTATGATTACCACTAAAAAAGGAAAGAAAGGAAAGCTAACGGTTTCTTTTAATAATTCTACCATGTTTCAGACTTCCTTTATCCGTATTCCTGAAGTTCAGACGACTTATGGTGGCGGGAATAATGGAAAATATGCGTATATTAATGGTCAGGGATCAGGTAGTGAAGGCGGTGGATGGATTTGGGGTCCTAAGCTGGATCAGAGAGATCCAAATACTCCCAGTGGATATTTCGAAACTCCTCAGTATAACAGCTCTGTAGATCCGGTTACCGGAAAATTGATTCCGTTACCCTGGATTTCCCGTGGTAAAAACAATATTAAAAACTTCTTTGAAACAGGTCTTATCCAGTCCAATAATGTAAGTGTAGACTGGGGTAATGAGAAGGCAACTTTCAGGCTTTCACTTTCCAATATTTACCAGAAGGGTATTGTTCCGAACACGAATCTGAAAACGACATCTATCAGTTTGGCAGGATCTGTAAACCCAGTTAAAAACCTGACAATCAATACAGCTTTAACCTACAATAAAACATATACTTCCAATTTTCCGGAAGTAGGATACGGACCTACCAACTATCTGTATAATCTTGTTTTGTGGACAGGAGCAGATGTAGATGTAAGAGATCTAAGAAATTACTGGGTGCCTGGCAAAGAAGGTTACCAGCAAAGACATTACAATGTGTCTTATTATAATAATCCGTATTTCCAGGCTTATGAATATCAAAGGCCTTACTACAAGGATAATGTTATGGGGAATGTAAATCTGGAATATCAGATTGTTCCGAAATTAACAGCCAAAGCACGTGTTGGTATTAATGTTTATAGCCTGAATCGTGAGTATCGTGAGCCTAAAAGTTATATCGGCTATGGAAATAAGTCATTAGGAAACTACAGTCAGGTTAGTAATAATTACTTTGATATCACTTCAGAGTTAGGTCTGAAATATCAGAACAACTATTCGGATAATTTTACACTGAGTGCGGAAGGTTATGTAGCGAACTATTACAGAGAAATGAAAAATAGTGAAATACGTACTGATGGTTTGGTGACTCCGGGTTGGTATAATCTTTTTAATAGTATTGGGCCATTATTTATTCCGACAGATGGAGATAGAAACAGGAAAGAGTATGAACAAATTAACAGTGTATACGGTTATGTAGATATGGAATTCTACAAAACATTCTTCCTGAATATGACAGCGCGTTATGATAAAATATCGACCCTGCCAAAAGGGAATAATGAGTATTTCTATCCATCGGTTTCCGGATCATTATTGCTGAACCAATTGTTTAATCTTCCATCGTGGATTAATCTGGCAAAAGTGCGGGGATCTTATGCTAGTGTTACGTCAGGGAAAATAGCAGATGATAATTATGGATATATTTCTGCATTCGATAAAAGAGTGAGTTGGAACGGGCAATCGGCATTTGGTTTTGGGAATATACTAATCGATCAGAATATAAAGCCACAAACAACTGATTCGTGGGAAATAGGAACTAATCTTGTTTTCCTTAGAAACAGAATTAATTTGGATGTCGCTTATTTCAATGCCAGAGATTACAATCAGTTGGAAAGAGTCCCATTATCTGAGGGATCCGGGTACAAATTTTTCCAAACGAACGGAAATGTTTATAAAAGAAAAGGTATAGAATTTACACTAAGTGCAGATATATTTAAAAAGACAGATTTCAGATGGAGTACACAAGTTAATTTTAGTCAGTACAGACGATATTTATCGGAAATTTACAAAGGAAAGGATATGACCAATGAATATGTTCGTGAAGGTGAACGTACAGACAAGTTGACAACTAGTGGGTATGAAACATCACCAGACGGAAAATTGGTACTGCAAAATGGTTATCCTGTGAATAATACTTCTCCTATTCCAATTTTTATGGGATATTCGAATCCGGACTGGACCTATGGCTTCTCTCATAATTTCAGTTATAAAAACTTCTCACTCTCTTTATTATTTGATGGTAGAATTGGAGGGATGATGTATTCTACAACCAACCAGAAAATGTGGTGGGGTGGTATTGCGCCGGGAACGGTTAATCAGTTCCGGGATGATGCTAATGCCGGGAAAAATACCTATATCGCACCAGGGGTTAAAGTTACAGAGGGTTCTATCACCTATGATAAAAATGGTAATGTAGTATCTGATACCCGAAAATTTGCACCAAATGATGTTGCAGTGAATTACAATGCTTATATGCAGAGTACAAGTAATGCATTTGAAAGCAATTATCATTACTATAAGCAAACGTTTATTAAGCTGAGAGAGGTAACGTTGACTTATAACTTCGGAAAATCTTTTGTTGACAAGTTAAACTTGTCTGCAGCAAGTATTTCCTTAATAGGGAGAAACCTTTGGTTAGCGTCAAAAATTAAGAATATCGATCCGGATTCAGGACTAGATAATCTTCAGACGCCTGCAACGAGAAGCTTTGGGGTAAACATCAACGTGAAATTCTAATTAAAAACACAACAGAAATGAAATTAACTAAAATATACTCTTTAACATTAATCACGGTATTAGGTTTGTCAGGTTGTAGTAAAGTCGAAGATTATCAGGATGATCCTAATCGTGTCGTGCGTGTAAGTCCGGATTTCCTGTTGCCTGATATCGAGGTGAATGCTTTTAAAAATATTGATGCAGGTGCAGCATTAGCATCCAGACAACTGGCTTATATAAATGGCGTTAATGCTCAGCAATATTATAACTGGCAGCGTGGTTCATTTGGTAATTATGACAATATCAAGCAGGTAGAAAAAATGGTACAGGAGGCCGACAGAACAGGTAATCCGGTTTATAAGTCACTGGCTCGTTTTTTCAAATCTTACTTTTTTATCTCGCTTTCAGAAACTTTTGGTGATATTCCATATAGCGAAGCAGTGAAGGAAGGTGTTTTCTATCCAAAATATGATGATCAGAAAAGTGTTTACAAAGGAGTGCTTAATGAATTGGCTTTAGCCAATACAGAGCTTTCTAAGTTCAATACAAGTATTAGTGGTGATATTATTTATAATGGTGACCTGCTTAAATGGAGAAAACTGATTAATTCTTACAGATTAAGAATTTTAATGGATTTATCCAAAAGAGCTGATGATTCGGATCTGAATGTAAAACAGACTTTCGCTGATATTGTGAATAATCCGTCTCAGAACCCTATTATGGAAGGAAGTGCGGATAGTGGTGCTTTGCCGTTTTATAATCTGGTGAATAACCGGTATCCTTATTTTAACAGCAATGATCTGAAAACAGCCTATTATATGGAGGGGAGTTTTGTGAAGAAACTCAAAGATACAAATGATCCAAGGTTATTTAAAATGGCCGAAAAGAAAACAAGTACAGTGGGGGTGATATCAGATGATCCGTTTAGTTATTATGATGGCCTTTATGGCAGTGGTGATTTAGGGGAGAACTCTAAAAGGGCATCTGATGGTCTGGCGTCGAGAATTAACCCAAGATATTTTGACGATCCGATTAATGAACCAACTTTGCTGATGGGATATGCCGAATTGCAGTTTGTTTTAGCTGAAGCAGCTGTAAGAGGCTGGATTGGCGGGAATGAAAATGCTTACTATATAAAAGGGATTAGTGCTTCTATGGATTTCTATAAAATTGGAAGTGCAGATGCTGCTGCTTATTTAGCGCAATCTACTATAGCACTGCAACCTAGCAAAGAAATAGAACAGATCATGGACCAGAAGCATACAGCCTTATTTTTTAATACCGGATGGAGAATTTTCTATGATCAGAGGAGAACAGGATACCCTAAGTTTAATACTGATGGGAAAGGTATTCTGAATGATGGGAAAATTCCTAAAAGATGGATGTATCCTTCAACAGAGATTACAAACAATAATACAAATCTCACCAATGCTGTTAACAGACAATATCCTGGTGGCGATAATATTAATGGTGTTATGTGGCTGATTAAGTAGCATACATTTTAATGAAAATATACAAGCCTGAATATTTATTCAGGCTTTATTATTGTTGGAAACTAGCAATAAGAAAGATATTTAAGATGAATAATGTGGATAAATACTTGCCCGAATAATGAAACCTGATTAATTTGGATAATGTATTGCTTTGTTTAGCTCAGCAGGATTATTGTATTTTTTAATAAGCTCCTGCATATTCTTGGTCTGTGTGTTTAGTTCGTCCAGGGTTTGTATTTCTTTTCCATTGATATTAATCTTCCAGTCTGCATTTGTTTTTGCAAAATTATTTCTTTCATAGGCAAACGGGTCATTGTAGTATTCCATAAACAACTTTTGTTTCTGTTGCTCGGTAATCGGTACCGCTTTGTTCCCAAAAAATGACTCAACAAAATCCTGAGTAGGATAGGTATCTTTTAGATTCTGACTTTTCACAAGGGTGTAAATAAAGTTTTGTTTATCATCCTGAATTTCAAAAATTAATCCAGGTAAGCCACGGAATTTAAAAGGACCTTCATTAAAAGGAACATCTTTGCAAAACCAGGCGGTCCAGTTTCTGCCGCCAAATCCGGTAGTCGCTTTTTGCAGTGTATAATTCTGAACCTTTTTAGTTTCATTAGAAATTTTCCAGTCTACTTTATCATTTGTTTTATAGGTGTAATAGCCAAATTTAATTGTAGTGAAATTCTCGTTTTCAAAAGAGTTTATTTTACGCTTTACAATTTGTCCGGACATATCGACAAATTTATTGTCACCACCCGTTTTTTTATTAATGGAGTCTGTTGTGAGTAAATCTCTTCCGTAAAATTTCACTTCTTTGGGATTGATATCCAGAACCATATTGAGCTTGGCGCGGTCGGTTTCTGTAGAATCGTATTTGAATTGTAGCTCGTAAATGTATCGATGTGTTTGTGATTTAGCAAATATTACAATAAATAAAATTGCTAAAAAAATAGCGTTTTTCATATAATATAAAGCATTGGTGTTGATTGGAAATATTATAAATCATTATGATTTATCTTTATTTACTAAATTATGAAAAATGCTAATATAAAAAAGAATCGTATTAAATAAATAATACGATTCCCAAAAACACACTTGATGAAATGATTATTCATTATTATGAATAATCGATATATAAAAATATATCATTGTAAATTTATAAAAAAATAATGATCTTAACTAATATTTTATGTGTGAAAAAAATCATTATAATGCTAAATAATCTGTTTTTTCACTTTTTTCCTCTTCAATCTTTAATTTTATCCAGTTCATAAAGCTTGAAATCAGATTGTTATCCTTATTCATTGTTAAACGTGTTCCGAAATCAAAAAGTATTTCGGTAAAGCAAATTAGACTAATTCTTAAATGCCAACCACGATTTTTCCGACTGTTGTCCCGCTTTCTATCTGCTGGTGGGCTTCTTTTATTTCGTCCAGTGTATACACTTTATAAATATGCGGCTTTATAATTTCTCTTTCCAGTAAGTTAGCAATATGCTGCATGTCTGCTCCGTTGGAATATACCTTCATATAAAAACTGGCATGCAGATGTTTGGAGCGTGCTGCCTTTTCATCTTCTTCTTTATATCCCGAAGGAAGTCCAATAATAGTTCCAAAAGGTTTTAGAACCTGTATAGATTTAGCAAAATTATCACCACTAATGGCATCCAATACGAAATCCAGATCGTACAAAACCTCCTCAAACTTTACCGATTTATAGTCTATATGCTCATCAGCTCCTAATCCAAGTACAAAATCTTTATTTTTAGCTGACGAAGTTCCGATAACATAAGCGCCCAGATGTTTGGCTATTTGTACAGCAAAGTGGCCAACACCTCCGGAGGCAGCATGAATCAGCGTTTTATCATTTGGCCGAAGCTTACCATAACTGTTGAAAGCCTGCCATGCGGTAAGTGCCGCAAGAGTACTGGCTGCCGCTTCTTCATGGGATATATTTCGGGGCTTTTTTGCAAGATGTGCAGCCGGAGCGGCAACATATTCTGCATAGGCCTTACCATGTCCGGTAAAATTAACCATTCCGAAAACCTCATCTCCGGTTTTAAACAGTGTTACTTTTGCACCAACAGCTTCTACAACTCCGGATATATCCCAGCCTAAAATAATCGGATCATAAGCCAGTAATTCGGGAGCCCAGCCTATGCCTTTGCGGATTTTATAATCCACAGGGTTGATGCTGATCGCTTTAGCCCTGATCAGTACTTCATCCTCTCCGATAGAAGGGATAGGAATATCTTTGATTTCCAGTTGATCGATATCTCCAAAAGCGTTTAGTACAACAGCTTTCATTGGCTGGTTAAATTTATAAGGATTGATAAATTAAGTAGAAAGTTATTTGCTTTTCAGGTTTACCTGAGGAATATTGAAAGCGGAAACGGCATTCAGGCTTGTCTGAATGTTGGATTTAAGATTCGTCAGAAATTTTTCGATGTCCGGAGCGTATCCTCTTTCACTAAGTCCGAATAAAACGATACCAGGATTACCAGAAGTATCGGTAACACTACGGTAACGGTAAATATTGCGCTCGATAATAGCGACATTGCCTTTATTATCATTAGCACTTAGTAAAAAGTCTAAAATAATCTCGCCATTGTTTTCATACATCTGAAACTGAACGATAGGATTGGTTTCCTTTAGTTTTTTCAGTTCATTCAGTTTTAGACCTGCGATATCTTTTACAGCGTAATTGCCAGCGATATAATCTATCATCAGCATTTTTTTGTATTTGTCTGTCTGTTCTCCGGGAGTCAGATATTCCTGTTTGTAATAATTGGCATTCGGATGAGAAGACCAGTTAAGTCGCCATGAGGCATTGTTGAATTGTACAGGCCCGGGAATACTCAGAAAGTCTGTCGCCTTTTGCTGCGCATTTACAGACATGCTGAAGAGTATAGCGATCAGTGCCGGAGCAAAGAATCTAAATAATTTCATACTAATTGTGTGAGTGGTGTTTTACAAAAATATCGAATTATTATCATCAAACGGTTATTTTATTCATAATTTTTTAAAGCATTTTTCAGATGTGCAGTAATCTGCTCTGAGAGGCATACAGGCTCCAATATTACGGCTTCCTGACCAAATGATAAAACTTCCTGCATAAAATCGTAGGTAGGATGCAGGAAAAACTCGAACCAGATATGTTGAGGCGTTTCTCTGAAGCTTTTTTGTGAAGTATGCAGCGGAAAGCTGCGGATATATTCACCCTGATGGCGGGAGCATTTCAGTACAATACGTTCCGGTTTTTGTTCCGCAAGATTCATCACACCAAAGGCATTCTGAAAATGTTCTTTAAAATTCAGATTGTACTTTTCACGATACTTTCCATTGCTTACCTCCAGATAATTAATTCTGTCCAGTCCAAAAGATTTCAAAGCTTTGTCCTTTGCATCTACAGCAATCAGGTACCATCTGTTTTTCGACTCTTTCAGGGCTAAAGGCTGTACTTTGCGGGAAGTCATCAGTCGGGTCTGATAGCTGAAATGTTCGAATGTTACCACTCTTTTATTACGAATGGCAAAAAACAGATCATAGAAATGCTCCAGTCCGGTAGGTTTACGGGTTTCGAAGAATACAAAAGAAGAGAAGTCGGGATGCAGGTTCAGGGCATTGCTGATCTGAAAAGATTCCAGAAGTTTTTGGTTGTACTCGTCGATTTCCATTACTGGTCGACTCTCAATGTAATAACGGTTGTCGCCTTTCTTTTTGTTGTGGATATTAAGGTTGAAAAGGCTGGCGATTTCTTTAATATCCCTTTGCAGGGTCCGGATGGAGTAACCGGTGATCTTGGCATCCTGAAATTCGAAGGAGCCCAACAGGTACTCTTCCAGTTGTGCATAAGTTGCGGGAGAGCTTTCTAATCTCTTAATGATAAGAGCATAGCGGGTAAGATAGAAATCTTTTTTCATGGGGTTATGTTTGTTTTATGGTCACTCTCAACCTCCATGATCACTGAAATCAAGCAGGTTTCGTAGTCATTAATCTTAGATAACAAAGATAAAAGAGTAGAGCGACAAAATGTGTCGTTCTATATTTTGTGGATAACTTTTTTGGAAAAAAGAGGTTTATTTTAACCCGGTTTTGAACTCAGAAAATCGATCATATTTTGATTGTTTTTCTTTCAGAAAAGCTGTATTGATGTGAGCGTTTCGTTCGTATTAATGAGAATATAGTCTTTTAATAAAATAAGCTGCCTGAGAAGGCAGCTTATTAGATATTTTATTGGTCACGAGCCGGAGGCTCGCTCTAGCAGGTTATTATTGGGGTTCATATACATTTTGTGGATTCTTTAATTTTTCTTCCTCAAAATCTTTTTGCATCTTTTTTTTATATTCTAAATTTTTCCAATCCATACTTTTTTTCCAATAACGAATATCATCAATATTGTAGTCTGTTACTTTATGATCGCTAGTATCTGATGCTCTTTCTCTAAAGAAATAATTCCTAATATTTTTAGTTATTTCTTCTAGGCTATATGAATTATTATAATTAGGCCCTATCCAATTTAAAGAAATGGAATCTTGACTTTTTGTACCAATGTAGCATGTAGCATTATAATACCAACTATAATTTTTATCTGGCATTAACTGCTTGCTTGTTGAATTACGTGTAATAATAAAAGTTGCAATTTTTTTATAATCAGGACTATACAAAATAGTGTCTATAATTAACTGTGTAGATTCATCATATTCTTTGGAATAAAAGGATTCTTGATGCTTTTCTATAAGCATATGCATTTGCGTAGCTATTTTTATACTATCAGATGAATATATAGATTTATTTACATTTGTTTTATTAATATACTCCTTGGGTGTTGTTTTATAGAATCTGAATCCAGACCACCCATAGATGCGTAGAAAGTAAAAGAACAATATACCCAAAGATATTGTGGCAATTACGATGATTACTTTTTTCATTATATTTTAATTTTTATTTAGTGCAACTTGTACATTTCCAATAAGATCCATTCCATTCGTATGTCCCCTCTTTTAAATTACTAATATCATTAAAAAATGTAAAAATTGAATGACCCGATGTCGCGGATTTGTAATCCGTGACTTTATTATCCCATAAAGATAACTTCAATATCCAATGCACTATCCAAATCTGAATAATTTCTGGCTGAGCTAAAATAATAATTCTCAGATTCCCGATGTCGCGGATTTGTAATCCGTGACTTTATTATCCCATAAAGATAACTTCAATATCTAAAGCACTATCCAAATTTGAATAATTTCTGGCTGAGCTAAAATAATAATTCTCAGATTCTGTTACTATTCTTTCTTTTACAGGATTTTGATGTATATAATTTATTTTTTCTTTGATCCATTTATTTGAAAATACCTCTTCTGCATGATAACCATCTTGCCATACTTTGTATTCTTGTTTTCTAGATAAATGTTCACAAGATTTTTTGAAATAATTCAATAACCATTCTCTTCTGCTCTCCGGTTCTTCTATAATTGTCTGAATGATTTTTTTTGTAGTGTACTTTTTAAAATCTCTCATTATTTCTGCTAATGAAATATTAGCATCTGCTCTGCATAATATATGTAGATGGCTATGCATTAGGCAATATGCAAAAATAGTAAGCCCTTTGTTTTCCTGACAAAATTTTAAAGCATTAATAATATTATACTTTTGATTAAGCCTTGTAAAGATGTCTATCCAGCCAACAGTTGTTATTGTTATAAAGTATGTTTGTGTTATTTCTGTCGCTTTATACTTTGTTGACATTTTGTGGTTTTAATTTTATGTAATTATAATGAAAAAGCACGGATTACAAATCCGCGCTATCTGGGTCTTTTCAATGAAAATATAGTCTTTTAATAAAATAAGCTGCCAGAAAAGGCAGCTTATTAAATGTTTTGTATTAGTCACGAGCTAGAAGCTCAAGTCAGCGAGGGGGGCTTTAAGTATTATTAATGAATTCTTTTATTTCATCACAAATAATAATAACCTCATACCATTTTTCATTTGTTTTGACCAAATCTATTTTCCATAAGTTTAATTCTTGTAATCTCAATACTTTTTCTCTTAAAAAAATACATTTATCTCGTATTTCAATAGTAATAAGTTTAGAGTCTAATAATTGTTTTAATGAATCTTCATGTAAGAACGAAATAACTCCAATGTCAAATTCCTCAAAAATTTCATATTCTATTTCATCCTTACTTAAATTAAAAATAAATGAGCCACAATGTGATAGGGTATCCAAGAATAAATCATATAATTTTTTTGTATCCATAATTAATTTATTTGTAAATAATTGTTGCTTTATCTCCTGCTCTATGGAGATAAGTAGAAGGATTTACTATTTTTGTTTTTCCTAATTCTCCTGAAGAAAATCCCCAGTATTCTGCCCCTCCGTGGGCCGAGCTACTTTGGTTGTAAAAAATAGATTTATCTCCATTTGTGAACTTCCATCCCATCCCATTACTTCCATAACTTCCAGATGTCCATCCTTCACCCAGATGCGCTGCCATTTGCTCTTGGGAAGTACCCCATAAAGCTTTCGCATTATTAACAACGCCTGCAAATCCTTTACTTGTAGGATTGGCTATTTGCACCCCTAAACCACCTAAGGCATCACCACTTGTAGAGCCTGTTAAAGACCAAGACAATTTAGCAGCTAAACCTATTTTTGCCAAGGCAAACTCCGTTGTAATTCCCGAAACACTTCCTTGTAGTCCATATAACCCCGCAACAGCTAAACGTCCTGATGGGTTTCCCATAGCAACTTCTGGTGAATTAGATCCAGATGCTTCTTTTAGCATTGGAGTATTTGAGTCTCCAAAAGCTAGCGTACTCATTAATGGACCATTTTGCCCTGCCTGAATTAAAGGATCTAAATTGGTAGCCAATCCTCCTAGTAATGCATTGTTTTTAAAGCTACGATCCGAATTTAAAACTGTTGTAGACCCTCCTTCTGCTGTATATCCTCCAGATTTCCCTAGATATGTTTCATTTTTTCCAGCTGTTGCTTGACTTGTGGCATCATTATTCCAATAAACACTATTGTTTTTATAATTATAAACCCAATCTTTAGTTTCTCTACCATCCGGATCAATAAATCTAATAGGATTATCAAATGCATAATTATACGGGCTGTGTCTCGTCATTTTCTCCGCCAACGGATCCACAATCCCCCAACGCCCTAAATCCGGCATATACATTTGTAAGTACCCCATATTTCAGACAGCTATTAATTGAGTATTTTTCTTTTCAGCAGCTAACATTTTATACTTATACTCAATAGGCGTAAGATTGCCTAGTGATTCATGTGGCCTCTTGTGATTATACTCTTCCATCCAGTCCTGTGTCAGTTCCCTTACCTGGTAAAGATCAAAGAACAGGTAAGCATCCAATACCGCCTCCCGGTAAAGACGATTAAAACGTTCGATGTATCCGTTCTGCATAGGCCTTCCGGGCTGAATATATTGA